>NZ_JBSWSZ010000160.1:0-7930 GCF_056158285.1 Pseudoalteromonas sp. AWM4_233 | reverse complement strand
TAAGGTTAGTGATCCTTGTGGCTTTCTGTAGCTACAACTACGCCTTGGAACATGTTGAGAAACCATGGCAACAACAGCATCATTAAAGTTATTTTCTTTTAAAAAAATTGCGCCAAGCTCGCAGTGATTCACATATCCTTGCTTGGTCATCGTGAGATTTTGCTGCTGTGCGATTAAATGCCCAATATCATGTAAAAATGCAGCAACGACAGTATCAGCGCTTAATTTTTGCTGCAATGCAAGCCCAGCGCACTGGGCTGCATGAGAATACTGAGTACAAATTTCGTCATAGTGTTGGTGACCAGAACTGCTCAAATAAATTAACCAGAATCTGTGTAATTGTTTGTTGGTGTGTAATGGCCATCTAAAAAACTCTACGATTTCATATCGACTTTTCCTGCGCTGCCTATGAGGCTGGCAAGATACGTATCTATTGGATTTACATGGGTGTTATTGTCTTCTGCTCGTTCTTTACGACGAATTGCATTACGAATTAGGTAAGCGCCGACAGTTCGAAAGGGCTCAACTACAAAGTTGTCTAATGTTTGATTTACAAGGCCACAGTGTTGCCAAACAGGTGCATTCTTTAAAATTAAAGCACACAGAATATTTGCCCCTAAAAAAGACTGTACGACGCCATTACCAGACTAACTCCCGGCGTAGATAACGTTTGCTTGATTATTCAAATGTCCAAAAAACGGGAAGCCAGTGACACTTCGGTCAGAAGGGCCTGTCCAAGTTCGATCAATTTCAAAATTATGCTTAGGGAAAAAGTGTGATAAAGAGTTATTTAATAGCGTTTGATAGCGACTCGGCTGCTCAAATTTATCACTCATTCTGTTTGCGAAGCTAAAATAATTTCCGCCTTTGCCAAGCATTAATCGACCATCAGTAGTGGTTCGGTAATAGTTTACAAAAATACGGGAGTCTATTATTGCAGCGCCATGATTGAGACTTAAATGATTTAGCGTTTCAGGCATCGGTTTAGTAATTGCCATATCGCTTGAAACCAGCACGATATTACGTTGAAACTGCGGCTTTAGGGTAGGGAGCCACGCATTAACGGCAAATACTAGATGATTAGCACAAATATTACCTTGGCTTGTTTCAACATTTAGGGGGGACTGTCCGCTATGTGCTGTGTACTGGCACTGTTCAATAATTGTAACGCCTAAACTTTCAGCGACCTGTTTTAAACCACGAACTAATTTTGCCGGCTGAATACTTCCACCATGAGGTGAATAATGACCGCTAATACTTGGCGGCTGATCCTGTATTGATAAGAGCTTGAGTATCACAGTGTTGCCACGCATTAAGATTGTTATCCTCAAGCATTTTTATTGCGGGGGCTAACAAGTGCTTTTGTGCTTCATTTGAGGCGGTGTAATAACAGCCATCAATCCGACAATCGCAGTCGATACCGTGCTGACAAACAAACTCTGCAATTTGATGAACCGCTGACTCAGACTCTTTGACTAAAAACAGTGCCTTTTCGAGACCGACTAACTTACTTAAACTGGGCAGCTTCGTTGACCGAGCTTAACATTGCACCGCCATTTCGCCCTGATGCACCTTGCCCGCAAAAGCCTTTTTCAATGATGGTAACCTTTAAATTAGCTTGTTGCTGCTTAAGTTTGATTGCGGTCCAAAGACCAGTAAAACCACCACCTATGATACATACATCGTAATGATGCTTTGCAGGTAATGCAAGAGGAAGCGCATTGGCTTCCTCTTGCATTGCGTTATCAAACCAAAAAGGTTGAAACTGCATTATGGGCGCTCCCCTCGGCTTAGTTTTGCATCAATCTCCATTAAAACAGCTTCAATATCGGCCAGTGAGTCCACCACGAAATGTGCACCTGCAGAGTACAAGCTTTGGTAAGCTTGGCGTGTGCAGTTGTTGCTTCTGTTCAGCACTACAAGCTTGCCACTCTTGCTCTGTTAAGCCAACCGCATTACCGCTTAATGCGAGGCCAATTGTCCACATGCCGGCATTCAAACCTTCTTCGATGCCGGGGGCTGAATCATCAATTTTGATACAGTTAGCAACTTTTTTAATGCCTAAAGCATTTACATTTTCAAGAGCCATCCAAGGGCCAGGGCGAGAACCGGCTTTAAGGTCGTCACTTGCTACCCAATGATCCGGTTGATAGCCATAGTCTGCAGCGGCGCTGACTAACACTTCCATAACTTGGCGAGGGTAGCCCGAACAACTGCCTACTTTGATGTTTTGCTGTTTTAAGCGATTGATCACTTTAAGCGCACCAGGAATAGGCATTGCTCTGTCTGCTACTTTAGCCTTTTGCAATGGCATGAAAGTTTGATAGATGTGATCAATATCTGAGTCTGACATTGCTCGGCCAAACTGTGAGTGCCAGCGTGAAGCAACTGACTCTAACTTTCCAAGTGTGGCAATGTGATCCCATTTTCCCATACCCATTGGAATACGCGCTTCAGCAAGTGAAATCTCAAAGTCATAAGCTTGTTTAAATGCTTCAACAAAAATGGTGGTGGGGGCAACTGAGCCATAATCCACGACAGTTCCAGCCCAATCTAAAATGATAGCTTCTATGTTTTTCATAAGATTCTCTTTTAATTGTTTCAGGTCACAACCTGTTTTGAGTGATAGAGTTCGAATAGGGGATAAACGTACTGTGAAATAACACAGTGAACATGCAACTAAAGCGGCGGCTACAATGCCAACTAAGTAACAAGCGTTAATAAAGAAGTTAAGCCAACTGAGTTCAGGCATAGCAAATGTTCTGTACAGTAAAATACTGACAGAGCCAAGATAGCCTGCAGAATCAGCAAGATAAATTAAAAAACCAGCATTAGCGACAGAGCCAACGGCAGAAATCATTCGGTCAAATAGAAAACAGTTATACGGGATGTAACTGATATAGAGACCTGAGCCAAGTAAGACCATCCACGCTTTTGCGGATATCAAGTTAGCTTCAAAAGCAAAGGTACTCGACAATAACAAAGCGGCACCGAATAAAATAAAGCCGTGATTGACATAAAATGCGGTTTTGTTGTTTTTTACCAAAACCATCGCACCTAATGCGATAAGGACAATAAATGACATTCTTATCCCCGCGTAGGCGAAAATGGCAGGTTCTTCACCATGGCCAAGAGCTTGCCAAATTTCAGCTGCAAAATTGTCACGGAAATCACGAAAACCAGTAAACAGCATGAAGCTTAAAATGAGGCAGCTAATACCAAACCAATACTGTTTAAAAAATTGCCAACGGGCTTTGCCATCCATAGGTAAGCGTTTTTGTCTTGCTTGTTCGTCCTCTATTGTTGGTTCTGGAATGAGGGTTAAGCATTTAACACTAAACAATAGCAGCGGGAAAAATAGCGCACCTGTTGCTGCAGGCATCCAAAGTTCAGGTACATTTAGTGTATCAATAAGCCATTTGCCTACACTGCGAACAAGGCCTGATGCCAATATAAAAGTGACACTCAAAATAGCGCCTAGAATTTCACTGGTTTTTCTTCCTTCAGAGAAAGCTAAAAACAAGTCCCCAAATCATGCCTAGTGAGAGGCCATTAAAAAATAGCCAAATAACATTTAACCCAATCGGAGTGATAGCAAATAACACCAGCGATATTTCTGCAGCGGCAAGCAGGCCAATAATTGTTAAACCTCGTTGCTGATGCTGCATCTCTGAAATAACTTTTATGCCAATAAATTTAGCGCATAAATAGCCAAAAACTTGCGCCAAAATCAGTGCAATCTTAAAGCTTATCTGCCAACTCGGATCGTCGAATTCAGTGTAACTATTTGCAGTGAATGGCTTACGAAATGCGTACATAGAAAAGTAAGTGAGAAATGCAGCACTGGCTGCAAATAACACAAAACCGGTTCCTTGCGCACGTTTAAGCCAATTAGGGTGTGAAAACATTAGGTATCCTTTGCGGGGCAATGGCCCCGCATACAACTCAAAAACTGATTAGAACTGATAATTAATGCCAACCATGCCGCGTACACCGTAGTACTCTACTTGTACGAGGACGGCTTTCATCGCCTAGGTAGTATTTAAGAGGCTCGTTGGTTAAGTTATTCAGTTCGAGGTAGACTAATGCGTTTTCGTTAAGCTGATATGACGTGGTAAAGTCAACGCTTGTATTGTCGCCATAATAGCTATCAAATTGTTTGCTGCTGCCATGCTCTTCAATGTATTCACCTTTGAAGTTAACGGCTAATCGAGCTGCAAAATGCGTATTATCGTAATACACCGTAAAGTTGTAGAGACTATCTGCTTGGCGAGGAATGGAGACTTTGTCTGCGCGATCTGGAATCGTCATTTCTGAATCCATGAAGGTCGCATTAGCCATGATGCCAAAGTTATTTAGTTTAGGTGTAATAAACCCTAAATCACGATTGAACGCGACCTCGAGACCTGCAAGCCATGCGCTATCGCCATTTTCAGGGCGAATAATATTAACCCCAGTGTTATTGCCGAACTCTCCTATAGAGCTACTTTGAAAAATAGGATCGGTAATATCTTTATAAAATACCCCCAGAGAAACTAACCCTAAGCGGTCAAAGAAGTATTCAGCCATTAAGTCGACATTATTTGAATAAGTCGGCTCTAAATTTGGGTTACCAGAAGTTAATTCGTTGTCTGCTTCTAAGTAAGTTGCACCTGGCGTTAATGAGCCAAAGTCAGGACCGAGCAAAAGAGCGAGTTAATGCAAGTCGATAATTGGTTTGACTGTTAGGGTGATAGGTTAAATGCAATGCAGGTAACACAGACAAGTAGTCATTGTTTGCTTTAACGCTTTCGACTTTATCTTCATCTGCAAGGTAAATATAACCGTCAACTTCGGTGTCGGTTTGAGTTAAACGAAGACCTGTTAGCATTTCCCAATTAGCATTAATGGTATATGTTGCCATACCATATAAAGATGTATGTTGTTCATTAACATCAAAGTTTCTGCCAAGTGCTCCACCATTTTCGATTAAAGCAGATTCACTTTTATCAAGGACAAACTTGTCTTTATTGTTATTCCAAAAATTCGCTAAGTCATCAGTACTAGCAACTTGCGAAAACTGACTTTGATAATCGTAAGAAAGCTCGCTTAAATAGTCACTTCGCCCAGGTTGGTCGGCTAATGCAAAATCACTCAGAGTAGGGGCTGCGCCATAGTTTTCAGTATCCCATGCATAAAATTCATCGCTGAACCTAGCAACGCGTTCTTTATCGCGATACTTTGCGCCTACTTTAACAATAGAGATCATTATTGAGTTGCCACTCAAAGTCTAAAGCGGCAACAATTTTATCTTTTTCATTCACCTTAATTTTATAAAGTTCGACCCACGATAAGCCCATTTGGCTTGGATCAAACGAAAAACCACTTGGTAGATGAGTACTGATTTGATCCCATGGATCTGAACCACCATCAATCGTGTTATAAGCGTAGTTTTTGCCTGTATCTCTGTCTTCAAGGCCTTCGTAACCGACATTTTTTTGGTCAAATCGAACTACAAAATAACTGTTATCTTCACTGTTAGGCGTGTTGCCATACCTAAATTCGTTTTCATAGCTAGATAAAGACCAATTTAATGTTTTGTCGTAGCCAAAAAAATGCTCACCAGCAAACTCAAAGCCCGTCATTTCTGTTATGAGCTCCATTTCTAATATGTTGTAGCTCTGCTCTGTCTTTATCAAAACGCATACGATGCTTATAATGCGTTTCATCGTCGATTAGTGTGCCGTACATTGCACTAGCACTAACATTGCCTTGTTCTAGCTGGTATTCAACAGAACCATTTAAACCGTAAGTTTCACGAGTTCCGGTGTAATCTCTTAGCTCTAAACGATAAATTCCTAAACCATCATTTCCTCGACGTGGTTCAAAGTTATCTGTTGCCCAGTCGCGTTGCCACGCTGTTGCGTTAATTAAAAAACCTAACTTGTCATCTAAGATGCGATCGCCATAAAGTAAGTTGGCAGAGTAGTTATTGCCATCAGCTAGTTCGTTTTGACCGAGTGCTAAATTGGCATTAAATACAAAATCATCGGGTGCTTTTTTGGTTATAAAGTTAACGTTACCACCAATAGCATCTCCCTCCATCTCTGGCGTTAATGCTTTTGATACCTCTACAAATTCAATAAGCTCACTCGGGAAAAAGTCAAACGCAGTGGCGCGGCTGGTAGTTTCTTCTTCTGCAGTTGGTAATCGGTTGCCATTGATAGTTGCAGAGCTCCACTGGGCAGGTAAGCCGCGAACAGCAACAAATCGGCCTTCGCCTTGATCGCGCTCTATAGAAACTCCAGGGATGCGTTGAACTGCTTCAGCTGCGTTACGGTCTGGCAACTTACCGATGCCATCAGCCGAAATAACATTTTTAATATTTTTAGCATTCTTTTGGCTATTGGCCGCAGCCATTTCACCACGTTGAATTTGACCAACAGCAACGATTTCTTCAATGGTGTTAGCTGAATTATCCATCACAATAGGATTCAGTAATTTAACCTCATTGTTGTTTATCTCAACATCAACAATCTGGCTGCTATAACCCATATACGAAACTTCAAGTTGGTAGCGACCTGCATCTAATTTAGCAAGCTCAAACTTACCATCATAATCAGTCACCGTTGATTGATTTGTGCCAACGACTTTAACCAAAGCACCTGGCAAGCGATTACTATGATCTGTGATAGAGCCTTGAATTTTTGCATCAGTGGCAAAAGCGCTATGTGCCGATAAAAATGGGTAGCTGCACAAAAAAACAGCTGTGCTGAGTGTACGTCGTTTAATCATCTGTTGAGCCTCTTATTTTTAAATTTATCTGGACTAGACCAGATTTGTTACAGACAATAATAGAGAGGCTTTTTTACAAAGATGTGACGGTTTTTTATTTTTAATATTAAAAGAGGGTCAAATGACCCTTTGAGATAAGTTATAAAGACGTGCTGATAGCAATTGGTACATCTTGATATTGTTTTATTTTATCAAGCAAGGTGACCAAGGTTTTATGGCTGCTTTGCTCACTTGCTGTTACTTGCACATTGGTCATTTCAAACTGTGCGGCAAATAACGCAAGGTTAGCGATTATCTGCTCTGGTGTGACAAGCCTATTTGCAAAATAAATACTGTCGTTTTCAGTGATAGTAAATTGCGCTTGTTTTTTAGGGTTTTCAAGACTTGGTTTTGCTAAAGGGCGGTTCACTTCAATAGTGCGCTCTTTAACAAATGAGGTTGTGACGATAAAAAATATCAGCAAGATAAATACAATATCGAGCATTGGAGTCATATCTACATCAGCATTTGCAGTGGTTTTTTTCTGATTGTTTCAGGTGCTGGAAGTTAGAAGCCACAAGGATCGGTTAACCTTAGCAATACGTACTGAACCAGTAGATGATCGTTCAGTTACGTATTGCTAAGGTTAACGACGGTTAGATTCACCTCTTACACAGCACCTCCTAAGCGATGCGGGTATTACAAACGTTGGTGATCTTTTAGATTCAACACCATCTGCTGATATCGGTACTTCTTTAACTACTGGCCAAGGTATTTTCGGTGCTGGTATTCGTACAACTAACCTACGTGGCTTAGGTACTGGTCGTACACTAGTTCTAGTAAATGGTAAGCGTTTTGTATCATCAAGTGTTACAAGCTCTGCAGTTGACCTTAACATGATCCCAACTGCTGTAATCAAGCGTGTAGAAATTACTCACGGTGGTGCTTCAGCTGTATACGGTTCTGACGCGATGGCTGGTGTTGTTAACATCATCCTTGAAGACTCTTATGATGGTTTCAGCATTGATGCTCTAACTTCAAGACCGCAACAAGACAATGGTGAAGAAGACGTATTCTCACTAACGTTTGGTAGCGAAAATGAAGATAACAGCTTCATTTTCAATGCAACATATTCAAAGGTGCTGTGTAAGAGGTGAATCTAACCGTCGTTAACCTT
>NZ_JBSWSZ010000159.1:88-17314 GCF_056158285.1 Pseudoalteromonas sp. AWM4_233 | reverse complement strand
CATTACCCAGGTTACAGGTTACTTGTACTTGATAGCACCAACCTGATGTGGATGCTTAATAAAAGATTATCAGCAAATAGATCTGTTATTTTATTATGATAGTAGCTTAGCACTATTATCAGGAGTTATCTATACTTTGATTCAAGCCGGAAAAAGAAGAACAATAAAAATGGTTCCTCGTAAAGGGACTGGCATTTCTTTTTGTAACCTTTCCCATTTGGGATCGTATATAAGCAGAAGGGGTTGATAGAGGTGAATCATATTGAAGAATGCCCAGGGTGCAAAGGTACTGAATTTGCGGAAGGCACCGACTTCATGCCGGTTAAACCATTAAATAAAAAACTTTCAGCAGGATCCTTAGAAAATCTATCGCTTTTGTTTAAATGGTAGAAGTGGTTTCTATTAGAGTTGAGAATCCAGGCAAGTTTAGAAGCCGGTGATAGAAGAAAATCTTCGATGAGCCGAAAACCAGGAAGCGAAGAGAAAAATGGTCGCCATGAGCGCTTGATGAAGCCGAAAACCAGGAAGCAAGAGAAAAAGTGTCGCCATGAGCGCTACATGAAACTGAATTTCAGGTAATAATATGAACCATTGATGAATCGCTTCCGCCAGCTCTCCATTTCTTCCGGGTTAGTGGTAAATCAATGTACAGCTGCGCATCTTGGTTAAAAGTCATCAAAGTCGATGGATGTTAAATCAGTAATTTGTTTATTCGGGTATTTTAATGTATTTGTATGGATGAGATGTGTTTGGCCGTCGGCTTAAGGCGGCAGTTATTCAAGAAATATACTTCAAGCGTCTTCAGCAGGCTGGTTTGGCTTTCCAGGTCTTTTTTCTGCAGCTTCAGAGAGATCTTCATTTACATATTTAGTCATGCTGTTATGCTGTGCGATAGGTTCTAAATACCGGAATACCCACAGCTTTTTATTATATTCATAAGGCAATTCTTCAGGCGATCCAATGAATTTGGCGGCTTTGATAACCTCCAAAGCCTCTGCATAGCTTTTGCGCAGTTTTAAGATGGAGGAATATTCTCCTCCAATTCCTGCGTGCACACACCTTCGATCTGAATCGGCGAAGGACGGTATTGGTTAATTCATGTGCGTCTTTCTGCCAGGCCTGCCAGGGTGCAGGGGCAACTCCATGCCTTGATCATGACGATAATTTCATGCTGGTTTGTAAATAATAACGCCAGCCGGATGGCTGAGGGCATTCGCAAACAGCCCGACGGTTTCATTCGATTCCGCAAATATCTTCCTTCATATCCGCCTGCACTACCGTAAATACATTGATGATAAAGGCCTCCGGGAGGACGAATTCTGACATTCGCCGCTTCCCATTTGATCTGATCTTCCGTCTGATAGGTACGATCAATAATCTTTTGATAAAATTGATGTTTTTCTTCTTCTTTGCGCAGTTTTTTCAGGTTTTTCTGATATAATAGCTTTCCAATATGGAAGGAAACATCATGCAGAAAGCTCATTTCGCTTTCAGATACAAACTCTTCTATTTCCTGAACCCAAATAAAACCCAGTATCTGCTCTTTGTCACATTTTGCACTCACAACCACGCGCTGGTTAACGCCTATTTCTTCCATTTTCTTAACTCTAAAAGGCTCAGGAATTGAGGTGCTGAAGCGTTGAAACCTTTGTCCTCTCTTAACCTTAGCAATACGTAACTGAACGAAGTCAAGTCAGTTACGTATTGCTAAGGTTAACCGATCCTTGTGGCTTCTAACTTCCAGCACCTGGTTTAATCTCATCCGCGCTTATCTAAGCATAAGTTATTGTACTTAAATGGTGAGGTGCATGGTGTTGAAATGCTTAGCGAGCCTGTATCCAAAGAGATTGATTTAAGCTTGCTTAACTTTACCAAATATATGCGCCCGCAAATTATTTTTACCGATAAATACCAAGCTTATGGACCGATAGCATTAAATGTGCCTGAAGGTAAGTTTTATCTTTATGAGATTGATGAAAAACGTAAAAAACCGTTTTTTGTCAGCCTTATGGCTAATGCCAATTTGGCTAAAGCTACTCATTGCTTTAATCGCCTCATTGATGCTGAGTTTCTTCTTTAGCCGCAACTTAATTGCACCCATTAATAGTTTAAAAGAAACCGCAAAAAAACTAGCTCATGGCGATTTAACAGCTCGTGCCGATGTATCTCCTACTCGTCAAGATGAGTTAGGTGTACTTGGTCGTGACTTTAATACCATGGCGGTTCAACTTGAGCAGCTTATTAGCGCTCAAAAACGACTACTAGCAGATATTTCTCATGAACTACGCTCACCATTAACGCGCTTAAAAATGGCCACAGGCCTTGCACAAATGCAAGCTGATGACGCTCAACACGCTTATTTAGAGCGTATTGAAAAAGAGGCAAATCAGCTTGATAAAATGATTGCCGATGTCCTTCAAGTTTCTCGCTTAGAGGCCAAAAGCCAAACCCTAGCGTTGAGTACGCAGTCTTTACAAGTGATTGTTGATCATGTTCTCAACGATGCTCAATTTGAAGCCAAGCAAAACAATAAAGAGCTTATTGTCAATGGTACACTCACTTGCCGATTTAAAATGCGATGAAACCTTAATAGCCAGCGCACTTGAAAATGTACTACGCAATGCCATTAAATACGCAGAACATTCAATCTCAATAGGCTTAGTTGAATCAGATGCTATTTACATTACTGTTTGTGATGATGGTAAAGGTGTTGATGAAGCGAACCTTGCAAGGCTATGTGAACCCTACTTTCGCCAAGAACATGCTCGCGATAGAAACACTGGGGGCACAGGCTTAGGTCTTGCAATTGCAAAAGATGCTATCTCAGCACATGATGGTACACTAACACTTGAAAACCAAGAACATGGCGGACTATGCGTAAACATCCGTCTCCCAATTAAGAGTGAGTAAATGTTTTACAGTAGCGAAGCAAGTCTTGTTAGTAACCTACCTAATATTAACCAGTTTTTTTCTGAGCAATTAAAGCAAGACTTTCGTGAGCACCGCTCATGGCAAGCTTTATTACGGCTATGCTATTCCTCAGCAAGCAAAAACGGCCATCGTTATCAGTACTGGCCGTATAGAATCTCTAGTTAAGTACAAAGAGTTGCTTTGGGAGCTATATCAAAATGGTTTTGCGGTTTTTAGTGTTGATCACCAGGCAAGCCACTATTATCGTCATCTAAAAAATACTCATAAAGGCTATGTAAACCGTTTTACTGATTACGCAAATGACTTTGCTGTATTTATAGAAAAAGTAGTGCAGCAACACTGGCAAGGAAAGCAGGTTTTGCTTGGCCACTCTAATGGGCAGTGCCATTGCCTATGATTACCTGTCGCGTTATCAACATCAATTTGCAGGTGCTTTTTTATCAGCGCCGATGTTTGATATCTATACTAAAGGCACGCCAAAGCCTGTAGCAAAACTGGCTGCTAAAATTGCATCCTTACTTGGTCTTGGCCGCAGTTACGCATTTGGCCAAAGCGATTATTTACCCGTCGACTTTGCAGCTAATGAACTAACCAGTAGTGAAATTCGATATAAGCTGTTCAGAGAGCTGTATGCAGCAGAAGGTGATTTACAACTAGGTGGCGTCACCTATGGTTGGCTTAATGCGTCGTTTGATTTTATTGCCTCTTTAGTGGATAAAAAAGTCGATATTCCTTTGTTTATCGCCAGCGCAGAGCAAGATACCGTAGTCGATAACGCTGCGCAATTTGCACTTACTCATAGACAAAAGCAAGCACAAATAAAAAGCTACGCAGGTGCTCGCCACGAGTTATTGTGTGAACGCGACGAGATCAGACAAGCAGTACTCTGTGATTTTTATCAATTTTGTGCAGAACTTTGACGTGTTTTGTTAACTACTGAAAGTGGGTCTAAGTGCATTAAAATATCCATTTCGCAATCAAAATGCGTTTGAATTAACGCTTCTACTTCATCAGCAACTTGATGTGCTCTTAATAATGATAAAGAGTCTTCCAGCTCTAAATGCATCTGAATAAACTTAATTTTACCACCTTGGCGGGTGCGAATATCATGGGCGCCAAATACGTCTTGATGACTATTCACAATGGCGAGTATCTCAGCTTTTTCTTCATCTGGCAGCTCTGTATCCATTAAATGATCAGCACTGTCACGAGCAATGTCCCAACTGTTATATAGTAAGTAAACAGCCACACCTATAGCAAACAAAGGATCAGCATAAGCAACACCGTACTTAGCTAACACAATTGCCAGTAGTACGGCCAAATTTAAGATTAAATCGCCTTTGTAATGAATCGAGTCAGCTTTAATGGCAATGGATTCGGTGTGGTTGATCACCTTAGTTTGCACAAACACCACCACGAGCGTACAAACAATAGCGAAAATACTGACCCAGATACCAAGGTCAGAATGCTTTAAAGTTACCGGATTAAATAAGCGCTCAATACCATGAAACGCCAAGAAGCAACCAGAACCTGCTATAAAAGCGGCTTGTGCAAGCCCTGCTAATGCTTCGGCTTTACCGTGACCAAAGCGATGATCGTCATCAGCAGGACGCAGTGCATAACCAAGCACTAAAAAACTCATCAGTGATGCGGTGATATCCATTAACGAATCAGTTAAAGAGCCCAGCATTGATGCCGAGCCAGATGCAAGCCATGCCCAGCTTTTTGCAGCAATCATTAAACTTACCATAACAATGGTGACTAGACTCGCTGTTTTAACCCAAAACTCGTAACTACGATGCTGCACAACAACTTACCTTAAGTGAGTAACTGTATTGAGTATATCATCTTTTCTTTCTAGTTCGTGTATACTCAGCAGCAGATCAAATCCTTTAAAATGAGATTCACATGCTTGATATTGTGTTGTACCAACCAGAAATTCCACCAAACACGGGTAATATCATTCGCTTATGCGCAAACACAGGTTATGCGTTACACCTAATTGAACCACTTGGTTTTGAGTGGGATGATAAACGTGTAAAGCGAGCTGGCCTTGATTATCATGAGTTTAGCCATGTACAGCGCCATGCCTCGTTTGAAGCATACCTTGAAAAATGCCAACCAAAAAAAGTCTATGCTTGCACAACAAAGGGCAGCCAATTTCATCATCAAGCACAATACCAACCCGGCGATTGTTTAGTGTTTGGCCCAGAAACGCGTGGCTTACCTGATGAACTCATTCAATCATTACCGAAAGAACAACGTGTACGCATTCCAATGCAAAAAGACAGCCGTAGCATGAACTTATCTAACTCAGTGGCTGTATTTGTTTATGAATCTTGGCGTCAATTAGGGTTTGTGAACGGTCAATAATGCACTGAAAATGTGATTTAAAATTATCCACTAATTATTTAGCACGACCTTTTTTAATATACTAATCTAAAAGGGCTGATTTAATACTTTAGATGGAAAGTAATGCGTATTTTCACCCTAGTGTGCTGTATCATTTTACTGTTACAGCACTTTGCCAGTGCTGCAACAGTTTTCACTTCCAACCCACCGATTGCTTTAACAAGTTATGTTATCACCGCAGCACTTACCTTGTTATTACTCATCGCAGTAGTGATAATTATTAGTATTGCTCTACAGCGTAAAAAGACAGAGATTGGTTTTTGTTGATGCGTTACTTTCAAAATCGAAAGACGCTGTCTGGGTTACTGATGATGAGTTCAATATCATTGAGGTTAATAGAACATTTAGCGAAATCTCAGGTTTTAGCGAGGATGATGTCATCGGTAAACGATTTAAAGCACATACATCTAATGGCCGTGACCAACAATTAGAAGCAATTATAAAGCAAGAGCTTATAGATGATGGCTATTGGTCTGGTGAAATTTGGAATGTTCGTAAAAATGGCAAACCCTACGCCCTTGATTTATCCATTACTAAAATTACGACTTCACGCTTTTTCAAAAAGTCTGTTCGCTATGTCGGAGTATTTTCAGATATAACAGCCCGTAAGAATAACGAGCGCACGATGCTCAGAGTCACAACCAAAGATACTGTCACTGGTTTATCAAACCGCGCCATTTTTATAGAGTCGCTCGAAAAAGCGATTAAAGCCTGTAACGACACATACCCAAGCTTGCTAATCATATTTATCGACCTAGATAACTTCAAAAAAATAAACGACTCTTTGGGGCATACTGTTGGAGATGTTTTATTAAAAGAAGTTGCTTGCCGTCTTACTGGCGCACTCAACTCAGCTTTTACCATTGCAAGACTGGCGCAGATGAATTCGCGATTCTTGTGCCGCCCTATCTCTACTCAGGTAAAACGGTATTCTTCGCCAAAAAGACCGCAGACATCGCGCTGCTAGCAATTCAAAACCCCTTTTATGTTGGATGGTTTTGAGACTTCGCTATCTGCCTGTTGCGGCCTTGCTATCTATCCAGACAACGCCTATAACTGCGAAAACTTAATGCGCAGCGCAACCAGTGCTTTGAATCATGCTAAGAAAATGGGCCATAATACATATCAATTTTTTGATAAAGACCGCCACACACTCGACCCAACCGAGTTAACCAAAGAAAGCGCTTTATTTAGAGCTATCAACAACAATGAGTTTGAGCTTTATTTTCAGCCTAAGTTTGATGCCCAGACACAGCCAGTTATACGGCTTTGAAGCATTAGTTCGCTGGCCACAAGAAGATGGCAGCGTGATTAACCCCGACGAGTTCATTCCGCTAGCTGAACAAAATGGTGCCATTATTCCGCTTACCCAATTACTAATGGAACAACTACTTAATCAACTGGCACAGTGGCGAAAACAAAACATTTCGTTTGGTAATGTAGCTATTAATATTTCAGCCCTACACTTTCAACAAAGTAGTCTTATAGAAACACTCGTTGATAATTTGGCTAAATTTGACGTCCCAGCACATTGCTTAGAACTCGAGATTACAGAAAGCGCCATGATGGAAGGTGCTGGAAGTTAGAAGCCACAAGGATCGGTTAACCTTAGCAATACGTAACTGAACGAAGTAGACGAATAACGCTAACTATTGCTAAGGTTAACAGGTTACTCCTCCGTGAGTCTGACAGCACCTATCACGGCCCAGACCATCGGGGCAACGATCGAAGGCTCGCTGCGCCGGCTGCGGACGGAATGCATTGATCTCTACCAGTTTCACTGGCCCAACCGCGGCAGTTACATGTTCCGGCAGAACTGGAACTATGCACCGTCCGGGCACAACACCAATGAGGTGTTGGAGAACATGCAGGAATGCCTTGAGGCGTTGCAGCAGCAGGTCGACAAAGGCAACATCCGTGCTTTTGGTCTGTCGAACGAAAGCGCCTGGGGCACCGCGCAATGGCTGCGTCTGTCCGAGCAGATGGGCACCCCGCGCGTGGCATCCGTTCAGAACGAGTATTCCTTGCTGTGTCGCCACTTTGACACGGACATGGCCGAATTGAGCGTGCATGAGGATGTGGGCCTGATGGCGTTCTCTCCGCTGGGGGCCGGGTTCCTGACGGGCAAGTATCAAGGCGGGGCAGTGCCCAAGGGATCGCGCAAATGGATCTGGTGCCGACAATGGGTGGACGTAAGTACGATGCGCGTGTTCGGGGCGGTCGATGCCTATCTGGAGGTTGCTGCAACGATCATGGTCTGGACCCGGTTCATATGGCGCTGGCGTGGTGCCGGACGCGGCCCTTTATGATGTCCGCCATTTTCGGGGCCACCACAGTGACGCAGTTGAAACACATCCTTGCCGGAAAAGATTTGCGAGTTGTCAGATGAGGTTTTGACCGAGATTGGTCAGGCGCATCGCGCGCATCCCATGCCCTATTTAATGACGGGAGGGGGCGCTGCCCCCGCCTGCCCGTACCGAGCGGCTCCCCCGAGGTATTTATAAAAAGCTGAAGAGGCCAGATGAAGCAGATGGCCGGCGTGGCAGTTGGCCTGCGTCGTCGGGTAGTTTGCGTAAGCGATCTCTGTTCCGCGCTGACGTGATTCGCGGGCCGACAGGCCGTGCGCCGTGCGGAAGGCGCGGGCAAAGCTGGATTGCGAGGCAAACCCGGTCGCCAGCTGCCATCGTCCATGAGGGGCATGTCTGGTATCGGTGACTAGACGGCGCGCCTCGGCCAGGCGCAGTTGCAGGTAGTGATCCTGCGGCGTGGTGTTCAGGCGCAGGCGGAACTGCTGCTGCAGGGTCCGAGGGCTGGTGCCAAGCGTCTCGGCAATGTCGGCCAGCGGAAGGGGGTCTTCCAGAGCCAAGACTTCCATGAGGGAATTTGCTTTGGCGGTCAGTGCGGTGTGGCGATGTGGTGGCACCGGTACGGCTCTGTGGTTTGCGCTCGGGCTGGAGCGCTACCGTCGTAGAGGAACAAGCCCGAGACGCGGGCGGCAAAGCCACGCACCGTGGCGCGCGGCGATGATGTGCAGCATCATCTCGACCGCGGGCGATCGCGCCGCCTGAGGTCAGGCGGTTTTCGGATACGGTGAATCGGTCGGGGCGGCACGTCGACCGTCGGGGAAGCGGGTGGCGAAATTATCCAGATCTTCCCAGTGCGTGGTGGCAGCGTGGCCGTTCAGCAGTCCGGCCTCGGCGAGCAGCCAGGGACCGCCATCGATCCCGGCCATGGTGGCACCGGTGCCCGCGATGCGGCGCAGACCGGCAAGCAGGCTTGGGCGTAGCGTGGCGGGCTAGTCGAAACCCGGCGACGACGATCATCAGGTCGCAGCCTTGCAACCGGGCCAGAGGCACGCCGGGAACCATCAGCGCCGCTGGTCAGCATCGCGGGCCTCGGCGGTCGCGGTTACATAGTCCCAGTCAAATGCCGGGCGATCCGGCCAGCCGGTTTGCCGCGCGCATTGGGTCAACGGCGGATGCGAAAGCTGAGCGTGTTGCATTCGTCCAGAACCAGCACCGCCGTTTTCAGGGCGCGATGTCTCAGGCTGCAATATGTTTTTTGCGGATTTCATCAAGTTCGATTCGCATTCTGCGCAAGCTGTTGTTCCCAAGGCTGCGTCGAGAGTCTGGGGTGAACGCAAATCGGAATCCGGGGAGAAGCCTGAGGATAAGCCAGTGGCGACAACCGGGTATAACTAGAGGGAAAATCACCAATGCCTCTGGCAATGAACCGCGACGTCTTCATCACCTGCGCCGTTACCGGCTCGGGCGGGACGCAGGATCGCAGCCCGCATGTGCCGCGCTCGCCCAAGCAGATCGCAGATAGCGCGATCGCTGCCGCCAAGGCAGGTGCCGCCATCGTTCACTGCCATGTGCGCGACCCTGAAACCGGCGCGCCCATCGCGTCGACCTGGACCTGTATCGCGAGGTGACCGACCGTATTCGCGACGGCCGAGGTCGACGTGGTTCTGAACCTGACTGCCGGCATGGGCGGCGACATGGTGTTTGGCCCGACCGAGAGCGCCGTCTGCCGGTGAACGAGGACGGGCACCGACATGATTGGTGCCGCGGCACGCGGTGGCGCATGTGGCTGAATGCCTGCCGGAGATCTGCACTCTGGACTGCGGCACCATGAACTTTGCCGAGGCCGATTACGTTATGACCAACACGCCCGGCATGTTGCAGGCGATGGGCCGGATGATGACGCGATCTGGGCGTGAAGCCCGAAATCGAGGCCTTTGACACCGGCCATCTGTGGTACGCCAAGCAATTGGTGAAGGATGGCATCCTGGAGGCAACCCGGCTCTGGTTCAGCTGTGCATGGGCGTGCCGTGGGGTGCGCCCGAATGACCTGAACACCTTTATGGCGATGGTCAACAACGTGCCGGACGATTGGACCTGGTCAGCGCGTTTTCGCTGGGCCGCGAACCAGATGGCCTATGCGGCAGCAGTCGGTGCTGGCGGGCGGCAATGTGCGCGTCGGGCTGGAAGACAACCTGTGGTCTGGACAAGGGCGTGCTGGCCGAAAACTGGCAGTTGGTCGAACGGGCTGGGACCATCATCTGAAAACATGGGCGCGCGTGATCATCGGTGCTCAGGAAGTGCGTGAGAAGCTGGGGGTTGAAGAAACAGGCTCCTGTGGCAAGGTAAATGGGGGACTCCCCACCGGGGGACAGGCGTTTCGGGTGAGAACCCGAAGCACATGCCCCCGGAGGCCCAGACCATGATCACATCCGCTGTCCGCACCACATTCGCTGTATCGCTTGCTGTTTTGACCGTCTCAACATCGGCGCAGGCAGGGGGCTATCGCGATACGGATGTGCCGCTGACAGTGCAGGAAGATCTGGACCTCTCGCGCTACCTTGGCAAATGGTATGAAGTCGCACGCTTTCCCAACAATTTTGAGATGGGGTGCGAAGGTGTCACCGCAGAATATAGCGCACTCCCCGAGGATCGCATCAAGGTGGTGAACGGCTGGCCACAAAGGGGGGCTGAACGGTCCGATTGATACCGCCGAAGGCGTGGCGCGCGTCACAGGGCCGGGCATGCTGGAGGTGAATTTCGTCCCATGGCTGCGGATCTTGCCGTTTACCTGGGGGGATTATTGGGTGCTCAACGTGGACACAGAATATGAGGTCGCGGTGATCGGCACCCCAAAGGGCAAGCACGGCTGGATCTTGGCCCGCACGCCCGAAATCAGCGCTGAGCAACTGACCGAGGCGAAATCGGTCCTGCGCGACAATGGATATGACATCGGGGCCTTGGAAATGGTGCCCCGGAACTGAGGACAACGGGATATGACAAAAACGGCAGCGGTACTGGGCGGCGGAGTGATAGGCGGCGGCTGGGCCGCGCGGTTCCTGCTCAATGGTTGGGATGTGCGGGTGTTCGACCCGGACCCAGAGGCGGAGCGCAAGATCGGCGACGTACTGGCCAACGCGCGCCGTAGCCCTGCCGGGGCTGGGGAATGTGGCCGCTGCCGCCAGAAGGTACGCTGACGCTTTCACGCCGACAATCGAGGCGAGCCGTGGCAAGGGGTCGACTGGGTGCAGGAAAGCGTGCCAGAGCGGCTCGACCTGAAGCAAAAGGTCTACGGCGGATTGCAGGCGCACTGTGCCGCCGGGCGCGGTCATTGGCTCATCGACCTCGGGCTATAAACCCTCGCAACTGCAGGACGGGTTCACAGACGCCGACGCAGATCGTCGTCGCGCATCCGTTCAACCCGGTCTACCTGATGCCGCTGGTGGAGCTGGTGCACCACCGATGTGAACACGCCTGAGGTGATCGCCAAGGCCAAGGAGATCATCAGCGTCGATTGGCATGTATCCCGCTGCATCGTCAAGAAAGAGATCGATGCCCATGTCGGCGGACCGCCTGCTGGAGGCGGTCTGGCGCGAGGCGCTGTGGCTGGTCAAGGACGGCATCGCCACCACCGAGGAACTCGACAATGCGATCCGCTATGGGCTTTGGCATCCGCTGGGCGCAGATGGGTCTGTTCGAAACCTACCGTATCGCCGGTGGAGAAGCCGGGATGAAGCACTTCCTCGCGCAGTTCGGGCCGGCGTCTGAGTGGCCCTGGACCAAGCTGATGGATGTGCCCGACGTTAATGACGCGCTGGTTGACTGATTGCGGGGCAATCCGATGCGCAATCCGGGCAGCATTCCATTCGCGAGCTGCAGGTATTCGCGACGACAACCTTGTTGGGATGATGCGGGCGCTCGGGCGCAGAATGACTGGGGCGCGGGGGCGCTTCAGAACGCCCATGATGCGGCGCGCATGTCCGAGGCGGGTCTTGCACGCAGTCTCGATGAGGTTGCGGATATCAGCCAGCCGATCCTCACCCAGAGCCGCGTGGTGCCGCTCGACTGGACCGATTACAACGGGCATATGACCGAGAGCCGCTATCTGGACGCCTTTGCGCAATCCACCGACCGGCTGATGGAGATCATCGGCTGTAATGCCGAGTATATCGCCTCTGGCGGCAGCTATTTCACCGCCGAGACCCATATTCGCCACATCGACGAGGTTCACGCGGGCGACCCCATTCAGGTCAAGACGCGGGTCATTATGGGCGCTGGCAAAAAAATGCACCTCTGGCACGAGATGTACGAGGGGGAGCGTCTGTTGGCGACGGCGGAGCATATGCTGTTGCATGTGGACCTGAAGACCCGCCGCTCCGCCCCGCCTGCTGCGCAGATCGAGGCCAATCTGACACGGATTTCTGAGGCGCATGCCGCTTTGCCTGCCCCCGAAGGTCTTGGCCGCGCCATTGGGGCACCGCGCTAATTCAGGCGTTGTGCTGGGGCGATGCATATCATGATCAGGTCAATGCATCTGCATACTCACCTGCGACAACGAGATCAGGGTTCGGGCCGAAGGCCCGGACCGCGCTCGAGCCTTACCTGGAGGGTGTTCCTGCCGGGTTACGTGGATCACTGCCCGATCTGCGCTCTCAATGCGCCAACGCGCCGGGGCATTTGTCGGGCAGTGATATCGGCCTCGCGCACCAGCCGATCAAAATGGCCAGTGTAGGTCTCCACCCGTTCACGGTCGCGAAACGCCATGTAGTGGCTGCCCGCGTAAAACACGCATAAGAGCGGGCCAAAAATCGTCAGCGGCGAGGAGTACAGCCGTTTGGCATCATAGAGATAGATCCGCAACCGCGGGTAAAGCTGCGTGGTCAGCCGTTCCAGATGCTCCGTCTGTTCCACTTCTGATTTCGGCAGACGGCCCCTCGTAGTAGCCTACGCCTTTGGCAAAACTGTCGATCTCGTAGATCGGCATCGCGATCTCATAATCCGACCCTGCCTGCCGCATCCATGCCAGCCGATCCTCGGAATGCCCCGATGGCCTGATCGGCAGTACGCCCCAAATGTGGCGCATATTCCCATTCCAGCACCGCGCGGGTTTTTAGCGTATCCGGCAGGGTCGCAGGCACATGGCGGATTTTGTACCCCGCTGCCTCGCGGTGCCGTTCATAGATACGCTCATCCACCAGCGCGCGGGGCGCTTCGGTCATGGCAATCGAAGACGCCAGCAGTTCCGCCGCCGCGCTTTCCGGCCGGTCCGACAGGCTGAGCAGCCAGTCCGCCGACACGCCGAGCGCCGTTGCACAGGCCCCAACCACATGCGCATTGGGCAAACGCGCGCCCTCATCGGTCAGGAGCTGCGAAGATTGTGGAGCCGATCCACGCCAGTGGCCCGCGCCAGCGCGCTCTGGCTCAGGCTGCTGTCGCGCAGCGCGCGGTTCAGGCGGTCGCGGAACTGCGTCGCACGCAGACGCTTGTCGATATTTTCCCTCATATGGTGACAAATATCACATCTGATGAGTTTTGTTAATCACATACAGAATTTCGCACAGCCTGCGGATCGCCTAGCCTGAGTGCATATCAAACATCGGAGGAACTCATGGAAACGCGCGGGCGCTCCCTCGTGAAGGCTGTTGTGTGGAATGTGATTGGGCTGATCTCAATGACCGTGGTGGGTTTTGTCGCCACCGGGTCATTCAGCGCAGGGGGCCTGATGGCCGGGATCAACACCGCGCTGGGGTTCACAACCTATCTAATTTACGAACGCGTTTGGGCTGGCATCCGTTGGGGGCGGCACCATGCATGACATGAGCGCCATAGAACTGGACGACCAGACGGTGGCCCTGCCACTGATTGCGCCGGACCTCGATCCGGCTACAGCAGAGGCCAAGGCCGCGCTGCCGCAGCACCCGGAATGGGGGACCTTCCTGCTGATTGTGGTCTGCTATCTCCTATGGGCCGGAGCCGTTTTTGGGCTGGCGCAGATCTCGCAGACTTTGACGGTGGTGGGGGCAGGGCTGATGGTGGCGCTGCATTCCTCGCTCTGTCATGAGGTGCTGCATGGCCACCCGTTTCGCAGCCGGTCCCTGAACGAGGCGCTGGTGTTCCTGCCGCTCAATCTCTGTGTGCCCTATGGCCGCTTTCGCGACACGCATCTGGAGCATCACCGGGACGAAAACCTCACCGATCCATATGATGATCCGGAGAGCAACTTTCAGGATCCCCGGATCTGGGCAAGCCTGCCGAAATGGCGGCGAAACCTTTTGCGGGTGAACAATACGCTCTTGGGGCGGATCCTGTTGGGGCCGCTGATCGGGCAGGTGTGTTTTATGAAGACCGACTGGCGCCTTGCGCGGGACGGCGTGCCGGGCATCAAGCGGGATTGGGCCTTGCATGGGGTTGGAACGGCGCTGGTTTTGTGGCTCGTCAGTCTTTCCGCAATGTCCGTGCTCGCCTATCTTGCGGCGGCCTATATGGGGCTCGCGCTGCTCAAGATCCGCACCTATCTGGAACATCGCGCCCACGCAGATATGCATGGCCGGACCGCGATCGTCGAAGGGCGGGGCGTATTGGGCGCAGTGCTGGGATTTCTGTTCCTGAACAACAATCTCCATATTGTGCATCATCTCTATCCCGGCGTACCGTGGCACCAGCTACCGCGCCTTTATCATGAGCATCGCAGCAGATTTCAGCAGAGAAACGACGGCTATGTGCTGCCAAGCTACGCCAGCGTGTTTCGCCAGTTTGCCTTCCGCGCCAAAGATCCGGTGCCACATCCGCTCTGGAAATCCTCTGAGTAAAGGCGCATAAGGGCGGTATGCGATAGTATACTGTAAAGGTTGCCCGATGACCTCTCTGGATTCCCGTCACCCTCGCTGCGGCCAGTTTTCAGACCGTGCGCTTTATGCTGCAAAAGGTGCTGAGCAGCGTGACCCTGAGCGCGGCAGGCGCGACGTTTTCGCGTTTCGTCTATTCCGCGCCACTGATCCTGTTGCTGCTCTGGGCCTATGTGGCGGCCACTGGGGCTGAATTACCAGCGCTGAGCGCGCAGTTCTGGGGCTTTGCTACCATCGGAGGCCTGTCGCAAATTCTCGCCACGGTCTGCGTCGTGGCGCTCTTTAAGGAGCGCAATTTTGCGGTGGGCATAACCTTTAAGAAAACCGAGGTGATCCAGACGGCCATCGTCGGGCTGGTGGTTCTGGGCGATGAGGTCTCGCCACTTGGTTGGCTGGCGATCCTGATCGGATTGGCGGCGGTGCTGGTGCTCTCAAAAACCAAGAACGGACCCAAGGGGATCTGGCGCAGCTCACCGGACGCGCGCCGCTCCTCGGGCTTGGATCAGGGGTGCTTTTTGCCTTTTCCGCAGTAAGTTACCGTGGCGCGTCATTGCAATTGCGCGAGCCGGACGCGGTGCTGCGTGCGGCGGTGACGCTGGGCGTGGTGGTCTGTTTGCAGACCGCGATGATGCTGGTCTGGCTGGTGCTGCGCGATCCGGGCCAGATCGCCCGCGTTTGGGCCGCGCGCCGGGTGGCGGTCTGGGTGGGGCTGACCAGCATGGCGGTCGTTTTGCTGGTCTTCTTGCCTTCACCTTGCAAAATGCAGCCTACGTCAAAGCGCTGGGGCAGGTGGAGTTGCTATTGTCGCTGCTCGCGTCGCTGGTGTTCTTCAAAGAAGACGTCACCCGCCGCGAGATCATCGGCATGGCGCTCTTGGTGCTGTCGATCCTTGCCCTGATCCTCGCTCTTTGAAGTTGAGGGGTCTGATTTAAGGTGCTGTCAGACTCACGGAGGAGTAACCTGTTAACCTTAGCAATACGTAACTGAACGAGGTACACGACCAGTAAGAAAAATTACGTATTGCTAAGGTTAAATGGGATTTGTAATTTTCCTGCGTCAGCACCTCATTTTATTTAGTAACGATTTCTTTCCATGGACGACTTCGTCATGAGAAATCGGTAATACAAAGTTCTCGGAAAAGGCGTAATGAAGAGAAAAGGTAATTAAATTATGATGGTACTTCCGGTGGATCGGGTCCATTTCCATATACTTGAGCATGTCATTCATCCAGCCCATGTTCCACTTATAATTGAACCCGAGTCCGCCGATATGTGTCGGGGCACTGACAAGCGGCCAGGACGTCGATTCCTCCGCCATCATCAGCGTATCCGGAACTTCTTCAAAAACGGCTTTATTCATTTTTCTGATGAAGTCGATGGCTTCAATATTTTCACGCCCGCCGTATTCATTCAGCTCCCACTCTCCGTCTTCCTTACCGAAATCGAGATAGAGCATACTGGCAACAGCGTCCACACGCAGTCCATCCAGGTGATACTCTTTCAGCCAGTACACAGCATTGGAGATGAGAAAGCTCTGTACTTCGTTTCTGGCAAAATCAAACGTAAGCGTCCCCCACTGTGTTTTCTCAGCTTTACTAGGGTTGGCATATTCATAAAGCGCTTCCCCGTCAAACCTGCGAAGCCCGTGTTCATCCTTGCAGAAGTGGCCCGGTACCCAGTCCAATATGACACCGATTCCAGAATTGTGACATTGATCGACAAAATATTTGAAGTCATCCGGGGTGCCGTAACGGGAGGTCACGGAAAAGTATCCGGTCGCCTGATAGCCCCAGGAGCGGTCAAACGGATGCTCCGTCATGGGTAGAAGTTCGATATGGGTATAGCCGAGTTCTTTCACATAAGGAATCACCATATCTGCATATTCACGGAAATTGTAAAAAACCTCCGACTCTATGTACTTCCAGGACCCTAAATGAAGTTCATAGATCGACATGGGTGATTCATAGGGATTACGTCCTTTCCGCTGGTTCATCCAGTCATGGTCTCCCCATGCATAATCATCCAGCGGATAGACAACCGAAGCGGTATTTGGACGGAGTTCGCTTGGAAATGCATACGGATCAGCTTTCAAGCGGAGATGTCCGTGAGGAGTTAAAATTTCGTATTTATAAATCGTTCCTTTTTCCAGACCGGGAAGAAAGGCGATCCACACGCCGTTGTCATTGATCTTTTCCATTGGGTGTTCCCGTCCGTCCCAGTTGTTAAATGGACCGACGACACTGACCTTAACGGCGTTCGGAGCCCAGACCGCAAAACGGATGCCCTGCTCTCCGTTTCTCGTATCCGGATGAGCCCCCAGCAGTTTGTGGCTGTACCGGAGGTTCCCCTCATGGAATAAATAAATATCATGTTCTAAAGATGTATCCTGGACCACACCATCACTCCTCGTCTCAATAATCAAACTTTATGACTAGACCTGCTGCCTATCAATCAATTCGGAAACGTTTGTTATCTCCTATATTCATCATAAAATCACCTGTATAGATTTACAATTACAATTGATAAAAATATTCTGAAAAGTTTTGTCGAAAAATGTCGAATAACCATGGCATCCGTCCATTTGTTAATTTTTCGTTAAGAACCTTTATAAGTAAGCGTTTACATATTTTGTTCTATTCCCCGGCTCACAAAATTAGAAACCACCGATTCTCTGAGTCTATGGGCCCCCTCCTTTTAGGTGCTGACGCAGGAAGTTACCAAAGTCCATTTAACCTT
>NZ_JBSWSZ010000158.1:0-5141 GCF_056158285.1 Pseudoalteromonas sp. AWM4_233 | reverse complement strand
AAGGTTAACGACGGTTAGATTCACCTCTTACACAGCACCTGTGCCGTCATTAAAAGATCAGGTTAAGCCAATGGTTAAGAACATTTTGGCATCAACCAGTCAGTATGATGAAACCGCGCCGTTATGGGTAAAAGCAGGCAGCATGGCAGATACATTTGACCGTCAAGATTGTGGTTACTATGACATCTGTGGCTTTGCATATTACTTAGAAAAAGAAACCTTAAAGTTTAACTATCAGTGTTCAGAGACATTAAGAGATCCGTGCTCAGCAGATGTATAACGACCAAGCTCAGTGGATCTGTGAAGTATTAGGTCAGCAAGAAGCGCATTTCCACACTGTATTAAAGACGAGGTGCTGTGTAAGAGGTGAATCTAACCGTCGTTAACCTTAGCAATATGGTTATTTGCATTCTTACTTCGTTCAGTTACGTATTGCTAAGGTTAACCGATCCTTGTGGCTTCTAACTTCCAGCACCTCAGGAACTACCAGAGAAAACTGAGCTAGTTAAAGAGTTTGAATTTGAAAGCAAACAAAAGGAAATTTACTCAGGTATCACTGAATCTTTAGAACAGAAATTAGTTGACCTATTTGCGCAGCAAGGTGTGCAAAAAAGTAAGCTAGCCTTTTTAGATGCATTATTAAAGCTAAGACAAATCTGTTGTCATCCAAAATTGATCGATCCTAGTTCACAGGCTGGCAGCGCTAAGCTTGAGTGGTTATCAAAGCATTTGCCTATTATGCTTAGCGAAGGACGTAAGGTGATTATATTTAGTCAATTCACCATGGCACTTGATGTGATAGCTGAGCGATTAAATGAACTTGGCATCCGCTTTAGTATGCTTACTGGGCAAACGCGACATCGCGACCGTGTAATTGAAGAGTTTACTCAAGGTGATACATCCGTATTCTTAATCAGCCTTAAAGCCGGCGGCACCGGATTAAACCTAACTCAAGCCGATACAGTGATTCATTTTGATCCTTGGTGGAACCCTGCCGTTGAAAAACAAGCGACAGATCGTGCCTATCGTATTGGCCAAACTAACCCTGTGTTTGTTTATAAATTGATTATGGCTAACTCAATCGAACAAAAAGTATTTAAAATGCAGCAGCATAAACAAGCCCTTGTTGATGCATTATTTACTGAAAAATCAATGAGTTTTACTCAGTTTGATGAAGAGCAAATGCTTGCACTGATAAAAAATTAAATTTTTTTAAAGTTTTTTTGAACTAATCAAATTTTGGGGCGTCTATTATTATGCTTGTTGTTAAATTGCAGTTTACATAAGCATTATGTTGATTTCCCATTTGGTTACTAAATTTTAGTAATGTTAGAGCCAGCTCACCTTGAGCTGGCTTTTTTTATGCCTAAACCCCCTACTCTGCTGAGCGCTAATTCGTTATGATGATGTGTCTTTAAGTTATTGAGTTTTCATTATGATTACAGAGCTAATTGCACAGATTAATTGGCAAAGTGGTGTGCTTGGTGCTGCTGTAGGTGCTGTTGCAAGTGGTGTTATTTTTGCCCTACAAAATAGTCGCTTAAAAAATCAGTTAACCGAACTTCAAAATAGCCAGCAAATCCTACAAAATCATTTAGAACAAAAGCAGCTGCATCTTGAACAAAGCCAGCTTACACTTTCGCAGTTACAGCAAGATTACGCAGAACAACGTGATGAGTCTCAACACTTTAAAACCCGCTTTGTAGAACAAGAAAAACAAGCACAACAATATAGTCAGTTTTGGCGCAAGGTCGAAGCTGAACTTGCTGATACAAAAGCTGCACTTAATCAGCGCGATGTTGATTTAAGTACCTTACGAAGCACAGTTGAGCAAAAAGAACTGCATTTTAAAGAGCAGCTTAGCCATATCAAAGAAAGCAAAGAGCAACTCAAAAAAGAGTTTGAAAATCTCGCTAATCAAATCCTTGAAGAAAAATCGCAACGTTTTAAAACCTTAAATCAAGAAAGTATTGAGCAACTATTAAAACCTGTTCAGGGTGAGCTAAAAGGCTTTCGCGATAAGATGGAATTGATCCACGTCGAAGATCTAAAGCAGCGTGCAGCGCTAAAAACTGAGTTATTGCATTTACAGGCTAAAAGCCAAGCCATCACCGAACAAGCTGATAGGCTGAGCACCGCATTACAAGGGCAAAAGAAAACCCAAGGTAATTGGGGTGAGTTAATGCTTGAAAATGTACTCGACAGCGCTGGGCTGCGTGCTGGAGTAGATTATCAGCGAGAAGTATCGTTTAACACCGAAGATGGCCGTTTACGACCAGATGTTGTGGTGTATTTGCCTCAGCAACGTCATTTAGTTATCGATGCTAAAACCTCTTTAAACGCGTATACACGCTATGTCAATGCCGATACAGAGCTTGAGGCGCAGCAAGCGCTAAAAGAGCATGTTATGGCGGTGCAATCACGTATAAACGAGTTAGCAAGCAAAGCCTACGACAGACTACCCGGTATTAACTCACCAGAAGTGGTGATCATGTTTGTACCAATAGAGTCAGCATTTGTTGAAGCGCTTAAGTACCAAAGTGATATTTATCAGCAAGCAATCGAAAAAAACATTTTAGTTGCTACGCCAACGACCTTATTGACTAGCTTGAATATCGTAAAACAACTGTGGCGTTTTGAAGAGCAAACTAAATACTCAAAAGAGCTTGCCGCCCGTGCTGAGCGTTTTTACAACAAGCTCAATGGTTTCCTAACCAGTATGGAAGGGGTTGGTAAGCAGTTAGACCGCGCCAAAGAAAGCTATGATAAAGCGTTTTCTCAGCTGTACCGCGGTAAAGGAAACTTGATTAAGCAGGCCTCTGAGTTCAAAGAGTTGGGGGTTTCTGTTCAAAAAGAGTTACCCACGGAAACTGTTGAAAAAGCCCAATTAGAGTTAGATTAATATGCAGGTTTTAAAGCGTATCGGGTTTGTTGTTTTGGCATCTGTATGTTTTGCAAGTACTGTCAAAGCTGCAAATTATGATTACGACAGCCAACTTAATAAAGCGTTACACGCTAATAAACTCGTTGCGATTGGTGATGTTCATGGCGGCGAGCATGTTGTTACTAGGCTTATAAAATACTTAGATGAGCCTAGTAACTGGCAGCAGCTTGATGATCTTGTCGTTGAATTTGGCAATGCGCGGTATCAAGATTTAGCTGATCAATATTTGTTGAGCAAACAGAATATAAGCATTGATGACGTAAGGCACATTTGGCGCGACACCTTGTATTTTATGGCATGGCAATATGATGTTTATGAGCAATTAGTTTTAAAGTTAAAACAGCTTAATAGCACCCGTGAACATAAAGTTCGTCTTGTCCTTGCTGAGCCTGCAATGAACTGGCAAACCCTCTCTAAAGAGGATTGGCAAAAGCTAGAGCGTAGCCGTGAAACTGGCTATTTAGAGGCTATAAATCAGCATGTTGTCGCTAAGCAGCGCCGTGCAATCTTACTCTTTGGTGCATTTCACACGTTTAAAAAGCCGATAGTTATAAGCAATCAAGCTTCGCCTTTTAGTTCTGTTATTGCATTACTTGAGCAGCAAGAGCCGGGCTCCACATACACTATTTGGCCAGCGATGAAAAACGATGGTATTGCATCATCATACCCTGCGGACAGCTTGATCCCTTTATCGGCTAATAGTTCGTTGAATAAGCCGTTAGCGTCAATGTCTAAACGCTTTGCTACAAGCAATAGTATTAGCCTTGCGGATGTTGTAGACGCCTATTATGTGCTAAAAAACACAGACAGAAACGCGCCATTTAGTGATGCGGCTTTAAATGATCTGGCGTGGCATAAAGAGTTAAAACGTCGTGCTGAAATAGTGTCACCAAGAAGTGCTAAACAAATCCACTCTTGGCTTAGCCAACATAACTAATAAAAAGCCTACGTCATGTGGACTTTTTATTAGTTAATAAGTTCTGCTGAAACAATATCGTTGAGAATCAAAAAGTGGTTAAGTACAGACTCTTCAAGTTCGAATACCTGCGCTAGTTTTTCGCCACTTGCTGACATCCCTGTTTGCGCACCTGCAAACTCGATATGTAACCCTAAACGCTTCAGGGTTTGGGTATCGTAACTATAAATAGCAGCATCACGCTTCTCGGTAATACCTGGCATCATCCCTATGATAGTAACCGCTTGTTCAACATTGATAATATCGAAAAATTGTCGCTCTGCGGTTTGCCATTTTGCTATATAGCTAGCGACCTCGGGCGGCTGCTCCATTGGCACGTATAGTGGCTGTAATGAGCCGCCATGCCAGCCTACAACGGCTTGCTCTTCAACGAGGACATGTGGACTTGCGGTAACGATATAATTAGCGCAAGACGCTGCACAAAGCTCCCGTACCACAACATTGAGTTGATATTCATGAACTAAGCCTCCGAAATGGAGACCTGCCATCACATCACCACCTTCGCTATTAATAATTAAGGTGTTGATTTGCTGATCACTATTTACTAATAATTGTTCAAACTTTTCAACATTTTGCTTTGATGTTTCGCCCTGAAAATAAATAGTGCCCGGCGATACTTCCACTGGTTTCCAGCAACGCTTTGCTCGTGTCGTTTTACAACCAACCAGCAGCACGCTCAATAATAATAAAAAACGCATTAACAATGCCTTGAAGTTTTGTTTGTATACAGTGCGCAATTTAATAACATGTCATTAACGAACTGCAAAAATGGCATAGTACGTTTTTTTACTTGAGAGATAAATCCACATAATAGGAACAATTGTATGAATATTGGAATTTACATCTATGATGATGCCGAAGTGCTCGATTTCTCAGGTCCGTTTGAGGTGTTTAGTACGGCTAAGCGCCTAGCGAGTAATGAATCGGCAAGTGAGTTTAATCGCCTGAAAATGATAGTCCTGTTCTTGCCCGCGGCGGCTATAGTGTAAACCCCCATTACAGCTTTGCCGACCGCCCTTTGCTTGATTCTGCTTGTTGTGGTTGGGGCGTGAGTCCATACACGAGAGCTCGAAAAAGTAGAGGTTATTACTTGGTTAAAACACACAGCCACTAACACACTAGGCGTGTTGCGAGTGTTTGTACGGGGGCGTTTTTGCTTGCTAAAACTGGGCTTTTTAAGCGGTAAAAATGTCACGACTCATTGGCAAGATCAACCTGAGC
>NZ_JBSWSZ010000157.1:0-2809 GCF_056158285.1 Pseudoalteromonas sp. AWM4_233 | reverse complement strand
TTTGCCTGCACCACTGGTACAACTACGTATTGCTAAGGTTAACGACGGTTAGATTCACCTCTTACACAGCACCTCTAGCCAATTTATGCTAACCACAGGAGCGCAGTTTAATTTAACTTTTGATTACTTGACCCAAGGCGAGCAAGATAATCTGGGTTTTAATACTACTGCTTTTACCCAGCCTTCGTCACAAGGTATCAGGCTATTTTACCAAAGCCCATATGTGGGAGATTTCAGCTGGGCGGCTAGCTTTGAATATGACAAAGAAGGCTTCGATTCAACATCAACCCAATATGCGGTTGACTTAACTTGGATGCCCCATGCGAATTGGAGCTTAAAGTGGAATAACTATTTAAGAACCGGTGAAGGTTGGCTAGTGGCCAATCAGAAAAATGTGATCAGTGAATACGACAGAGACTATTTTGCCTCAAATATCATCGTAAATGGCTTGATCACTGAGAAATTAGAGTGGTCTAGTTCAATACAAGTCGCATTCTTAGACGCCAAAACTCAGCAAGCTTTTGCAGTACAAGAGCAAAGCGAGTTACTTAAGCAAGACCTTGATACCAGCTTTGAAGACAACCGTTTAACAGCCCAGTTTAGGTGCTGTGTAAGAGGTGAATCTAACCGTCGTTAACCTTAGCAATCGTGCGTACTACTTACTTCGTTCAGTTACGTATTGCTAAGGTTAATGGCTTGATCTAGGTAAGGTCGAACAGCACCTATTATTCCATGTCGTTGCTCCAATAGCTGCACTTACTTTCATTGGTGCACTTAAATTCGTCAAAAATGTTGGTACTAATCGAAAGACACGTATTGATATTTTATCAATAATCTTATCTGTGTTCGGTTTTGGTGGTTTGCTATACGGTACAAGTTCAATTTCTCGTGATGGCTGGAACGATCCAATTGTATTGACTACTGTAATTGGTGGCATTATTTTAGTTGCTGCTTTTATATTTCGTCAAACACGTTTGGAAAATCCACTGCTTGATTTTTCAGTATTCAAAGACAGTCAATTTGCCGTAGGTATTATCATAATGGCTTTTACGATGATTTCAATGATTGGTTCTGAAACTGTGTTACCGATGTTTGTGCAGAATATTATGAATGACTCAGCACTTCAATCAGGATTGATTTTATTACCTGGAGCTATCGTAATGGGGATTATGTCAGTGATTTCAGGTTTACTCTATGAAAAATATGGTGCTAAAATATTAGCATTCATTGGTATGTTTATTGTAGTTGTAACAACTTCTTATTTTGTAATCATGGATGAACATACTTCATCAGCGATATTAGCTACTGTATATGCTATTCGTATGATTGGTATCGCACTTGGTTTAATGCCATTAATGACACATACAATGAATCAATTAGCGCCAGAAATGAATGCCCATGGTTCATCGATGACAAATACTATACAACAAATATCTGCATCAATTGGTACAGCAGGTTTGATTACAATTATGAGTCAGGTTGCTAAAAACTACACACCAAATATGTCTGAGTTTAAAGATATGAGCCAAAAACAAATGACAGCAGAAATTCAACATCAAGCATTGCTAAGTGGGTATCACGGTGCCTTTTGGTTTGCAGTCATTATATCAATTATTAGTTTAATAAGTGTGTTTATGTTGAAAAGCAAAAGACAACTTAAATTAGAAGAAAAGAATGCTGAATAATTAAATTTGCGACATCGTACTGCATTAAGCGAAATTGTCTTGTAAATGATATTAATATTATGATACTTTGATATCAATATAAATATTATGAATGGAGCGTATGGATTATAGAACACTCGATGCATTTAAATAATGAACCTTTTCAATTAATGAAAAACGAAGTCAAAACGATTGAAATTAGATTGAATGATGAAAAAAGACAAGAAATTAAAAGCGGCGATTATATTGTATTCCAAAATTTAATGAATGAAGAAACATTAACAGTCCAAGTTAAGGAAATTGTAGTGTTTTCTTCGTTTCAGTCACTGTTGAACCAATATACAAATGAAGAAGTTGGAGCGAAAGCAGATGATCAACTTTCTCAAAAATTAGCGGCTATATATCAAATTTATTCACAAACAGATGAACTTAATTACGGTGCATTAGCAATCAAAGTGGCACTAATATGATGAAAATGAAATTAATTGAGTTATAGCTAGGATAAAGTTGTACCATAGGTGAAAATTTAATTTTTCACGGTAAATATGACACTTTCGTTAAATTCATTTATGAATGAATTTTTCGGAAATGCTTTTATATAAATATAAAAATAATGTTATAGTTCTAGCACATCAAAGATTTTCGTTGTAAGATAAAACTTATGGTTAAATAATATTAGATATGAGAAGTAATATTAGGAGTGTAAATATGAAAAAATTAATGACGATGGTGTTCATTTCAATAATCACTATAGCTGGGTGCAGTAGTGGGAAATATGCTGATGAGATTGACAAAGCAGTGCATCAACAGAAAAAACAACAAAAGATTTTAGCTGATAAGCAAAATGGCGATGTGGAATCTAAGTTTGAAAAAAAGAATGCGAATACCTATGTGTATGACAAAGGTAAATATGTGACTATTGCTTATAAACCATTAAAAGATGATGATGAAGTTCATTTTTTATACATATAAAATAACAGATGGTAAAGCACATTACTTAAAAAACTTTAATTCAAAATCATATTCACATGCACATGATGCGGATTATAAAGAAGAAAATATGAACTTAGAAGAATAAAACAAGATAAGAAGGTGTGTTTTTAACAAATGAAGAAATGTTGGTTAAGTTTGTTATTAATGGCAAT
>NZ_JBSWSZ010000156.1:0-5793 GCF_056158285.1 Pseudoalteromonas sp. AWM4_233 | reverse complement strand
AAGGTTAATGGCTTAATATAAAAAGTAGAACAGCACCTAAACATGACCAATCCTAAAAAAGGTATAGCAAGTCCGCCTATTATCAGTCCAATACCATATATAGAGTCACTGTGAGCACTTAAAGAAAGGCCGCCGATAAATAAATATATAATTCCCGAAAATACCTATAAATGTAGAAATTAATACAACAGCAGTCATATCGCTAACATTTAAAATTTCACCAATATTAAAAATTTTATTAAATACTAGAGCGCCTGAGTATAGTACAACTGGTAAAAATGACACAACATATGTAAATATGAATAGTAACGATACCAGTCTCTAAGTAAACGTATCAAATCTCATTTCAATAAAATCTGATATTGTGTCTACACCATATTTAAAATACCTTGGTAAAAACAAAAGTGCTAATATAACAATAGCTACTGCAGCAGTTACTTCCCACGCCATTACTTCCATACCTGCCATAAAACTTTGACCGTTTTGTCCTACTATTTGTTCAGTAGATAAGTTCGTCATGATAATTGTAGAAGCAATGGTAAAACCTGTTAGACTTCTACCACCCATGAAGTAGCCATCAGAATTTTTAGTATTGATTTTTCTACTTCTTAAAAACGCATATAAACCTATTAGTAGAACTACTGTAATAAATGAAATTATTGCAAACATACTCATGATAACTCTCTCCCCTTTTGGAGCTTAAATTACTCCCACCCTTATATATTGTTTGATTTTATTGAAATTGAGACATATATTCTTTTGCTTTTTTAGCGTAGATAAATGGATTTGCTATAGCTGGATCCTGTTCAGCTTCAACAACAATCCAACCACTATAACTTGACTGATATATAAGATTTAGAATAGGTTCAAAATCAATCACACCGTCACCAGGTACAGTGAACATACCTTTTCTAACGCCGTCTAAAAAACATTGATTACCTGTATCTACTGCCTCTTTAACTTCTTGTCTCACGTCTTTAAAGTGGATATGTTTAATCCTATCTTCATATTTATTAAAAATCTCTATAGGATTTTCTCCGGAAACTACAAGATGACCGGTATCAAATAAGAGAGAGACGTTATCTTTATTTGTTTGTTCCATTAATTTGTCTATTTCTTCTGTAGTTTGTATACCTGTTCCCATATGATGGTGATATACAATTTCCATACCTTTTTCTTGAGCAAGTTTTCCTAACTTTTCCAAACCATCTATTAACAAACCCCATTCTTTATCGTTGAAAATAGGCTTATCTTTAAACAATGCTTTATCTAACCTTCCTTGAATACTATTGCCTTGCTCAGATACTACAATTACTTTAGCTCCCATTTCACAAAGAAAGTCTCTATGTTTTATAAATGCTGTTTCTGTCACTTCATATGGTTTAGAAGTTAAATATAAACTAATCCATGCGCTTGCTACCGATAAACCACGTGGCTCAAGATAAGACTTTAGAACTTTTCAGGATCTCTTGGATATTTATTACCTATTTCTGTACCTTCGTATCCAGCTAACGCCATTTCACTAATACATTGTTCGAATGAATTGCTACTGCCTAATTCGGGCATATCATCATTCGTCCATGCGATTGGAGCACATGCGTAACGAATATTTCTAGTCATTCTTTTCACCTCATAACGTAATAACCTTCTTAGATTCGAAGGATGATTGCATAGCAATGGCTACCTCTGTATTTTTCAAACCGTCCACACCTGTAACAGAAGCTTTTTCTTTATTTCTTATTGATTGTACAAATGTATTTAATTCATTAATAAAAGCAAATCTAAATCTTTCAGGAAAATGACCTGATGTAGGCCTTACAACACCATTTTTATCATATAAAGTTACTAAATTTTTTTCTGGTGCGTTACCAATTCTTATCATGCCCTCTGTTCCTATTATTTCTGTTTCGACATGATAACCATGCTTGGCGTTTCTTCCTGCTAAAAAATATGCGATAGTGCCATCTTCTAATTCTGATAAACATGCACCAGTTTCTAGTTCTTCACATTCAGATAATTCAGGTGCTGCAATATTATTTCCTAGGGAATAAACCGTTTTAAATTCTGAACCGGTGAACCACCTTACTAAATCAATATCATGTATTGACATGTCTAAGAAGATACCGCCACTTGCACTATTTTTAGCAAATTGTATAAAACTATCTAACCCTACACTAGGATCAATACCATAACAACGCATTGCTGTAATCTTTCCTAAGCTTCCATTTTCCACTGCTTCTTTTGCATATAAATAAGATTCATCAAATCTACGCATAAATCCTAATTGAAATACTATATCTGGATTGTCATCTATTTTATCTACGACTTGTCTAATATTCTCTAACTCTAATCCGATTGGCTTTTCAGAGAAAACATGCAAACCTTTTTCAAGAGCTTGAGTAATTTGCACTGCATGAAACCCACTTGGAGAAACAATAACAACGGCGTCAAGTTGGTCATTATTTATCATTTCACTATAGGATTTATAACAATGTTGAACGCCTAATTTTTCTTTCGCGTATACTAGCTCTTCATCTACTACACTTGCGACTGCATATAATTCGGCATCATTAACATGATTTACAATATTTGATGCATGAACTTGACCTAATCTACCGAGACCCACTTGTCCTATTTTAATTTTTGTCATAGCTTTTCCACCCGCTTTAGTAATGTTTTGCGTTTTTCATTATTTTTTCTTTATTTGAAAATGCTTCTTGTATGGATGCTTTGTCACTATGCTCTGAAACACCTACATTCCAAAATGATTCATATCCATCTGTCATTGTTTTGGGCAATGTTTTAATTTCTATTAACGTAGATTTAGTTTCTTCTTTAGCTTGCTCAATCACTTCTGTCAGTGCTTTCACATCATTGATTTTATAAGATTTCGCGCCATAACCCTCAGCTACTTTTTGATAATCTATGTTTAATGGTTTACCACTAAAATCTGTGAATTCTGTGCAGAAACTATCGCTACCATTATCCATTTGTAAATTGTTAATACATCCAAAGCCACTGTTATCAAATAAAATAATATTAATTTTATAGTTATACTGGAGTGCAGTGATTAATTCAGAGTGCAGCATAAGGAAACTACCATCCCCTATTAGCGCATAGACTTCTTTATCAGGTTCTGCAATCTTAGCACCAACTGCTGCACCAATTTCATAACCCATAGTTGAGTAACCATATTCCATGTGATACGTATTGAAATCATCTGTTTCCCACAATCTTTCTAAATCGCCTGGCAAAGAACCTGCTGCTGCAACAATGATTGCATTTTTAGCTATTGTCCGATTTACTGCAATTAATGCATTTGTTTGTGGTAACTCAGTCTGTAATGCTTCTACGTATTGCTTAATCTTTACATGATCAAAATGATTGGCAATTTCAGGTGTATAATCCTCTACATTAATATTAATTTCTGCCAATCTAGCACGTTCACTGTTCCACTGTTGTTTAATACTATTAACGGCCTCAGTGATATCAAATTGATGTTCTCCTAGTGCGCTCATGAGTTTTGCCACAGACACTTTGGCGTCACCCACTACTTGTGTTGCATCTAACTTATATGCATCTACTCTATTGATATTAATATTGATCAATTGGGCAGTTTCAAAGTTAATAGCTGTCTTCGAACTCGTTGTAAAATCAGAATATCTTGTCCCAATTCCTACAATGACATCAGCATCTTTAGCATAAACATTCGCTGCTAAATTGCCTGTAACACCTAAACCGCCTAAATTTAATGGGTGAGAAGCTTCTATCGTTGATTTACCAGCTTGTGTTTCGGCCATAGGTATTTTATGCGCTTCAATGAGTTGTTTGATTTCAATGTGTGCTTCTGAATACTTAGCGCCACCTCCAACAATAACTAAAGGCTTTTTAGCTGCTTTTAACACTTCGCAAGCACGTTCAATCGCCCGCTCAGATGGTTCTAATCTATCGACATAATGTACACGTTTTTCAAAGAAAGTCTCTGGGAAATCGAATACTTCTCCTTGTACATCCTGACTCAACGCTAGTGTAACTGGTCCAGCCGTTTGCGGATTTGTCATAACTTCTAATGCTCTAATAAGTGCCGACATTATTTGCTCTGGTCGTGTTATACGGTCAAAATATCTAGATATTGGTTTAAGTGCATCATTTGTTGTTATCCCAATACTTTGAGGATTTTCTATTTGTTGTAATACTGGATCTGGTTGGCGTGATGCAAATGTATCACCCGGAAGGAATAACACTGGAATATGGTTGGCAGCCGCTGTGCCTGCTGCAGTCACAAGATTAGCTGAACCAGGTCCAACAGAAGTCGTTACTGCAAAAATTTTCTTCCTTAGACTTTGTTTACTGAAACCAATTGCAGCGTGTGCCATACCTTGTTCGTTTTTACCTTGAATCACTTTCAATTCATCTTGATATTTTGACAATCCTTCACCTATACCAAGTACGTTCCCATGGCCAAAGATATTCATTACACCTTCAACAAATCGTGTTTCTTCGCCATCAACGTAAATGTATTGCTGTGTTAAAAACTTAACGATTGCTTCACCTGTTGTTAATCTCACTGTATTGACCATTTTTACCACCACCTTAAGCTTGTTCTTTGATTAACTGTTCTATTTTTTCTACAGTTGGCATGGCTTCTGACGAACTATGACTACTAACAACAATTGCTGCAGATGCCGCGCCATATTGAAGTGCTTCCGCTACAGATTTACCTGTAACAAGTGCATAGATAAAGGCAGCTGCGTATGAATCACCTGCACCGAATGTTTTTACAACATTCGCTTTAAATGCTTTTCCTTCATATACTTCACCTGCTTTATCAAAAGCAAATGAGCCTTGTACGCCATGTTTGATCACTACTAAATTAGGATTTCTTGAGGTGCTGTTCGACCTTACCTGAGATAAAGCCATTTTTCCCTGGCAATTAGTGTTATTTCTTATGTGTAACCTACTCGTTCAGTTACGTATTGCTAAGGTTAACGACGGTTAGATTCACCTCTTACACAGCACCTCATCTTTATAAGCTTCTTGCTTTATACTTTGTGCGGCACTCTGAATATCTTCTTGTTTACTCTTTAAGAAATGCGCTAGACGATTGAAAGAAGGCGCAAGCTCTGCACCCAGCGCTTGTACCTTACCTGCGTTAAAGTCATTTTCTATGCTGTCGGTCACCTGGTTTTGAGTAATGTACATATCTACCGCATCAGCAACAGTCATACTGACATTACGATTTAAGCGTTTATAAATTGCTTTCATATAGAGGACAGGAATAAATGCGAGTAGGGCGGTGATAAGAAACATCATGATGACAGCTTGCTGTAGAAGTTGCGCCTGACTTTGTGCATTAATAATGAATTCAATTTTAATGTCTTTGGTCACATTCACAGCAAATTGCGGGCGAATAGCATTAATATTTGATTCGATAATTTCAGCGATAAAAGGTAATGGACTATGGGTATTAACGTTTAAAACTGTGTCACCATTAAAATCTCTAACAATGAAGGTTGAAAACACATTACCATTCGCCAGAGCCTGACGAATATGCTGAGGGGTGACCTCTGCCATGGTTTTTTCTTTTATATACTGAGTCACCATTACTTGTGCACTTTGCTGTGCTTTTGACACTGCTGAATCAAAGCTTGTCGCAAAGAAAAATACACCAACAAGTGAAAACAGAAGCCAAGAGATCAACTGCACAAATATAAGTTTTTTGAAGCCTGCCATTATTGTGTCAGGTGCTGTGTAAGAGGTGAATCTAACCGTCGTTAACCTTAGCAATACGTA
>NZ_JBSWSZ010000155.1:0-2178 GCF_056158285.1 Pseudoalteromonas sp. AWM4_233 | reverse complement strand
AAGGTTAACGACGGTTAGATTCACCTCTCTACACAGCACCTCAGTTCACTGACAGAGCCAAACATCACCATACCAAGTACACTTAATCTAAAGATCAGCATGCCATGTTTATGATTGTGCTCTAAGAACATTAAGTTTGTTTCAGCATATGAGTAATTAGCTACGATAGATGTAAATGCAAAGAATAAAATGGCAATTGCAATGAAAATAGCACCCCATTCGCCAACATGCTGAACCAGAGCGGCTTGCGTTAAAGCAATACCAGTAACACCAGACTCAGGGACTAATTGATTAGATAGTAGAATAAGTGCAGCAGTTGCAGAACAGATAATAATAGTATCTACAAACACGCCAAGCATTTGTACATAACCTTGCGATGCAGGGTGGTTTGGGTTTGGTGTTGCAGTTGCTGCAGCATTGGCAGCACTACCCATACCAGCTTCGTTAGAGAAGAGACCTCGTTTAATCCCTTGGATCATTGCCTGCATAACAGCATAACCAATTGCACCAGCGCCTGCTTGTTCAATGCAGGTGCTGTGTAAGAGGTGAATCTAACCGTCGTTAACCTTAGCAATACGTAATTTACATAGTTACTTCGTTCAGTTACGTATTGCTAAGGTTAAGTTTGTCATACTCGTGTGCTCACCCAGCACCTGAAGAAAGGTATGAGCGGTATTACCAGCAAAACAAAGAGCTATTTAACCAAGTACCTCTCCATCACATAGCCTCTGTACTGGGTATGTCAGCAGAAACTTTCAGCCGAATTAGAAAAAAGCAAACACTAAAACCTTGATTTTTATCAAGATTTCATAGTTGCTAGTTGTTCAACTTTGTAAAAGTTCACCAACAAAAAGAATAAGACTATGAAAAACTTAATAAAACTTGAAAATGTAGGTCAGTTTTTGCTCGCTTTATACTTCTTCAATCAGCTAAATTACCCTTGGTGGGTATTCCCCGCTTGCCTTCTATTGCCTGACGTATCTATGGCTGGGTATTTGTTCAACCTCAGCACTGGTGCAATGTTATACAATATATTTCATCACAAGTTTTTGGCTATAACTGTACTTATAATGGGATTTATATTCAACAGCCCTCTCATTATCTTATGTGGCAGCATTTTATTTGCTCATGCCGCTATGGATCGTATATTTGGGTTTGGCCTTAAATACAACGATAGTTTTAAGCATACTCATCTTAGTAATATGGCCAAAAATTAAAATTACTTCTACTTCCAAGTCTGAAATGCATTTACACTTAACGCACCTTCAAACCTATATTTTCAATAAGCTAGGTATTTCCGTATCTCATTTTGAAAATGATGCGGAAAGTAGCGAATATGAAGCATGCAGATTTAGACTCAATCATAACCGATTTATATGTAGAACAGCTAAGCTAACCCCAAAGAAAGCCGGACAATTTGTTACCTTTTGGAAGCGCAGCGAGCATGGTCCTATAGCTCCTTTTCATGAACTTGACAGCTTTGATTTTTTTATGGTCATCATTATCAATGAAGATAATTTTGGCATTTTTGTAATACCTAAATCAATTTTGACACAAAAAGGAATTGTCAGTACCAATAAAAAGGAAGGCAAAAGAGCATTTAGAGTATATGCCCCTTGGGATAAGGTAACGAGCAAACAAGCTGAAAAATCTCAAAAATGGCAATCGGACTATTTTCATGAGCTGAAAGAGGGCTATAGTCCGGATAAAATAGCTGAACTGCTATCTATTTAATAAAAGGCCTTTCTAAATTCTAAAGGCGATTGACTGGTTTTAGCTTTGAACAGGCGGCTGAAAGATTGAGGGTATTCAAACCCTAGCTCATAGGCAATTTCGCTTACGCTAAGTGTAGTGGTTGAAAGTTTTGTTTTAGCGTAATCAATAATCTTATTTTGGATAAATTGTTGTGCGTTTTGGCCCGTCAGCACCTTAAGCAAACTACTTAAATAATTAGGTGAAATATTTAAGGTAGCTGCCAATTGTATAACGGTAATCATGCCTTCTGTGGCCAGCTTACCGCTATTAATGTAGCCATCTAGTAATTTCTCAGCCTCTTGCAATATAGAATGACTATTTACCTTTCTGGTGATAAACTGGCGTTGGTAAAACCTGTTAGTATAAGTCAAAAGCAACTCTAACTGAGCCATAATTACTGAATCACTGAATTTATCGATATTC
>NZ_JBSWSZ010000154.1:3006-3263 GCF_056158285.1 Pseudoalteromonas sp. AWM4_233 | reverse complement strand
AAGGTTAACGACGGTTAGATTCACCTCTTACACAGCACCTGTGATGGACAGCCATGTTTAGTGCATGGTGTCGGTGGGTTAAAAGATACAGTTTCGCATAACGAAACAGGCTTTGTGTCTTTAATGGTGAGTCATTAGTTCAACAAGTAGAAAATTTAATCGAATCATTTGAACAAGCTCTGTCATTACTCAGCACAGGTGCTGTGTAAGAGGTGAATCTAACCGTCGTTAACCTTAGCAATACGTAATCTTTTACG
>NZ_JBSWSZ010000154.1:0-2980 GCF_056158285.1 Pseudoalteromonas sp. AWM4_233 | reverse complement strand
AAGGTTAAGGACGAAGAACTCAAGTCAAAGGCCAGCACCTGCGTCGAATGTGTCTATTAAACTGGGTTGAGTGCGATAAGCTTGCGTGGTGTTTTCCAGCGGCTCGCTCAAGCCGAGTTTTTCGTAGGCGCTTTCCATAATCAGCAGAGACTTACGGGCAGCCTCTGTATTTGGGTACTCGCGCTGAATAAGCTGAGAGCGATTGACGGCTGCAACCCAAGCTTCACGACGAAGATAGAAGTCGGCAGCGGCTAAGCCTCGTACTCAGCCAGACGATTTTTCAAAAAGACCATGCGCGCTTGGGCATCAGCAGCATAACGGCTGTTCGGGTAGCGCTCTAGCAAGCGTTTGAAGTCACGGAATGCTTTGCGGGCAGGTTCTGGATCACGGTCGTGGCGATCAATATTGAACAAGTCATGCATAAAGCTTCGGTCTTGAGCCATGCTAGTCAGACCGCGCATATACAATACCCAGTCAGCTTTCTCATGGGCAGGGTTCAGAGCGGTTGAAACGATCAATCGTTGCTTCAGCCCGAAAGCAAGATCATCGTTTTTGTAGTAGGCATAGATCAGATCAAGCTGAACCTGTTCAGAGTAAGCGCCGAACGGGTAACGGGAATCCAATGTTTCCAGGCGTTCGATGGCGGTTGTCCAGCTACCGCTTTGCAGGGCCTGCTGGGCAGTGGCATAAAGTTCAGATGGCGGTACGTCCGGTACCACTTCTTCCGTGCTTGAACAGCCTGAAAGTATGGCGACGGCAAGAAGAGACGATAGAGTCAGGCGTTTCATTGCGGCGACTGTTTCCTTGATAAATAATTTTATTTCGGCGGATCCATTACGGTCTGAGCCGTTAACAGATACAATGACACTATTATGTTATTTTACGCAGCGTTTGACGTTTAGTCCCACGCTTTTTAAAAAAGTTCGCTATGGCACAGCAGATAGAGTTAACAAATACAGTAAATGATAGTCAACTTGGCTTGCGCCTTGATCAGGTTATCGCTGAATTATACCCCGATTATTCCCGCTCACGGATCAAAGAGTGGATCCTAAATGGCATGGTTTCTGTCGATGGGGAAGTCACGACAAAGCCACGTTTGAAAATGATGGGCGGTGAAGAGCTGTTTATCAAAGCGGAGATCGAGGACGAAGTCCGCTGGGAAGCTCAGGATATCCCGTTGGATATTGTACACGAAGACGAGCATATTATCGTTATCAACAAGCCGCGCGACTTTGTCGTACACCCTGGTGCGGGGACGCCGGATGGCACTGTGCTCAATGCGCTGCTTCATCACTGCCCTGATTTGGCTGAAGTGCCGCGTGCCGGTATTGTCCACCGTTTGGATAAAGACACCACCGGTCTTATGGTGGTAGCAAAAACGATCCAGGCGCAAACTCGTCTTGTTCGTGCGCTGCAAAAGCGCCGTATCACCCGTGAGTACGAAGCGATTGCTATGGGTAAGATGACAGGCGGTGGTACAGTTGACAAGCCTATCGGTCGTCACCCTACCAAGCGTGTTTGTATGGCGGTCAGTGAGTTTGGCAAGCCGGCAATCACCCGCTTCCGTGTGGCGGAGCACTTCCGTGCGCATACCCGTATCATTCTTCGTCTTGAAACGGGCCGTACACACCAGATCCGTGTACACATGTCTTACCTGAGCCACCCACTGATTGGTGATGCGATATACGGTGGTCGCCCTCGTCCGCCGAAAAATGCCTCAGACGAGTTGGTACAAGCTCTGCGTGCTTTCGACCGTCAGGCCCTGCATGCGCGTATGCTTCGCCTTGAACACCCAATCACCGGTGAGCTGATGGAATGGCGTGCACCGCTACCAATTGATATGGTCGCGATGATCAGCATCCTGCGCAAGGACAAAGAAGCGCACCAAGAGGAAGAATACTGATATGTGGATTGTCCCTGACTGGCCAGCTCCTGCCAACGTAAAAGCCATTGCGACGACTCGCTGCGGTGGTAATAGTGCAGGGCCGTATCAAGGTTTGAATCTTGGTAACCATGTTGGGGATGACCCCGAGGTTGTGTTGCAAAACCGCCAGTGGTTACAGCAACAACTTGGTTTGGACACTGCTCCCGTTTGGCTGAATCAGACCCACAGCATTGATGTGGTCAACCTTAAGCAACCGAGCGCCGAAGTGTTGGATGCTGACGGTAGTTATACTGCACAGAAAAACCTTCCTTGCGTAGTGATGACGGCCGATTGCCTGCCAGTGATCCTATGCGATCGCCAAGGCGAACAAGTTGCTGCTGTCCATGCCGGATGGCGTGGTTTGGTCGATGGTATTATCGAACAGGCTATCGCTAAGTTTTCTGTGCCGGGATCGGAGATCATGGCCTGGCTTGGCCGCTACTCTGGACCGCAGGTATTTGAGGTGGGTGGCGAGGTGCGGGAACAGTTTCTGGCCCATGATCCAGCTGCTGCTGAAGGTTTTCAGCCACATGGTGAAAAGTGGCTGGCTGATCTGTATCTGCTGGCTCGCCAGCGGTTGGCTAGTGCATCGGTGACCGATGTATTTGGCGGGGATCGCTGCACTTTTTCTGATGCCGAGCAATTTTATTCCTATCGTCGTGATGGGGTTACCGGTCGCCAGGCAACCTTGATTTGGTCGTGGAATAGCCAACTTAATCAGATATCTTTATAGCCCTGTTTATACAGGGCTTTTTTATATCTTGAGCTTACTGCAGCAGGGTAATTTGGGTAGGTGCTGCTGGTGACTGCTCTACCACCTGCGCAGTGAATGTGGATTGCATTGAAATTATTTGGAAAATTGACAGTGTAATAATTAGCAGAAGAATATTTGGCTTGAAAAATGGGAGCAAGACCACCATATCTTACCGTGAGAGAAGATAGGAGGACTTATGCGTCTTGACCGTTTTACTAGCAAATTCCAGATGGCAATCTCTGATGCTCAATCGCTAGCATTGGGGCGGGACCATCAGTATATAGAGCCAGCCCACTTGATGG
>NZ_JBSWSZ010000153.1:0-6898 GCF_056158285.1 Pseudoalteromonas sp. AWM4_233 | reverse complement strand
AAGGTTAACGACGGTTAGATTCACCTCTTACACAGCACCTGAGTCTAACCAAAGAAGGTGAGAGACTCTTAGCTCATGCAAAAGCCGTTCTACAACAAACACAAGAGTTTGAGTCTGCCGCGCGCTCACTGGAATTGATGAATGAGACCTCTATTCAGATAGCCGTTGATCCATCTTTACTATTTACTGATCTTTATAGGCTGATAGATAAATTCAGTGCTCATTTTCCAGATACTGATATTACCCTCAATGTTGCTAAAAGCTGTGATATTCCAGAACTCGTGAAGTCAGGAAAAACACACTTTGGGCTGATGTTAATTGACGGCAGTATGCCAACAGGAGTCGAACTTGGCTTATTGGGTCATTTGCCTTTTTCAGTCGTGGCACATAAAAGCCACCCATTAAGCAAGTTAAAGAGTGTATCGAGATCATCACTTGCGCTTTATCGACAAGTTATTTTCCAAAGTACTGAAGGAAAGCAAGCCGCACTGCTACCTGAAATATCGGGTGCTGTGTAAGAGGTGAATCTAACCGTCGTTAACCTTAGCAATACGTTGTGTGCCTTCGTTCAGTTACGTATTGCTAAGGTTAACCGATCCTTGTGGCTTCTAACTTCCAGCACCTACCAGCTGTAACCTAAGTGCTTAATTTTAAAAGTTACAAATGCGTGCGCACCGTCTGTATCAATAACGTAGTCAGCTGCATTTGCGTTAGCTGTTGAGAAAAGTGCAGCACTTAGTGCTGTGCCTAATAGTAATTTTTTCATGTTAATCATCCTTCAATGGTTTGATCACTTCTAATTAAGGTTTTATCTTTATCGATAAAATGATGTTTTAGTGCCCCTAAAGCATGTAAAACAACCACAGCTATTAGCCCATACGCGGCATAAAAGTGAATTTTACCTGCAATATCTTCTTGGTTCGCGACCGACTCTGGTAATGCCGGCACAGCAAATAAATTAAATACTTCAATTGCACGGCCATCAGCCGTAGAAATTAAATAGCCAGATGTCACAATGACGATTAAAGCTAAATAAATTAGTTTATGAACTGAGTGAGCAACTAGATTCATTGCTTTTGAGCTACCTGCAACAGGCTCAGGCTGGGTGCCTAACAAGCGCCAACCAAATCGAAACAGCAATAATGCTGCTAAGGTAATACCAACGCTTTTATGCAAGTCCAAAGAGCCTTTGTACCAAGCGTCGTAATAGGTTAGCTCAACCATATACACGCCTAAGCCAAACAAACCAAACACCCCAAGTGCCATTAACCAGTGCACTAAGATGGCCACCCAGCCATAACTTGACTTTGAATTCTTTAACATACTCATTTCCCATGAGAATCGTGAAACTAGGTACAGCTTAGCTTAGGATTGATGTAATGAAAATAGCGTAAAACGAACAGCTTCTGTGCGTATGTGCACACCCAGGCAAGGGAGAAAGGTGGAAGTAGTAAGGGGAAAGTGGAAAGGAAAAAGACAGAAGGTGCTAGTACCCTTTCACATATATTTTGATAAGTTGCCCTTACTTAAATTCAGGTAAACTGATATCTTTCCAATCAATAATTCAATACTCCTGCTTTTTCCAGTAACTGATGTTATAAATTTCTTCTTCTTAAGAACTGAAATCATTGAATGAACACTTGAAGATGCGGTTCCAAAGTAGCGCTCAAAATCACTTTCAGCAGGCGCAATCCCATTCACTTTTGTGTAGTAGTAAATAAATGCTAAATGTACTGACCTTGCTTTGCTGTAAACCGTGGCGACTCTCTTTATTCATAATGAACTTTTACCCTGATCAACCATCCTTTAACTCATATAAACTTACTTAATATTGTTATGAACCGAAAGTATATTGTTGAATTATCAGAAGAAGAAAAACAAGAATTAGTAGACGATTCCGGTAAAAGGCATGGTCAATGTTCGAAAGTACAAGCGGGCTGCTATTTTGTTAAAAGCTGACTGTTGTAGATATACAACAGAGCAAATATGTGAAGCTGTTCAAGTGAGTTCTTCAACCGTATTTCGAGTCAAACGCCAGTTCGTTGAAGAGAATCTAGCGGCAGCTATGAATGAAGGTGCACGAAGTGGTGCTATGGCAAGAAAAACCTCTGCGAAAGATGAAGCAACGTTAATCGCCACAGCTTGCACTAAGCCACCAACAGGTCACGCTAGATGGACATTATCTTTACTTGGAGAGCGATTAGTTACGTTAACCGATTTAGATAGTATCTCGTATGAAACAATACGGAGGCGCCTATAAAGAGAATGCACTAAAACCATGGCAAAAAAAGATGTGGTGTGTGGCGACAATGGATGCTGAATATATCGCGCGGATGGAACATGTGCTCGAGTTGTATGCTGAGCCAGCAGACGAGTTAAACCCTATAATTAACTTTGATGAGGCGATGAAACAACTTGTAGATGATACTCGACCGGCACAACCAATGCAGCCGGGGCAGACTAAGCGGTTAGATTATGAATATAAACGTGTAGGTGTGGCCAACTTTATTTGTATTCTTCGATCGCCATCGAGGGTGGCGGCATGTTAAAGCAACAGAAAGAAAGACGAAAATTGACTTTGCTAATTGTATGAGGGATTAAGTTTGATCTTCATTATCCACATGCGAACAAAATAAAAGTTGTGTTAGATAACTTATCAACTCATACAGAAGGAGCGTTGTATAAAGCATTTTCTCCACAGGAAGCACGGCGGATCTTAAATAAACTAGAATTACATTACACACCAAAACACGCAAGTTGGTTGAATATGGTCGAGATAGAGATTGGCAATATGAATAAGCAATGTTTAGATAGACGTATAGCAAGTATGAGAAGAACTAAAGTACAGAACTCGCGGCCTGGGAATGGAGCCGGAATAAAGAAAGAACAAGTATAAACTGGATGTTTAATGTTGAATTAGCTCGTGAAAAACTTCAGAGGGCTTATGGTGCCCTCAACTAGTCAGAACTTGTGTGATGAAGTACTAGGTGCTAGGTGCTAGGTGCTAGGTGCTAGGTGCTAGGTGCTAGCAATATTATGAATACTCGTTGATAAAAGCATCTAATTCTTAACGTGATAAATTTTGAGTTTTACGCACAACCGTTTAATCACTCAACCCAATAAACTCAGCCGATTTCAAAAGAAGTCACACCGAAAATACGGTTTAATGGCAAGCTCGGACAGTCGCCGGTGTACATTCTGGCGGTTTCAAATGACACCTGCATGTTGTATTTCTGTGCCAAAGCGACAGCAGCTTGGTTGATTTCTGGTGTATCAAGGAAAATAGCGTCGGAGGCACCCGCTTTAGATTTTAAAGCAAGGAACAAAGATTCAGCCAATTCTGGTGAGTCGGCAAATAAGGGGCCAACTTTAAAGCCGTTCTGGCACTTGCGAATTACGCCGTATCCTGCCAGTTCCCCATTGTTGCATTACGCCCAAAGCGTCGCACTGGGGTTGGCTTAACCAGGCTTTGGTAAAGTTTGCTCTATTCACTGGGAAAAAAGCCTGTTCGTATGCGTCAAAAATTTCGAATGGCACAGCATTAAGATCAACAATGTCTGCATTTTGCGGTGAACTACCACCGCCTACTCCTGCAAAACGGATATTGCGATAAGCCAGATTAAAACCAGACTTTTTGTAGTTCTCTTGCTGCTCCACCACACCATCAAGGCCGATATTCACCCCTTCAAGGCGCTTTAACGCGGCATTCCAGATTTGCATTCCGTAACCTTTGCCACGGTAACCGGGTTTAACAATGTAAAAGCCAATAAAGCCAAATGCATCGTGGTAATTAATGGCAGAAATTGTAGCAATAGGTTCATCGTCAAGAAAACCGACAAGAAATCCTTCAGGATCTGCAGCAAAATAACACTCTGCATCATTAAGGCCCGGATTCCAGCCTTCTGCTGCAGCCCAATCAATCATGAGTTCGACTTCCTTCTTGGTCATGGTTTTGATTGTAAAATGTTTACTTTGCATCTGCTTTCCTTATATTTTTCAGTCTACTCTGACAGCTAACTTAAAACTTAAAGCTTAAAACTTAAAACTATTAACTTCCAGCTATTCGCCTTCTTCCACCAAACCAACATAAATCTGGCTATTGGCATCTACCTGAAAGCAGCTGATCAGGTTTTCTTTCACCAGCTCTAACATGGCGATAAAGCTTACAACAACACCACTTCTGCCCTCTTCTACCGTAAAGAGAGTGCTAAAAGGCAGCTGTGATTGGGCCTCTGAGAGCTTATCTAAGATTAAGCTCATCCGTTCACGGGTTGATAAAGCCTCTGCGGTAATATGATGGTGTTCAAATGTTTTGGCTCGGGCCATAACGTCGCTTAGCGCAACTAACAAGTCTTTCATGTCAACGTCAGGTAACAGTACCTCACGCTCACTGAATTCTGGCACCAGTGCTTCGGCAACAAAAATATCGCGGCCTTCGCGAGGGATTTCATCAAGATTTTCGGCGGCTTTTTTAAATTGTTCGTATTCTTGTAAACGTCTGACAAGCTCAGCTCGCGGGTCTTCTTCCTCTTCAAGCTCTTCATGTTTTGGTAATAATAATCGTGATTTAATTTGTGCTAATAGCGCCGCCATCACAAGGTATTCACCTGCCAGCTCAAGCTGAAACTCGCTCATCATTTCAACATAACTCACGTATTGCTCAGTAATACTAAAAATAGAGAGCTCTAGCACATCGAGTTTATGTTTTTTGATTAAGTACAGAAGTAAATCGAGAGGACCTTCAAAGGTTTCTAAAATGATTCCTAATGCATCGGGGGGAATATATAAATCTTCAGGTTTATCAACCACCGCTTTACCATGCAAAAAAGCCAGTGGCAGCTTTTGCTGTACTGGCTCTTGTAAATTATCTGGCGCGTCAAGCTCTGGGCTAGTCAATGAAGTCTCTACTCAAATGGTTTAGTATCACCACAACCCACACGTAAGATTTCGATATCATCATCCGACAAGTCAATTACTGTGGTTGCCTGTTCAGGAAGATAACCACCATGAATAATTAAATCAACTTGCTTTTCAATGCGATCGCGAATTTCATCAGGATCTCAGCCTCGGTATATTGCTCACCCGGTAAAATTAAAGAGCACGACATTAACGGCTCACCTAATTCAGCCAATAAAGCACAGGTGATTGGGTGTTCGATAACACGAATACCAATGGTTTTTTTCTTTTCGTTTAATAAACGCTTTGGTACTTCTTTAGTGCCTTTAAAGATGAACGTATAAGGCCCAGGGGTGTTATTTTTAATCAATCTGAATAACTGATTATCAACGCGAGCATAGGTAGATAGCTCAGATAAGTCGCGGCAGACCAAAGTAAAGTTATGGTGTTTTTCAATGCCACGAATACGTTCGATGCGCTCTTTTGCTTGCTTATTACCAATGCTACAGCCAAGTGCGTAACCCGAATCGGTTGGGTATACAATAACACCGCCTTGCTTAATAATATCAACCGCTTGGCTGATTAAGCGTGGTTGCGGATTATCTGGATGAATATGAAAAAACTGACTCATTACACGCTCCTATTGCCCTTCCCATGCTTGCCAAACCCCTTGGCAATCTTTTGGTAAGTATAAATTTTTACCTAACTCCAACCAACTGGTCGGAAAATGAAAATCTGACCCTTGTGACGCAAGTAAGCCATATTCACGACTCAGTTCACCTAAAAACTGGCGCTCACTGGGTGCTTGCTGTGGTTGTGCAACTTCCATCGCATCGCCACCTGCGTCTTTAAACTCAATAATTAACTTACGTAGCCACTTGTTAGACATTTGATAACGCCCAGGGTGTGCATAGAACGGCAACCCCACCGGCTTGATGAATGGCAGCAATTGCAGTTTGCATATCGCACCAACTACTTGGTACATAACCTGTTTTTCCTCGCCCTAAGTATTTCTTAAATACCCCAGGAAAGTTTTTAGCTACACCACGTTCAATCAGTGCACGGGCAAAATGCGCCCGTGTGATTTGGGCGTTTTCGGCAAATGTTTTTGCTTGGTCGTAAATGCCTTCAAAACCATTTTTAGCAAGGCGACGACCTATCTCTAAAGCGCGCTCTTCACGCTTGCCTTGTTGCGCTTGTAATAATGACAACAGTGCGTCATTTTCATCATCAACATTTAAGCCAACAATATGAATTTCAAAGCTTTCCCATTTTGTTGATACTTCAACGCCAGCAATCAATTTAAGCGGTAAATTATCATCTGCAATGACTTGGCGAGCAGGTTTTATCGCACTTAACGTGTCGTGATCGGTAATTGCAAACACATCTATGTTTTTCTCAACCGCGCGGTGTAACAATTGCTCGACTGATAGCTGACCATCTGAGTATGTGGTGTGGCTATGTAAATCGTATTTTATCAAAGGGAAAGACTGCTTTACGTAAGTTCTTGAATCAATGATGTGAGTATAACAAAAATTTACTACCAGGGCGTGATTATCTTTTTAGGTTAGACATATATACCCACATAAATGGGCAATTGCGATGGGTAAATGCCGAACACGTATTAATATGTAAATTAATGCTTGACAGTATCCGCTTAGGTACGCTTTACTGTATGCACTTTCAGACACGTTAAATAAGCAATAACAATGAACAAAACAATTCAAATCACAATTTGGTGGTGGCACTCGTAACTAGCGGGTGACGAATTGTCGTGTCTAACGATTTCAAAACCCGCTCAAGTAGCGGGTTTTTTTATATCTAAATTTTAAGGTTTTATAATGAATTACATAGCAACTCTTACACATCATTGGTGGTGGCGCCTGGCTTAGCGGGACGGTAAGGGTCTATCTAATTTATAGGCATCTTTATACGAACCCCGCCAAGCATCGCTTCGCGGGGTTTTGTTTTTTAAAGAGTTTTTGGGAATGAGGGAGAATAA
>NZ_JBSWSZ010000152.1:0-22184 GCF_056158285.1 Pseudoalteromonas sp. AWM4_233 | reverse complement strand
TTCAGTTACGTATTGCTAAGGTTAACGACGGTTAGATTCACCTCTTACACAGCACCTTTAGCGTCGGTGATGGTCATTCCCTCGCTCGAGTTTTTATACACCATAGCTGCTAACTTCATCGCTTCTTCTTGTTGCTTACGCGCTGTAATGTCGCGCAGCACGATAATGGCTTGCTGGTGGGTATCTAAGAGGTTTGTTCGTGCTTCAAAGGTATGAAGATTGCCATCGACCTGCGCAGAAAATTCAAATTGATTTGTGTCACTGAGAGAATGGTTTTGTAATGTTTTAAGTAATTGATCACAGCTATGCTGAGGCAGTAGATCGAGTATATGCTTGGGCGGGCTCGAAAAGGTGACATTAGACGCCAATACTTTGCCTTCGTTATCAATACGCAAATAGGTATCGGGTAGCGCCTGGATCAGGCTAGCTAATTCGGCATGTTTATGTGCGAGCGCATTCTCAGCGGTGAGCCTTTGGGTTGCCATATTTTCAAAATTGCTCGCGATACTTTTAAATTCAGGAGATAAGCCAGTTTGTTGAAGGCGAGTTTTGTTTCCTTTCGCAAAAGCATCTAGTGCATCTTGGAGTGATTTTAAGGGTTGCAGGAGCACCTTATTGAGCTGTTTACGTGCTTGCCAAAACATAAGTAACAGCGCGGCAATAAATAAAGTAAAGATCAAGCTAACTTTTCGATTTGCGGCGGCAATAGCATGCTCAAAGGGAATAGATAAATGTAGCGTAAGCTGACTGTTTGAATTGCTTTCGACGATATGTTGTCGTAGGTAAATCCTGCGTTCACCAGTTGGGGCTTCAAATTGTAATACCCCTTGAAAGTGCATATTGGGCCAATGCTCATTGGCAAGGTGCTGTGTAAGAGGTGAATCTAACCGTCGTTAACCTTAGCAATACGTTTTTATTTACTTCGTTCAAGTTACGTATTGCTAAGGTTAAATGGACTTTGGTAACTTCCTGCGTCAGCACCTACTACTACAAACGTTACCAGTCAGCACTAAGGTCGTGACCGATCTGCACATAAGAGTGATGGGTACGCTCCGCTTATCGGTGGATGCTCCGCGGGCACGGCCTCAGCTAACTCGGGTCAGGAAGAACACCTGATCCAGGTGGATCTTCGGCTCGCGCTGTTCCCGCAGGCGTCACCACCGAACGCTCCACGTAACACGAGGGGGGGCGGAAAGGTGTCTCTACAGTACCGGTGTGCTATTTCATTCAGGGAAGATAAAAGTGGATGCTCTTTCCAAAGTGGGAAAATTGGATGCGAATCTGGACAATGTGAGAAGGGGGGACCGCCTGTGTGGGTGGTTCACCTTTTTTATATACGTTCTTGAAGGGTTAAGAGTGATGACAGACGGGGTACACGTACATTATACCTGAAAGGACGTGACGAGCATGGCAGAACAAAGACCGGTCATTGCGCTTGCAGGCGCGAGTGGATATATAGGACAGAACTTGATGGAAAAGTTGAGAAAGCACGCCGACATCATTGCCCTTTCCAGAAGTGGTGACCAAAAAGAAGATGAGGAGCAGGTAACATGGCGTTCCTGTGACCTTTACTCCATGGTGGATGCTGAAAAAGGCCTGGAGGGGGCGGACATCGCGGTCTACCTCGTTCATTCCATGCTGCCTTCTGCGAAGCTGACCCGGCAGCGGAAAGTTTGAAGATATGGATGTCATTTTAGCTGATAACTTTGCCCAGGCTGCAAAAGAAACAAGGGGTCCGCCAAATCATCTATTTGAGCGGTATCATCCCGGAGCAGGAAAAAAAGCTGTCCCGACACTTGAAGAGCCGACTGGAAGTGGAAGAAATTCTTGGAGCCTACGGAGTACCCGTGACCACGATCCGGGCCGGGCTGATTGTGGGCGCCGAAAGGATCTTCCTTCCCGATTCTGAAAAAGCTGGTTAAACGGCTGCCGTTTATGATTCTGCCAAAATGGACCCGGACGAAGACCCAGCCGATCGCCCTTCCGGATGTGCTGCATGCCCTGGACAGCAGCATTGGAAATGAAGAGGTGAAAGGGCGTCCCGGTGAGCGCGTGGGGCGGTCCGGATGTCATGACCTACGAGACGATGATGAAACGGACGGCTGCTGTGATGGGTAGAAAGCCGCTCACCATTAACGTTCCTTTTTTAACCGTTGAACTCTCCAAATTGTGGGTGCGTCTTGTCACGGGCTCGCCGAAGGAAATGGTCTATCCCCTGATTGAAAGCTTGACCCCATCCTATGGTCACACAAGAGGAAAATAAAGTGGAAGGGTTAAGTGAAGGCCGCATTTCTTTTGAAGAGGCGGCCGGGGAGACTCTTGCGAAGGAAGAAGAGAACAAAGATGGAAAGAGAGCCCTTCCGATGTTTCAACCGATGCAGCAGGATGTCCGGTCTGTCCAGCGTATTCCGATCCCAGAAGGATATGATGCAGACTGGGTTGGACGTTACTATGTGAAATGGCTGGAAAACACACTCAATCCGTGGGTGAAAACGGAAGTGGATGAAGACAACTGCTGTAAAATCGGGGTCGTCTTTAAACAGTCTCCGCTTTTATCCTTCGATTATGCCAAAGACAGAAGTACCGGGGACCGTGCTTATTTGCAATTTCCGGAGGTATGCTCGCCGACAGCGGAAAAAATGTGCGCGGCCGCCTGGAATTCAGGAAAATCCCCGGCCGTCAGGAAGCCATTGTAGCAATTCACGACTACATGCCTTCGCTGCCCTGGTTTTTCTATAAATACACCCAGGCGAAAGCACACCTTGTGGTGATGGCCTTATTCAGGAAGCATTTGGAGAAATGGGGAAGTTCCACCGTTCTTCACCATGCATAAGCGATGCCCGCTTTTACCCGAACTTGGTACGCGTGTAACACTTAAGCTTGCATGAGGTGATTGGGATGAGCAAGAAAGAAGGACAAGAAGCACGACCGGCAGTTCAAGGAACGCAATAGTCACGGTGAGCACCGTAACGGGCGGCTGGCTCAATTTAAGAATCACAGTACTGAATTCGGTTCCGAGCCGGATGAATATATCGACCGTGCCCGCCTTGGCTATAAAGGCGACGCATAAGTAAAGGCCTGTCCATTCATGGACAGGCCTTTTGCTGTCACCCTTCAGAAGGGGATTTCTTTTTCTGCACTCCCGTGCGCACATTTTTCATTGTGATGAAGTAAATGGCGCTGATCAACAATCCGGCCGAAGCCGTTAAAAGATAGACGACGGACAGATCGTCGGAAATACTGTCTACAAAAGAGGGATAAAAACTGTCCAAGAAAAACAGCGGAAGAAAAAGTAGGCGAGATTTTTCCCGCGCTTGGCGGCGCTGCTTTTTTCCACGGTCATGTGGTTGGCAAGTGGAATGGTAAAGCCAAAGCCAAAGCCAATCAAAATTCCCGCCCCTGCGGCAAGCAGGAGGGAGGTCTGGTTCAGCCCAAGCAGCAGATAGCCGCCTCCGAATAAAAAGAACCCGGTCATCAGCGTGGAGTAGTCACTGATTTTATTGACCACCTTAGGCATCTGACTGGCTGATATGACGGCCACAAGAGAGATCATCGCCAAAAAGTATCCCGTTCCTGTGGAAGTCATGTGAAAGTGCTCAGCCAGGTAAAAGGGCACAGAGACCATCGTTACAAAAAAGATGGTCATGGCGAGCATAGCGGATAACAGCACCGGCCAGATTTTTTCGGAAGAAGTTCCACCATCGGCTTCCTCTTCCCCTCCGGTTTCTTTTCTTGTAAAGGGCACGAAAGATAATAGAAAAACAAGAGCGATCCAACCGAGAAGATACAACAGGAATGGGAACTGCCATCCGAAGCTTCCGAGGAATGCCTCCGATACTCAGGAAGATGATACCTCCAGCTTCGAATGGACATGCCCTGCAGAGCCATCATCTTCAGTCGCTGCTCTCCTTCAAAAAATTCGGCAAGCAGCCCGGTAGCCGAAGACATCACGACAGCCGTTGCCCCGCCGAGGAGAATGCGGTCGGCGAGCAAAGACCAACACCGTCCCGTCCAGCCAGATGGCGCCTATCCGCCAATGCTCCGGTATAAGAATCAGCCCGGTACACAAAGAACCCCTGTAGGGTCCGGACTTGTCGATGAATTTACCGGCGAGCGGAGCGAACAGGACAACGCCGAGCGAAGGGAGTGTCGTCAACCAGGCGGCTGAGTCCTCCATATTGTAGTGCTGGGATATATCAAGTAAGGCGGGAGTAATGGCGCTGCCGACCATGACAGTCAGACTGGCCGCGAGCATTAAGGCAAATACTCCCGCTTTGGATAATGGTTTCATCGTCAGACTTTTTATACCTCCTTTTAGCCATTCGGAAATCATCATAACACGTATTTAGTTTAGGAAACTAACTAAATGATCATCCAATGCAGTCGGTTTGTGATAAAATAGCGGCAGAAAGGGTGAACGCGATGAATGAATCACACAATGAGGATATTGGCTATCAGATTCAGAAAATATCCCATTCAATCAAACAGCTTCAGAACGAGAGGCTCCAAAAGGAAGATTTGAGCGTTTCTCATGTGAATGTCATGTTCGTTCTTTATGAGAAGGACGGGGTGACGCAGTCCTATCTGCAAAAAGAGCTTGGAATCAAAGCTTCTTCTTTGTCCAAGCTGATTGATATACTTATCCAAAAGGATCTGGTTTATAAAGCATCGCTTGAAAAGGATGCCCGCACGAAACTGATTCATTTAACGTCTCTTGGTAAGGAGCGGAAGGAGCAGCTTCAGCATATCCGCTACGATTGAGAAAGCGAAGTGACCCATCCGCTGACACCCACAGAAATCAAGCAGATGCAGGAGATGCTGCAAAAAATCAAAAACCATCTGGAGGACGTAGTGCGGCCCTTTTCCCCTTAACTGTTGTTACTAAGACGACGATATAAGAAAAAAGACATGCAGGGGGATTTAGAATGGGTTGGTGGAATAGAGAAAAGAGGCCGTGCGTAAGAAGCTGGGAGAGGGAAGAACAGGGGTGATCGACGTCCCGGAAGGATCGGCTGTTCATCGTCAATGTGAAATGATTCAGCTGACGACAGATGACCTCGCTGTTTTGCAGGACCTGCAGCCGCTGGTAAGCGTGGAAATGGAAGCGGTTGTGAAGAAATTTTACGTGAATCTTGAAAGTGAGCCGGCGCTTCAAAAAATGATTGAGGAACACAGTACCGTTGAGCGCCTGCGGAAAACACTGGCTGTTCATATGGAAGAGATGTTTTCGGGCGTCATCGATGAGTCATATATTGAAAAAAGGAAGCGTATTGCCGCGGTACACTTGAAAATCGGATTGGAGCCTAAATGGTACATGTCTGCTTTTCAGGATTTACTGCTCTCCTTCCTGGAGGTATACGACAGGCATTTGGAAGAAGACGATTACCGGCAGGCGGTTGCAGCGACGACAAAAATACTGAGCATCGGCTTACTTACCGTACTTGGTTCAGTTACGTATTGCTAAGGTTAACCGATCCTTGTGGCTTCTAACTTCCAGCACCTAACGATTTCACCGCCGATTGGTGCGTAGATGTCTGATGCTGCTTTTACAGACTCAGCTACTGCGCAGTCTTCACCCGCGTCAACTTCATCACCAACTTCTGGTAATTCAACGAATACCATGTCGCCAAGAAGTTCTTGTGCGTGCTCAGTGATACCTACAGTAAACGTACCGTCACCTTCGTCGCGAACCCACTCGTGTGAAGTAGCATATTTTAATTCGCTTGGGATATTGCTCATCTTTTTGTTCCTTTGGTTTATATTGGGTGATAACACCAAATTTTTTATAGTTTAGATAACTGATTTGCCGTTACGTACAAAGCAAGGTTTAACAACCTTAACGTTAACCAGTTTTTTACGCATCTCTACTTGGGCTGTTTCGCCAGTTGAACGCGGAACACGTGCTAGCGCAACACTGTGACCAAGGGTTGGTGAGAATGTACCAGAGGTAATCACCCCTTCACCACCTTCAACGATGACTTTTAAACCGCTACGCAATACGCCTTTTTCTTCAAGCACTAAACCAACTAGTTTGTCTGTGCTCTTATCAGCGCGTTGCTGCTCTAATACTTCACGACCGATAAACTTACGATCTTCTGGCTCCCATGCGATTGTCCACGCCATGTTTGCAGCAAGTGGAGAAACACTTTCGTCCATATCTAGGCCGTAAAGGTTCATACCCGCTTCAAGACGTAACGTATCACGTGCACCTAGACCTGCTGGCGCTACGCCTGCGTCTAGAAGTTGTTGCCATAAATCAGCAGCTTGATCGTTAGGCACTACGATTTCATAACCATCTTCGCCAGTATAGCCTGTTGTCGCAATAAATAAATCACCTGCTTGCACACCAAAGAAAGGCTTCATACCTTCAACAGCAGCTTGTTGCTCTGCGTTAAGTACTGTTGCTGTTTTAGCACGTGCGTTAGGGCCTTGAACGGCAATCATTGCAAACTCTGGACGCTCAGTAACCGTTACGGCGAAATCAGCCGAAACTTTAGCTAAATGCGCTAAATCTTTTTCACGTGTTGCTGAGTTAACTACTAAACGGTAGTTCGTTTCTGAGAAGAAGTAGATGATTAGGTCGTCGATTACGCCGCCTTCTTCGTTAAGCATACCTGTGTAAAGTGCTTTACCTGGTACAGTTAACTTAGCAACGTCGTTTGCAACTAGCTTACGTAAGAACGCTTGTGCTTGCTCGCCTTGAATATCGACAATAGTCATGTGAGATACGTCAAACATACCTGCATCTGTGCGAACCGCATTATGCTCTTCGATTTGTGAGCCGTAGTTGATTGGCATTTCCCAGCCGTGGAAATCAACCATTTTTGCGCCAGCTTCAAGGTGCTTAGCATGTAAAACTGTTTTAGAAGTCATAATATTCCTTCACTTTTAAATTAACCCACAAGTTGTGGGGCGTGGCCTCAATTTAATGAGGGGGAATAACATGGGCGGCGATTATACATTAGTTGCACAGTTGTCACACCCAAATTGCGATTTTGTAACTAAAAAACAGCTAAACACCCAAGTGCGTAGCTGTTTTAAAAATCTTATGTTTTAAGCAACGTTGGCTAAGGCTAAATCAAAGCCGAGCTGCTGTAAGTGCGTTTGCCATTTATCAAGCTCTGCTCTGGCGCGCCACCAGCTGAAATTGCTGTGTTGCTTGGTTATCTATGGCAGTAATAAATACCTCACCGCTTTGTGCACCATAGCAGCTGCGCATGTCTGATAAACGCAGCCCCGGCGTTAGCTTAAAGCTGTCGACCAAGGCATCAAACGCTTGCTCACCACTTAGGGTTAGCGCGCTTAAATCGTCACGCATTACATAATCAATGTCGTAACGTAGTTGTTGCTCATTAATAAGCGACTGTAATTGCACGCTGGCATCTTTACCTAATACAAAACGAAATGCAGTTTCGTTAAAGTAATACAGGGCATAAGCGTAGCTGCTTGTTAGGTCATCGTCTAATGAACTACGTAAGCCTAAACCGCTGGCGGTTAGCTTATTAATATCAAGACCTAAAATAGCCGTTAAAAATGGGATTGCTTCAGTGCCACTAAAATCCATAATGGCAGTATCGCTATTAGCTTGTAGCACGTTGTCTGCTGGGGTCTCAGCTTGGCTGTGGCGAGCAAACATTATTGGCGTAAAAGTCATATGTGACACCTATCAATCGTTAATGATTGAAGTATATTGCGCCGTGCTAGCAACAACAAATTGTAATTATTTATCAATTGATAAATAATGCTTATATACATAGCCCTATAAATAGAATTTTTTAATGAAAAACATTTCTACCGATAGTTTACGTACTTTAGTCACTGTTGTTGAAGTTGGCGGATTTGCCAAAGCGGGTGAATTATTAGGGCTATCGCAACCGGCTGTGAGCTTACAAATAAAGCGCCTTGAAGACATGCTGGGCCATAAGCTGTTTAAAAAGCAAGGCCAGCGCCAAGTGCTTAATCAATATGGCGAATTGCTTATGCCATTAGCTAAGCAAATGCTGCAACAAAACGATGCCATTTTGCAGCAGTTCACCAGCGAAAACGTGACCGGTAAAGTGCGCTTGGGGATCCCCAGTGAATTTGCCGCACGTATTCTACCTTCGATCATAGGTGACTTTGTGGCCCTTTACCCTGACGTATCGCTCGAAGTGCGTTCTCGTTTGAGTAAACATTTATTGTCGGTCTCGCGCCAAGATCAATTCGATTTAGTACTGGCATTAAACGAAGAGCTCGAATCAGCTAAGTTCCCTATTTTTATGCAAGACCAACTAGTATGGGTGGGCGATTTAAACCTTGCGCAAAACGATGTGGTCACGCTTGTAACCGCCCCAGAGGGATGTATATATCGTCGCCGCGCAATCGAGGCACTACAAAGTGCGGGTATTAAATACCGCATTGCTTACAGTAATGCCGACTTAACCGGCCTAACTGCGGCGTTAAAAGAAGGCTTAGGCATTACAGTGCTTGCAAAAAGCACCGTACCGAATGAGCTTAACTACCAAATACAAACCAAAGACCTCCCTGAGCTTGGTCAAATCGGTATTAGTTTAATTAAGCGTACCGACGACCCCGGCACCGCCGTAGACAAACTCGCCGAATTCATCGCCTTGCGTTTGACGTAGGTGCGAGTTTCGAGTTAGCAAGATTGTAGCCGCGATTTTATATCGCGTAGGAATGGGGCTAGGGGCTAGGGGCTAACAGAATATTTTTTTGGGGTTGGAATACCTTCCCCTTTACTTTTTTCGGCGTTAAAACGCCTCCTACACCTCGCATCTCGTTCCTCGTATCTCGCAAACTTTCAATCTGATACCTGACGGCTCCAAACGTTGGGTTTCGCTCCGCTCTAACCAACCTACGAGCTAATGAGTTAAGCACTGTAAGCCGTCATTTATGGCGACACATAATCGCTAACATTGACGGGCTAAAGCCCGACCTACATCTTGCTTCTGTGGTTTAGATAAGCATCGCGCGAAATAAATTTCACGCCTACGGGTATGCATTTCACTGAGACTGCGTGCAGGCTGATCTGGACTTATAGCTTAAAGCTTACAGCTCTGTTGTTTTAATCTAACTTCTAACCACTGATATCTAATATCACCATTTTTTTTGGCGTTAAAACGCCTCCTAAACCTCGCATCTCGTTCCTCGTATCTCGCAAACTTTCCCCCTTTACTTTTGCTAACTTTTTAATCTGATGGCTGAAAGCTGATTGCTCCAAAGTTGGGTTTCGCTTCGCTCTAACCAAACTACGAGCTGACAGCTGCAGTCATTGAAGTTTTACTTAACACCAAACCAAACTCAATATCGTAATACAATACTACTGTATTCCTTATAACCCCTTCAATTCATGAACTTACAGTTCAGACCTGTTTTATTACAAATAGGATTGATTCGCATTTTTTTACATGTTTTAATTGCGCCTGTTAAAAATATCTAAACATATACAGGACTCACAATGACACCTAAGTTTATTGTTTCTACGCTTTCGACTGCGGTCGCTTTATCTTTAAGCGCTAATGCTTTTGCAAAAGATGTAACTAAAGAAGAGAAAAACTTCGAGCAAATCACTGTAATTGGCTCTGCATCTGCAATTAACGATATTCCTGGCTCTGCTACTTTTATTGATGAGCAAGAACTAGAAAAGTTTGAATATACTGATATCTCACGTGTTTTAAGTGCTGTACCGGGTGTATATGTACAAGAAGAAGACGGCTATGGCCTTCGTCCTAACATCGGTATGCGTGGTACGGGTACGGGTCGTAACGACAAAATCTCTGTAATGGAAGATGGTGTACTTGTAGCACCAGCACCTTACTCAGCGCCTTCTGCTTACTACTTCCCTACAATGGGTCGTATGGAGTCTATCGAAGTACTTAAAGGTGCAGCGTCTGTTAAGTATGGCCCGCGTACAACAGGCGGTGTTTTAAACTTAGTTTCTCGTAGCTTACCAACTGAAGGGTCTAAAGGTTTACTTAATGCTGAACTTGGTAGCGACGGTTTCTACAAAGGTCATGCTTACTTCGGTAAAAAGAAAAACAATGCTGCGGGCCTTGTAGAAGTATTCACTTACGGTGCTGATGGCTTTAAAGATTTACCAGTTGGTAGCGACAACACTGGCTTCGAAAAGAATGATTTCTTATTAAAGTTTGGTTTTGACTTTGGTGATAACGAAGCACACAGCCTAGAAATGAAGTTAAAGTACTCAGACGAACGCTCTGACGAAACTTACATGGGCTTAACTGACGCTGATTACCAAGAAAACCCTTACCGTCGTTATGCAGCATCGCAAAACGATGAAATGAACACACAACACAATGCATACCAAATCAACTATGCATATCGTTTTGGTAAAGGTTACGAGCTACTTGCTACAGCTTACCTAAACGACTTCCACCGTAACTGGTATAAAGCAAGCAAAGTAAGCAGCAGCTACCTTGAGCAATACAGCGAGTTTGAAGCAAACCCAACAAGCGAAGGTATTGAAGGTATTGGCGTAAAAGCGAATAACCGTGATTACCAAGCGAAAGGCTTACAAACTGAATTCCATATCCCTGCGGGCAACCACTACATCACAGTTGGTGCACGTTACCACGAAGATGAAATGGATCGTTTCCAATGGGAAGACAAGTACACGCTTAACCAAGACCTATCAATGACGCTTACAGAAAAAGGCGTTCCAGGTTCAAACAGCAACCGTTTAGATAGCGCTGAAGCAACTACCCTATTCATTCAAGATGAGTGGTCACTTGATGCATTAGTCATTAGTGCAGGTCTTCGCTACGAAGACATCACAATCAAACGTGTTGAGTGGGCTAAGTCTGATCCTAACCGTGAAAATGGCCTAACAAAAGATATCAGCAACGACACTGAGATCTTAGTACCATCACTAGGTGCGACTTACACTGTAAGCGATAACTTAACGCTTCTTGCTGGTATTCAAAAAGGTTACGCACCAGCAGCCCCTGGTAATGCGGATCAAGAAGAAGAAGAGAGTGTTAACATTGAGCTAGGTGGTCGTTACGATTACGCGGGCATTCAAGGTGAAGTAATCTACTTTAACTCTGACTACACAAACATGCACGGTAATTGTACTGCAGCTGTAGGTTGTAGCGATGACAATATTGGCGATCAATACAACTACGGTGAAGTATCTGTGTCTGGTTTTGAGCTAAGCGCAGGTAAAGTGTTTGCTACTAACGCAGCTTCATTCCCTGTTCGCTTAACTTACACTTACACTGATTCTGAGTTCGACAATGCGTTTGAATCAGATCTTTGGGGTAGCGTAGAAAAAGGCGATGCAATGCCATACGTGCCTGAAAACCAATTAGCGCTTTCGATGGGTGCTGAGTTCTCAAGCTTCGTATTCGATACGCAAATGCGCTATGTGTCTGATGCTCACGCAGATTTAACAGACTCAGGTCGCAATGCAATCGACAGCCGCGTTGTATGGGATTTAGCAGCTAAATACCTAATCGACGACAAACAAAAAGTATACCTAACAGTAGATAACCTGTTTGACAAAACCTACGTTGCAAACCGCGCAAACGGCGGTATTCAACCAGGTAAACCACGTACCCTACAACTAGGTTACAGCTACTCGTTCTAATAAAACGACTTAGCGAAATATCAAAAGCTGTGTGATGAAAATCCCACGGCTTTTTTGTGGGTGAGAGTTTGCGAGTTGCGAGTTGCGAGTTAGCGAGTTAGCAAAATTGTGGCAGCGATTTTATATCGCGTAGGAATGGTTAAAGGTGCTAGGTGCTAGGTGCTAGGTGCTAGGTGCTAGGTGCTAGGTGCTAGGTGCTAGGTGCTAACAGCATAGTGTTGGTTGTGGATTCGTAAAGGAGTCATCCTACCAAATCGACTTTTTTCGGCGTTAAAACGCCTCCTATAACTCGTATCTCGTCCCTCGAAACTCGCTAACTCGTTGGGTTTTTAATCTAACTTCTAACCACTGATATCTAATATCTCTTTTATCGGCGTTAAAACGCCTTATATGGACTCCTCCTATTGCACAATACCCTTCGTTAATTTTGTCAGACTGCGTGCTTATATGCGGGCTCATAATGAGGAGCTACCTCGGCCCTTTGATGTATTCGCGCCCTTGTGCCTCTTCTCCTACTCGGTGTTTTAACACGCCAGGCACTTTACAGGCTATCAAGGGTGGGTCTAACCGCTTAACGCAGGTTCTTGGTCAATACTGTTGTTTCTGTTATCGAAGGCTAAATATTAATTGGCTAATAAACTGGGTTCATAACTCGTGCCCTTTTTCAGCATGGCATACGCCGTCCTAACTGTTTTATTTGCTAATGCAATGGCGGCACACTTCACACCTCGTCTTTCAACTAATGCTTTGAGCCATTGTTCTTTTTTCGTTTTTGGTTCTCGATGCTTTAGCTGACTGATGACCGCCCTGGCTCCCAGAAACAAGTGGCTGCGTAATGTTATCTCGCCACGGTATTTGGCTATATGACCTATTCGCACTTTTCCACCACTTGAGTGTTGGCGAGGGGTGACACCAACATTGGCTGCCGCATTGCGTCCGCTCGTAAAATGGGTTGTGTCACTTAAGCTTATTAATAAACCAACCGCTGTGATAGGCCCGACACCCTCAAGTGCCAGTAAACGTTCACATTGCTCATCTTGTTTTACTAAACCTGTCAGTAACTCATTTAATGTTTCTTTTAATGTTGATTGCGCTTTAAATAATTCATAGCACTGAGCTAGACACTGCCTTAAACCAGCGGTTAACCCATTATCGCTATCCTCTAGAATCTCAGGGATAGCTTGCCTAAACGCGCATTCTGATTGCTTGATTACAATCCCAAATTCAAGTAACAGGCCTCTGATTTGATTAGCCAGCTGTCGTTTCTGCTTTTCAGCTAAGGCGCGCATTCGCTCTATTGACTGTAAGCTTTGCTGTGCTTGTGTCAGTGATTTACACGGGCGAACATTAGGCGAGAAAGAAGCGGCAGCTATTGCAATTACATCATTTGCATCCGTTTTCTGGCCAACTCTAAATGCTTTGACAAATCGAGGATCTAGAATCACGACTTCATGACCAACACTACGCGCTTTGCGTGCCCAATAATGAGCACCGCCACATGATTCCATAACAACTTTACAACGAGGAGAGGTGGTGAGTATCGACAGTAGCTCTTTCCTGCTCACCGCTTTATTACTTTGTAGGTTTTGATGAAAAAACTTACCGACTTGAAAAACATTTTTTGCCAAGTCGATACTAATTAGGTTAAATTTTGACATGTATGGATTCCTTATTGGTAAAAGTAATTGTCCAATCTCTTTATACCGTACTCACCCTATTTGGGGGAGGAGTCCATACATCTCCTACAACTCGCATCTCGCTAACTTTTCAATCTGATAGCTGACGGCTGAAAGCTGATAGCTCTTATGTTCATCGCGCGAAATAAGTTTCACGCCTACAGGTGAGCATTTCAGCTACTTTGTTTTCAATCTGATAGCTGACGGCTGAAAGCTGTTAGCTTTGGTTTACCACAAAAAAGCCGCGGTGATGGGCGTACCGCGGCTTTGCCTAACTTGAAAATTTAGTTTGCTGGGTTATTTCCAGCTTCTCATCTTATGGCCTTTTAAGGCGTAGAATAAAATGAATACATAACTTGGGATAGGTGCTGGAAGTTAGAAGCCACAGGGGTAGGACCTCTAGTGGTACGTTTTTGGCCACCTTACTGTTCAGTTACGTATTGCTAAGGTTAAACTGGTGCAGCTTTGAACATCTAGCAGCACCTCTCATCTTGAAGCTGCCAGTTCCAGTTCATCGAACCCAGCACGCCCTTGATGTTCTCGCCCGCGCCCGCGGCCATCAGTTCCGGAGTACAGCGGCACGACGATCTTGAAGTCCTTGCCGTTGGCCACTTTGTCGAGCAGGCCGAACTGAATCGCGTTGGTGAGTGAGTTCACCATGTTGCCGCCGTAGTGGTTCAGAACCAGCACGTCAGCGCCTGAGTTGCAGTACCGGAGTGATGTAGGAGGAGAAGTCCGTCGACGGCGAGCGGTGTTTTGACGGTGTTGACCGTTTCCCATCCCAAGGCTTCGGTCGAAGCAACAATCGACTCCTCCTGCGTCCAGCCCCAGTTGTAGTCAGCTGTCAGGTGATAAGCGCGACGTTCTTTGCCCATCTCGGCTGCCAGCACCGGCGCGAGCGCTGCACCCGACATGTAGGCGTTGAAGAAATGGCGGAACCCGTTGGCCTTCTTGTCTTTACCAGTCGTGTCGTTGGCGTGGGTCAGGCCTGCCATGAAGATCACGCCTGCTTCTTGGCACAGACCCTGAACCGCAACGGCCACGCCAGACGACGAGCCGCCGTTGATCATGATCGCACCGTCTTTTTCGATCATCGACTTCGCCGATGCACGTGCAGCGTCTGATTTCGTCTGCGTGTCGCCTGTGACGAACTCGACCTTTTTGCCGAGGATACCGTTGCCTTTCAGTGCTTTCGAGGTGAAGGTGTTCAAGCAACCCCCATCTCCCTCTCCATTGAGATGTTCGACGGCCAACTGTTGCGCAAGTAGCTCGTCATTGCCCTCTTCAGCATACGGCCCTGTCTGCGGAACGTTGAAGCCCAGGGTTACGGACCCTCCGGTAGGTTCGTTGGTGTAAGCAGCAGCCGACGAAGCCGTGAAGATCGTAGGCAGGGCCAGACCGGTACCTGCGACGGCACCAGACTTCAACACGCCGCGGCGTGTGACAGATTTAGTGGTCATTAATTCCTCCCATTTCCCTTTCTTTCGTCATTTGGCTCCTCTTCCAGCAGACGAAAGCGCACTTATGTGCAAATCAATAATGGGAAGCCGATAGAAAATTTCACAACAACTTACTGGATTTGAAACAAAATTTTGTTAATTTTTTTACTAATTTTACCTACTCTTGTAAACATTTTGCGACCTAGAAGTTTAAATTCTCCACGTTCCATATAGTTAAGTGCAAAATGCTAAACCCAATACTTTTGTTGTGAATGGTATCGCACGCGTTAGTGGGCAAACGCTGAGGTTAAATCGCTAGTGCGGACCAGCAATTCTAGTTCCAATTTGACACTAGGTGTTCTCGGATATTAGGTGTCCGCGTGCAAGGGAGCCTGTTTTACCATTTGTTAGCTTTGGGCTCGAAGCGGTCGCTCTTAGAGTTTGAGCGAATGTCTGCTGTTCGAACGAAGCCGAACATGAAAAAGGGAATGGGGCAGTTGAACTACGTCCAAAGGCTACAAATAATTCAGCTGTTTAGTTACCCAGAATAGGATTTCTGGCAAGAACCCCGATTGCGCCTGCTTTTTCAGTCATTACCAATGCTGTTCCTGATGTACCAAAAGGAAGATCTTCCAAATCGGAAACCTCAGATAACTCGATCAGCACTGGGTAGCTAGAGATACCGGCCAGCTCTCGTATTGAAGGAGGCCCCGCGCGCAGATCGAGTGTCCCCTCGGCGGATCCCACCGGTAAAGCAACAATGATGCCAGAGAGCTCTGTGCCAGGCTGTGTCCGCAGTGCCAACCTAATCTCGTCTCCGATGTTTACGTTTTGGCGGCTCGATTGTGGAAGGGAGGCTACAATTGCAAAATCCGACGGATCAATAAATGTTATCGCACCTTGAAACGTGGTGGCGCGGTTTCCAGGCCGTAGTGTAACAGCAGAAACAACGCCATTTCCGGGTGAATGAACCTCTGTCTCTTCAAGGCTCCATCTGGCCTGCTCGAGCGCCATTTCAGCTTCCACAACTGCGGCGTCTCGGCCGTCAATCGTAGCGGAAATTCGACGCTCCAGTCCCTTTTTGCGCGCTTCGGCTGCTCGGATATTCGCGGTCAATTGATCAATCGTAGCAACGGCTTCTTGGAGTTGAAAAGTTGTCGATGCGCCTCGCTCTTCCAATTGGATGATGTCGTCGCGCCTCTGCTGCCCAAAGAGAAGCTGAACATTCAAAGACTTGATTTCTGCCTCGGCTGCGGTGAGATCAGTCAGTAACTGGTCAGCCGAAGACTTAGCCGTTTCAAGAGAGGCCTCGAGACGTGACACTTCAGCAGCAAAAACCTCAGGATCAATTTTGAAGAGTAGATCACCCTCATTAACGGATGGATTGGCCTCGACAGCCACCTCGACAACCGTTCCGGATACGTTAGGTGCGATGTTTCTCTCAATTCCTTGAACTGAAACTGGCCCTGTCGGTGTTGTGTGGTTGAGAGCTCCCAAGACCACAAGGGCAATTACTGCAGCGCCACCATAGATAACTGTTTTCCAGAAAGCGTTCCACGGAAGCCATTTGAGTTTAGAAAAAACCAACCAAATCAAGCCGAAGTAAAGACTTAAGACGATGAGCATCAACCAACCTCCGGAACCAAGCAAATTCACTATAGCATTTGAGGAAGCGACAAAAATCTAGAGATAGGCCGTAGCACGCTCGCAATACTATGCGATTTTCCGATGCCCACAGTCAGCTCGTCGTCCATACGGGTTAAGAATTTTGACAATCCGCTTTCGGCTCATTGCAGACATTCGTCGAAAATTCGTGAAGGACCGCATCGCGGACTTAGCTGCCGTTGGCCTGTCTCATCTACTTCGCAATGAAGTCTTGCATGCGGGCGAACACATCAACGCCGAGCTGGTCATAGATGTGTAGAAGGTCGACGAGCACCCAGTTCTCCCTGATCACACCATTTGCGCATCGCCAGAAATCCAAGCTTCGGCGTGTGAACCTCTTTCCCGTTGGTGCAAGCCCTTTAGAAAGCCATCGCCTGAATGGGTACCTTCGCCCGAAGGCCAGCCTGTAAAGGCGACCAGATCGCCTTCGCCGAAAAAGACGCCTTCGTTCAGAAATCGCTTATTGTCGCTCAGGCCAGTACGAAAACCCTTCAATACAACATCCTGAAATCCTCGCGGACGCCGACCCTGTCCCCAACCCTGTTGGCCCGTACCAAAGACATTTCGGATGCCGGTAGCTTGCGGTATCGCCAAGCGGATCGTCAGCATTCCCACGCTGCAAATCGTGAAGCATGTCCCAGACAAGCTGAACCGAAGCGTTCCCTGCATCCGTCTGATGGGGCCTTGTCTTGATCCCACCACCGTCAGCAGGGCCCGGACACATCCATTCCACTCCGGGTCTGAGGCGGGCAACCGGCCAAGCTCCGGCTTGGACCATGAGCTGCGGAATGTCCCATAGCCCACTCATCTCGACAACCTTCCCGGCCTCGAGGCGATAGTACTCATGATACCGCATGAACACAGGACGGCCGGTCGGCGGGATACCAAGCCAAGGCGCATCAAAACGCCCAACAATATTGCCACCCAAACCAATCCAGTTGCCCGATTTTCCGTCACCCCATCGACGGCCGGCCATGAAGATGAAGTCGCGTCGCTCCATGTCTGGCATCGCACGCAGCAGCGGCGCATAGACAGTTTCGAACAGGGCCTCAGGACCGCTGAGCGTCTCAAACGGAAAGCAGAGGTCGATCTTGGCGTCGGGTGCAAAGGCTTCGCTGATGATCTGCTGCAGATCAGTCGGGTCAATGTCGTAGAGGGCAGCGCGCAATGCACCGAAATGATGCTTGTTTGTGTCGTGGATACTCATGGCTTCGGGCTGGTGCAGTGTTGTGTCGAGTTCGATGCGAGGGATTCGCTCATTGAGACTTAGTTGATCTCGACCCGGCTTGGGCTAGCGCTCCTATATTGAGTTTCATAACCGAAGTCCGTTTGTGGGCCGTAGTTGTTGCATGATTTGTCGGCAGACAATGGTAGGTATGAGCTCACAGCCGACCTCCGGGTCCGCGCAAGATTTACAATCGCGAGCTGCGATGGCTCTTTTCGTGTACGGCCCATTCCGGACATTCACCAACTGAGGTGCTGCTAGATGTTCAAAGCTGCACCAGTTTAACCTTAGCAATACGTAATGTCAACGTATTAGACTTGGCTCAGTTACGTATTGCTAAGGTTAACCTCATCTTGTGAAGTTGTTTCGGCAGCACCTTTTTGAGCCATATTGTGAGGCATAAAATGTTCAAGAACATCTGAAAACGGCTTTAAGTAGTTGTCTAAAATATCTTCACCTTCTGCTCTCGATCTGATCGTACCGGTAGTGTTGTTCAAGTAATCCTCTCGTGTCATATTCCAGTGAGTCGGACAATCAACCACGCCTGAGAACCTGCAATACAGACCGTTGGGTGGCATTGATATAAAAGCGCCCATTATACACCCTCCTTATTCAGTATCTTCAATAGTTCCGCAACTGATAAATCACGCAACATCACATTAGATAAAGGCATCTCTCTTTTTCTTGATATTCCATCGTACTTATCACCCATTCTAAAATCCGAATCTTTTTCAGATAATGATTTTTCTAATGTCGATTCATCTTCTGTTAATACGATTGCTGAAGTTGAACAACCTGGCGTACTATAGAACACTTTGAATGCTTTCATTCTGACACGCCTCTCCTTCTTCTGTACAATCAGCGAACATTACTGTATTGAATTTCTTAAGTGGATACTCTACAAATTCAACTTCTGAGCTACTTCTACCCACATATATCTCTTTTACCGTTAGGACTTGTCCTTCTTTAAAAAGCTTTCTTGCTTGTTCTAATTCCATTGCGTATCCGTTTCTATTAAGGAAATACACTTTTCTTCCTTTTGGAGAAACCTCTTTTCCGTATCTTTTTCCGAGGCTATACATATCTATTCCACCTAGTAGGCTCATCGATTTCGCATACTTAAACATCCTTACTCCTCCTTATGGTTTTTCTTTATTTAGTTCTTTTTCGCACTCTTCTTTGGTTTTAAAGAAACCACCAAGATGTGCTTGCACATTACTAGAAGCCCTATATGACGTAGGTTCTATATACATCTTCACACTAAGTTGTTTCCCTTGTGCCCATGTATGGATATCTATTTCTTTAACTAATCCTTTTTCTGCGCTTTTTATTAGTTTGCTCCTACACCCAAAACCGTTACACTCCGGACACTTTACTTTTCTTTCCTCGCCCTGGATTTCTACAACAAGTTTTTTATCGCCTGAGCAAACCGTACATGTTTCTGAGTTGTATTGACTTCTAACAAACCAAGCTTCATCACCTAGCTTAAAGCCTCCAAGCATCTCTCTTTTTGCTTGGCCCGCACCTTCTTTTTTGAAAGTATTTTCAGCACCCTTTAATTCCATTTGTAATTTGTGCATCTGGTTTCTTAAGTCACTAATTGTTTTTTGTGAACTAGCATCTCGTTCTTTTGCTTGTTCATAATCCTTAACTTTTTCTGATACACGCTTCTCAACTTCTTGATTTAACAGTTCGTTAATAGCTGTATTGAATTGAAAGTTTGGATCCATCTCGAAATAATTTTCTTCAAATTCCTGATGTGGCATATATGGCATGATCATTTTCCTTTCTACTTGATGGTTATTCCCACCAGAATCGTTTCGTAAGTCGTTCCCAACCTTGTTTTTGCGAATCCTTGATGTAATCTTCTTCAAATAATTTAACAACTTCCATCTGAGCAGACCTGTAAGCTGTACACCATTCTTCCTTAAAGACTTCAGCAATCGCTGTTTTGTTATGTTCTAAAATAGCTGCTTCGATCTCTTCTTCTGTTCCAGTGTACCCGTAATGCATTTCTAGCCATTGCTCAAAAGTTAAGTCTTTTGATAATGTAGTAGTACTCATTTTTGCCACTCCTTTTATGTTTTTTTACCCGTTCGGTAATCTAATAGCTCTTTGCAGATTTCTTTTAGTGTAGCTTTGTTGATAATAACTGCTCCGCCACCATTCCAATCCAAGCATTGTCGTGGTAGTTTCTTAAGTTGCTCATCTGTTAATTTCATTTATCTCACCTTTTCAGTAATTTTATTTAGTACAAAAGTCTTACATGTAAAGAAAGAAGAAGCGCCACAAACATAGGCACTTCTCCCTCTTGTCAAATGGAATTTCCTGCAACGATAATAGGTTTTAATTCTTTAAGACGTAAGCGGTTTGTCCCACTTGCAGTGATATACACCTCTGTCTCTACACCAATTGCGTTCTTATTAGAATCAACATAGATTCGTGCTGGCTTCTCTTCAAAATATCCTTTAGAGAATGCAGTAGAATATGGCTTGTAGTCTTTCTTCAAAACCTTCTTTTCATGCAATAGCTGAAGCAATGATGGAATAGGATTATCTCTCATTTCTTCGGCTAATCCATCCCCATAGACAGCTACTAGGTCTTCTAAGAAACCTTTTAACGTTGTTCGATTCTGTCTATAGATGCAGCGAATATAACGCTTAGAGTCATGGCCAGCTTCCACTAACACAACATCTTTCTCTAGTCGCACCTTTAACAAGTTCTCTACTTTTTTAATCAGTAACTCCCGTTCTTGTCCTTTTAGTTCAATCTCTTCGGAGTTCTTAGTAAGACGTTCTGCTTTTTCTTCTTTCTCTTCCTTATGCTTTTGCATTACATTTGACTGCTTTTTCAGTAGTCGCTTCTGTTCTTTAAAATCCGCTGCCATTAAAATATTTGTTCTTACATCATTTGTTGATTCCATTAATAGATTTTTCATTAAATCCGCTCCTTTTATTAAATAGAAAAAGCAGAGGATATCTCCCCTGCTGGTTAGTTATTAAAGATTAAAATGAGAGTCTAAAGAGTCACAAAGATAATCGAATCCTTGTTTTGTGATAAAGACTTGTCCTTTTAATAACTTTAAGATGTTTCGATTTACAAGTTGGCGGTGTGGCATATTACGATTACGTCCTTCTGAACCAATCATACGATTGTCACGCATGTATTGGAACAGTTCGTTACGCCGACGTTATAACGTGGAAACATAATACGGGCAAAATCATCAATGGTCATCAGAGCATCTTCAGATAAGAACTCTTTGTATTTCTTGGCATATGGTTGAAGTGCTTTAATTTGATTATCGACCACGCGGATCTCTTCTTCTAGTAGTTCAGTTTGCTCGCCTAAAGTCTCAATTTGAGAATTAAGTTGAGCAAGTTCTGCTTCTTGTTGAATAAGTACTTCGTCTAGTTTACTTAATAAGACAACTGTTTGTTGTTGAAGTGTTAGATTCTGTCTCAGAGTTACGCCAGAAACACGTAACTCTTTCATATGTGCCTTAACAACTTTCTTGCACTCTTTCGCTACAGGTTTACGAGACTGTAATAATACTTCATACATACCTTGTTCTGTAAGCATCCAAGATTCTTGAGCGCCACTTTGCGTCGGAACAATTTTCCGAACCTTTTCATCTTCATCTACATTTCTTAACATCTTATTAATTGATGAAACATCATACTCAATCCATTGAGCTACATCTTTAGCTAAGAACAATGGCTCCTCAAATGTTCCATAGATAGAAAAGGAACGTCCTTCAAAAACCATCTCAGAGATAGGCACTAAAACCTCAACACTTACTACTTCGTTTGTCATGTATTTTCCTCCAAATAAAAAAGCGCCGCAAATAAATGCGACACTCTTGTTAAGTATAGTTTATTTAGAGTGGAGTACATATCAAGGAGAATGGAGCTAAGACTCCTTATAACAAGACTCAGTAATACAGTGCTGGGACTTTTAAAGAGAATCACTTGATAACCAAGACTTCTCTCCCTAATAAGTACCCCTACTCTCCAAAAAATTTTCTGATGGCGCGAATCTCGCCTCCAACAGTATGTCGTTAATAACAAATCCTATATTGAATTTGTCTTCTTCTAAATCTAAATAGATGGGTTTAGCTTCTAACTCTTTTTTAATATACAGTTCATCCATATCTTCAATATTATCCTCTAAGAGTAAGTGCTTCCTATCTTTTTTAGGTTCTAAAATAGCTATACCTATAGACGGAAAATATAAAAGGATATCGATAGACCCCACTTTAACGTTCTCTTCAAACATCAAGTGTAAAAAAGAATTCTTAATAATTTCTATTGCCTCTTGCTTATTCATTATTAACTCCCTTCACAAGCAATCCTACCTACCTTTATACCATATTTACGAAAAAGCTAAAAGACACCTTTTTCTTACAGTTATTAAGTTAAGCTAACCCATCTGTAAATATTCGAGATAATTCTTTACAAGTAAAGTTCTAATGGTTCAAATACTTACAGACAAGTTAGTTCAAGGAGGAATTAATGTGCTTAAATTTATTAACAATCAAGGTAAAAAAGTCATGGAGATGACAGATAACGGCG
>NZ_JBSWSZ010000151.1:6020-6404 GCF_056158285.1 Pseudoalteromonas sp. AWM4_233 | reverse complement strand
AAGGTTAACGACGGTTAGATTCACCTCTTACACAGCACCTGAGAAAACAGCCTGTACTGGAATTATTATGTGAATAATTACCTCAAAGGCAAAGCGCCTATGAATATGGACCTGCTTTACTGGAATGGTGACAGTACCAACCTGACTGCAGCATGTCATAATTTTATGCTGCGTAACCTCTATCTAGAAAACAAGCTGGTAGAGCCAAAAGCGATCAGTATTCGTGGTACTAAAATTGATTTGAGCAAGGTAAAAACACCAATTTATATGCTCTCTACGCGTGATGATCATATTGCGCTTTGGCAAGCCACATTTAAAGGTGTGAGGTGCTGTGTAAGAGGTGAATCTAACCGTCGTTAACCTTTAGCAATACGTATTTGCTTA
>NZ_JBSWSZ010000151.1:0-5993 GCF_056158285.1 Pseudoalteromonas sp. AWM4_233 | reverse complement strand
AAGGTTAATAGGGAAACACGATAGAATCCGAACAGCACCTGCCGCACGAGCGGAAATGGCGTCGCGCTCGGCCTGGGACAACTGGGCACCAGCAATCATCTCGTGGATAACCTTGTGCTCGTCAGCGAGATAATAATCACGAATCGCCTGCCGACTATCGACAAGCTCGGGCGTCTGTGATTGCTGCGGTCTCATAGTTGCACCCTCTAAGTCGTTTGTCTCTCCGGCATTCTACCGAGATCGACAAAGACTATTTCGCTATAAATTCAAGGCAAGCGTGCCATTACGTCTTTAATCCATCACAAAAAATTAATAATTTTCTCCAAAAAACGTGATTTTCAGTCACCTTGCCTGTCGTAGTCCTGCTATGCGGCTTTCAATGCCAGCTCTCTGAGCACTCCACTGAGCGACTGAGAAGACGGCACAATCCACAATCATCCGCGGCCTGCATGTCGTTCAGCATCCGCTCCCAGCGGGCGAGTAACATCCGCTTGTTCCCCCGCCACGCCTCAATCCGCTTCTCCGGCGTTTCATCGCCATCAACGGGCTCGCAAAACACGCTTAGCGTGAGATTCCGTAACTGATGATCCAGCTCGTCCCTGAAATGAATGGTCGCCAACACTTGCCAGCGGCCATTTGCCCGGAAGGCCCGCATTTGCCGGTCCAACCAGGTCAGGTTCAGGCTTTCACCGAGCGTGAAATACACCCAGGCCACCGACTCCAGCTTTTCGTCCAGCTGACGGGCGATCTCGACCATGTCCATCAGCCAGTAACGGCTTTCCGCGGAAGCGCACCAGGCGGAAAGATCTTCCGGAAACCATCCGCTCACAGTATTCAGCATAGCGTTCATACCAGCGACTTGCAGGACTTCACCCATTCAAGTCGGCTTTTTGAAGCCGGCACATCCGCCATGGGAGCCCGGTAATGGTCGATACAGGAAACCGGGTCCAGCGCCTGCCGGCGCGTTCTGCAAGAGCCAGCTGGTGCTTCGGGTCACCAACCGGATGGCATCGGCGAACAGGTCTGCCTGAACGCCGGCGTCAATTTTTCGATCCAGTGATTCCATACTCTCCCAATGGGCGTCTACGTCATGTATTCGCAGGGAGAGATCAGGTAGGCCGAGGCAATCCGTCCAGCATCAGCCCCGGTAGCGCTGCGTATCCGGTCAAACCAGGTGATCCCCATGCGATTTACCATGTCGTTGGCAATCTGGGTGGCCGAGATTTCTGCACGCAGGGGATGGGCCCCCACCGCTTCCGGGAAGGCGGCCAGCAGAGAGGCCGGGAAAGCCGAGTGCAGTGCAGAATTGAATCGCGGGTCATGGACGATCGGTGATGCGACCAGGGCCTGCTTGAGTTCAATTTTGCGTAGGAAACCAGTACCGCCAGTTCAGGGCGTGTCAGGCCGCCGCCGTGCTCACGGCGAGCCTGCAATTCTTCATCCGACGGAAGAAATTCGAGACTGCGGTCCAGTTTGCCTTCTGTCTCCAGCCTGCGCATCAGCCGTTCGTACTGGTCTGCGGTGGCAACTGCGGGGTTCTGGGCAAGACTCAGCGCCATCGCCTGTCGGTAATTGTTGCGCAGCACCAGTTCGGCCACCTCAGACGTCATGGCCCAGCATCCGGTTTCGCTCCGGAAGCGACATCAGCTGTCGGTGCACCAGGTCATTCAGCAGAATCTTGATGTTCACCTCATGGTCCGAGCAGTCGACGCCACCGGCGTTATCGATAAAATCACTGTTCACGGAGCCGCCACGACGGGCGAAGTCGATGCGGGCCTTCTGGGCAACATCAGGTTCCCGCCTTCTCCCAATGCCTTGCATCGCAGTTCGTTACTGTCGATTCGAAGCGCATCGTTGGTTTTGTCGCCAACATCCTCATGGGACTCTGAAGGCGCCTTCACATAGGTCCCGATACCACCGTTCCAGAGCATGTCTACCGGCGCTTTCAACAAAGCGCTGATCAGATCCGCAGGCGACAGGCGGCGTGCCTCGATGCCCAACACCTTGCGCATCTGCAACGACACAGGAATAGACTTCATGGACCTGGAGAAAACACCGCCCCCGTCGCTGATCAGCTGGGTATCGTAATCGGCCCAGGATGAGCCGGACAGTTTGAAAAGCCGCTCTCGCTCGCGACGAGGCCGCAGCATCCGGATCCGGGTCGACAAAAATATGCTGGTGATTGAATGCACCGATAAGTCGAATTCGGTCGGATAGGAGCATGCCGTTGCCGAATACATCGCCACCCATATCGCCAATACCGACCACGGTGAACTCATCGCTCTGGGTATCGGTGCCTTTTTCCAGGAAGTGCCGTTTCACCGACTCCCAGGCGCCCCGGGCGGTGATACCCATTTTCTTGTGGTCGTAGCCCTCACTGCCCCCGGAAGGCAAAGGCATCGCCCAGCCAGAAGTTGTACTCTGCCGCCAGTGCGTTGGCGATATCGGAAAACGTGGCTGTGCCCTTGTCGGCGGCGACCACCAGATAGGTGTCATCACTGTCATAGCGAACGACATTGGCAGGAGGGACTACCTGGCCGTCATCAAGGTTATCAGTGATATCCAGCAGCCCCCTTATGACAGGTCTGATAGCAGGAAACCCCTTCTTCGCGAACGGCCTCCCGAGAGCCATCCCTGGGCGGCTGCTTCACCACGAAGCCACCCTTCGCGCCTGCAGGCACGATCACCGAGTTCTTGACCTGCTGGGCCTTCACCAGGCCAAGGATCTCCTGCGATGAATCTTCAATCCGTCGGCACCAGCGAAGGCCACCCCGCGCGACTGGCCCGGCACGCAGATGCACGCCTTCGATTCGGGGCGAATACACAAAAATCTCGAACTTTGGCCTTGGGCGCGGTATGTCAGGAATCGATGATGGATCCAGCTTGAGCGACAGATAGGACGGAAACCCGCCTCTCCCGGACCTGGAAATAGTTGGTTCTCAGCGTTGCCCGAATGAGCATGAAGAAACGCCGCAGAATGCGGTCGTCATCGAGGCTCGCCACCGCTTCCAGCGAATCCCGCAGCTCTGCCTCAAGCTTTTCTGTCCTGGACTTACGCCCTTTTACCCCGGGCTCTTACCGATTGAAAAAGAACGCCACGAGCCGCGAAGTGATATCCGGATGCCGGGCCAGGGTTTCTGCAATGAACGGCTGGCTGAACCCGAATCGCAGTTGTTTCACGTAACGGGCATAGGCTCGGATCAGCGCCACTTCCCGCCAGCTCAGGCCGCAGAGCATGATCAGCTGGTTGAAATCGTCGTTTTCTGCAAAGCCATTCCAGATCTCCCGGAACGCCGACTGGATCAGCGGCCTTGCAGTACGCAGGTCGGCCTGCCGGCACCGGTCGTGGAGTTCGACGGTAAAATCACTGACGCCGAAATTTTCGCCATCCCGTCGACGAACCCGGTATGGGCGCTCGCCCAGAACCCGCATACCCAGGTTCTCCAGAATCGGAATCACATCTGACAGGATAACCGGCTGGCCTTCGCTGTAGAGCTTGAAGTGGAATCCGGTTTCGGAAGGATCTCTGGGTTGGTAGAACCGCATGGGCACATCGGTGCTGACGGCAATGGACTGGATCTGCTCAATATCGGCAAGTGCCTCTGACACCGGAAACCTCGCCCGGTAGGCCGAAGGGAGCCGCCACTGAACACCTGGGCATAGCGCCCGCCAATCGAGTCGCCGAACTCCGGACCAGCTCGCCGTGGAGGTCGTCATCCCAGGATCGGGACTCCTCCACCATCCGTGACGATCTCCCGGAGTTCAAGGGAGTCGTCGTTATCGGACGCCTGGTTCTGGAGGACATCGGCAAGCTGTTCCAGCAGGGTTTGTTTTTGTAATGCGCGGGAATCGGTCATCGAAACTCTCCGGAACTTGGTAACGTTCTTACTGGGCTGATGAACCTACCAGTATACGCAAGGCCGGAAAGTCACTTAGACCATATAGTTTCGGATTAGAGGAATTTCGATTATATTTGCCATATGATTTAGCCGTTAATTTAACCTGGAACAGACAACATGGCCGAATTGGATCGAATAGACCAATCCATTATTCGCGAGCTACAGAGACTCCCGAATCACGGTAACCGAGCTTGCGTCCCGGGTGGGCCTTTCCAAAACTCCGTGCCAAGTGCGGATGCGCCGGCTTGAGGAGCACGGCGACATCACCGGTTACACGGCCCTGGTTAACCAGACCGAAACTTGGTCCAGCCACATTGCCTTCGCACAGGTTACCCTGAACGACACCAGCAGCGGCGCCCTGACCGCCTTCAACAAAGCGGTTCAGAGCGTCTCGGCGGTGGAGCAGTGCCACATGATTGCCGGGAACTTCGACTACCTGTTAAAAGTCCGAACCCGCAACATGCAGGAATACCGGCAGGTTCTTGGGGAGGAAATCTCGGCCCTGCCCCACGTGCTGCAAACCAGCACGTTTGTGGTTATGGAGAACGTCAAGGACGCCGGATACTGAAAAGCGATTTCCCGTATCCGGCGCCAAACCATCTATTCGGTACTGCCGTATCTTGGGCTTGTAACCGCTGGTGTTCTACCCGGCTGATCCGTCTCAGCTTCTGACAGTGGCTGGACCTCCTCAAGGCTTGCCAGAGAACGAAGCGTGAGTCGCTGGTACTCTTTCTGTACCCTTTCTCTTCCAGGCGATTTCCTTGTCGCTCAGCATGCGCATAACCTTGGCCGGCGAGCCAACAATCAGCGATCCCGGCTCACAGGTAAACTTCGCCTTAACAAACGCGCAGGCGCCAACAATGGAGCGGGGTGCAATGCGCGCCTCATCCATCACCACCGCATTCATGCCCACCATGGCATCTTCTCCGACAACGCAGCCGTGCAGGATTGCGCCATGGCCGACGTGTCCGTTTTTCTCGACAACCGTATCCATCCCGGGAAAGGCATGCATCACACACGTGTCCTGAACATTGGACCCCTGCTTCAGAATGATCCGCCCGAAATCTGCTCGCAGCGAAGCCGCAGGCCCCACGTAGCAATCCGGTCCGATCCAGACATCCCCAATGAGAACGGCGGTTGGATGCACATAGGCGGACGGATGAACAACAGGAACAACGCCTTCTATACTGTAGCTGGGCATAACGGTCTCCTTCGCGGACGGGCCTGGCAGCGCTCCGCCAAACGACAGGCTGAACGTAGGAACCGAAAGTCATTGTGATTCATTTTCTGTATCACATTATCCTTTTCCGGGATATTTTTCATACCTTAGCGCCTGTTTTGACGAGAATCCACCCCTGCAATGGCTCAAACCTGAGAGCGCTGATGAAATTTTACTGGATATTCAGCAATATAGACAAAGCAGGCGATCACCTCCGACCAAAGTGATACAGAACCAAGCCAGCACAATCCTTGACGAGTATCAATTCTAAGATATACTCATTTTCCACATTCGATAGCAGTGTGCCGATTTAACACACCTTTCGCGCCATCCCCCCTACAACAAACAACAGGACATACCGCCATGACTCAGCCGAGCATTCTTCTTGAAATCGATCAGGGCGTGGCTCTGCTTACCCTGAACCGTCCGGACAACCTGAACAGTTTCAACGTTGAAATGCATGAGCGTATGCGCGAGGCCATCAGCACCGTGCGTAAGGATGAGTCTGTCCGTGTACTGGTCATCACCGGCTCCGGCCTGGGTTTGTGCGGGCAGGCATCTTTCCGATCGCAGCGTCTCACCAGATCAGGAAATGCCGGACTTGGGCGCCTCTCTGGAGAACTATTACAACCCGCTGATGCGGAGCCTCCGGGATCTGCCGATGCCCGCGCTCTGTGCGGTTAACGGGGTGGCCGCTGGCGCCGGCGCCAACATTGCCCTGGCCTGCGACATTACCCTCGCGGCCCGCTCAGCCAATTTCGTTCAGGCCTTCTGCAAACTGGGGCTGGTACCTGATTCCGGCGGCACCTGGACTCTGCCCCGGGTAGCGGGCATGGTGCTGTTAGCGTTCGGATTCTATCGTGTTTCCCCTCTGA
>NZ_JBSWSZ010000150.1:7011-7681 GCF_056158285.1 Pseudoalteromonas sp. AWM4_233 | reverse complement strand
AAGGTTAACGACGGTTAGATTCACCTCTTACACAGCACCTGAAGAGGGACAGAGCTTTTTTTGAAAATAGACTCTGATATCAGAAGAATAGCCAACTCAATCGACGAAGGTGTTGATGAGGAGCTCAGGCAAGCGTTATTCGACGTTTACAATCAGTTTTCGGTCACGTTGCAGCATTTAAACGCCTTAAAAAAGGGCACTGGAGATAAGCTTCGTGAGTATATAAGCAGTAAGAAAAAGCTAAAAGCGTATAACAATATTTAGGAAGTAACTCATGGCTGATGGCTTATTCAAAGAGCAATTAGACGGTTTAGACAAAAAGCTGTCAGAGACAGTTAAACTTAAAGAATTAGAAAATTTGTTTGCACAAGGTGCAAATATTAGGTTTGAGAAAAACCTTCAGTCTTTCGAAAAATATTACCCTGATATTGCTGAAGCGATAAAAAACTTTAAAACAGATAGTTTAGCTTTACATGTTTGTGAAGATGGTGATGCAAATATTATAGAGCAAGGTTCAGGTGTTGCTTTATATAGTGATCACCCAAGGAAACAGTCCCATGAGCAGGTTGATAATAACTTAAGAACTCCAACATTTTGTACTGTTAAGTATAGGTGCTGTGTAAGAGGTGAATCTAACCGTCGTTAACCTTAGCAATACGTAACGTTATTA
>NZ_JBSWSZ010000150.1:0-6983 GCF_056158285.1 Pseudoalteromonas sp. AWM4_233 | reverse complement strand
AAGGTTAAGATGTAGAGGGTACGGTTTGAGGCCAGCACCTGCAATCTCTGGAGATCCCATGCAGAAGCGTCCTCTCGGCCGTACCGGCCTTTCCGTCGCGCCGATCGTTTTCGGCGGCAATGTCTTCGGCTGGACGGCAGACGAGAAGACGTCCTTCGACCTGCTCGACCGCTTCTTCGATGCAGGTTTTAACACGATCGATACGGCTGACGTTTATTCGGCCTGGGTTGACGGTCACGAGGGTGGCGAGAGCGAGACCGTCATCGGCAGGTGGCTGAAGCGCGGCACCGTCTCGCGTGACGAGGCGATCATCGTATCGAAGGTCGGCTACGACAACAGGGGCAAGAAGACCGGATTGTCGGCGAAATGGATCGCGGAAGCGGCAGACGCTTCCCTGAAGCGGCTCGGCACCGATTACATCGACCTCTATCTCGCCCATCAGCCCGACGACGCGGTGCCATACGAGGAAACGCTGGCCGCTTTCGACAGGCTGAAGCAGGCGGGCAAGGTGCGGGCGATTGGCTGCTCGAACTTCGACGCCGGCCAGCTTCAGGACAGCCTGGACGTTGCCGCCCAGACGGGCCTGCCGCGCTACGATGTCGTGCAGCCGGAATACAATCTCTACAGCCGCGCGAAATTCGAAGGACCGCTCGCGGACCTCTGCACGCGCGAAGAAATCGGCGTCATCAGCTATTACGCATTGGCAGCCGGCTTCCTGACCGGCAAGTACCGCAGCAAGGAAGACACCGAAGGCTCCTCGCGCGCCTATCGCGTCAGCGACTATCTCAACGACAAGGGCTTCCGCATCCTCGCGGCCCTCGACGAAATCGCGGTTGAAACCGATGCGGAGCCGGCAAGCATTGCGCTCGCCTGGCTGATGCGCAAGCCCGCGCTGACGGCACCGATCGCCAGCGCGACAAAGCTGTCGCAGCTGGAGACGATGATCTCGGCCGCGGATCTTTCGCTTTCGGACGACCAGATGAAGCTTCTGGATGAGGCCGGAGCGTAAGCCATGGCTGACCTATCTGATGTCACTGTCCGCGGGGCCAAGCCGCAAGACGAGGCCGCCTGGCGGGCCCTCTGGGCTGACTACCTGACCTTCTACGAGCTCGCGCTCGATCCGGCGATCACCGATGCCACGTGGCATAAGGCGATGAGCGACCAGTCGGCAATCTTCATGCGCGTGGCCGAGCTCGACGATCATGTTGTCGGCTTCACCCTGTCGCTCACCCACGAGGGTACCTGGATCGAGAACCTCGACTGCTACCTCGAGGATCTCTTCGTCGATGCCTCGGCACGCGGACGCGGCGTCGGACGCGCTCTCGACGACCTCGTGGGCCTTCGGAAGAAACGGATGGTCGCGCCTCTACTGGCATACCGCCCAAGACAACAGGGCGGCCCGCAAACTCTACGACAGCTATGTCGAGACCGACGGCCACATCCGCTACCGCATCGAATTCTAGCCGAGGAGCATGTCATGAAGACGAGACAGCTTGGACCGCATCTCACCGTTTCCGCCATCGGCCTCGGTTGCATGGGCATGAGCCACGGCTATGGCGGCCAGGAAGAGGCCGACGCAATCCGTATTCTCCATCGGGCAGTCGAACTCGGCGTCAACTTCTTCGATACCGCAGAAGTCTACGGCCCGTTCGCCAACGAGATCCTCGTCGGCAAGGGGCTGAAGCCCTTCCGCGACAAGGTCATGATCGCGACGAAGTTCGGGTTCACCATCGGTGAGCAAGCAAAGGCCGCCCGTCCTTCCGGCACCGACAGCCGCCCGGAGCATGTGCGCGCGGTGGCGGAAGCCTCGCTGAAGCGGCTCGACGTCGACGTGATCGATCTCTTCTACCAGCACCGGGTCGATCCGGACGTGCCGATCGAGGAGACGGTCGGTGCGCTCGCGGATCTCGTGAAGGAAGGAAAGGTACGGGCAATCGGCCTTTCCGAAGCGAGCGCCGCCACCCTGCGCCGGGCCCGACGCCGTGCATCCGATCTCCGCGCTGCAGAGCGAATACTCCCTATGGACGCGCGATCCGGAAGGCGCGATCCTCGACACCTGCCGTGAGCTCGGCATCGGCTTTGTCCCCTTCTCGCCTCTCGGACGCGGCTTCCTCACCGGCAAGGTGCAGAAGCCGGAGGATTTCGGCGCCGATGATTTTCGCACCACGCTGCCGCGCTTCACCGCCGAAAACATGGCCGCCAATGCGTCGCTGGTGAAGCTCCTGGAGAAGATGGCGGAGGAGAAGGGCGTCACAGCCGCCCAGCTGGCGCTCGCCTGGGTGCTGCATCGCGGTGACTTCATCGTGCCGATCCCCGGCGCCCGTAAGATCCCGCACCTGGAACAGAACATCGCCGCCACCGAGATCGATCTGACCGACGAAGAGGTCAGGACGCTGGGCGAGCTTCTTTCGCCGGAGAAGTTTTCCGGCAAGCGCTATTCCGATGCCGTTGCTGCCATGACCAACCGGTAACACGGGCGACTTGGCCCGGCTTTCAGCAGGCGGGCCGGGCACAAAACGGGACGTCCGTTGTTCTGTCTCCGAAACAGGAGGCAGACCATGGACGACGACAGGAAGATCAGCGACGGCGCGAACGACCGCCCGCGCAACGAACCGATCGCGCAATCGGGCGCCGGCATTCCCGACGACAGCGGCCGGCCGCTGGAGGCGGACGATGCGGAGGTGGATCGGGTTCGCGACAATCTTTCGGGCCGCAGCCCGCGCCAGCAGCTCAAGGAAGAGGTGCGCGAAGAGATCGAGAAGCCGCAACGCGGCTCTGCATGAACAGCTCTCGGCCGTTCCGCCCTCACCCGGCGGGCCGGTTTCCAGTCCGGAACGTTCAGTGAACATAGAGAACCACAAGAGGTCGAGATGGTTGATCAGCATAACCCGAAGCTCGATGCGGAGCCGCAATCGAACACGGAGAAGGATCCGGAGGACTGGGTCACGGGCGACGAGCCTATGACCGGCGCTCAAGGGTCCTATCTGAAGACGCTTTCCGAGCAGGCACACGAACCGGATGCTTTTGCCGACGACCTGTCGAAGGCGGAGGCTTCCAAGCGCATCGATGCGCTGAAGGAGAAGCTGAAGCTCTAGCTCGCTACGGCTGCCGCCGGCGGGAAGCCTTGGTAAAATCGGGAATGGTCACCCGCGTGGTTCGCCATTCCCGGCTTCGTCAGCACGCCGCGAGGCTGTGCATAGCTCGTGATCCGCCGTACCGGTCGCTCGTGCCACTGGATGTTGAAGGCCCAGAGCTTGGGAAAGAAACAGAGCGAGGCGTAGGGGAGATGGTCGTGGATCCACCAGGCCATCTTCCGCCAGTCACCCTCCTCATGGCAATGATCGATCAGCCAAGGCAAGACGATGCATGCGGTCGCGCCCATACATCCATCCGCGTCGCGCATGTCCCAGATGTGGTCGGCTGCCGACGCCGCATTGGTCGAGCAGTTGAGGCCATGTCGGTTGCCGAACTCGTTGACCGCCGCCGAGCGGTAACCGGAGCGCAGATGCAGCCTGCCGAAGGTCGCCTGCAGCGGCTCCAGCAGTTCCCCGCAAAGCCGCCGCCCCGCCTCGATGGCAAGATCCGGATCATCCGGCACGTTCGAAATCCCGGTGACAGCTGCAATCTCGGAATAGAGAAAGTCGCGGAGGAAGAAGTTCTTCGACAGCCTGACGCGTCCAAGATCCTCCAGTCCCTTCATCGAATTCGGCTTGCGCATTCCCGCCTCATGAAAAAGCCTGCCCCTAACAGGGACAGGCTATCTCGCAAGATGGCAAGGTACCACCCGATACCAGCGCGCCGTCTAGGCCCGTAGTGTGCCGCCCGTAGTCTTCTCGACATTGCCGACGATCTTGGCTGTCAGCGCCTCGAAATCCTCGTCCGTCAGCGTCCGCTCGACCGGCTGGATCAGCACTTCTATGGCAACCGACTTGCGGCCTTCGCCGAGCGAAGCGCCTTCGAAGATATCGAAAACGTTGACGCCGGTGATCAGCTTCCGGTCGGCGCTGGTGGCCGCCTTGATGATGGCTCCGGCTTCGACATGGCTGTCGACCACGAAGGCGAAGTCGCGCTTCACCACCTGGAAAGGCGAAAGCTCCAGCGGCGGCTTGGTCCGCGTGGCCTTCTTCTTCGGCTCCGGCATGGCGTCTAGATAGACCTCAAAGCCGCAGAGCGCTCCGGAAACGTCGAGTGCGCCAAGCGTCTTCGGGTGGAATTCGCCGAAATAGCCGAGCACCACCTTGGGTCCCATCTTGATCGTGCCGGAACGGCCGGGATGATACCAAGCGGGCGCACCCGCCTCGACCTGGACGTTGCCCATCGGCAGGCCACAGGCTTCCAGCACCGCCAGAGCATCGGCTTTCGCGTCGAAGACGTCCACAGGCTTGCCGCCGCCCTTGGTCGCGTTCGACCAGAGGCGACCGGCGCCGTTGATCGATGCTGTTCCGCGGCGGACACCACCGGCCACGCGGCGTTGCCCTTCCGGCTTGTCGTTCTCGTAGGTGCCAGAGACTTCGAAGATCGCAACGTCGCCATAGCCCTTGTCGGCATTGCGCTGTGCTGCGGTGAGCAGACCCGGCAGCAGCGAAGGCCGCATGTCCGACATATCGGACGCAATCGGGTTGGCAAGCTTCAAGGCCGCCGTGCCGCCACCGAAGAGCTTCGCCTGATCCTCTGGGATGAAGGACCAGGTGACGGCTTCCAGCATGCCGCGGGCGGCAAGCGCGCGCTTGGCCGTGCGGCTGCGCACCTGCAGCGTCGTCAGGATACGGCCGTTGACCGTCCCGAGGTTCTCGATCGGCTCCGGCTTGATCTGGTCGACGCCGTGGATGCGCATGACCTCTTCCACGAGATCTGCCTTGCCGTCGACATCCGGGCGCCAGGACGGCACTTTGACCGACAGCCGTTCGCCGGCACCGTCGACGCCAAAGCCGAGGCGCGCCAGGATCTCGCGGCTCTCGTCGGCGGAGATATCGAGGCCCGTCAGGCGCTTCACCTCGCAGGTCGGGAAATCGACAACCTTCGGCTCATAGCCCTTGTAGCCGACGATCTTGGCCTCGGCAGCGGTCCCGCCACAGAGCTCCAGTACCAGCTGCGTCGTACGCTCCAGCCCCGGCACCATGTATTCCGGATCGACGCCGCGCTCGAAGCGGTAGCGCGCGTCGGTGATGATGCCGAGCGAGCGGCCGGTCTTGGCGATGTTGATCGGGTCCCAGAGTGCGGACTCGATCAGCACTTCAGTCGTGTTTTCGTCGCAGCCGGAATGCTCGCCGCCCATGATGCCGCCGATGGTCTTCGACGCCGTTGTCGTCGGCGATGACGACGTTGTTCGGCGTCAGCTTGTATTCGCGCGTGTCGAGCGCGAGGATCGTCTCGCCTGCCAGCGCGCGGCGCACCGTCAGGTCCCCCTTCACCTTGGCCGCGTCGAAGACGTGCATCGGCCGGCCCTGGTCGAAGGTCATGTAGTTGGTGATGTCGACCAGCGCGTTGATCGGACGAAGGCCGATCGCCTTCAACCGCTGCTGCATCCATACCGGGCTCGGCCCGTGTCTTGACCCCGCGCACGAGGCGCAGGCCGAAGCCCGGGCAAAGGCGCTCGTCGTCCAGGATGATCTTCGAGCCCTCGACCGGCGTCTCGCCATCCGTCTTGAAGTCCGGCTCGGCGTGCTGCTTCAGCGTTCCGAGACCAGATGCGGCCAGATCGCGGGCAATGCCATGGATCGAGGTGCAGTCCGGCCGGTTCGGCGTCAGGTTGATCTCGATGACGGGGTCATCGAGGCCGGCATAGCTTGCAAAGGAGGTGCCGACCGGCGCATCGGCCGGAAGATCGATGATGCCGTCGTGGTTGTCCGACATGTCGAGCTCTTTTTCCGAGCACATCATGCCGTGGCTTTCGACCCCGCGGATGTTGCCGACGGAAAGCGTGACGTCGATGCCGGGCACATAGCTGCCGGGCCGCGCGAGCGCACCGATCAGCCCTGCCCGTGCGTTCGGCGCGCCGCAGACGACCTGCACCGGTTTGCCGTCGCCGGTGTCCACCATCAGCACCTTCAGCCGGTCCGCCTGGGGATGCTGCTCGGCCGAAACGACCTTGGCGATGACGAAGGGCTTGTAGGCGGCCTTGTCGTCGACGTCCTCGACTTCGAGCCCGATCGCGGTCAGCCGCTCGCAGATCTCATCCAGCGTCGCGTCGGTCTCGAGGTGATCCTTGAGCCAGGAGAGTGTGAATTTCATGTGTCTGTTCCTCCCTTCAAACGCTCAGACCGCCGAACAGCGTCGGGATGCTCGAGCGGGCGGAAGCCGTAGCGGGTCATCCAGCGGACATCGGCGTTGAAGAAGTCGCGCAGGTCCGGCATGCCGTATTTCAGCATGGCGATGCGATCGAGCCCCATGCCCCAGGCAAAACCCTGGTACTCGTCTGGATCCAGCCCGCCGGCGCGCAACACGTTCGGATGCACCATTCCGCAGCCGAGCATTTCCATCCAGTCGGAGCCCTCGCCGAACTTGACGATCGGGCCGGAGCGGTCGCACCGGATGGCGCCCATCGAACCAGGCGTTCGGTGAAGCGGGAAGAAGGACGGACGGAAGCGCATGGTGACGCTGTCGACCTCGAAGAAGGTCTTTGCAGAACTCCTCCAGGATCCAGCGCATGTTGCCGACATGGCTCTTCCGGTCCACCACCAGACCCTCGACCTGGTGGAACATCGGCGAGTGCGTCGCGTCGCAGTTCCTGGCGGTAGTGTCTCGCCGGGAATGACGATGCGGATCGGCGGCTTCTGCGCCTCCATGGTCCGCACCTGCACCGGGGACGTGTGGGTGCGCAGCACCTTGCGCTCACCGTTCTCGTCCGGCTGGAAGAAGAAGGTGTCGTGCATTTCGCGCGCCGGATGGCCTTCGGGGAAGTTCAGCGCCGTGAAGTTGTAATAGTCCGTCTCGATGAGGTGCTCACCCAACAGCTCCAGTACGCCTTAACCTTAGCAATACGT
>NZ_JBSWSZ010000149.1:0-5607 GCF_056158285.1 Pseudoalteromonas sp. AWM4_233 | reverse complement strand
AAGGTTAACGACGGTTAGATTCACCTCTTACACAGCACCTACACGAAGTTGCCACTCTTGTTCGCTGACTTTGTCTTTTAAGTTGAGTTTTGGTAGTTCAAACATAATTTGCCTTAAAATATTAACTTGGCTCAACCAGCCAATTTAGAAGTTTAGAAGTCTAAATGACTCTTGTTCGATGTTCAATAAAATAAAAACCACCGACATGCGGTGGTTTTTTCATAATCCAATGTGGATTACTTAACTTTTGATAAATAATCAGCAATCGCTTCTAGCTCAGCGTCAGATACATTTGCAACCATCGCTTTCATTGCCATAGACATACCGTTAGCGCGCGCGCCAGATTTAATGTCTTTCATTTGGTTAAGTAGATATGTTTTGTTTTGACCATTGATTTTAGGATAAGCGTCCATGATTGGCGCTTTACCTTCAGCACCGTGACATGTTTGGCACATTTTTGCCGTGTATAACGCTTTACCGTCTGCAGCTTCTGCATTGTTTGCAAATGCAGTGAAAGCAATGCCTGCACCTAAAACCATATATTTTACTTTACTCATAATTTTCTCTTCTTGTGTGACTATATGAATTCTTTACTTGCCCCAATCACGAATTTACCAAGTTAAATCGTCTGGTATCTCATAACCTGCATAACTTTTTACTTCGTTCAGTTACGTATTGCTAAGGTTAACCGATCCTTGTGGCTTCTAACTTCCAGCACCTAAACTATCTGAGCGAGCATAACTTAACACTTAGCGGTATTTTGATTACTCATCACCATTATGATCATACCGATGGTGTGGCTGCACTGGTTAAGGAATTTCGTGATATTCCGGTTTATGGGCCAAGACATAGCCCTTTTAAAGGTATTACTCATGGCGTATCAGAAGCGGATAAAGTCACTGTGTATGATTACACCTTTACCGTGCTTGCAACACCTGGTCATACCCTAGACCATATTTGTTACATTAACGACGAATTAAGTTTTACTGGCGACACCTTATTCAGTGCTGGCTGCGGACGATTATTCGAAGGCAGCGCAGAACAAATGTGGCACTCGTTATGTAAACTAAGAGCCCTGCCAGATGAGTGTAAAATCTACTGCACCCATGAATACACGCAAGCCAACTTAGCCTTCGCAAAAGCTGTAGAGCCAAATAACGAATACCTTCTCAACTACAGTGATGAAGTTGATACTCTGCGCGCCAAAGACGAAATAAGCTTGCCAACCCAGTTAGGCGTGGAAAAACAAATAAATCCATTTTTACGTAGCAATATAGCAACAATCACTGATGAGCTGCCTGATGAGCTAAAAATTAATTTGGATCTGAATGAACCTTGGCAACGCTTTGCAGGTCTCAGAGCCTGGAAAGATAACTTTTAAAAACGTAAACGCCGGTAGTTACAATTTTGTATATTTAGATCAGCATCTTGCAATAATAAGCTGACATAAACTGGTCATAAAGTGGCAATATGTTCTCAGAGCAGGTAATATTCGCCGAGTTTTTTTACCTGATGTATGGGTATATATGTATAAGTCTCCTTTAGTTTTATCACTTGCGCTGATTTTAAGTGGCTGTCAATTGACAGCTTCTGATTCAGCAAGTACAGATGTTGCGAGCAATAATGTTGAGCAACAATTAGACGGCGCAAGTCCGAGCGATATCAATGATGCATTGATGATCAACGCTCAATATCAACAATTAACCGATATTGATGAGCCGCCTCCTGTATTTGATGATGTATGGGAACGTATTCGCTATCAGCTTTCGATTGATGTGCCACAAAACCGCCCAGTTGTTGCTGAGCGTAACTATTATGCGCGTCATCAGGCCTATTTAGATCGTATCTCTAAGCGAGCTGAGCCTTACTTATACTTTATTGTAGAAGAAGTCGAAAAGCGTCAGATGCCAATCGAAATCGCACTTTTACCTATTGTGGAAAGTGCGTTTGATCCATTTGGTTATTCACATCGCAGTGCTTCTGGCATTTGGCAATTTATGCCACAAACCGGTGAGCGTTTCGATTTAAAACAAAACTGGTGGTATGACGGTCGCCGTGACATTGTGCAATCGACCCGTGCAGCGCTAGATTATTTATCATATTTACACAAAACCTTAGAAGGCGATTGGCTAAATGCCATTGCAGCCTATAACTCAGGTGAAGGTCGTTTACTTCGTGCCATTAAAAAGAACCGTAAAAAGCATTTACCAACGGATTTTTGGTCACTTGATTTACCAAGAGAGACCACTGCCTACGTACCTAAGCTGTTAGCGCTGTCTGATCTGGTAAAACGCAGTGACGAATTTGGTGTTAAGTGGCAGCCAATAATTAATGCTCAAGTCGTTGAAGCAGTTAATGTAGGGAGCCAAATTGACTTAGCACTTGCCGCTGACATGGCAGGCATTAGCTTAACAGAGCTTTATCGTTTAAACCCTGGCTTCAATCGCTGGGCGACGGATCCTAATGGCCCACACTTTTTATTATTACCGTCTGATAAAGTTGAAGCGTTTACTGACAAGCTAGCTAAAACAGAGCAAAAAGACCGCCTACGCTGGCAGCAATATATTGTTGCGCGCGGTGACAGTTTATCTGTGATTGCGAAGAAGTTTTCGACAAGCACAAACGCGATTAAAACACTGAATAAGCTTTCATCGAATACTATTCGTGTTGGTCAGCAATTACTTGTGCCACTAAGCGATGGTGAGATTAATAGCCAGCATTTACCAAAGTCAGTGCGTATGGCAGCTAATAAAGCAACACGTAAAAAACTTAGCCATAAAGTGGCCAGTGGCGATACACTGTGGGATATCAGCCGTGAGTACGATGTCACCATAGCTGAACTTGCAACATGGAATAAGCTGAAAAAAGAACGCGGTACTGCGTGTTGGTCAAAAGCTAACTGTGTATAAACAGGAAAAGTCGCAACTTGCTGCTACACAAATCAAAGAGCGCACCATTACCTATAAAGTTCGTCGTGGTGACTCGTTAGCGCGCATTGCTGCTAAGTTTAATGTGTCTGTAGAAGATATTATTAAATGGAATTCATTAGCTGGGCAAAAATACATTCAACCTGGGCAAAAGCTTAAATTAAAGGTTGATGTTCGAAGCGCATAATTGCTTCATCCAATATCAAAAAAAGAGCGCCTAATGGCGCTCTTTGTCTCTCTCATTTAGTATTTATGCTTCAAAGTCCATAAGTGTAATAACTCATTGGCAATGGTCGCTGCAGCAATCGCTGTTAGTTCACTTTGGTCATAGGATGGAGATACTTCAACCACATCCATACCGACCATATTAATGCCTTTCAATGCACGAAGTACTTTGAGTACTTTATCGCTGGTTAAGCCACCACATACTGGAGTGCCTGTCCCTGGAGCGAATGCTGGGTCAAGGCAGTCAATATCAAAGGTTAGAGTACACAGGTAAGTCACCCACACGTGCTTTAATTTGCTCTGCGATATCTTGTGCAGGCAAATCATTAGCTGCCATTGCATCAATCACTGCAAACTCATGTTTGCTTTGATCAAAATCAGTACGAATACCGATTTGAATACTGTGATCAACATCAATAAGCCCTTCCATCGGCGCATGATAAAACATGGTACCGTGATCATAGCGAGAGCCATTGCTGTAAGTATCTGTATGGGCATCAAAATGCACTAATGCCATCTTACCATATTGCTTAGCATGGGCACGCAGTAGCGGCAAAGTCACAAAGTGGTCGCCACCTAAACCTAATAATGTTTTACCTTGACGAAGAATTTGCTCAGCGGCTAATTCTAACTGCGCGGTAAAATATTCTGGGTCGCCTACTGGGTAAGTAAAATCACCCGCATCAGCTAATTTTAAACGCTCAAACAACGGAAACGTCCATGGGTACTTGGTTTCTTCCCATGCCAGGTGCACTGAGGCACGACGAATTGCGTCAGGCCCTAAACGTGCACCAGGGCGACCTGAGGTCGCCAAATCAAAGGGTAGACCTAGCACCACTACATCCGCATCGATTGCAGTGATGTTTTGCACCATCGGCTGACGTAAAAACGTCATGCCGTTTGAGTACAATGAATGATCTGTGTGGTCAAACAATGTCGACATTGCTTATAACTCTTCTAAATAAGTGTAACCATTTAAGCCAGTTTGCAGCTCATCTAATACGCTTTGCTGCTCAGTTTCTGGCAATTTAGCTGCCACCAGCTGGGCGTAAGACTGCTGGAAGCTTTCTACATCTAAATGTACGTAACGCATCATGTCTGCAACGGTATCACCTTCGTTAACTTCAGTGATTTGCGCTTGACCTTGCTCATCCATTTTTATAATTGCACTGTGTGTGTCGCCAAATAAGTTGTGCATATCACCTAAAATCTCCTGATAAGCACCCACTAAGAAAAAACCCATTAAGTAAGGTTTTTCTTCGCTAAATGCTGGCACAGGTAATGTGCTTTCAATACCTTGGCCGTCTACATAATGCTCCATAGCACCGTCTGAATCGCAGGTAATATCAAGTAACACGGCGCGTTTTTGTGGTGCTTCTGTTAAACCACTTAGCGGTAGAACAGGAAACACTTGGTCAATACCCCATGCATCCGGTAATGACTGGAACAATGAAAAGTTCACAAAAAACTTATCTGCTAAACGCGCATTTAATTCATCAATAATCGGGCGATGAAAACGGTTTTTGTTATCCATATGTTTGTTAAGTTCATAACATACGCGTAAGTTAACTTGCTCCGCCCATGCTCGCTCTGTTAAATCTAACAAACCAAGTGCAAACTGATTATGTGCTTCGGCTAAATCGCCTTGGCTATCGTGATAGATTTCGATTAATGCACGGTCGTCATTGTCATCACTTAACTGCTGCCATGATGTCCACATGTTTTTTAATAATAGTGGTGCATCAGCGGCTGGCGCTTGAATGTCTTCAGGTACATAGCTTTCGGTGCCGATAACATTCGAAATCAATACAGCATGGTGCGCTGTTAACGCACGACCTGACTCAGAAATAATGCGCGGCATTGGCTGCTCATATAACTTACAGGTATCACCAATGGTGTATACGATGTTATTAGCGTATTCACTTAGGCTGTAGTTCATTGAGTTATGTGACTGGCTACGAGTACCGTCATAATCTACCGCTAAACCGCCACCCACATCTAAGCAATCGATTTGTGCACCTAATTTACGTAACTCACAGTAAAAACGCGCAGCTTCACTCACACCTAAACGAACATCGCGGATGTTTGCCATTTGCGAGCCAAGGTGAAAGTGTACAAGTTGGATCAGATCAAGTTGATCAGACGCTTTTAAGCGATTGACCACACTGAGTACTTGCGATGCCGACAAACCAAATTTTGATTTTTCGCCACCACTTGCTTGCCACTTGCCCTTACCTTGCGACGCTAAACGTACACGAATACCAATGCGTGGCTTTACGTTTAACTCTTTTGCTTGGCTAAGCACCATGTCTAGCTCAGACAGTTTTTCAAGAACAATGTAAACCTTGTGGCCTAGCTTTTCGCCAATCAGTGCTAAACGAATGTATTCTTGGTCTTTGTAGCCATTACACACAATGACAGCACTGGTTTTTTCTGCCATTGCTAATACGGGTTA
>NZ_JBSWSZ010000148.1:0-5174 GCF_056158285.1 Pseudoalteromonas sp. AWM4_233 | reverse complement strand
AAGGTTAACGACGGTTAGATTCACCTCTTACACAGCACCTGGCACTATATTGATGGGATCACGCAGCATGTCCCTGTACTTCTAACTTATGTAGATAATGAAGAGAAATACCGTTTTGCAAATAAACTCTACTGCCAGCTATTTAAGTTGAATGAACACGAAATCGTAGGAAACACCGTCAAATCTGTTCTACCCGTTGATATTTATGACAGAATTCAAGATCATCTATTTAATGCTTTAAAAGGTAATGAAACTGCATTTGAAATTGATGTCACAATAGGCGGCGTTAGAAAGTATCTGATCACCACCTACACTCCTGATTTTGCACTTAACGGAGACGTTGAGGGGGTATTTGCCTGTATTGAAGATGTCACTGAGCTCAAAAACTCAGAAGAGCAATTAGCTAAATACGCCTCAGATATGGAGTTTAATAACTGGGCACTTGAAGAAGCCAAAGAACAAGCCGAGAACGCATCAAAAGCCAAAGCTGATTTTTTAGCGACCATGAGTCATGAAATAAGAACGCCCATGAACGGCGTACTTGGTATGTTAGATTCTTTAAAAAGCACCCCTTTAGATAAAGAACAAAACGAACAAGTTGATATCGCCAGTCGTAGTGCGCTCTCGTTAATGCGCATTATTAACGATATCTTAGACTTTTCAAAAATTGAATCTGGTAAATTGGAAATAGACATCAATGAATTTGATGTCTATTTCCAATTTACCAGATTCAATTTTTGAAAAGTCTAAGATATCGTTAATAATGCGCATTAACGAGAGCGCACTACGACTGGCGATATCAACTTGTTCGTTTTGTTCTTTATCTAAAGGGGTGCTTTTTAAAGAATCTAACATACCAAGTACGCCGTTCATGGGCGTTCTTATTTCATGACTCATGGTTATTTCCTACTTACTTCGTTCAGTTACGTATTGCTAAGGTTAACAGACTTGGTACGGTTGGGTAACTCAGCACCTCTTTCTCGCACGCACTGACTGAAAAGAGACGAGTGCATACCTTCTTGTTTGGTACAAGGCTGACCAACATCACCCGGGCACTGGAAATGAGAAGATTCCAGATGAGGCCTTGATGGCCTGCACCTCTGGCGTTGAGGACTGCGTCCGGCGGCACCCGCATTGCCCAGTCGCTCCATGAGTTCAATCGCAAATGGTCCAGACGTGTCCTTTCCGGCGGCCCGGTCGTCCCATTCATCTCTTGACGGTTTGGAGCGGCAGGAGGATGGCCAGCTCTTCAACGGAAATGGATCGGCTGCACCGTTCATGCCGCCGCCTTGTCTGGCTTAATCCTTTGCTTCGCTTTGAGGGATTTGAAGCCAAAGCGCGCGGCATAAGAGCTTTACTGCCGCACGTAGAATGACTCCAGGGCGGTTCATTTCGCTGGACGCTGTGTCCGATCTTTGCAAGGCACTTGATGGCTCAACCGGGTTTGCCAAGCAGTCCGATCCGCGCCTTTGGCTTGAGCGCTCGGCCTAACCCTCCTGCACCATTTTGCAAAAGCGACCGCTGTCCAAAATGTCGTAACCAGTCCGGCTGCCGGTGTAACGAAACACGGTAAATGGAGGATCCATCTTCCTCAGGCTCGGAAATCTCGCCAAAGGCATAAAGCCCGTCCCAAATCCAACCACGGGCATCAAAAACCGGGTCTTCAGATACCGTGATCACAAGCTCCTCGCCTTGAGGGTCCTCCTTTGCATAGTCGAACACGAAGTGCTTGGCACCAGTCAGGCTTTTCACAGGCGGCCTCATCCTGTTTCCTTCATGGGAAGACAACAGGTGAATAGCCAGCCCTTCCTGGAGGGGCGGCACCTTGGAAAGCAAAAACTGTGTGTCAGCATCAACCTCCCAGCGTGGTATGGGTACCAAATCATCGTCAGGGAAACAAACGGCAGCTCCAGCGCCTTCGAGGGGGCAGCGGAAACCAGCAGCATCAACGCCGCGCCAATGGGTTTGATCACGGAAACCTCGCATAGTCTTCCATTTGCAGCGCACGCGCGCTGCTGGTTTGCAGTCCGCATTGTACTGCCACGACCGGCCCCAATGAACCACCCTCATAAATCTTCATGGGCACTTCGCAGTCTGCGTCGCGAAATTTGATCCAAAGGCGTTGGGCGGCACGCAGTTGCTCTTGCACTGGTTCGGTTTGAACTCCATCACCTGTTGATAGGCCGCATTGAGTTTCTCATCCCAAAGCTCTGTTTCGCGCGAGGCGCAAACACGCATGCCAAGGGACGTTCCAGTTCTGGGCTTTCCTGACCAGACGGTGAACACTCGGCCGATACAGCCGACGGACGCCGCAAAGGAAGTTCCTGCTTCAGCAAGGCACGCCTGCATGATGTTTCTGTCTTCCGGGGTGGGAGTGTTCAAATTGCTGCTGGCCACAGCGGCACCAGCAAAAATGCATCCGATCATTGAAATCGCTAGGAATTGGCGCAAGGTCGTCCTCCAATTTTCCCAGTAACTTATCGGAAAAATCGTAAACACCAAAATGACACGCCCTTGCTCCCATCCAGAAAATCGCGCTTAGCCTTTATGAACTCTCAAAGCCAAACGAAAAGGCCCCGCAGTTTCCAGCAGGGCCTCTACCTGAACCAATCGGCACGAATGCCGAGTTCTAACGATTAGCGATAGTCGTAGTTACCGTCTTTCCACTCGTACCACACGTAACCTGGCAGTGTTACATCACCCTTTTCGTCAAAGGAGAGGTTGCCAAGCACTGTTTCGAACTCACCGGAATCCAGTGCTTCTACAACAGCGTCATAGTCGGTGGAACCTGCAGCTTCTACAGCATCAGCCCACGCTTGAATTGCTGCGTAGGTATAAAGTGCATAGCCTTCTGCAGTCTTGCCAGCAGCTTCGAGCGCCTCAACGACAGGTGCAGCTTCTGCGTTTCTGCGTGGGTCTGGAGAGAAGGTCATCAGCGTACCTTCACCTGCAGGACCTGTGATGGACCAGTATTCGTCGGTCACAAGTGCGTCACCGGAGATCAGGATGGTGTTCATGCCCTGATCAGCCATCTGACGCTTCATGAGACCAGCTTCAGTGTGGTAACCACCAACGTAAAGCACGTCGATGTTTTCCGATTTAAGCTTGGAAACCAGCGCGGTGTAGTCCTTTTCACCGGCGGTGTAAGCTTCGTAGACAGCTTCATCTTTGCCAGCGGCGTTCATCACAGCCTTGGTCGCATCAGCAAGACCCTTACCATATGCAGTCTTGTCATGAATGATGGCAATGTTCTTGTCGCCAAACTCGGTCGCAAGTGTGTTACCGGCAACCTGACCCTGTTGGTCATCACGGCCACATACGCGGTAGACACCTGGACCTGGACGTTCATCCGTGAATATTGGGGTTCGTGGAAGCTGGTGTAATCTGGATGATGCCCTCTTCAGCATATACTTGAGAGGCCGGATAGAAGAACCGGAGCAGAAGTGACCAGCCATGAACACGGCACCTTTACCAACCATCTGGTTGGCAACGGCAACGGCCTGCTTCGGGTCACGGCATCATCGCCCACTTCCAGAACCAGCATTTCGCCGTTCACACCGCCAGCAGCGTTGATGTCGGCTACAGCCTGTTCAGCGCCTGCCTTCATCTGCGCGCCAAAGGAGGCGTACTGACCAGTCATTGGACCTGCGGTACCGATGACGATGTCAGCCATAGCTGTGCTGGATAGGGCAATTGCCGTAATACCTGCAACACTCGCCAAAATAGAGTTTTTCATTTTTACTCCCCTGATCTTAAGGTGATTTAAATCTCACTTTGTCAGCCCCTAAAGGCATGTGAAGAAGTGAATGTTTCCATCTTCTTCAAATCTTTGAATAAGCAGCGTCTCTCCACACCGCAGAATTCAAAGATCTCTAGGGGTAGTTGAACAACCCCAGAAACTTTGCAACCCAAAACTATGAGTTAATACTAATTTCAGTAGGCATCGTCTTTGCCCTCTTTCAGCGTCCAGCTGAAGGGCTCGTCCGAGTATAAAGCCAACGATACTGGGTCACCATTTGCGTGGTTCGCGTCTTGCGCCACCCGAGCAGCGCAATACCTGTCAGCACCAGATAATCAACGATGAGATACTGCAGTGACAGCAGCGGCTCTTCAAACAGTGCGAAAGACAGGAACCTAACCGCAAGGGTCAACAAGAACAGGAACCAGAACAGCAGCCACAAAGGCCGCCATGTCACGGCAATTGCTCGGCCAGTCGCATATGCTGCGAGGCCCCCAATGCCGCAAACAAAGATGATAAAGACAGGCAAGGAACTGCCGTAGAGAATACCCATGATCTGCTCCTCGCTCAGTGCCTGCCGCCTTCGAGATAGGCCGCCCTGACCTCCTCTTCGGACAGGAGTTCCTTACCGGTTCCGGTCATGGTGATGACACCGTTCACCATGACGTAACCGCGGTGCGCAAGCTTCAATGCGTGATACGCATTCTGCTCCACCCAAAAACACGGTAAGACCGTCATTCTTGTTCAGCTCGTTGATTGCCTCGAAAATCTGCTTCACAATAATAGGTGCAAGACCAAGAGACGGTTCATCAAGAAGCAAGAGCCGCGGACGGCTCATCAGCGCCCGAGCAATTGCCAGCATCTGCTGCTCCCCGCCCGACAGTGTGCCGCCGCGCTGATTTTTACGCTCACGCAGGCGCGGAAACAGATCGAACGCCTTCTTCAAATCGTCTTCGAAGTGATCGTTCCCGGCAACCATGCCGCCCATCATCAGGTTCTCAAGACCGACATGCGCCGGGAATGTCGACGCCCTTCAGGCGATTGCGCAATTCCGGTTCGCATGATCTCATAGGTTGGCTTCAGGGTGATATCCTCGCCCGCATAAACGATGGAGCCGTTGCGCGCCTGAGGCGTGCCACAGACGGTCATCATCAACGTGGACTTACCCGCACCGTTAGCACCGATCAGGGTAACAATCTCGCCCTCGAACACATCAAGATCGACGCCCTTCAGGGCAATAATCTTGCCGTAATAGGTCTCAACGCCGAGCTTTCGAAGTGGCTCAGTTGCGCTCATCGTCCACTTCCTCCTCAATCTGATCCACTTCATCATCATCCACACCCAGGTAAGCGGCGATCACCTGCGGGATGCGTTCTTCACCTTCATCGGGCGTTCCATCGAGGTGCTGAGTTACCCAACCGTACCAAGTCTGTTG
>NZ_JBSWSZ010000147.1:0-4405 GCF_056158285.1 Pseudoalteromonas sp. AWM4_233 | reverse complement strand
TGTTTATGTACGCTTTAAACGTTTCGTTACGTATTGCTAAGGTTAACGACGGTTAGATTCACCTCTTACACAGCACCTGAAGCGCGCGATGACATTGAGCCTAAAACATGAGCATAGTGGTCTAGTGTCCACATCTAGGCTGCCAAGCCGTGAACAGCAATTCCAATGGGTTGGGCCACTTATTTCAAGCCCTGGGTGCTTTTATAAACTTACTGAACGCGATGATATTGAAATAAACAACAAAGAAGAGTTGGCAAATTACACGGTTGCTTTACATAAAGGCGATGCATATGAAGAAGTGCTCAAGCAGTGGGGATTTAAAGAGCATATAAATTACATTCTTTTTTCTGAAAAGTTTGCAGAAATAAAAGCGTTTACTGAGGGCAAACTCGATTTGTTTATTGCCTCCGCGAATAGCTTGAAATTCCACATTCAGAATTATCGACTTCGACCTGAGCAGGTTGTTCCAGCTTACTATATAGATGATCCTCGACTAGGTGGAAATTATTTGGCTTTAAATAAGAGGGTGCCTCAAACATTGGTTACTCAACTACAAAATGCAATTGACGAAATTTATTCAAAAGGCTTGGACTTACCCATCAAAGAGCGTTATCTAGAAACTATCACACAAATTTCAGAGCAAGAGCTCTCGCTAGAAGCCCGTTGCACTCACCAATAATATGCATTCTATGAATAGCCGCTAGGTGCTGTGTAAGAGGTGAATCTAACCGTCGTTAACCTTAGCAATACGTTATGTCCTATTTACTTCGTTCAGTTACGTATTGCTAAGGTTAAACAGACGACTACAAACGGAATCGACAGCACCTAGTAAGGAGTGATTAGGTTTGGTTCAGCATCATGAAAACGAAACGGTAGTTGAAGGGAAAATCGGGTTAAGAAGTGGTGGCAGCAGCAGAATATATTTAGAAAATCCATCACACAACGGGAAGGACAAGAAACGTTTGTATTTACGAGGGGCCACCTACAGCGAATGGTTTACCACATGCTGGGCATGATGCTGGTCGCGTAATCAAAGATTTTGTTGCGCGATATAAAACAATGCAAGGTTTTCAAGTGTTAAGAAAAGCGGGTTGGGACACACATGGCTTACCCGTTGAATTAGGTGTGGAGAAAAAACTAGGTATTTCCGGTAAACAAGAAATTGAAGCATATGGCGTAGAAAAATTTATTGAAGCCGGTAAAGATAGTGTCTTTGATTATGAAAAACAATGGCGGAAATTTACAGAGGCAATTGGGTACTGGGTAGATATGGATGATCCGTACGTGACGCTTGAAAATAATTATATTGAAAGTGTTTGGTATATTTTAGCTACCATTCATAAAAAAGGATTATTAGATAAAGGGCATCGTGTAACGCCTTATTGCCCAAGTTGTCAAACCTCGCTAAGTTCTCGAGTGAACGTCGCACAGGGATATAAAAATGTCAAAGATTTATCTGTAACAGTGAAATTTCCACTAAAAGATGCTGCGAATACATTCTTTTTAGGATGGACGACAACACCATGGACGTTACCGGAAATATTGCTCTTGCTGTACACCCTGACATGGATTATGTTAAAGTTCAGCAAAATCAGCAAGTGTTTATTGTAGCAGCTGATCGTTTACAAGCAATATGTAAAGAAGCTGACGTGTTAAGCTGGCATAAAGGAAAAGAGTTTGTTGGACTTTCTTATCAACCTCCTTTTCCAATGTCTAAAGTAAAGTGTGGTACCAAGTCATTGGTGCGCAGTTTGTTACAAACGATAGCGGTACAGGTATTGTTCATGTTGCTCCTGCGTATGGAGAAGATGACTATCATGCGGTAGAAGAAAATAATCTTGATTTTATTCATGTCGTTGATGAGACGGGTAGATATAAGGAAGATATGCTTCCTTTAAAAGGGCAATTAGCGAAGCAGAGCGACGTAGCAATTATTAAAATGTTGGCGGAAAAAGACTTGTTGTTTGCAAAGGAAAAATATGAGCATAGCTACCCACACTGCTGGCGTTGTGATTCGCCGCTGCTTTATTACGCTATGGAAGGTTGGTTTATCCGAACGACAGCTATAAAAGATACGATCTTACAAAATAACGAACAGATCGAATGGCATCCAGAGCATATGAAGCACGGTCGCTTTGGAAATTTTTTGGAAAATATGGTGGATTGGAATTTAGGAAGAAACCGTTACTGGGGAACACCTTTAAATGTGTGGATATGTCAAGACTGTGAGCATCAAGTAGTTCCGAAAAGTATTCAAGAGCTACAAGCATATGCGAAAGATCCGGTTCCTGATTCGTTGGAGTTGCATAAACCATACGTAGACAAGATCGTGCTCTGTTGCCCGCACTGCCATAGTGATATGTACCGTACAAAAGAAGTAATTGATGTCTGGTTTGATAGTGGCTCAATGCCGTTTGCGCAATATCATTATCCATTTGCAAACAAAGAGTTATTTGAAAAACAATTCCCAGCAGATATTATTGCTGAAGGTGTGGATCAAACGAGAGGGTGGTTTTACAGCTTATTAACGGTTGCTTCCTTATTCGTCGGCAAACCTTCTTATAAACGAGTGTTATCTTTAGGACATATCTTAGATGAAGATGGTAAAAAAATGTCGAAAAGTAAAGGCAATGTGATTGATCCGATGCAACTGGTGGAAACGTATGGAGCGGATGCGCTTCGTTGGGCTTTATTAGCAGATAGTGCACCGTGGAACAATAAACGTTTTTCAGCAAATTTAGTTGCTCAAGCCAAATCAAAAGTGGTCGATACGTTACAAAATGTGTACGCTTTTTATGCAATGTATACGGCTATTGATCAATTTGATCCTCATCAGCATGATAAAGGGGAGCAAACATTGTTGGATAAATGGGTTTTATCTCGTCAACAGACGGTTGTTAATCAGGTGAATCACTATTTGGATGCTTATGAGTTTACATCTGCCGCGAAGGTTTTAGCGGAATTTGTAGATCAAGTAAGCAATTGGTACATTCGTCGTTCTCGTGACCGTTTTTGGGGTGAAGGAATGGGAAGTACTAAATTGGCTGCTTATCATACGTTAAGAGAAGTATTGATAACAACGAGTAAGTTGCTTGCACCGTTTATTCCGTTTGTTACCGAGGATATTCATGTAAAGTTAACAGGTGAAAGTGTACATCTCGTTGATTTTCCTAGTTATGATGAAACGGCGGTTAATGACCAATTGGAAAAAGAAATGAGTGGCGTAGTCCAAGTTGTGGAACTTGCACGACAAGCTCGTAACGAATCCAAAATAAAGACAAAGCAACCATTAGCTTCTTTAACGGTGGTTAGCGATGCATTACACACTAACTATGTCTATAAATATGTGGATATTATTAAAGACGAAATTAATGTGAAGCGAGTGGATGTCGCAACAGAAATGGGCGAAAACGTGCGTTATGAAGTTAAATTGAATTTCCCAGTCGCCGGTCCGAAATTAGGAAAGCATGTAGGGATTGTGCAGAAAAGATTGCAACAATTACCAGAAGACGCAATCACTCAGATCGTAAAAGGAGATCGAACATTAACGTTACCGTCTGGAGAGACGTTACAACTTGAGGAGGAAGATCTGTTAGTAAAGCAGGTGACAAAAAAAGGACTCGAAATGGCTACAAATCCGACATTCACCGTTCTATTGGATACGCAATTAACGGAGGAATTAAAACAAGAAGGTTTAGCTCGCGAGCTTATACGAGCAGTGCAACTCTATCGGAAAGAGTTGAATTTACCGGTTGACCAACGGGTAAATATTACGTTTGCTGCTAGTGAAGAAATGAAAACCGTCGATTAGTTCGTTTCAATCTTTGTTAGAAACGAACCTGCTTCTAAAGGACATTCATTTTGGAGAGCGTGCAGAGATGAAAAGCATTCAACTAGAGAATGAGACCTTGTTCGAATAGGAATACATTAATCTTGGCAAAAAATCCAGGGGAAAATCTGCCCTGGATTTTTTTGTGCCATAGTGTTAAAAATTTTTTCATTGATCCCGTATATTTATTATAAGCACCAGCGTCTGACGGGACCGACATATTCATTGAGTTTCCAGCCATGCTTGATCGCTGCTGTTACAAGATCTCTTTGCTCCCTTTACAGCATCTTTTACAGTACGTCCATGTGCTAGGTTAGCGGTAATAGCAGCAGCAAACGTACATCCAGCACCGTGGTTGTAGCTTGTGTTGATTTTATCTTCTTCTAATACCGTAAATTCATGCCCATCATAGAAAAGGTCAATTGCCTTCTCGTGATAAAAAGCTTTGCCACCTTTAATAACGACATTTTTTGCACCTAAAATCAGTCACTTTTTCCAGCCGCTTCTTTCAATACCATTTAGCGTTTTAATAGTACCTGTTTGAGCTAGTTGACCAGCTTCAAACAGGTTCCCTGT
>NZ_JBSWSZ010000146.1:0-3343 GCF_056158285.1 Pseudoalteromonas sp. AWM4_233 | reverse complement strand
AAGGTTAACGACGGTTAGATTCACCTCTTACACAGCACCTGCTTGGTTGCGCTTCATATTGCAAAGTACTATCCACAAAAGGTAAACAAAGTAGTGCTAATTGCCTCAACGCCGTTTTTTGCTGAATCAGATAGTTGGTCAGGTATTAAGGTAGAGGTGCTAGAAAACTTTAAAGCGCAATTGCTTGAGAATAGTGCAAAGACTATAGAACGTTTTTTAGCGATACAAGCTATGGGGTCAGAACACGCTAAGCAAGATGTTAAACAATTAAGAGCTTGGTTATTAGAAGCGCCAGAGGCAAACTCCGAAGCGTTGAGTTCTGGGCTCGATATTCTTTTAAATGATGATTATCGGAAGGTTTTTAGCACGCTCGAACAGCCAATATATGGCTTATTTGGGAAGTTAGACTCTTTAGTGCCAAGACGAAGCATTGCTAAAATGAAGGCCTTAAACGTTAACTTCCAAGCAGAGGTTTTATCAAAAGCGTCACATGCGCCTTTTATTTCACATCGAGCTGAAAGTTTAAATTTCCTAAAATCAGTACTTTAATAAAAAGCGGCAAAAAATTGCCGCTTTTTACTGCCGAAAACTTTATTTTGTACCATGTTTGCGCAATAATTAAGCTATAGGTGCTGTGTAAGAGGTGAATCTAACCGTCGTTAACCTTAGCAATACGTTTTATCGTCACTTCGTTCAGTTACGTATTGCTAAGGTTAAATGGACTTTGGTAACTTCCTGCGTCAGCACCTCCCACCGTACCTGACGTAAAAACGGAGATGGGCCTGTTCATCAATATCGAGTTCATTTTCGTACCATTCGGCAGCTTCTTCGGTTACAGTTAAATTCATATCTCAGCTCAACTCCTGTCATTAAAAATCATCTATATCCTGCTATATCCGTAAAGAGGAGAAGGTAAACGTTCCGTCTCCGCTTTACTTGTCTGCGTGTTCTTTTTTCATCGGTACAGGGTCGAATCCACCCGGATGGAAAGGATGGCATTTTAAAATCCGCCGCGCCGTCAGCCATGTTCCTTTAAAAAAGCCAAAGCGCTTATAAGCCTCAAGTCCGTATGAGGAGCAGGTAGGCTGAAAACGGCAGCTCGGTGGAAAAAAGGGGCTGATTCCCTTTTGATAAAAACGGATCATGCCGATCATGACCTGTTTCATCGTTCTTCCTGTGTACGCTCCAGCTTCTTGTCGTAGCTCAAGGAAGCCACTGCGTCGTGAAGGTGAATCGATTCCTCATTCCGGCACTGAACTTCAAAGGATTCCACAAATGGATATTCATACAGATCGGCAGCGACAAGACGGACGATATCCTCGACAAACCGAGGGTTCTCATAGGCCTGCTCCGTGACCATTTTCTCATCCGGACGTTTGAGCACCGGGTGGATCCTGGCACTTGCATTGCTTTCAGCGGCTTCCAGCAGGGCAGCTTTCCAATCGATCTCCTGTTCATTGAAGTCGTCTGTCAGTTTGACCGTCATCGTCACATTCCCGCGTTGATTGTGCGCACTGTACTCACTGATTTCCTTCGAGCATGGGCACAGCGTCGTAATTTTCCCAGTCAGGGATACCGTGACATCATGACTGGTCTCCTGATCGTACTCCACCCGGATAGTGGCATCCGCATGATTCATTCCTGTCAGGTCGGAATAAGGACCTTTCCTCTCAAAGAACCATGGGAAGGTGACTTCCACTTCAGCGTCCGTCTGTTTCAGGCGTCCGGCCAGTTCTTCGGTGAACTGCTTCAATGTTTCAATATCTATGGCAAAACCTTCGTTGTGATATTTATCAAGCTGTTCAGTGAACCGGCTCATATTCGTTCCTTTACTGCCTTTAGCAATCGAGGAACCAAAGGAAAAAGTACCGATGGTCGTTTGAATCTGCGGGGTCATGCTGCTTGGGATACGGATCGGATGCTTCACGTTGGAAATACCGACCATATCAATATCGAATAGAAAATCTTTTCTTGAATTTTGAAGATCAGCCATCTGATCTTTTTCAACGGGTTTCGTGCGCGGACCTGGATCGACAGACCCGAATAATTTATGTCTTTCTTCTTTAGTAGGCAGCTGTTTTGTCTGATTTAGTTCGGTTTTATTCATAGCAAGGACTCCTTTCAGGCCTTCTTTCTATGTCAAAGTATACCTTATGTATTTCTTTAATGACAATGGAATGCTTATGGAAATGTGCCGTCTATCTAGGATGCTTCAATTAAAGAAAGCCTATCCTTGGAGGACAGGCTTTCGTGTTACATCCACGTGATTTTAGGTTCTGTCTTATTGATGATTCTTTTAATATTAGAGCGGTGCCGGTAGATGACAAAAATCGTAAAGACAGATATCACCATCGTCAAGCCATACTCCTGCAGAAGGATGGAAGCTGTTATCCCGACAAGCCCGCACACCATTGAGGAAAGGGATACATATTTGGTCAAATATAATAGGATGAAAAACGATAGCACAAGTACAAGAAACACCAGAGGGTTCACTCCGAGAATCACGCCTCCGGACGTAGCGACGGCCTTCCCTCCCTTGAACCCGGCAAATACGGGATACATATGACCAATCACGGCAAAAATACCTATAATAAGCGGGATGACTTCTGCTCCGAGAAAAAATGGAAGGGCGGCAGCCAGCGTCCCTTTTAAAATATCGGCAATCGTAACGATCAAGCCGGCTTTTACTCCGAGAACGCGGAACGTATTCGTCCCACCGAGATTTCCGCTGCCATGTTCTCTGATATCTGTGCCATAACCCACTTTTCCAACGATCAGTCCTGATGGAATGGAGCCGAGGAGATAGGCGGTAAGGGAATAGAGTAGATATTCCAATAAGTTCAACTCCTTCATTACTTTCTTTTATTTTATCATGACGACGTTGGAGAAAGAACGGAAAATTCTATCAGCTTCTCTTTCTTCCAAGAACCTCTATGTATATGACGGAAAGCTGCAAATCAAACGCCGCAACATCTTATTATACCAATCAGAAAAGTTGTGACAAGGCTTTTCCACCGCTTTTGTGCGGGAAGGTTGAATAATTGCAATAGGTTTCAAGGTGTGTGAATGTGGGTAAATAGTACGGTCTTTAGTTTATGGAGGAAATGCATGATAACTTTTACAGATGTGTCCAAAACGTACCCGGATGGGACGGCGGCTTTAAAACATATAAATCTCGAGGTGAAAGAAGGGGAACTGCTCACCCTGATCGGTCCGAGTGGATGTGGAAAGACAACGACGATGAAAATGATCAACCGGCTCATTCATCCAACTGATGGGACGATAGCGATACATAATAAGGACATTAAAGAATACAACGTTCATGAACTGCGTTGGAACATCG
>NZ_JBSWSZ010000145.1:0-2366 GCF_056158285.1 Pseudoalteromonas sp. AWM4_233 | reverse complement strand
GTCAGCTCTGTTCACCGTGTGGCAGAAGGCTGGGTATACGGCCTGGCTGAACTCGATGCTAGCCAACGTGAGCAAATCCAAGAAGCACAATTTGTTTCTAACCCAGGCTGCTACCCAACAGGCATTATCTTGCTACTCAAGCCACTGGTTGAACAAGGTTTGCTAGCAAAAGATGGCCACTACACCGTGAATGCGATCTCAGGTTACACCGGTGGTGGTAAGCAACTGATCGAAAAGTACGAAGGTAACCCAGATGCTGCGACTTACGGCACTTACGGCCTAAACTTCAAGCACAAGCATCTCCCTGAGATCCAAAAATGGTCACAGTTAGATAACACACCAATCTTTATCCCAAGTGTTGGTAATTTCGCTCAAGGCATGTTGATTAGCATTCCTGTGACCTTATCAGGCGCTATGACTGGTGAGAAACTTCACGCTGCCCTTGCTTCAACTTACGAAGAAGAAGACTTCGTGACCGTTCATCCATTCAATGAAGTGAAAGACAGTCATGCACCTTTCCTAACCCCTCATGGCTTGGAAAACACGAACCAAGTAGAGCTCGCTGTGTTCGCTTCAGAAGACGGCCAATCTGTTGTTCTATCCGCGAAGCTTGATAACCTTGGCAAAGGCGCTTCAGGCGCTGCCGTTCAGAACCTGAACCTGATGCTTGGTTGTGCAGAAGATACGGCTGTTGTTCTGTAACGTTCAACCGTTGTAAACAGATTAGAAAGCCCATGATCTTATGCTCATGGGCTTTTTTATGAGAAGCGCAATTTCTCAGAGAGTTAATTTCTGGCAATCGCCATACGACGAGCCGATACCACGCCTTTTCGCACACCAACTTCTGGTGCAATGGTAAACAAATCACCGTTTAACCCTGTTAGCTGTCTCGGCACATGAGCCTCTTTAGCAATCTGGGCATTAGCAGCCATATGCTCAGGCTCACCATGGGTTGGGATAGCCACTTGCGGTCTCACCCAATCGTACATTGCTGTCAGTTCATCCGCATAAGGATGACCACTCACATGAATAGGCAGATCAATATCATGACTTTGTAACGTTCGAATTCCTTGAGCTTTAAAAGCGTTCACCAACCGTTCAATGGCCATCTCATTGCCAGGAATAATCATGGCACTAAACAACACTAAGTCGCCTTTTTCGAGGGTTAAATCAAAGCAATCATCACGAGCTAAGCGGTTTAACATAGCCCTCGGCTCGCCTTGACTGCCTGTGGCAACTGCCAACACTTCATTTGCAGGCAAGTAGCCTAAGTGGCTCGAGTCAATCAATGGCGCATCTTCAGGCCAATAACCGGCTACACGCGCAGCGCTGACCATATTTTGTAAAGAGCGCCCGATCAGAGCTAGGTAACGTCCTGTTTCTTTAGCGATGTTGGCAAGCGATACTAGGCGGGCAATATTACTGCTAAAGCAGCCTACGACCACTCGCCCTGATTCGTCCTTAATAACCTCTAATAAGGCTTTATAACAGTCATACTCCGATACCGAGTGACCAAACTTCAACGCATTCGTCGAGTCGCAAACCAATGCTTGAACATTACGTTGTCGTAATGTGGTTAACACCGCTGGTGAGAAACGCTCACCAATCACTGGGCTGTGATCAATTTTCCAATCACCTGTATGAAAGCACTCGGACATCGATATTATGCTCTTTGGTATCACCTACCGGCGTCACCACACCTTCTTGTAATAAGCGCAGTAGTTTAGTTTGTACATTTAGGCTCAGCTCTGCCACTTCGTCTAAAAAAATCGTGCCCTTGTTGGCTGCTGAAAATTTACCGAGTTTGTCTTGGTTTGCCCCGGTGTAGGCCCCTTTGAGTGCGCCAAAGAGTTCTGATTCTGCTAGATTCTCAGGAATAGCCCCACAGTTAATGGCGATAAAGGGTTGTTTACTACGATTTGAGAGCTGATGAAGCGCGCGCGCAGCAAGCTCCTTACCCGTGCCGCTTTCACCACTGATTAACACCGTGGCGCTGGTAGCACTGACACGTTCTATACGTTGAAAGACTTTCTGCATACATGGAGCATGACCAATGATATCGACCAACTTATTTTGCTCGCTTATTTGTGAGCTGAGCTGCTGGTTGGCAAGGCGTAATTGATTAGCCTTATTGGCTTTAGCAAGTGCCAACAGTAGCTCTTGGCGCTGAAAAGGCTTACTCAGGTAGTCATCGGCACCGAGCTCGATAGCTTCAACGGCGTGCTCAATTGAGCCATACGCGGTGGCAACGACAATACCAATGTGCTTTTGTTGTGCCCGCACGTATTTGATCAAGTCCATGCCCGACAGGTGCTGTGTAAGAGGTGAATCTAACCGTCGTTAACCTTAGCAATACGTACGCGTGG
>NZ_JBSWSZ010000144.1:0-6828 GCF_056158285.1 Pseudoalteromonas sp. AWM4_233 | reverse complement strand
AACCATCTAAATAAACGCTGTTCCAATGCTTTTTATTCATATGGTATCCAGGTTTCACCGCATCAAAGATGCTGCGTAGCTCAATGGCATGATCTGGTTCACATTTTAGATTCACCCGTACACAGCCTTCCACCTCAGTAAACAGCGCAAACATTTTTCCGCACACTTTGTAGACCAGAGCTTCAGGGCCAAACGGATACTCAGAAACCGCTTCCGGCTTTGATTCCACGTACTGAATTAGTGCCTCATAACATGACATTCGCTTCCTCCTCCAGCATCTGCATTACCACGGCATCTTCACCATAACTCGATGAGACGATTTGTGGTATAGAACAGAAACCAAAACGTTGCCAGTAGCCCACACTCGCTTGCACCAATACTAAAAAGAAAGCGTGAAGACCAGCCTTAGCAGAGTTCAGAAAAAGCTGTTCTACCAGCTTAGGTCCAATTCCACTGCCTTGAACCTTACTCGACACGGCAAGGTCGTGAAGAAACACATACTCATCACCCACTCCGTTCTCTAGTTCAACACCCAAACTGGGTAATACTGTTCCTGCCCAAGTATGCGCTAGCAAATAAGCCTGAATCACACCCTCATTCTCGTAAACAAAACAAAGCTCAGGAGAGCGACGCCACTTGCCTTGCAGAACAGACAAAGGTTCTGGCGTAATATCATCGTACGCTTCCTTTTGAATCATCATAATAGTAGGCCAATCACTTGGCTGTATCGCACGAATCAATCTGCTTTCTCCATAAAAGATCTAGACAACCATTGCGCCAGAAGCGGACCTGCAATCATAACCAACAGAAAGCGTGATACCTGCATAGTCATCACAAAACTGGTATCGACGGGAATACTGGCCGCAATAATCGCAACTGAATCCGCGCCACCAGGGCTCGTCCCTAAAAACGCAGAAAGAAAATCAATATCGATCCATAACGTTAAAACCCAAGCAACCAACGCATTCATAAGCAGCAAAAAGCCGATAGACAATACAATATATGGAAATACGCGTAGCGCATGCCTTAATACGTCAGGACTGAAACGAAAACCAATTCCCCAGCCCATTATTGCAAAAGCCACCACAAGCAACGACTCAGGTAAATCAAGTGTTAACCAACCTAACGATTGCAGGCAGAAGCCTGTAAACATTGGGATTAATAGAAAACCTCCAGGCACACTGAAACGACTCGCAAGTGCCAGGCATACTAACCCCGTTATGAGAGTCATCCAAAACGATGACCAACTGATAACTGACCACTGATGAGGGATAATTTGCAAAACCTCTGAATCTACCAAAAGCCCTGCCGTCAGCATCGCAGCTAGCGCACAAAATGCAACCCGAGTGTATTGCATTACCGCCACCAAACGCATGTCGGCTTTGTAATGTTCACTCATTATCGTCATTACCCCTGCCGCCCCAGGAGAAGTCCCCCAGATAGCCGTCGTTCCAGGCAATAATTTCGATTTCGTTAGCACAACACCAACAAGGCCTGAAGCAACCATAGTCATAAGTGTGCCAAAGATAAATGCTGGCCACTGGGCAGAGATATCAGCAAATGTCGAAATGGGTAAATGTGATGCCATCATTAATCCCACCATCACTTGGGCTAACCTAAATGGAATCACGGGCAAAGACATAGGATGATTTGAAACAACCAAGGTAATGGCTGCAATCATGGGGCCTAGCAGGAATGCTGCCGGAGCATGAACATACTCCATAGTTGCTACCAACACACCAGAACAAAGAAATAACGCCACCCAATACCACCATTTATTTTTGTTGGTCGAGGGCTTTGATTGGCTAGCTTGTGATGGAAACGCGTTTGAACGAGACATTGGATTTTGGCATTAGAAAAAATTTGATGGTATCACTCCCCCCCAATGAGATTGCATAACAAAAGAGGCTTTGCGACAGCTTCTGACACATTAGATAAAGTCAACAAACATAGAGCTAGATCAATACTCCCCCCAAGCAATCCATCTTAAACTCCAAATACGTGTACTTTTTATGCACTCCCATGACTATACAAGAGGCCAATGGTCTATGCGCCAATACATATCAGTACGTTGGAAGATTCTATTGCCCATGGCAGCTATCCTTTTTTTGATTATCACGGCGTTAAATCTCTACTCTTCCTACCAGCAAAAAGAGCGGCTTTTAGACCTAACCGAGCATCAGTTACTGGATATTGCCAACGGCTACATGGACAGCATGAACGCCCTGATGTTTACCGGTGCCATGGCAAGCCGAGAAATTCTCCGAGAGAAAATCTCCCAACGCGAAGGCATCGCAAGTGTCCGCATGCTACGTGGGGAGGCCGTCAGCAATATCTACGGACCGGGTTTTGATCATGAAAAAGCGCAAGATGACTTGGACCGAAGAGCGCTGTCTGGTGAAACCATTATTGATGTCAGTAAAGTAGACGGTGAACGGCACATCACCTTGATCCTGCCATTCGAGGCATCCCAAAATCGTCATGGAACAAACTGTCTTACCTGTCACCCCGTTGCCGAAGGTACCGTACTTGGCGCGGCTCGCATTACTTATTCAATGGCGCAGCGAGATCAAGACATTGAGAGCGCCATCATCAAAAATTCAACCATCAACTTTGTTGCAATCTTAGCGGGCTTACTCATCATTTACCTCATTATGCTTAAGGTACTAATACAGCCACTCAACCGCTTGAAGGACACCATGGCTGTCATCGGTGAGAATGCAGACCTCCGCCCCCGTATTCAGCTCGGTTCAAAAGATGAATTTCGTATGGTGGGAGAAGCCACCAACAATATGCTAAACCGGTTTCAGCCAACGATTCATAACTTAACTCAAACCATGGATAACTTAAGTCAATCTGCAGACCAGCTTGCTGAGGTCACCCGAGAGACTAGCGAAGGCGTTGATAAGCAGAAAAATGAAAGTGTGTTATTGGCGCAGTCCATTCAAGAGCTATCCAATGCGGCTGAGGAAGTTGCCCGCAATGCAGCCAATGCTGAAGTCAGCGCAAGTGGAACGAAAGAGTTAGCCGATGACGGGAAAAATATGGTCCTTCATGTAGCACAAACCAATGCAGAATTAGCTCAGAAGGTTGATGCTGCCACAGGCGTTGTCAAAAAGTTAGCTGAAGACGCTCAAGGAATCGGGCGCGTTTCCCAAGAAATCAGTGATATTGCTGAGCAGACTAATTTATTAGCCCTGAACGCAGCGATAGAAGCAGCTCGAGCTGGCGAGCAAGGAAGAGGCTTTGCTGTGGTTGCAGATGAGGTGCGAAGCTTAGCCAGCCGCACACAATTATCTACGGAAGAAATTCGTACCATCATTGAGAACCTATCACAAATTTCAAGCGAAGCGGTTCAAGCAATGGAAATCAGCAAAGCCCAAGCCGACGACAGTGTAGAGGACGCAAACAAAGCAGCTCATGCCTTAGAAGACATCGCTTCAAGTGTCGATCAAATACGTGAAATGAACACAATGATTGCTGCTGCAGCTTCTGAGCAAAGCGCTGTGGTCAATGAAATAAATAACAACATTCACGCCATCAGCGCCATCTCTGAGCAAACCGGTGCAGGCTCCCATAAAATACTGCGCCAAAGCGAAGACATTGCCAGTATCTCTCAATCATTAGACAAGACTATTAACCAGTTTAAATCCTAGTTTTGGTTTGGCTCACGCTTCAAAGCGTGAGCCAAATTGGTTAACAAAGAGAACCCATAGAATACCAATCCCCCAACCAGCAATAACATCCGTGGGCCAATGAACCCCAAGCATGATTCTGCTAACACCTACCAATACCGCGCTGAAAATTGCCATTATGATAAATAGATGCCTTGCCTGAGCGTGAGCCCAATTGCGTGATAATACGACCGCCATCCCCAAAAAGCACACCATTGACATACTGGCGTGTCCAGGAAGGAAAACTGGGGGAGTAGACTTCAATCAAGTGCGGGACAAGATCTGGCCTTGCTCGATCGAAAACATATTTCAATCCCAGACTAATGACAACGCCACCAACGGTCATTATTAGTATTTTCGTCGCATCCAACCGTCGCTGAGAGCACCACAAGATAGCTGATAGACTTATCATGATGTACAGTAATACCCAGTTACTCCCCAGCGCCGTGATGTCCCTTACAATAACGGACAACCAGTGTGGGCCAATGAGATTTAAAGAGTCGTCTCTAAATAGCAACAAAACCGTTTGATCGAACCCATTCGGTTGTCCCAAAGAAAACCAAGTACTCGCAAGCACGATGGCACTCAACATTAAGTAAGCAATACGAATTATCAATTTGCCTTCCTTCTTTTGGCAAAAGTTTTGTAATAATAAGTAAATATACCTGCCTTCATTGTTAAAGGGGGTGTTTACGCGTAGTTTCCACCTTCTTTTGACGCTCTAGATCGTTATTCAACCTTATTTGCTTAAGAATTTTTTTAAGGATTTGCCATGCAAGCTTATCAATGGGGCGTTTTTGCTCTCGCTTTGGGTGCCTTCGGCATCGGCACCACCGAATTTTTCCCTATGGGCCTGCTACCAACGATTGCTGAAGGGGTCGATGTTTCCATACCGACAGCAGGTTTGTTAATCAGTGCTTATGCCGTCGGTGTCATGTTTGGTGCGCCTCTTGTCACGTTGTATATGACTCGTTTTAGCCATAAAGCGTCATTGATTGCACTGATGGCAGTATTCTTCGTCGGCAATTTACTGTCAGCGGTTTCTGTTGACTACACCACATTACTGATTTCTCGCATCGTCACTAGCATGTCCCATGGTGCTTTCTTTGGCATTGGCGCTCTCGTTGCCATGAAGCTTGCACCAGTTGGCAAGCAAGGATCTGCCGTGGCATCCATGTTTCTAGGGCTTACAATCGCCAATATCATCGGTGTTCCGATTGCCACATGGTTAGGCCAAAGTATTCATTGGCGCATCGCCTTTGCTGCCACTTCTGCACTTGGACTGGTCGCCATGATCGGCTTATTACGCACATTACCTCATATGGAAAAGCCAAACCGTCCAAACGTTAAGCAAGAACTGCAAGCGATTATGCAGCCCGCCGCGTTGAGAACATTCTTCACCACCATTTTGTGTGCTGGGTCCATGTTTACCCTGTACACCTATGTGACTCCTATCCTTCAAACGCTTGCGAAAATTCCAGAGGCTAATATCGCCTACTTGTTGATGATTGCTGGCATTGGCTTCACCATCGGTAACTTCGTAAGCGGTAAGTTGGCCGATCGCTCGCCTGATCTATCACTTACCGTTTCACTGATTGGACAAGTCATTATTTTGCTTTCTTTTAGTTTTATAACCGTCAATATGATCACAGCCATTGTCTCCGTATTCATTTGGGGGGTTGTGAACTTCATGATTGGTCCACCATTACAAATGAAAGTAATGACCATTGCAGACAAAGCCCCTGGCCTAGCTTCATCTATCAATATCGGTGCGTTTAATCTAGGTAATGCTTTAGGGGCAGCACTAGGTGGTGCAGTGATTACCGTAGGTTTGGGCTATGCTTGGATTCCAGCTACCGCAGCAGTGTTGTCCCTGTTCGGCTCTGATTTTGCTTGGTATCAACCGTGAACCTGTGAAACAAAAACCCCAGACCGTCAGCATCATTCGTGGAGCACTTTGACGAAATCCAATCCGTTTAATAGCTGAGAGCCTAAAAATACTCTAAGTAGTATGGGACGATTGAATCGACCTACTTTTTGTTATGCTCAATAATTTTGTAGGCACTTGGCTATATTTTGAAAGAATTCGCGAATTTCTTGATGTTGGCAACGGTCTTCAAACGTCACCATATAAGCCCACACTTTGTGAATGGGTATGAGAAAGACTCCACCTTTAGCAAAGGGCTGATGAAGTAGCGGATTAGAATATAACCCAGCACTTTACCTATACTTTCCGTTACTTTAATCAGATTTTATCGTCATTTTATAGACTTCTATTCAAAATAGCCTATTCCACTTCTACTCCTCTACGACTTTTATCGTAACTCAATTATTTTGAACATTTTTCAAGCAACTAACGCATTGGAAAACAACACTTTTTGTTAAAAATGATAATTTTAGTATCGTTTTTGGTTGAAAAGAATATTGACGACGCTACAAAACTTATATAATGCATAGCTTTTGTATCGTTATGATGCGATCTAGTGTAAAAATATAAAAATAACTCTCGGGCAACCCCGATACACAACCAAAGGATTCATTTCAATGCTACGCATCAAACGCTTGCTCAAGCACACCGTGACCACTGACCGCAGTTGCTACTGTCTTGACTATCTCCTCTACTGGCGCACTCGCCTCTGACGAAAAAATTCGCTGGAAAGTTCAAGCTGTCTTTGGTACTCATTTGCCCGGACTAGGAGACCCAATCAAGTTAGTTGCCGAACAAATCAAGGAAGCTACTGGTGGCGATATCCAGTTCAAAGTTTACGAGCCAGGTAAAATCGTACCGCCATTCGGCATTACCGAAGCGGTGAAAAATAAACAGCTCAATGCAGGTTACGCATGGCTAGCATACGACCAGGGGCGTATTCCTGCTGCAGCTCTATTGGCTGCCGTACCATTTGGTATGGAACCATGGGAATACGCTGCATGGTGGTACGAAGGTGGCGGCCAAGCCTTGGGCGAAGAGCTTTACGCTAAGCACAACATCCACCCAGTGCTATGCAGCGTGATCGGTCCAGAAACCGCAGGCTGGTTCAAAAAAGAAATCAACACCATGGAAGACTTAGGAGGGCTGAAAATCCGTTTCGCTGGAATCGGTGGCAAGGTACTCCAAAAAGCTGGCGCGTCTGTGACTTCAATGCCTAGTGGAGAC
>NZ_JBSWSZ010000143.1:0-5544 GCF_056158285.1 Pseudoalteromonas sp. AWM4_233 | reverse complement strand
AAAAGGTTAACGACGGTTAGATTCACCTCTTACACAGCACCTCAACAGAGAAGTTTTCGGTTTCGGCTAAGGCTATTCATGATTCATCAAATGAAGCGGGTGAGGATGTCACCCCTCAGTTCTCAGCACTTTATTCAAACACATATCTAGATGATACAGTGGGCTTTGCCATTTCTTTTAACCATCATCGTCGTGATTTTCAACAGCAAGGGGCTAATATTCAAGGTTGGCAAGCAAATGTCGATTTACCTAGCAATTTAGATGAAGATAAAGTAGTCGATCCTCGTCCTCTAGACGCTGATGGCAACCGTGTTGGTAACCACTTCTTCCCGCGAGATATGAACTATGACCCTACTCGTTCAGTTACGTATTGCTAAGGTTAATACAAGCATCCCAACACTTCCACTCAGCACCTTATAACTCGTCTAATACAGTTGCGGGAATAAGTGCTACTTTTCCCGAAGCAATGAGCTGTTCAGCAGCCGAGACCCTAATCGCTTTATATTCATCTGCTAAAAGCGCTTTTAGAAGCTTTCGACGCGTCTGTGTTTATCGACAAGAAATGAAATATCGGAAAATGCTAGACGAACTAGCGGGCTCTCGTCATTGGCCAGCATTTTGGCATACTTATACGCTAGATTTTGAACTGAAGCGGGAAGCAGTGAAACGACAGTCGCTCGTTTTATATCAGGCAGTGCTTTGTTTTTTGCTAAGGAAAAGTGACTATTGGGTGTCAAGGTGTCGCCACTTAGCAATACCATATATTGCATTTCAGCAGGGTGTGAAGGCGCTGACGGGCCATGCCACTCGTCGATTTTGTCTTGCGCCCATCGCGGGCCTTTGTCTTCGTGGCAGCTATTACAGGCGTTAGGCGTGCCAAATTTTTCAGTAAGGTGCGGTGCTGGGACCTTGAAACTATGATCTCTTCGTTTATCAACGCCCATGTAAGTATTCGTAGGCATATGACAATTTACACATTGTGAGCCCTGGCTATCGGGTTCGTGCTTATGATGCTTGATGTCATTGTATGCTGATGCTTGGTGGCACTGTAAACATAATCCATTTCCTTCGACTTTCACTTTCGCAGTATGAGGGTTATGACAGTCGTTACAGTTCACGCCGGCCTCAAACATTTTGCTCTGTAAAAATGAGCCATAAACGTAGACTTCACCCTGTATCTGACCATCTAAATGATATTGAGGCGTCGTCAACAAAGCAGGCTTGAATTGCGATAAGAACGGTTCGGATGGCGTAATACCGTCGGTGAGTGGGGTGCGAAGTGAATGACATGCAAAACAGCGCTCCATGAAGCTATTATCGCGTTCAGGACCTTCCCACGTGGCTATCTTTTTGCCTTTGCCTAACAGCCAGTTGCCAATATCTTGCTGTTCGCTCTCAGAAAGAACCGAGTGAGTAGAGCCGTTACCAGCATAATGATTGTCGTCAACGTAACCATGGCATGATTGACAAGAAACGTTAATTTCATTCCACACAGTACTAAAAGTGTCTTTTTCATCATCATAGTTTCTCTTTAATCCTGATGAGTGGCAGTCCGCACACATACCATTCCAGTTTTGCAAAGGTTGAAGCCAATGCAGCCTATCCTGCCTGCTTATCTCCTCGTCGGGATATATGGGGTACCACTTTTGACCGCCACTCGACTTATCTCTTGAGTCCCATGCAAATGGAAAGACCTGCATTTTCCCCGTCCAGTTTTGATGAGATATTCCTGAAGAGGGAAGTGACCGAACACATAGCTGACTTCGTAATCTATTGGCTCAGTTTTATCTTCTTGAAACTTTACAAAGAACTTGTTTTCTTTTTTAAAGAATGTGGCTTTTTGATTGAAGTGTGTAAACGTCGTGTCATTGAAATCGCCTAGAACCGTGCTTTCTGAGGCAATAGCCATTGCTTTACTGTGGTCAGACTCGAGCCAACCGTTTAACTCCTTCTCATGACAAGCACCACACTGGTGCGCCTCGTTCGCAAAAGAGTTGAACGAAATACCAATAAGAGTGAGTAAAAAGCACAGTCGTAACATTAATTAAGAAAGCCAAAAGTAACAAAAAACAATCATAAAATATCACGGTAGAGGTACGGTCGCTAACGTTCGATTAACTTTCACTTTCTTGTTAAGTATGTAAAGCGCGAAATGAAGTAAATTAAAAAACAAAAGAGAATACGATTTAACTTAATATGTTTTTTAACGACAGATAAAGATGGTATTTCTGGTTTGAGATTCAACTTTATTCAAGAGTAGTTATGAAAGTTACCTTTTAGCATGGCTACTTAATTAAAAGTGTCAATTAACTAATCATAAATGGCGTTTTAGATGTTTGGCAGGTGTGACTTAGAATCTGCTCAATCAGGCAGTACTTACTGGGAAAACCAATCAATAGGCCTGTTTAATTTCGCAAAGTCGCCTCCTCCGGAGGCCGAGGTCAGAGGTTCGAATCCTCTAGGGCGGGCCATTTTATTTGTGGTTTTTGCGGAAACTAGAAGGTGTATAGTGAGTCGCTTTCTTAAAAAATTTAGTGAAATGAGCTTGGTCTTGAAAACCCAGACGCTCTGCTATGGCAGAGATGTTGATATTCGAAAAAATCAAAAGCCTTTTCGCCTCATCTAATAAGTACCTGTAAATCAATTCTGAAGCGCTCGATTGAGAATACTGCCTGCAAATTACATTAAGATGAGCGCTACTTACTCCTATCTTATTCGCGTACCATTTCACTTTGTGTTGTTCGCATCCATACTTCTTAATTAGCATCTCGTAAAAGCGGACTTTGTGTTCAGATCTAGACGGCTTAATCACAGGTTGACTTGTTGATGGCTCAACCCTACCGAGGATAATTAAAAGTTGTTGAAGTAATGCTATTGTCATCGCCCCGCTACAAGCGAAGACGTTCCGGGCTTCGTCTTCCAGCTTTTGGCACAAATAGACGATATCATGTATGTACTTTCCGTCTAAATTCCCTATCAATGCATCGTCAATGAAACCCAAGGAATCTACATTCTGTGCTATTTGTTTTACCACCGGTGAAACAACAGATAATACATGCCCTTTCGACCCCACCTCCCAATCAAATCCATGAACAACATTTTCAGGTATAAAAAGCGCGCAGGGAGCGGTCACTATCGTATTTCTGTCATCGAGTTGAACTCTGCAACCGCCGGTCGTGATAACAAAAATTTGGCAAAGCGCCTTGTGACGATGAGGTAGTACCTTCCACCCGTGTAGCTGACTACGAACGGTCAGTGCTTCGCCATGAAAGAAAGCTTCGAACTCGTCAAAGCTATTCTCTACATAGAGCTCGAGATTTTTAGCGGTCAATTTTGACCTCCGTCGTGAACCATTTCCCTGCTTGACGAGAGTTGATGACAATAGCGTCACTTTTGGTGTTGCTGTTACATTGCTTCAAGTGATTTGCCTTTCGTCTCTTTCACGAACTTCACGACAAAGAAAATAGATAAAAATGCAGCAAGCGCGTAAAGACTATAAGCACCAACCAAACCAATTGCTAAAAGCAATATTGGGAAGGTTATTGTAATGAGGAAGTTGGCGCTCCACTGTGCAAGGCCACTTATAGCTAAACCAGACCCCCTTACTTGATTAGGAAACATTTCACCTAACATTACCCACATCACGGGCCCCCACGATAAGTTAAAGAAGAAAACGTAAACATTAGCCGCCACTAGAGCGAGTGTTCCCATATGACCAGGCAGCTGAAGCTGTCCTTCTATAAATTGTCCGCTTTGAAATGCGATAACCATTAACGCTAGTGCTGTTGCCATACCGACAGAGCCGACAGTGAGTATGGGCTTTCGGCCCCATTTATCGATCAAGGTAATGGTAATAATACAAGCAAAGATACTTAGCCCTGCACTGAGTATATTTATTAGTAATGCATCTGACTCTGTAAACCCAACGGCTTGCCACAATACGGCACCGTCAATAAAACACCACATTTATACCAACAAGCTGTTGTAAAACGGCTAGACCAATACCTACCCACACAACGGGCCTAACTTTGTTCGTTGATGTGTCGAAAATGTCTCGCATTGAAGGCTTATGATCAGCTTGCAGCGAGTCAGATATTTCGTGGTATATAAGATTGGCCTGCTGTTCTCCAAAAAGCGCACTTAACACGCTTTTGGCTTTTTCTTGTTTTCCAGAGAAAACTAAATATCTTGGGCTTTCTGGTATAAAGAACAGTGCGAAAAAAAACGAATTCGCTGGGGCAAGTTCTACCCCAAAACATCCAACGCCAGGCTTCAAATTCTGCCCACACGATGCCAGTTGATTTGCCTGCCGATAGCGCCAATGCATAGTTGCTAACAAATGCCCGAGAAGAGACCAGTAATAATGGCAACTTGTTGAATAGTCGCCAAAGCGCCCCTGTATCTAGCTGGTGCAATTTCTGCAATCTGAGCCAGGTGACATGACGCGAAGCTGCCCCTACAGCTATCCCTCCAAGTACGCGGTATATAACAAATTCAATCGAGCTACTTAGCGAGCCCAGAGCCTGATGCTGAGATAATAAAAAAAACTGCTGCGACAATCAGCAGGCTTCCATACCCAAAAATATCTGCTAATTTCCCCGCAAAAAAAGCGCCAATGGCACAACCTAATAGCATTGATGCAACGTTAAAACCTGTGCCTACATCATCGGCATTAAACGCCGATTGCGGTCCGTTTCGATGGTCCCATTAATCACGCCACTGTCGAAACCAAATAAAAAACCGCCAATAGTCGCTACCAAGCTGACAAGAATAATAGTGAATCGGTTTTCGTTAGTGTTTGCTTGTTGCACAAACTTTCTCCTAGTTGTTTTTATTCAGACTTTCCATGAAGGGAAAGTAAAGCTCACCTTTTCTTTCCTTTTCTATCTTCAAAGGAGTATCAGGGAATAAGCCGTTGTATTTATCAAATCTATTAGGTTCTACTTTCCACCAATCGGGAAAGGGAGCAGCTTCTGAACCCTCTTTTTTGCGTAAGTTCAACCCCTCTGAAAGGCGAGCGTTGAAAGGAACCGAAGGCTACTGCACCTGTTGCTGGAAATAAAGATTGATAGAGCGCCTTGCGAGGAGGAAGCAGCTTTTCTGCGTAATCAGGGTGGCGAATTAAGTTTTTTTCGCTCATCGGGGTCAGTACTTAAATCATACAGTTCTATCTATGTCCCAAACGCCGTGGTACTGAATGTATTTAAGGTCGCCTAGCGTCGTATTGAGAATGTGGTTGGGGTCATAGGAAATGAATATTTCCCAGTAATACTCGTACACAAAGTCTGGGGCATTCCACTCTTCTTCCTTTACTGCACCAGTGGCAACGGGTAAGAAGCTTTTCCCTTCGAAGTCACTTGGTGCCGCTATACCAGCAAGGTCTAAAGTAAAATGTTGGGGCTGAATCAAGGTTTCGCACTAATGTATGGTTGCTCTCTCCTTCAGGAAGTAGAGCGCGAGCACTTATAACAAGCGGTACCTTTATAGAGCTTTCATAAGCATTTCTCATTATCAATTAGGCCGTGTTCCCCAATCATAAAGCCG
>NZ_JBSWSZ010000142.1:0-2812 GCF_056158285.1 Pseudoalteromonas sp. AWM4_233 | reverse complement strand
GTGTTATGTTAACGTACTTAACCAGTTACATATGCTAAGGTTAACGACGGTTCAGAGATTCACCTCTTACACAGCACCTCTAATGCGGTTGCAGCCAGGAGCTTAAAAGCAACGGCACTGTATTATTTGGCACTTATTGAAAATGATGAGGTAACGATTGGTTACTTTGTTAAATAGCCAGCAAGACAATATGACACTCAAATTATACGTTAAAGCGGTAAAAAATGCCAATCATGAAATTACTGAACAGTTTCATTTCACAATTCGATGCGCAATGGCAACATGATGCTTTAGTCATGGATAAATGGTTTGCACTTCAAGCGACTACAGATAATGATGGCGCGATTGACTTAATAAAGTCTTTATATGATCACCCTTGTTTCGATAAATCAAATCCAAACCGAGTGCGCGCTTTAGTTGGTCAATTTGCGCGCAGTAATCCTGCTCAATTCCATCGTATTGATGGAAAGGGCTATGAACTACTTGCAGATTTATTAATTGAGCTAAATGCAATTAACCCACAGAATGCCTCGAGAATGGTGACGCCGTTTATGTCATGGAAACGTTATGACAGCTCCCGTCAGCAATTAATACAGGCTCAGTTACAGCGTATTGCGAGAATTGATAACTTGAGTGATGACTTATTTGAAAAAGTGGATAAGGCATTAAACGCATAAATGATAGAGTACTATTTTTATTTATCTTTAAGCTATGACGAATGCATGGCTTACTATCGAGGCGATTACGAGTTTGTTCAAGTAATCGAAGATGGTGGTAAAAGCATTCGTTTTCCCGCTAGGTGCTGTGTAAGAGGTGAATCTAACCGTCATTAACCTTTAGCGATTCGTAATGCTATTGTTTTGTCCTGTTACTTCGTTCAGTTACGTATTGCTAAGGTTAAGAGAGGACAAAGGTTTCAACGCTTCAGCACCTTCGAGCAACTTCAGGATCCATAAATCTGGCGCCAGCAGGAATATCGTTTACACAAGCTTCAGGTCTGTCAGGAGGTGAGGGAGGAAGGGCGATCCCGTTTTCCTTTAGCATCTCCTCAATTTGCTCCTGTTCCTGCTTGCAGAGGCGGATGGCTTCTTCAAGCATTTTTTTCAAGTCCCCATCCCCAGAGTGGCTAAGCATCGTTTGATAGGCAGAGGCCATTCCCTTTCCTGCCAGCAAGTAAGACCATGTGCTATAAACCTCGCCATAATGCAAAGGCTCGTCCTTTGGATTTCCGCTTAAAATACCCATTGTATACCTCCCGAAAAGATTCATTTTTTGTGCCGCCTTCCTTGTATTGCACAGCTATATCATGCCCAACAAGTGTCTTAAAATGTCATTGAATATTAAATGGTTAAACTGCCTCAGATTGTGGTAAATACCGTATAAAAGATAGAGGAGATGAAAAACAATGGACCAGACAAAAAAAACATATTATATAGATATTGAAAATGCGCAGATCTACACAGAACCGGTTGAAGACAGCCGAATGGCAGTTTAGAATTTTTGCCACAGATGAAGAACTGGCTCAGTTAAATGAATACATTAATGAGAATTATGATGCAGATCTAAAAACATTTGCCCGTGCACATGTCCCTTTCCTGGAATACCACAAGGAGTCCAAAAATGATGAATATGATGCATCCATGGAAGGCATATATAAAATGATTTATGAACTCGGTGATGAAGAAGCCCGGAGACATATAGAAGGGATGGGAATTTTATAATCGGAAAAATGTGACCGGTCTTTAATCGGACTGGTCGGTTTTGAAAAGAGAATACATAAAAAAAGAACCGTCTGTTCTGTTTTCATCAGAATAACGGTTCTTATATTTGCTCCTGTATAATTGTTCTTTTTTGGTTTTTGTTTTCCTTGTGCGCATGTCCGCATACGCAAATGGGCTTCGATTGCACTCAGGGTTTCTTTTTCCCTCACGTACTGCTTTTTCCCTTAACTTCTTCGCAGCTGATTTAGCCATATGACCAACTCCTTTTCATGATTGTACCATAATGCTTAAATTGGAGGAATGACATTTGTTAACAGTAAGATAAAGAATACAAGACCAATAAGTAAAAAGATAACCGAGCCGAGAACAGCATAATTAGGCCTAAAGCTGAACTCCTCCCTTTTCAGATAAGAATCCTGTCATGGCACTTGCGGTGCTGTCCATAAACCTCGTCACTATACCGCCGGTGCTTGAAAACCATACGGTCAAAGCTGTAAAAACCACACCTGAAAAAAACATGATTTCGATGAATCGGATTGAAAAGGCACTTGAAGCGATCAGGGTAATCAGAGCTTCTGCAGCTAATGTAATAAACAATATAAATATATTTTTTTTCATAATTCCGCCTCCTTATTAGAAATACGCCTGATTTTGGAAAAAGTTTCAATTTTTCTGCAAAGACCTTTGAGAAGGTCTTTTTTTAGTTGACACAACTCTGCAACAACATGCTCATTTAATATCCTTTCTTAAAGATAGGGGAATTTCCCCCCTCTAATGGGGAAGTTCCCTGATATTGAAAAACTCCTCCCGCTTTTACAATAAGGTTAAGGTAATTGTTTGTGAATGAGGAGGAGTTAATATGCAGGCAAAAGCCGCAGTCAACCAAAAAACGGGAAACACATTAAACAATGCGTTTGCATCTCATTTTGCCAAGTCGATGTTTTTATCTGTTACAGCATTAGCTATTCTTTCTTTTATTGGCACTAGAATGTTGACACATGTTGATTTAAACCTTTACGGATATATGGTCGGAACGATTGTGTTTATCGGAGGGTTTTTCTGACAGGTTCATTGCCTGGGGCGAAAGGCCG
>NZ_JBSWSZ010000141.1:0-7139 GCF_056158285.1 Pseudoalteromonas sp. AWM4_233 | reverse complement strand
TAAAACATTAGTAGGAGACAAGCTACTACAAAAGCGTGACTGGGCTGAAACAATCATCGAGAATGGGGTAGAAGAGTTCTACGCTGATTTAGGGGTAGTAAACAGTGATAGTAAAGACTTGGAAGAAAACAAAAGGTAAAACTATCTTTGATGTTTACGAAAAGATTAAAATATACAAACCTCATAAATTAAATTCTGAGTTTGAAGCGGATAAAGAGTTAGTTATCGCTCAATTAGAGTCAAGATTAGGTAGAAACAGTCGTACAACAGGTAGATTCAGTAATCGTGTACAATTCGACTCTATCCGTGATGCGAAAACTAGTAATTAACTCATTCGGTATGAAAGGTCGTTCAGCTTCTACAGTAAGTGCGGTAGACATGGCGTTAATGCAGTTATACACCGCTTTAATCTCTCATTTACGTTCTGTATTTGCGAAATCAAGGGGTATGTATAACTTTAAAATTTGGGAAGAGTTCCAACGTTGGGGTGGATTCCCTGGTGCGGAAGAAACACTTAAAACTCCATTATCAGGTGGACGTAAATTAGGTGATATTAATATTATTATCACAAACAGACCTTCCGAATTACTACGAAACAGACCGATTCAAAATCTTTGACTCAATCACTACATTTGCAATTGGGGCTGTAGGTGACTCGAAAGTTCGTCATGAACTATGTGAACGTCTACAAATGCCGTTAATGAAGAAAGAATTAGATTTAATTGAAAGAAACCGTAAGAAATCCGATGATAATACAACAGAGTATGAAGACTTCGATGCAATCAAGATGAATCCATACGCAAAAGCTTTCCTTGTTGGATTAGAGAAACGAGATTTCTCTATTACGAAAATTGTATTACCTGATAGCTTGTCTAAAACAGAGACTATTCCAAACTGGTGTAAAAATAGGATAACTTGTATTTTAGTATGACATGTATTCGAACTACGGAGAATTGACTCAAAAACAACCTATAAACGAGTTACAAAAGAGAGGAAATACAAGTAAACTGAGGTGCGAGGGTGCAAGATGTAATACAATTCTTTCAAACAACATTAGGGGTATCGTTGCTTATATTTTTAGCGTATTTTCCTTTGGTTGATTTTATGCGGAGACTTTATCTATATGAGTTAACATTATATAACCGATTAGAAAAAGAGTACAGACCAATTATAAAATATACAATGGGTTTTCAAACGATAGCATTCATTGTGTTTTATGTAATTGCTCCTTATTTCTCTATTCAGAAATACATGGTAGATGGTGTAACTTCCTTATTAATACTTCCAGTTGCATTTTTTATCCTGACAAACATGGGAATCTTTACAATATACGGATTGATTCATACAGGTAAAATAAAAGTAACTTTAAAAGATAAGAAGTAAGGTAAAACTCCTTGAAAGGAGGTGGAAACGATTATGAACTTACATGCGTTAGATATGCAAGTTGCTATTGCTTTTGTAGGGGTACTTTTATTTACAGTTGCGACAGTTTGGTTGACATTAAAATTCGACATTACGAAAAAGCTTCAACCTGTTAGAACTTGGATGGAAAGTCATAAACTTATGACTGTGACAGGTACATTATCTGTTCTATTCTTGTCTATGTGTCTACAGTACTTAGGTTACATTCAGTAAAGAACTAGTGTAGTATTACTGATTAACTGAGAAGGTATTAACTAACTTAAATATGTAAAGTATAGGGCGAGGTTTTCCTCGTCCCTTATTTGTATACATAGCTTTAAAACTATGTAAGTAAAGTCGTAAGACTATAAGGAGTGGTAAGTGGATGTTAAGTGGAATAACAAGTTGGATTATGGAACACAAGAAAACCACGCTTGCAATAGCAGGGGTAGTTATCATTAGTTTCATATCCTATAATGTTGCGGCAGACCGACAAGCCAAGAAGGAAGCTGAGGTTTCAGCAGAGAAAAGCGCAAAAGAAGAAAACGTTAAGTCTGAATTCGACATTGAACAAGAGAAACTAGTGAAAGAAACATGGCGCACCAAAGAAAGGTTTCCGTTGGACAGACGATGGTAAGCTTCAAGCAATAGGAGATAAAGGTATGACCAGTGAGGACGTTATTTATGCATATGTTCGTGGTCTATCAACTCTAGATTTCTCTAATGCACAAAGATATAGCTATAAGACTGATGTAGTAAAATCATACCAAGGATTCTACGAAGCAGAACAAGATTTTACATACAATAAGAACTTCCAAAAAGGTATGTATAAACAAGTACTATTAAGTCTTAGACCAAACAAAATTGAAGATACAGCTTTATTCGCTGATTATAAAACTTCAATTACAATGAATATCGAGTTATTAGATTTAAGTAACAAGGATTTTTGGTTAAAAGACAAAGATAAAATCTTCCAAGACTTGAAAAAAGTACAAAGTGAATGAGCGTGATACAACAAAAATGAAAGATTACTTATTCAACTACGTACTAAGTTACTATTCAGGTGAGAAGCCAAAAACTAGAAATGTAAAAGTAAACTTTGTAATGCAACAAACTATGGATGGTTCATGGTTAGTTACAAATGATGCTGAATTAGATGCATTAGCGAAGTACCAAGACGGTGAAATCGTAGTAAACCAAATCTTAGACCAGTTTGAGCGTTGGATTGGTAAGTCAGGTGAAGATGTAACTCCTGATGCTAAGATTGAGAACACTGAAATTGGTAATGTAAACGGTAATATTGAGAATAAGAAAGATTCAGATAACGTTAACCCTTATAGTAGACCTAACAATGATAATGATAAAATCAATCAAAACGCACCGAAAGACGATGCACCAACTATCATTGAGAGGTAAGGAGGGGTAGACAATGAATGTTGCGTATGCTTTAAGTTTCGCTTTGTTCTTGTTTCTCGTTTCAGTATTTACAACGAATAAAGACACAATAAACGAGAAATCAAAGCGTAACTTTTGGATTCTAGCAGGATTGTTTGGGGTATATAGTGTAATTCGATTTATACTAGCCTAAACAGAAAGGTAGGAAGTTATGTCAATATCAGTATTAAAGATTCTACTTGTATTACTATTAATCTATTCTTTATTTACAAGAAAGATGTCCTTAAATGGGAAGACTAGAGTGGTCTTCCTATTAATAGTAGCAATCTTTATCACCTTTTTCTTTATCTAAACTGAGGTAAAGAGTAATAGTTTCAAAGTCTAAGAAAGGAGGGGTATTGTATGAGTTTCGACTCACGAAACTTTGTCTCTGACGATGACTTAGCAAAAGAACGTCAGGATAGGCAAGACAGACAAAACCCACCAAGCGTAGAACATGGTCAAGGTGGAGACCCGTTTTCTGATTTGGATATAGATGCTATGTTCAGTAATCCTTCTCCTTCTTCACCAACTGATAATAACAACTCGTTTAACTCATTCGGTGATGCACCTCCACTGGGGCAACCTTTAGGTGGTGGAAATGACCCTTTCTTAAACCCAATTGGAGGTATACCACCGATGGGAGGTATGAACCAACCACCTACACCATTCGGTCAACCACCACAACAACCTAAGAGTGACGAAGAGAAAATAATGGATGCAGGAAAGAAGAGTTGGTCATTCATTAAAGACTTAGGTAGTGGATTTCATGATTTAAAATCAACACCTACAAACTGGTCTATGACTGGTAGGAACTTAGTTAAAATGTCAGCAATCGCTTGTGGTTTATCCTTTGCAACTATGATGATATTTAAGAAAGACGTAATGGACTTCATGATGGGTAGCGGTTTTACCGCAATTGTAGGGGTATTGTTATTATCTTTCAATAATGATAAAGCACGAATGATAAAAGGTACAGACGGAGAAGAGGAACAGCCCTTTGATATTAATAAAATAGAGGGAGACCCTTTACCACAAGATGATATCTTTGCGAATGCATTTGCAACTGAACCTAACATGGTAGTTAACTTAGATAAACCACCATTAGAAGAAGTACAGCCTTTTGACTCCTATGAAGAAGATGAAGACGAAGGAGAAGAGGATGACGATGAATTTGATGATGGTTGGGACGAGTTCGATGAAGAAGAAGACGATGAATACGATGAGGAAGACGATGAAATAACAGAATTTGTTACAGTAGATGAAGCACCTACTGATATAGCAACTGTCTTAACTGATGTAGACCAAGTACCCGCAGGTATGTATACAAGACATTTCTTATATGAAAACTATAAGAAAGCCTTAACAAGTATTACACCATCTTATAGTGATACAATCTATTTAGATGAAGATGAGGATGACGAGTGGGATGCATACAGTAGACTGATTCGAGAAGTTCAACAACAAATGGACTTAGAATCAGGGGCAGACGATTACGAAAGTGATTTATCTGAAATTCTTTCTGTAGAAAAACGTCTATTAACTGTTTATGTAGAAGCAACAAGACCGAAGAAGCTTAAAAACAGTAAGATAGAAGAGTTTAACCGAGAATTATCAAATATCGTTTCAAGGGTAAAAGGAAGACTAGTAGAAGGAAGATACTCACAAACAATAGCAGTTGGTAACACAATTTACATTACAATCTTTACAGGTGAAACAGCAAGTGTATCTGTTAAAGACGCTATTATAAAAGAGCAAGATTTCTTCTTAAATACAGACAACCGTATTCCAGTTGTAATGGGCTTTAACGAATTAGGAGACACAATTAAAACTGATTTATATGATGTGGAATCTATCCTAACAGCAGGTATGCCAAGGGGTGGTAAAACATTCTCTGTTAAAACGGTAATGTCTCAAATGGTTCAATTTTGTAGTCCATCAGAAGTTAATTTCTACTTTGCAGACGTAAAAGGTAAAGTATCTGACTGGTATCAGTTCAGAACACCTCATGTTAGAAGGTTTGAAAAGTAACCCACAAGACATCATAACAATGTTAACTCACCTAACAGAAGTAGAAGGACCGAGACGTGAGAAGATAATGGCAGAAGTAGGGGTAACAAACTTAAAAGACTATAATCAAGTTCCGCATGATGTTGAACTTCCTATGATTTATGTTGTTATAGATGAAATGGCAACTCTAATGCAGAAGTTAACGAACAAGGATAAAAAGTTATTCCATGCAAGAATGGTCGATTTAGTAACGAAAATGCCAGGGTTTGGACTTAGATTATGGGGTATTCCTCACTTAGTTAAGAATGATATCATCCCTAAAACAGTATCAGAACTTAATACCTTGTAAGATATCTGTTAAAGGTGATGAGAGTCACGTAGAAGCTACAACTGGTGCAAAACCAAGTAAGTTCAAATTTAAATTATCACACGTAGGGGATTGTGCAGTAAACATGCCATCAATCTCTAGTGACGTATTCTTTATGCACTCATTTATCTTAGCTAAGAACGGTACAGGGGTAACTCGTGTATTAGATTATCAAGCGAAGTTATGGGAGAAACTAGAGCCTGATTCCATAAAAGGTTCACTTGCCTATCAACTAAACAATACAAACAAGCAAAAAGTAATATTAGATAAGTTAGACTTACCTAGTGAGCCTGTATTTGGTAAAGATGGAATGTACTAGGGGTAGTCAGTGATTTTAGACCTTAAAAGAAGGTGTTTTATTTGCGAGTAATGTTAGAAAGTATATCCAATGAAGACTTATATTTTGCCTTACAAAAGTATGGTGAGAAATTAGCAGACAATAAGAAAGATTATAGTCAAGTAAAAGCGGAAGAGTTTGAGAGGTTACAGCTTCTTAAACCTCTTCCAGTATTAGATGAACGGAGTCTGATATCCGAAGAGGTAGAAGAAGATTATGAAATACAATTAAAAGCTTCCGAGTCAATAGAGCATATTACATTAGAACTCTATTCTACCACATGAGATTACAAGTCATATTGAAGGTGTCTTTGAGAAGCTAAACAGTAATGTAAACTTAGATTTAGTTTCGGAAGATGAGCCAATTGATTACACAAAAGAAGAACCTCCAGTTGCTATTATAGATGAAGAAGAGGATGAAGAAATTGTAGATGATGAAATTATAAACGATGATGTCATTGAAAACGATGAAATAGAAGATGAAGAACTAGAAGATGATGAACTAGAAAACGAAGACGAGGAAGAAATAATTGAAGATGACGATGAAGAAGAATTGTTAGAACGATGATGAGGATGAAGAAGACCTTGAAGAAGACTTTGAGGAAGAGGAAGAAGAGGAATTCTTAGAAGACGAAGAAGATGAAGAGATTATAGAGGAAGACGAAGATGACTTTGAGGATGAGGAAGAGTTGGAAGACGAAGAAGATGACTTTGAGGATGAGGAAGAGTTGGAAGAGGAAGAAGAGTCCTATGAACCTGAGCCTGAACCTATAATCGAAGAAGTCAAACTAGTAAAACCAGTCATTACACCTCCAATCGTAGAAAAGAAAGAGAAAGTTCAAGCTTTCGAACCAGTGTTTAAAATGGATGCACCAGTCATTAAGAAGACTGAACCAGTATTCAAGAAAGATACACCAGTTGTAGCACCTCCAAAACCTGAGTTGAAGAAAGAAGAACCTGTTCAAAGTCAATTCGATGTTCCAAATAATCCAAGACCGAGTCGTAGAGCTAATTCAAACTCACTAAGAATGCAAAGCATAGAAGGTAGTGAAGAAGACTTCATTAAAAGCATAATGAACAGTCAAAATTCCAAAGTAACTCCACCTTCATCGAATGTCAATCCATCTTCTCCAAAAGTAGAAGAAGTAAAAGTAGAAAACTTACCTCCAGAACCCAATTTCGTACCTAAGACTTCATCCGAGGTCGAAGGAAAACGAGGTCAAAAAGCTATATTCACCTAAAGTAGTAGATGACTATATTAATAGTGGTATCATAACAAGGGCTAGAGGGGTATTATTAATTTAAGTCCAGTAAACCTGTAAGAAAGTGATGAAAGAAGGGGTATTTCGTGTCGATTAAAGTAACAGCAGTAAGTTTTAGTTTCGCAAAAGCAATGGATGAAAACAGAAACGGTTCATGTGGGTTCTGTAGGGTTATCTTAAATGGGGTAATCACAATAAACAGGGTGAGAGTTATTAAGAAAGATGCAAACTATATTGTACAAATGCCTGTAACTCCTTGTAGGTCTGTAGAAGAGAATGCAATTAAGTCAGTTGTACAAATAACAGATAGAGAGACGATATCAAGAAAT
>NZ_JBSWSZ010000140.1:4997-5597 GCF_056158285.1 Pseudoalteromonas sp. AWM4_233 | reverse complement strand
AAGGTTAACGACAGTTAGATTCACCTCTTACACAGCACCTTACCGTTTGGGTGAGCTGAATCTAACTGGGTAACAATGGCTTTTTCTTCTACTAGTTCGTAGGTAAACGGGATGTAACTTTTGAATCTATATTCTTCAGGTGTTGGGAAGACAATTGAAATATGATTATCGTTTAACTTTGAAAACTCAGCAAAGAGGCTGTTTTGCTTTCTTAGTACATCATCGTCAGTGCAGGCAGTTAAAAGGGGCGTTAAACTTTGTGCCCAGTCAACGTCAATTTGCTGAAAGTAAGGCCAAAAATGTGCAATGCTTGCCCACATTTCAGAGACTGTGGTCATACATATTTCAGGTTGTTCAAAGTTGTTGTCTATTTGCCATTTACCTGGCTCTTGATAGGTATAACCTTGTATTTGCTTATCCGTAGGTAAATACAAAGGTAAGTATAATGTTTGTGCTCCATAGTTGAGTTCTGCAAACCGTTCGCTCGCACTGTATTCATCATTTTTTAAAGAGGAGAAATCATCAGTTAACAAAGTTCGAGTGTATAGGTGCTGTGTAAGAGGTGAATCTAACCGTCGTTAACCTTCACAATGTTTTATA
>NZ_JBSWSZ010000140.1:0-4969 GCF_056158285.1 Pseudoalteromonas sp. AWM4_233 | reverse complement strand
AAGGTTAAACTGGTGCAGCTTTGAACATCTAGCAGCACCTCGTGGTACACCAACGATTGATGTTGGAGACCTGTCCGTTTTGCCTGATGAAAAGGCTGCCTTTTATAAAGGGCGCAATGTGTCTCTTACGGCTTTTGAATTTCGCGCTCTGGAGCATCTTGCTCGGCATGCAGGCTCGGTTGTCAGCCGGGCGGCTCTGATTGAGTATATCTATGCCGAAGACATAAATCTGAACTCGAATGTGATTGATGTTCTTGTCTCGCGTTTGCGCCGTAAGATTTCGCCGTCACTTGTAGAAACCGTGCGCGGGCACGGTTATCGGATACCCACAGATGATGCATGACTGGGCCACGATTACGCGACGTGTTTCGCTTGCGACGATTGCAATCTGTTGCGCCATCCTAGGGGTCGGGGCCACAATCTGCATTCTGCTATACCGGACATATGAGCTTGTAGAATTGGACCTCCTGCTTGCTCAGGATATGTTGATCGAATCCGGAAGGATTACTCTGAACGGGAAACAGACCAAACTATCAGGGCCCGTTGGACGTGGGCTTTATGATGTCGCTGGTGAGAACTGGCTGTGGCAACTAACACAGGATCAGGGCGACGGCCCTCCTCGAATTCTGTTGCAGTCACCCTCACTGGGACCGGTCAATGAAGACAGCCAAATTCTGGCTATTCCAAACGAGGGGAAAGGGAACTTTGAAAGCCCGGAGGGTGGCGTTGTACGCGGCTTGTCGCAGGGGTTTCCTGGAACAAACCCCGAGGATGGAATAACCTTTCGGATCGCAGCACCGATGAAACGTGTGACAGAGGAGATAGACCATGCGGTCAGGTTAATTGCTCTGATATTCATCGGGCTCGCTCTGATGGTATCGATTGCGGTTTATTCAACGGTGAACCGGGGTCTCAAGCCGCTCAAACGGCTCAGTCGAGTTCGGTCAAATCTATGCGCCAAAACGATGCGATCATTGACGGGCGAAACTGGCCGCCTGATCTCGATTCCAGTGGTCGAGGAGTTGCGCGCATTGCATAGACGTAACAATATGAAATCTGAAAAAACACGCAGAAAAAATGCGGAGCTGGCGCATGGATTAAAAACACCGCTGGCAGCATTGATCCGTGTCGCCGAGAAATCTGAACGGCGACAAGCGAGATCAGGTGACAGATCTTGTTGACCGTATGACACGTGTGATCAAGCGCAACCTCAGCCGCGCGCGGACCGAACGTCCTTATGGGAAATCTTCGCCCGTGCGGTCCAGTGCCGAAGACGTGGTCTATGCGCTTGGTGTCATTTTCAGAGATCGGATGCCTGAAATTGAAAACAACATCGATGAGGGAACCCTGTTTCTCGGCGAAGTGGCTGACATTCAGGAAATCCTTGGAAATTTGCTCGAAAATGCTTGTTACTGGGCAGAAACCCGGGTGCACATATCAGCCCCTATCAACGGGAAAGGTATGATCGCTTTAAGTGTAGAAGATAATGGACCAGGTATGGAGCGCAGTCAGACAATGCCAAAGTCACCTTCGCACGGGGCCGGAGGTGAGGGTGAGAATGAACATGGGCTGGGCCTTTTGATTGTTCAGGATATTGCCGAGCTTTATGGTGGGTCGGTTCACACAGGGAAATCGTCTTTGGGTGGTGCGCGGGTGACGGTCATGCTGCCTGGAAGGATTGCGGAATAGGAGTAACGCGACCGCAGTTTTTTGTTTCCACAAATAAATCAATACCCCGTGGTTTGATTTATTGGCGTATAATTGCATATTCAAGAAGCCCAATTGGTACAAAACTCGCAACGCACTGAGGGTTACGTGTTATCAGTAAATTGGTTGATTGAAGGATGTTTCATTTAGTTGGGTAGTCAGGGCATATATACCTTCCATTGAACAATCATCGACTACTGTGTTTTTATGAGTTTGAATAAGACGTGATGGTGTTGCGCCTTTTAATATTTCTCATTGTTCTGGCTTCCATTGTGCTGGCTGGTCGGGACGTTGCGGAAATCACTAGCGGAAAAGGTCGCTCTGGCGGACGGTGCATCGCCCTATTTTGTCGCAAGTGACGCTCTGTTTCTTTATGTCTGGGTTCCGCTGGTCGCGATATCGGCTTCGATGCTATTTGTGGCTCCCGGTCTGTTCTTGATGTGGGGAGTTGCCGCGTCTGGGGACCGTTTTGAGCACTGCTTACTCAAGGGGTTTACGCTGTCTTTGTTTGGTGTGCCTGCTTTTGCAGCCGCCCTGCAGGCAGTCAGTGGCATTCCGATGGTTGGGACGGCTTTCATTTGTCTAATTGTTCTACTCTGCCTGCCCGGCATTGGCCTGATCGCTGCCCGACCCTGTCCGGCTATCCTTCAGGGCAGGTGGTGGGATTTAGCAGGTATGATCCTGCTGCCGCTTGGAGTGTTGATTTTGATAGAGTCCCAAATTCTATTGGGAGGCACTAAACGATGACGGGGCGCACAGCTTTCTGAACGCAATACTGTTCATGACCCGTGGTTCACCCTTCTGGCCGCCGGAAGCAGGAGGCTAGGAGGCTACCCAACCCCCAAGATGATGACGGAAACCTTCCTGCAAACCGGGTTTATAAGGTTCTTTCGGGGGCCATGAAGTCTCTATCCGTCTCGCATATTTACCAGGGGTTTCGGTCCTATTTGGGGTGATGCTGTCCTTTGTTCGCAACTCCGAAGGGCGTACTGACCCACGGACCGTTTTAGGGTTGGGAGCGGCCCTACTGTTGTTTTCCTTCGTGATGGCGTTCAACCCGTCCTATAATCCGTATTTTGCTGATATCGCCTTGCCCATGACCCGCGAACCGATGATTTTGCTGGGGGTACTGGGCTATATCCTGTTCTTTACCGAGCGGAGATTTGGCTGGATGGCGGTTGTGTCCACGCTGGCGTTGCTGACCGCGCCGAACGGTATTCTGCTGATTGGTTTCTTCCTGATTTCCTATTTCCTGCTGACCCGGCCTTTGCCGTTCCGGCAGGTGATCGCCGGAGGAGTGATCGCCGTTGGCGTCGTGATCCTGGCATCGCTGCTTGAAATGGGGCTGCGGTCGTCGGGGCTGACAGGTGTGTCCAGCGAGTTCAACACGGGCAGCATCCTGCGCCGCCTGCGGTACGTCACGATCTTTGATACCGGACGGTTCCTGTTCTGGCTGCTGCCCTGCGGAATATTGCCCGGTCTCGCATTGCTGGCGTGGCGCTGGCAGGACAAGCTGTCCAAAGCCCTGACCCTGACCGTTATCGCCTATGTTCTGTTTTTCTATGTTCAGGCCTACCGCATCCTTCCGCATCATTTCGCACCCGCCGCAGTCATTCCGCTGATCGTTTTCTGGCGCCTGCGCCCGGTTCAGGCTGCGCCTGCACCGGCGCTGGTCTGCGCTCTGGCCGGAGTGATGGTCAGCACCTGGATCAGTTGGCCGGAATCATTGCGTCCGTTTACCCTGACGCGGGACTTGGGGCATCGCATTGCCATTGAAACCGAGACCGCCCCGTTTCCTGATCTGGACGAGATTCGTATCGTCCAAGCGCTGATTGATGAAGCCTTCCCGCCGATCTGGACACGGGCCGAGCTTGAAAACCGCTATATGGCCGGTGGGCTTTCGGTTTATGTACATGCCGGAATGCCTGCGCCGGACAACACCGTCGCGGACTATTTCATCCGCGCCGCATCCGAACCTCTGCAAGACGGAGAAGGTCATGATCGGCGATGTGGTCGAAGATCGGATCCTGGTGGCGCGTGATCGGGCTGCTTACGAAAGCGACCTTGGGAACACCGACGTTCCGATCAGCATTGCGCGTGTCTATCACGTGCCATTTGACATAATTTTTGGACGTGGAACGCGCGAAAAACGCTGTACCCGGTGTGGGATATCGCGAAAACTGCAGGGTTAAGGTAGCCGATGTCAGTGCAACAATGTTTTTGCCCGAAAAGCCGAAAGCGGGCGGTTAAGTGGAGAACTTTATGAAGCAGAATCTCACCGAGCTGGTTGAAACCTATCCACTCCTCCAGAAGCCAGGGCCTATTTCGCTTATATCGGTGTGGTTATGCACCCGGAATTTCAGCCGCCGATTTGCCATGAACAATCTTGGTTACATGCCCAAGCAGGTGTCAGGTGCTGCTAGATGTTCAAAGCTGCACCAGTTTGGCCCCAACACATGAACGGAACCAAGGCTACAAAAAGAATGATTTATGAGGTTAATGATGATGATTCACCTCTTACACAGCACCTGGTTTACATCATCATGAGTCGTTAGCTTGTCGTGCATATCATCGCCATCAATGGCTTCAATTACTTTGTAACCTTCTGCCTCAAATAAACTAACGAGGTTCAAGCGAGTTACGTCTTCATCCTCAACAATCAGAATGACTGGCGTTTGCATTATCATTTAACCTTTTAGGAATATGTTATTTACATTTTATTCGGTACTAGAAGAAAAAACCGAATATTTAGGATTATAGGAGTATATCTAAATGTTAACAAGTAAAATCAGTTAGGGTGAAACTTTGCTACGGCGAGTAACCGAGAAAGTACTTTAAAGTTATGTTTTGCAATCTGTTGCTTATTAACATAAAGCCTGATTTTATTGCCCTCTTGAACAAGCGCCGCCATTCCTTCATTATCTAAAAAACTGAGGTTATCACTAACCATTAACATATCTAGGGGCGTATTCTTGTCATAAGAAGACAGTATATCATTGCCAAGAGCTCCATCAAAGTATGTGATTTCACATTGACTGGAAAGTTCCAAAATAGCGGTGTTTTTTTCTACTTTTTTTATGCTAATTGGTAAACCTTTTATTTTCAGGCTTTTATTTTTAGTAAGTATCGCGCCGGGCCCTGACTTCAGATCATAAAAACAAAAACGGATGCCGCTATCGCCCAGGTGCTGTGTAAGAGGTGAATCTAACCGTCGTTAACCTTAGCAATACGTAATCTCGTCCAATATATACATATAACATAG
>NZ_JBSWSZ010000139.1:0-8790 GCF_056158285.1 Pseudoalteromonas sp. AWM4_233 | reverse complement strand
TTATATGTTCTGGCACAACTCTCACAGTTGCGTATTGCTAAGGTTAACGACGGTTAGATTCACCTCTTACACAGCACCTCCACCCAAAATTTCAGAAATCGCAGATTCAGGCTTAGATGTCGTTAAAAAAAAGCGCCACGCCAAGAAGCACTCTTCAGCATGTAATGAATCTATATCGGGTATGGCATCATAAAATGCCTGCGTTTCTAACTCACCTAACTCGGCAAGTTCTGAAATCATATATAAGGGCTCGTTACCCGTTTTGAATAAATGAGGGTGAGGCTTAAAATCAATTTGGTAAGTATTTTCGCTTTGTGTTTCTGGAGTTTCTGAACTGGTTGAATCAGAGTCTTCAGAAAGACCCAAAATAACTTCAAAGCGCTTTCTAATTTCATCGGCTTCAGTTAGGTCTGGTTCTTGCTCTGCCTGTAACGCTGCCAACATGCCTCTTAAACAATCAACTGATTTCAGTAAAAGGTTTACATGTTCTGCTGTTAATGCACGTTGTCCATCTCTGATTTGATCTAACAATGTTTCTAATACATGTGTGAAATCAGAAACAGAAGTAAAGCCGAACGTGCCACTTCCTCCTTTTATAGAGTGCGCAGCACGAAAAATAGTATTGATGGTTTCCATGTCTTCATTACCCGGCAACTGCTCTTGGATGGCTTGCGTACTATGACGCTGGTTGGAATCTCACGGGCAAACAATTGACACTTCGCAGCAGGTCGATTCTAAAGCAAACATTCATTATGAAGAGGCACCGTATTCAATCCGCTTATAAAAAGCAGACAATACTTCAAAAAAGAATCGAACTCAGTCATATACAAGTAGCGCTGAAGTCTGGAGCAGGAGGTCAATTTGCGGAATGTAATTATCTGAGGGAAGATACCGTCGATCAGCTAATGGATTGGTATCAACCTGATCCGAAGAAGGTGACAGAGTAACGATATGTTACTCTGTTTTTTTGTGTGTCCTAAACACGAACATTAAAATTAAATGGTTGATTTTTGTTCGTATCCGTTATATGATGAGTCCTGTTGTGATTTCACCTTTTGAAAATAAAGGAGCGTTATGAATGAATAAATTTTTTCGATTAGAAGAGAACCAAACCAACATAAAAACAGAACTGATTGCAGGTTTTACGACCTTTCTGACGATGGTCTACATCGTAGTGGTCAACCCGGCTATCCTGTCTAATGCAGGTGTGCCGATTGATCAAGTATTCATGGCGACGATTATTGCCGCCGTTGTAGGGACTTTAATTATGGCATTTGCCGCCAACTATCCCATTGCGATTGCACCAGGGATGGGGTTGAATGCTTATTTTGTCACAGAAGTAATTCAACAGGATGTAAGTTATTCTGTTATATTCGGAGCGGTATTCCTCGCTGGAATATTGTTTGTCATTCTTAGTTTGACGCGTTTGAGAGAAATCTTGATTACGGCCATACCATCTTCCTTAAAATACGGCATCACATCTGGTATCGGGCTGTTTATCGCCTTCTTGGGCTTGCGTATGTCAGGGATTATTGTGGCTAGTGAAACGACATTAGTCACACTCGGCGATTTAACGACTCCGTCCACTGCTCTTACTGTACTCGGTCTTATTGTTACATTGATTCTTATCTCAAGGAATGTGACAGGCGGCCTCTTTATCGGAATGATCATCACCGGAATCGTGGCCTATTTTACAGGGCAGTTGCAGATCGAAGCCGTAGCATCAGTTCCCCCAGCGCCCGTTTTCTGGGACATTGATATAGCAGGGGTCGTCAGCAATGGACTTTATACTGTCATTTTTGCATTCTTACTAGTGACGATCTTCGATACGACCGGAACGATGGTCGGTGTTGCGGAACAAGCTGGCTTTATTAGAAAAGATGGAAGCCTTCCAAGAGCACGTGCTGCCTTGACAGCGGATGCCACAGCGACAACAGTAGGTGCGATGTTCGGAACGAGCCCTTCTTCTGCCTACATTGAATCATCTTCAGGTGTAGCAGCAGGTGGGCGTACAGGACTTACAACGATGGTTGTTGCTGGATTGTTCATCTTGTCTATGTTCTTCTCGCCAGTAGTCGGTGCGGTATCAGGAGTCCCGGCCATCACAGCGCCAGTGCTGATCATTGTCGGTTGCTTCATGATGGAAGGGCTGGCAAAGGTGAACTGGGGATCGTTCGATGATGCCTTTCCTGCTTTCATCACCATTTTGATCATGCCGTTAACCTCAAGTATTGCGACAGGAATTGCGTTCGGTTTTATTACGTACCCACTACTGAAATTAGTTAAAGGAAAAGGGAAAGAGGTCCACTGGATTTTATATGTATTTGCAATCATCTTTATCCTGCAGATGATATTCTTCCCTGGACACTAAACCACAGCTTCTAAGCTGTGGTTTTTTTCTTATTTCTAACAATCTTACCGTATAGTTCAGCCTTTCTTGGTGGAAGCCTAACGATAGGTGATGACTATGGGATTTATTAAACAATTATTTTTCGGAGATCATGAAAGACTGAAGGATAGGACCATTGTTGACCAAGCAAAAGAACCAGAACAGCCGAGTTCAACTAAGTTGGCGGATAATGTCGATTATCTTTTGAATGAATTTAACCGTACCAGCGACCTGAGGATTCGCATATTGGAAAAAGGTCAAGCGGCTCTCATATATTTAGAGACGCTCGTGGATCGTGAAAAAGTACATGAAGCGATATTCACCCCGATAGAATTGGGGCATGTGGATGATATCAGTAAAATTCCAAGCTCAAGGGTTACTAAGAACTTAGAAGAAGCGATAAAAGCACTATTAAAAGGATATGCAATTTATATACAAGACGGCTCGCGCCATATTTCCCAATTCAATGTGACGTCCTCGTTTAATAGAAGTACGGATGAACCGGAGAATGAGAAGATTGTCCGAGGTTCTCACGATGGGTTCATCGAAAATATCATGGTAAACATAAATTTGGTCAGAAAACGGATTGAAAATAGGGATCTAACCATCAAATACTTCAAGATTGGTAAAAAGACGAATAATAATCTGGCGCTGTTATATTTGGATGGCGTAACGGACCCGGAGTTAATTCAAGAAATAGAGCACCGTCTGAAATACATCAGTGCAGATATGATTCACAGCCCAGGGTATGTAGAGGAGTTTATTGAGGATCAGACATTCTCCCCTTTCCCGCAAATGCTTAATACAGAACGGCCGGATCGTGTAGTAGCAAACTTGATTGAAGGCAGGGTAGCGATTATGAACGAAGGGAGCCCGACAACGTTAATCGCTCCATCTACGTTCTTTTCGTTCTATCAGTCTTCCGATGACTACAACATGCGATGGTTTACAGGCACCTTCGTGCGTCTGATCCGTTTAGCGAGTTTCATTATTGCGGTCGGGCTGCCGGCTTTTTATATTGCTGTCGTTAGCTTTCATTTCGAAGTCATTCCTGATGAGCTGATCATGCCTGTCAAGCAGACAATCAATGGCATTGCCTATCCCCCGTTGATTGAGGCACTAATGATGGTTGTCATCATCGAGCTGATACGCGAAGCAGGGATAAGGCTGCCACAGCCGATCGGACAAACAATCGGGATTGTCGGAGGTCTCGTCATAGGCGATGCCGTCGTAAAAGCTGGTCTTGTATCCAACTTGATGGTTATCGTCGTTGCGTTGACCGCCATTGCCTCTTTTGTCGTACCTTCGAATGAAATGAGTACAACATTGCGACTTCTGACATTCCCATTGATTTTCTTAGCAGGAACTCTTGGGTTTATTGGCATAACATTTGGTTTTATGATGATTTTGATTCATTTGACTCGATTAGAATCATTTGGGGTCCCTTATCTCTCTCCGATATCCCCTTTAATTATTAAGGATTTGAAAGATACTTTCATTAGAGTTCCAATTTTCTTAATGAATGAACGACCAAAAGATTCTCGTGCGATCCAGCCGAAAGTAGTTGGACCATCAAGGGAGTGGAAAGAAGTTGAGCGATCAAACAACCAGCAGCAGCCAAAGCAATCCATTGAAGAAGGTAAGTCAACAGGTTCAAAAAGCGGTCCAAACGCCGACTCCTGATAAAGAACAGAAGATTTCAAGAAGACAATTTTTCTTTTTGCTAATCCAAACGCAAATAGGGGTTGGGGTGCTCTCGCTCCCTTCTGACTTGCACCAGGTCGCGAAGCAGGATGGGTGGATTTCATTAGTGATTGCTGGTTCACTACTGCCTATCATTCTCATCGTTTTGTATTTTATCGCGAAGCAGTTTCCGAATGATGACTTTTATCAAATTAACGAAAAAATTTTTACGAGATGGGGAGGCGCAGTCTTCTCTATTTTGTATATTATCTATTTTTGTATGGTAGCCAGGCTGATTATGCTGTTGTTTGGTAGGATGATCAGTTTGTGGGTGCTTCCGAACACCCCATTTTGGGTGTTAGCGTTATGTATAGCCATTGTCGGTTTGTACTTGTGCAACGGGGGGCTTCTCGTCATTGCAAGGTTTTATACCATGGTTTCCATTCTTTTAATTTTCCTGATCGTATTGATGTTTTTGAGTTTCAAAGAGGCTCATTGGATGTATTTACTACCAATTGGCGAAGCGGGTATAGGTAAGATTTTGCAAGGATCGACGGAAGCATTTATGTCATTCTTGGGTTTTTTTCTATCTATTGTGGTGTTCTCCAAGGTAGAAGGTAAGCCTCGAGAGAAAATGAAAACGATTCTTCAAGCCCATCTATTTACGTTCTTTTTCTATATGCTGACGTTGCTGATCTCGTATTCTTTCTTCAGTACGAAAGAGTTGTCGCTAGTTACGGAGCCATTATTGTATATGTTGAAATCCTTTGAGATGCCTTTCGTTGCGAGGATCGACTTGTTCTTTATTTCGGTATGGTTTGTTTCGGTGGCAACCTCCTACACAACCTATTTATACATGGCTTCCTTGGGTTTGCAGCAGATATTCCGTGCAAAGTCGATCAAGCTGTTTACTTTGATAGTCAGTATCTTGATCTTTGCATTATCCCAACCTGTGGGGCTCGATATGGAACGGTTAGAAAAATATTCAAAAATTGTTATTTACGAGGGGTACGCACTTACATTTCTGATGCCGTTCTTGCTCCTTGTTTACGTTCTGATCTATAAGCGAATTCAGCAGAAAAAGGAGCGATCCACATGACCAAACGATTACTCATCATTCTTTGCGCATTGGCTTTGCTCACTGGCTGTTGGGATGAACGCCAATTTAAGAATGTGAAACTTGTCTTGACCATGGGATTTGATGAGGGTGAGGACGGAAAGATTATAGAGACAGTCTCCATTCCAACTATCAATCGTGCTACGGAAGGTCAAGCAGAAGAGCAGGTTCAAATCTTGTCTACAGAAGCGAACACTCCGCTTGAAGCGAGAGATTTTACGGACCAATCGATCTCTGAATCGTTTGACCCAGGGAAGCTGAGAGTAGTAGTAATCGGAGAGGAGCTCGCAAAGAACAACATTTACTCAGTACTTGATGAATTTTACCGGAACCCTTCTAACAATCTTAATGCTCACTTAGCAATAGCAAAAGGAAGAGCCTCTGACGTGTTATCATACCAAAATAAAAATATTAGCGACACGCGTATTTCTGAGTATATAAGCGGGTTGCTCGAGGGGGCAGAAGCCTCGTCGCACACGACGGGGGAGAATATCCAACTGATTTGTGCGGAATTATTTGAACCAGGAGAAGATTTTTCTTTACCATTACTCGAAGTAGACGAGGAGAAACAGTTGATTAAATTTGCAGGGATGGGGCTCTTTCATGGAAATCATTATTCCGGCATAGATATCCCCGTCGGAAAAGCTACCATGTATTTGATGCTGCAGGGGTACAAAGGAAAATCGGCGCATTTAACAAAAAGGTCAGTGACAAGTTCGAAGACGAACGATATAACTACGTTACTGTCAATGTCATAAAGTATAAACGGAAAGTCGACATAAAGGCGGAGGGAGATACGGTTTCGACAGATATCAACCTCAAACTGAGAGTAAGAGTCGTCGAGTATCCTGCTGACCATTTAGAAAAGAAGAGTACTATTGATGAATTGGACAAAAAACTGTCTGAAACTCTAACGAAAGATGCAGAAGAAATAATCGGTCTGATGCAGGAAGCTAATAGTGATATCTGGGGGATTGGCAGGCAGGTGAGAGCCTATCATCCTAAGGTATATGAAAAGCTGGATTGGAAAGAAACCTTCCCCAACATGAAGATAACGCCCAAGGTAGACGTGGAAATTGTGCAAGTCCCGGAATTGTTTATGAAAAGATTCCTGTTAATGTGAAACTCATTGGAACCGTTGCCCTCGTCTTTATATTGTAGAAGAAACAAAGAACCCGGGGGATTTGTGATGGAAAGTCATTCTTTTGTAAAACTAATTTATCTAGCATGTCTGATGATCCTGTTAACGGCTTGTGGAACATCATCATCTGAAGTGCCAAGCGGATACTATGCTTTTCAAACAGGAGAAGAAGGTCGAAACAGCACTGGATGATTTGACCTTTCAACCAGAACTTCCGGACTTCATTCCAGTTCATATGGTTAGTGTACGTTTCAGATATCTACGAGAAGAATAACCAAGAGACACTGGATATTAGTTTTTACACGGAAAAGAATGATTTACTATCCGCTGACATTACAAAGGGTACTAGCGAGAAACCATTGCGATCGATCCCACAACAAGTAAAGATCGACCAGCAGCTCACGAGGAACTTATGAAGATAATCAGTTTGCGAAACGATTTGTCTTGGGAGAAGAACCGGATTGCTTACCACACACTTGCCTTTCGTAAAAGTGTGGATGCACAAACAGTAGATGAACAGAGCGTCTCCAAAGAGCACTTGCTTGAAGTGGCGCGCTCGACTTCATTCATAAATCTATATACCTCCCCTTAGGTATAGCACCTGCCGTCTGACCAACGGCAGGTGCATTTTAGTATTTACACATAATTAGTAGAAAGAAAGCCATACTACATCTGACTAACATATAAAGGAGCGAACTTACGTGAAATTTTGGATGTGGTTAGGTGTAGTCTTGTTTTCCGTTGTCTTATTTGTGCAATCACCTCAAATGATTCATGCTCAAACAACAGACACGTACACAGTAAAGAGTGGAGATACTCTTTGGAAGATCTCGAAGAAGTATCAGATCGGACTTTCTGAAATTATCAATGCAAACCCTCAGTTCTCTAATCCTGATTTGATTTATCCTGGAGATCGAGTGACGATTCCTCTGAAGCCAAACATTGAATCGGTCGAACGAGCAGGTAATTGATTTGACAAACCAAGAAAGGGCGAAACAAGGCCTTTCTCCATTGAAAGGGAATTGGCAGCTGTCTAGGGTAGCCCGTTATAAATCAAGAGACATGCGTGACAAGGGATATTTCTCCCACCAGTCTCCTACTTATGGATCTCCTTTTGAAATGATGAGAAGCTTTAATGTTTCTTATCGCAGGGCCGCAGAGAAATTTATTGCAGCAGGGCAGCGTACACCTCAAGAGGTAGTGGACGGATGGATGAACAGCCCTGAGACACAGAAAGAATATCTTAGACCCGAATTTAAGACAAATTGGTGTCGGTTATGCTAAGGGCGGCAGTTACGGACATTATTGGACCCAAATGTTTATTTCCCAATAGAAGGAATAAGGCGTCTCCAAGGAGGCGCCTTAAGTATGTAATTGCTTCTATGACGGAGGAATTGCCGATTAAGCCTTTACATATGAGTGAAAAAAAGCTATGATAATAACCGTTATATTTGATAATGATTCTCAATACCAATGGAGGTTAGACATATGAAATGGACATTACGAATACTTACGCTTGCATTCATTCTTTTTCTTGCAGCATGTGGTTCAGATGGTGATGATTCAGCCACAGGTTCAGAAGACAAAGAAGAAGGAGCTGACACAGAGGAGATCTACACGTGTCATCGAACATGAAATGGGAGAAACAGAAATTTCAGGCAAACCTGAAAAAGTAGTTGCACTGGAATTCTCATTCGTTGATAATTTGGCTTCCCTGGGTGTTTCTCCAGTTGGAATTGCCGATGATAATGATAAGGAACGCATTATTGAGCCGATCCGTGAGAACAATCGGCGATGCTGCGTCGGTCGGACTCGTAAACAGCCTTCCTTAGAAGTGATCAGTTCTTTACAACCAGATTTGATCATCGCGGATATGAAGCGTCACAAAGAGATCTACGATCAACTCTCGGAAATTGCTCCGACAATCATCCTTCCTTCTCTAGCAGCCGATTATGAAGGGATCATTGACAGCTTCGAAACGGTTTCCATGGCAATGGATATGGAAGAGAAGGGGCAGAGAAGTGCTCCAACAACATAAGGATCGAATGGAGGAACTTCGAGCGGAAGTACCAGAGGATGAAGAACGCACCGTCCTGCCTGCCGTTGTAGCAGATAGCGGGTCCTGCGCTCACAACATGGAATCTTATACTGGCTCTTTACTAGAATCGATTGGCTTGAAGAATGCCATTCAAAGTGGAGATGCACGTTATAATAAAATCAACCTTGAACAAATTGTAGAGTTCAACCCAGACGTAATGTTTCACATGAACAGTGGGGAGCAAACGGTAGTCGATGAGTGGGAAGATAATGAACTATGTCAGGATGTTTCCGCTGTGGACATGAGCGAGGTTTACCAAGTGGACCGAAACATGTGGTCTCGTTTTAGAGGATTGATCTCTTCTGAGAAGATTTTAGAAGATGCAATCGGCTATCTTTATCAATAATTGAAGTGATAAGATA
>NZ_JBSWSZ010000138.1:0-2549 GCF_056158285.1 Pseudoalteromonas sp. AWM4_233 | reverse complement strand
GTGGATATGGGAGGAAGCCCTGACAAAATCAACCCTGAAGTTCCAGTTGATCTTGTTATTGACCACTCTGTACAGGTGGACAAGTACGGAACTCCAGATGCACTAAATGTGAACATGGAGCTTAGAATTTGAACGAAACTGAAGAACGTTATCAATTCTCTGCACTGGGCTACAAAAAGCGTTCGATAACTATCGCGCCGTCCCACCAGCAACAGGAATTGTACACCAGGTAAACCTTAGAATACATCGCGAATGTCGTTCATGCAAAAGAAAATGAGAACGGCGATCTTATGATACTTACCCTGATACACTAGTCGGTACCGACTCACATACAACGATGATCAATGGTCTTGGTGTCCTCGGATGGGGCGTTGGTGGTATTGAAGCGGAAGCTGGTATGCTAGGGCAGCCATCATACTTCCCAGCTCCAGAAGTGATTGGAGTGAAGACTGAATGGAAGCTTCCCGCAAGGAGCGACAGCTACCGACCTGGCTCTGAAAGTCACACAGAGAATTACGTGAACAGAGCGTTGTTGGTAAATTCGTCGAATTCTTCGGTCCAGGCGCTCCAGGAGATGCCATCTTAGCTGACCGTGCAACGATTGCCAACATGGCGCCTGAGTATGGTGCAACTTGTGGATTCTTCCCAGTAGATGGAGAGTCACTTAGAATATCTTCGTCTCACAGGACGCAGCGAAGAGCAAATTGAGCTTGTCGAAGACATATCTGCAAGAAGAACAACCTTTGGTACGATCCGTCCTTTGAAGATCCGGAATTCACTTCATTGGTTGAAATCGATCTCAGGGAATTGGAACCTAACTTGTCAGGACCAAAACGTCCTCAGGACTTGATTCCACTTTCTCAAATGAAGGAATCGTTTGAAAAAGCTGATTACTGGTCCTGCAGGGAACCATGGTTTCGGTTTGGATGCATCTGAATTCGATAAAGACAGTAGACAGTTAAATTCAATACCGGCGATAAAGCAGTCATGAAAACGGGTGCTTTGGCAATTGCAGCGATCACTTCTTGTACGAACACGTCCAACCCCCATGTAATGCTGGGTGCAGGTCTCGTAGCTAAGAAAGCGATCGAAAAAGGCTTGCAAGTGCCTGAATATGTGAAGACATCGTTGGCACCGGGATCTAAGGTTGTTACTCGCTATCTTGAAGATTCAGGTTTGATGACTTATTTGAACGACTTAGGATTTCAATCTTGTCGGTTATGGATGTACGACATGTATCGGTAACTCCGGTCCGCTTCTTCGCTGAAATCGAGAAGGCGATTGCTGATAGTGATTTGACATGCATCTTCTGTTCTTGTCCGGTAACCGTAACTTCGAAGGACGTATCCACCCGCTTAGTGAAAGCGAATTATCTGGCTTCTCCACCATTAGTTGTGGCTTATGCACTTGCCGGAACTGTGGATATCGATCTTAAGAATGACCCAGTCGGAAAAGATAAAGAATGGAAACCATGTATACTTCAATGACATCTGGCCTTCTCAGGAAGAAATTAAATCCGAAATCTCAACCGAGTTGTTACACCGGAAATTTTCCGTAAAGAATATGAAAATGTATTCAATTCGAACGAAAAATGGAACGAAATCGAAACAACGGATGAACCATTGTATGATTGGAACGACAAATCCACATACATTCAGAACCCTCCGTTCTTCGAAGGTCTTATCCAGTGATCCGGAAGAGGTTAAGCCGCTTGAATGGCATGCGTGTAATCGGTAAATTCGGTGATTCCGTAACTACAGACCACATTTCTCCAGCAGGCGCGATTCCGTAAAGATATGCCTGCAGGTGAATATTTGCAGGATAATGGAGTAAGCCCTCGCAACTTCAACTCTTACGGTTCCCGTCGTGGTAACCACGAAGTGATGATGCGTGGTACGTTTGCAAATATTCGTATTCGAAACCAGTTGGCTCCAGGTACAGAAGGTGGTTTCACTACGTATTGGCCGACTGAAGAAGTAATGCCGATTTATACATGCAGCTATGAAATATCAAGGTGCTGGAACTGGCGCCAAACATTGATGCTGTTTAACCTTAGCAATACGTGGAATGCCATCTACTTCGTTCAGTTACGTATTGCTACCTGCACGAATGGTGTAACCATGGCCACGCTGTCTCCACCCGAGACTCAGTGAAATTGAAATCGCAGTGAAGATGCTGTGTACCCGCGGCTAGACGGAAAGACCCCGTGAACCTTTACTACAGCTTGGCACTGAACATTGAGCCTACATGTGTAGGATAGGTGGGAGGCTTTGAAGTGGCGTCGCCAGATGTCATGGAGCCATCCTTGAAATACCACCCTTGTATGTTTGATGTTCTAACATAGGTCCCTTATCGGGATTGTGGACAGTGCCTGGTGGGTAGTTTGACTGGGGCGGTCTCCTCCCAAAGAGTAACGGAGGAGCACGAAGGTTGGCTAAGTACGGTCGGACATCGTACGGTTAGTGTAATGGTAGAAGCCAGCTTAACTGCGAGACAGACAGGTGCTGTGTAAGAGGTGAATCTAACCGTCGTTAACCTAGATGCGTTGC
>NZ_JBSWSZ010000137.1:5003-5404 GCF_056158285.1 Pseudoalteromonas sp. AWM4_233 | reverse complement strand
AAGGTTAACGACGGTTAGATTCACCTCTTACACAGCACCTTTACTATTCAGTAGGTTATAGCCGTGCAAACTATGACTTCAATGACCGCTATTTACATCATACCAACGAGGGCAACCGTTTATTGAAGGGTCAACAATACGGTGAAGTAAATGGCATGCCTGTTTATCGTCCTAACTATGAAATGTGGTTTGCGCCGTTAACACCAGACACAGCAATGCAAATTGCCGATTGGGCGACGTACGACGGTAACTCGTTCAATAACACGTTTACAGCCGATATCACAGGCGACTTATTTGAATTACCTGCTGGGGCCGTTTCTTTTGCCGCTTATGTTGAAGCGATGAGGTGCTGTGTAAGAGGTGAATCTAACCGTCGTTAACCTTAGCAATACGTGTTATTG
>NZ_JBSWSZ010000137.1:0-4974 GCF_056158285.1 Pseudoalteromonas sp. AWM4_233 | reverse complement strand
AAGGTTAATCCATTCCCTCCGATAGATGAAACCAGCACCTCGCTTCGCCAAAGGCGTTGCCCGCTAGCATGTCCCGAATAGCATCTTCAGCTTCTTCAAGGGTCATCGCAACGATGACGCCTTTACCGGCAGCAAGACCGTCAGCCTTTACTACAATCGGCGCGCCTTTTCTCGCGAACGTAGGCAATAGCCGGGTCAATCTCGGTGAAGTTTTGATACTCAGCCGTAGGGATATTGTGGCGGAGCCAAAAAGTCTTTGGTAAACGCTTTTGAGCCCTCAAGCTGCGCCGCAGCTTGAGTAGGACCAAATATCATTAAACCCGCGTTAGTGAACGCATCTACCACACCTGCAACTAGCGGCGCTTCTGGGCCTACAATAGTAAGCGCAACATCGTTACCTTGAGCAAAAGAAACTAAGCCAGCGATGTCGTTAACATCAATAGCCACGTTCTCGAGCTTAGGCTCTGTAGCGGTACCCGCATTACCAGGTGCTACAAATACTGTTGAAACATCAGAAGACTGCGCTGCTTTAAACGCTAGCGCGTGCTCGCGGCCACCGCCGCCAATTACAAGTACGTTCATTAACTGTTCCGTTTTGAGTGTTTAATATTACGATTTTGGTTTGGTGAATTTTAGCGTCATGCGATTGCTCTCGCCAATCGCCATGTACTTCTCACTGATCTTGGTCGTCAAGCGCCAAGCGAGGGGGTAGCGTCCACACACCTTTCGGGTGGTCTGCAGTGTCCATTGGGTTTGCGTTTACATCGCTACTTGCTTCAAGTACAAAACCCGCTTTTTCAGCGGCAGCTACAACGTAAGAACGCTTCATGTAGCCACTTTTCTTCATTGCTTCATCATCTGCACTTTCAGGTAGTTCATGTTCCACTACGCCCAGTACGCCACCTGGTTTAAGTGCTTTGAAGAAAGCCCCAAACGCATTGTCGATACCTTCGTCACCGTGACGCATGTACCAGTTGTGTACGTTGCGAAAGGTTAGCACCATATCAGCGCTGCCCGCTTCGCTAATATCTAGCGCTTTCATAGGGTCGAATGCGGTAAGTTCTTCGCCCCTTCGTACTTCATGCCCGGCTTCATTTCTTCTTTGAAGCCTTCTACCGACTTTTTGTAGTAGCCGCTGGTTTCATCGTCAACATAGAAGTGGGCCGCAACGTATTTACCGTCTTCTTTTACAACAGAATAAAGAATGTCGGCATACCAGCCGCCACCTGGCGAGATTTCGACCACAGTCATGTCTGGCTGTAAGCCAAAAAAGCGTAGTGTTTGCTGAGGGTTGCGGTACTCGTCGCGCACTTTGGCTTTATCGGAGCGGATATCGCTCATCGCGGCGTCAGAAATAGCATCGGCGCTAGCATAGGTTGCTGTCACACCGAGCGTTGCGGCTAACGCAAGTTGGGCTAACTTTTTCATTCTTATTTCCTTTTTCTGTCGAGGGTAGGTAATTGTCTATGCGGACTAGTAAAACATAACATTTATTAGTAACACTATTACTACAAATTACCACGGGTCAGATCAAGCCTATCAGCTAACCCCCATTCGCACTTACGCCTTAGCAGAATAATTCGCAACTTTGTCGCTTCGATAAGGTTTCACTACAACCAAGCAAATCGACCTCGAGTTTGCGTATTAAAAAGGGTTAAGGAAAAATAACAAACACACAGTAAAGTAACAAAGTGCCACTTTACTGCGTGTTTAAGCTTAGGTGTTGGTTGCCCTCACTAAGCCTGCACTAAAAGATATGGTGTAGATACCTATTAGTGACGGAAGTGGCGCATACCTGTGAACACCATAGCAATGCCGTGTTCATCGGCGGCAGCAATCACTTCTTGGTCGCGCATAGAGCCGCCTGGTTGAATTACTGCCTTAATGCCAGCTTCAGCTGCAGCATCAATGCCGTCACGGAATGGGAAGAAAGCATCAGAAGCCATTACCGAGCCAGCCACTTCGCAGATTCTCATCGGCTGCTTTAATGCCAGCAATCTTCGCAGAGTAAACGCGGCTCATTTGGCCTGCGCCCACGCCAATGGTCATGCTGTCTTTGCAGTAAACAATCGCGTTAGACTTCACGTATTTTGCTACCTTCCAGCAGAACATAAGGTCGCGTAGTTGCATCTTCGCTTGGCTGACGCTTAGTCACAACTTCTAGGTCGTCCATTTCAACCATGCCGAAGTCGCGCTCTTGTACTAATAAACCGCCGTTTACGCGCTTAAAGTCATAACCTTCAGTTAGCTGACCAGCCCAATCGCCGCACGCTAGAAGGCGTACGTTCTTCTTCGCAGCTTACGACTGCTTTGGCTTCATCGCTTACGGTCGGCGCAATGATCACTTCCACAAATTGACGGTCAACAATGGCTTGCGCCGTTTTCGCTGTCAAGCTCTCGGTTAAACGCGATAATGCCACCAAATGCTGACGTTGGGTCAGTTTTAAATGCGCGGTCATAGGCGCTCTAGGATATCGTCGCCAATAGCAACACCGCACGGGTTAGCGTGCTTAACAATTACACATGCTGGCTCTTCGAACTCTTTCACGCACTCTAGTGCCGCATCGGTATCAGCAATGTTGTTAAACGACAGCTCTTTGCCTTGAAGCTGGGTAGCGGTAGCAACCGACGCTTCTTGAATGTTGTTTTCAACATAGAATGCTGCTTCTTGATGGCTGTTTTCACCATAGCGCAAGATCTTGCTTCTTAGTAAGCTGCATGTTGTAGGTGCGTGGGAATTCGCTGTGCTGGTGGTCACAGTCTGCTTCACAACCAGTGCTATCTAACACGGGCACCAAAGTAGTTCGCAATCATGCCGTCGTATTCAGCTGTGTGTTCAAACGCCTTAATGGCTAAATCAAAACGGGTGTTGTAAGTCAATGAGCCGCTGATTGTCGTCCATTTCAGCAAGTACGCGAGCGTAGTCAGACGCATTAACCACAATGGTCACATCTTTATGGTTTTTCGCAGCAGCACGCACCATGGTCGGTCCGCCGATATCGATATTTTCAATCGCATCTTCTAGCGTGCAATCTTCGTTTGCCACGGTTGCAGCGAACGGGATAAAGGTTAACTACCACAAGGTCGATAGGAGCAATGCTATGCTCTTCCATTACCGCTTCATCGGTACCGCGACGACCAAGGATACCGCCATGAATTTTAGGGTGAAGCGTTTTAACACGACCTGCCATGATTTCCGGGTGACCTGTGTGATCAGAGACTTCTTTCACAGGTAAGCCAGCATCAGCAAGTAGTTTCGCAGTACCGCCCGTCGACAGAAGTTCTACGCCAGCGTTATGCAGCGCTGTCGCGAAATTCGACGATACCGGTTTTATCAGAGACACTTAAGGAGAGCACGTTTAATAGGTTTTGGTGTTTGCATCAAATTTTAAGTTTTGCTAATGTTGTAGTGTTGAAACAAAAAGAGCACCGATTGGTGCTCTTTGGTGGGCAAAGCCCTTGGAATCTTAGTTCATGCCGTATTGCTTAAGCTTCTTGCGCAGTGTGCCACGGTTGATGCCCATCATGATGGCAGCGCGGGTTTGATTGCCGCGTGTGTAAGTCATGACTTCTTCTAGCAGCGGCGCTTCAACTTCAGCCAGTACCATTTCGTACAGGTTATCGATGTTTGCGTTATCCAATTGCTTAAGGTACTTATTAACCGCTTGCTTTACAGAGTCACGCAGTGGCTTTTGAGCTTGCGTTTGTGAAGGCGTAGTTACTGTAGTAGTAAAAGGTGAAGTCACGTTTTGATCGAACATAATACTGTGTTGCTCTTAAGTTAGTCATCACTATGCTGCGGGAGAAATCTGTCGTGCGTTTCTCGTGTCTGCAGCGCTTGAAAATAATGCATTTAGTGCATCGAGTTGCTCATTCGCGTCAACTCGATAGCGTTAAACGTTTTACGAAACTGTACGATCCGTATCGTGCTCCGCGAGATACCAGCCCACGTGCTTACGGGCGATTCTCACACCGGCTATGTCGCCGTAAAAGTCCGTGCACATTCGCTACGTGCTCGTGCAAGAGTTCATACTAACTCTGACAGCGAGCGGTGCTGGCAGGTTCTCGCCCGTTTCAAGATAATGTTGGATCTGCTTAAAAATCCAAGGTTTACCTTGCGCGCCGCGACCAATCATTACGCCATCTGCACCGGTGTAATTCAGCACCTCTCGTGCTTTCTCCGGAGAAGTAATATCACCATTTGCAATAACCGGAATTGACATCGCCTGCTTTAATTTGGCTGTAATGGTGTCGTATTCTGCTTCGCCCTTGTACATACAAGCTCGTGTTCTGCCGTGAACAGCTAAGCGACTGTATGCCATTTTGTTCTGCAATGCGGGCAATGTCCGCCCCATTGCGATTTTCCGGGTCCCACCCGGTACTGAATTTTCAGCGTCACTGGGTACGTCAACAGCATTTACCACTGCTTGAATAATCACTCTCCACTAAGCTCTGGATACTGCAAGCAACGCCGAACCTGCTAGCTTCTTATTGACCTTTTTTGCCGGACAACCCATGTTGATATCGATGATTTGCGCACCGTTCTCAACATTAAATTCGTGCTGCCTGAGCCATAAGCTCAGGGTCAGCCCCAGCAATCTGTACCGAGCGAATGCCCTTCTTCGCCCGCATGATCCATGCGACGCATGTGACTTTAGCTGTGTTCCAAACCTTCGGATTACTCGACAAGCATTTCTGAAACAACTAAGCCCTGCACCTATAGCGCTTACAAAGTTGGCTGAAACGGTCTGTCTGTTACGCCAGCCATGGGGGCCAACATTAAATTGTTTTCTAACTCGTAAGGTCCAATTCGCATTGTAAAATGTATAGCTCACCATCTAACAACTGCACAGAAAATATACACCCGGCTAAAACGGGGCGCTAAGTGTACGTGTTTTACGCAAGGCTTGAAAAGGCTAAAAATCACACAAAATTTCACTTCGTGGTCTAGGTGCTGGTTTCATCTATGGGAGT
>NZ_JBSWSZ010000136.1:2484-2990 GCF_056158285.1 Pseudoalteromonas sp. AWM4_233 | reverse complement strand
AAGGTTAACGACGGTTAGATTCACCTCTTACACAGCACCTGTTTGAATATGAAGTGGTTAGCTGTATTATTTGCTGTTGCCACTGTAATTAGTTCTTTTGGTACAGGTAGCCTGCCGCAAATTAATAATATTGCTCAGGGTATGGAGTCTACCTTTGGTTTTGAGCCTTGGCATACCGGTGGTGTGCTATCTATCTTACTTGCACTTGTGATTTTAGGTGGCATCAAGCGTATTGCCGCAATCACTTCTCGTGTCGTACCATTAATGGCAGCGGTTTATATCATTGGTGCATTGGCTGTAATCTTCTACAACATTGAAAACATTGCACCTTCATTTGCAGCTGTGTTCACAGACGCATTTTCAGGCTCTGCCGCAGCGGGTGGTTTCTTAGGGGCATCATTTGCTTACGCCTTCAACCGTGGTGTAAACCGTGGTTTATTCTCGAACGAGGTGCTGTGTAAGAGGTGAATCTAACCGTCGTTAACCTTAGCAATACGTTATATTTA
>NZ_JBSWSZ010000136.1:0-2456 GCF_056158285.1 Pseudoalteromonas sp. AWM4_233 | reverse complement strand
AAGGTTAATACAAGCATCCCAACACTTCCACTCAGCACCTGAAGAGCATTACGCTTTAGACATCACGACGGTGAAAGAAATTCGCGGCTATGAGCAGGTCACCAAAATAGCCAATGCGCCAAGCTTTATTAAGGGGGTGATAAACCTTCGTGGCGATATTGTGCCCATCGTGGATTTGCGGATTAAGTTCAATGTCGGCGAAGCCACCTACAACGACTTTACTATCGTGATTAAGACGCAATGTCCACGAGCGAATTGTTGGCATTGTCGTCGACGGCGTCTCCGACGTGATCCATCTTCGGAAGAAGACATGTTCTTCCGCCTCCAGAGTTTGGGGTGGCGTTCGATAGCAAATACCTTCATGGGCTGGCGGATGTGGACGAACACATGGTTATTTTAGTGAATATTGAGAGCCTAATTACAAGTAACGAATTGGGCTTAGTTGAAACAAAAACACAAGCGGTTGAGGGCTGAAGACAATGGGAATCATGACGTGGTTAGAGGACTTCACGAAGGCAACGGACGTAAATCAAGCATTGAGAAACAAACAGGTGCTTGATGCAACAACATGTTGCATCATGATGGCTGATGCAGAAAGAAATATTATTTACGCGAATCAGTCGGTAAAAACACTGCTTAAAGAAAATGAAAAAAAACTTCAGGCTGTTCTTCCCAGTTTTTCGGCTGATAATTTGGAAGGTCAGAACATCGACCAATTTCATCGTAATCCGTCACATCAGCGCAATATCTTAGCTGAACTAAAATCGACAATGACTTCTACAATAAGCATAGGCGACTTGAACTTTAAGCTCACGCTAACGCCTTTTTTCGACCAAGACAATCAAAACATAGGCACTATGGTTGAATGGGTTGATTAGTCTGAGCTACTTATCAAAAGTACCATGCTTAATGTATTAAACGACGCTCAAGCGGTGATCGAGTTTAATGCAGACGGTGTAATTCAAAACGCAAACGACAACTTCCTAAATACGCTTGGCTATAGCCTTAACGAGATCGTAGGCAATCATCACAAAATGTTCTGTGATAACCAGTACATTCGCACGGAAGAATACGCACAATTTTGGCGCGATCTCAAAGCGGGTAAGCCGCAAAGTGGAGAATTTTGCCGTTTTGACAAAATGGGTAAAGAGGTTTGGATTCAAGCGACCTACAACCCGGTATTTGATGGTGATGGCAAGGTTATTCGCGTAGTGAAGTTTGCCACTGACATTACTGCATCTAAATTACGTAACGCTTATTTCGAAGGGCAAATTGAAGCAATAAATAAAGCTCAGGCGGTTATTGAATTTGACCTTGACGGAAAAATTCTTAACGCCAACGAAAACTTCACCAACACGGTTGGCTACAGCTTAGACGAAATTGTTGGCAAGCATCACAGCATGTTCGTTGATGAAGAGTATAAGCGCAGTGTTGAATATAGTCAGTTTTGGGAGCAACTACGTCAAGGCGTACTGTTTACTGATGAGTTTAAGCGCGTGGGCAAAGGCGGTAAAGAAATTTGGATCCAAGCATCATATAACCCTATTTTGGATCAAAACGGCAGACCCCATCGCGTAGTGAAAATACGCCATTGATATCACGGGTAGGAAGCAAGCTATAAGCGATATCAAAACGGCAATGAATGAGCTTGTTCAAGGGAATTTGGACTGCCGCATTGAGCATGAGTTCGACGGCGAGTTTAAAGAACTCGGAACATCAATCAACCGCTTTATTGACGATATGCGCCGTATTATCGGTTCTATCAGTGATGTGATGACCCGCTTATCCGGTGGCGACTTAACGGCAGAATTGGACGAACAGTTTGAAGGTGAGTTTCAGGTATTGGGCGATGCCATAAACCAGTTTGTCGGAGAGATGTCTGGCACTATAGGGTCCATTTACGAAGCGGTAGAAACCATCAATACTGCGTCTTCTGAGATAGCTACCGGTAACTCAGATCTTTCAAGCCGAACTGAACAACAAGCATCTAGCCTTGAGGAAACTGCTTCGAGTATGGAAGAGCTGACCGGTACGGTAAAACTCAATGCCGAAAATGCTGAGCAGGCAAATGGCTTGGCGTCACAAAGCTGCGACATTGCAACAAGAGGCGGTGAGCTCATTCGCCAGGTGGTTGACACCATGTCTTCAATCAACGAGTCAGCTCAAGAGATCTCAGACATTATCGGTGTGATTGACGGCATTGCATTTCAAACCGATATACTCGCCTTGAATGCCGCTGTTGAGGCAGCTAGAGCAGGCGAGCAGGGCCGAGGGTTTGCGGTAGTGGCATCAGAAGTACGAAGCTTGGCTCAGCGTTCAGCAGAGGCGGCAAAAGAGATAAAAGAGCTTATATCAGACTCGGTGAACAAAATTGATGGGGGCAATAAACTCGTCAATCAGTCTGGCGATACCATGGAAGAAGTAGTCACGTCTATCAAGCGGGTTAACGATATCAT
>NZ_JBSWSZ010000135.1:0-2230 GCF_056158285.1 Pseudoalteromonas sp. AWM4_233 | reverse complement strand
AAGGTTAACGACGGTTAGATTCACCTCTTACACAGCACCTTGCATCGCAAAGTAGACGCATCAGAAACAGGGGGCGCACGACAAGCATGAATAAGCAATTTAGTGATGACGAACTCATCAAGCTTTATCAGCAAAATAACGATGCGATGCCGCCTAAACATATCGATGACACTATTTTAGCGCGTGCTGCAGATGCCGTTAATTATGAAAATAAAGTTTTTGATCAAAAAATATTTGGCAACAACGACTTAGGGCGTAAATCGCAAGCGAAAAAAGCAACAAAAACCTCAGGTGCTGTGTAAGAGGTGAATCTAACCGTCGTTAACCTTAGCAATACGTAATTTTATTGTCGTTACTTCGTTCAGTTACGTATTGCTAAGGTAGCACGGATCCTTGTGGCTTCTAACTTCCAGCACCTGAAGATGGCAGTGTCGTAATGGAGTTTGAAGTAACCCCGTCAGGCTTTGTAGACAACATTACTGTGGTTGGCTCTGAGGGTGGCTCTGCATTTGAAAGAGAAGCTGTTAAAGCAGTAAAACAGTGGCGTTATGCCCCTAAGTTTGAAAATGGGCAAGCTATTGCTGCGACTTCTCGGGTGCAATTAGATTTTAAAATCAACAACTAAATAACAGGGTCGCAGTGCGACCCTATCATATCTTGTTAAGTAGTTTATCTGCTGCGTTCTCAATTAAATCGAGTACTTTTTCGAAGCCTTGATCGCCACCATCGTAGGGATCAGGGATCTCGCTTTCCCCTGCGTCACCATGACTTAAAAATAGCGACAGCTTATATTGTAAGTGCTCTGGACACTGGGCTGTTAAATCAGCAAGATTTTGCTTGTCGGCTGCGAGGATTAAATCAAACTCATAAAAATCAGCTTGAGTCACAGGTCGCGAATAAATTCCTTTAAAACTATAGCCGCGCTTTTCGGCTGCTGCTTTTGAGCGAGGATCTGGTGGATTACCTTGGTGATAACCAATGGTGCCAGCAGAATCAACTTTGACATTAATACCTAATGACTTTGCTCGACTACGAAGCACCGCTTCAGCTGTGGGTGAGCGGCAAATATTGCCTAAGCAAACAATCAAAATCTTCTTCATTAAAATGAACCACCTTTATTATTTGCTTCAAAAAATTGCTTAAAACTCATAACTCAAGTTGATACCACCATCAACACGTTTATCATCATCGCTTGAGGCTTCACCGTACCCTAATTCAAACCTCAATCGCCAACCGTCTTGGTTTAAGCCACTGAAATTATAGCTGTAACTAAGCCCAATACCATTAGTGGTTTCTTCATCAAACGCTTCAGCGAGATGCACAACCAATTGCGTTGGCAAATGCTGCTGTAAGTTCATCGCTATTTTGAGATTCATCGCACTGAGTATCTACTTCTCTGTTTCCTAATGCGCCAACCAGCAAGCCGATTGCATGTTTATTATTATCACTTATAGCTTGCTCAAAACCCGCAGCAAAACCATCATCAAGGCCTATCTTATAATTGCCATACCAACGCTGGCTTAAGTCAGCACTAGCAACAGATACTTCAGGTATTACAAAGTACGGATAGCCACCACCAATCGAAAAACTAATATCATTAGCGCTAGCAAAAGTGGGGCCTAGTAGCAGCAACGAGACAACTGTATGTGTTATTTTTTTCACTGTTGCACAATCTTTAAAATTTTGACGCAACAAAAAATAAAGCAAAATAGGTACAAAGACAACTTTTTAGTATTGATTTAGTATCTTTTCGTCATACTTATCAACATCTAAAGTTAAATTGTACTGCTGCGCAACACTATCAAGCTCAGCCTGCTTAATTGCCAACTCATCTCATGGTAATAGTGTTGTCATCAAGCTGCCATAACAAACGTGACCCCGCATAACTGTATTGAATTGCTAATAAAGCATCGGCATTGCCCTCACGCCCTGCTGCTTTTAACTTCCTGGCGTTCCACGGGTGATTTTATTCAGCGCTTTTTTAAGCTCCCACACATAGACAATTTCAGTCATGTAATCATGATTGCGGTACTTATTAAGCACAAAGCCCACCAGCAAACTACACACAACCAACACCTAATAGGTTCCAATGAAAATGGCGGCTACCGCTTCGATCAGGAAATAACGCAATCAACGTTTGTGAAATGGCTAAACTGCCAACGGCTAAAGCAATTACACAAGCAATAATTACTTGGTTTAAATGTTTACGGTAACGGGCTTTATCTATTTG
>NZ_JBSWSZ010000134.1:0-6090 GCF_056158285.1 Pseudoalteromonas sp. AWM4_233 | reverse complement strand
AAGGTTAACGACGGTTAGATTCACCTCTTACACAGCACCTGCTTGAAAACAATTTAAGTGAACTGTGGAGCTTATTCAGATTTGTAAACCCCGGGTTATTAGGCAACTTAAAAACCTTTAACCGCCGTTTCGCTCAACCTATTGAGCAAAGTGACGAAGACCCAATAAAGGGCAAAAAAGCCGCCTTTGGTTTAAAAACCCTGCTTAAGCCTTTTATTCTTAGACGACTAAAATCTGAGGTGTTAACTGAGCTGCCACCACGCACACATATAGATATTCATGTGCCACTCAATGAGCAAGAAAGACATTTATATGAAGCAATAAGAGTCAATGCCGTCGAGAAACTGGCAGCAATTCAAAAAGAGCAAAGTATCGCAACACAGCGCATGCAGATTTTTGCTGAACTAACCAAGCTAAGGCAGGCATGTAGTAACCCCTCTTTGGTATCACCAGATACCGACATAGAAAGTTCAAAGTTGAAACAACTGACTCTGTTGCTAGGTGAACTTAGAGAAAATAAACACAAAGCTCTGATATTCAGTCAATTCATTGGTAGCTTACAAGCGGTAAAAGCGCTATTAGAAGCACAGCAAATCCCTTTTCACTATATTGATGGTGCAACACCTTCAGAGCTACGCAAGCAAAGTGTTAATGCGTTCCAACGTGGTGAAGGTGAAATATTTTTAATAAGTTTGAAAGCTGGCGGCTCAGGTTTAAACCTCACCGCAGCTGATTATGTTATCCATCTTGATCCCTGGTGGAACCCCGCGGTTGAGGCTCAGGCTTCTGATCGCGCACACCGCATTGGACAGACAAGGTGCTGTGTAAGAGGTGAATCTAACCGTCGTTAACCTTAGCAATACATAGTGCTACTACCGCACGTTACTTCGCTCGGTTACGTATTGCTAAGGTTAAGGACGAAGAACTCAGAGATACGAAAGGCCAGCACCTAAAGCGCAACTTTTATCAGAGATTTTTGAGTTGTTTGAAATCTCTGATCACGACAACATTGCATCGCTTGAGGAAGTCGTTAACGGCTCGATTGCGAACTATCGAATACCGGTATAACCGGCTCGAAAGGATGTTAGTTATACCCCTACCACGAACAACCTACCGAACATAAAAGCACAGACTTTTTCAGATGCGGCTTGAATACCAGCACGGCTCAAGCTCAAAGCTAAAAGAAATACCTTAATCGGCTTCTTCAGCAAGCTATGAAAAAAGCACTTCCAAACTGAAGAGAAATCATTGGTTCAGCCCTATCTAAAGCAGCCTATTAGCTTCATAAAGATGGGTGAATCACTGCACTTTCATGAATGAATCAGAATGTCTGATGCTAGCACTGGCCAGCAGCATCTAGTACGGAATGTTTGTCATTCTCCAGTGACGATTTGCTGTCTGACTGCCACATGCTTGGGTTCATGGAGAGGGATAAACAACAACACCCCCTCTCAATCCAAAGGCTAAAACCAATGACAACCACCGGCGACAAGTAATCCTATGCGGCAATGCTGTAGGCCGTGTGGTTGCACGGGATTGAGAGCAAAATTTCAATCAATGAATCGTTAACGGAGTAACCAATGAGTGTAGATCGCATTAATGGAATGCCTGCATATAACGCTGACAGCGTATCTAAGTTCGTACCAGAGGTCTGGTCGGCCAAACTGATTGATAAGTTTTACGATAGCACCGTGTTCGGTGAGATTTGTAACACTGACTATGAAGGCGAAATCCAAGCCAAGGGTGATAAAGTTATCATCCGTACTCGCGCTGATATCATCGTTTCTGACTACCAAGTTAATATGGAGCTTGATTATCAACACGCTGAATCTAACGCGAAAGAGCTTGAAATCGACCGAGCAAAATACTTTGCGTTCGAACTGAAAGATGTTGATGAAGTCCAGAGCGACCTTGCGCTTATGGATGAGTGGGCAGCTGATGGTTCAGAACAAATGAAGATTGCGATTGATAAGGACGTTCTTGGCAGTCTTATCGACGAGTGTGATGATGCCAATAAAGGCCCAACAGCCGGTCGCATCTCTCGCGCATTTGACATGGGTGTGGTCGGCCCTGGTGATGGTGGTTCTCACAGCCCCATTGAAATCAATAAGGGTATGATCACCGATTTCATTGTTGATATGGGTACTATTCTTGATGAGCAGAACATGCCTGAGTCTGGCCGCTGGGTAGTCCTACCTGCTTGGGCTTGCGGCATGATTAAGAAGTCAGAGCTAAAAGATGCGTCAATTTCCGGTGATAGAAAGTCTATCCTGCGTAATGGTCGCCTGGGCATGATTGACCGATTCACAATCTACAGCTCAAACTTGCTTCCTAGTTCTGATACTCGTGACGTTGCAGATGCTGACAAAGAGGCCGGTCAAGTGGCGTACTTCGGTCACAGTTCTGGTATCTCGTTCGCAAGCCAGATCACCAAGATGGAAACGGTTCGAAATACTCGTGACTTCGGCGATTTCGTGCGCTCTCTACAGGTCTACGGTTTTAAGGTTCTGAAACCTGAATCCATTGGTCAAGCGGCAGTGGTTAGTGGCAATCGGATTATTGGTAATCCTGTTACCAACTTCCCAGTGGCGTAACTTTTTAGGCACAATAATATTAGGCCGGACAGTGTTCCGGCCTTTTTTGTAGGTGTGTATGGAAAAGAAATCTAGAAAAAAAGTCTCAACAGACGAGCTAGTAAAGGCATTCAAAAAAGGGATAGATAACGACTGGACGGTACAGCAAATAGCTGACTACGCAGGTGTGTCAAAGCGCACCATTCAAATACGAAAAAAGGATACTCCAGAAGTCATTGAGAATCCTCAACAACTACCAACCTAACTCCCCCTCAGAAACTCCCGCCCAGAAAGACACTCTCCCCAAAGCAAGCAAAGAACCCAGCCCAAAGCCCACACAAAAGCGCGAACCAAAGTTTAAACTCGTCAATAGAGAAGACAGCAAAACAGTACCTTTGGACGACTGCATTGCAGCAATGTATAGCCCAAGGATACGACCGGAACCTCGACCTACTTCTTACGAGAATAAGCCCAAGCTAAAGTTTCAAGTTGCTCCAAGCTCACTTGCATGGTCATGATTAACTGGCCAGCTGCCAGCCTCGCCCTTTTTGCTCCAATACGCCAGCCGAACCCAATTCTTTAAGAACGGCACTTATCCTATCATTTGATATACCGGTAAACATCTCACGGACACCACGGACGGACGGCGATACCATCTTAGTCACCACCGCCTCTTTAATCTCCTGCTCCATTGTTGTCTTGGCCTCAAATGTAACGACCTTGAACGGCTCCGGCTCACGGACAACCTTTACAGCTGCAGGTTTAGCTTTAATATCGTCCTGCTTTGTCCCGATATCATTGTCCTGACTGCGGAGCATTCCAGAGGACAAGGACACGGACACCACACACACAAGCTCTAAGGCCAAAGAGGCAATTAAGCTGATCACGTTTGCATGCCTAACAACTGAAGACTCCGGTGGTAGTTCCGATAGCCTGGTACTTAACTGCTGAATTTCATTCATCGTGTCGTTGGCACGTGTTACCTGATTGGCGCCCAACTGTGACTGATACAACTCTTCAAGCTGCGATATTTGCTTTGTTATGGCCAAGTGCTCCGTTGACTGTTTGGCGGCATTATCAAAACCGCCTTCTAGCGCAGCATAAGACGCAAGAACGCTGATACCCATCATCAATGCGCAAAGGCCAGAATAGGATAGGGCGCGAACGCCAGAACTTAACCCTGCTTCTCGGGCAAACATTATCTTCCCAAGCTCAAGGCAAAGGCCAACAGCTGCCATGACAATAGCAGTAGGAGAGTTAGCCAGAAGGCCATACATAAACGTCACTGTCAGGACGACAGACGCGACTGACGATAGCACTGCAGTAGCAAGCGCTATGTAATTGGTGTTATTCTTCATATCGGTTGTTTCTTTCTTTAGTTTCGACCAATGAGTGTCCGTGATTCTTGGCGGAGGAACGGACACTCACCTCAAAGATTTTACATGTAAAATCCCATCAAATTTGACTCTTAATTGAGTGCCTAGCAACACCCAACAAAACCATATTCTCAGTAACTTTCCCTTTGCGTTCCCCAGCAATCGCATACCAATGGCCATTATTCCAGACCAATTGGCAAACCATGACTTCACCATCCTGCTCGATAACGGCATGGCAATTTTGGTGTGGGTTCCGGCCTTGCTCGACAACCAGAACGTCACCGGCCTCTAAGTGAAGCGGTGGGTATGGCTCGCTCAATGGGTACATGAACGTAGAGCTTTTCTTTGGTGCTAGGTAATCAACAATGTTGTCACCAATTGGCGACTCAACAAAACCATCAGTTGGCGGTGGAAATGGCATAATTACCTCATATAAGAACCATGGATTTTACATGTAAAATTCCACGGAATGCTCAAAGTCGAGCCTCGGATTTTACATGTAAAACTCCAACTAATCTTCCCGTACAGCCTCAATCTCATCCATGGCTTCAGCAATTTTCGCTAATAAAATTTCGTTAGCTTGCTGGCCAAGTCGGTTGAATTTGAAAGTCATATTTCGGGAGTCACTACTGTAGTGAACCTCTGCTTTCTGGCCCTTTGAAAGCTCAAAGTTAGCCAGTGTGGTCGGCTCTTGCTTCTCTGCTTTTATCTTTGGTGCAGGCTCACCAGATGAAAGGGATTTACGAAAATCTTCAGCCTCTTTCGAGTAACTTCAGAACTTGAAGCAAGCAACAGCCGAACAGGGCTATTGTTAATTTTCGCTGCCTTTCTCAACTCGTTAATGGTGTTGGCATCACCAATAATACCTTCACGGTACGCATCCAAAATAAAATCAGGGGCATCAACAACATTATCGAACATAGATACCATAGGGGCGGAGATAGCCAGCTTCTCGGCAACCTCCTTACCCGTCAGCCCTTCAGACTTTTTGATATTTCGGATTGCTTGGCCAATCTCGATAGCATTCAGGTTCTCTCGTTGAATGTTTTCGGCTAGCTGCTGAAACACATTTCCTTTTGAGCGCACGATACACTGAATATGCGTTATCTTGTCGCTTGCAAGGGCTGCTCGCCAGCGGCGTTCGCCTTCGTGGATCTTGTACTTATTTGACGCATCGACAGGGAACACGACTATTGGTTGAAGCTGGCCATGCTCTTCAAGGCTTAGCGATAGCTCCTTGATAGACTCTTCATTGAAGTCTTTTCGAACCTGCTCACCTGAATATACAAAGTCCTTTGGGATGCTAATTATCTTTTCACCTTCCAAAATCTTTACTTCAGATTCATCAAGAAGGTTGTCGAATGAGTTGCTTTTAGCGCGGTTTCTCAGGCTCATGCTGGTACTTCCTCACGCTCTAGTCGCTCAATAAACTCTTCGCAGCAGTCAGTGAAACCAAACTTATCGGCAGAGATAGGGCTGTATTCAGAAAGGCTCTTACCCTTCTCCAATGCCTCACTCACTTTAACCGTGTCGAATAGGTTTGATGGGAAGATGATGTTGCCGTATTGCTCACGCAGTAGCGCCTCGTTCTCTACCTGGTTCTTTGATGGCGGTCGTTTTACTAGGTTGACGATAACACCCAATAACTTAAGGTTTGGGTTAAGTCTGCGCTGAACCTGACCTAGACGCCGTTGTCATCAGCTGGTGAACACCTTTAACAGACAAGGCCTGTGGCTGGGTAACAATAAGAACGGCATCAGAGATAGCTAGAGCTGCGTGTTGAAGCATGCCAGCTGTCGGTGGGCTATCAATAAACACATAGTCAAAGCTCTCTTTAACTAGGTCTAGTGAGTCAGCCAAGTTGAAGATGTTTTCTTGGGTGATGTTACCCGACTTCTTTGAAGCGCCAATAACATAAACATTTTCTGAAACCTTGTATGGCTCAGGAACAAAAGGCTCTTCAGATTCCCATTCAAACATGTTGATGTTGTTAGCTGGGTGAGTTCCATTCATGAACTCTGGGCTTCTAGTAAGTTCCGGTGCAAGCATATCTGCTAGGTTGTTCTGCGGGTCAATATCCAAGAACAGACATTTCTTACCGAGAGCGGCCATTGATAAGCCAAAGTTGATTGTGACCGTAA
>NZ_JBSWSZ010000133.1:0-4744 GCF_056158285.1 Pseudoalteromonas sp. AWM4_233 | reverse complement strand
AAGGTTAACGACGGTTAGATTCACCTCTTACACAGCACCTGCCAAAAGCGAATTTTATGACGGGTAAAAACCTCAATAAAACTATTCCTTAAAAAATCTCAGAGGCTAAAATAGGTAAAACACTTCTATTATGGATTTCAAAATGCAGCTATCTGTAGAAATTAGCAAATATCCACTTCACTCAGATTATATCCCTTTTATCAAAGCCTTTATTGAGCGCTTAAATAAACATCCAGATCTTAAAGTGTTAACCAATACAATGTCTACCCAAGTATTTGGTGAATATGACCTCGTTATGTCGGTACTTCAGCAAGAAATGAAACGCTCTTTTGAAGAGTTTGGGAAGATTGTATTTGTGTGTAAGTTCATTTCGGGAGATTTATCGCCGCAATGATTGAATTTTTAAGCGCCACATTTTCCGGTTTTACTGCTATGTCTGGCTGGGAGTACATCGCAGTCATACTTTCTCTGGCTTATGTCTTTTTGGCTGTGAAAGAGAATCAATGGTGCTGGCCTGCAGCTTTTCTTAGTACGTTTATTTATACCATTATGTATTGGAATGGTGCATTGTTAATGGAATCCGCATTAAATGTGTATTACATGGTAATGGCGGTAGTGGGTTGGTATATGTGGCAACAAGGCAAGCAGCCCTCGCAAATCCCAGATCCTGGTGGCCGGCGACAACTTTGGCTGCGGATCTTCGCGTGAGCATGCGCCGTGGGCGTTGGCGGATTTCGGCATCAAAGTGATCGTCTCGACCTCATTTGCCGACATCTTCTTTAACAACTGCTTCAAGAACGGCATGTTGCCGGTTGTTCTCCCTCAGGAGCAAGTCGACATTCTGATGAAAGACGCCGAAAAAGGCGAGAACGCCCGCATGACGGTGGATCTGGACGCTCAGGAAATCACCACCTCCGAAGGAGATGTGATCAAGTTCGAAGTCGACGCCTTCAAAAAGCACTGCCTGATGAACGGCTTGGATGACATCGGCCTGACGCTGGAAAAAGCCGAAAGCATCAAAACCTTTGAAGACCAAGCCGCACAGGCCCGTCCCTGGGTGTAATGCAGGCGACTACAGTCTGGAAAACAAATGGCCGCCCCCAGCTTGGGGCGGCCTTTTTCAGGTCCAAGATCCGAAAATCACCACAAATTCGCCACACTTCAGTTGCGCGCGTTTCCCGACAAGACGCTTACCTTTTCCCCAGATAGTTAACGCAAGACGCTGATTTTTCACGTGCAAGATGATGCATTACGGCACCACCTGGTAAAACTACGCATTAAAACCTCGTAATTTCCGCCTCCACGCTTGAGACGATTAAGGCAATCGTGATGAAATAAGGGCAAAAATGAGGCAGAGCCCCCCAGGCAATTCTGGGGCGCTTCAAAGTGCGACGACGAGCGTGAAAATGCGCCGGTCCGGTTTGAAGGAATAGAATGTGATAGCTCGGATTGCAGCAGCAGCCGTGCGTGCGATTTTGGTGGCATTGCTCATTGCCATGCCGTCCTTGATCTTAGCGCAGGACATCAATGGAACGCCGGAATTGGTGGTCTTCCTCGCCTTGCTGGCTGGGGCTTTGATCTTCGCTGAATATAACTCTGCATTTTCCGAGCTTCGTCGAATTCCGGGACGCTCCGCCACTCAACCGCATCCGATATGTCGCCCTGTTCATGATGGTCTGCGGCTTAGCGCTCATGCTCCGCCACGGCCCAAATTCAAATGGGTTGACCACACTTTTTCACGGGCTTGGAAAAGTTTTAGGCAATGCTCTCGACTTTCCGCTTTCTCCGGTCCAACTGATGACGTTGATACTGCCGGAGGACACCAGCACGGCTACAGAAAACATCGCGCGCGCGGCGGCAGGTTTTTCCTGTTTTATTGCGATACTTTCAACAGCCTGCGTCGCCTTTGCAATTAGAGTAACTGGCTGGCCAATTTCATCTGGTTCCTTCAACGTCTGGACCAACTTGCCTCTGTTCGATCCGACCACCGGCGGCGACGTTGTCAGTCGGATGACACGTGATGGCCGTCTGAACGTCATTCTGGGCGTTTTACTACCGTTCGCCCTCCCCGGCGGCATCAAGATGGTCGACAGCTTTCTGGGCATCGCCATCCTGGGCCACCCAATGATGCTGATTTGGGGCATGGCCCTTTGGGCCTTTGTTCCGGCCTCTATGGTCATGCGGGGAATGGCAATGCTGCGGGTTGCTGACCTTATCGCAGCGCAACGGCGACGCACTTATGCCGCCTCGGACTCATTGCAAACCATATGAGATGTGTGGTCGCAGCCTTGTTTGCGGCTATCATCGCTGCACCCGTATCGGCGGAGACGTTTCGGGTCGCAACCTACAACACCGAGCTCTCCAAAAAGGCCCCGGTCTGCTTTTGCGCGCGTTGGAGCAAAAGTCACTGCCACAAGCAGAGGCGATTATTGATGTGATAATCGACACCAGGCCGGATATTTTGGTCCTGCAGGGTATCGATTGGGACAGTGAAGGTCGGGCCATGGCGGCCTTCCAGCATCGTCTGGCGGATAGAAAGCTGGTGTATGACCACGCCTTTACGGCGCGTCCCAACAGCGGGTTACGCACCGACCTGGACCTTGATGGAGATGGAAAGCACGGCGGGCCGCGCGACACTCAGAGCTACGGAGACTTTACCGGCGCAAATGGGATCGTTGTCTTCTCAAAATGGACCTTGCTTACCTCTGAACTCGTGGATCTCGACCCCGCAACTGTGGCATGAACTCCCCTGGGCATCCGTTACCGCAACACCCTGACGGTGCTCCATTTCCGAGTGCGGCAGCGCAACACATCCAGCGGCTATCCTCCTCAAATCACTGGATCCTTCCTGTTGAGCTCCCGGATCAGCAGCGGCTGAACCTTCTCATTTTTCATGCCACTCCGCCGGTTTTCGACGGAGATGAGGATCGCAATGGCAAACGCAACCATGATGAGATCATGCTATGGTCGCACCTTCTGGATCAGGACAACGGCTTTACCGAACCGGTCATTGTGATCGGCGACGCGAACCTTGATCCCAACCGTGGTGAAGGGCGGCACGGGGCTATTAGGACCTTGCTTACCCACCCGCGCCTGCAAGATCCGACACCACGCAGTGAGGCTGGCGGCGCCAATACGGTGGTTTGGCCGCAAACAGGCGCGTTAAGGGTTGATTACATCCTACCGGATACTTCGTTGACCGTGACAGATGCCGGAGTTCACTGGCCGATGCGATCAGAAACACCTGTGGCAACCGCTAGCCGCCACTATCTGGTATGGATGGACATTGAATTCCCCTGAAGGACACCGCCAAAGCCCCTTATTTTCAGCACTCTTGTTGACCCCACCGGGCAGGAACGATACCTCCGGAGCGACCGATTTCAAGGAGACTGAGGATGTCTAACCCATCGATTCTCAGTTCTGCCCGGTGACGGGATTGGCCCCGAGGTGATGGCCGAGGTACGCAAGATCATCGACCTGGTTTGGTGACAAGCGCGACATTCAGTTCGATGTGAGCGAAGACCTAGTTGGCGGCGCGGCTTATGACGCCCATGGCACCCCGCTGTCATGACAACACAATGGCCAAAGCGCAAGAAGTCGACGCCGTTCTGCTGGGCGCTGTTGGCGGTCCGAAATACGACGATCTCGACTTCTCCGTAAAACCTGAACGTGGCCTCCTGCGCCTGCGCAAAGAGATGGACCTGTATCTCCAACCTACGTCCGGCACAATGCTTTGATGCGCTGGCGGATTTCTCGTCACTGAAGAAAGATGTGGTTGCAGGCCTCGACATCATGATCGTGCGCGAGCTGACCTCGGGCATCTACTTTGGTGAGCCGCGCGGCATCATCGAAGAAGGCAACGAACGTGTGGGCATCAACACCCAGCGTTACACCGAGTCCGAAATCGAGCGCGTCGCGCGTTCCGCTTTCGAACTTGCTATGCGTCGCGGACAAGAAGCTCTGTTCGATGGAGAAAGCCAATGTGATGGAAAGCGGCATCCTGTGGCGCGAAGTTGTAACCGAGGTTTCAAAAGACTACCCCGAGGTTGAGCTGTCCCACATGTACGCAGACGACGGGTGCCATGCAGCTCGTGCCGCTGGCCTAAACAGTTCGACGTTATTGTGACTGACAACCTGTTTGGTGACCTGCTGTCTGACTGCTGCAGCGATGCTGACCGGATCACTGGGAATGCTTCCGTCTGCATCGTTGGGTGCTCCGATGGAAAACGGCCGCCCCAAAGCGACTGTATGAACCGGTCCACGGGTCCGCACCGGACATCGCTGGCGAAGGGAAAGCCAACCCGATCGCCTGCATTCTCAGCTTTGCAATGGCCTTGCGCTACAGCTTTGACCTGGGCGCGGAAGCAGACCGCCTGGAAAGCGCAGTTGAGAAGGTGCTGGCGGACGGCGTGCGCACCGCAGACCTTTTGGGCGAAGAAGGCGTAACCCCGGTCACCACCTCTGGCATGGGTGATGCAATCATCGCTGCACTAGACGCCAATCTTTAAACCACGTTGCACATCGTGCATGTGAACGGACCGGAAATTCCGGTCCGTTTTTCTTTTCCAAAAACGCCTAACGCCGGGTCGCTTAAATGCTTGTCACTTCGGCAGCTTTCATGACACGCTAGCGCTATCAGACCACCCAAGAACGCAGCCGGTAACCAAATGAACGCAAAAGCCGCCATTTACGCATTGATAGGTGCTATTCAAACTGTTGGGTTTGGTTAACCTTCAATGCGTAA
>NZ_JBSWSZ010000132.1:0-8338 GCF_056158285.1 Pseudoalteromonas sp. AWM4_233 | reverse complement strand
AAGGTTAACGACGGTTAGATTCACCTCTTACACAGCACCTCTAAGAAAGAGCTTATATATTTTCTATGTATTAGCCCTTCATAAATATCAGGTTTCAGAGTATAAATCTGTTTGTGACGTCAAATAAGGAGTTGAATATGACAGCGACGAAGAAGTTTTCATTTGATAGAGGGTTCATTGCAGGTACGCTTTGGGGCGCAAGTGCCGTTTTCTTTATTTTCTCTGGCTATTTATTGAGTGAGTTTAACGGTGATAATTTTAGTGCTTTCAGCTTTTTAATTACTCTAATTATGGGGATTGCACTTTCAGTGGGGTCATTCAAAACATTTAAAAATTTAAGCTAATTTTAAAATCTTTTATCTATTTTCAAGCAGCTGGCGATACGTATAAAACAAAAGCCAGCTGCTTTATATTACTCGCTTTTTTCTATGCAGCGACAAAGTTACCGTGAAAACCAAGTGGGATGACGCTAGGCAACCAAGCTCTACAAATAGGGCCATCACTCACTCTATTAGCTTTAAAAATATTTACACATGTGCGATTTGAAGGTAAATGCAGTGCAGTCCCAACTAAATAGCCGTTGCCTTCTTTTTGTGTATTAAACAGGTGCTGTGTAAGAGGTGAATCTAACCGTCGTTAACCTTAGCAATGCGTTTTTTAACTCGTTCGTTCACTAATAGTTTCATCTACTTCGTCAGGCTGGTCTTGCTAAGGTTAACATACAGCGACTACGCATTCGCATCAGCACCTGGCTGAGTTACAACGGGTTCATTTGCCAGCGACTACGACAAGTTTGCCTCTTACAGATTGGTTTGCACAGGTGAGCAGTCAACAATCACAATTTCAAAATCAGCAGATTCAGCAACAGCAAATTCAGTCGTCGTTGCATAAACTAGAGTCAGAGCTGAGCTATCAGCATAATCAATGTTCGCAACAGCAGGCGCAAAATCAGGTTTATTCTGACACGTTGAATGAACTAAGAGAGCGGCTGGAGCAATTGCAAAATAAACAGCGTCAACTGGCGGGCACTCAGTCTGGCGAGCAACTGATTGTGCAGGCTCAAAGTCAGGTAGAGGCTTGCCGGGAAAGTATGGAGCAGGAGAGAGGAGTTCTTCGCCAGGCAGAGCATCAATTCGTTGCAGCCAGCAACAGATTAGAGGCTTTGTCTCAGCAGTCAGGGCAGCAGAGTGAAAAACTGAATGTTGCCCAAAAGCTATTTGAGGAAAAGCTGGATCAAAGTCAGTTTCCGGACGAAGACGCTTTTGTTCAGGCGTCACTTTCTGATGCAGAATTGCAGCAGCTCCGGGAAGACACCAACCGCCTCAACAAAGCTGAGCAGGATGCGAAAACCCTGTGCAATGCGACAACGGAAAAGTTGGCCAGTCATCTGGCAAAAAGCAGCACAGTGCAGGAGGTTGAGTTTGACACAAGTGAAGCGGCGATTAGTCATTATCAGGCTGATAAGCAACAGATCTCTGACCAATTGCAACAGTTAGCTGAAAAATCAGGGCAGTTGCGTAATCAGTTACAGCGAGATGATCAGGTCAGGATTGCTCACGCGACTTTGGCTGAAGAAATTGCCCGTTTCAGAGAAAATTATGATGACATTCAATATCTCTATGATCTGATTGGTCATGCGAAAGGGGAAAAGTTTCGCAAATTTGCTCAGGGGTTAACTCTGGATAATCTGATTCATTTGGCCAATCGGCGGTTGCAGCAACTACATGGTCGTTATTTGTTGACCCGGGAGCAAGTGGACGGCCTGGGAATTAAGGTTACTGACACCTGGCAAGCGGATAGCCAAAGGGATACCAAAACCTTGTCTGGTGGAGAGAGTTTTCTGGTGAGTCTGGCACTGGCATTGGGGTTGTCTGATCTGGTGAGTCACAAAACCAGCATCGATTCTTTGTTTCTTGATGAAGGTTTTGGAACACTGGATGCAGAAACTCTGGATTTGGCGCTGGATACCCTGGACAACCTGAATGCCTCGGGCAAAACGATCGGTGTAATCAGCCATATCGAGGCTATGAAAGATCGCATTCCGGTGCAAATCAAGGTGCTCAAGAAGAATGGTTTGGGGGTAAGTGAGTTGGAGGCTCGGTTTCGCGGCACTAAAGTACAGTAATAAGGAATTGCATGGATATTTTGTTGCGAACCATTAAATTCCGGTTCCTGATGTGACTTTTCTTAGGGGTGAGCCTTTTTGCCCTTGGCGCGAGAATATATAAGCCTGTAGGTCGAACTTCAGTTCGACAAAGCAAATGGAATCAACCACTGCTGTCTGACTGGCCGATTTTTGCTCCTGCAAAATCGGCATTCACTGCGTCCATATAGCTCAAGTCAGACCTAAAAATACATCCCTGTTGCCAATCCCCAGGTTTTCCCTGCGCTTAAGGCTTGTCTCGCGAAAGGGCTGCGGGGGGGGCTCAAGGGGGGCGCAGCCGCTCACCTTGAGGCGCAGTCGGCGCCCCGACAATAATTTCAATCAAACAACAGTGGTTGAATTAGACTACGTCGTCGGAAAAAGTCTACCTACCAGCAAATTCAACTAAGGAGTCTGAAGGCTGGTTGATTTTCTCGCCCTGGACAAGGGTGATTGAATTTAGCAGTGTTGTTGGAATAAATTCCAACCTACAAGGATACTTAGACGCCTCCAGAGTTAAAGGATTTTAGTCGGACAACGGTGTTTGAATTTAGCCGGGTCGTTGGAATAAATTCCAACCTACAAGGATACTTCGACGCTTCCAGAGTTGGGGGATATTAGTCGGACAACGGTGTTTGAATTTAGCAGGGTTGTTGGAATAAATTCCAACCTACAAGGATACTTCGACGCTTCCAGAGTTGGGGGATATTAATCGGACAACGGTGATTGAATTTAGCAGGGTCGTTGGAATAAATTCCAACCTACAAGGATTCTTCGACGCTTCCAGAGTTGGGGGGACTATACAACTATCAGACTGATAGTTGTTCTGACCGCCTACGCAGTTCAGAACAACTTTCAATGAGGACTGTTAATCTGAATCTTTTACTTTCAGATATTGTTGTTTCGCGGTTTGCCACAGAATGTACTCTTGCTTCAGGGACTCATGGGCATTAATTTGCTTTTCCATGTAGGCAACCTGTTCCGTGGCCTTCTTTCTGTATTCCTGTTCACGGGCTAGTTGTCGGGCTTTTCGTCCTAAACCGGGATAGGATTTATTCATAATATCTGAAACAAATTGCGCTTCGCAGATACGTGCTTTGACTCTGGAATTGTTGTCGCGCTTTTTGTATTTGCACTCAACTTTAAACTCTTCTTTGTCAATCAGACTATTGAACAGTGTGTAAAAATCCTGTTCTTTTTGTTCGGCCTGGTCACGGTACCAGGAAGCAGGTTGTTTGCCGGTCACCTCAACCGTTTCCATGTTATCGCTTTGCTGTGCAGCCGATTGGGCTGACAGACCGATTGTGCTGGCTAAAAATAAACAAGAAATAAGTTTGTGTTTCATCTTCATAATCCGCATCCAATGTTTTCCTTCGAGGTCGGGTTTTTGACCTTATATGTCTCCAATTAAAGCTAGTTTGGCTTTGCCGCGCAAAGCGCAAAAGTAACAAGCCATGTCGCCTGGAAATAATTTAGGAGTTATATTATTCCGTGCAATAACAAATTAAAATGTGACTCAAATTTGATAGGTATTGACCCAAAATTGACAAGGTTTACATTGTATTTTGTATTTATATCAATCGGTTCAGTAAGCCTTTGGAAGTGCTCGGCAATAAATCAATACTCCTTGAAATGAGAAAAATAGCAGCGCTAATGTGGACAAAAAAGCTGGTAAATTTAGTTACGTTTACTCATGTATTGACATGAAATAAATAATCAGAAAGATCGGTCCCGCGATTTTTTATGGCTTGTAGTTTAGATGCAGAAATAATGACCGTGGTTCACCAACGAAATAACGGTAATTTCCAAAAGCGAAATCCGCTCTCTCGGCATAATCTTCATCCAATAGATTCATAACTCTAAAAGAAAAGGTTAGTTTGTCAGTAACTGGTAACCTGGCTCGCACGTTTAGCAACTGGTGCCCATCGTATTTAGCTGTGTTGGCCGGGTCTAAATAATAATCGTCCAGATATAGCCATTCCAGTTGAGTACTAAACTGAGCTTTTTGCCACTGCAGACTAATCTGAGCGTTGTTTTGGGGAGCCGTGTCGATGTCATTGTTTTTGATGTTAACACCCCGGGCGATAGCCACGTTGTTTTCGTATTGATGGCGGCTTTTATCCAGTGCTAAGTTTAATCTCCAATTTGGGGTGATTTTCCAGTTAACTGTCAATTCGATCCCTTTGTGGGAGGTTTTGCCATTACTGACATTCTGGCGCTCGGTATCCTGAAAAATATGATCCGATTTTCGCATCATATACGCGCTTATATCGTAGAAAAGCCTGTTGTCTTCAAGAAGCCTGCCTCTTTAGGCCGGTTTCCACTGAAGCCATTTTTTCAGCATTCAAATCAGCATTGGCCTGGTTGTTTTGCAGTCTGAATAATTCTGTAGCTTGCGGTGCTCTGAAGCCACGATTGATTTGTCCGTATACCACCTGGTCAGCTGATAGTGAATAAGTAGCCCCCAACTTTGCTGAGAGATTACTAAAGCTACGAGTTTGGTCTGCTGGTCGATAAAAACGACAATTGTCTATGCCAGATGCACAGGCAGAGCCAGCTTCCAGGTTATTCTTGTAGTCATAGTGGGTCCGGTCAAAACGAAGACCTGCATCAACACTGAATGCGTCTGTGATTTGCCATTGGCTGTTGATATAAGGTGAAATAACCAGTGCATCCACCTGATAATCGTAATGCTCTCCCTGCGGAATAGAATCACTAAATTCTTGTTCCTGAAATTCCTTTAACCAGCCCTCGGTGTAATCCAGATCCATACCCAAAGTGAGAGTGACAACGTCATGTTGTATTGTCGCGGCAGACAATAGGCCAACACTATCATGACCATTTTCTTCAGTGGCTTGCCACGGGAGAAAGTGTTGCAAGAAAGTCATGTCATGACTGCGAAAATAGGGTTTTAACAGGACGTGATAATTACCGCTGGCAAATTCTATTTGGCTGTGACCTCGCACTGAGCGGCTATTGCGATAAGCCTCCGGATTGGGATTCAAACGCTTCAGCTGTGCTTCTTTAAAAGCTTCAAAGCCTTGTACGAAACCAGCTGTTTCCTGATTGAGATTGCTGTAAGACAAGACATTTTTAACCTTTAACTGTGCGCTCTGGGTTTGATGCAATAGGTTAAGCTTGTCCTGGCGATAGCCACTATTTTCTTTATAACCACCATCATCGGTGATAGTTCCGTATAGTGCCATCCCATTGTTGTCCGTTGTTTTCGCGCTGGTTAAGGAAACACGTTGAAAATCATTAGGCCCGGCTTCCAATGAAATACTAAAATCTGGCATAAATTCAGCGTCAGGTGTGAGTGTATTAAGTACACCGTGAACTGCGTTACTACCATAAATAACACTGGCGGGTCCTCTGAGTACCGTTATCGCTCCAGCCTGGTTGGCATTGACATCAAATAATTGGTTGGCGTTACAGAATCCCGCGGCTCTCACGCTGATACCGTCTTCGGCAACGAAAAATGCACCACAACTTCCGCTCCGGTAAGAACTGGGGAACGGATTGCTGTTAAATGTTCCTGACCATTTCCACGGCTGACCCAAACACCAGCGACCTGATTCATCAGCTCTGTGTAATGGGTACTTTGAGTCTGGTTAATATTCTCAGTAGAAAGGCGTGTCAGATTACCGGACATTTCACTTAACATGACACTGCTTCGGGTACCCGTCACTGTAATGGATTCGAGATTTAGCTCCTCCTGATTTGCATAACCAGGACTGAAGTAAATGGCAGATAATGCTAATAGGGGGAGTACAGGCAGGCTCCATAATGAGTTCTTGTTTTGAGGTCGCGCGCTATTTTCACTGAATTTGACGCACAATTAAACCTTATGCGAATAATTTGTCCTAAGTCGCTAAGTGTTCTGAAAAGCCTTTAAATGTAGCCAATTAGAGTAACTTTACAATGAAGTTCGAAACTTGGTTTGGGCCTAAATGCTGAAATTTACAAATGAACCCTATTCAATTAATTAAATGACCGTGATTCTGTAAGTTTTCTGGTACAGAACTGGCGTGCAGCCAGTCAAAGCCAGGCTGCCCGCTATTGGTTTATTATCACTAAACCATAACTTGTTTCCATTTACCTGTTCGGAATATGAAATAACCCACAACGGCGATTAATGATTCTGCTGCTAAAACCGCCATGTAAACTCCTTCAGCTTCGTATCCCGCTTGTGTGGCTAGTAACCAAGCCAGCGGGATTTGGGTCAACCAGTAGCAGAAAAAGTTGATTTTGGTGGGTGTCATGGTGTCTCCGGCACCATTAAAGGCCTGTATTAAGATCATTCCGATAGCAAAAAAGCCGTAACCGTAAGCCACTAATGTTAAACAGGATATGCCGCTAGCCAATACGTCAGGGTCCTGGGTAAACAATCCAATAATTGGCTTGGCAAGCAGAATAAATACCATGGCAACAGTTAACATAAATGCCAGGTTAAATTTAGCAATTGCCCAAACCGATTGCTCAGCACGGCCCGGCTGATTGGCCCCCAGATTTTGCCCTACTAGTGTGGCTACAGCATTACTGAGCCCCCAGGCTGGCAAGATGGTGAACATCACAATCCTGATAGCGATGGTATAGCCCGCAACCGCAGCACTGCCGAAGTCCGATACTATCCTGACCAGAAATACCCAACTGGCTGTGGCAATTAAAAACTGCATTATGCCGCCGGATGAAACCCGAATCAGGTCTACCATGATACTTGCTTTCAAAGTGAGATGCTGCATTTCGATATGGATGCGATTTCCGACATTAAACAAGTGCCATAATTGGTAAAGGACACCCACACCCCGGCCGATAGATGTTGCTATTGCTGCACCTGTTACACCGATTTCTGGGATTGGGCCTAAGCCAAATATCAGGATTGGATCCAATACAATGTTAATGCCATTGGCTAACCACAATGAGCGCATAGCAATAGAGGCATCACCCGCACCACGAAAAATGGCATTGATGATAAACAGGTAGAGTATGGTGATTGAACCACAGAGCATGATCGTTATGTAATTCTCACCTATGGCAACAACCGCATTTTCGGCGCCCATCAGCAACAGAATGTCTCTTGCAAAAAATAGCCCGATTAATGCCACAAGCAGTGCCACTAAAAGCCCCAACCAAAGTGCCTGGCCCGCTACCTGGTTGGCTTTCTGTGGTTGTTTCTCGCCGATACGTCGGGCTACTAATGCAGTAACTCCCATACTTAAGCCAATGGCTATGGCATAAATCAAGGTCAGAACCGCTTCAGTAAGCCCTACCACGGCCACTGCTTCAAATCCCAACGAGGAAACAAAAAAGATGTCTACTACAGCAAACACAGATTCCATAGCCATCTCCAGTACCATTGGTACGGCGAGTAAGAAGGCTGCGATACCTATTGATCCCTGGGTAAAGTCATATTGCACATTGCCTTTGACGGCCTGTTTAAATAATTGCCAAAGTCCGGGTTTATTGTTTTTTGTTGTCATATTGCTTAATCCACTAAGCGAACTGCATCACAGAGCCAGCGCTCATGCATGCTGATTAAAAAAAGAAGATGTTATGAATTTTTAAGCCTTCGTCAGGCTGAAATGGGAGCTGTGGTATGTTGCCTTAAAAAAGGCGGGCTGTTAATCAGCTTTGTTTGGTCAGTACGCTCCCAGACCGGTTGTGCGAGCACAATATCAGCGCTAATGAAGTGGATTACATTGTTCATTGGACTGCTACCGGTTTAAGTAGTTGCGAAACTTTGACCTGAAACTAATGATAAGTCAAACATTTTTTCCGGAAATGCAATCACCATTTCCATCAATATATAGTTGCCGTGCATGACTCAACAACGGTCTAATTTAGAACCTAAATCGTAATCACATTGAGTGGATTTATCACTTTATTTATTTGGCGTTTGCACAAGACAACAGCGACAAACAAAAAAGGCGCTCTGTGCAGAGCGCCTTTCAGTCTAGAGTTTTATGACCAATTAGTCACAGGATACTGGATCACCCGCAACAACATCAGAGACACACGGAGGTTTCGATATTGGTGAATTCAACATTATCGAGTACCCAACCGAACTCGTTCGCCGTGAAGTCAGAAGAGATTCTGAAGCGGAATTGAACTGTCTGACCGTTCAATGTATCGCCAAAGGTGCTGGTGGCGGAATCCGTAGTCGCTATTATGTAACCTTAGCCGAAGTGGCAATGG
>NZ_JBSWSZ010000131.1:0-1465 GCF_056158285.1 Pseudoalteromonas sp. AWM4_233 | reverse complement strand
TCTCTCAATGAAAGAGTCGTTCTCTGAAAACTAGATAATGTTAATGAAGAAGCAATAACCGAGTAATCGCCATTTTAGTCAATTCTCTCTATGTTAAATAGAGATTAAAAACCTTTGATCTTGTTCATCTTCGATGAACACGTCAAATACGGTTAAGTTAGAAGGGCGCACGGTGAATGCCTTGGCACTAGGAGCCGATGAAGGACGGGACTAACACCGATATGCTTCGGGGAGCTGTAAGTGAGCTTTGATCCGGAGATTTCCGAATGGGGAAACCCACTGTTCGTAATGGAACAGTATCTTTATCTGAATACATAGGATATTGAAGGCAGACCCGGGGAACTGAAACATCTAAGTACCCGGAGGAAGAGAAAGCAAATGCGATTTCCTGAGTAGCGGCGAGCGAAACGGAATTAGCCCAAACCAAGAGGCTTGCCTCTTGGGGTTGTAGGACACTCTATACGGAGTTACAAAGGAACGAAGTAAATGAAGCGACCTGGAAAGGTCCGTCGAAGAAGGTAACAACCCTGTAGTTGAAACTTCGTTCCCTCTTGAGTGGATCCTGAGTACGGCGGAACACGAGAAATTCCGTCGGAAGCAGGGAGGACCATCTCCCAAGGCTAAATACTCCCTAGTGACCGATAGTGAACCAGTACCGTGAGGGAAAGGTGAAAAGCACCCCGGAAGGGGAGTGAAAGAGATCCTGAAACCGTGTGCCTACAAGTAGTCAGAGCCCGTTAATGGGTGATGGCGTGCCTTTTGTAGAATGAACCGGCGAGTTACGATCGCATGCGAGGTTAAGCTGAAGAGGCGGAGCCGCAGCGAAAGCGAGTCTGAATAGGGCGAATGAGTATGTGGTCGTAGACCCGAAACCAGGTGATCTACCCATGTCCAGGGTGAAGTTCAGGTAACACTGAATGGAGGCCCGAACCCACGCACGTTGAAAAGTGCGGGGATGAGGTGTGGGTAGCGGAGAAATTCCAATCGAACCTGGAGATAGCTGGTTCTCTCCGAAATAGCTTTAGGGCTAGCCTCAAGTAGTAAGAGTCTTGGAGGTAGAGCACTGATTGGACTAGGGGCCCTCATCGGGTTACCGAATTCAGTCAAACTCCGAATGCCAAAGACTTATCCATGGGAGTCAGACTGCGAGTGATAAGATCCGTAGTCAAGAGGGAAACAGCCCAGACCGCCAGCTAAGGTCCCAAAGTATATGTTAAGTGGAAAAGGATGTGGAGTTGCTTAGACAACCAGGATGTTGGCTTAGAAGCAGCCACCATTTAAAGAGTGCGTAATAGCTCACTGGTCGAGTGACTCTGCGCCGAAAATGTACCGGGGCTAAACGCACCACCGAAGCTGCGGATTGACATCTTATGATGTCAGTGGTAGGAGAGCGTTCTAAGGGCGGTGAAGTCAGACCGTAAGGACTGGTGGAGCGCTTAGAAGTGAGAATGCCGGTATGAGTAGC
>NZ_JBSWSZ010000130.1:35810-56961 GCF_056158285.1 Pseudoalteromonas sp. AWM4_233 | reverse complement strand
AAGGTTAACGACGGTTGATTCACCTCTTACACAGCACCTTGTATAACGAAAGAAATAATTCTAATAAAAACTTATCGGCTAGAATGATTATTCAATCATTCGATCCTGACGAAGATATAACCCCTGAACAAGCTCATCAATATGGTGCTGAATATGCAAAAAACTATCTTGGTAATGCACATCAGTATATGGTTGTTACGCATATTGAAACTGATAATCTTCATAATCACATTGTTTTTAACAATGTTAACTATAGAGAATTAAATATGTTTAATAGTAAGCGATCTAATTCTTTATATAGATTAAGGAGAGAAAATGATAAAATATCAGAAAAATATGGGTTGAATATAATTGAAAAAACAAAAGAGAAGTCAAAATATTTATCGTTTAACGAATATGTTGTTCGTTCTAAAGGTATTTCTTTTAAAGAAAGGTTAGAAAAAGATTTAGATTATTGTATATCTCAATCGAGTTCTTATAATATTTTTTTAAATTTGATGGAAGATAAAGGGTATAAGTATAAAGAGGGAAAATATCTATCATTTAAACATCCAAAAGCGAGAAAAATATATGCGAACTAAAGTTTTAGGAATGAATTATTTAAAAAGCTCCATTAAATATAGAATTGAGCATAAAGATTATATACCTTTTAAAACAAAAGTTATTAATCGAGAGTGGATAGATAAAACACAAGATAAGTTTAAAAACAATAAAGGTCTAAAAAGGTGGGCAACTATACAAAATATAAATTATTTAAATGATATTTATAACACTATTCATAAAGAGGGAATATCGCTAGAGCAGTTTCAAGAAATGGAAATGAAACAAAAAAAGATTGTTGATAGTTTTGAGAAATCTTTAAATAAAATTGATGATGAAATATTTAAACTAGAAAAGATGGCTAACGCTTTTCAGATTTATCGTGATAGTTATTCAATGATGATTCAGTATAAGAAATTAAAAACAATTGAAGAAAAAACTTCATTTAAAAAAGAACATTATGCTGATTTTAAAAGTTATGACCAAGCAAAAAAGAATTTAAATGTGTTAAAAAAAGTTTACAACATTAATAATGAAGATGATTTTCAAAATAAAACATCTGACTTGAAAAAAGAAAGAGATATATTATATTCAAGCTTGAATATGAATAAAGAGGATTTGAATATAAGCAAAGAACAAGAAATCAATATTAATGAAAAAACGAAAGAAAAGAACAAAAATAGAGGTTTGGAAAGGTTTTAGAAGTAAAACTAAAAAATACGCTGAAAGGATTGAATAAGAATACATGTATAAAGAAACAGTTATCTTAGCAGAAAAACCAAGTCAAGCTAAAGCATATGCTGAAGCATATCAGATTAGTAATAAAACAAAACATTATATCGAAATCCAGCCAAATAACACCTTTTCGAATGGCGCAATTATTACTTGGGCGATTGGGCATTTAGTAGAATTATGCCCACCAGAGTTCTATAGTGAAAAGTATAAAAAATGGAATTTGAATAATCTTCCAATAATCCCTGACAAATTTAATTATTTCGTTTCAAAAGATAAAATAACACACTTTAAAGAAGTGAAAAAAATACTTCAAAACTGCGAAACAATCATCATTTCAACAGATATAGACAGAGAAGGAGAAGCTATCGCTCGTCTTTTAATAGAGCAAGCTGGTGCTACGAATAAAAACATAAAACGATTATGGATTAATTCTTTAGAAAAAGATGAAGTACGAAAAGGTATGGATGAATTGCGTGATGGACGTGAAACATATAATTTATTTATTGAAGCACAAGCTAGACAAATAAGCGACTGGCTTGTAGGAATGAATCTTTCGCCGTTATATAGCTTAACGCTGCAAAAAAAAGGTTTTGTAGGAAGTTTAGGCATTGGTCGAGTGCAAAGTCCTACTGTATATATGATTTATCAAAGGCAAAAAGAGATAGACGAATTTATTTCAAAACCTTTTTATCGGATTAGAAGGAATGTTTGAAGGTGGAAAACGGTAAATACAAAGGGATTACAAATATTAAAGAAGAATCCAAAGAAATAGTACAAAGCTTGCTTCAAGAAAAAAATATAAATATTAGTGATAAGGAAGAAGGGAATATTTCATCTATTGATAAGAAAGAAAAGAAAAACAAATCACCAAAACTTCATTCTTTATCAACACTTCAAGGAACTGCAAATAAAAAATGGAAATACAGCCCTTCTAACGTTTTAAAGATTGTTCAAAATTTATATGAGAAAAGATTAGTTACTTATCCACGAACAGATTGTAATTTTATTACTGATAACGAATTCAATTATATTCAATCCAATATTAATTCATATAAAGAAATTATATCAGTTTCATTTTCTCCAAAAACACTAGAACCACAAAAGCGTTTTGTCGATAATTCAAAGGTAGAAGAACATTATGCAATTGTTCCAACTAAAATGATTCCTTCCAAAAGCATTTTAGAAGGGCTAACAGTTGATGAAAAAAATGTATATTATGAAATCATTCGTACTGCATTAGGGATGTTTCACGAAGATTATATATACGAAGAAACAAACATCATTACAAATGTTAAAGGATTAGAATTTAAAACAACTGGAAAGGTCGAAAAAGTGAGGGGGTGGAAAGATTTATCCCAGAGATTGATGAAAAGAAAAAAGAACAAACATCATTGCCGAGGGTTAAAGAAAAGGAATTAGTTACAGGGGAAATAAGTATTTAAAGAAGGTTTTACTAAACCACCAAAACTGTATACAGAAGGTCAGCTAATTAACATGATGAAAACTTGCGGTAAATACATCGATGATGAAGAAGATGTAGAAATTTTGAAGGAAGTAGAAGGGTTAGGAACAGAAGCCACAAGAAGTGGGATAATCGAGAAAATAAAAAAGCAAAAATATATTGAAGTAAAAAAGAATATAGTATACGTTAGTGGAAAAAGGTAAAATTCTTTGTCAAGCAATTGAAGGTTGCCATTGCTTGCAAGTCCATCTATGACAGCAAAATGGGAATCATTTCTACAGAAAATAGGGAAAGGTAATGCTTCTCAAAAAACATTTATAGAAAAAACAACAGCGTTTATTAACAAACAAATAAAAGAAGTTCCTGAAAAACTCAATTCATCTAATCTAGCAAAATCAATAGAGCAAGAAAAAGAAAAAGATTATATTGTACTGTGTCCAAAATGTAAAAAAGGACATTTAGAAGAAAAAAAGTCTAGTAATAAAAAACTTTTTTATGGTTGCAATGAATACAAAAATGGCTGCAATATGATTTTACCTAAAAATTTCGCGAGCAAAACTTTATCTAAAACAACCATAAAAACATTATGCGAAAAAAGAGAAACAAACAAGCTAAAAGGATTTAAAAATAAAAAAGGTAATAGTTTTGAAGCAAAATTATCTCTTGATGAAGAATGTAAGTTAAAGTTCAAATTCGATTAAATTAACAATACACATATGCGATTGTGTTTTCGGTATCGAACCTCAACAGATCGGCTGTTACCACTCATAAATGAGTAGCAACAGCACGCAAAAATATCAAGGTAGTGGCCAACATTCGTTGGCAGCTACCTTTTATTTTTGCTTTTCCTTACTTATCCAATGGCTGTAGCATTGGATAAGCATTTGTGCTAGGGGTTTCCTTCTTTTTGTCTCCTGATTGTAATGATTGGCTCATAATTCGGTCAAGGGCGGGCGAAGGGCAAAGGAAATACGGAGAAACCAAGTAGGCTAAGTGGCATTAACAAAGCAAAGAACGCTTTGAAAATGCCACTAAGTCATTGGGTTTCCCTCGATTTCCTACGGACACGCTGTATAAGGGGAAATACGTTAACAAGTGCAAATGTGTCCTATGCTTTTCTTGCAAGTCGGCTTCTGACGTAAGCCGACCCTTGACACTCATTTTCGCCAACATTGGTGGGGTAGACATAAAAAAGGAAAGGAGGGAAGCTATATGAAACTAGCAAAAGTAAGAGTAGATGAATTGCTAGAAATTTTGAGGTGGTCAGTCCAGCCTGATGATATTTCCGAATGCGAGCTAACATTTAGACTGTATTATCAGGCTTTAGCGGAGAAATTGAAACAAGAAGGAACTGACCACATGTTTGTAATCGAGGACTATTTCCTCAATTGCTTACAAGAATATCATCAAACTGTAAAAAAAGCAAAACGAGCAAACAATCCCAATATCGTTCACTTACACAAATAAGAGTAAAGGGAAGGCGTAAAGCCTTCTCTTTTTCTTGAAGAAAAAAGCAACTAAGGAGAGGAAGTCATGGAGTCAATTTTAGAGGTTGTAAAAATTAAGCAAGTAGTACAGAATGTTGATGTATCAAAAGCGGTAATAAAATCCCCTGGAGATGGTACGGATTTAGCGTATTCTTTTATTGGTGATGATGACAGAGAAATATTCCTTGTCATATGCCTTGATACAAAAAATGGTGTAAGCGCTATTCATAGAGCGCATATTGGAACAGTTGACGCTACTCTTGTGATGCCTAGAGAGGTGTTTAAGGTTGCTATATTAAACAATGCTACTTCTATAATTGTGGCGCATAACCATCCAGCAGGTAGCATACAACCAAGCGAAAATGACATTATGGTTACCAAGCGCCTTTTGAAAGCCGGTGAAATTCTTGGTATTCCTGTTGTAGACCATTTGATTGTATGCTATAAGCCAAAAATGTATTTTAGCTTTAAAGAAAGAGGGTATATCTAGTAGCAAGAAAGGGGGTTAATCCCTCTTTCTTCTTTTTTGCAAGTGCTATATGCGATCTGTTTTCGGTATCGAACCTCAACAGATCGGCTGTTACCACTCATAAATGAGTAGCAACAGCACGCAAAAATATCAAGGCTGCAGCCAACGTTTCCGTTAGCAGCAACCTTTCATTTTCGCTTATCCTTGCTTATCCAATGGCTGTAGCATTGGATAAGCATTTTGCGCTAGGGGTTTCCTTCTTTTTGTCTCCTGATTGTAATGATTGGCTCATAATTCGGTCAAGGGCGGGCGAAAAGGGCAAAGGAAATACGGAGAAACCAAGTAGGCTAAGTGGCATTAACAAAGCAAAGAACGCTTTGAAAATGCCACTAAGTCATTGGGTTTCCCACAATTTCCTACGGACACGCTGTATAAGGGGAAATACGTTAACAAGTGCAAATGTGTCCTATGCTTTTCTTGCAAGTCGGCTTCTGACGTAAGCCGACCCTTGACACTCATTTTCGCCAACATTGGTGGGTAGACAACAAAAAGAAAGGAATGATGAAAAGATGACTGTATTAATATCTTCTGTTTTCGCTGTTGCGCTTATCATGCTGGCTGGTTGTGTTGCATTATTTGTTAGCCTGCCATTGATTAAATCTGAAACAACAAAATCAATCATGGTAGTAGGGTATTTACTTATTTCATTAGGAATTGTGATTGTTATATTGCTAGAAACAATCATATAAAGAGAAAACGAGGAAAGCTTATGCTTTCCTCTCTATATAATACAATTTAAATATTAATTCTAGTTTAATTTTTAGCTTGTTAAGTTACTTAACAATATGATATGATTTTGTTAAGTAACTTAACAGGAGGTTTTGAAATGAAAAACGCAACAAAAAAGATCATGGAAGTTTTTCCGTTTTCGGAAAAACAATTGGTTTCCAATGAGAATACTCTTTTAAGTGATGAAGCTTTGTCTAATTTAACAGATACAGAGCAAGTATTTTTGAGGTTGGCGTGGTTTTTTGAAAACCCTGATAAGGAAAATTTTAATTTAGAGAGTATCTACAAACATTTAGATAATGAATGGTTAGAGCTTGCTCTTGAATGTATTTATTTTTTCTTTCGCAAAGATACATTCCTTATTAACAATCCTAAGCATTCCGTTATTTTTGATGGAGCAGGATATTTAAATCAGAGAGAATTTGTAGATTTTTTAAATGCTAATGGATTGAATTTTAATGAAGCTAAGCTAAGCACTTATATCAAAAGAGGTAATATTCCTAAAGCTGATGTGGTTCTAAGTGGGAAACGTTTTTGGGAGAAATCCACTTGTGAGAAATTTATGGAAAAAGAGAAGTGTAATAATAACAACGCCCAAGTTTCGGATTTAACTGGTAACTAGCTGTTGGCCATGAATTTATTGTTTGGATTTCATGGTCAAAAATAAGATCCCTGGAGCTGGTTTCGTTCGGGTTCCCCGTCCTTGATGATTAAAACAAGCTTTAAGCTTGCTATTTGCTTCAAGCAAAATAGCACTAAGTATTGAAGGGCTTCCCCTGATATTGCGGAGAGCCTTTTATTTTTTTTCGTAATATAACTTTGCTCCATTATCGAAAGCGAGTAAAAAACAACCCTCGGCTATTTTTTTTAATTCTTCTATGTGTGTTTCTGCATATATATGCCTTTTGGATTCTCTTAGGTTTTTAATATGCTTTTTGTGTAATTGAATAAATAGGTCTTTTTCTTCTTCTTTTAGTTGTTGAAACCCTTCTATATGCATGAAACTTAAATGTTTTAATGTATTCATAGTTATTTCACCTTTTTTATTTCATTTCCCATATCTCGTATTTACAGAGTAATTTAAAACAGTTCAAAGATCAAAAAATTAAATTAAGACATTCAAAACTCTATTTGGGGTTGCCCAAAGGGTCTACTCACAGGATATAAGGCAGCAAAGAACGCAGCCTAACATCCTGTGGTATCTCGCTGTCCTCTAAAACACTCGATAACAACAAACTGTTTGATGGATGGCCAACTACGAAAAAGCGTGTAGTTAGCCATCAATCAACATTTTGTAAGTTCCTGATTGTTTCTTAACGAGTACACGACAACGAAAGATCAAAAGAAAAAAAGACAAAAAGGAAAGCAGGCTCTCGCCTGCTTTTTATTATAGTTATTTTTCCGTTTGCAATCCGAAGAGTAAAGCCTTGCCACTCTAAGTCACCAGCAGGCAGGACACCCGAACCTTTCCTGCTGTTGACTAAGAGTGGCGCAAAAAAATGTCAATAAACTTTCGTCGCTTCGCTCGGCATAGCCTCACTGTCGTTCGGTATTCCACGTTTTATTGACATTTTTTTGCAAGGCTTTTTCTTCTACTTAGTCAAACGGGAAAAATAATCCCCTTTGGGAAATTTACTTCTCGGCTTGCAAACTACAAAATAACAAAACATTTAAAGGCTTAAAACCTTTAAGTGCAAAGGAGAAATGAAAAAATGATAAATACAAACAACTTCAAAGAAGCGAAAAACATGCTTCTAGGAATTTACGACTTAGCGGTCTATAACAAAAATCAAGAAAACATTGCAAAAGTAAAATATTATGCAAGGTTATTAGAAAGCCTTATAGAACAGGCGAAAGGGAATGTTATTCCTGATAAAAAGACTATTTTAGAAGCTGAAAAATGGCTAGAAATGGTTAGGGGGATAGTTTCTAAAAAACAGAAAAAAGAGGATGTGGAATATTTTACGAAACGTACTAACCTACTACGATGGTTAATCCATTTAGCCAAGAAAGGAGTTGTTTCAAATGAAACATGCTAAGTTACTTCAACAAATAGAAGAAAAACGAAAAGAGCTTGAAATGGTTGCAGATCGGGAAGGTTTAGCTTCCCCTTCTGTTTATCAAGGTGTCGCAAGAATTAGACGTTCTTGTTTACAACTGCCAAGAGTTGGGCAGTTGGGAGAGGATTCGAGAATTTGGGAGTGTTTTCTATCATCATAAAATGTCAAATGGCGATTCCGTTATTTATGATGTAAAAAGCAATATCCATCTTTATGGTCATTGCTATGGTGAGGACGTAATCAGCGAGGAAACAGCGCTTTTTCTGATTTATGGGGAAGGGAAGGAAATGCAATGAATGAAATCATTACAAAAGTAGATATTCAAGTCAAATACCCACAAGGATGGAAAACGGTTTGTACAGTTGATTCCTTGCAAGAACATATTTTTATAGAGTTTGTAAATTACCAATGGAGCCACTTAGACCGTAGAGTTACGACTGCTGGAAATCCAAATGCAGTATGGCAAATATTTAAAGGAGGTTATTATCATGAAAGATCAAGCAATTATTAAAATCGAGTACGACAAGGAACATCTTAAAAAAATGGGGTTTTATTTAGGTGGTGAAGCACGATGGCTTGAAAGTGAAGAATTGAGAATAAGCGTTGTGTCTGTAGAAGAAATATAAGGGGTAGGTGTTAATTGTGGAAAAAATCCGTATGGATATTTTACGTATCTCAATTAGATTTAGAAACGCAACAAAAAATATTAGACGTAGTTTCCCTTCATTTGCACCAAAGTGAGGGGATGACTGCGGAAATGCAAAAAGAGCCTTTAGAAATGGCTTTAAGTAGTCGCTTGTGCGACTTAACGGAAATAGTAGATTATGAAGAAATATTATAATAAAGGAGCTTGTGATTTATGACTCCATTAACGGAAAAACAAAAGAAAGATTTTCAAGAAAGTTATCTTATTAACGAAATGGACGTTGTTTTAAACTGTATGGATGACCAACAAAGATTGGAGTTATTTCAAACTTCTTGTGCTGATAAGATTCGTAAGAAGTTAATTGAAAGCATTAAAGACATTGAAACGGTAGAATGTATTCGTAACGGTTTTAATGACGTTTACGACCATATTTTTGAAGGTGTAGAAAATGATACAGTTGCTTTATGTGGCTACACTAAACTTTATGTATTTGACCGCATAAAGTTAGAAGGTTTTATTCGTTATCATTACAGCATGATGATAGATCAATTCTTGTGTACATACACCTATGATGATGCAGAAGAATTGGCTTCTAAGTCGGAATTATTGAAGAAAAAGTATTGAAAAATCATATAGTTTACTGGTAAACCAGTAAACTATATGATATAATATAAGTAACAACAAAAGAGGTCGCACAAAAAATTAGGAGGAATTACAATGGAAAAAACTTATAATGTTTGGGAAGAAAAGAAATACTCAATTTATGAAATCGATCACGATGCAGATTTACATGCTTTCGAAATTGTTTTTGATTTTAAAAATAGAAATGGGGAAATATCTCAAACTATTTATCCTCAAACTATTGAGGATATGAAAGAATTGATTAAAGATTTTAATAAAGGTGTATCTGTAGATGGTATGGAAGATGGTTTAGGAAATATTATAACTATTGACTAGGATTTGCAGTTATTAATTAAATACAGGCAGTGTTCACTCACTGCCTTAAAAATAAATTAAAAAAAGGGGAAATTAAAATGAATGAATTTGGAAATTTTGAGTTGAATGAATTAATAGAAGATATAAAGTCTGAATGCTTTAGTTGGATCTCTTTGCCGATAGTCCTGCATGAACGAATAGAATCTTATTTGATAAAAAAATATCGCACAGACATAAATTTAGTTCATAGCCCGAAAGAAATAGATGATACATTTCGTTCCAGTCTTTTTGATAAAACTAACCTACAACAATATTATGTAATCGCTGTGTATTTCCGGACCTTCACACAAACAGAAGGATGAGATAGAATTGAAAGAAAAAATTCGTAAAATTGAATTTTTATTTGGAGGCTCTCCTTTACGAATTATTTCAGCAACTGACGTCTATGACAGAAAGGAGAAGAAAAAGAATATACTATAGATAATGATTTAAATTTAAAATCTTCATTCGTGAAAAATCTGAAAGACGCTTCACTGTACGAAATTGAGGAAGCGATGAAGAAACTACAAAGAGCCTATGAATACAGGCTTAATATAAATAAATTAGAGTATAAAATTGATGATTACAAGCACAAGCTTAATAACACATTTAAATAAAAACAATTAACCCAACTAAGTCAAGCTAAAAGTATGGTGGACAATGCCATCAGTTATTCACTGCCTTAAAAATAAATTTTTAAAAAGGGGAAATTAAAATGAAAATGATTGAAGAAGTAAAAACAAGCATGTTCGAAAACATAAAAAAGGAGATGATTGGCTATGAATTTATGGATATAAACAATATAATCCATTTATTTGAAAATTTTATCGATACAAAAAAAGTATCGATAAAAAAAGTTTATGATTTTGAGATAAGATACCTGCCAGAGGGACATTTGGAATTTTTAGAAATGTCTTGACTTAGAGTTTGAAGGCGAAGGATATCATACACAATTGATTATTGAGGAAGATGAATTATATATAGACGGTGATACATTTAACGGTTTTGTTATAGTTGATGTTAATAACTTTAAATACTCCTAATTTAAGTTGTAGTTATCGATGTACAGTATTAATTGAGGTTGTTGATAAATTAAATACAGGCAGTTTATTCGCTGCCTTAAAAATAAACTTTAAAGGGGAAATTAAAATGAAACAACTAAAAAAGTTAAAAGACTTAGAGAAAGAAATATTGAAGGAAAAATCCTACAAAAAATTAGTTAGTCTAAACAACGAATATCTAAAAATAGATGATTCCATAGACTTTGAAAGTCTATCTGAAGAGGAAAAAGAAGAACATAGATATATTTCGAAATTACTGATGAACATTTAACCAATATACAAGAGGATTATTGTTTGAGTTGGGAGTTAGATAAGCTCCTAGACGATAAAAAATTAAAAAAACTTTATAACCAAAATTGGGAGGTGAACACAGGAGTTTGTTTATATGAAGAAAAACCTAATAAGGTTTTAGAATGTTTACTAGGCATAATAGAAGATAATGATCTAGAAAAAGAAAAAGGGTCTGTATTAAAAGAGTTTAATCGTATTATGCAAAACGTGTATACTGATTTACCTTCCTTAACTCACAGTAATTGCACCCTATATGATTGGGTGCTTAGAGAAAACATGTACGGATATTTCTTTACAACTGGTAAGCCCGCTATGTCTAATAATTACAGTTTCTTCAAGGGTGCAACTAGTAAAATTATTACCTTATACTAAGCAAAAGGCACTTAGTATTTATTGAATATCATTTTATGTAAAAGAAAATTCAGATGATTTTTGGTTTTAAAAAGAGACACTTATATAAGTGTCTCCCTTCAAAAAATAAATTTGTTTCAATCCTAGACGCCCTTAAAGGCGACTACAACTAAATAATACTATAATATATGTATAAAATCAATAAAAATCAGGAGCGTTGTTATGATGGTTAAAAAGTATGTGCAGCAACCGACTGTAATAATTCATTAAACAGTAACCTACCGCACGCAAAATACTGCTCGGACGCATGTAGATCACGCATGCATAAGCGTAAAGTTTATGCAGAGCGAAAAGAACATAATCTATGTCCGCAATGTGGTAAGCCAATGGATAATAAAGAAACAAAAATGAACAATGCAAACAGATGCATATTGTGACGATTGCAAAAAATACTTTAAAGATCATTATTATAAAAATCAGGAGTGATAAAATGAAAGAATTAATAGAAGAACACTTGCATGTAATGAAGTTAGCTGATGGAGGTTGTACCGTATTTGGGTATATGGAAGCTTATTTATTACGTGAAGTCAGCAATTTAATGAGGAATTCATTAAAATAGTAGATATAGACAAATTGGAAGAAATAACAGGAGAAAAATATGACCCTAAAGGACAACTTCCTTATTTTGGTGCTGTTTTAACTAAAAAAGGGAAGGAATATTTGCATGTAGTAACAGAAATTAAAAAAAACCTACATGCCATGAAAATTAGAATCTAAGCAATGAAAGATTTGCAAAGATTTCTGAAGAAAATATGGTTTTGTTCGGCAGGCGTGATGAATTAGAGCATTCTCAAGCTTAAAGCTTGGGGATTGCTTTAAGCAATCAGGAAGGTGATTATATGATTCATGATTTGAAAATATATACATCCTATTTTCAGGATGTGCAGGATAGAAAAAAGAACTTTGAAATAAGGTTCAATGATCGTAATTTTAAAGTTGGAGATATTTTGCTTTTGCGTGAATACTTGCCTGATGAAGGCAAATTCACAGGAAAAAGTGTGGAAAGGGAAGTGGTATATATAACTGATTATGCACAGCGTGATGGTTTTGTTGTTATGGGTATTACATAAAATTTTATAATAGGGGGAATGGAAAAATGAAAAAATTTATTCAATTCATACAAAATTACTTCGTTAAATTGTCATTGTCTTGGTATTTGCTAGGAATTGTAATGGCTGCTGTTGCAATTTCAATAAACCGAACTGATGATTTAATAATCAATATCATACTACTTTCTGCTATTGGTTTTCCGATAGTTACAGCGGTGTTTCTATTAGTTTGGGGGATTATTAGATTTATCAGGAACGTAACAAAATATATCCATAAAAATGGATATGACAATCATGTCAGAACTCAAATAGGATTTGTAATAAACATTGTATTATTTATATTAATGGTTTCACTTGTTAGCTATCTTCAAGATTTGTCTGTTTTAGGTGTTATGTCGTTATTTATATCATTGTTAGCTCTTGTTTTTGGTATACTTAACACAATTAATTATATACGTATATATGGTTACCATAGATTTACGTATAACGTAAAAGAGTTTCATTCATAAGGAAAGGCTTTGCCATCCTTTATTTTCCCTAACATGTTCAATCTGAGTATACTCAAATTGAACATATAGGGGTGTAGGTGAAATCAAGGTTATTTGTGTTCAATCTATGTTCAATCTGATAAAATGGTTATAAAGCAAGCTTTAATTAAAAATAGGTTCGTTTAGAAATGAGGGATAACTTGAAGGGATATTCAGAGAGAAACGAAAAGGCAATTAAAAGAGTACAGGGATTATTAGCTCTTTCTGAAAATAATCCGAATGAAGAAGCAAGCTCAATCAGCATTCCTTATGGCTCAAAAATTAATGCTGAAACATGATATTGCTATGAGTGATATTTGTTTAGAAGAAAATGTACGAAATATTGATGAAGGTCAAGTTACGGTTTTTAAAAAGTTATACTGGTGGGAAAGAGAACTAGCTACTATTATTTCTAAAAACTTTCGTGTTCGGTGGTTTATAAGGAATAAACTTCTAAATGGAGAACGTAAAGTGAAAAGATCAATTATCTTCTTTGGCTATGACACAGATGTAGCTTTAGGGAAGAAAATGTATTCCTTAGCGTATGAAATCATTGTATTTTACACAAAACAGTATGTTGAAATTTATTACAGCAGCAACAATATATTCAGGTCTAAACAAGTGACTTCCGATATTAAAAATTCATACATGAAAGGTTTTTTAAATGGATTGCAAAAAAAATTTGTAGAACAAGTTAACGAAATGAAAAAAGAAAACGCTCTGATGGTTCTTGTTCCTGAGGAAATACAAAGAAAATACAATGAAATGTTTGAGGGAACAAAACCATTAATTCATTGTATTCCAACTGCAAAGGAAAGTATCGCCTACAAACAAGGTTATGAAGATGGGAAGAAGGTTGATTATACAAAATCGACAATTGACGAACAAGTCTAATAGGGGGATTAAAGTGAATTATGAAGTTACTGAAGAAAAAGTATTGCGAATAGCGAAAAGATATGGATTAAAGGCTAAGAAAAGTGATTCTCCAGGATTTTTTATTAACGGAAAGAAAATAAGTATAGATGAACTCTATGCTGATTTGTTTGGAAATCAAGGTGAAGGTGAGTGTGTTATGGATGGTGTTAAATTGAAGGAAGAACTTCGAAATTTTTTTAACAGCAAAACAAGAGAAGAAATAAAAGATTTTTTCGCTGAATTAGGATTCAAAGTAGAAGATGGAGAAGGTGAAATTATATATACAGACACCAAAGAATCTTTTGAAAAAGAAGCTCATGACTTTTTTAACAAAATGAATGATGACGAATTTACAGATTACTTAAAGAGTTTTGATGTAGAAGTAGAGGAAAAATAAAAAGAGAGGGGTGAGGCAAGTGAAACTATTATCAGTATATAAGACAACTGAACGAATCACAGTAGACATTAGAGATGAATCTGGTAAATCAAAGGCAGTTTTTAATACAAAAGGAGATATGCTAGATCACTTGGACAGTTTAAAGAAAAAGGCGAAATTTAGATGAATATGAATTAAATGTTGCTAACGAATTTTGGCCAGCGGTGATTAATCACCTTAGTTATTAGTACAAAAATTAAACGACTTTATTGTGACCAAAGTGTAGATATTGAATACAGCAGTAAATTAAATATACATTTTATATGTCAAAATCTCAATATGGATTTTTCTTATCAGCCTAAATCGGCTGTAGGGGAAAATCTAGTTGAGTTTGAACAAAGGATAAAAACAGGGAAAGAACATATTTTAGACAAGATTAAGTTAGGGAAATTAATTGTAGATAAAAACGGATATTCTTATCAAACTGTAGAATTTACAGATGTAACGATAGATTACACCGATGTTGTAGTTTCTTTTCTTGCTAGACCTATTCGACCAGTAGGAAGAAAGGAAGCGAAAGCTAAGCTTGTAAATGAAAGGATACGAAAATTAAACCTTTCCTTGATTTGATTAGAATACAGAAGGGAAATTAAACATGGATTTTATAAAACAACGTATTCCTGATGATAGTAAACGAAAAAAGTTTCATGTTACCAGTTTGGTTAGTGTCTTAATTATGGCATTAATGTTGATATTTGATACAAACATTAAACAATTCATTAACTCAAATATTTTACCAGAGTGGGTGCTTGTTTTTATGTATTTTTATATAAAAACAGTAATGATAGGGTTATCGGTTATTTACTTCTATGTAATAATAATTCATCCAATAATAAATGAAATAAGGAGGTAATAATATTCTATCTTCATTTAAAAAAATTCATATTGATAACATTGAGGAATTAAACGGACTATCCAATCGTGATCGTAAAATAATAAATAAGAGGATTGAAAAATTATCAATCTTGCTAAAAAATGGGCAGATTATATTTACTGATGAACACTACTGGGCGTTTATGGACTTAAAAAAAAGATTCCATCAAGATAATTTGAGTAACCAAGAATTAGAAGCTTTAAACGGAGTAATAGATTTTATGAGGATAAAACGGACTACAAAATTCCGATTTTTTGTTTTACCTCCCATAAGCCCTATTGAAATACTTGTTATCTTGTTTGTTTTTGCTTTTATTTTATATATCTTATAAAAAAGAAAGAGTGAATTAAATATAGGTGCTGTAGCGATTCCGTTTGTAGTAGTCTGTTTTAACCTTAGCAATACATTTATTACTCCTTCGTTCAGTTCATCTGTAAGGTTAATGAAACCTAAGAAGGCACGTATCCAGCACCTCAAAGAATCCACCCGCTTGTTTCAGTGGATGAAAAGATCAGGCTTTACGGATTATGATACCTTCATAAAGTCACAACAGACCGGGTGGAATGGATGTCGGAGGAGGCCTGCCGGGAACGTCGGCATCGAATGGTCTGTTCCCTTCAAAAAGACGCTTGATTTTGTCCCGGGGCCTCCCGTATCCCCAATGGTTTGTCGGAGGTGAAATCAACGCGGCTCATAATGCCCTCGACAAATGGGCGGAAGACCTACGGAGCATAGAAATAGAACGGCCTTGTTCTGGGAAGGAGATCGTGGCGATTCATCCTCCTATTCTTTTATAGAACTTCAGGAAGCTGTCGATCCAGACTCCACACGGATTCCAGCGCTATGGTATAGCGGAAGGGGATATTGTGACGATTTCTGTGTGCCGATGATTCCGGAAACCCTGATCAGTATGCTTGCCCTTTTCTCAAGAGTCGGTGCTGTCTTTTTCCCCTGCGTTACTCTCCGGATATAAAGACGAGATGCCGTCGCTGCAAGAATCCCAGGCTTCAAGAGCAAAAGCCCTGATAACGGTCGATGGCTTCTACCGGCGCGGGAAAACCATTCAAATGAAAGATCCAGGGCGGATGCAGCAGACAGAGCAGTGTCCCTCTCTGGAGCATGTCTTTGTCGTTGAGCGAACCAGGTACCGATATCCAGTGGCATGAGCCGCGGGACGTTGCCTGGTCTTCACTGCAGAAAAAAAAGGGTCCTTTTCCAGTCGCACGCTACAAAAGCCAGGGGACCCCTTCATGTTGATTTACACATCCAGGTACGACAGGTAAACCGAAAGGTGCGGTTCATACACATGCGGGTTTTCCGATAAAAGCCGCTTTTGATGCGGGAATCTGTTATGAACGTTACTGCGGAGAATAGTGTTGTTCTGGTACACCGATATGGGATGGATGATGGGGCCTTTCCTCGTTTACGGAGGTCTTATTAGCACGGCGCTCTACAGCGTCAGTGTTTGAAGGCACACCAGGATTATCCCAGACCTGACCGCTTATGGGAGATTGTCGACACGTATAACGTGACACATCTCGGTCTTTCTCCAACGCTGGTACGCACATCGATGAAGTACGGGCCTGAATGGCTGCGTCGCCATTCTCTTACCTCCTTGAAACTGGTTTTGCATCCACAGGAGAGCCTTGGAATGAGAGAACCATGGAACTGGCTGTTTGAACATGCAGGTCATAAACAGGTACCGATCTTTAATTATTCAGGAGGGACAGAAATATCCGGAGGCATTCTTGGAAATATCCTGATCAAGCCGATTACCAGCCGCGTCACTATCAATGCCTGCCCTGCCTGGCATGGATGCTGTCGTATTGAATAATCAAGGAGAACGTGTGATTAATGAAGTGGGTGAATTGGCGATTCGTAAGCCATGGGCAGGCATGACCAACAGTTTTTTTGAAGATGACGAGCGGTACGAAGAAGCATACTGGAGCCGCTTTACGGATACATGGGTGCACGGAGACTGGGTGGTAGAAAATGATAAAGGCTATTTTACAATTACCGGTCGGTCTGATGACGTATTGAATGTAGCAGGTAAACGGCTGGGTACCCTCGGAAGTGGAAACGGTACTCGTGGACCACCCTCTTGTGTTGGAAGCCAGGCGTCATCGGTCTCCCTCATGAAACCAAAGGGGAAGAACCGGTCGCTTTTGTAGTGGTTAACGATGAACCGGTGGAGCAAGCGTCTTTGATTGAAGAATTGAAAAAGCATCTGCATCGGAAGCTCCGGAAAAGCTTTGTCACCGGACATCATCCACCTGGTATCAGACCTTCCTAAAACGAGAAATGCCAAAGTGATGCGCCGTGCGGTTAAATCTGCTTATTTAAACCAGTCCACAGGAGATTACGTCAGCGCCCTTTGAAAACCCTGAAAGTGTACAGGAAATCTCTGAGTCTTGGTAGAAAAAGCCGGCACAGAATCATGACAAACGCCTGGATCTCAAAAAAGATCCCCAGGCGTTTGTTTTTTTAAACCGGGTAGACCCCGTGCTTTCGATTTGTAAATTGGACATCTTTACGTGTATAGGCTTCATAGCGTGTACTCAATTCGTGACGGAGGAGCGGCCGGGTTTCACGACATCATCGACGACCATTTCTGAAGCCAGCCGGTAAATATCGATGTTTTCCTTATATTCCTCCTGCTTATCTTTAATGAAGGCAGGACGGTCTTACTTCCGGAAGGGCAGCAATCTTGTTGGCGTAGACAGCATTCACAGCCGCTTCCAGTCCCATCACACAGCGATTTGAGCTGTAGGCAGGGCGAGGCAAGCGTCCGGTTCAGAAAAGCGGGGCCTGCCATGGCCTACAGCCCTGCGCCATACGCCTTCCTGACAATGACGGAGATTTTCGGAACCGTCGCTTCACTCATAGCCGCCAGCATTTTTGCCCCGTGACGGATAATTCCCGCCTGTTCCACTTTCGTTCCAATCATGAAGCCCGGGATATCCGCGAGGAACAACAAAGGGATATTAAAGGCATCACACAATTGAATGAACTTGGCGGCTTTATCCGCTGAATCCGGAAATAACACGCCTCCTTTGGCCCTTGGCTGATTAGCGATGATGCCGACAGATTTTCCGTTGATCCTGGAGAGTCCTGTAATCAATTCCGGAGCAAACTTCTTCTTAATTTCACAAAAGGAGTCCTCATCAATAATCCGGTCGATGAACTGATACATATCAAAAGGAGCATTCTGGTTTTCAGGTATCAACTCTTCAATCGTTTTTTCAAACGCCTGCGGTTCTCTTGCTTCCCTTGTTTTCGGACGCTCCTGATAGGGATTGGAAAGTAGCTCAAATAGGTCCTGGCATACCCTATGGCTTCCTTCTCATCTGATGCCAGCACATCTCCGCATCCTGATACAGAGCAGTGCATGGACGCACCACCCATCTCCTCAAGGGATACCTTCTCCCCGATTACCTTCTCTGCCATTCTTGGAGAACCAAGATACATGGAGGCATTGCCATCAACCATAACGACAATGTCACAAAAGGCTGGAATATAAGCCCCTCCTGCAGCAGATGGTCCGAATAACAGACAAACCTGGGGAACTCGTCCGGATAATTTGATTTGGTTATGGAAAATACGTCCCGCTCCGCGCCGGTTTGGGAACATATCGACTTGATCGGTGATCCTTGCCCCCGCTGAATCGACCAGATAAAGCATTGGAGCATTGATTTTCAGAGCGGTTTCCTGAATACGTATAATTTTTTCCACTGTTCTAGCGCCCCAGGAACCTGCTTTTACTGTAGAGTCATTGGCCATCACACACACGGTTTCGCCGTTCATCCCTGCCGATTCCTGTAACGACCCCGTCTGCTGGAAGTCCTTCTGATTGACAGTTGGCAAAAAAAGCATCTTCGATATCAATATCCTCATCAAACAACAACTGGAGGCGGTCGCGAACAAACATTTTACCTTTTTCTGCGTTCTTTTCATGATATTTTTCTGCGCCGCCCAGGGCGATTTTTTTCACCCGTTCTTCAAACGACTGCTGATCCGACATCGTGGTTTCCACGTGCTCACTCTCCTTTGTATTCCGGTCTGCGTTTTTCCTTAAAAGCGTTCAGACCCTCGACCCGGTCTGTCGTCGGGATGGTCGACTTGTATGCGTCGTGCTCAATTTCAAGGCTTTCGCTCCAGCGGCATGTCAAACCCGGTATCCATTCGTTTGTTGGCGCCTTCACAGCTAAAGGGCCGTTTCTTGCTATACAGGTCAGCCAAATCCTGTGCTTCTTCCATAAGCATCTGCGGTTCATACATATATTCAACGAGCCCCATCTGGAATGCTCGGCTGCTTCCACAGGTTTCGCTGTATAAATCATCGACTTTGCCCGCCCCAGACCGATCAATCTGAAAGTCTCTGGGTACCGCCTGCCCCGGGGATGATCGCGAGGGATGTTTCCGTGAGCCCCACTTTCGCTGAAGAACTCATCATACGTAAATCACAGGCCAGAGCAAGCTCAAGTCCGCCTCCGAAAGCCGCTCCATTGATCAGAGCAATCGTCGGAACAGTGACTTTTTCCCATCTACGAAGAGTATCCCCGATTTTCCGCACGGTTTTGACGACTTCCTCGTCCGACATTCCGGACCTTTCCTTTCAGATCCGCTCCCGCACAAAACGCTTTGCTTCCCTCTCCTGTTAGTAAGACGACCCGGATATCGGAGCGGGACTGTGATATGGTCGACTTTTTCAGACAGCTCATCTAAAAGCGCATGAGAAAGAGCATTGGCCGCGTCCGGTCGATTTAATGTGAGCTGACATAGACGTGGGCCGCCGGCTCTTCCATACGGATGAGTTCATGTCATCGACTTACACCCTTTCCTTATTCAGGATCTGCATGCCGTGACTGGGAAGCGGTTTTCCAAGGCACGCTGCATGTAATCCATGCTCTTGGAGAGCGGATTCATCTATTCCTGTGTGTAACCCCCATCTGGTGGAGCATATGAACAAGATCATCTGTTGCAAGGTTTCCGGAGGCTCCGTCCGCATAAGGGCAGCCGCCAAGACCGCCGAGAGACGCATCGAAGGTGGTGATTCCATGCTGCATGGATACCACGATGTTCGCCAGCGCCATTCCTCTCGTGTTATGAAAGTGCATCGCCATGTTTTCTAATGGAAGGTGCTGCTTCCAATAGTCAAGCGCTTCGTCCACCTGCTTTGGATTCGCTGTCCCGAGAGTGTCTCCCATGGATAACTCATCAATGCCCATGCGCAACAATCGGTCACTTACCCGGAGGACCTGGTCCTGTGAGGTTTTCCCGTCATAAGGACACTCGAAGACTGTGAGACACATATCCCCGCACCTGTTTCCCTTCGCGTTTGGCTGTCTCGTACAACGTTTTCCAGCACAGGGAACGTTTCATCAATCGTTTTATTAATGTTCTTTAGATTGTGGGTTTCGCTGGCGGACATAAAGACGGCGACTTCATCGACATCAGCCGTTTAAGAGCTGCCCTCCAGACCTTTTTGATTCGGAACGAGAGCGGCATACGTAACACCAGGTTTCCGTTCTGATGGATGCGGCGACCTTTGCAGCATCCTTCAATTGCGGGATCCACTTCGGATGTACGAACGAACTGATTTCTATCGAAGACAATCCCGTTGCGGATAACAGATTGATCCAAGTGACTTTGTTTGCGGTTGGGATTTCCTCTGCTTCGTTTTGAAGACCATCTCTGGTGCCGACTTCCTTTATCGTTACATGATCAGGCAGGTCTGCATACCATCCGCTCCTATGATTCAATAATCGCAATAACGTCGCCTTCGTTGACAAAGTCCCCTTCGCTTACTTTCAGCTCTTTGATCGTACCAGACGTTTCTGCGGAGATGGGGATCTCCATTTTCATCGATCTCTAGGATAACGACATCCTCCCCGTCATTGATCTCAGCCCCTTCTTCTGCTGTGATTTTCCATACACTTCCTGCCATCGATGCTTTTACTTCAAACATTTGTAGTCCTCCTTTTAGTGGTTCGTTAAAGTCGGTAGATAATAGTTTTGAATGAAGCTTGTTGTTGTATCTCCTTCACGGAACCTATCATGGGTGATGATGCGTTTTAACATTGTCAGGTTGCGTTTGACTCCCTCAATTTCATAGGCATGGAGTGCTTTGGCAAGACGTTCAGCCGCTTCAGGTTACGATCACTGCCATGAACGACCAATTTAGCAATCATCGGATCATAAAAGGGCGTGACCTCTGATCCACTTTCCACGGCCAGTTCGTGCCTGATTCCAGGCCCTTCCGGAAGCACCAGGTTCGAAAGCGTCCCCGGTGATGGATAGAACGTATTCGGATCCTCAGCATATATGCGTAAGGTGCTGGATACGGTGCCTTCTCCAGTTTCATTAACCTTCAATCGTTTAAAAATTTTTCATATTTACTGGCTCAGTTTTAAGCCCCAGTTTT
>NZ_JBSWSZ010000130.1:24338-35784 GCF_056158285.1 Pseudoalteromonas sp. AWM4_233 | reverse complement strand
AAGGTTAATAGGGAAACACGATAGAATCCCAACAGCACCTAGCATTACGCCCAGCCAATCATGCACTTTCAGGGTAACCCTTTTACTTCGGAGGGCTTTACTCCCTCCGCTGCGTCTACTGCAATTCAATTGTCGTTTTTCCACTGGGGGCTGAACGGATGGGCTATTTTTGCGTTGGTCGCGGATTGCCGTGGATCCACTCTCAGCTATCGCCATGATCTCCCGCTCGCGCCTCGATCAGCGCTGTACCCGTTTATTGGTGGGAAAGAATCTTTGGCTTTTGGGGGCACGTCGTTAACACGCTCGCTGTTTTTTGCGACTGTATTTGGTCTGGCGACGACGCTGGGGCTGGGAGCCCGTCAGACTGGCCCGGGGCTCGGGTAGGGCTTTTCTCCGTGGAGGCGTCTCTTCTGGGTGGAGCTGTCGGTGGTCGCCGTGGTTACTGTAATCGCGACGATTTCGGTGGTTTCTGGGGTCAGGCGGGGCGTGAAAATATTGAGTGAGGTAAATCTTTGGCTAACGCTGATTTTACTCGCCGCCTTTATGATTACTGGCCCCTTTGATTACATGGCAGGGTTGTTGGTGCAGGAAATTGGCGGTTACCTGGATAGTCTATTGATCATGACATTCTATGTTGGCGCCAATGGACCGGGAAATTGGCAATCGACCTGGACGGTGTCTTTCTGGGGCTGGTGGCTGGCCTGGTCACCTTTTGTCGGGTTGTTTATACGCCCGGATATGCCGCGGCCGCGCCTCAGAGAGTTTGTTTTCGGGGTTCTTCTTCCTACCAACGCTGGTGACTTGTGTATGGATCTCGGGTGATGGGGGGCGCTGCACTCCACAGCGAGCTATTTCGGGGGTGGCGGAATTGTTGCGGCGGTCGATCAAGACATCGCCTATGCACTTTACGCGACCATTGAGCACCTGCAGACGACTGACTCAATTAAATTTTTTGATGGGTCTGGTGGCAACGCTCCTTATCAGCATCTACTTTATAACGTCTGCTGACTCCGGCGCATTGGTGGTCGATATTTGGCATTTTATCAGGAGGGCAGCTTCGAGCCTCCCAAGGCGTCGAGGCCGGCTGGTGCCATTGGCAACGGAGTATCCTGACCGCGGTATTGCTCGTGGCGGGATGTGTTGCCCGTCCTCCAGGATGCGGTCATCCTCGCGGCCCTGCCATTCTCGCTGGTTATCGTTGCTATGACAGCTGGCCTGTTGAAGGCGCTGCATCATGAGCCGCTGACGGCACCCCGGGAGGGTTGTAAGCAACACCGGGCCGCTGGGCCGTGGACCGGATCGGATAAGGCATCACTGCACCCCTGAAAAGCTCACAACCAGGTTCAGCGACATTGACCCCTGGCCCCGTCAGCGCCAGGGCTGATCAGGTCTTCCAGATCGTAAGCCATGTTGGAAAGCGATAGCACCTTGGCATACTCGTCTTAGTCGGGGGGAGGGTCAGAGTGCCGAATTGGACACTGCCCCTCTGTCAAGGTTGTTGAAGCCATCTGGCTACAGTAGCATTCTCATGCCATCCCCCAGGGGGGATAGGCCAAAAGCTGGTTTTGACCCTGGCCGGGATCGTCTCTTATGGCTCAATGGCTTTGCTGGCTGATGGCCTGCACATGCCGTCATAGGTGCTGTTCGGATTCTATCGTGTTTCCCTATTAACCTTAGCAATACGTATTACTGCACGTACTACTGGTCAGTTACGTATTGCTAAGGTTAAGCTAGGTCAATCTCCTTCGGAAGTCAGCACCTATACCCTAATCATTTCAAAGCTTTATTCTCAGAAGCAGAAGAGAACTATAAGTTAGGGAATAATGAACAAGCTAAAGAGTTGATTACCAGAGGATTAGATATTAGCCATAAAATTAATAATGTAGAATATCTACATAGATTTAAGAATCCTGCAGAAGTTAAATGAAAATGTACCAGCTACTTGAGTCTGCGAGGATACGTTGTTACAAGAAGGACTTTCTTACTTTGAGAAAGAAAACTTATTAGAGTGTATGCAAGAATATACCGAAAAGCTAGCTTCAAAATATTATGAAGAAAATAATACGGTTAAAGCGAGTGAATACTATTACCGAAGTGTTAATGTTAAAAAACAATACTTTGAAAAAGGAGCATTAAAATAATGAAAAAATTAAAAGCATTGGTATTAGGTATCGCATTAACCGGTACATTCGCATTTGGATTAAGTCTATCTTCATACTGAAAATCGTAATTTATCCGAAGAAAAATCTTATGAGTATGTTCAGTACATGAACAGGGGAGACACTTGGTAATTCTGTTTGGTTTTCAGTAGGAATTTAGTCAATTCTAGCGGAAGTCCCATTTAAAACACTTCAAGAGTCATATTTCTTTGACATATATAGGTCTGTACCAGTAAATCAATTATCAAGCGATCCGTAAACTGGGTCGCTTTTCTGTTTGTATTCGCTTTTAGAAACAATATTTATTAAACTTCCAGAAATTACCCTTGAATTTATATAGATAACTGCTTATTTTACAACAAAGATACAAATCAAGCATCAAAGAGTGATTAGAGTATAGAAGAACATATATATGTGATTTATCTTCAACTAGATTTATATTGTTCTTCTCAAAATATTGGTTGGGGCTAACGCCCCTTCTCATTTTAAATAAAGGGTGATTTAAAATGGTTTCGCTCATGTGAATTAAAAATTACTCCTCCCAGACCTTATGTAAATACAGGGCCACAAGGTATTTTGAGATGGAGTATATGGCACCGACCGTATCAACCGATTGAAACAACATGTGTGAGATCATCAGTTTGCGTACGCCTTACATCAGAGAACCAGACAGCATAATGGAGTATATGGTTATGGAAAGAGAAAATGAACGCAGCAGAGATACTATGAATAGACTCACGGAATTGCACCATGATTTTGTTCGTAGTCACAGAATGCGACCAAATGCCATATTTCTTAATCGTGACGACCATCATTATGTAAGAAGATATAGCGATATCCAATACAACGGTATTGAAGAAACCTTTCAGGGGCTTAAAGTAGTGCCAACTATAGCTAATAGGTCTTATGTAGGTATCGTAAATTTTGAACATTAAGAAGGCTCTTAGAGTCTTCTTTTTTCTAAGTATAAAACTGAATAATTAGATTTCAAATGTTTAATATGATGTGAATTCTCATTCGGAGGAATAATCATGAAGGAAGAAGAGATTATGGAGTCATTAAAAATACGAATGGAGACTCACATAAAACAACTCCGGGATCAGGGTGTTCGACCTCAAAATATTGAAATCGAATTGCTTCACTTTGCAAAAAAAATAATTTACAAAGAAAAACATTAGGTTGTTAATGGGAGGAGTCTATGAAATTCACAGGCATTATTCAATATGTTTGGGATAGTAAAGGGCGTATAGGTGTCCCTAGAGAATTAGCTAACATATTGGAAATTCAGAGCAGTGCCTGTAAGATTTTACTGTAGAAAATGGACTGCTTGTTTTGCAACGGCATAGAGAGGCTTGTATCATAACTGGGAAAGTATCAAGACGTAATATTTCATTGGCAAATGGAAAAATAAAAGTACATCCCAAGGAAGTAAATCAATTAATAGAAGAGCTAAAAGAATATCTAGAAAAAATAGATTGATACCAGTAGACAGAAATAATTATTTATTGGAGGGTTGTTTATGAAACCGACTTTACATGGAATAAATCAGTTAAGCAATGTTATTGTAACTAGGATTCCGTCGGATAAAATTAATGTAAATGCTCTTATTGAAACATTTGAAAGTAATCAGGATAAAGTTACTCCTACGGAATGGCTGCAACAATACGATGAAATTGCTTCTATATATAAGATTTTATTCACAGAAGGTGAACTTCCACAAGAAATGATGGATCAGACATTCTCATGAAGTATTAGAGATGGCTTGTGAACACATTTATTACGTATGGCCTTGAAGAACTCATTGAAGAACCAACGACTAGCAATGGTCGTGATTATTATTATGAATTTGGTAGAAGTTTCAGAGTTGGAGGAGCAAGCTTCGAAATTAAAAGAGCATTTAGCTGAGGATTGTAGTTTTATTTAGTAGATTCATCTTGAAGCAGGATATTACAGAGATACACTTCGTTATTATTCCTATGTTAAAACTCAAACACGTATAAATAAATTTGTTGAATACACGAGACATTGTAGAGCCCACTTATATTAGTTGGTGAACAGATACTTGTAATTATATACCCGAAGTATTAGAAGGTCTAACGAGCTCAACGTGTTTAGATTATCCTAATGAAGATTATTTCGGCCGTTGTATCGGAAACATTCAATCAAATGTTCAGTACATTATCGCCAAATTGGGGTAGCTGGTATTTTTCATTTTGGTTTATTGTTAGATCATCTTCATTTATTTACAGAAGCTGAGAACTGAACTAAAGGCTCGAATAGATGATATGTTTCATAATTTAGGTGACGTATGTATGAGTTTTAAAGAGTTTTACGAAACGTATTTTGCAAGTCAGTTTTTCGGAGGATATTCAGCTAGATATACACAATTTGAAAAATATATGGAATATACCTATATAATTTGGTGCGATTTGAATTCCATACCACTGAAGAATTAGGCATCAATTTATGGGTGCTTATTCAAAATTTGCTGAAGAATATTATGAATTCTATAAAGAATTAGTAGATGAAATACGAAGGAGAAAGCAGGTGTGGACGCATGTTAAAGTTTCCTGTATTAGAAGCTAAACGAAACCTGTTCGTTCAAACTCTAATTAAAGCATATGACATTACAGATGATGGATTAATTCAGTTCTTAAAACAATGTACTTCAGAGGAATGCGATTTATACATACATGAGTTACAAGAGGCATTCCTTACATATTCGATTTTGATTTTGATTGGATTGATGTACCTCATGAAAGTTTCTGAAGACCATGCAGAAGGATGGAATTATTTATAGTTGGGGCTATAAGCGTTCCTTCATTATTACCTTACGCTGATCAACCGACCTTTATTGAATTCACAAGGAATATTGAAGATACTTACAAATACAAGTTGTGGAAACTTAATTGAGTTTGTTTACTTACCAGATTTAGAATTTGCATCTAGTGATGACCCTGTTCATTCTACTTTCGCAAACCAACCTGGTACTTTCATGATAGGCATGCAAGACAATGGAGGTCTTGATATAAACGATACAATTGAATTTTTAACAGAACTTAGAGATGTTAACGATTCTATTAATTCATTAGTTGAAGGGAGAAAGTATCAAATGATTAAAATTACAATTGGAAATGAGAAATTACCACTTGTCGAATACGAAAAGAATGGGGCACAACCCTCATTCCATATAGACCACAATACACTATTTGAATTTGTACCAGAAGAACTGCTACGGAACAAAAAACAAAATTCTTAGAAAAGTTGGATATACCTGTTTTTGAAACACCTGCATTACCACCTGGCACTGTTAAATACATGGCTTTACCAGACGGAAAGATTGTTTTATTCATGGAGAAGAAAGAATTCAAACACAACTTAACATATCATTCAACAAAATATAAACAAATTCCATTCCCGAACTTATTGTTTGTTTTCGTATTTAGACCGAATGGAGATAAATATATTCTTGAGAATAAGAGATGCTATGCATTCCGAGATAAAGTATTTCGTGACACAACTAAGCTATATCGTTTTCCTTTTTCACATGTACAGAAAGATGGAGAAATGTGTTTCTTCTTTTTAACAGAAATGCAGGATTTAGCTCAGATGTCATCCTTTATTCATAACTGGCTTTCTGCAGCGTTTACAGATCATTACTATAACTTAGAGAATAAAAATAAATGGGGTTGGCCTTTGCGACAAATCTTTAGTGAGACGCAGGGACAACCTCATTTTAATTATGACAAATTAATTGAAGAGGATTATACATCAGTGGACTTAGTTCAAAGATTCGTTAATGTGTATTTCCCAGTAAAATAGACCGCCAATATTAATTCATTAGGAAGAGGGTATTTCTATAGCAGGTGCTGACTTCCGAAGGAGATTGACCTAGCTTAACCTTAGCAATACGTAACTGAACCAAGTCATACTACGTTCAGTTACGTATTGCTAAGGTTAAAACCAAGACTCGCTGTGCCTAGTTCAGCACCTACCATTGCCCAAGAAGTCATCTTGGCAACCAATCCTAATATTGAGGGCGAGGCAACAGCAATGTATATTTCTCGTCTCATTAAACCTTCTGGTATTAAGGCGAGCCGCATAGCTCACGGATTACCAGTAGGAGGAGACCTTGAATATGCTGATGAAGTAACACTTTCAAAAGCTTTAGAGGGAAGAAGAGAAGTATAGTGAGAGGTGTATGCGATGTTCTTTCGTAAAGGATGGCTTCGTAAGGAATATGATGAGAAGTTATTAGATCAGTTAAAAGAATTAAAGGATGAATGGAAGAATCAAAAATCTTTAATTGAAAAAAGTTTTGATCCTTCAGCGGAAGCAATTAGTGAAGCTAAGCTTGCTGAGGCAAAATACTTTTATCTGTTCAAGGAAGCAAAAAAAAGAAACGTTAGTATTCGATATTAATTTTTATACCTCCTCAAGGTCTTTTTTTAGGTGCTTGTTCATACATTGGTTGTACAAGTTTCCTTAAATAGAGGGGGTTTTTTATTTGGAGCCAGTTTGGATTATCTCAGGGTCAGGCATTCTCATAACTCTCTCTATTAGTCGCGGGTGCCTCTTTTCGACCAATTAAGTGGATTGGACAAGGCCTTATAAAAATAATCATTGGTGCACTCTTATTATTTGTACTAAATACAGTAGGAAATCAATTTGGCATTCATTTGCCTATTAATATAGCTACTGTAGCCATTAGTGGGATATTAGGTGTGCCGGGTATATGCGCGCTAGTGGCAATCGAAATGTATGTCATATAGGAGTCAAAGTCTAATGGGATAGGTAATCAGTTACGTATTTCTCAGTAACTGATTTTTTCTTTTAAAAATATTGTTGACATATTAATATAATGCTGATAATATATTAGAGAGTCGTCACAACGACACAACATCCTTTAAAAATTTAAAGAAAAAAACTTTTGAAAAAGCATTGACATATAACGCGTAGGATGATATATTAATAAAGTCGCTTCTGAAGCGAACGAGATTGTTCTTTGAAAACTGAACGAAACAAACAACGTCAAACGTTAATTCTTTATTTTTAGATAAGCAATAGATGCAAGACTCAAACACTTTATTGGAGAGTTTGATCCTGGCTCAGGACGAACGCTGGCGGCGTGCCTAATACATGCAAGTCGAGCGAACGGATTGAGGAGCTTGCTCTCGTAGAACGTTAGCGGCGGACGGGTGAGTAACACGTGGGCAACCTGCCTGTAAGACTGGAATAACTCCGGGAAACCGGGGCTAATACCGGATAACATTTTGCACTCGCATGGTGCGAAATTGAAAGATGGCTTCTGGCTATCACTTACAGATGGGCCCGCGGCGCATTAGCTAGTTGGTGAGGTAACGGCTCACCAAGGCAACGATGCGTAGCCGACCTGAGAGGGTGATCGGCCACACTGGGACTGAGACACGGCCCAGACTCCTACGGGAGGCAGCAGTAGGGAATCTTCCGCAATGGACGAAAGTCTGACGGAGCAACGCCGCGTGAGTGATGAAGGTTTTCGGATCGTAAAACTCTGTTGTTAGGGAAGAACAAGTACCGTGCGAATAACTGCTGGTACCTTGACGGTACCTAACCAGAAAGCCACGGCTAACTACGTGCCAGCAGCCGCGGTAATACGTAGGTGGCAAGCGTTGTCCGGAATTATTGGGCGTAAAGCGCGCGCAGGCGGTTCCTTAAGTCTGATGTGAAAGCCCACGGCTCAACCGTGGAGGGTCATTGGAAACTGGGGAACTTGAGTGCAGAAGAGGAGAGTGGAATTCCACGTGTAGCGGTGAAATGCGTAGAGATGTGGAGGAACACCAGTGGCGAAGGCGACTCTCTGGTCTGTAACTGACGCTGAGGCGCGAAAGCGTGGGGAGCAAACAGGATTAGATACCCTGGTAGTCCACGCCGTAAACGATGAGTGCTAAGTGTTAGGGGGTTTCCGCCCCTTAGTGCTGAAGTTAACGCATTAAGCACTCCGCCTGGGGAGTACGGCCGCAAGGCTGAAACTCAAAGGAATTGACGGGGGCCCGCACAAGCGGTGGAGCATGTGGTTTAATTCGAAGCAACGCGAAGAACCTTACCAGGTCTTGACATCCTCTGGACAACCCTAGAGATAGGGCTTTCCCTTCGGGGACCAGAGTGACAGGTGGTGCATGGTTGTCGTCAGCTCGTGTCGTGAGATGTTGGGTTAAGTCCCGCAACGAGCGCAACCCTTAATCTTAGTTGCCAGCATTCAGTTGGGCACTCTAAGGTGACTGCCGGTGACAAACCGGAGGAAGGTGGGGATGACGTCAAATCATCATGCCCCTTATGACCTGGGCTACACACGTGCTACAATGGATGGTACAAAGGGCAGCGAAGACCGCGAGGTGTAGCAAATCCCATAAAACCATTCTCAGTTCGGATTGTAGGCTGCAACTCGCCTGCATGAAGCCGGAATCGCTAGTAATCGCGGATCAGCATGCCGCGGTGAATACGTTCCCGGGCCTTGTACACACCGCCCGTCACACCACGAGAGTTTGTAACACCCGAAGTCGGTGAGGTAACCTTTTTGGAGCCAGCCGCCGAAGGTGGGACCAGATGATTGGGGTGAAGTCGTAACAAGGTAGCCGTATCGGAAGGTGCGGCTGGATCACCTCCTTTCTAAGGATATTACGGAAACGTACTGTGTTGGTTGTTCAGTTTTGAGAGATCAAAGATCTTTCAATTTGTGAACCTTGAAAACTGGATAAGGAATTATTGTCTCATCTATACGATGTATGATCATTTGATGACAAGACATCTAATTGATAGATTATAAACGTCTTTTCACGATAGTATAGTTAAGTGAGATAAGGGCGCACGGTGGATGCCTTGGCACTAGGAGCCGATGAAGGACGGGACTAACACCGATATGCTTCGGGGAGCTGTAAGTAAGCTTTGATCCGGAGATTTCCGAATGGGGAAACCCACTGTTCGTAATGGGACAGTATCCTATACCTGAATACATAGGGTATAGGAAGGCAGACCCGGGGAACTGAAACATCTAAGTACCCGGAGGAAGAGAAAGCAAATGCGATTTCCTGAGTAGCGGCGAGCGAAACGGAATCAGCCCAAACCAGAGAAGCTTGCTTCTCTGGGGTTGTAGGACACTCTATACGGAGTTACCAAGGAACGAAGATAGACGAATCGATCTGGAAAGGTCAGCCAGAGAAGGTAACAGCCCTGTAGTCGAAATCTTCGTTCTCTCCGGAGTGGATCCTGAGTACGGCGGAACACGAGAAATTCCGTCGGAATCCGGGAGGACCATCTCCCAAGGCTAAATACTCCCTAGTGACCGATAGTGAACCAGTACCGTGAGGGAAAGGTGAAAAGCACCCCGGAAGGGGAGTGAAAGAGAACCTGAAACCGTGTGCCTACAAGTAGTCAGAGCCCGTTAATGGGTGATGGCGTGCCTTTTGTAGAATGAACCGGCGAGTTACGATCCGTATGCGAGGTTAAGCAGCAGAAGCGGAGCCGCAGCGAAAGCGAGTCTGAATAGGGCGAGTGAGTATGTGGTCGTAGACCCGAAACCAGTGTGATCTACCCATGTCCAGGGTGAAGTTCAGGTAACACTGACTGGAGGCCCGAACCCACGTACGTTGAAAAGTGCGGGGATGAGGTGTGGGTAGCGGGTGAAATTCCAATCGAACACTGGAGATAGCTGGTTCTCTCCGAAATAGCTTTAGGGCTAGCCTCAGAGTAGAAAGTCTTGGAGGTAGAGCACTGATTGGACGAGGGGCCCCTATCGGGTTACCGAATTCAGTCAAACTCCGAATGCCAATAGACTTTATCCTGGGAGTCAGACCGCGGGTGATAAGGTTCATGGGAAAGATGGGTGAAGATCCCATCCACCGAATGCCTAAGGTTTCCTGAGGAAGGCTCGTCTGCTTAGGGTTAGTCGGGACCTAAGCCGAGGCTGAAAAGCGTAGGCGATGGACAACAGGTTGTATTGTACGACCTCTTTACCGTTTGAGCAATGGGGGGACGCAGGAGGATAGGGTAGTGTGCTGCTGGATTAGCGCGTTCAAGCAGTTAGGCCGGTAACGAGGCAAATCCCGTTCCCACACAGGCTGAGCTGTGAAAGACAGGTGCTGAAGCGTTGAAACCTTATTGTTTCTTAACCTTAGCAATACGTAACTGAACGAGTAGACCATAAAACGTTTGAAGTATGGGGCGAGAGTTTTGGCGGTGATTGGGCTGACCATTACCGTTGTAACATCTTATTACTTCAGCAGAATCGGCATGAATACGGCCTATTCTACCCTTGTTCTGCTGTATACCTTTCGGATGTTCGGGATGTCAATGGTTATGATGCCTGTCATGACCAATGGATTGAATCAGCTGCCGGCGATAAATAATCCGCACGGAACCGCTATGAAATAGAACACTGCAGGTATCCGGCGCCATTGGCTCCGGACTTGCGCATCACCACAACGACACGAAAGAAAAAGCGGAGGAATTGGCTGCCTACACACTGGCCAATATGAGTGCCAGTGCAGCTCAGCCATCTGCACAGGCCGCAACTGACATGCAAATCATGAATGAAGCGATGCTGCATGGCATTAATTTCACTTTCTTCATTTCTGCATTGATTGCGGTGATTGCACTCATCCTTGCTTTCTTTATTAAAGAGTGAAACCCCATCATGAAAATCAAACAGGTGAAGAAGCGGCTGTTAAAGAGTGATCTATATGCTGAAAACCGGGTGGTATCCAGTTCTGATACCGCCCGGTTTTTTATTTAGCCACTATTTTTTTAAAGGGGCGGTTGCGATAACTCCAATCACATATAAAAGCAATGCGAAGTAAGCAGGAAGCAGGTGGATGAAATCCGTATAGTTAATAAAAAAATGAGTTAAGATCCCGGCGGCAAATGATGGAATCGCCCCAATGGTGAAGCTCACCACACCCATCTTTCCCCCTCGCGGATCCCCCATAAAGCCAGCATCAAGACCAGCAAGCCTACACTTAAAAGTGCGCTTCCAAATCCCGCACGGTCATGTGCGATCACAGGAATTAGCCGATCGTTAAACTCGTTCAGAGCTTCAGGAGTCAGGCAAAGATAAGCAAGGTCCGTTGGTACAAATACATGTGAAGCTCCAATGACGGAAATGACCATCCCGCCAATAGCTAATGAAAACCCCAGTATCACAAAGCAAAGCTGGCCGAATAAGCTCAGCTTCCACTGCGCACTGTTAAAAAGATTTGAACTGGAGGGAGATAGGTGCTGAAGCGTTGAAACCTTTGTCCTCTCTTAACCTT
>NZ_JBSWSZ010000130.1:20220-24311 GCF_056158285.1 Pseudoalteromonas sp. AWM4_233 | reverse complement strand
CTACTAACTGGTTCAGATTACGTATTGCTAAGGTTAACATACAGCGACTACGCATTCTCATCAGCACCTAGCAAAGAACACCCAGAAAAATGATGAAGGAGCTGTGATTCCCCGTGGCAAAAAGCTAAGCGTAAGAAAAAGTTTAATGCACTTGCCGGAGATGATGTGGGACATTTGCCAATGAAGAAAAAGCGCAATTCAGAAGAATAATTTTCAGATAAGATACAAAAAAACCGGGAAGCTCCCGGTTTTTTTCAATTTTGTGATGTTTAAAGTGCTTTTTCCAGTTCCGGAAACACTTCAAACAAATCTCCCACCAGACCATAATCTGCAACCTGGAAGATTGGCGCTTCTTCGTCCTTGTTGATAGCAACAATGACTTTAGAGTCTTTCATACCAGCAAGATGCTGGATAGCGCCGGAAATACCCACCGCGATATAAGTTGTGGAGTAACTATTTTCCCCGTTTGACCCACCTGCATATCGTTGGGTACAAAACCAGCATCAACAGCTGCGCGTGAAGCACCAATAGCGGCACCTAACTTATCAGCAATACCGTTTAACAAAGCAAAGTTTTCGCCGTTTTGCATGCCACGACCACCGGAAATAATTACTTCTGCAGCAGTTAGTTCAGGTCTTTCTGCATGGATGAGTTTCCTGACACAAATTGCGCTTTTTCAGAAGCCGGTAAAGCAGCAATGCTAATCACTTCTGCGCTACCGTCAGCAGTGACGGCGTCAAACGCTGAAGCTCGAACAGTAATTACTTTGATAGTATCTTCCGACTGAACTGTAGCGATGGCGTTACCAGCATAGATTGGACGCACAAAAGTATCAGGCGCTTCAACAGCAATGATGTCGGAAATTTGCGCGACATCCAGCAATGCCGCTACGCGGGGTAAAAAGTTCTTACCGGTAGTGGTTGCCGCAGCGATAACATGGCTGTAATCATTTGCCATGCTCAGCACTAAAGCACGACGTTTTCCGCCAATTGCTCTTTATAAACTGCATCATCAACATGGATAACTTTAGATACGCCAGCCAGTTTTGCTGCATCCTGTGCAATCCCATTACAATCATTACCCGCCACTAAAACGTGAACATCGTCACCCATGGCCTTTGCAGCAGTGATCAGTTTTGCCGTTTCTGCTTTTAAATGAACGTTATCGTGTTCTGCGTAAACTAATACTGTCATTTAGATTACCTTCGCTTCTGATTTTAACTTTTCTACTAACTCAGCCACATCGGCTACCTTGATGCCACCTTCACGAGTAGCTGGCGGTGTTACTTTTAACACTTTAACCTTAGAGGTTAAATCAACACCAAAATCAGCTGCGGGCTTAACATCAAGCGGTTTGCGCTTGGCTTTCATGATGTTAGGCAGTTTGGCATAACGAGGTTCATTCAAACGCAGATTGGTAGTAACAACCGCAGGTAAACTCAAGTCGACAGTTTGCAAACCACCATCCACTTCACGAGTAACCTCAACTTTACCATCAGCGACAACCACTTCTGACGCAAAAGTGCCTTGTGGCATGTCAGTCAATGCTGCCAGCATTTGTCCTGTTTGGTTGTTATCGGAATCAATTGCCTGCTTACCTAAAATAACTAACTCAGGTTTTTCTTCTTCAACCACTTTAGCCAGCAATTTAGCCACCTGTAGTAGTTTGATGTTCTCGTCAGTTTCAATTTGAATGCCGCGATTGGCACCTAGTGCCAATGCTGTGAAATGATTCTGCAACCTCATCACCGATAGAAACCACAACAATCTCAGTAGCAATGCCTTTTTCCTGTAATCTAACCGCCTCTTCTACAGCGATTTCACAAAAGGGATTAATTGACATTTTAGTGTTACTTAAATCAACGCCAGTGTTGTCAGCTTTAACTCTGACTTTTACGTCTAGTCGATAACACGTTTTACCGGGACTAGTATTTTCATTTCGACCTCGTTTTATTTTTTGCGTCCGTACAGATTAAGTCAGGCGCGTGTAGGATACAAATTACATCTGCTGCTATTTTTGTTGGATTCGAAATGTACTTACTGTTAACGTAAACGTCAACTTATTGTTAATATATTATTAACTCGTTAACCGCGAATTTTCTTAACACATTTTTAGACCAGCAAGCTACAGTGCTCCACAAACAATTCTGCACACTGTGATACTGACTACCCTGAGGAGGAATAATGGAACGCGAATCGATGGAGTTTGACGTTGTGATCGTCGGCGCCGGGCCTGCCGGGTTATCGACCGCCTGTAAACTTATGCAACAGGCCAATGAAGCTCAACAAGAATTAATGGTCTGTGTGGTTGAAAAAGGCTCTGAAGTCGGTGCCCATATCCTTTCGGGCGCAGTATTTGAAACCCGGGCACTGGATGAGTTATTCCCCGATTGGGCGGAAAAAGGCGCACCACTGAACACCAAAGTGACAGAAGATCACATTTATTATCTGAAAAACGAAAAATCAGGTACCTCAAACTTCCCGGCTTTATGACGCCAAAAACCATGCACAACGAAGGCAACTACATTGTCAGTATGGGTAAATGTCTGCCGCTGGCTGGCAGAACAAGCAGAAGCTCTGGGCGTGGAAATCTTTCCAGGCTTTGCCGCCTCAGAAGTGCTCTATAACGAAGATGGCAGCGTGGCCGGTATAGTTACCGGCGACATGGGGATCAGTGCAGAAGGCGAAGAAAAGACTCCTACATGCCTGGTATGGAGCTACGCGCGAAATACACGGTATTTGCAGAAGGCTGTCGCGGCCATTTGGGCAAACAACTGATTGAGAAATTCAATCTCGATGAAGGCAAAACCCCGCAACATTACGCCATTGGTTTTAAAGAAATCTGGGATATACCAGCAGAGCAACATCAGGAAGGCCTGGTTGTCCACTCTGCCGGTTGGCCACTTACCGATACATCTGGTGGCGCCTATTTATATCATGCTGAGAATAATCAGGTATTAGTGGGGTTGATCGTGGATTTAAGCTATGAAAATCCACACCTTAGTCCTTTCGACGAATTTCAGCGCATGAAACATCACCCGGTATTTAAACAATATCTGGAAGGTGGCACGCGTGTGAGCTATGGCGCCAGAGCGATCGCGAAAGGCGGACTGAACTCGTTGCCCAAAATGCATTTTCCAGGAGGATTTCTCGCTGGTGGAAATGCAGGCACACTGAACTTCTCGAAAATTAAAGGCAACCACGCCGCGCATAAGTCTGGTATTTTAATTGCGGAAACTATCTTTGCAGCGCTACAGCAAGATGCAGAATCGGCAGTGAAAGATTTAACTGATTTGACCAAGCGCTTCGAGTCTTCGTGGCTTTATGAGGAATTGTGCAAGGCTCGTAACTTCGGTTCGGCTATTCCAGAATACGGCAACTTCCTTGGCGATCCACTCCTGAACAAAACTGGTTGGGTGGTAAGTTTCCGGTCACTATTAAGGACAAGACGGCAGATTATGCCACATTAAAACCTGCCAAAGATTGCAAACCTTTTGATTATCCAAAGCCGGATGGAAAACTGAGCTTCGACAAATTGTCTTCGTGTATTTGTCTAATACCAATCACGAAGAAGACCAGCCTTGCCACCTTAAATTGCAAGACGCAGATATTCCTCTCAAGTCTAATTTACCTCTATTCGATGAACCTGCTCAGCGATATTGCCCCGCAGGTGTCTATGAAATAGTTGAAAATGAAGCGGGAGAAAAGCAATTTCAAATTAACGCGCAAAATTGGCGTGCATTGTAAAACCTGCGATATTAAGAATCCCCTCAACAAAATATTACCTGGACTGTGCCCGAAGGTGCAGGTGGTCCCAACTACCCTAATATGTAACCCGGTAAAGATAAGCGGCCCACAGGGCTGCTGATCAAAATAAGCATAACTTACCAAAACCACAAATTGTGCTTTGTGTCCCACATTTTAGTTTATTCCCTTCCTGTTGATTCGCGCCATCCGGCAATTTAATTGATTTACCGCAACGAATTTATACATTTAAGATTGATTGTTAACCTCAGTTAATGGTAATTTCAATCTATATTAATGAGTAAAATAGGTGCTGATGAGAATGCGTAGTCGCTGTATGTTAACCTT
>NZ_JBSWSZ010000130.1:0-20194 GCF_056158285.1 Pseudoalteromonas sp. AWM4_233 | reverse complement strand
TGACTAACAATACGTATTGCTAAGGTTAACTACTTACGAAGCTGAGGGACTGCCAGCACCTTTGTTTGACAGTGACGGGCAAAACGGTTGCAGAGAACTTGGCGGAAGTCCCTTCACTTAAAGAAGGGCAAAAGGTCATTGTTCCTTTTGATCAGCCAATCAAAGAAAAGGGACCCCTCGTCGTTTTGAAAGGAAACCTTGCTCCAGAAGGCGCTGTGGCTAAAATGTCCGGACAGAAGATCAGCCGTTTCGAAGGGCCTGCTCGGGTGTACAATAGTGAAGATGAAGCAACGGAAGCCATCGTTAACGATGAAATCAAAGAAGGTGATGTGCTCGTCGTACGAAACGTAGGTCCAAAAGGAGGACCTGGCATGCCGGAAATGCTTTCCATTACAGCTATGATTGTAGGGAAAGGATTAGGAGGAAAAGTTGCTTTGCTTACGGATGGTCGTTTCTCAGGCGGGTCACATGGGTTCGTCATCGGGCACGTCGCTCCTGAAGCAGTCGTTGGAGGACCAATCGGGTTACTCCAAGAAGGAGACACCATCACGATCGATAGTGATACGCAGCAAATTAACTTTGAAGTAAGCGAAGAAGAATATGAGCGCAGAAAGCGTGAATGGAAACGTCCTGAGCCTAAACATAAGAGAGGTGTACTGGCGAAGTATGCCAGACTCGTATCCTCTTCTTCCAAAGGCGCCGTTACAGATTTGGATCTTGAAGAATAGAAGACGATATTATGAAAAGCCCGGACTCGTGTTCCGGGCTTTTCTCATTAATCCCCCTCTTCCACTAAAGCTCCCGTTTGTGGAAGACTCAGTTTCGAGATGTTCCCGGGGTTCGTTGCCTGGTTGAGCGTCAGGGGTGGCTGGGAAGCAACTCGCTTTCCTGCGGGGATGGCGGCAAGCCTCCTCGGACTTCGTCCTGTGGGGTCTCGCCAGCCAATCCATTCCCGCGGGAGTCTCGCAGCTTCCCAACCACCCCTTTCATAGTAAGGAGAAACGAACCCCTATACCTAGAGGAAGTGTCTCCCACTTCCCCTCCTAAGGCAGGCATAAAGCGCTCTGTATCAAGCTTATAAATTCTGAATGCCTGCTTGTGGAGAGGTTATATGATCCACTTCCTCATCTCCTCAGTCATTCAAGCTGATTGTTCCAGAAGTGATTTCGAGAATCTTCCATGGCAAAGGGGCGGAGGGAAATAGCTCGCTTTCCGCGGAGCCCCTAACTCCCTCGAAAATCTCCAAATCAAGTCTTATAGAAACCTGCCATTATGTGTAAGAAGGGTTGTATAAAAAAACTGTGTATAAAGGAGATCATCATATGGTTGTAGAAGTGGGAGGAGGGAGGTGGATGAGAGATGACCAAGGTTGCATTGATTAGACATGGAAGTACTGCATGGAATAAAGAAAAAAAGAGCGCAAGGAAGCTCGGATATTCCGTTGGATGAAGAAGGAAAGTCCGATGCGAGAAAATTAGCCGAACGACTACATAAGGAAACGTGGGATGTTCTTTATTCAAGCCCTCTGAAGAGAGCAAAGCAGACAGCGGAAATCATCAGTGCACAAGTAGGGTTGGACATTCAATTTGACTCTCGTCTGGAAGAAGCCAGTGGTGGTCAGATTGAAGGGACAACAGAACCTGAAAGAATCGAAAAATGGGGAGAGGACTGGCGTTCCCTGGACTTAGGCATGGAAAGACCTGAGAGTGTTGTTTTCAGGGGGATGTCGTTTATGGATGATGTTCTAAAAACACATGCAGGGAAGAAAATCATTGTTGTTAGTCACGGTGCCTTAATCAGTCATGTGTTGAGGGAAATGGATAGTGATAACGTGAGGGATGAACATATGAAGAACACGTCTTTATCAGAGGTTCATTTTAGGGAAGACCAATGGTTTTGTGACCGATTTAATTGTACGATCCATTTGGATTAACAAAAGCGGCTCAAAGGTGAGCCGCTTTTATATTATTCTTTCGAGTAGTTTAAATCCCATGTGATTCCGAAGGGCTTATTCACTTTTGCATACGTAGCTCCCCAAAAGGTATCCTGTAGTTCCATTAATACGTTCCCGCCGTCTTTTAGTCGGTCGTAATAGGTTTGAATCTCGTCGGAACTATCACATTCAATGACTAGCGCAATATTGTTGCCTGTCTTAACGCTTTGATCTGCAAAGGAATCAGAGACCATAAAGAACAAGTCGTCTTTTTTAAATCGTGCGTGCATGACTCGATCGTCCATTTCCTTAGGGGTTTCAAAATCTGCTTCACCGAAGGTTTGGAGGTTGGTAATTTCTCCTTCGAAGACTTGCTTGTAATAGTCCAGGGCTTCTTTTGCATTACCGTTAAACGTAAAATAAGGGGTTGCTTGATGCTTCATAAAAAGCGAACACTCCTTTAGAAATTTTTTGTGCACAATTATTATACCCTATCCATGAACAACTGACAAGAACACCTGTTCGTTAATTTTTGAAGCTTTGGTTCCAGGACTTCATTTTATCTAAAGCCAGTCTATCATGATTAATTTCTCCAGGCTTAACAGCATTCCCTATCACATAATCTTCGAACGACATCCCTACAAAATCAAAAATATGGCCGAATTGTCTAATTAAGGTAATCCGGTTACATATGGATTGCTTCCGCCTGTAGTGATGACATAGGCTTTCTTTCCACGGACCTGTTCTTTGAAGTTGAAACGATCATCACGCATATACTGGGACCAGCGATCAAAGAACAATTTCATGTGGGAGGTCATGCCAAACCAGTAAATAGGAGTTACAAAAATAAAAACTAGATCATGAGCCAAAAATTCATGTAGCAAGGTTTCATAATCGTCTTCAACTGGGGAGAAACCTTCATCCGTATGACGCATATCTATGATTGGATTAATTTTGTAGTCACTTAGACGTACTTGAGTATGCTCAATTCCTTCCGTCGCTTGTTCCACAAGGTACTCTGAATTCCCGTTCTCTCTTGAACTTCCTAATATTGTCAATATCTTCATTGTTTCCTGCCTCCTTTGCTTCTGGAATGAGTATATCATTGAACAGGTCATCAGGTGCTGGCAGTCCCTCAGCTTCGTAAGTAGTTAACCTTAGCAATACGTAACTGAACGAAGTAAATGACACAACGGGAGGAAGACTGAGAATTAACCTTAGCAATACGCCACCGAACGAATTGGTACGTCAACATAACGTTATTGCTAAGGTTAATGAAACCTAAGAAGGCACCGTATCCAGCACCTAGGGAAGAAAAACCCGGTCAAAACGATCGGACATGTCCCGGGCCGATGCTTTACTGAAAGTAATCGCCATGATCCGCTCCGGCTTCACCTTTTTCTCAAGAAGCAGGTAGCCGAATTTCATATTCAGTGTCGTCGTCTTCCCGGATCCCGGTGATGCCAGCAGGAGCAGTGGGCCGTCTGTGTGAAGAACCGCCTGCTTCTGGACATCGTTCAGTTTTACTCCCGTGTGTTGTTCCATGTTTGTGAAGAAATCCATATGTTCGTCCCTTTCTGTTCAGGAAAGAAAAAATAGATGGAAAAAGGCCCGCGCCCCTTTTCCATCTACATTTTCCATCATCATTGTTGTTCCATTATACCTCCTTCACCCAATCGATTCCAGATGATTTTCTTCCCTCTTTTTACATGAGATGACCGAAGAAGAAACATACTATCAGGGACAAGGAGGTGGAGAACGATGGCGAAGAAAACAAAGAAAAACCAAGCAGAGCAGAAGAACCAAAAAGGGTTTGCTCCAAAACAGGCCGATGTAGAGTTTTCTGAGGAGTTCGGCAGTGCTGCCCGAATGAAGCTCATCAGAAAGAAGCGAAAAAAGCCCGCAAATCCAAAAAAGCAAAACAAGATAACTAAATGAATGTAGAGGATTTCCCTTTTTCAGGGGAATCCTCTTTCTATAGTTGGAGGTTATTATGAAACGTACAGGTCTACTTACCATCATTATTTTTTTCTCCCCTTTCCACAGCACCTGTCTCTGCAAGCGTCCTCTACACAGTGAAGTCACCGGGGACAGCTTATGGAAAATCGCGGCACAGTATGAAACAACGCCAGACCGTTTGAAAACGATAAACGGCATAACGGACGGTTCGCAGTATCATGCCCGGGCAAGTCCGTGATCATACCTGGGAATGCGTACAACGTAACGACAGGGGATACACTTTGGAAGATTGCCCGGATTCATCAGACGTCCATCCATGCTTTAAAAAAACGAAACAGCATCAGCGGAAGCGTCATCACGCCCGGGCAGAAACTCCATATCCCGCAAAGTCGGAAACAGCCGATTACCGCTGGAGCATTTTTCATTCCCGGCACCCCAGTAAAAAATCAACAGTCCATTGACTATTATGGGGAGTATTTATCTGCCCTCGGCCTGTTCGAATACCGGCCGGACGAGAGTGGAGAACTCAGCCGACTGAACGGTGAAGACTCCATATCGCGCACATGGAAAAAAGGCCTGATCCCTCATGCCACCATCACTAATTTAACTAAAGAAGGCTTCGATCCGGATTTGGCCCACCGTTCTGCTGTCTAATGCGAAGAAACGAAAAGCGTCTGATTGAAAATATCGCCGGCCTCGTGGACGAAAAGCAGTACAAAGGGGTGGTGATCGACTTTGAAAGTCTGCACGAAAAGGACAGGGCTTCTTTCAATACGTTCGGTCCAGCAGCTTTCCACCCGGATTCAGTAGAACAGGAGGAGAAGTCGGAGCCGCCCTGCCGCCGATGACCGGCGCCTACACCCCCGCCCACCACAAAGCCTATGATTACAACACCATCGGCGGGGCCGTCCGACTTCGTTTTTCTTATGACGTACAACTGGCACTGGATGGGTGGGTCGCCCGGCGCCATTGCACCGATCAAGAAGGTGGATGCTGTTATGAACTATGCAGGAACAGCCATGCCGAAAGAGAAAATTTTCTTAGGAATCGCCATGTACGCCTATGACTGATATGAGCGACCAAGCGCCGGATTTCTCTTCTCAATTTCGGCACGTCGCTCGTTTTCTTGCTTTTTCTATCGCTTGTTCAACCAATGTTGCTAGCAGTTCGGGATTAATGGCTGGCGCTTGATTTTCAAGCTCGTGAATGCGTGTTTCGAGATTTAAAATATAGCCATGTAAGGCAACTAGGTTTTCTCTGTCTTGCTCTGGAATGGTTAACTCTTTTAAGTTAGGTTTTGCCTGCTGTATAACTACAGGCTTGTCAGTCGAGTTTGACTTTTGTATAGCTATAAATTGATAAGCCCAGTGCAATGCTTGCAAATGCCAGCGCAGTACTCCCTTGCCAAGTCGACATATCACATCATCCAAGTTGCTTTGTAATATCAGCAGATTAAAACAAGCCATTTGTATTATCAATTACTTATGATGATAAAAACAAAAAGCGCAGCTAGTTAGCTGCGCTTTTAAATAGAGTTTATGTCGATTAATGGGCTTTTGCGTATGCTTCAGCTTGTTGCCATACACGGAGCATATTGCCACTTAAAATCTTTTTGATGTCTTTATTGCTATAACCACGGTCCATTAGGCCTTGCACTAGGTTAGGGTAGCTAGATACATCTTTTAAGCCAGTAGGTAAAGAGTCGCCTACACCATCGTAATCTAGAGCCAATACCCACATAATCGATACCAATTAGCTCAACTACATGGTCAATGTGATCAAGTACTTGTTCTAAGCTTGCAAATGGAAACGGGTTTTTAGCGCGATAAGCAGCATCAAAATCTTTGCTTAGCTTAGTACCGTCTTTTTTCTTTTCAGCCTTTGCTGATTTAAGTTGATCGTACCAAGAGCCAGCCTTTGCCGTAACAAAGCTTGAACCGAAGTTAATTTGAATAACACCCCCGTTCTTTTTAAGTGCTAACAGCATGTCGTCATTCATATTACGCTCAAAGCCAGGGGTGTATTTACGCAGTGACGAGTGTGAAGCAATCACGGGTACTTTCGAAATTTCCATCACTTGGTAAAACGCATCATCAGAAATATGTGATACATCAACCAGCATACCAATGTTGTTCATTTCTTTTACCAGCTCTTTACCGAATGGGCTCAGGCCTTTCCACTTACGACGAATATCATAAGATGAATCAGAAATGTGGTTACTCTGCGAGTGAGCGAGCGTAATGTAACGTACGCCACGCTCATAAAAATGCTTAAGGTTTTTAATGTCGCCTTCGATAGGTGAGCCGTTTTCCATACCCATAGCAATCGACATTTTGCCTTGTTTAAACTGCTCTATAATATCGGCAGTCGAGTCTGCAATGGCGAACTTATCTGGTGCGCGTTGTACAATCGCTTCCATAGAGTCGATTAACTGATTTGCTAATTGGTAGCTTTTACCTTTGCCTTCAAATTCTAGGTTTGCAGGAATGTAAATTGACATGAAAGGAGCGTTCAAACCACCTTGCACAGCACGCGGATAATCAAAATCACCGTCGCTTGTGGCTTTGGCTACGTCAGCCCACTTGTTATGAATACGGTAAGGCACATCGATATGGGTGTCGATTAAAATAGTGTCTTTTGCCAGTTTAATGGCTTTATCTGATGCAGTAACCTGATCTGCATTTGCTTGACCAATTAAGGCCAAAGAAACAGCGGCAACCAGTGAGCTTAGTTTTTTCATTTTTTAATGGCTCTTTAAGTTAAAAAGCCATTGTGAAGGGTTACAGTATAACTTACAAGTTTAGTCGTTAAACGACGCTTGGTACTCTGGGTCAGCTTGTAGAGCAATGAATTCAGCTTTAGATATAATCGTAACCGACTCATGTAACTCAGAAAAAAACACCATGGCTTCACCACTTTTAAGCTGTTGATGAACCTGCGCAACTTTGCTTTCAATGCTAAATTCTTGCTCGCCGTAATCAGTGCCTTCACGTAAAACATAACTTTCGATTAAATTATACAGAGTCTCTTTATCGAGGCGTTCGTGGGGGATGATCATAACTGCTCTTTTTTAACTAATTGTTGAAAATACTCAGGAACAATTCGTTCAAGCCAATATTCGGGCTTAAAAGGGTTTTTACCGCTAATAAAACCGACATGGCCCCCTTGTTCTGAGATGCGCAGCGTAACATGCTCACTCACATCTAAGCTATCTGGCACGGCTTTTATTGATAACATCGGGTCATCTTTGGCGTGCACAATCAGCGTAGGTGTTGCAATGCTTTTTAAAAACGGTTTTGCACTCGCTTGCCGATAGTAATCTTCAGCACCGGCAAAGCCGTGCAATGGTGCCGTGAGCATATTATCGAATTGCCATAAGTCATCAATCGCCATCAGCTTTTCTGGCGTTAGGCTAATTTGCTGTTCGATTTGTGGCAGCTTTCTTTGCATCGACTTTTTCATACGGTCGAGCAAATACTTTTGATAAATCTTGCCTAAGCTTTTGCGAATAACTTCGCACGATGATGACAAGTCAAATGGCGCCGACACAACGGCTGCGCCAGTTAAGTTCGATTTAGTACCTTGCTCACCTAAATACTTTGCCAGTACATTACCACCTAACGAAAAGCCCACGGCAAATAACGGGCGTTTTGGAAACTTGCTCTTAAGGTGGTTGATGAAAAAGCGCAGGTCTTCTGTTTCGCCGCTGTGATAAGCACGTGCTAAACGGTTAACTTCGCGCGAGCAGTTTCGAAAATGCATCAATACCACAGCAAAGCCTTGCTGCTTAAGTTTTTTCATCATGCCTTTAGCATAAAAGCTGTTTATATTGCCTTCTAAACCATGCAATACAATAGCGAGGGGTGCTTGCTCGTTATGAGGTGTTGCCCAAGCCAGTTCTAAAAAGTCGCCATCTGGAGTATCGATTGTCGATAAGTCGTAGCGGGTATTATGAAAAGGGCGAAAAAAGCGCGGCATTATGGTTTGTAAATGGCGATTGCGCATCCACCACGCAGGCTTAAACTCAGGTAACATAGCTGACACTTTCGAAACAAAATAAGCGGCTATTGTAGCAAGTTTTTGCTTTTTGAGAACCGCTACAAGATTTTAGCTATACACAAATAAAAAGCCCCTAAACAATAAATTGGATAGGGGCTTTGTGCGTCGTGCTTAATTCTTACTTAGGAACTTCTGCGTCATGTACTTTTTTAATGAAGTAACCAACATAGAAAAGGCATAAAACGATAACAACTGCCAAAATGCCGAATGACATAAATAAAACTGGGTCGCTAAAAAAATCTCTAAAGAATACGTTCATGGTTGTGCCTCCTAATGTCTATGGGTTAATCATAGGCTGGCTTGAGGACGGCAGATATGATCCAGATCAAGCAATTTTCCTGATGCTATAGGAGGTGATTTAATTGTTGATTTGGATCAAGTTTATTAGGGGAGTTCGGAGCTTTTAGCTATAAGTTTTAATCAGATAGAAAGGGGCCTTTACTGAGGGCAGTTCAATTAAGATTGCTACCGACTAGATTTTACTGCTTGTCGCTTAAATAAAGCCTTACATTTTCAGCCTGTTTATGGAGGGTGAATATCATGGTATTTGCTGCGTTTATCAGTAATTGTTGCTGCTTTTTTTCTAGCTTTAATTCTGCGCTAAGTAGCTCTTTGCGAATGGTAGGGTAGTCTGAACCCTCGTTTTGAATGGTTTTAAGGTAGGCGCGTGTGGCTCGTAGGGGCTGTAAAGCCTGTTGGTCAAATTCGGCAATGCACGACTCAAGCTCACTCAGTTGAGAGGGTGTTACAGCCAGCTCTAACGAATCAAGATAATAAAGCAGCAGGCAAAGGTTAACATTTTTGCTTTGCTGGTCTTGATAGCCTAGTAGCTTGGTTTGCATGCCGTCTTTGCTGTAAAGCTTGCATGCAAACTGCCAAAACTGTTCGCTGTTAAGCGGTTTCATCGGCAAAGGCCTGCTCTTTTTCTTCAAGCTCTTCAAGTGCCATGAGCAGCTCTTCTTCAACGTCATTAAGCTTGGGTGTTAAGCTTGCTTGCTTAGTGAGCAGCACTGTCAGTTTGGCTTTATTTTCATCACTATATAAATCATTATCGGCAAGTGCGTTTTCGATTTCTCCAAGCTCTGTAGAGTACTTATCAAGTTGCTTTTCAAGCTTTTCGATTTGCTTTTTCAACGGCTGCACTGACTTTCTGAACTCAGCTTCTAAGCGCTTTTGCTCTTTGCGGTTAACGCTTGAATGTGCTTTAGGTGCATTGTCTTCAGGGCTTTTAGCAGCTTCTTTATTGGCATTGAGTAGCCATTGGTAATAGGCATCAAGGTCATAACCAAATTGTGTTACTTCGCCGTTATCAACAAGGTAATACTCATCAGCGGTATTTTTAAGCATGTGACGATCGTGCGATACGGTCACCATAGCACCTTCAAAGCCTTGTAGCGCCATAACTAAGGCGTGACGCATTTCTAAGTCTAGGTGGTTGGTTGGCTCATCCAGTAACAGTAGGTTTGGCTTTTGGTACACCAGCATTGCTAGCACTAAACGGGCTTTTTCACCGCCAGAAAATGGCGCAACTGGCTCAAGTGCTTTATCGCCAAAGAATGCAAAACCGCCTAAAAAGTCACGCAATGATTGCTCTAGGAGCTTGCGGATTTAAACGTTGTAAATGGGTCACTGCACTGGCTTTTAAATCGAGTGACTCAAGTTGATGCTGCGCAAAGTAACCAATATTTAAGCCCTGATGCTGAAATACTTCACCTGCTTGAGGTTGTAAATCGCCAGCTAATAATTTAATCAGTGTTGACTTACCCGCACCATTTCGGCCAAGCAGCGCAATACGGCTACCCGGCACAAGGTTTAGCTTGATGCTATGCAAAATGGTGGTGTCGCCATAGCCTGCTTTGGCTTGGTCAAGAGTCATTAACGGGTTTGGCAGCGCTGTTGGCTCCGCAAATTCAAAATCAAAGGGTGAGTCAACATGGGCTGGGGCTAACTTTTCCATACGCTCTAGGGCTTTTACGCGGCTTTGTGCTTGCTTAGCTTTACTGGCTTTTGCTTTGAAGCGCGTAATGAATTTTTCTAAGGTGAGCAATTTGTTCTTGTTGCTTTTCGAACATCGCTTGTTGCTGTAATAAGCGCTCTGCTTTTTGGCGTTCGAATTGCGAGTAATTGCCTTTATAAACATTTATTTTTTGTGCGTCTATGTGCCAAATTTGGTCAACAACGGCATCTAAGAATTCTCGGTCATGGGAAATAAGCACTAGAGTGCCTGTGTAGGCGCGTAAAAAGCGCTCTAACCAGTAAACGGCATCGAGATCTAAGTGGTTGGTTGGCTCATCTAGCAGTAATAAATCAGCATCACGAATAAGTGCTTGTGCTAAGTTTAAGCGCATACGCCAGCCACCTGAAAAGGCGCTCACTGGGTTGTCAATTTGCTCATTACTAAAACCTAAACCGTGTAATAGCTCACCTGCTTTTGCTTCAATGCTATAGCCTTGAATATGTTCTAGGCCAATATGTGCTTTTGCCTGCGCATCGCCGTCGTTATTTTGCTCGGCTTCGCGTAGTGCAATTCTTAGCGCGTAATATTCAGGGTGACCTTGTAATACATAATCCAGAGCGCTGATTTCGAGCGCGGGAGTTTCTTGTTTTACAGAGGCAATTGACCAGTCTTTAGGAATTTGGCATTCACCGGCATCGAGTTGCAATTCAGACTTTAATAGCGCGAACAGCGTTGATTTACCACAGCCATTAGCACCAACAAGGCCGACTTTATGCTCTGGGAATAAGGTTGCAGAAGCCCCTTTTAGTAAGGCGTTACCACCACGTAGAAGTTCGATGTCTGAAATTTGGATCATGAATGTTTACTTGCACAGCACTGATTAAATTGCCGCTATCATAACACGGATCACATTAGCCTTCGCAATCGTATCAAACAGAGAATTATTAGGCTAAAATAGCCGCCTACATGCCACGGGAGATCATCTATGAGACAAAGAAAACGCTTTATTGCTGGCGCATCGTGCCCTGAATGTAAGGCCATGGATACCATGATGCTTTATAAAGAACATGATGTGGAAAAAGTGGAGTGCGTACAGTGTGGCCACAAAATGACGCAACCAGAGCAGGCTGTACAAGCCTCAACACGCCAATTTGAGCAAGTGATTGGTGTATTTAAGCCGGGCGATTAATTCCCGGCTCTATCACTACTTAATTAATAGTGCGGCGGTGGCGGCTCTTGCATTTGTGACATTAAAGATGGCTGCTGCGCTTCTTTAATCTTTTCTGCAAGTAACTCTGTCTGGCGCTTCATTTTAGCCAGCTGCTGTTGGTGCGCTTTAAGCTCATCGTTTAATATTTCAATTGTTTCATCTTGAAAAGCGACTTTCGCTTCAAGTTCCATTAGACGATCTTCAATTGTATTCATTTGATTCTCTTAGATTAAAACTTTCAGCGAATCCGCTGGAGCTTTCGGTTAATAACGCTTGGTTGTTATCAGTAAACGCAACATCTAACACCACGGCTGATTTCGGGCGGCTTCCTTCACGAGGAATCACTAGGTGCTGGAGTCTTGTGTCCCAGTTACCAGGTTAACCTTAGCAATACGTAACTGAACAGACAGGCAGCTGAACGAAGTAAGCGTAAAACATGTATTGCTAAGGTTAAGTTCCTCGTGCAGTGTCAAGAGATCAGCACCTCCTAATGAGCGCATCGCGGTTAACGGTCCAGCTCGAGTGGGACCAGGTATGACCATTGCTCCTAGGGATGTGTCGATTAAAACGGCTGAGTTGGCCTTAGCATCCGCTAAACCATCGGCGTAACAAGAGCTTTTCTAACATGAAATTCAGTCACTTTTTTATCAGTCGACCTATTTTTGCGGCGATGCTGTCTTTGCTGATTCTGATCGGCGGCGGCATTTCCCTATTTCAGTTGCCTGTCAGTGAATACCCAGAAGTTGTCCCACCTCGATCCTGCCTGTCGTGACGGCCAACTATCCTGGTGCTAACCCTAAAGTCATCGCTGAAACCGTTGCCGCGCCTTTGGAACAAGAAATGAATGGTGTGGAAAACATGCTGTACATGTTTTCTCAAGCGACGACCGATGGACGCATGACTCTAACCCTGACGTTCGCTTTGGGAACGGACTTGGATCGTGCTCAGGTACAAGTGCAAAACCGTGTCCTCCAGTGCTTTACCAAGATTGCCAGAGGAAGTGCAGCGACTTGGGGTGGTTGCCGAGAAATCGTCGCCTAACTTAACCATGGTGGTGCACCTGTTTTCGCCTGAGGGTGATCGCGATATTAGCTATCTATCAAACTACGCAGATATTTATATCAAAGACGCTTTGGCGCGTTTGCCGGGCGTGGGCGATGTGCAGATGTTCGGTGGTGGTAAATACTCCATGCGCTTGTGGCTTGATCCTGATGCTTTAGCTTCCCGTGACTTGATTCCAAGTGATGTGGTGCAGGCCGTTAGGGAACAAAACCAGCAAGTCGCTGCGGGCAGTTTAGGTGCTCAACCCGTTTCTAACGACAGTGAATTCCAAATCTTATTGAATGTGAAAGGTCGTCTTGAAAGCATTGATGAATTTGAAAAAATCATCGTTCAAGTCAATGATAATGGCGCTATCACACGTCTAAAAGATGTGGCTAGGATCGAGCTTGGGCAGGATCCGCATTCTCTTCGTGCGCTTCTGAATGGTCAAACTGCGGTCGCCATTCCTATTTTCCAGCGACCAGGTTCGAATGCCATTGAGTTGTCGAACCAAGTTCGAGCGCAAATGGACGAGTTGTCCCAGAGCTTTCCTCAAGGGTATGATGAATCGCTTACGACCCAACAGCTTTGTGCGTGGCTCCATTGATGCGGTGATCAATACGTTACTGGAAGCGATTGTCCTCGTCGGTATCGGTGGCGATTCTATTCCTGATAACATGGCGCGCCTCGATTATTCCATTAATTGCCGTGCCTGTTTCCTTAGTTGGTACTTTTGCCGTCATGCAGTGGCTTGGGGTCTCAATCAACACCTTGTCTTTGTTTGGCTTGGTTCTAGCCATCGGTATCGTGGTGGACTACGCCATTGTAGTGGTGGAAAACGTTGAGCGTAATATCGAACATGGATTGTCGCCTGGCGGGCTGCCACTACAAGCTATGAGTGAGGTCACCGGACCAATCATAGCCATTGCTTTAGTGCTGTGTGCGGTGTTTATTCCAACAGCGTTTATACAGGGCTTAAGTGGCCAGTTTTACAAACAGTTTGCCTTGACGATCACGATTTCGACACTCATTTCTGCGTTTAACTCACTGACCTTATCGCCTGCGTTATCCGCTATTTTGCTGCGCTCTCATGATGCCAAGCCTGATGCGTTAACACGTTTAATGAACGCCATATTTGGTCGTTGGTTGTTTACACCGTTTAACCGCCTATTTGATCGTGGTGGGCGAGCTTACGAGAAAGGTGTGAAAAAGCTGATCCGTTTAGGTGTGGTGGTTGGCGTTGTATACGTGGGCTTGCTTGGCGGCACGTTCAAATTATTCGATGAGGTGCCAGGTGGTTTTATCCCGATTCAGGATAAGCAGTACTTGGTTGCGATTGCTCAGTTACCAGACGCGGCAAGTTTAGATCGAACAGAAGCCGTGGTACGTGAAATGGAACAAATTGCATTGGCGACACCTGGTGTCATGCAAACTGGCGTCATTCCCAGGCCTTTCTGTGAATGGTTTTACCAATAGTTCAAACAGTGCCATTGTCTTTGTGACACTGGATGAGTTTGCTGAAGCGTAAAGTGCCAGAATTGTCTGCTGGAGCCATTGCAGGCCAATTGAATGGCCGCTTCAGCACCATTGATGAGGCATTTGTGGCGATCTTTCCACCGCCGCCTATTTTGGGGCTGGGTTCGACTGGGGGCTTTAAACTACAGATTGAGGATCGTGCCAGCCTAGGCTTTGATGCCTTGTTTGCCAATCTGCAAAAAGTCATGAATGCGGCTTACCAAGATCCAGCCTTAACCGGCGTATTCTCAAGCTTCCGTATTCAAGTGCCGCAAATGGACATTGAAGTGGATCGCGAGCAGGCTTTATTGCAAGGCATTCCCTTGGATCAGGTATTTGAAACACTGCAGATCTATTTAGGTTCAGCGTACGTCAACGATTTCAATTTATTTGGCAAAACCTATCAGGTAAATGCTCAAGCTGAAGCCGAACATAGGGTAGACCCTGAGCAGATCTTGCGCTTAAAGGTTCGCAATAATGCTGGAGCGATGGTGCCGTTGGGATCGATTCTAACCGTGGAGCCAACCATTGGTCCGGATCGTGTGATGCACTACAACGGTTACCCTACTGCTGAGTTAAATGGTAATCCAGCACCCGGGTACAGCTCGGGATCAGGCACAGGCGGCCATTGAGAAAATTCTAAATGAGCAGCTTGATAAAGGTATGGCGTTTGAATGGACAGAAGTGACGTACCAACAAATATTGGCAGGTAATACTATGGTGTATATCTTCCCGTTGGTGGTACTGCTTGTGTTTATGGTGCTGGCAGCACAGTACGAGAGTCTTCACGCTGCCGCTAGCGATCATTTTGATTGTACCGATGACCATTTTATCTGCTTTAGCAGGCGTATGGTTAACGTCAGGGGACAACAAGTATTTCCACTCGGGTAGCCTTAATCGTACTGGTTGCTTTGGCCAGTAAAAATGCCATCCTGATGGTTGAATTTGCGCGTGATAAACGTCATCAAGGTGAGTCTCGCTTAGAAGCGATGCTGTCTGCCTGTCGTTTGCGTTTACGTCCGATCCTGATGACATCCATTGCCTTCACCGCAGGCGTTGTGCCATTGGTGTTGGCTATCCGGCGCAGGGGCAGAAATGCGTCAAGCGATGGGGGTGGCTGTATTCTCTGGCATGATTGGTGTTACGGTGTTTGGTTTATTGTTTACACCGGTTTTCTACATGGCCATGACCGCTTTGGAACGAAAGAAGTCCTAGTCAAAAGAATAGTGATGACTCTGTAAAAAAAGGGGGGCTCCAATTTTGGAGCCCCCTTTTGTTTTTTATAGATTGTGAATCATATCTTCGAGTTCATGAGGACACTGGTCTTTTACATTCGCCAGCATGTAATCAATAAACACACGGGTTTTGGCTGGTAGGTAATGTCGTGAAGAATAGTAAATCATGACGCGGATTGGATCGGCTTCGTAGTCTTTCAAAATACGACGAAAACCACCTTGCTCTAGGCATGTTTCATAATTGCCGACGCCAACGGCGGCAATACCGACACCCATCTCCACGGCGGTCATGGCAGCTGAGAGGTTGTCTGACCGACTGGTATTGCCTTCCGGTTCCATTTGAATTTGCTCACCGTCGATTCGAAAATTCCAGATTTTCTTTCTTCCAGTGGTGTCTGAACGGTAGGCAATGCAGTTGTGTTGTAGCAGATCTTGCGGGCAGCTAGGTTCGCCATATTTATTGATGTATTCACTGATGGCAACCGATACTGGTTGTAGTGAGTAAAACTCCCTAGCAATCAGGGCACTATCGATATTGCCTAAGACACCAATACCAACATCGGCTCCTTCTTTAACGAGATCCCCCATACGGTCGTCAAACTTTAAGTCCAGCTCAATATCAGGGTACTTCTTCAGAAAATCAGGCACTAACGGCAGTACAAACATGCGTCCAAAGCTGTCCGGAAGATTCACTTTCAAACGTCCATGTGGGGCTTTTTGCTTGTCTGTACTGAGACGAATTTGATCCTCAAGTTGCTCTATCAAATGCCCGGTGCGTTTGTAGAGTTCCTGACCGTCTTCGGTCAAGGTGAGGGAGTGAGTAGAGCGATGAAACAGTCGTAATTCTAAGTTTTTCTCAAGCTGCGAAATGGATTCTACTGATGGCGGCCGAAGACACGCCCAGTAATCTTGCTGCACTGGAGAAACTGCCGTTTTTCACCACCGTGTTAAAAATATTTAGCTGGTTTGGAATCATTGACGGGCCTTCCAAGAAAAAAATAAAGCCAAGCGGAAGAGGGTCCGTAGGGGCTTCTGATTGACTGAAAATTATACCATCTTCATGCTTAGTTTGGCGGATTTAATGGGCACTCTAATGCCGAGTTAAATGAGGAAAAAAGCGGGCTTAATTTATGAATTGATAGGCTTATCTATGGCTTTTCACAGAGAGTATGCTCAGGCTGAATAGATCAACGAAAAATAGGAGGTGGCTATGCAGTTTAGTCGATTTCAATTTCGAAAGTGCGCTGAGTCTGAGGACAATGAATCGCGACTTTATCGCCGAAGAACCTATTTCCCTAGATCAAGCAGCGCAAGAGTATGCGGAAAAGTATGACGAGCGCAACTTTTGGCAAAAATGTAAACGCTATGCTAATCGCATCGGGCGAGCGGGATTAGAGAAAGTATTCAGCCTCTATTATGCCACCCAACATAAGGACTGTACCCTAGCACAAAAAGCAGCAATCTATGGGGCGTTGGGGTATCTGCTCACGCCGATTGATGTGATCCCCGACTCTGACGCCGTTTTTCGGTTACAGTGATGACATCAGTTTGATCAGCAGTGCCTTGATTGCTGTGGCTTCTTTAATCGATGAGGGTGTCAAAGAAAAAGCTAAGGTCAAAGTGGAACAATTAATGGGAGAAACGGAGTCAGAATGAAAACAATCGGATTATTAGGTGGTATGAGCTGGGAAAGCACACAGGGATATTATCGGGCCATTAATGAGGGGGTGAAAGAAGCCCTAGGCGGTCTTCACTCTGCCAAGGTGGTTCTGAATAGTGTGGATTTTGCTGAAATAGAAGCCTGCCAACAAAGTGGAGACTGGCGCAAGGCCGGAGAGATACTGGCTCAAGCTGCCCAAGGAGTCGAAGCAGCGGGAGCGGACTGTCTGCTAATTTGTACCAACACCATGCACAAAGTGGCAGAGGACATTGATGATGCGATCTCCATTCCACTTATCCATATCGCAGATGCCACCGGTGAGGCTCTTAAAGCAAGTCCGGCGCTAGCAACGGGTCTGGGCTGCTGGGGACCGCATTCACTATGGAGCAAGGCTTTTATAAAGGACGTTTAAGCGAGCGGCACGATCTAGAAGTATTGGTGCCCAAATCAGAAGATCGGGCTTTGATCCACCGAGTGATTTTCCAAGAGCTATGCGTTGGCATTACAACGAATGCCTCAAAAGCTGAATACTTGCGCATTATTCAATCGTTAAAAGAGCAGGGCGCCGAAGCGGTGATACTAGGATGCACTGAAATTGGCATGCTGGTCACCCAGGCTGATACCGATACTCCGTTGTTTGATACCACTGAGATTCATGCGGGCGCAGCGGTTACTTTTGCATTAAAGTAAATAATCCATTAACTATCTGGTTTTCTTTTGCCATATTTGATCCTTAAAAGCGTGCTATGTTTAAGGTCTATTGTTAATAACCATGTTTACAACACATCTGAGGGATTACCAGTGAAAGTATTAGCCTTTGCTGCAACAAACCACAAAGCATCAATCAACAAACAACTAGTGACTCATGCGGCCAACATTGTGGCGCAAAATACGGGTGCTGAAGTTGAAGTGCTGGATCTAAACGATTACGAATTACCGCTCTATAGTATCGAGCGCCAAACGGAAAACGGTATGCATCCGTTGGCTCAACAGTTCTTCGATAAAATTGGTGCAGCGGATGCGGTGCTGATTTCATTTGCCGAGCACAATGGTTCTTATGCCGCAGTGTACAAGAACTTATTTGACTGGGCGTCTCGTATCGATATGAAGGTATACCAAAACAAACCAACCGTTTTATTGTCAACTTCCCCTGGTCCTGGTGGTGCTGGAAACGTGTTGGCGGGGGCAGTGAACTCAGCGGGATTCTTCGCAATGGATTTAAAAGGTAGCTTGTCTGTGCCTTCATTTAACGACAACTTCGATACGGATAAAGGTGTTTTGGTCAACGAAGAGTTGTCTGCAAAACTAAAAGACATACTAGCGACACTAGGTTAATGATTTAGTCGTTGCGAGCTTTACAGTAGCGGTGTTTAGGGTATGAAAAAGCGGCTTTTTAGCCGCTTTTTTTGTATTAACGCCCTCATCTTTATTTGATATTGGTTTTCATTTGATACTTGTTTTTACAAATTTTATATGGATAATGCTGGCTCGAAATTTGAATATAAAATGGACAATTTGATATGGATACTTCAGTTTCTACTGATGAACGCATCAGTTATATTTCATTTACGGCCAGTAAATGGGAATACTTCAAACTCTGGATTGTTAATATGGTTTTAACAGTCTGCACCCTCGGTATTTATAGTGCCTGGGCCAAAGTACGTAATACTCAATATATCTATGGACATACTCAAGTCGAAGGTCATCGTTTGCAATATTTAGCAACTCCCATGCAGTTGCTAAAAGGGCGTTTAATTGCTTTGATCTTCTTTATTGCGTATTCGGTGCTGAGCTCTTTGATTCCAATGTTAGGTTTGCTTTTAGCGCTATTGGTTTGGTTGGCATCACCTTATCTCATGTATCAAGGTCTACGCTTCAATTTGCGCCAAACGGCTTATCGCAACGTTCGTTTTGGTTTTGCGGGTTCAGTTAAAGGCGCTTATGTAAATTTTTTGCTGCTTCCATTATTGTCCATATTGACACTTGGTCTGGCGCTTCCTTGGGTTCTATGCAGAATCAATCGCTATATTTACAATAATTTAAAGTTCGGTGAGCATGCATTTACGGCAAATCTTAGCGGCAAACTTTTTTACAAAGCTGCTTTAATTGCATTTCTGACTTTCTTAATTCCTGTAATTATTCTTTTCGTTGTAGCTTTTCAAATGCTCCAGTCTAGTGGTCCATCCTTTGCGATGATTATGACCAGTTATGTTATGTTTTTTGTAGCTTTCGGTGTTTACAGCGTCATGGTTCGTAACCACATTCTAAATGCGCTTGAAGCACATAACTTGGTTAAGTTTGAATCTAATTTACGTTTAGACAGTTATCTTGGTGTGATGGCCACGAATGCTTTGATCGTTACTTTTACGCTTGGTTTAGGTTTTCCGGTTGCAGAAGTTCGTCACAAAAAAATGCTGGCTGATGCCACTAGGGTGCATTTGTATCCTGAAATTGATAATTTGGTGGCGTCCTCTGGAGAGCTAGACTCTGCCTTAGGAGAGGAGCTTTCTGGCTTCTTCGATAGTGATTTGTCGCTAACCTAGCGGATGATTAAATTATGCAGGTTGCCTCATCGATAAAGGTAAAAGGGCATTTTCAGTACGCAGCATCGTCACAAGTCGATGCTGCTGCGCTGACTTTAGACCTTGAAAGTGATCAGTTGACCGTTTTCCATTACTCCTCAGACGAAGTTCTACATAGCAATCGCTATTCTAACTGTACGATGTCATCACGATTACCCAGTATCCCTATGACATTGTACTTTGATGATGGTGCTAGTTTTATCCCCGATAACCCTGATTACTGCTGGCCTAATAGTCGCAGATCTTCATCGTTTATCTATTGGCTAGAGACAAAGTGGCATTATGGTGCTTTAGCGATAGCTCTGATGGTTGTGTTTTTAATCGGTATGGTCAAAGTGGCGATACCTTTTGCATCCTTGCAAGTTGCAACAGTGATGCCTGATTCTATTTCACAGGAAATGGGGCAACAAAGTCTAGCCATTCTAGATGAACTGTATTTTGAAGAGTCTAGTTTAAGCCCAGACGCTAAGTTTCAGGTTATGGCTAGTTGGAATGAGTTGTTTAAGCAATTTGATTTCCCTAAAGAGAAGTATGAATTGCAGTTTCGCGACTGGAATCTAGGGCCAAATGCGTTCGCTCTGGCGGATGGAACGGTCATTGTCACTGATGGTATTGTTGAGCTGATGCAAGATGATTTGCATTTATTGGATGCAATATTGCTACATGAGATTGGTCATGTTGAACATCGACACAACCTACAGGCTGTGATTCGAACAACGATTACGACTGTACTTTATTCGACTATGTTTGGCGATATAGAGGGGGCAGGTGAAGTCATTTTAGGGGCGGGGGTTGGCGTAGTTGATTTATCATTCTCCCGTGAAATGGAAAGAGAAGCCGATCAATTTGCCTACCAACACTTGCTTGCCATGGGGCGGTCAGCCGACGACTTCGCTAACGCTTTGCGTAAATTGAGCACAGTCTACTCTAGTGTTGATGAAGAGGGTTGGGGATATCTACAGTCCCATCCAGATGTTGAAGAGCGTATAAAGGCAAGACCACAGTAGTGGTCTTGCCTTTAATTTATTACAAGTTTTCTTCGG
>NZ_JBSWSZ010000129.1:609-4158 GCF_056158285.1 Pseudoalteromonas sp. AWM4_233 | reverse complement strand
AAGCTCATCCACTTCGGCCCCGCGCAGGGTTTCCACATTGGCAGATTGCGCGAGAGCAAACCCGCCCAAGAGTAAAACGGGGATAAGGGCTGTAAGGCCTGTACGGATTGGCTTGTTCATCTTGGCACTCCCTTAGATAGGTCTGGCTTCGCGCGGATCGGGGCGCGGGAACTGGATCGGAAGGCACGGCGATCTGGTCGTCGAACCGGTGAGTATATTTGAAGACGTCAACAGCGCAGACGTCGATGCAGCGGCCGCATGTGGTGCAGTCGGGCGAAAGGATCAGGGGTGTCTGATCCGGGTTTGCCTTTCAGCGCGGGTGAAATGACCTGATTTTCAGGGCATACCGCATAACAATCCATGCAGTCATCGCAGGCCGCTCGGTTTGCGGCGCTGACCCTCAACAGGCCCTTTGCGCCGATCAGCCCATAGAAGGCACCGACCGGGCAGATGTGACCGCACCAGCCGTGGCGGGAAACGAACACGTCGAAGATAAAGATCGCGATCATCATCGCCGAGACGAACCCTGCGCCGAAGATCAGGCCGCGGTGCAGCATGGTGATCGGGTTGACCAACTCCCAGGCAATCAAGCCGCATCAGGCTCCCGAAACAATCAGGACAGTCGCCAAGTACCCAAAGGCGGGTGCTGCGCTTGGGTTGCCAGCCTTTCGGCAGGTCCAAGCGTCTGTGCAGCCAGTTGGCCGCATCTGTAACCGGGTTGATCGGGCAGACCCATGAACAATAGACGCGCCCACCGATCAGCAGCGTAGGCGATCAGAACGATCACGCCCCCGATCAGTGCGGTCAGCTCGGGCCAATGTCCCGCCATGAACGCTTTGCAGCAGGATCAACGGGTCGGTCAGAGGCAGCACGCCCAGTGTCAGAGACCCGGCCAGAGTGCCTTGAACAATCCAGACCCCGAACCACGGCCCCAAGCAGGAACAGGACCAGAAAGAAGCAGCTGACTTGCGCGACGCAACAACAGAGTAGCGTTGTGCGCGCGCACCCAGCCTTTGCTCGTCGATAGCCTCCTGGCCGACTGGCATATGTGTTCGGGCGCTCATTGTCCGGCCCCCGGCAAATCATAGGACGGGCGCGAACCCGCCGGGCGTGGACAAGTTATCTGTTCCGGGCCCAGGCAGGCGGTCGGGCAGGTCGATGATACCCTCGACGAGCGGGGCCGCCCTTGGCGCTCTTTCTCCTCCCAGCCCTTGCGGTAGTGGTCTGCAGCTGCTGCCGCGCGCCAGACGGGCGGGCAGAACCTTGATCGCGGCCTCTGGCAGAACGCAGCTTTTCTCGCACATGCCGCAGCCAGTGCAGTGATCGGCGTGGACGGTGGGGATGAACATCGCATGATGACCCGAGCGTGTCGTTATGCGGCCGTTTCCAGCGTGATCGCCGTCGTCAATCACCGGGCAGACCCGGTAGCAGACGTCGCAGCGCAGGCCGAGGAAGTTCAGGCAGTTTTCCTGATCGACCAGAACAGCGACGCCCATCTTGGCGTCGTCAATATCGTCCAGGCCCGGATCCAGTGCCCCGGTTGGGCAGGCGGCCACGCAAGGGATGTCGTCACACATTTCGCACGGCACGTCGCGCGCGGTGAAATAGGGCGTTCCGGTTGCCACCGCATCCGCCCCCAGTTCTGCCAGTTTCAGCGTGTCGTAAGGGCAGTCCCGCACGCACAGCCCGCAGCGGATGCAGGCCGATAGAAACTCCTTTTCAGGCAGCGCGCCGGGGGGGCGCAACGCCTCGGCCGGCAGCGCGCGGGCATCGCGGGCCAGCCAGGCCAGCAGTGATCCGGCGACCACGCAGCCGCCCGCCGCCCGCGCCGCATCCTGCAGGAAGCGACGCCGTTGCGGCGAAAGGGGTTTACCTGTCGAAGGGCATGGGGACGAACTTTGCCTCGCTAGTCCGGTTACGCGCGCTCGACCTTGCAGGCGCATTTCTTGAAGTCGGTCTCTTTCGACAGCGGGCAGGTTGCGTCCAGCGTCAGCTTGTTGGTCAGCTGGTGTTCGTCGAACCAAGGCATGAAGACCAGCCCGCGCGGCACCTTGTTGCGTCCCGCGGGTCTCGACCCGGCTGGTGACCTCGCCACGGCGGGTGGACAGTACGATTTCCTGCCCGCGGCGCAGACCGCGATCCTTGGCGTCCTCTGGGTGCATGTAGACGACAGCGGACGGGTAAGGCCCGGTGCAATTCCGGTACACGACGCGTCATCGAACCCGAGTGCCAGTGCTCGAGCACACGACCAGTGGACAGCCACAGATCGTACTCGTCATCCGGGCACCTCAGCTGCCGGTTCATAAGGAGCAAAGATGATCTTGGCCTTGCCGTCTTTGTGGCCATAGAACTTCACGCCCGCGCCTTCGGGCACGTACGGATCGATAGCCTTCGCGGAAACGATAGAGCGTTTCCTTGCCGTCGACGACCGGCCAGCGCATGCCGCGGGCTTCGATGGTACATCTCGAACGGGGCCAGATCGTGGGCGTGGCCGCGACCGAAATCGGCATATTCTTCGAACAAACCTTTCTGGACGTAGAAGCCGAAATGTTCGGCATCGTCGTTATGGAAGCCTTCCGCCGTCTCGGACAATGGGAACTGATCGACCTTGCCGTTGGCATAGAGCACGTCGAACATTGTCTTGCCGCGGTGCTCGGGCATTTTCGCCAACAAGTTCCTCACCCCAAACCTCTTCGACGGTGAAGCGTTTCGAGAATTCCATCAGCTGCCAGAGGTCGGATTTAGCCTCACCCGGTGCCTGCACCTGTTGCCGCCAGAATTGCGTGCGGCGTTCGGCGTTGCCGTAGGCGCCTTCTTTTTCAACCCACATGGCGGTTGGCAGGATCAGGTCGGCGGAAACTGCAGTGACCGTCGGATACGGATCAGAAACAGTGATGAAGTTTTCCGGGTTGCGGTAGCCGGGATAGCCTTCTTCGTTGATGTTGGGCGCGGCCTGCATGTTGTTGTTGCACTGCACCCAGTACGCGTTCAGATCGCCATCCTTCAGCTTGCGGTGTTGCAGTACGGCGTGGAAGCCGGGCTTGGGCGGAATAGTGCCCTCCGGGATGTTCCACGCGGTTTCGCAAATCTGGCGATGCTCATCATTGGCGACCACCATGTCTGCGGGCAGGCGGTGGGCAAATGTGCCGACCTCACGCGCCGTACCACAGGCCGACGGTTGACCGGTCAGCGAGAAGGGCGAGTTGCCGGGTTCGGAAATCTTACCCACCAGCAGATGCACGTTATACATCAGCGAGTTCACCCAAGATCCGCGCGTGTGCTGGTTAAAGCCCATGGTCCAAAGGCTCATGACCTTGCGGGTCGGGTCGGCATATTGCTGCGCGAGTTTTTCGAGCTTGTCCGCCGGAACACCGGACAGTTCAGAGGTCTATTCCAGCGTGTACGGTGCAACCGCTTCTGCATATTCCTCAAAGCTGATCGTTTCGAGTTTGCCCGAGTTCGGGTTCTCGGCGTCTTGCTGCAATGGTTAGGTGCTGAAGAAAGTTGTCGGTGTCTTTTGTGTTAACCTTAGCAATACGTTGTTACTAC
>NZ_JBSWSZ010000129.1:0-584 GCF_056158285.1 Pseudoalteromonas sp. AWM4_233 | reverse complement strand
AAGGTTAACGACGGTTAGATTCACCTCTTACACAGCACTGCGATAAGCCTAGTCAAGCCAGTAAGAGGCGCTTGAGACTAGGATTTCCGAATGGGGAAACCCACCTGTTTACAGGTATCGTTAACTGAATACATAGGTTAACGAGGCGAACGCGGAGAACTGAAACATCTAAGTACCCGTAGGAAAAGAAATCAACCGAGATTCCGAAAGTAGCGGCGAGCGAAATCGGACTAGCCCTTAAGCTTTAGTGTAGTTAGTGGAACATTCTGGAAAGTTTGACGATACAGGGTGACAGTCCCGTACACAAAAACTTATCTAAAGTGAAATCGAGTAGGTCGGAGCACGTGAAACTTTGACTGAATATAGGTGGACCATCATCTAAGGCTAAATACTCCCAACTGACCGATAGTGAACCAGTACCGTGAGGGAAAGGCGAAAAGAACCCCTGTGAGGGGAGTGAAATAGAACCTGAAACCGTGTACGTACAAGCAGTAGGAGCCCTTCGAGGGTGACTGCGTACCTTTTGTATAATGAGGTGCTGTGTAAGAGGTGAATCTAACCGTCGTTAACACGTGATACGGCAT
>NZ_JBSWSZ010000128.1:0-5908 GCF_056158285.1 Pseudoalteromonas sp. AWM4_233 | reverse complement strand
AAGGTTAACGACGGTTAGATTCACCTCTTACACAGCACCTGGGCTAAAATTGAGCGAAGCGAATAGCCCGCAAGTTTTTTATCCCTGTTTAATTGCTTGTTATGCGTTGACACACCACTTTCAAAGCGCTTTTGCCTGCACCAACGAGCTAAACTTTATTTATAAAAACACTCACCGAACCAAAAATTGCAAAGAAGCGCTCTACTGGTGAATGACCTTTCTGGTCACAGCTTAAATTTAAAAAACGAAAAGCCAACACCAACTTAAAACTTAATTACGCCACTGTACCTAAAAGCTGATTTGAAGAAAAGACTCGAAGCAAAAAACCGTTTTAAAGACAGCGATTTAAAGGGACGCATAACGCCGTTGTAACCGGCAAAAAATTGTTGGCTAAAATGTGAAGTGAAGCGCAACAGCCAACAGTTTTTTGTCCGCGTTGACGACCTTGTTATGCGTTGACACTCAAAATTAAAAGCGCTTGCGCATGCACCAATAAGCCAAACTTAAAATTAAAAAACACTCACCAAACTCAAAATTGCAAAGAAGCGTTCGACTGGTGAATGACCTTTCTGGTCACAGCTTAAATTGAAAAACGAAAAGCCAAGACCAACTTAAAATTTGATTACGCCACTGTACCTAAAAGCTAATTTGAAGAAAAGGCTTGAAGTAAAAACCGTTTTAAAGACAGCGATTTAAAGTGACGCATAACGCTTAGCTAACAGGCAAAATTGAATAAGCTAAAATCGAGCGAAGCGACGAGCTTATTTAATTTTGTCCTAGTTTAGCGCCTTGTTATAGGTGCTGTGTAAGAGGTGAATCTAACCGTCGTTAACCTTCGCAATACGTTCTACTACGCAACAACTCGTTCAGTTACGTATTGCTAAGGTTAATGAAAACAAGAAGGCACCGTATCCAGCACCTGATTAATAAGCCGGTCAGGATAGTGCGCCACTCTAATGTTTTTTCTCCTGCTGCTCAACAGCCACCCGAGTCCAATAAGGCAGCAGCGAGAGTAGTCCGGTGATGATCTGCATGATGAAATCCTCCCTGAAAATGACGGATCCCTTAAGGAGATTAGACGTCAGACAACAAAAAAGGCCTCTTTCCTATATAAAGAAGGAAAGAGGCCTGGGAATCCAGCTGTGCATAGATGATCCCCGTCTGTTCTTTCCTTATAGTCCGGCTCTTTACGAGGTCCGGATAAACTTGCGGAGCCATATTTCCGCATGTATATAAGGAATCCGTTTGAAATGATATGTCTCGCATTCTAGCAGAATCAGAGAATACGAACAATGGATATCCGGGAAGTTGTAAAATTGAAAACTTTCAATCCGTCGTCCTAAAACAAGAGTGCAGTTACAGGTACAGCCGCGGCTGCGAGGACAGGGATGACGGATGTCAAAGAAAAGCTCGGGCGGGCCGGGGCGAGAAAATCAACCGGGTTATCCGCTGGTGAAGCGAGGTAGTGGACGAGCCGGCTCCAGCGGCTCTTTTTTCGTGGGATATTTGGAACATCGACGTCGTATTCGGCCAGCTTTCGGGCAAGTTCTGTGTGATCATGCGTGTTATTTTTCACAGGTCTTCCACCTCCAGATGCGTTTTTAGAGTTTGAATGGCTTGGTGAAGTCTTGATTTTACCGTCCCTAAGGGGATGTGAAGGATGGCGGCGATCTCTTTTGAGGAAGGTCATGGTAGTAGTAAAGGAGAATCACAGCCCTCTGCAGATCTGGAAGTTCGCTGACTGCCTGCTGGACCGTAAGCTTTTCGGCAGGGTGCAGTAAACTTTCCTGTGAGGGAACTGAAAAGGGGCGACAGGCTCCGCCACTTTTTTCTCCGGTTCAATTTATTAACCATCAAACGGTAGGCGATCTGAAACAAGTAGGACTTCAAGGCTCCCTTGGAAGAATCATACTGGTGCTTATGTGTCTGCAGGCGGAGAAATGTATCCTGGACGATATCGACGCTGAATGGTTCATCTCTCGTATAACGGTAAATAAACGAATACAATGGCCCGTGAAAGGCGGTATAAATCTGTTCGAAGGCTTCTTCATTCCCACGCTGCCAGGCTTCCATGACGGCTTCCGCCTGGTTCACGAAGCTTCACCCATCCGGGCACGGACAGATTCTCAACGTCCGGCTGAGGCGGCTGAATAAATAAAGGAAAACGACAATCGTCCACGCCTGTGCCTGATTCGTAAAAAACTGCACATAAGGATTTTCAACGGTCGCGCCTGAACTGATCATCACGTTGAGAACCTGTACACAGATGATCGTATAAACCGCCAAAACGACAGTTAAGGTATCAAAAACATTCCAGCGTAAAAAGAGCTCCGTTTTTTTGTAATCAATTTTCCCGTTGCTGCGGACGATGATTACTTCTTTTCCATCGGAATCGTGACAGACAGTATGACCACCAACCAGACAAACATGATACCCATCGAAATGATAAAACCGATGCCCATTCCAAATCCTCCTTTGATCTCTTCTAACAACTATACCAATGAGGAAGGAGAAAAGTTCGCGCGAAAAGGAAAAAATTGTTTTATTTTTCGCCTTCTGAAATAATTGAAGAAATATCGAGAGGGGGAAGGAAATGAGAGAATGCAGACCGGCTTTTTTTAAGCAGGACTTTGTGATGTCCTATGAAACAACCAAATCCATGGAGTTCGAACAACGCGGCACAGGTGAAGTCATCTATTTATTGATGAATAAGGAGATTACGATTGTGAGGGACCCGGACAGGGTGGAGGAAAGGGCCGAAGTGGCTGCCCGTCCATAATACATCGCTCCGCCGGTTCCGTAAAAAAACGAACCTGGGACAAGCGCCTACCTCCTATGGATACCCGGTCACATTCAGCAGTGCAGAGGATTTGAGTACATACTTGGAAACAGAGATTCATCACCCGGTGCGGTAAAAATCCTGCGATCTAATACTTCCGTAAACCACAAAGGGCCTTCATCCATGTATAATAGAGGAAGAGAGAAAACGGGAACAGTGCCTTTGTTTCCGGTCGTTCTCTGGACAATACTGGAGAAGAAAAGGAGGCCCTGCATGCGACACGATATACAACCGAATGAGCGCGCTTTTTCAACGAAGGAAGTGGCTGAAGAAGTAGGGATCGCAACTACTACTGTTCGTCGTTATGGGCAGATTCTTGAACGGAACGGATACGAGTTCTTTAAAGATGGTGACAGGCGGATCTTCGTCGCCTCGGATATAGAAGCCTTAAAGGAAATCCGCGATACGGACCTGCCACAGGATGAACAGGCAAGAATCGTCGTGGAGGAACAGAAGGAGAAATTGAAGGGATACACAGAAACGGCGCTGACTGTATCGGATACATATTCCTCTGCTCTTGGAAATCCCGGTCAAACTGAGGAGCTCCTCAAACTGCTGGCTGGAGAGCTTGCCGCCTCAAGGGAAATGAACGTCCAGCTCAAGCAGGATATGGCCGAGCTGAAAAACACCGTCTCCCGTCTGCAGCAGGATCACCACGTCATCAGTTCAGGTGTCGGCAACTTTTCACAGAAAACCCATACGAAGCTTGACCGGATGATGGAGGATCAGAAGCAGCAGTATGAAGAGATGCTGGAGAGAGAAAAGGAAAAAAGCGATCTGTTGAAAAAAGAGCTTCAGACGATGCGTGCGGAACAAAAGCAGGAGTGGCAGGCGCAGAATGATTTCAACCGTCGTCTGGAAGTCACCGTAAAAAATACCAAAGGTCCTTGGGAAAAGCTGTTTTCCCTGTTTCGAAAATAAATCGAGCGGGAACGCTCTTTAACGTAAAGAAGGCGCAGCAGTTTTTTGTGAAGGATAGCAATGCCGAGCTGCACGTAACAGGTTTTGGACAATAAAAGGGGGATCTCATTGATTGAAAATCTTCTTTGGGGCGGTACGCTGCTCCTCGTCGTGATGTTGATGGTGTTTGTGGACATTAAAAGGGAAGGGCACCACAGAAGCCATCCCAGCCGCCTGCAGATTCCCGAAGACCCGCCGGAACAGAGTCCGATTAGAAAGGAAGGACCCGGAACTGACAAGAAAACCTGTTGAAAAAAGATGCATCTCCAGCTGAGATGTTTCTTTTTTTATGGTCAAGCCCGTTCGAAAGGTTCGCATGTCAACAAAAAGGATGGTTGTCGAATGGAAGTGTTCACGGAGAAAGTGCTCTACATAGCTTTGTTCATTTTAGTCATCCATACCATTGAAACGCTGGCCTACGCAGTGCGGATGTCAGGGGCAAGAGTGGGGCGGATCGCCTCGGCTCTTGCCTTGTTTAATTTGATGGTCATCGTTTCCAGGATGGCCAATATGATGCAGCAGCCGTTTACCGGCAGTTTGATTGATGCTGCGCCGGTTGAGAATACGCTGGCTTTTGTTGAAGATCAATATCGAATCATCATCGGAGCGTCGACGGTGGGGACACTGGCCGGCATTGTGCTGTTACCTACGTTTATTGCTTTATTTTCACGAGCCATCGTCCATTTATCCAACAATGGCGGATCTGTTCCGGTGCTGTTAAAGACGTTTACAACGAAGGATTATTTCAAGCGGGGCCTGCATCTTTTCGCGCTTCCAAAGCGGAGTTACTTAAAGGGCTTTTCGTTATCCAACATTCCGAAGCGCTTGTTTTTCGTCAATATGCTGGTGACCTCCATTTATACGATTGGAGTCCTTTCTGCACTTTATGCCGCGCTTCTGGCTCCGGACAGAGCTTCAACAGCAATCATGGCATCCGGTTTGATCAACGGTGTGGCGACCATTCTGCTTGTCGTGTTTGTGGATCCGAAAATTTCAGTGATGGCGGATGATGTCATCCAAAAGCGCGGAAGCTACAGCCAGCTGAAGAACGTATCCCTGCTTATGATTACATCCCAGGTCCTTGGAACACTGCTTGCCCAGCTGCTGTTTATTCCGGGAGCTCATTACATTGCCTGGTTTACGAAGTTTATCGTTTAATATAAAGGAGAGAATGGAATGATGTTTACATTTGTCCCTCTGACTATGGACCTGGTGGATGAGATTGACACCTGGGATTACGAAGGGTTCGTCGAGCAAGTAATGATGATCCCGTATTATGAATCGTACAACAGAGACGGAATGCTGAAGGGCCCTGGCGGCTGTGATGGTTATGCCGCTCTTTTCGATGGAAAAACGGTGGGGTTGTTCGAGTTTACTCAAAAGAAGGAGTTCCTGGAAATCGGACTCGCCCTGAAGCCTGAGTGGATCGGGCGGGGATTTGGAGAGACCTTCGTCCGTGAAGGGATCGCTTTTGGTGTTCGACAGTATGAGGGGATCAGTTCAATTATCCTCACTGTTTCCGTGGAAAATGAACCCGCAGTGACGGTCTATAAGAAAGCGGGTTTTTCCATTGTACGTGAACAGGCCGGGGAAGTGGAGATGGAGAAGGTCATGAATTAAACACCCGCCCTTATGTACTGGTGGTACCTTCAGGTGCTCCGACGATTCCCTTTCCGCGGACGAACGTCCGAGCCTCCTCGGGAAAACCACCCTGTGGGGTCTCGTCCGTCCGTTTTTCCGCAGGAGTGGAATCGTCTGCGCACCTTCTGGAATATAAATAGACTCCCTTGCACTCACTCTCAGCCGTAAGAACCTTGAGGAATGCCCCTTTGTTTAATAGATGTCATTCATCAAGGTCTCTTTATATGGCGGTCACGTTCCGCTTATCGGTGGTGACGCCCGCGGCAAGCATCCACCGATAAGCGGAACGTGACCACTTCAACAACCTGATGGCAGCTCGACTATCGCAATATGATATTGCGTTTAGTATGCCGTTAGCCTTTTCCTTTGTTAACACTGTTTTCTTAACTTTTCAACATCAAACGCTTTCATGTGAAAAGTGGGTATAACCTTATGCTAAGATAGTATAAAAGAGTGAAAACGTAAGAC
>NZ_JBSWSZ010000127.1:0-3489 GCF_056158285.1 Pseudoalteromonas sp. AWM4_233 | reverse complement strand
AAGGTTAACGACGGTTAGATTCACCTCTTACACAGCACCTAGCCGGGTAGTTGCAAAAAGAAAAGTTAGTAAGTAATTTAAATGCAATTCTGACGTTGAGTGATGACTATATAGAAAACGTGGATTTAAGAAAGATGTCGGACTCTTTATATGAAACACATAAATAAACCTGTCTTCAGTGAGATAAATATCCGGCCTGATATCGCCGGATATTTATTGAGTCTATTCTTTATAGCTCTTCTGGGCGGTATGTTTTCATCATGATGTAAACATAAGCATTAATAAATGCAGTTTCTTGATATTTCTTAAGCCCAGTTTCTTCAAAGTCGATTGGTAAAGGGTTACGCTTCAATTGTTCTTTGATTTCAGTTGCAGATAAAATTTTAACATCCACATCTTTTATTAATTGAATGGCAGCTTCGATTTTAAAACCTGTCGCACTACCTGCAAACTTACCCTTTGGTGCACGTTGCTTTATAGCAACAGAGTCAATTTGGTAATCTTCTAATAATTTTGCAAAATCAAATTGGAATTTGCGCATATCTTCAGTGTCTTGGCCAACTTGACCAAGGGTTATCTTTTTAAAGTTATTCATTGCAGTTACGTATTGCTAAGGTTAATACAAGCATCCCGACGCTTCGGCACCTTCGGAAAGTCAGGGCATTTTTCTTCAAAGCGGCCTGCTAGCGCTCAACAGTTATGAAAACCGCGTCTATCAGTTTTTGGCTGAAGACGGTCAGCGCTATGTAGCAAAATTCTATCGCCCAGGTCGATGGACCAGACGCTCAAATTCTTGAAGAACACGCGTTTGCTGCAGAGCTAATCGATAACGAAATCCCATTGGCTGCACCTTTAGCTTTAAACGGTAAAACGCTCCATCACCATACGGTGGCGGAGACTGACTATCGATTTACGCTATTCCCTTCGGTAGGCGGTAGACAATTTGAAAACGACAACCTTGATCAGCTCCGAATGGATGGGGCGTTTTATTAGGCCGCATTCACCGCGTTAGCGCTCAGCTAAAGGGTTTGCAGAATCGCCCCTCAATTGACATTGAAAGTTACCCTGATGAGCCCAAACAGGTTCTGTTGCAAAGCACACTGCTACCCGAGCATTTGAAGACGGCCTTTTTTGCCATACTCAATCCAGTTATTGAGGCCACCCAACAAGCGTATAAGCCAACATCGAATATTCGTTTACACGGTGACTGCCACCCAGGCAATATACTATGGCGCGACGGTCCAACCTTCGTTGACTTAGATGACTGCCGTATGGGACCCGCTATTCAAGACTTATGGATGATGTTAAGTGGCGACCGCCAACAGCAGCTTTTGCAGCTAGATACCCTAGTAGAGGCCTACGAAGAATTTCACGAATTCGATACGTGCCCAGCTACCTGCTTATCGAGCCGCTAAGAGCAATGCGCATGGTGCATTACATGGCGTGGCTTTCTCGTCGGTGGGAAGACCCTGCGTTTCCTCGTGCGTTCCCTTGGTTTGCTGAAGACAAATATTGGGAAGGCCAAATACTTGCCCTTAAAGAACAGCTATCTGCACTCCAAGAGCCCCCGCTAAAATTGGGGTACTCATTGCACTTCTGCCTCACTGCTCAAAAGCGCTTTTTCGATAACCCTAGTACAATAACCGTATGCGGGTTACGAAAAGCGTAAGGTATAAGAAACCGTATTCGCTATCACTTTTTAAGTTCTATATAATCGCGCTGTGTAGGTGCTTTTGTCGCGCTCCATAACTACTACTGTGACAATAGTTAAACGGGAAATCAGTGAAAAGCTGATGCTGCCCCCGCAACGGTAAACTCAACGCATTGTCGTTTTCTTTTCATTGCGCCACTGTCTTTTATACGTCAACGCGCTTCAGCGCAATCAGACGCCATTAGATGGGAAGGCAAAAGAGCCATTACCTTATCGGTATTGGCGAGTAAGCCCGGATACCGGCCTGTACTTCATGGTGTCGTTTGTTTGCTCACTATTCAAAAGAATAAGTAACAACGTGCACTTTCACTCATCATGTGCTCGGGTGGAGCGCATCAAAGATAATATAAAAACCATGCGTACACATTTTACTAAAGCAGCCCTTAGCGCTGCAGTTATTTCGTGCTTAAGCACATCTGCCTTCGCGCAAACTTCAAACCAAGATATTGAAACGCTAACCGTCACCGGCACCCGTTTACCTATTTCGCTAACTAAACTGCCTGGCTCAGTATCGGTGCTAACTGAAAGCGACATTAAAGCTTCGGGCGCACTTCAACTTACTGACCTCATTCGCGGCCTACCGGGCGTTAGCTTGTCTCAGTCAGGCAGTCTGCGTGGCTTAACAGAGCTGCGCGTGCGCGGCGGTGAAACCAACCATCTACTTGTTTTAATTGATGGTGTTGTTGCCAACGATGTAGGCCAAGGGAGTCTTGTTGACCTTGCTCATCTTACTAGCGCCAACGTAGTGCGCATTGAGCTACTTCGCGGCCCGCAAAGTGCGAGGTGGGGTAGCGGTGCAATTGGTGGTGTACTGAGCATTACCACTAAATCTGGCCAGTTTGCCGACAATGGTTCTCACGTAGATTTTTCAGCTGGCATTGGCTCTCAAGGTACCCTTCAGGGCAGCATGAATGCGCGCTCACAGAGCGATGACGTGGGAGTGTCTGCCTACGCGAGCTATATTAGGACTGACGGAGATAACGTATCTCGCGTTGGTAACGAAGACGATGGCTATGACAATATGACTGCTGGCATAAACCTCAATTATGCCGCCACCACCGAGCACACCTTCATCGCGAATTTACGTACTGTTCAATATGAAAATGACTATGACGGTACTGACTTTGTCATAACCTGGCCTTCCCGCTGATACAGATAACGTGACAGATGGCACACAAGTTAGTGCGAAATTAAGATGGGAATTTGCTGCCGAATAACACAGGCTACCGTTCGGCATTAAGTGCACACTATCGTAAAGATGAAAACGATAATACTGAATCGGGTACGGATACAGGCGGCACCACGGGTGAGCGTATTGAATTAGAACTGGACCGGCTTTTACACCATCGACAATTGGGATTTTGCAGGCGGCGTTGAATATCTACAGCGCCTTTTTGACCAGCGCGGCCCTATTGTATTTGGCGATCCTAACCAAAAACAACACGACAACACCTACAGCGTATTTGCAGAAACAAACAGTCAGTTTACCGAGTCGCTAACGGCAACATTAAGCGCAAGGTTCGACAACAATAGTGAGTTCGACAATGCCGTAAGTTATCGCGGCGGTTTCACATGGCAACTTAACGACTTCACTACGCCGTTTTCACAAGCTATGGTAGAGCCGTTAAAGCACCTACCTTTACTGAACGCTTTGGTTATTTCCCAGCGAGCTTCATCGGAAACCCTAACCTAGAGCCTGAAACCAGTGAAGAGTGGGAAGTAGGTGTTAAAGCCAACTGGACATCATTGTATTACGCAAATCAGCGCTTACACTACTG
>NZ_JBSWSZ010000126.1:3099-3579 GCF_056158285.1 Pseudoalteromonas sp. AWM4_233 | reverse complement strand
AAGGTTAACGACGGTTAGATTCACCTCTTACACAGCACCTAGCCTTAATGTATTAACAATGTCATTTTTATAACCAGGAATTGGCACATCGTAAGGCACAGCAAGAACATCCTGAGTGTTCACCCACGCTCTATGTGTTCTTCCATGTTTATCGACATATGACTCAACATGGCCAAAGAACTTAACTCGCTTTGACTGTTCTGGCGCACTCAGCTCCCAAGGGTGTCCTTCTCGTAACCAGTTGTCAGGATGCTCGACTTGATAACCGTTTTCGATAGATTGGTTAAACATGCCATATTCATAACGAATACCATACCCAACAACCGGAAGCGCTAGACTGGCACAACTATCTAAAAAACATGCAGCAAGTCGACCTAAGCCTCCATTGCCAAGGCCAGCATCATGCTCTGCACTAGGTGCTGTGTAAGAGGTGAATCTAACCGTCGTTAACCTTAGCAATACGTTAACTGAGTTATTACA
>NZ_JBSWSZ010000126.1:0-3072 GCF_056158285.1 Pseudoalteromonas sp. AWM4_233 | reverse complement strand
AAGGTTAATAGGGAAACACGATAGAATCCGAACAGCACCTTGGTCGAGATTGGTGAAGAGCTTTCGGCTCGGAGAGTGATTCGTCATTACGAAACGGAATCCTTTCACGGCGCCAATGGCTCTCTTGAAGAAGCACACGCAGTATTCTTTAACAGTCGTCATGACCGCAGCGTGAGCGTCTGGGTCACTGATTTTATTGGCTCCAGTCGTTCAGACGGCATCGGTGTCAATGGCCATTTATTTTGACCCACCTTTGGCCAATAAAATTGACCCACCTTTCATAGTCTATCTTGTGGCTTTTTGCTTCAGTCGATAGCTTTCTCCTCCCAACATAAAGATGTGCGAATGGTGGATGACCCGGTCAATGATCGGCACCGCCACGTTGTCGTCGTGGAAGAACTCGCCCCAACTGGTGAAGTCCTTGTTGGTGGTCAAGATGATCGACCGGTATTCGTACAGGCTGTTGATCAACTGGAACAGATTGTAGCGGGCCTGCCGGGTCATGGGCAGGTAACCCAGCTCATCAATGATCAGCAGGTCGTATTTGGCCAGGGCGCTGACCCGTTTTTTCAGCTCACCCTTCATCTCGGCCAGTTCCAGCTCTTCCACCAGATCCAGGGCGTTGCGGAACAACACCCGGTAGCCGGCTTCCACGGCCTTGTAGCCAATGCCGATGGCCAGGTGGGTCTTGCCCACACCCGGCGGGCCGATGAACACCAGGTTGTTCCGTTCGTCGAGGAACTGGAAGTCCAGCAAGGCGTTCACCTGGCGTTTGGTAATGGTGGTCTGGTGCCGGTAGTCGAAGCCCTCCAGGCGCTTCTCGGCGGGGAACGCGGCCATCTTCCGGTTCCGGCGGATGCGCTTGTCCTGCCGCTGGACCAGTTCGTGTTCGGCAAGCCGGTCCGCGAAGCTCAGATAGGACATCTCGTTGGCTTCAGCCTCGGCCAGCAGGTTGGTCAGTTCGTCGGCGGCCGCGCTCAGGCGCAGGCTGCGGTAACGGGACTACGGTCTGTTCAAGCTGGCTCATGGGTCACCCCCTGGCCACTGGAGCGGCCAATACGGCTGGTAGGCGCTCAGATCCAGTGCCTGCTTGGGTTCCGGCAGCGGTTCCGGCTGCCGCTCCCGCAGCGTAGCCGCCTGGGCTGCTTCCAGGTAGCTTTGCAGCCGTGTGGCCGTCATGCCGGGGCGCTCTGCCAGCGTCTGTGAGCAACACCGGATCCACCGGCGCATGGCGCTTGAGCAGGTCACGGGCAGCCACCAACTGATCCTTGTAGATCTTGGGCTCGGAGCGCTTGAGCTGCTGGCACAACCGGTGCCCGGTCTCGTCTGCCGATCAGCGCGTTGATGCCAGCTCTCCAGCGTGGTCACCCGCTGGGCATGATCCCGGTAGTGATGGGTGTTCTTGAACACCTTGCCCTTGTCGGCGCACAGCGCATGGCTGGCGATGACGTCGCCTGTGTTCAGGTCGCTGATATCGAGTTGGCCGCCGGACTCCAGAACGCCCACCCGGGCCTGCTGCCAGGCCATGGGCACGGAGTACTTGTTGGCCTTCCAGGCGATCAGGCCGGTCTTGTCCGCCCGCCGTGTCTCGCGGGCCACAGGCTGCACGCAAGCCGGTGACAGGTAGGCCTCCAGATGTTCTCGCTCATCCCGTTCGAAGCGTTCCCGGGGTGGTTCGCCGGTGGTGCCGTGGATCCGGACATTGGCCACGCTCTCAACCCAGTCCTGCACGTGCTGACGCACGTGTTCCTGATCCCGGAAGACCTCACCGTAGAGGCAATCCTGCTTGACGTACTTCACGCCGGCTTCCACCTTGCCCTTGCTCTCCGGGTCGTAGCCTTCGCAGGCATGGATCCGGAACCCGGCCGTGGTGGCATATCCATGGAACCGTTGGTTGAGCGTCAGCTCCGCGGTACTGTTCGTTGATCACCACCAGCTTGGTCTGATCGTAAACGCACTCCTCCGGCAGGCCACCGAAGTACCGCAGGGCTTCGTCATGGAGCTGGATAAACGTCTGGGTGTCCAGCGGGCGGAAGGCCAGGCCCACGTACATCAACCGCGAGTACGACAGCACGAACACCACAAAATGCAGCGTGCGTTCTTCGCCACCGATCAGCACGCCGCGCAACTCACCGGGGTCCACCTGGCACTGAACACCCGGCACATCGCTCCAGAATGGGTTCGTAGTAGCGCATCTGGGCCGAGGCCACTTCCTCCTTGAGTGCTCGCACATAACGGCGAATGGAGCGATCTGAGGCCGGTAAGTCGCCGACCTTTGCCTGAAGCTTACGGGCAATCTTGACGGCGCTGAGCTTGGGAAATTGCTTGAGCAAATGCACCAGGTAATCCCGGTGATCGTCGAGGCGCTTGCTCCGCGAGGGATCTGCAATCCGTTCCGAAATCGCATTCTACCTCCATCCGCAAATATTTACGGACGGTATTCCGGGACAAGCCCAGTTCCTGACTGATGGCGCGGATCGACAGCCCTTTGCCGTTATCGTGCAGTGCCTTGATCTTGTGTATCACAACCCACTCCTTCACTGACATGCCCCCGGCCATCGATAAAAGCGGGGGACAGTAGCTGGTTCTATGGCCTGACGGCCACTCGGAGGTGGGTCAAAATAAATGGCCAGTAGTGGGTCATTTTAATTGGCCACTAACAATCGGTTGCAAAGTTCAGCTTTGGGGTAAACCGAGTACTGGAAAGCCCGATGCACATCATAGCGTTCGGCTTTCAAAACAGATCCCGGTCACTCTATGTCCCGACAAAATTTCTGCCGCTATCCGGGAACTCCTCACCCTGGAAACGCCGACCGTCGTTTCTTAGTATTATTACTTTGCGTCACTGTAAAACTTGCATTTTGCCGCATGTTAAATTATCATTTGAACTAATCAAGGGTAACAAGTTTTAACGGTTATCTGGGGGGGATTGGATTCAACCCTCTCACGCACACCCCCCAGACCTATTCAGGCCCACCACCAGGTGGGCCTTTATCATTCCAAGCCCTAATCATGAAGGCTGGTAGCGTGGTGGAAAATTCAAATCAGACCGACCTGAACTCAATTGGCAAT
>NZ_JBSWSZ010000125.1:0-6059 GCF_056158285.1 Pseudoalteromonas sp. AWM4_233 | reverse complement strand
TTATACCCTATTTACTTGGCTCAGTTACATATGCTAAGGTTAACGACGGTTAGATTCACCTCTTACACAGCACCTCGTTAAGTAGAAAAGTGACACTATTTTAAAAATATATCAACCTCATAACGCAAAATGCGGAGATTTATATGAAAGGCAGTGTTTTCAACGCGCTACAAGAGAGTTATTTAGAAACCAATCATGGCTTAGAAGCATGGGACACCATGTTAAATACACTCGACCTTCCCTCTCAAGAGATATACACATCTTCAATAAAGTACGATGACAGCGAAATGTTAGGCATCGTCACTTATTATTGTGAAGCATTAAACGTACCAGCTTCTGATTTACTTAGAACTTTTGGAGAGCTTCTTATTTGCCAAACCCATGCCTCTGGCACCCAGTGAAGCAAAACGAGCGCCATCTCTGCATGCGTCTCTACATATGGTTGATAACTTAATTCACGTTGAAGTAAAAAAACTCTATGCAGATTCAAATCTTCCTTGAATTTGATTATAAGAGACCAAAATGATCAACATCTGACGATGATTTATCGATCAGAACGAAAGCTATGTCGTTTATCTGAAGGGCTCATTTTAGGAGCGGCGAAGCATTTTGGGGAAGAAGTCTCTATTTCTCAATCGGAATGTCTACACGAGGGGTGATGAAGCTTGTCATATAGAAGTAAGGTTTCTATGAGTGAAGAAACACAAAACAAAATAGACGTACTTGAACGCGCACTAAAAAGAGAGCGAGCAGCTAGAAGCTCGCCGAAATGCAGCTTGAAAACTATAGGTGCTGTGTAAGAGGTGAATCTAACCGTCGTTAACCTTAGCAATACGTTTTTTCATCTACTTCGTTCAGTTACGTATTGCTAAGGTTAAACGGTATGTCGAGTTCCAGGACTACAGCACCTAACAGCAAAAGATTTAGTCTATCTCTGGAAACGTGCGGTAGATAAAAATACAGCAGCGGAATATGCATACATTATGTTTGATTTAAAAAATGCACAAGCGATTAATGAAGGAAAAGCTGAGCTAGATACGTTAGGAGTAAAAGCTGTAGATGACTATACGTTAGAAGTAGAATTAGAAAATCCAGTTCCTTACTTTGTAGAATTAACTTCATTTGGAACATTTTATCCATTAAACGAGAAGTTTGTCAAAGAAAAGGAGAAAAGTACGGTTTAGAAGCAGATACAACGTTATACAACGGACCATTTACATTAACAGACTGGAAACATGAAGAAGGTTGGAAGTTAAAGAAAAATGCACAATACTGGGATAATAAAACAGTTAAGTTGGAAGAAATTAACTTTAATGTGGTAAAAGATAGCGGTACACGTGTCAATTTATATGAAAGTGGACAAATTGATCGCTCAGGACTTACATCTGAATTTGTTGACAATATAAATCAAGCCCCGATTTCTTTACACAAAAAACACCGTCAACGTACTTCTTACGCTTAAACCAAAAACGTGGTGGGCAAGATACAGTGCTAAAGAGCAAAGATTTACGTTTAGCGATTGCAAAAGCGTATGATAAAAAAGGCTTAACGAATGTAATTTTAAATGATGGTTCTACACCTGCAGATTACTTAGTACCAAAAGAATTTGCTAAGAGCCCAGATGGAAAAGACTTCCGTAAAGAAAATGGAGATATTTTAAAAACAGATGTGAAAAAGGCAAAAGAGCATTGGGAAAAAGCGAAAAAAGAACTTGGAAAAGATGCAATTACAGTAGAACTATTAAACTATGATGGTGATGGTGCGAAAAAAGTAGGAGAAGTCTTAAAAGGAGAACTTGAGAAAAACTTACCAGGCTTAACAGTGAATTTGAAAAACCAGCCATTTAAACAAAAGTTAAAATTAGAATCAGATCTAGATTATGATTTATCTTACGCTGGTTGGGGCCCTACTATCTTAGATCCAATGACGTTCATTGATATGTTCGTTACAAATGGGCCTCATAACCAAACAGGATATTCAAATCCTAAATATGATGAAATTGTAGAAAAAGGTAAAGGTGAGCTATTAACGAAAACGAAAGAGCGTTGGGATAGCTTACTGAAAGCTGAGAAAATGTTACTTGAAGATGCAGCAATTGCACCATTATATCAACGTGGTGATGCAATTGTTCAAAGAGCAAAAGTAAAAGGAATTGTTCACCACCCAGTTGGTGGAGATTACAGCTACAAATGGGCATATATCGGTGAGGAAAAATAAGCTGAGGGGGCGCGTGATGCGCCCTTTTTTTATGCACTTTTCATTCTTCCTTGAATATATAAAATAAAAAAGGGAGAATCCCATGGAACGAAATACTTACATCGATTTCTTAGCTTATTACGGAATAGGAAGTGCTCATCCTGGTGGTTTTACGTTAACAAAACAATTGCTAGCACAACTGCCTCTTAGACAAGGAGCGGATGTCCTTGAGATAGGTTGTGGTACGGGGAAAACAGCGGCTTACATGACAAAAGAATTCGGTTATAAAGTAACAGCGGTTGAAAAGAATGAAATTATGATTCAAAAAGCGAAAGATAGATGGTTGTTTGAAAGATTGAATGTACAATTGATTCAAGGTGATGCAGAGCGATTACCTTGTTTAAATGATTCATTTGAGTTTGTGCTTGGGGAATCGATACTCGCTTTTACAGATAAAGAAAGGGTTATATCAGAGTGCTATCGTGTATTACAGAAGGATGGTAAGCTTGTTGTCATTGAAATGATTATTAATACACATATTGAGAAGAGTGAGGAAGAAAAAATTGCCCAATTATATGGCATGAAAGAATTATTAACTGAGAATGAGTGGGTACAACGATTTCAGAAAGCAAATTTCAAAAGAATTACAATTGCTGGCGGTGGTACAATTGCAGAAACGATATCTAGCTATATAGAAGAGCCGGAATGGAATGTATCAACATATATTCCGAATGAGTTATATGAGGCATGGGTACAGCATGAAAATGTACGGTTTATGTACCAACATATTTTAGGGCATCGTATTTTTATATGTGAAAAATAAAGAAAAAGAGTTGGCTAAAGGTAGTCAACTCTTTACTATGTTAAATGAAAAATAATGCAGCTAAAGTAATTCCGAAGATGAAACCAAATCCAAGTTCAACGCCCCAGCCACAACCGCCACCACAGCCAGCCGCCACCACAATTACCGCAACCACGACCGCCACATCCACAGCTACTGAATCCACCACTGCAACCAAATCCGCAACTATCACACCTGCTAATGCCGCCGCAAAGATCACAACCACCGTTTGCATATGCGTCATAGTATCCGAATCCTGTATCAAAAGATGAGCGCTGTTGCATTGGTTCGATCCATACAGATTCATTTGTCACATCGATTATTTTGCCTAAATGAATGCGACCATCGCGATCTTCAATTCGAACAACTTTACCGAAATAACGTCGGCACGTATCATAACATCTTTGTCTATGCATGTTCTGTCCTCCTTCCCCCTTACAGTAATACGATATGTAAGGGGGACAAGTGCGGCTTGTACGAATGACCTACCTATCATAATTGTTATATGAAAGGGGAAATATAGAGAAAGGATATAGTAAGGAGGGAAAGGCAATGAAATCTACAGATCAGTTTCAAACATACGAAGTACCGTGGAAAGAATTTATAGAAGCATTGCGAGATGAAATGAAGAAACAAGTAGGAGCGGATATTATTGATACAGTAGTTTGCAATTTAGAGGATGGATTTGAAGTGTATACATATATACAGGGGGATTTAGAGTTTGAATATAAAGAAGCGCTTGAAAGAAAATACGGAAGTGATGCTAAGACTCCTAATTTGTTAACAATTATGCTATTAGCCAGCATTTATAATACGAGTGAAGCGAATATACGCTTACATGCAGATAACAAAGATAATCCAATTGTTGAAGTATATGTGAAGCAATGAAACACGCTGTGAAAGGCGTGTTTTTTATTTGTATGATAAAATGTTAGAAAATTGAGAAAGAAGGTGGAGGATTGGGAATTAAACATCTTAATTTAACAGTTACAGATGTAACAGCATCTAGAGAGTTTTTAGAGAGGTATTTTGGTTTAATTTGTAGTGGAACAAGGGGGAATGCCTTTGCAGTTATGCGTGATAATGATGGATTTATACTAACTTTAATGAAGGGAAAAGAAGTTCAGTATCCAAAAACATTTCATGTAGGATTTCCACAAGGAAGTGAAGAACAAGTAGATAAGATAAATCAAAGATTGAAGAAAGATGGATTTTTGGTGGAGCCTCCTAAGCATGCCCATGCATATACATTTTACGTTGAAGCACCTGGTGGATTTACAATTGAAGTAATGTGCTAATTAAAAAATCAAACTTTTTGTTGTGTGTTTTTAATATGAAAAGTAGGAAAAGTCTGTTTTAAGTATGAAGCTTAGACAGGCTTTTTTGCTTATATAATTGGATAGAAAATGCTATAAAGAATATTACCAAGTGTATATATATGTTTACATAATAAAGTTATGGTGGGTTAGTTGTCCTAAAATACAAGTCATATATCTTGTTTCCTCTCATAAATTTAAACATAGGAATTTGTCTACAAAGGTGGCGAAGCCTCATCATGAAAATTCGAATTTGTGCCACATTCATGTTGTTTCTATTTATATGGTTACATCCTTATTGGACTTTTGCAAAAGGAGAGGAGGCAAAGGAAAGGGTCGTTTCACTTGTATATGATGATTCGGGCAGCATGAGAAATAACGATCGCTGGAAATATGCCAATTACGCTTTGCAAAGTTTAGTTGCGCTATTAGATGAAAAAGATACATTTTCTTATGTTCCAATGAGCAAGCCGAATAATCCGTTAAACATTTCGTTAACGAAGGATAAAAGGCAAACAGAAATTGAAGGAATTGGAGCGTGGAAAACGTATTTAAATACTCCTTTTAGCGCAGTAGAGACGGCGATGCAATCTATAAAAAAGGAAGCAGATATAGATGGAAAACGTGAATTTTGGCTTATTGTATTAACTGACGGGGCATTTAATGATCTAGAAAAAGATAAAGTTGGCGGAAAAGAACAAATTACAAAGAAACTAACAGACTTTAAGAAAGAAATGGATGTAAAAAAGATATCTCTACATCCTATCTTAATTACGATGGAAGAGGATTTAGGGCAGCAAGAAAAAGAACAATTAAATACGTTTAAAGAAATATGGAAGAAAGAGATAAACGGAGTTACTGATGCCGTCAAGCGGAGAGGATGGCATTGTAAAAAGTGTAAATCAAGTGGCAGCATTAGTTGCGAATCGTGATCCATTCTCCTCCGTTGAATCGATTGTAAAAACGAAAGTAGTAGGAAAGAAAGTAGAGATTACAACGCCGTTCCCATTAAAGCGTATGACGCTTGTACGACAATCGCCTTCGCTGTCTAATTATCAGGTCACACAAATTTCGAAACCATTACAGTTACAGTCTTCTTTTTCCATACATGCACCCGGAGAAGCGAAATTATTCGGAAATATAGTTCATATAAGCACGGAAAATCAGGAAGTCATTAAACCAGGAACATATACGATAGAAGTGGATCGGGATATTGAGAAAGAAGGATTGCAAGTACTTGTTGAACCAGCGCTTAACTATACGGTTTCTACTTATGACAAAGATGATAATAGTCAAAAAAATGTTGAACAAATGTACGAAGGTGTTACTGCTGTTATTGAAGCAAAGCCTACTGAGTTACCAATTCAGTCTTCTTACTTTCAAGCAGAAGTAGAAATAGACGGAAAACAATATCCGATGAAGTGGAACGATAAGAGGCATGTGTTTTATTACGAAACGAAGATTGGTAAAGGAGGTGCTGTAGTCCTGGAACTCGACATACCGTTTAACCTTAGCAATACGTAATTGATACGTAGCATTCGTTCAGTTACGTATTGCTAAGGTTAACTTTCGTTGTTGACTCGACGGTAGCAGCACCTAAGGTTAACTTTCGTTGTTGACTCGACGGTAGCAGCACCTAAGGTTAACTTTCGTTGTTGACTCGACGGTAGCAGCACCTAAGGTTAACTTTCGTTGTAGACTGACAT
>NZ_JBSWSZ010000124.1:0-560 GCF_056158285.1 Pseudoalteromonas sp. AWM4_233 | reverse complement strand
AATAGCTCACTAGTCGAGTCGGCCTGCGCGGAAGATGTAACGGGGCTAAACATACCACCGAAGCTACGGCTGCATACTTTGTATGCGGGGTAGGGGAGCGTTCTGTAAGCGGCTGAAGGTGTGCCGGGAGGCATGCTGGACGTATCAGAAGTGCGAATGCTGACATGAGTAACGATAATGCGGGTGAAAAACCCGCACGCCGGAAGACCAAGGGTTCCTATCCCATGTTAATCAGGGTAGGGTAAGTCGACCCCTAAGGCGAGGCTGAAGAGCGTAGTCGATGGGAAACGGGTTAATATTCCCGTACTTGGAATAATTGCGATGGGGGGACGGAGCAGGCTAATCAAGCATGGCGTTGGTTGTCCATGTGAAAGGCTGTAGGCTGGTGACTTAGGAAAATCCGGGTCGCTAAGGCTGAGAGTCGAGACGAGCTACTACGGTAGTGAAGTTGATGATGCCCTACTTCCAGGAAAAGCCTCTAAGCTTCAGATTATTTCGAATCGTACCCCAAACCGACACAGGTGGTCAGGTAGAGAATACTAAGGCGCTTGAGAGAACTC
>NZ_JBSWSZ010000123.1:0-2761 GCF_056158285.1 Pseudoalteromonas sp. AWM4_233 | reverse complement strand
ATGTAGTGTACCTGACTCATCATATTGCTAAGGTTAACGACGGTTAGATTCACCTCTTACACAGCACCTGAAAGGCCGAATGTTCAATGGAGTGAGACTGTTATTTATGAGTGTCATGTTAAAGGCGCGACGAAATTAAATAACAAAATCCCCGAAGCGCTGAGAGGTAAATTTCTTGGCCTTGCACATGAGCACTTCATTCGTCATTTAAAGTCTATGGGTATCAATGCAATCGAGTTATTGCCTGTTCATAGCTTTATCAGTGAACAGTTTTTAACAGCCAAAGGCTTACAGAATTATTGGGGCTACAATACCCTTAACTTTTTTACCCCACATAAAGAATACCTTGTTGATGGAAACATTGATGAATTTCAGCAAATGGTTGGGCTACTTCATAAAGCGGGTATAGAGGTAATTATAGATGTTGTCTTTAATCATACCGCTGAAGCTGGGCTTGAAGGTCCAACCTTGTCTTTTAAAGGTCTGAATAATTCTGGTTATTATCGATTGTTAGATGATAGCTGTGATTATATTAACGATACAGGGTGTGGCAACACAGTCAATATAGAGGTGCTGTGTAAGAGGTGAATCTAACCGTCGTTAACCTTAGCAATACGTACTTTTTTACGTGTTACTTCGTTCAGTTACGTATTGCTAAGGTTAAACGGTATGTCGAGTTCCAGGACTACAGCACCTGGAATACTTTCGCAGCCCATTCTTTCGTAGGAACAGAAATTACACACCAGCTTACTTTATCGGCTTGTACGTAATCACGGTATACTTTCATCGCTTCTCCAGCTACTTTATGCAGCTGTTGCAATACGCGATGCTTCTACACCTTTTAATAAATCAGGGTTTTCTGCATAGATAGACATAAATGCAGCGCCTTCTTTTGCTAATTCCTCACGAGCATGTGCTTTCCAAGAAGGGAATTCAGAGAAAGCTTCTTCAGGAGCTAGATCGAACTTTAAGCGTGTTAACGTCTCATCATTCCAATCCACATATACGTGTTTTGCACCAGATTTATATGCTTTCTCTGTAACGAGGCGTACAAATTGTACAGCTTCAAGAGGTGCACTAATTGATAAAGTTTGTCCAGGTTGAATATTAACACCAACATTAACTGCAAGAGCAGCATATTTCTCTAACGTTTGTTCAAATGACATATGTATAATCTCCTTTAATTTGAAAGATTTCTTACTATATATAATACAAGAAAATTCTAAAAATATATATAAATATAGCGCAAAAAGAGAGCTCAAAATGTATTGAGCTCTTACATTTACTTAATTGAAGAAGCAAATTGCTCTACAGTCGTTGTATGGTGTATACGAACGCGCTTCATCTTTAACAATTCATCAGGTTCACCCTTCGTAATGAATTGCCCAGGCTTTGTCGTCGTCGCAAATTGATAATACTTCTTCGTTTCTGCAACAACCTTATCATCTACATGGCCGAATGGATATGCGATTGCGATAACAGGCTTACCTGTTATTTTTTCTAGCTTTTCTTTTGAACCTTTTAACTCTTCCTCATAGTTTGTAATTTTCGGCAAGTCTGCATGTGTTGCAGTATGAGATTGCACCGAGAAAATGCCGGAATCAACCATTTCTTTTATTTCAGAAGTAGACAATGCTCCTTCTACATCAACGTTATCAACAATCATATATTCTGTTGCTACCGGTTTGAAAGTTATCATCTTTTAGCTTTTGTAAAACGCGAAATGCATTCATATTATTTTTCATACCGTCATCAAATGTAACGAAAATCGGCTTATTTACTTTATTTATATCACTCCAGCGTTCAAACGTTAACAGCGTATAACCATTGTCCTTTAAATGTTTCATTTGTGCTTCAAAGTTAGCTGGTGATACGAATAAGTCTTTAATACCTTGACCATGATAATCATCAATTGCGTGATACATAAGAACAGGAACCTTTTGTTCGAAAGTAATAGTAGATTTCGTAAGCGAGATTGTTTTCCCATCTTCTTTCATTCCTGTTGCTTCAATTTGGAACTCACCGCGTTTTCCTTCAAATTCTTTTATATCAAAAGGAAGTGTAAATTGTTTCTCTTTTTCTTTAGAAGAAAAAGATTTAGCACTTTCCTTTCCATCAGCTGTGCGCCAAATTTTATATTGTACCTCAGTTAAATTATCTTTTATATCTGTCATATGAATAGTAGTGTCTGTAGATTCGTATGTGATGGGAGTATAAGAAATTTTACCTTGTTCTTGTACAGTCTCTTTTTGTTTAGCTACTTCTTGAACCTTTTTCTCTTTTTTAGGTTCTTGGCTTACATTGCTAGTATTGCAGCCTGCTAGAATGGCAGACGTACATAAAGCAATTGTTGCGTATTTTCTCATAAAAATCACCTTCTATTGTGTAGTATGTTGCATATTGACATTAAAATCCCCACCGCTATAAGAGTGGTGGGGATATACCCTTGTTCATCATATCATTTGAAGAAAATGAGGGGAATATGATTTTTAGGAGGCTATTAAGGTAATAGATTAGTGACTTTGAATAGATGTATTTTTTTGTTTCTTATTAGAATTAATAATAATATAACCGACTACAAAGATAAGAGGAATAATAAAGACATAGATAGGCATTCCCCATACATAATAGCTTTTTAGGGTTAAGACTAGTAAATGTAAGAAATCGAAAATTGCGTGGGCTTTCATAATATCCTCCAATGGCTTTTTGAAAATTATAACATTTTAAACTTGTTATTTGTATAATTTGGAAAGTGATTTAT
>NZ_JBSWSZ010000122.1:0-6374 GCF_056158285.1 Pseudoalteromonas sp. AWM4_233 | reverse complement strand
AAGGTTAACGACGGTTAGATTCACCTCTTACACAGCACCTTATAGCTAAGCAGCGAACGCAATATGGTGCTTTTGCCGAGCTTTATGTTCCACTCACTGAGCAAGTCGAGATGCAATTAGCAGGGCGTTACGATCACTTTGATGATTTTGGCTCAACGTTTAACCCAAAAGTCAGTATCAGTTATCGACCTACTGACACTATCTTGCTTCGCGCGGGTTGGGCAACATCTTTTAGAGCCCCCTCTTTAACACAAGCCGGTGTTAAGCTTCGTACTACTACTTCATCTTTTGATTGCGGTGCAAACCAAGCAATTGCAGACCTATATTGTGAAGGCGACGGCACACTTGTCAGCGTAAACAGCTTAGAGTTAGGTAATGAAAACTTAAACGCCGAAGAGTCTGATTCACTTTCAATTGGCTTTGCATGGAGTCCTTCTAGGCAGACCACAGTGATGATCGATTATTGGCAGTTTGATTACAAAGAAGTCATTGATACCAACATGACTGCAGTGTTAGATCGCGCTATTTCAGACGCCTCACTTCGCCACTGTGGCATGTGGTACTGTTTTGTGGCACTTCGTTCAGTTACGTATTGCTAAGGTTAAGGAGTTCGTCCAGAGAAGTACACGCAGCACCTCTGCAGTCTGATTCCCGCTTTTCTATAACCGGCGATGCTGCCATAGGAAACGTAGAACCAACAATCCAATTCCCGATTGGATGTTGCTTGGCGATGCTGTTACGTAAATGAATCTCTGTATATACAAAATAATGCTGTATTTAGCAGTGCCTCCTAGACTGTCAATGGCCCGCTTTCTATGAAATCCAATGCCATGGTTTACTCAGAAGGGGATATAGTGCTAAACGGAGAAATATCAACACAGAACGGTACTCATCATTTCAGCACGAGGAGACATCCATATAAATGATCAGGTTGGGCCGGAGTGGAGTAAGGCAATCATATGTTCCGAGGGAGAAGTTTATGGTGCTGAAAATATAAGTAGTAATCACAAAGTTCGATCCAACCACGGTCATTGCCCTACACCATAAAAAAACAGCAGCGAAGTCACAATGACTCCGCTGCTGTTTGTTAATTCCTCATAACACGCCACTCTGTTGCGCCCCTTCTGTTTCGCACCAACATACATAGCCCGATCAGCATGGCGAATCAGTTCCAGTGGTTCTTCACAGTCGACAGGGTATGTCGCAACCCCGATCGATGCTGTTATAGAGACCTCTTTCGGTTCGTCATCAGACAGAATATACTGATAGGTACTGAAAGGTTGCTCAGCAATCGAGCGACGAATATCCTCTGCTACCTGATAAGCTTCGTAGTCCTTGTACCTCGGCAGCAGTATGGCGAATTCCTCTCCACCATAGCGAGCGACGACGCCCGCGTTGCCAACTACATCTTCTAATCTTTCGGCAAACTGACATAGGATTTCATTTCCACTTTCATGTCCATACGTATCGTTAATCGATTTGAAGTGATCGATATCAAGCAGTATCAAAGCAATCGATTGCTCCATGTCTGAGAAGAAAGCTTCGTGAAGCTGATCTTGGAAATAGCGGAAGTTATAAAGTCCTGTTAGTGCACAACGTTCACTCTCTAATTTCGTCTTCTCATAATGTCGTGCATTATCGATGGCAACAGCCAAATAACTGCCCAAAATGTTGAGAATCATAAATTGAAATTGTAAAAATGCGTATTTCTGATTGGAGTAAATCGTGATCACTCCGACGATTTTCCCTTGCGCTCAATAGGTACAGATAAGGCGCTTTCCGCTTCCTTCGGTGTATAGCGGTTTCTCAGATGGTCCCAATCACTCTTTTTGTTATATTTAAAGCTATCTCCTTCCTCCCAAGTATGACCACTTATACTCTCTCCGATATGTAGTTTGATAGAGGGGAAATAGGTGACCCCAGACCGATCGAAATATCGGATCAGGTTCATCTCCCGGTCAGATTCGACGTCAAAGATATAAATATAATCTACTGGAAGAAGTTGACTTAGACGGTCGACGAACAAGTCTAAAACATCCTTCACGCCTAAATTACCTGTTAGCTCATGACCTATTCTGCTCGTCCGTTTCAAGTATTGGTTAACGATACTGCTCTTGTGATAAAGCATAAGCATCCCTGAAATCAGTATGAAAGGAATTCCAACATAGAATACAGCGCTCACCCCGAACTCTGCATACATCATGTAGAGCAGAAAGCCGACCGGGAACACAAGTAGACCGGATGTCAAATCCCATAACAATCCGATGTCGAACATTTTTACATGTCGCTTATACAAAAACTTAGCAATGAACTTTATGGTGAGTTGATTAAAGAACAGCTGAAAGAATGCGTAAGCAACGATCGGAACAGCATTGCTTACAGAAGAGACAGCTTTCCCTTCCATGTTGTCCACCAAGCATATGATAGATGAGTGCCGAAGAAATAGAAATCACTAAAAACATGACGAAGTTCAATGGAAACCTATGAACATTCGACCGTGAAACCCTCAGTTTTAAAAGCAAGAAGATGAGTGCCACTTGTGAAACGATTATTTCTACTGCTAGTCCAAAATATAAAAAAACGGCAAATGTGATACCATGTGTAAAAAATACAGGGTTGTCCCCTATTTGTAAGGGAAACAAAGCAACAATAGAGGCTAGGATGACGAATGCCAAAATATCCATTTGGTTACCAATTAAATCGGGGGAAAGAATTGAAATACACCAAATAAGCCAGCCGGCCAGACAATTAACCAAACAAGCCAAACCGCTATCTTTTCCTTCCGGCCCATTTCCTCAACCCTTTTTCGTTCTAAAGAACTAATTTAAGACAAAATTCAGATAATTAGTATATTATCACAAGTTCCGCGATCATTCAAAAATTTTCCTGATTTCAGACAGGAAATAGAGCGATCCAGTTACTAATAAAAGTTCATCGTCTTCCATCTGCGACAATGACGTTGATACAGCCTCCTGATAGGAATCGATCGCTTCGGTTCTTTTAACCGGCGATAGTTGCTGCAATTGTTCCGCAGACAAAGCTCTTGGAAAATTAAATGACGTCATGAAAGCACAATCCACTACCTCGGACAGCATCGTTAACATCGCTTGCACCGGCTTATCTTCAAGCGCCGAGTATAGTAGTGTCACTCTTTTATTTGAATAATGTTCTTTAACGGTTTCTACAAGTGCTCATGAGTTCCTTACTTCGTTGTGCGCTCCATCCAGAATTACAAGAGGCTCTTCTCGTACTTTCTCAAATCTTGCCGGCCAGTGTGTTGCACGAATGGCAGACCGGTAATACTCCCTCTGAAAAGAGTAGCCTAGACCTTGTAATACTTCCATTGCCTGAATAGCGAGCGCTGCATTGTCCACCTGATGCGCCCCCATCATTCGACTCAATAAAGGTTCGGAAATGAAGCGGTCGTTATGGAATTCAAACAATTCCCCTTCATCAGAACTCTCCAAGTGAACCGTATGAAAATCTTCCCCGTTTACTGCAGAAGTCGCTCGTCTCTTGAGCTGCCTTTTCTCTAATAACTTCCGAATGGATTCATCCTGCTTTGCCGCCGTAATTACAGGGATACCCTGCTTGATGATTCCTGCCTTTTCCCGAGCAATCTCAGCATAGGTCGAGCCTAGAATATTCATATGATCCTTCCCGATGTTCGTTATGATTGTCAGGATAGGAGACACGGATATTGGTTAGAATCATACAACCCACCTAAACCAGCCTCATAGATCACAACGTCTAATTCCTTCTCCGCAAAATAGACAAGAGACATTGCTGTAATCACTTCAAATTCAGTAGGTGCCCCGAGTGGAGTCTCCGCCAATTCTTCCGCTACGGACTGAATCTATTCACGAAGACTGGCCAACTCCCCATCCTCGATCGGAGCCCCGTTCACACTGATCCGCTCATTAAAACGAACGATATAAGGGGAAGTGAATGTCCCTACACTTAATCCTTGTGCTCTGGAAGATTCACGTAGAAAGAAACTGTCGATCCCTTCCCATTCGTTCCGGCGATATGTACAGCCTGGATGCGCTTCTTCCGGATGGTTCAACTGTTCCATCATCCATGTCATACGAGCCAACCCGGGCTTTGATTTTGAATTTTTCACGTTGATGTATCCACTGCAGGGCGTCCTGATAATTCGCCACCATGTTTCCCTTCTTTCAAAAAGGGAGAGTATTCCCACCGAATACCCTCCTCTCATCGTTTATGCTTTTAATTCTTTAATTCGTGCTTCTACTTTCGCACGCTTATCAAGGTAGTCTGTCTCTTTCTTACGTTCTTCTTCAACTACATGTTCTGGGGCTTTACTTACGAAACCTTCATTGGAAAGTTTCTTCTGAACACGTGTAACTTCTTGATCCCATTTCTTCCATTCGTTCTCTAGGCGTTTGATTTCATCTTCAATGTTGATCAAGCCTGCTAATGGAAGGTACAATTCCGCTCCAGTAATAACGGCTGACATCGCTTTTTCAGGTGCCTGCAGATCTGTTGCAATTGTCAGTTCACTCGGATTACAGAAGCGTTCTAAATAGTCACGGTTCTTCTCAAGTTCCTTAACAATATCTTCGTCCTTCGCCTGGATCAGGAGTTGAATTTCTTTGGACATCGGTGTATCCACTTCTGCACGGATATTACGGACAGAGCGAATAATGGAGACAAGTCGGTTCATTTCATTCTGCTGCCTGTTCATTGTGGAAATCTTCTCTTACTATCGGCCATGAAGCCTGTGTAATTGATTCTCCTTCATGAGGAAGGTGCTGCCAAATTTCTTCTGTAATGAACGGCATAAATGGATGCAGCATACGCATCGTTTGATCAAGCGTATAAGCAAGAATCAGAACGAGTCGTATGAATTCGTGCTTCGTCTTCTCCGTATAATGGCAGTTTCGCCATTTCAATATACCAATCACAGAAATCATCCCAAATAAAGTTGTAAAGGTGACGGCCGGCTTCACCGAATTCGTATTTATCGATATTTGTCGTCACTTGTTCAATTGTCTGATTGAGACGAGTCAAAATCCATTGATCTGCTACAGATTTTTCACCTGTGATATCAATATCTTCAAATTTCAAATCGCCCATATTCATCAAAGCAAAACGGGAAGCGTTCCAAATCTTATTCGCAAAGTTCCACGTAGACTCAACCTTTTCCCAATGGAAGCGCAAGTCCTGACCAGGGGATGAACCGGTAGATAAGAAATAACGTAAGGAATCGGCTCCATATTTATCGATAACATCCATTGGATCGACACCATTTCCTAAGCGATTTACTCATCTTGCGTCCTTCTGCATCACGAACAAGACCGTGAATCAGAACATCATTGAACGGACGTTCGTTCGTAAACTCTAGCGATTGGAAGATCATTCGGCTGACCCAGAAGCCAATGATGTCATAACCTGTTACGAGTACGTTGGTTGGGAAATAGCGCTTATAATCTTCACTGTTCTCATCCGGCCAGCCCATCGTGGAGAAAGGCCATAGAGCAGAAGAGAACCAAGTGTCCAGGACATCTTCATCCTGCTTCCAATTTTCTAGTATCTTTCGGCTGCTTCTTTGCCTACATAAATTTCGCCTGTTTCTTTATGATACCAAGCCGGAATACGGTGGCCCCACCATAGTTGTCTGAGAAATACACCAATCACGCGTATTTTCCATCCAATGTAAATACGGTTTTTCAAAACGATCTGGAACAAACTGTACTTTATCGTCCCCTTTTTGCAAGCTCGATGGAAGCATCAGCAAGTGGTTTCATATCAACAAACCATTGTGTAGATAAGATAAGGTTCTACGACCGCGCCACTTCGTTCAGAGTGACCAACAGAGTGCATGTGTTCTTCAATCTCGAATAGAACACCTTCTTCTTGCAAGATCTTTAACAATTTGTTTTCGGCATTCAAAACGGTCCATTCCTTTGTATTTGCCAGCATTCTCGTTCATCGATCCGTCTTCATTCATGACTAGAATTCGTTCTAGATTGTGACGGTTTCCAATTTCAAAGTCGTTAGGGTCGTGAGCAGGCGTAATCTTCACAGCACCTGAACCAAATTCCATATCGACATAATCATCAGCAACAATTTCAATTTCGCGACCGACAATCGGCAGAATCGCTTTTTTACCGATCAAATGCTTGTAGCGCTCATCTTCCGGATGTACAGCAATCGCTGTATCCCCAAGCATCGTCTCTGGACGTGTAGTCGCAATTTCAATGGTTCCCTCTTCATCTTTCAACGGATAGCGCATATGATAAAATGCGCCCTGCACATCTTTATACTCCACTTCAATATCAGATAAAGCCGTTTGCGTAGCTGGATCCCAGTTGATGATGTATTCTCCCCGGTAGATCAAACCTTTCTCA
>NZ_JBSWSZ010000121.1:3674-4464 GCF_056158285.1 Pseudoalteromonas sp. AWM4_233 | reverse complement strand
TATAGTCTACTGGTTTCAGTTACGTATTGCTAAGGTTAACGACGGTTAGATTCACCTCTTACACAGCACCTGCACCAGTCCAAGCAAGGTGAGGTGAGAGATTGTCACCATCACAGCCAAAGCCTTTATAAACATGTTTTGAGCTAAGCACTTCTCCAACTTTGATACCGTTACTGGATAACTCAAAAGTATTTGTTTTGGCAAAGGCGGTCATTGAAATTAACAATGTTGCAGCTAAAGAGACAAAACGCTGGTGCATTCGTATTCCTTGTTAAAATTAAAATAGGTACAAGCTACTTTAACAGCTGAGCAAAACTTATGATCTGCTGCTTTGGTAGGGTAAGTGTTTTACTGCAATCTAAATGCAAAAGCTCAGTCATGTGAATATCGAAATAGCTGAATACTTTCTCGAAGAAACCAGCATAAACAGGGCAAACTTCTTTACTGGCAGAGGTTGTCAGTACAAATCCTTTTTTATTCTTAAGCCCTTTACCTATATGTTTAATCTCAGGATTCTCAGTTAATTCTGTGATCCGGTCGATTAAACGTTTCATATTCGAAGTGACGCCGTGCCAGTAAACTGGAGAGGCAAAAACGATGTTATCAGCCCAAGAGAGTGCCTCAGCAATGTCGTAAAAGTCATCTCGACTATAAAAGTTGTGATAGTTGTAATCGGCATAATTATGAGCGTCTAAATTAAAGTAGCGTGTATGGTTTTCATTTAATTGAGGTGCTGTGTAAGAGGTGAATCTAACCGTCGTTAACCTTAGCAATACGTAATGATATGTAA
>NZ_JBSWSZ010000121.1:0-3647 GCF_056158285.1 Pseudoalteromonas sp. AWM4_233 | reverse complement strand
AAGGTTAACTTTCGTTGTTGACTCGACGGTAGCAGCACCTCCCCATCCATTGAATCAAAAGTGAAAAAAACGATTGTTTTAGTTCATGGCGGTCCGCATGGACCTCGGGATTACTGGGGATATAATACTGAAGTACAAACCCTTGTTGCTCATGGTTACCAAGTATTGCAAGTAAACTTTCGTGGCTCTGGTGGCTACGGCCAGTCATTCCTTGCGTCTGGCTATCAAAAATGGGGCACTCGCATTCAGCAAGATATTCTCGATGGGATTGACTGGGGGATCAAAAGCGGTCAAATCGATCCAAAACATATTTGCATCATGGGTACCAGCTTCGGTGCTTATTCCGCAGTGCAAAGTGCGACAATGCGTCCTGATCTACTCAAATGCGTTATTGCCAATGCCGGTCTATATGATTTGAGATTAATGCACAGTGAAGGGGATATTCCTGAGTGGTATGCTGGTAACAGCTACCTTGATACTGCCATTGGTACAGACAAAAAACAACTCGCAGCACAATCACCCATCATGCGATTGAAATATTTAAAAGCGCCTGTTTTTCTTGCTCATGGAAGTCAGGACCGCAGAACACCTCCAATTCATGCGAAACGCTCAAAAGCTGCTCTAGAGCAACAGAACCACTCTTTTGAGTGGTATTATCGTAGTCGTGAAGGGCATGGATTCCGGGATCACGACAATCGAGTTGAATACTTCAGTCAAGTCATTGCTTTTATTGAGAAACATATTTAGGTCAAAACTCATCTAATCGAGGGGATGTATCCCCGACCTTTGAGTGAGCTATCACATCACGAAAAACTTCATTCCAGTAGGTTTTATCCAAGCGCTCACAATGTGGTGGGCGCGCATTTTCTAACACGACAAAGTTTTCTTCCATAAACCGAAGGACATCCTTATCTTCAAAAGTAGTGGACTCTGAACTATCTTTTGTTCGCATCACCTGATGCTTCATCGCTTCAATCTTTTGAAAGCAATCTGGATTATCGGGGTATACTAACTCTTCTAATAGCTGATCAAAGTTCATTGTTGGCATCATATGGTGGCGGGCTATCCAAAAAGCACATAACTGAGACCAAATTACCTCAATTTGTGATTGAATTGTCACCGTTTCAACCTCATCAAATTGCCTTGCTCTTTGAGGTAAGCTGAAAATGCGTGAGCGGGATCAAAACCTTCTCCTATGTGCAGTTGGAGCCATTGACCAAAATAATCCGGTCCAAGTTGGTGATTGGAAGCCAAACACTCCAATACATTCAGATCACTTTTTGCGGCCATGTAGAGCGCTTTTTGAATATCAATCCCATGAAAATGTAATGACTCAGTTTCTTGAATTTCCATTTTTTGTGCTTCGGGGAACACTTGGTAATACCAGGTCGGTGCATGGGCATAAAGGAATGTCACATGTAATGGCTGTTCCGGCTGACCATACCCCCAGGCACGTGGCCCAACCTCAGCCGCTAACAGGATCTGAATCTCCAAATCATACGCTAGCTGATCCAAGCTTTGGATGATATCCGTCTCCTTCAACATCTCTGGCATATTGGATTCCTTTAATCACAACCCACACTTTAATCGTATATCTTGCGTCTAAATTTTCACGTAAATTTTTCGATGAAATTGTCATAATGAAAAGATAACTGGTGATATCACTGCTCTTAAAATCAATGAAAACTGACTTCATATGCTGGCCATTTCTGTTGCTGCCTTTTCTGATATATTCAGTTCAGGCGAAAACTCCTCAAGTAGAGTTTCGATTTGAGGGCGCGTTTGAAAAACCACAAAAAGACAAGTTACGTCAGTGGCTTCGACATGAGATCAAGACTGTTCAGCAAGGTATGGGGTTCTTTCCAGAGCAGCAGATTTTTTTCTTGATTAAACGCGCAACACATAACCGAGAGCCTGTTCCCTGGGCATATGTTGAAAGAGCTCAGCCCCCAGGAGTGATTTTCCACGTCTCTCCTACTTTTTCAATGCAAGCATTCTTGAACGATTGGACAGCGGTTCACGAAATCAGTCATTTATTGAATCCCTATCCGGGCCAATCTGGGACCTGGTTCACGGAAGGGCTCGCAACTTATTATCAAAATGTACTCCACGCGAGAAGCGGTATCTTAAGTCCAAAACAAGCATGGCAGAAAATTCAGTCAGGATTTCGTAGAGGATTGGCTCAAACGAAAAAACAAAAAAGTAATTTTTTACAAGCCAATCAACACATGCATACTTCTCGAAGTTATATGCGTGTCTACTGGACAGGCACTGCATTTTTCCTCGAAGCAGACTTTCGATTACGAACACAAACTCCAGACTGGACGCTCAATCTTGTCCTCAAGGAATTGAATACTTGTTGTCGTCATCAAAGAAAAGTTTGGTCGACAGAACTGCTCATCCATCATTTTGACCAGATCTTCACACAAAGATTTTTTCATCACAATGGCAAGCATTCAAACAAATGAAAGGATTCCCAGATGTAGAAAAGTGGTTACTTATTCAAGATATTTCTCATAGAAAACAGGAACCAACTCGGGTAATTTCGGCAATATTCGCCCCCCAGAAATGACCAGAGGGCAAATAAAGCATATGTGATAAATCTTATTCAAATACCGTCACAAAGTCCAAGTACCAATGGTTGAGTTGTCCTTCATTCATCACATCTGTATCTGAGACTTCCAAGACCCATATCCCTTCAACAGGTTCGCCATTCATCTGGCTTAAATGACGCATATCAATCTGTAGGTCTTTCGCTAGACCACCACTGTTTTCTTGAAGTACAACGCGTGTTCCTTGTGGTGAAGTTAAGGCAACGACCAAATCATTCCGCCAGCTATGACTGATATCGACACTCACATGCAGAGAACCAATAAGCCCACGCTCTGGGACCGGAATTTCACTGCGGACTGTTGATTTATCCGGAAGTGGTTGAGCAACAGCATTACCCAATGAGAATTTTTGAATGGGTGTCAGGGATCCCGCAGGGACGGCTCTTGGAAGAAATTGCCACCGCTTCAGCATCCCTTCTCCAAATGGTGATGTATCAATCACTTTTAAGCCCCAAATCCCTGCGGTATTCATCCCTCGTAATTCTGGCAACAGGTATCGCTTTTGAATATTACTTTTGATTCCACCTGTTTTTTCATGCAGTGTAATCGCTTCACCGTCTGGCGTAATTAATTGCACAATCAATTCACCCCGCCATAAATGAACGATATCGACTTCAACTTCAGCATCCCAGATTTCTGCATTCAGTGTAATCGGTAATTCTGCAACCAACCCATGGTGGTCATTGTCAGGAATTGGTTTTTCTGGTGTATGAACAAAGTGGAATGGACGCGTCCCTTTTGGCAATACTTCCAATATCAATGTCCGCTCAACAGTTAAGTCGCCGCTTTCTCCCATCACCGTCAATGTATAGTTATCGACAGGGACAGAGTCATTCACTGTAAATTTAATCTTCGTTTGCTCACCCTCACCCAACCTTGCATCATCCAGTGTCGCCGTCACACCATCAGGAATATGCAAGACTGTTAACTTTGCTTCTCCTGACCAGTCAAATAATGAACGCAAAGATAATGTCATTGCACTGGTTGTCCCTTGCGCAATCGAGGTGCTGCTACCGTCGAGTCAACAACAAAAGT
>NZ_JBSWSZ010000120.1:0-4041 GCF_056158285.1 Pseudoalteromonas sp. AWM4_233 | reverse complement strand
AAGGTTAACGACGGTTAGATTCACCTCTTACACAGCACCTATTGAAGGGGATACGCCTCTTCTATGGGTATTGCGTGATGAGCTGGGGCTCAAGGGAACTAAATTCGGTTGCGGCGCGGGCCTCTGTGGTGCCTGCACAGTTCACCTGAACGGGCAGCCTGTGCGCTCCTGCTCGACACCGGTCGAAATGGCCGCGGGTGGTGATGTGGTTACGATTGAAGGCCTGGGGGAGGGAAGTCGTCTTCATGCACTGCAGGATGCCTGGATAGAACACGGCGTTCCTCAATGCGGCTACTGCCAGTCGGGCCAGATCATGAGTGCGGCCCACCTTCTGGCCAGCAATCCGGCGCCTTCACGTGAGGAAATTGTTGCGGCCATGACAGGCAATCTTTGCCGATGCGGCACCTACTCGCGGATCATTGCAGCCGTGGAATCCGTCGTCGCTGATACGTCAGACGGCGCTCAGGGAGGGGCCGCATAACATGGCGATGAATCGACGAAATTTCCTCAAGGTCAGTGCCGGGGCCTCCGGGAGCCTCATGGTTTCGATAACGTTGCCGGGCTGCGCGGGAATCCAGACGGGGTATGAGCCGGACACGGGCGAATGGCGTCCCGATGCCTGGCTGGAACTGACTGCCGATGATGAAGTCTTCTTCACCCTGGCCCGGGTCGAAATGGGGCAAGGAACTTACACCGGGTTGACCACTTTGATTGCCGAAGAGCTGGAAATCCAGCCGGAGCGGATCACCCCACGCTTTGCACCTGTGGCGCCGGAGTATCGAAATCCTCTGTACAAGCTTCAACTGACAGGCGGTAGCACCAGTGTTGCGACCAGTTGGGAGCCGCTTCGAACGGCCGGAGCGGAAGCCCGGCAAATGCTGGTTATGGCGGCAGCACGTGTATGGAACGTCGAAGCAACCGAATGTCGCGCCAGTGAAGGCAGGGTGGTGCACCCGAACGGTATCGACTCCATGGCCTATGGCCAGTTGGTTGAGTTGGCCGCCAAAGAAGTGCTGCGTGGTGACATAGCGCTCAAGCCGCAGAGCGAATGGAAATACATTGGCAAGCAGCGAGGCAAACTCGATGCCCGGGCGAAGTCCACGGGAACCGCAGTTTACGGGATTGATGTCGATCTTCCGGACATGGTGTACGGCGTTGTTTCACGCTCTCCCCGACGCGGCGGCCGCGTTCGGGACTTCAACGCTGATCAGGTCCGTGCAATGACGGGTGTGCTTGATGTTTTTGAGATCGAGCGTGGCGTGGCCGTTGTTGCCGACAAATACTGGCGTGCCCGGAAGGCTCAGGACGCGCTCAAGATAGACTGGGATTTTTCGGATGCCGTGTCTCTGTCTACGGGCGACGTGTTCGACTCCTACCGCGCCGCCGCCGATGACGATCCCCGGAGAGTCCGAGCGTAGTGAGGGCAGTTTTGCCAGTTCCATGGAGGAGGGCGACCGGGTGGTGGAAGCGGAATATGCCCAGCCCTACCTGGCCCACGCGACATTGGAGCCCATCAGTGCCACGGCCTGGTACCGAGAGGACGGCATGGAGGTGTGGGCCCCTACACAGGCGCCGGACCTTGGCCGGATAGCGGCGGCCCGGGTGACCAGTCTTGGCCCCGACGATATCACTATCAATACGACCTTTCTCGGCGGCGGTTTTGGCCGTCGACTGACTCAGGACTATATCGAAGAAGCGGCGGCAGTGGCCTATCGGGTCGGACGGCCGGTTAAGGTCATCTGGTCCCGTGAAGAGGACACCCGTCACGATCTCTATCGCCCTGCCATGCTGCACCGTATGAAAGCCAGCCTGTCTAGTGCTGAGCTGACGGGCTGGCATCACCAGATTGTTGGTCCTCAGATCCTGGACTGGTATGTCCGCAATGCGGCCCCTGCCCAGTATCCCTGGGCGCCAAAATTCATGTACGACACACTTGGCTCAGTCGGGCTAATGGCCGAAGGCATTGCCACGCCGAAAGATCACTCCGCGATTGAGGGGGCTATCGCAATACCCCTACCGGGTCCCCAATATTGATATCCGTCATACCCACACCGATCCCGGCATTCCGATTACCTGGTGGCGTTCGGTAGGTTTTTCCCACAACGGGTTTGCCGTCGAAACTTTCATGGACGAACTTGCCCATGAGGCAGGTGAGGATCCTTTACCAGTTCCGTCGTCGCCTTATTGCCCACGAGCCGAGGCACCTTGAAGTGCTTGACCGGGTTGCCAGGCTGGCCGACTGGCAGTCGCCTGTGCCAGAAGGGCGGGCCCGGGGGCTCGCCCTGTTCCGGAGTTTCGGAACGTACGTTGCCCAGGTGGTGGAAGCCGGAGTCGAGAATGGTGCGATCCGGGTATACAAGGTCACCTGTTCGGTGGACTGCGGCCAGGTCGTTAACCCCCGTATCGTGGAGGACCAGATCGAGGGCGGTATCCTGTTTGGGCTGACCGCGGCACTTTATGGAGAAATCACGCTGGAGAATGGCGAGGTCCAGCAGAGCAATTTCCACGACTACCCCCTAATGAGGCAGTACGAGCGTCCTGAGGTATTGGTGGATATTGTTGCAAGCAGCGAGTCGCCGACCGGAGTCGGCGAGCCTGGCGTGCCGCCGGTGATCCCGGCCCTGGGTAATGCCCTGTTTGCGCTCAATGGAAAGCGGCAGCGTAGCCTGCCATTGAGAGCCAATGCCTGATTCAAGCGTCGCCTATTCGGTCGCTACTGGCCACCAGACCGTATTAGACAGAATGTCTCACTGGCTGGCGGAAGGTCAGAGAGCCTGGCTTTGCACCATAGTGGACACCTGGGGCTCCTCGCCGCGTCCGGTCGGCTCCTGGCTGGCGATTGCAGAATCCGGTCACTGGAGCGGGTCGGTGTCCGGTGGCTGTCTGGAAGAGGATCTGCTCCGGCGCACAGCGGAAGACGGGCCGGAACATCCGGTTTTCGTTGATTATGGAATCACCGATGATGACCGGGATCATTTCCAGCTGCCTTGCGGTGGCCGGATACGGCTTCTGATTGAACCCTTCCGGGGCCAGATGGTATTCGATCACGTTCAGGCATTGGCGGCTGCCTTGCGCGATCGCGAACCGGTGGTTCGTCGCGTGCCGATAAACGGGGCTCCGACGCTGGAGCATTCTGTCTCCCGGGCCGGTAACGCGGTCCACTTCGACGGTGAACAGCTTCTTCATGCTTTGCAGCCCGAGTGCCGGCTGTTGCTGATCGGTGCGGGCGAAGTCGCCCGTTACGTTTTTGAATTCGCGACCGCGGCGGATTTGCTGTCACCCTCTGTGAGCCGAGGGAGGCCTTCGCCGCCGGCTGGAGTTTTGAAGGGATTCCCCTGGACCGGCGCCTGCCCGATGATCTGATTTCGACACAGTTTGGCGACGCCTGGTCCGGTATTCTGGCCCTCGCCCATGATCCGCGCATCGACGATATGGGGTTGCTTGCAGCTCTTCACTCCAGTGCCTTTTACATAGGCGCAATGGGGTCGAAAAGAACTTCGGAAGCCCGGCGGGAACGATTGGCATCTCTGGGGCTTGAAAAAGAGGCACTCGAACGCCTGCGAGCTCCCATTGGTGTTGATATTCCGAGCAAGACACCGGCAGAAATTGCTGTCTCCATTGTCGCCGATCTGATTGCCGCACGGCATCATTTGCGAGGAGCTGGTTCGTCCCTATAATGGCGCCCATGGGAGTGTCCCAAGCGCTCTGAAACCCGGGAGAGAACTCGTGTTTGATGTAACCCGATACGCCGTCGCCGCGGATGCGATTGTGCAAGCCGGTCGATTCCTGTACCAGCAGGGTTGGTCGCCCGCAACCAGCAGTAACTATTCTGCCCGCATCGATGCCGAACACATCGCCATTACTGTTTCAGGCCGTCACAAGGGGCAGCTGGGGGCGGGTGATGTCATGGTGGTCGATCTGGCCGGCCGGCCGGTACAGAGCGACTGTCGCTCCTCTGCAGAAACAAGGCTGCATACGGTGCTGTATGAGGTCTTTCCCGAGGTGGGCGCGGTTCTGCATACCCACTCGGTGAAGGCAACG
>NZ_JBSWSZ010000119.1:0-5597 GCF_056158285.1 Pseudoalteromonas sp. AWM4_233 | reverse complement strand
AAGGTTAACGACGGTTAGATTCACCTCTTACACAGCACCTCATCACTTCTTTTGCGGTCACTTCGGCAATTTTTACAATCAAGTCTGGATTATTTGCCGCACCTAAACCTATGTTGTGCGGGAACAGCGTCGCGCCAATCACATTGTTGTGGCCGTGCACTGCATCTGTACCCCACATGGTTGGAATGTTGATGCCATCAAGCGAGTCATCAACCGATGCCTGATACATCGCCTCTGCTAAATCAACCCAATCTTTCACACTGGAATGTTTATTGTTATTTGGAAATGCACCACCACCATTGAGGTATGAACCAAAGCCATAGCGACGCATATCTTCTACGGTGATGTCGCGGATCTCAGGTTGGATCATTTGCGCTATTTTTTGCTCTAACGTCATTTTTACTAGTAGTTCAGCAACTTTACGCTCAATCTCTGGGTCTTTTTTAACTTCAGAGTTAATTGTCGGCCAAATATCTAAACCAGACTTTTCTACTTCAACAGTGTCATTTTGTTTTGCACATGATGCCAACAAACCTGTGACCATCACTGCAACTAATGATTTCTTTAAACGCTTCATTTTATTACCTCTCAGAAGAGCTATTTACAGGTTTATGGCCTTTTAAGCCGAAGTAGCCAATGAACACATAACACAGTGCTGGCAATAAGAAAGACAGTTGAACACCGACGACATCGGCAAGCATGCCTTGGCCAGCGGATCGGAAGGGGCGGGCAGCCTTCCGAACTGTTCGCTGCGACCATAGGGCGAGGACATGATCTCGAACCCACCCACGCGCAGCGGCGCCGATCGCGACCGCGGCAACCAGCATGAACAGCCCGCCCAGCCAGCCGACCAAAGCGCGCCACAGATGCAGCGGCATCGGCAGCAGATCGGCCGAATACAGCGACGCCCCCGTCGTGGTCAGCGACGAGACCATTTCCCACCATGCGTTGAAAATGCCGGTATCGGGCAGGCTTTCGGCAAAGGGCATCGCCAGAACCAGCGGCAGCACCGTCAATATCGCGACGCAACTGACCAGATCGCGGCGCGCCTGTTGACGGCGGCGGTTTGCGGCACCGGCCAGCCCGATCATCCCGGTCACCACCAGCGTCAGGTTGCACCAGTAGAAGAAGTTGCGCGCAATGGCATGTTCATCGATGGACGAGGCATAGATCGCCGGAATCGGCATCGCCAGCGCGGCGATGATCGACAGCTGCAACAGGATCGGCAGGCGGGCGAGAGGAGCCCAGCCGGGGCGCCTCAGAAGAAAGTCGATCGAGACCTGCAACAGGCGCTCGACCTCGGGCACGTCCTTGGCCGAGGGCGAAGATCAGCGACGATATCCCCCTCTTCCAGCCGCAGATGTCGGGCGAGGTCTCAACACCTCGGTCGCCCTTCTGGCACCGCGCCCATCAGCACGCCTTCGGGGAAATTCGATATCGCGGATCGCCCGCCCCGACATCGGACGAGGTCGACATGACCTCGTGCCTCCATCACCTCGGCCTCGGCATCGCCGATGGAATAGACCTATCGCGCACCCTGCCATGCCGGATATGGCGCAGGATGGTCGAACTGACGGTGGTGGCGCGCGGGTTGATATAGGCGTCAATGCCCAGCGCGCCCATCAAGGGCACCAGCGTCGGATCGTTGATCAGCGCGATCGCCAGCGTACAGCCCTCGGCTTTGGCACGCACGGCGGCCAGCATATTGGTCTTGTCGTCATCGGTGACAGCCAGCACCGCATCGCGCGCGGTCCGAGTCCCTGCCTCGCAGCAGATCGGCCGGTCCAGGCCATCGCCATTCAGCACGATGGTCCGCTCCAGACGCATCGGCGCGCGATTTCCGCGCGATAGCGGTCGCGTCTCGATCATCTTGGCACGGATCCGGCTCGGGCCGCGCCTTCCAGCGTGCGGGCGACCGCACAGGCCGACATTGCCCGCCACCGACAATCACCACACGTTCCTGCGTTTCTGGCGCCTTGCCAAAGACTTCCAGCGTGCGGGCCACGTCGTCGACATGGCTAGAAGACATAGACCTGCATCGCCGGCGAACAGCTGATCGCCCGGACTCGGGCGCAAACAGCGTGCCGATCGCGGCGGATGCCCACGACAATGGCGCGCAGGCTGGAAAAGCATATCGTTCAGCTGCCGCAGGGGCGTGTTCAGCGACCGGGCAGTCGTCTTCCACGGACGATGCCCAGCAACTGCGCTCTTGCCATCCAAGAAACGTTTCGGTGTCAAAGGCCGCAGGGCGCGCGACAGGCGTTGCAGCGCCGCCTCGGCGACCTCGCGATTCGGGGCTGATCACCACGTCGATCGGCAGGTGATCGCGGCGGTACAGATCGGAGTAGATCGCGTCCAGATAGGCTCTGACTGCGCAGACGGGCGATCTTGCGCTGGCATCGGGAACACCGAATGCGCCATCTGGCAGGTGACCATGTTCACCTCGTCCGAATGGGTCGCGGCGATGATCATGTCGGCGTCGCGCGCCCCGGCCCGGTCCAGCACGTCGGGATAGCTGGCAAATCCGGCGATCCCCTGCACGTCCAGCGTGTCGGTCGCGCGGCGTACCAGGTCGGGATTGTTGTCCACGACGGTGACGTCGTTGCGTTCGCCCGACAGGTGGCGGGCGATCTGCCAACCGACCTGCCCTGCCCCGCAGATGATGATCTTCATGCCTGCCCTCGTGCAGAAACGGCGTCTTGTCCGTTTCTCTGACTGTGCTGCGAGGCGCCGCGGTGCCCAGCTGTCGTGGTGGCCGCGCCCTGCAACAGCGCCTGGAATGGGCGCACGTATCCACGACCCGCGAATGGCGGCGTGTGATGTACAAGCTTCCCTTGCCGAAGCTGGACGGCTTGGGTAAAATTAACCATGTTGAGAGCGCGATGCCCGCCCAGGACGGTGCGGTTTGCCGAACCGAACGGTTCGCGGTCATCACCTCGACATTCGCAAAATGCCAGGGGGCGTGCTGACTACACTCGGCCCTTGGGGCACATCCGTCCAACCCGGCCAAAGAGGCGTTCCTGACGGCATCGCAGCATCAAGCAAACAGGGTTTCGTCTGCTTCCTGTACCTGTTTCGATGTCCGAGCCGTTCAATCCCCGAACACCGTCAGGCGCAACTTGACGCCGGGGCGACCAGGCGGCGGAGGTCAAAACCCGCCGTCGGTCGTTGGACAACCGGCCTTACTTGCCGGTCACCAGCTCATCCTCGCCGCGCATACCACCCACCACGCCAAGCGATTTCAGCTTGCGGTGCAGGGCGCTGCGTTCCATCCCGACGAATTGCGCGGTGCGGCTGATATTGCCGCCGAAACGGTTGATCTGGGCCAGCAGATATTCCCGCTCGAACATCTCGCGCGCCTCGCGCAGCGGCATGGCGGTGACCTGCGGCCCAAGGCTCAGCACATCGCTGTTGTCGGGCGTCGCGCCCTGCGGTTCCAGTTCGGCAGGCTGGATCGGGCCGCTTTCCTCGGCCAGGATCAGCACCCTTTCAATCACGTTGCGCAACTGCCGGATATTGCCCGGCCAACGCATGGATTGCAGCGCGGCGACCGTTTCATCCGGCAGTTCGCGCGCGGCAAGCCCCTGCGTCTGCTGGCAATAGTCGATGAAATGATGGGCCAGCGCGGCGATATCCTCGCGCCGGTCGGCCAGCGAGGGCACCACGATCGGCACCACGTTCAGCCGGTCGAACAATTCCTGCCGGAACCGACCCACGGCGATTTCTGCGGGCAGATCGCGGTTGGTCGAGGAAATCACCCGCAGATCGACGCGCACCCGGTCCGAACCGCCGGCCCGCGCGAATTGCTGTTCCGTCAGCACGCGCAGGATCTTGGATTGCGTGCCGGTGGGCATGTCGCCGACCTCGTCGAAATAGATCACCCCGCCATGAGCCTGCTCCAGAAGGCCCGGCTCGACCCCGCGATCGCTGCTTTCGCGGCCGAACAGAACCTCTTCCATGCGGTCGGGTTCGATCGTGGCGCAGGGCACGGTGACGAACGGGGCATTTGCGCGCGGGCTGTGGGCATGGATATAGCGGGCGGCCATCTCCTTGCCGCTGCCCGGCTCGCCCGACAGCATCACACGCCCGTTGGATTTGGCCACCTTGTCCAGATTGTCGCGCAGCCGCTTGAAGGCGGGCGACTGGCCGAGCATTTCGCCCAATTGCGTGCCACCGCGTTTCAGGCTGCTGTTTTCGCGACGCAGGCGGCTGGTCTCCATCGCCCGGTTGATGACCACCATCAACTGGTCGATATTGAACGGCTTCTCGATAAAGTCATAGGCGCCCTGCTTGATCGCCGCGACCGCGATTTCGATATTGCCATGCCCCGAAATGATGATCACCGGCACATCGGGATTGTTGCGCTTGACCTGTTTCAGGATATCGATCCCGTCCATCCGGCTGTCTTTCAGCCAGATATCCAGGATCATCAGCGCCGGTTCCTCGTCGTTCAGCGCGGTTGATGGCCTCGTCGGAATTGGCCGCCGTGCAGCGTCGTAAAGCCTTCGTCCTTCAGGATATCGGCCACCAGTTCGCGGATGTCGCGTTCGTCATCGACGATCAGAATGTCACTCATATCGTCCCTGCCTCGTCTTTTTCGTGTTTGGATTTTCGGTGCGCGCCGCGGACGGGATGTCGTTCCCGCGGCAAACGGATTTCGGCCATCGCGCCGCGATGGTCGGCGGCGTCGGTCAGTTGCAGGCTGCCGCCATGCTCTTCGACGATCTTCTTGACGATCGGCAGGCCCAAGCCGGTGCCCTGCGATTTCGCATCGTCACATAGGGTTCGAACAACCGGCTGCGATCCGCGGGCAGTCCGGTGCCGTTGTCGGTGATGCGGATGGTCACGGTATCGGGCGCGGCCTCCATCACCACCCGGACCGAGGGCGACCAGCCGTCGGGCGGATTTTCGGCCACCTCTTCAACCGCTTCGCCCGCGTTCTTCAGCAGGTTGGTCAGCGCCTGACGCAACATGCCGCCATCGCAGTCCACGATCACCGGCTGATCGGGAATATCGGCGCTGACCGCGCCTTTCAGGGCGTCCTGCTGGATCAGCACGGCATCGCGCAGCAGCGTGGCCAGATCGGTTTCGGCCCGGTCGGGCTCCGGCATCCGGGCGAAGCGGCTGAACTCGTCCACGATGCGACGCAGATCATTGGTCTGGCGGATGATCACTTCGGTATATTGATCCAGCGCGGCTGCTTCCTCGGGATCGGCAAGGGCCGAAAACTTGCGGCGGATCCGCTCTGCGGACAATTGGATCGGGGTCAGGGGGTTCTTGATTTCATGGGCGACACGGCGGGCCACATCGCCCCAGGCCGCCATGCGTTGGGCACTGACCAGTTCGGTCACATCGTCAAAGGCGACCACATAACCTTCCAGCGCACCATCCGCCCCGCGCCGCACGGCCATCCGCACCAGCAGGCTTTCCATGCGGCCTTCGCGGCTTAGGCGCACCTCGTCCTGGACGGCCTCGTTCACCGATCCCGACAACCGTTCGAACAGCGGGCCGAATTCGGGCACCGCCTTGGACAGAAGCGCGTCGATATCGCGGCTGGGTTCCAGCCCCAGAAGGCGGGTCGCGGACCTGTTCAGAAC
>NZ_JBSWSZ010000118.1:0-6569 GCF_056158285.1 Pseudoalteromonas sp. AWM4_233 | reverse complement strand
AAGGTTAACGACGGTTAGATTCACCTCTTACACAGCACCTTGTTAGGTCAACGACGTAGCTGGATTTTACTTGGACAGATGGTCACTTTCATCGCAACATTGAGTCTTGGCTTTATTAGCCTCAAAGATCAGCTATTCCTCGCTGCTTTGTTCTGCTTTTTAATAGCCCTTGCCAGCGCAACACACGATATTGCCATAGATGCTTTTCGTAGTGACTCTAACCGTCGTGAACCCCAGGTGCTGTGTAAGAGGTGAATCTAACCGTCGTTAACCTTAGCAATACGTAATGGTTACGTTGCTTGCATCTGCTCGTTCAGTTACGTATTGCTAAGGTTAATACAAGCATCCCAACACTTCCACTCAGCACCTATTGTAACGAGAAGTTTCATGTAGCGCTGGTGCGCCGGCGTGTGAGTCCCCTATTTTCATGTTCTGCGCTTGGAAATGACCGAGCACGAACAAAATCGCGGTGACAATTAAAATAAACGCGGCTGGCTTCTTACGTGAACACGCTGCAATTACTTCCCAGAATTTAGAATTTGCGTTTTCCTTACCCGCAAATTTTTCGACATACTTCTGGTCTAGTTTTAAGAAGCTCATTAGAACAGGAAGTAACAATAGATTGGTAAGTATAATAACAGCAACACCCATACTTGCTGTTATTGCTAGCTCGCGAATAATACCAATATCAATAACCAGTAAGGTCATGAAACCTACAGTATCAGACAGCAAGGCGATTCCGCCGGGTACTAGAAGGTTTCTAAATGCCGCCATTGAAGCCCGTTTCGCGCCAATGCCCGTCACTGCTTGCTTTTCTACCGCGTTAATCATTTGAACGCCGTGGCTTACACCGATAGCAAATACAAGGAACGGCACCAAAATTGACATAGGGTCCATGCCAAAGCCAATGGAAGTCAAAGGCCCAAGTTGCCAGATAACGGCAATAATTGAACATACCAATGGCAATAAGGTCAGCATGATGCTGCGTGAGAAGAAGTACACCATCACCGCAGTGATCGCGATTGCAATGGCAAAGAATAACAGTACGTCTTTAGCGCCATCGGCTACATCGCCAATCATCTTCGCAAAACCGATAATATGGATAGACGTGTTTTCGTTTTCATCTGTCCGCGAAGCTGTCTCTTCTAGCTCTGCAGCCAGAGCGAGTGTATTAAGCGGCTCGCCTGTTTGTGGGTCAATATCTAGCAACTGTGCTGTTACCATTGCGCAACTGTAGTCACTTGAAACCTGTCTACCAACGATGTTCGCTTTTTCCACGTTCGCAGCCACAAGCTCCAGAGCCTCTGGCTTTGATGAGTCGAAGTCTGCTGGTATGACCGGTGCCGCCAGCGAAACCACCCTCCACTATTTCAGTAAAGCGTGTAGATGGAGAGAATAGTGAAATTACTAACGAACGGTTTACGCCATTGATGAAGAAAAGCTGGTCGTGAACGTTCTTTAACGTATCGAAGAAATTTTGGTTATAAATATTATCGTTTTTATCACATATTGAAACTAAGATGTTGTTGGCGCCACCAAAATCTTGGCGGTGCTCAATATACGTTTTCATGTACTCGTGATTAAGCGGAATATTTTTTTCGAAACCTGCGTCTAGACGCATTTGTGAGGCTTGGTAACCAAGAAAAACCGTTGCAATGGCAAACAGTGCCACCACAACTTTGCGGTTACCAAACACTAATTTTTCAAGAAAATGGGTCATTGTTTTTATACTGCCCTATTTTAAATTCAACGTTTTAATGCCATTTGCAGTAACAGCAATGCTGGTACCGTTAAACTGCGGTGGCGTTTAAAATCGCCGCTTTATCTTTAATTTGTGACACGGAAATACCGTCATCACTCTGACAATTGGATGGGTTAGCATAAGGATCACGCATACTGGTAGGAAGCGGACGTTGTGCACTTACCATCATGCCGTTGTTGCCTAAAGCGTAAACCTTCGATTCTGACTCAATTAAAATTGAATTAAAAGTGCTAGTTGAACAGGTTTGAACGTATTCCCATTCCCCTTGATCCCTGTTTACGCAAATATTCCCACGGAGACCTACGGCAAGCACCGTGTTTTCATCCAGCGGCTTAATGTCGAAGAAAGACCCTGTGTAGTCGACGTAAACGTTCCCAAGATTCACCCATGTTGGTGCTTTTTGCTAACAAACCTGCTTCACCAGCCATGTACAGCGTATCACCATCAAGGGTTACACGATTTAAGTGAGGTAAAATAGACTCTAACTCTTGTTGATAAAATCTTCGTCTTCCTTGCGAATTTCTTCGAGGTATTCTTGGTCCATTGGGTCAAGAAGACTGGCGTGGCGTTCTGCAGACCACGTCTTTCCACCGTCAAGCGTTCGATAAAACAGGCCATAGGCACCGGTGGCTATACCTTGCTGTTCGTCAAAAAATAATACATCTAAGAACGGGCGTTGAAGTTCGGGTTGATAATTTTGTATCTCCCATGTTTCGCCCCTATCTGAAGAATGAAGAATGACAGCGTCGTGACCAACTGCCCATATTTTTTCGCCTACAACCGTGGTTGCGGTAAGCGTTGATTGAGTTGGCACCGCTTTTTGATTGAAAGTTTTGCCATCTTCTGACACTAATACGTGACCGCGTTCACCGACAATAACGACAAATGAATCAGCGTCTATGTCCAAAAGAACCGATTGCTCAACCAAAGGTGCCATGAATGCTTCTTCGGCAAGTGCAGCTGGAGAGTAATTAGCTGCGAATGTGGCGGCAATGCACGCTGCAATGGTTTTTTTCATAATTAACCATTCCCCCTATTTATAATTGTCTGTATACAAAAACGGCTGGCAAATGCCAACCGTTTGTTGTGTAAGGTGATTAGCGCTTACCTTCTCGTCGTAACGCCTGTGGCGTGAATTCCACATCTCGAGGGCGTACGGTGAAGTCGTACATTTGCTCTTCATTGTCTAGGCCAATAGCCAAATAACGACGAGAGTTTAAGTCATAGTACGCATCAAGCGTCGACCATTGAGTAGGAACTTCATAGTAGTTAACACCATAAGCTACACCAACGCGGTACAGTTCGCCACGATTACCATACATATCAGCGACTTGAATTTGCCAGCTATCTTCATCAATGAAGAATACGCGTTTTTGATAAATGTGACGGAAACCTTCTTTCAACGTAGCTTCAACTACCCAAACACGGTGCTTTTCCCAACGTGTTAGGTCTGGATTAACGTGATTTGGCTTCAAGATATCATCATACGAAGCACTGTCTGAATGAAGCGCATAGTTATTGTAAGCAACAAACATTTCCTGCTTACCAACAAGTTTCCAGTCGTAACGGTTTGGAGAACCGTTAAACATATCGAAGTCATCAGTCGTACGTAGGCCGTCAGCAGCTGTTCCCGGCGTATCGTAAGCGATGTTAGGTGCTAAGCGAACACGACGCTGACCCGTGTTATACGTCCACGCTTTACGTGGTTCTTTAACCTGATCTACTGTCTCGTGAAAAGTAACGCCGTTCCCGCTAGGCGGGCTGGCTTGGTTACTTTTTGCTTAAACATAAACAGAATATTTTCATCTGTTAGTTTTTCAGGTGTAGCACCTTCCTCTGCATATTTAATTAGTAACTGTTCATCAAAGCCGATTACGTTGTAATCACCACCGGTAGTAACTGCTGCTTGTCCACCGTTACGCTGAACCGCTGCTCCACGATAGCGAAGAATGTGGTTCCAAATTGCTTCAAGACCGTTTTGTGGTATTGGAAATGGGATACCCAAAACTGCACCTTTAAGACCATTACCGTCGTCGAGAAGCTCAGCGCTGGTAGCGTTTACCTTAGTCGCATCGTAAACAGCCTGTGGGTTTGACGCAGAACGTCGCGTTGGATAAACCGGCATACGAAAAGTTTCTGGGTAAGCCTCGAAAAGCTTTTTCTGGCCTTCAGATAAGAATTCCGCGTACTCTTTATAGTTCTGTGCTGTTATCTCAAACAACACCTTATCTTCTGGGTAAGGGTCTGGGTGATGGTCACCCACACTGTACCCAGCAGGTGCAGACGTAATACCGCCAGTCCAGGCAGGGATACTGCCATCAGCATTACCCGCTTTTTCTGCGCCAAGCGGCGTAAGTTCGTTACCCAATTTGTTTGCGTCTGCATCAGACACTTTAGCCATAGCGCTTGCACCAGATAAAGCCAGTGACAAAGCGGCAGCAATAATTCCTACTTTTCTAATCATAAAAACCACTCTTAGATTGCGTATTTGATGTTAAATGAAATGAAGTCTCTGTCAGATAGCGCATTAGTTGTACCAATGCCGCCCCAGAATGCACTGTAAGACGCCGTTGCAGACCATTTGCTTAAATAATCGAACGTGAAAGAAAGTGCAGCAGACTTAACATCTTCTGTGAAAAGGAATAATGGATCTGCGTAGTACCCACGTCATGAGAGAAAGTACCGCGAACTCGAAGGTTCATGCCAGCGAATATTGAGTTGTAGTCAGCAACCGCCAATAAGCGATAGCCCCACGCATCGTCAGTTGCAAACGGATTAGTCTCAGGTCCGTCTGAAAGGCCTTGGTGTAAACCTTCACGAGCGTTACCGTTAATTGGTTCAAGCGAAGGTGTACGAGCAGTACCCGGTGCGTTTAAACGAATTACGTCTGGGTCTGGCATATCAACAACGTTTACATAACCTACTTCACCTAGAAGTACGAAGTTGTCAGAGCCAAATTTAGGGCCGAATACATGTGACGCGGTAAATTGCATTTGCCATGTATCAGAGAAAAGGAAACCTTCTGCGGTCTCACCTGGACCTACAGCACGGCCAATGTTGTTTAGCTGTGATATACCCGCTAAATCAGGGCGTAGGCCGGCATTAGCCAACTGCTCTGGCATACCCATGTAAAGCAGTTCAACATCATCTGATTTGTAATGGCTCATCTACACGGTATGCAAACTCACCAGCAAGGGCTGTAGTGCCGATGTTTGTATTGAAACTCATTCCGTAAAGCTTGATGTCTTCTGGGAAAAAGAATTCAGACTTTGTGAACGCGCCAAGCTCAGTGATGTTATCACGTGTAACTTCGTTTGCTGCTATAAATGCCAAGTCTGCGCCGATACCCGCTGCGTAAAGTCAGAGGTAACGCCTGAAATCAATGGGCGCTGGCTGTGATAGTTGATGTGATAAAAACTAAACTCGGTTTCGTTGAGGTTTTCAGCAAACCAGGTTAAGCGAAGACCGTATTGACCTTGATCGTCTGCATCATTGCGCACTTCATCACTGAAACCGCGAATAGCCACTTTCGTTGGATATGCCAGATAGGCTTGAGAAATTGCAGCAGCATCAGCACCTGAGCGCAATAAATCACCATAACCATTCAAGGCAGTCAATAGGTGATTGAGATTGATGTCAGGGTTACCACTGAAACCTAACTGAATGTTGTTGCGCTGACCGCCCTCACCTGCGAAGTCATTACCAGCGAAGTAGCTTCCCGATACCGGTAACCAGCTCTCCTGCCATTCATATTGATAATAACCAGAGATACTGACTGTATCGGTCAAGCCCAAGGAAGCGTAGACCATACCTACCGGTAGGAATACCTCTTTAAGTTCGGCACCTGGTGCACGAGCGCGTGTTACATCGACAGGGTTGGTCGTGTTAATGCCATGCTGGATGAAAGTACTTTCCCCCAACTGATTACTTGGCGGCCAACACGAAGAGTTAGTGGCTTGTCGCCAATCCACCAATCGCCATAGAAGAAAGCATCATATAAACGAACGTCTGTACATAAAAGGTCTTCCGCCTCTGGATCTTGACACAGGTCGTATTGGTTGCCAGTTATTGGGTTAGAGTAAGGACGGTCACCATCCATTTGCTCGAAATCATAGAACCAGAAACCACGCGCGAAGAAACCATAGTCGCCAAAGTTGACGTCTAATTCATGTGAGCCTGAAACTTGCGTTGCGAACGCATCGCCTGCATCGTGGAGCAAGGTTACCGAAGTCACCATTGGTTGAATATGCTCCGTCTGCTAACGCCCACACATCGCTGCTTGGGTATAAAGGATTGAAAGCTGCGTGATAACCACTCCAATCGAATTGAGGGTGGTGACCGTTACCAATAAGGTCGTAATCTCGTGCCTCTGTTCGAATACTTGTAGCCAATGTAAATGTTGAATCTAAAGAAATACTTACATCACCTACTTGCCAATTTGCAGCATGCACTGGTACTGCAGCAGCACCTAGCAGTGAGAGAACTCCCGCCGCTACCTGGTGATACTTAAAAGCGCTAGGCCCATTTTTCATATTTTTATACTCCCAAGTCGATGTGACTTAATGCGTGACATCATGACCAACCATAACGATTAACAAAATCATTACATCATTTTGCCATAACCGCAAGAACTAATCCTACCAGTTAACAAAATTTACAACATTAGTCGTATCAAATAGTTATTGCTTTATTGTGAGTATAAAAGGCATTTATAAACTTGCAGGAAAATTGTACAAGTTTCAAGAGGATTTATCTTATTTACCGTTAAGTAGCATTTTTAAGCGTGTGGCGTACTACTGACATTGAT
>NZ_JBSWSZ010000117.1:0-5108 GCF_056158285.1 Pseudoalteromonas sp. AWM4_233 | reverse complement strand
AAGGTTAACGACGGTTAGATTCACCTCTTACACAGCACCTGCTGCATCTTTAAGCGTGCCGCTATTTGTGCTCAACGCACCAACTGAAATACCGTCACTATCAACTAGACCACTTTCAACTGTATATCTGAACGTGAGTGCACTACTGCCACTACCGCTGACATAGGTCGCATTTTTTGTAGTACTGCCCACGGTAATGGCAATGCTTGGTGTGCCACTAGTGGTGTCGACCGTCACATTCTCACTGGTATTGACCGTGAACTCTAGGTTTTCTCCTGCAATATACGTGTCATTACTAGGCACACTCACGCTTGAAACGGTGGGTGCAATACTATCTACCAGTACGTTTGATGTTGCGCCTACGCTATTCAGCGTCAGTGTTAAATCATTACCTGCTGCATCTTTAAGCGTGCCGCTATTTGTGCTCAGCGCACCAACTGAAATACCGTCCAGGTGCTGTGTAAGAGGTGAATCTAACCGTCGTTAACCTTAGCAATACGTAATGATCTTTATTACATCTACTTCGTTCAGTTACGTATTGCTAAGGTTAACCAAACCCAACAACCTAGATAGGCCAGCACCTTCTGACCCCTAGCGGCGCATGAAATACGGGATTATAGATCATACTCACAAAAATTGTGCCAATGTCTGCGCCAAAGCCGAACACCGGCAGGCTGATGTCAAATACGGTGTCTGGGGCTTTGTCCTGATATCAGGGCACCGCCGACGGTGGAAGCTGCGGTATGGTTTCAATCTGCTTCTTGGTTGGGCAAGCATTAAGAGACCGGGATATTTTACATTGAGGCTTGCGTTTGTGGCAGGGAGCGTCTAAATGGCGGCTCCCATCGCGCGTCCGGCTAAGTGGCATGCCGAGTCGCGTGGATTGCGAACCTGCGAATGAAGGAGACGGAAATGCCCAAGATGAAGACAAAATCGAGCGCCAAGAAGCGCTTTAAGGTTACCGCGACGCGGCAAGGTCAAAGCTGGTCAGGCCGGCAAACGCCACGGCATGATCAAGCGTCACCACGAAATTCATCCGTGATGCCCGCGGCACCACCACCCTGTCCGCACCGGACGCAAAGATCGTCAAGGGCTACATGCCCTACGACCGCTAAGAGGAGATCTGAGATATGTCCCGCGTTAAAGGTGGTACCGTCACTCACGCCCGTCACAAGAAGGTCATCAAGGCTGCAAAAGGTTATTATGGCCGCCGCAAGAGCACCTTCAAAGTCGCCGCGCCAGGCCGTCGATAAGGCCAACCAATATGCAACCCGTGACCGTAAGAACCGCAAGCGCAATTTCCGCGCGCTGTGGATCCAGCGGATCAACGCTGCTGTCCGCAGCCACGACGAGGCGCTGACCTACTCGCGCTTCATCAACGGCCTGAACCTGGCCGGCATCGAAGTGGACCGTAAGGTTCTCGCAGACCTCGCCGTGCACGAGCCCGAAGCGTTTCGGCGCAATCGTCGCGTCAGGCACAGGACGCGCTGGCAGCCTAAGCTGTTCAGCGCGTAGCCGAACAAATCGGACCCGTCGGAGCGATCCGGCGGGTTTTTCTATGCCTGCGAGTTTGCGGATGATCCTGTAGCCGACCGGTGCAATGGAGCTAAGTCGTCGCGGTGATTGACCGGCACGTTCATTCAGCCTGCGAGCGGCGTCGTTTGAACAGCCGGCCAAATACGCCAGAAGCGCGCCCACCGGCCAGAGCGCCCAGAGCGCGCCGGCCCAAGCTCATTACAGGTTCACCAGCGATCAGGAAGACCTGCCAGTCACCCAGAGCCGCACCGGGATGCCATTGGAACTCGGATCTGAACCCAGAGGGCGCGTGCGCCATCCCGCAGGCCGATCGACCAACGCGATGCGCCAGCATCAGGCCAATGAGCCCAGATAGCCGCGCGCCGCTGATGAGGTATCTAACAGACAACGGCCCTGCAGCAACGACGCCAGAGTTTCTTGCTGCCAGCGCTTAGGGTGGAGGTCTGCCGCCCAATCCGAGCCGGTTGCGAAGGCCCTTAAGCCGGGGCGGTCATGTGTGGTCGGACGCGCTGTGGTGGTCCTCGGAGCGCATCGTCCCAGACTCGGCGCCGCCTAGAGACAAGGTTGCGCGGTCTTCGCCACACCTCGCGACTGCGGCCGCGGCATGACTTGTGTTCGAAGCTGGGCAGCCCCTTCGGCTGCGCCAAGTGGTGATCCGATAGACCGAGATATCCTCGGGCAGGTTTTTCGGGCGGTTTTTTCGCCCAGGTATTCAAAACCGATCGTCAGCTTGTTGCGAACCTGGTCATAGACCTGGCTGCGAGATCAGAATACCGCCGGGTTCCGCCATGGATTGCAGGCGCGCAGCAAGGTTTACACCGTCGCCCAGAAGATCGTCGCCATCACAGATCACATCGCCCAGATTGAATGCCAATGCGGAAGCCGAAGCGGCGCTGTCTTCGGCGGCAAGTTCCTGCTGGACCTCAATGGCGCAATGGGCCGCTTCGACCACGGACGGGAAATCCGCGATCAGCCCATCACCCGCCGTATTGGCCACCCGGCCACCGCGCCGTTCGATCAATTTGAAAAACACCATCACGGGCCGATTTCAGCGCGGTATAGGTGCCGACCTCATCGGCCGTCCATGGCCGCGCTATAGCTGTTCGGCATCCGCCGCCAGGATTGTGGTGAGCTTGCGTGTAACAGAGGTACTCATCAAATCGCGTCCCGGGAAAGTGCGCGGCCAAGCAGGTCTTGAGCTCCAAGATGGGCCGCCGCGACTGTCAGCATGCAAGCCATTTGCGCATTCCTACCGATGAGGCGTTGGCATTAGCCGTGCCGCAACGAGCATGGTCCTGGGTGGAGGGCGACAACATCCGTCTATGTGGCGCCTCATGACCCTCGGGTGCTTGCGTTTCGGCGGCGCGTATGGTAGCAGAACAACAAAGCGAGACTTCGGGGGACCGTCATGGACGATCTTAAGGCAAAATATCTGGGTCAGATTGCCGAGGCCGCAGATGAGAGCGCGCTGGAGGCCGATCCGCCTCGCCGCTGTTGGTAAAAAAGGCGAAGTTGCGCTGAAGATGCGCGAGCTGGGCAAGATGACGCGCGGAGGAACGCCAGGTGGCGGGTCCGGCGCTGAATGCCCTGAAGGATGAGATCAATTCAGCCCTGGCCGCAAAAAAGGCCGCGCTTGGCCGATGCGGCGCTGGATGAGCGCCTGCGCTCCGAGTGGCTGGATGTGACCCTGCCGACCCGCCCGCAGTCGCCGCCAGGGTACGCTCCACCCCATTTCGCCAGGTCAGCGAAGAGATCACCGCGATCTTTGCCGAGATGGGCTTTTCCGTGCAGGAAGGCCCCCGCGTCGACACCGATTGGTATAACTTTGACGCGCTGAACATCCCCGGCCACCACCCAGCCCGCGCGGAGATGGACACGTTCTACATGCAGCCGTGCCGAAGGCGACGACCGCCCGCCGCATGTGCTGCGCACGCATACCAGCCCCGTGCAGATCCGCTCCATGGAGAAGCTGGGCGCGCCGCTGCGCATCATCTGCCCCGGCGGCGTGTACCGCGCCGATTACGACCAGACTCACACGCCGATGTTCCACCAGGTCGAAGGGCTGGCGCTGGACGAAGGACATCTCCATGGCGAACCTCAAGTGGGTGCTGGAGGAGTTCGTGAAGAGCCTTCTTCGAGGTCGGACGGTGTGGACCTGCGCTTCCGCGCCAGTCGCACTTCCCCTTCACCGAGCCATCCGCCGAGGTCGACATCCGCTGTTCCTGGGACAGGGGGCACGCTGAAGATCGGTGAGGGCGACGACTGGCTGGAGATCCTCGGCTCCGGCATGGTGCACCCCAAGGTGATCGCAGCGGGCGGGATCGACCCCGAGGACTATCAGGGCTTTGCCTTTGGCATCGGGATCGACCGGCTGGCGATGCTGAAATACGGCATCCCCGACCTGCGCGCCTTCTTCGACAGCGACCTGCGCTGGCTGCGTCACTATGGTTTCCAGTGTCTGGACATGCCGACCCTGCATGGTGGTTTGTCGCGGTGAACTGGGAAGCAAATGAGGCAAGAGTTCGTCAGCTCTTCTCGTTGCTATAGACAAACTGACTACGGGAAGTCCTTTTTTATCGACGCAAAAGGCATTTGGGTCGAGGGCGATGCCGATGAAGAGAGCGCACTATACCTGTTGAGGAGTTGCCGTTCACTACTGAAGAACGAAGCCACTGTTTCAAGTGCATGATTGATCAAGGTTTTTTAGAATCTGAATTCGATTATGAGCAGGATTCAGAGATACGGGGATATTGAGTGGTTTCGTCTCACCAGACAAGGGCATGGTTTTTCTTGGTGAGATGAAGCCCCTGCGTCGTTTAAAGCGCCTTGTTTATTGATCAGTTTTCTTTTTATCCTGGGTGGGATTACTTAAATCGGCGTCCTGACCGGCATTTTGCTAAATTATTTGGCTGGAAAACCTTTGGAAAGTCAGCGGTTTCCACGAGAAGATGTGCTGAGCGAATCGGCTTTCAGTTTGGTCGCTTGCTGCTCAGGAAACTTGCCCTGCCCGCTGCTGCCGTCAGAACCTATGGTTTGCCTTCGGCGAAAGGCGGGCGCTGCTTTGTTGTGTGGTGTGCGGTAACACACCCTTCATCAATGGGTGATGAGGGAATGTAACAGTTTTGTAAAATGATCGCCCTGACGGGGTGTGCTGCGCGTTGTGGTTGTGCATGTGACCTGCTATCGGCTGCCGGATTTTATCCTTGGAGGCGAGCATGCCTAACAACGATCTTGATGCGCGACATCTTGAGACGCTGGACCGCGATCTGGGGCGACTGTCCAATCTGGAAATGGCAACGGCTTATGTCGGCCGCCCTTTGGTGGGGCCGGGACTGGCATTTGCTCTATTATCCTGCTGACCTGTCTGGCGGCGGCGCTGCTGTTTCGGCCGGTCCTCCAATACAATGATTGTCATTATTGCAGCGGGTTTTGGTGCCTTACTATGGCGCTGAACGTCGGGGCCAATGATGTGGCTAATAATATCGGTACCCGCGGTGGGGGCAAATGCGCTGACGATGGGCGGGGCGATTGCCGTTTACTGCCGATGAAAACCGCAGCGTTTTAAAGCGGCG
>NZ_JBSWSZ010000116.1:2308-2982 GCF_056158285.1 Pseudoalteromonas sp. AWM4_233 | reverse complement strand
AAGGTTAACGACGGTTAGATTCACCTCTTACACAGCACCTGATTTAAATCATCCAAAGTTTCGAATAACGGCGCAACGGGTAAATTGAAACGACAACCCGTTTCTTTTAAAAGTAATTTAACAGCCAGCACATCAGAAGCATATTGCGCCATTGAAATAATATAAATGCCTAGCCTATCAGTGGTTTGCTGACTCACTAATTGGCAAGTTTTTAAAACTTCTTCAACTTCATCAGACGCAGAGAAGTTTTTTGGCAATAGTGGTCTTTTTGACGCTAATTCATCAATCAAAAACTGCTGCTTCTGTGCTTCACTCCAAGCAGTATAATCACCCAGTTCTAAGTGCTCGACAATGGCTCCAATCGCATCAGCGTGTCGTGCAGAGTCCTGACGGATATCTAAGCTGCAGAGGTTAATACCAAAGCACTCTAATCTAAGTAACGTGTCGAGTAGTAGTCCATCTGCAATTTGCGCCATATTACAGTTATGCAGCGAGTTATAAATGAGCGTAAGCGGTGATTTTACTTGCTCAATATGTGTGATCACTTCTTGCTCTGAGCCTACTTCACCTTTAATTTTATTTTCAAGCGCTTGAATGGTTTCATCAAGTTCGCCTAGGTGCTGTGTAAGAGGTGAATCTAACCGTCGTTAACCTTAGCAATACGTAATGTTTTA
>NZ_JBSWSZ010000116.1:0-2281 GCF_056158285.1 Pseudoalteromonas sp. AWM4_233 | reverse complement strand
AAGGTTAACCGATCCTTGTGGCTTCTAACTTCCAGCACCTGATGTAGATGCTGATAACGGGTACTCAGTAGCGTTAACTTACGGCGATGAAACTGAAAGAAAGCAAACTTTATGCATCAGTTGCAGCTGACAGCGAAGTAAAAGGTTACGACATTGTTCGTGCAACAGTACAAGGTAAACTAGGTGACTTCAAACTAGGTGCTATGTACCAAACACAAGAAAAAGTGGATGGTAGCGCAGAAGCTGATGGCTACTTAGTAAATGCTGCTTACCAAATGAATAGCAACACATTCAAAGTACAGTACCAAGTAATTGACTTTGATGAAGGCGATAAGAAAACTGCTATTTCTGCAGGTGTTGATCACAAGCTAAACAAAAACACCAAAGTATTTGGTTTCTACTCAACGTTTGATACAGACAACCAAGTTGACCAAGATTACCTAGGTGTTGGTATTGAATACAAATTCTAAGTGAACACTCCCTTACTTGTGAGCCCAGCTAATTAGCTGGGCTTTTTTTGTTGAACAACAAAATTATACTGAAGTTAGCTTTAAGCTTGTGCGTAGTTTGATTTGCCTGCAAGCCAGCGTTGAATCAATTTATCGGTAAGTTCTGGGTAGTCATTCAATATTTTGAAAGCGATGGGTCTGACATGATTAAGTGTTTGTTTATCGCGGTTTAGGTCGGCGATTTTGAATTCAGCTAAGCCTGTTTGTTTGGTGCCAAGTACTTCACCTGGGCCACGGATTTCGAGATCTCGCTCAGCAATCACAAAGCCATCATTACTTTCACGCAGCACACCTAAGCGTTTTTGCGCTGTAGCTGATAATGGCGCATGATAAAGTAAAACACAGTGTGATGCCGTAGCCCCACGACCAACACGGCCGCGTAGCTGGTGGAGTTGTGCAAGTCCTAACCGTTCAGGGTTTTCAATAATAATAAGACTCGCATTAGGCACATCAACACCCACTTCAATCACGGTTGTGGCAACGAGTACATGAATATTACCAGCTTTAAACTCACTCATAATGGCTTGCTTTTCGGCAGCTTTCATCCGGCCATGCACCAAGCCAACGTTTAGCTCTGGCAGTGCTGCTTTTAATTGCTCGGCGCTATCCTCGGCGGCTTGGCATTGCAGTACTTCAGATTCATCAATCAGGGTGCAAACCCAATACACTTGACGACCTTGCTCTGAGCATGCTGTTCTCACACGTTGAATGATTTCGTCTCGGCGTGCATCTGGAATCGCCACCGTTGTGATAGGCGTTCTACCGGGTGGTAACTCATCAATCACTGAGGTTTCTAAGTCAGCGTAGGCTGTCATTGCTAAGGTTCGCGGGATAGGGGTTGCAGTCATAACTAATTGGTGTGGGTAGCAATCACCAAAGCGACCTTTTTCACGCAGTGATAAACGCTGATGAACACCAAAGCGGTGTTGCTCATCTATGATAATCAAAACGAGATTATTAAACTCAACCTGTTCTTGGAATAATGCATGGGTGCCAACAATCATTTGTGCTTCCCCAGAGGCGATTTTTTCCAAAGTCGCTGCACGCTCTTTACCTTTACTTTTGCCACCTAACCAGGCAACTTCAACACCGAGTTGATTAAACCATTGGCTAAAGTTGATGCCATGTTGCTCTGATAAAATATCTGTTGGTGCCATTAGCGCTACTTGATAGCCTTCGCTGATAGCACTGAGCGCACTGAGCGCTGCGACTAAGGTTTTACCAGAGCCGACATCGCCTTGTACTAGGCGCATCATCGGAAACGGGTGTTGTAAGTCACCTTTGATTTCTGCCACAACACGACTTTGTGCGTTGGTTGGGCTAAAGGCTAAATTAGCTAAAAACTGTTGCTCAAGTTGGTTATGAGGCTTTAAAGCAACCGCTTTTACCGTTTGCCCTTTTTGGCGCAGCTTTAAAAGGCTTAAGTTTTGCGCAAGCAACTCTTCAAACACTAGCCGTTGCTGAGCAGGATGCATACCCTGTTCAAGAGCAGTTAAATCAACATCGTTTTGTGGGCGATGTAAGGTCATTAGAGCATCGGCTAAACGCATTCCGGTTGGCTGAAACTGTTCTGGCAGTAACTCTTCGACAGGGTATTTAGTTAATAGTGCAAGTGCTTGATCGCTTAGTGCACGAATAGATAACTGTTTTAGCCCTTCGGTAACAGGATAAACCGGCGTAAGCGTGGTGTTCGTTGGTTGCTCAGAAAGGGTATCCGATAAGCTGTATTCCGGATGTGTCATTTCAAAGCCAACTCTGCCACGGCGGATATG
>NZ_JBSWSZ010000115.1:0-2458 GCF_056158285.1 Pseudoalteromonas sp. AWM4_233 | reverse complement strand
CAACCGCAAGAAGTCGATGACCCCGCCTGACCTGCCCGAAGATGCCGCCCTGTTTCTTGATTTCGACGGCTGCCTTGTCGAAATTGCCCCGACCCCGGATTCCGATCACTGTTCCCGACGCCTTGCCCGACCTGCTGGCGCAGCTGCATCGGCGGTTGCAGGGGGCGGTCGCGTTGATATCAGGGCGCAATGTCGATGATCTGCGCCGTTACCTGCCCGAGTTTCCGGGGGCCATCGCCGGCAGCCACGGGGCCGAGCTTGCCCTGCCGGGGCAGCCGATCCAACCGCCCGCGGGCGAAGGCATCGATATCCCCGCGCTGCATCGGCAGGCGCAGGACATCGCCGCGGCGCATGATGGCGTGCTGATCGAACCAAAGCCGCATGGCGTGGTGCTGCATTACCGGGCGCGCCCCGATCTGGCAGAATGGGCGCAGGCTGCGATGGATGAACTGGCGGCGGGCTATCCGATGTTGGCGATCCAGCCTGCCAAGATGGCGTTTGAACTGCGCCCGAAGGATGCGGGCAAGGATCGTGCCTTGCTGCGCCTGCTGGGGTCCGAGCCCTTTCTGGGGCGGGTGCCGGTCTATGCCGGCGACGACCTGACCGATGAGGTCGCGATGGCGGCGGCGCAATCGCGCGGCGGCTTTGGCATCAAGATCGGCGACGGTGACAGTGTCGCGCGTCATCGCCTGCCGGATCCGGCGGCGTTGGCGCAGTGGCTGGCAAGGTAACAGGGGGGAACATGTCCAGATTGGTTGCCGTTTCGAACCGATTGCCCTTGGGCGACAACCCGTCGGGCGGGCTGGTTGTCGCGCTTGCGGATGCGCTGCGCAGCTCGGGCGGGCTGTGGGTCGGCTTTTCCGGCGAACAGGCCGAGGAACCGGCTGATCGGCTGGTCTTTCACGATGGCGCGCCCTTTGATCGCGCCTCGTTCGATCTGACGCCGACCGATTACGAGGCCTATTATCTGGGCTATTCCAATTCGGTCCTGTGGCCGGTCTGTCATGGCCGGCCCGACCTGATGCATATCCACCCCGAGGAACTGGAGGGTTATCGCCGCGTCAATGCCCGCATCGCCGATCTGCTGGTGCCGCATCTGCGCCCCGACGACCGCATCTGGGTGCAGGATTACCACCTGTTTCCGCTGGCCGCCGAATTGCGCAGCCGGGGTGTGACGGCGCGGATCGGGCATTTCCTGCATATCCCCTTTCCCGGCCCGTCGGATATGGCGACGCTGCCCAACCCGGATGAGATGTTCGACTGGCTGTCGCATTACGATCTGCTGGGCTTTCAGGCCGAACGCGATCTGTCGAATTTCGTTGAAAGCGCGCGGCAACTGGCCCGGATCGAACCCCTGGCCGAAGGGGGCTATCGCCTGAACGGGCAGGAAACCCGTGCCGGTGTCTTTCCCATCGCAATTGATACCGCCGCCTTCATCGAAGAGGCCCGCCATGCGCAGGTCGAGGATCGGATGCGCAGCCTGACCGGGTCCGAGATCATGATACGGCGTCGATCGTCTGGATTACTCCAAGGGCATCCCGCACCGATTTCGCGCCTTTCAACTGCTGCTGGAAAACAACCCCGATCTGCATGAATGCATCTCGTTTTTGCAGATCGCGCCGCCAACACGCGAAGAGGTCGAGGCCTATCGCGATATCCGCGAGGAAACCGAACATCTGGCGGGCCGCATCAATGGCCAGTTCGCCACGGTGAACTGGACGCCGATCCGCTTTATCCAGGTGCTGATCAGAGGTACTTTCCTGGAGGGTTTAACCTTAGCAATACGTTGTTTATGTTTCGTCTACTTCGTTCAGTTACGTATTGCTAAGGTTAACGACGGTTAGATTCACCTCTTACACAGCACCTGGTTACACCATATACTTGCAGGGTAACGGGGTGCTCCGTTTTGGGTTTCATAACAAATACGACCTTGAATACGAGCACAGTAAATTAAAAGAAGAATTTTTGAAAAAGCTAGATGTGATTGCTAAGCAGTTTCAGTAAAACTAAAAAAGGAACATTAAATTGATGAAACATTTTTTACTCATATTTGTATTAGTTCTATTAACTGGGTGTGCAGCCCAATACCCAAACCAAGATGTCACAGGAAAAGCTTTTCCTAGTGTTTCAGGTGGAAACCTAGAAAAGGAGCGTATTAACCTACCTGATTTTGTTAAAGGTGAAGTTGCGCTATTTTTAGTTGGTTATAAGCAAGACAGTCAGTTCGACATTGACCGCTGGTTGATTGGTCTGGATATGAAAGATGCTGATATTAAAGCGTATGAGTTACCAACCATTGCTGGCATGTTCCCGAGAATGTTTAGCACACAAATCGATGAGGGCATGCGTCGTGGAATTCCTAAAGAGCTATGGGGTGGGGTGATCACCATTTATGAAGACGGTGAAAAGGTGCTGTGTACGAGGTGAATCTAACCGTCGTTAACCTTTAGCAATACGT
>NZ_JBSWSZ010000114.1:0-3690 GCF_056158285.1 Pseudoalteromonas sp. AWM4_233 | reverse complement strand
AAGGTTAACGACGGTTAGATTCACCTCTTACACAGCACCTTCCTAAGGTAGCGAAATTCCTTGTCGGGTAAGTTCCGACCTGCACGAATGGTGTAACCATGGCCACGCTGTCTCCACCCGAGACTCAGTGAAATTGAAATCGCAGTGAAGATGCTGTGTACCCGCGGCTAGACGGAAAGACCCCGTGAACCTTTACTACAGCTTGGCACTGAACATTGAGCCTACATGTGTAGGATAGGTGGGAGGCTTTGAAGTGGCGTCGCCAGATGTCATGGAGCCATCCTTGAAATACCACCCTTGTATGTTTGATGTTCTAACATCGGTCCCTAATCGGGATTGTGGACAGTGCCTGGTGGCTGGTTCGTTCAGGCCACCAGCGACTAAGATCAGGTTGCGGTAGAACGGATTAATGCTTTGGGTTAAAATCTGGTATAAAGCCGTGGGCAGGATCGTCGGGTTGATCTTCAGGGTGGAGCCCTTGCAGGTGTGAATTTCGTCAGCTCGACTTTATGGATGACGGCGCCGATGACCAGTCAAAGCCTGGCTGGGGGACTGCGGATGTTGTTATGTCAGACATGGCCGCAGCAGTTTTCGGGCAAGCAAACAGATCACTGTGGAATTATTTCCCTTTGCGAAACAGCGGCTTACTTTGCCTTTGACGTGTTGCAAGTGGGTGGCACCTTTGTTGCCAAGGTCCTTGCAGGCGGCGCCGAGGGCGAGCTTCAGAAACTATTGAAGCAAAAATTCGACAAGGTGATGGACGCTACAAACCACCCTCCTCCCGCTCGGACAGTTCCGAGAAATTCGTGGTGGCCACGGGACTTTCGCGGCTGATCCGACTGGACAGCCGCGCGCTGCATTCATTAACGTAGGGCGCGCGCGGTCAAAGACTGCTTGGCCAGTTCCCGCTGGATACGCGACAGCCCATCTCCGTCCTCGGTCATGTGACCAGATCCGAAACCGGCTCGTTCACACCTTCTGACCGGATAGGGTCGGCTGCGGATTTCAGAGCTTTGAGAGTCTGTGTTATGAAACGACATGGGCTTTTTCCAAACTGCTGCCTTGGCCGATCTCTGCAATTTGTCTAAAATCCGACTGTGGACGTCTTATGGCCCAATTGTGGCAAAACTGCCTTATTGTTCTCGCTTTGGAAACAAATCACCCTACGGGCGGTTGGGATCCGTCTTGCCGCAGTGACATCAATGCACCGTTCAGCTCTGCTCCCAGGATCAGAATGGCGGCATTGAGGTAGAGAAACGCAAGCGCAACCATCGCCCCCGCCAGCCCCGCATAAGTCGCGGAATACTGTGCGAAACCCGCGACATAGAAGGCAAAACAAAGCCCTGCACCCCACCAGAGAACAACGGTAAACGCAACCCCTGCCCCAAGATCCGCCAGACTGTGCAGCCGGTCGGGCAAGGCCAAATGGCAGATCAAAACCGCAGCAATCGGCACAACAAGCACGAGAATACCGTTCAGGCCATTTTCCCAGCTGTCAACAAACCCGGGGCTCATCAGCGGCATCCGATCTGCCAGATAATGAATAGACAATGGCAAAAGCACCTCAAACAACGCTGCGGCCAACAGGCCCAGCCCGCCAAGGATAACAATAACCACACAGATCAACCGCGCCTTCCAATATGGTCTGCGATCGTCTTCATGATAGGCAGATACCATCGCCAAACGGACCGCATCAATCACCGTCGGATGCGAAGTAAAGCGTCAATACCCCGCTGAATGTCACCAACTGCAGGCCCGAATTCTGCAAAACTGCAACCACTTCCTGTTTGATCGGTCCTGCAACGGCCGCAGGCTAAGACCCAAACAGAAGATCAAGAATATTCTCGATATCAACGTCTTGCGCCGAAAACTCAGCAATCGCCCCGGCGAGGGAAACCGTGAACAGCGCAAAAGGAAACAGTGCCAGCATCATTGACATGGCAATATGGCTGCTGAGCACCCAGCCGTTCTTTTGATTAAAGCGCTTTGCCGCCAGCAACACGGCCCGAAAGAACAATCCCAAGGTCACCTCTCCCATCACAATGGCGCGACCACAGTGGCGAATCCGTATGCGCGCGCATTTGACACTTTCTTTTCCATGGCCAGTGCCTTATCCCTGAATTCGTATCATGGTGGAACTGTCCGACGCCCGCACAATCGGGCTTTGTCCATGCTGGGAGGCCCCTTTTGACGCTGGTGATGAAGAACGTAACCAAATCCTTTGTGGCGCAGGGCGTCAGCCGGGACATTCTGTGTGGTGTTTCTCTTGACCTCAAAGAAGGTGAAACACTGTCTTTGACAGGTGAGAGCGGCTCCGGAAAAAGCACGCTTTTGCATCTGGCAGGCGCGCTGGATCAGCATGACAGCGGAGATATTTTCGTCGATAAGCAGATCACTTACCGGCCTTTCTGAAACAAGGCGTGCTTCTCTTCGGCGCGACAAGGTGGCGATCGTTTTTCAGCAGTTCAATCTGATACCATCGCTGAATGTTTGGCAAAACATCGCGTTGCACGCCAGAATGGCCAAACGCTTTGACCAGATCTGGTGCGAAGAGCTCTGTGCGGTCTTGGGCCTTAGGGATTTGATCGACCGTTACCCCGACCAGCTTTCTGGCGGGCAACAACAGCGCGTGGCCATCGCACGCGCCATGGCGGTCCGGCCAAAGCTCCTTCTGGCAGATGAACCAACCGGAAACCTGGATGAAAGAAGCAGCCAGAACGTGTTGGAATTTCTTCTTAAATTGGTCGAACAGGAAAGAACGGCTCTTTTGCTTGTGACCCATTCCGAGACAATCGCATCCCAAACAGGGCGACGCATACATCTGAGTGAGGGACAAATCACGTGACCCGCTGGGCTTTTATCGCGCTTTTATCGCATTGGCGCCGGGCTCCGGTTCAATCGTTTGCATTGTCATCGGTCTCGCCCTGTCCGCCGCCCTTTGGTCTGCTGTTCAAGCGATAAATGCCACTGCGCGCGCAACCTACGCCGAGGCGCAGGATCAGCTTGAGATCTTTGGAGCAGACCGCATCCTGGCCCAGGACGGTTCACTTACGGTTGATGACTATGTCGCACTCAGGCGCGCTGGATGGCTTGTGTCACCGGTCTGGGACGAGAAAATTACATTAGGTTCGACTGACATCCGCCTGATGGCAATCGATATGGTGTCGCATCCACTGGTTCCGCTTTTGGTCGGAGGAACCAGCGCCGATGCCGGGCAAACGGGCGCTACGCCGATTTTGAGCGATCTGCCTCTGTTTGGCGCATCCTCCACCCTGAACCAGATTGTCCGGGACCTTCGAGACGGCAGCCGTGCCGCAGTTACCGGACGGGCTTATCGTCACAGATTTGTCTGTTGCGCAGCGCTTTTCTGACACGAACACCCTGTCCTATCTCGTTGTTTTAAAAACAACACCCTCCTCGCATCACAGCTTCCCGGTGGGTTCAGATGGCTGTCAGGCGCACGGACATCTCCCGGACAACTGACGGATAGTTTTCACCTCAACCTCACTGCATTCGGGCTGCTCGCCTTTGTTGTGGGCCTCTTTATTGTTCAAAGCACGATCAAATTGGCGGTTGAACAGCGTCGCCCGCTGATGCGTACTCTGCGAAGCCTCGGCCTGTCCTCCGCCCAGCTGATAAGCCTTTGCGCTATTGAGCTGACTTGCCTCGCCCTTGTGGCCGGATCCTTGG
>NZ_JBSWSZ010000113.1:0-1050172 GCF_056158285.1 Pseudoalteromonas sp. AWM4_233 | reverse complement strand
ATTATATGAAAGTGAAATAGGTAGATGCCATAGCTTCTACCTATTCAAAATAAAACTTTAATTAATTAATTTTCTTCTTAAAACAATATCGTAATAAGTTCTACCTTCAGTTTTATCTTCTATGACAAATGTGTAAGTCCCATCAGAGTTCTTAAATAAGTCTGCTCCTAATGCATCTGAAGATATGTCGTTTAGTTGGATTGATTCAATTATTTCTAGTGAAGAAGAGTAAGTTCTTAATGTAATTTCACCGTAAGTGCCAAGAAGAACAGAAAAATCTCCATTTTCACTAACAACAATATTATTGCTACCAATAAAATTTTCTATGTCTGAATATACATATAATAGGTCGCCATTAGGGCTTATAATGTGCACATTGTGACCATCATACATACTGACGCCACTTAGAACGAAATTATCATTAGGTAATTGGCTAACGGATCTGATCCCGGTTAACCCGACGTTTCCAGCATTATTCCAAAGAAATTGAGAAGTTAACTCATTATCAAGAACTTGAATAAAAACACTGTGGCTAGCAAAGTCTGATTCAGAGGCTCCAGTAGGTACTAAAGTGCTAGATACAATAAAGGAATTATTGTTTGAAAGATAAAAATTCAGTGCTGATATAAGATCATATCCTATCGGTGGGGTCCATGATAAAGGTGCTGATATTGAATTCCCATCTTTTACTAGTTCATGAATCGAAAACCCTTTTGATTGAGAGTTGCAAGTTGAGTTACAAGTAGAGCTATAGCTTAAATATATGTTGTCATTTACTTCTATAATATCTTTAAAGGCATTATTCTTTCTTTCTTCATTTAAAGAGTAATTAATCTCTCTTATTTTTGAGCCTTTTTCATCGAGCAATAAAACGTATGCTTTGTCCTTTACTTTATGTTCTCCAACAGCAACTACCATTTTGGAGCTCAACTGCTTAGCTTTGTATAAACTTATGCTTTCATGAGCATCAGTAATAAATTCCCATTCTAAAGCACCTTCTTTGCTAAATTTGGATATTACACTGTTCGGTGTGCCACTCTCTTCTTTTAAGTTTGTTTTGCTAGTTATTAAGTAACCTTTGTCGGCTGTTTTTTGGCTCGAGATAACCAAATTGTTACCTGCTTTGCCAAATGTTTCATTAAAAACGCCTACATCTAAGTTTTCGTTTGCACTCCATTCTCCTTGTTCGTCTGCAGGGTTTATAGTGCTAATTCTCCAATAGTAACTACCTACTTCTAATTGAACGTCGTTGCTCAGTTCACTAATGTTATCGTTTACTATTAAATCATTAAAAGCTTCATCTCTTGAAATTTGTACCTGATAACTTTTTGCATAATCAACTGATCTCCAAGAAAGATTGACGTTTTTTATTTTGCTATCATAGTTTGAGGTCGCATAAGATAAGTTAGTCGGTGTAGGAAGTTTTGCGTAACTTACTTCAATAGCAAATATTGGTAGTTGAGCTGATTTATCACCATCACTCACTTTGATTTCTATACTTTCAAACTTACCAGTGTCATCATTACTAGGCGTGCCACTTAACTCTCCTGTATTCGAGTTTAAGTTGAGCCAGTTTGGTAAGTTGATTACCTCGAAAGTAAGTTGATCATTTTCAATATCACTAAATAATGGCTTAAATTGGTAGAATTGTTCAGCTCTGATAGCTTCTAGTGGGGTCCCACTTATTACAGGCGCATCATTCACCGCTGTAACATCAATAGAAAATGTAACAAGTTTACTTTCAACATTCCCTTGAATAAGTTTAAACGTGAACTCGTCTTTGCCGTTGTAATTTTCAACAGGCGTGTATGAGATGTTAGGATAGTCAATATTAAGAGAACCTGAGCTTACATCTGAGATGAGTTCAAATTTAATTGTCTCGTCAGTGCCTAGTGGGTTATTAGTTGCGATTTCAACGCTAACCGTTTCGTCTTCGGCAAGAGAGATATTCTGATTATCAATTACAAAATCAGCTACAAATTGAGATGTATCATCTTCATCGGCGATGCCATCGTTATCATCATCGTCATCTTTATTGTTTGCGATGCCGTCCAAATCAGTATCAAGATACGCATTGATGTCTGGCACGGTGAATTGACTATTATCTCCAAGCCAATCAATTAAGTGTTGTGTCACTTTAGCAGGATCAATTCGCTTTTGGGTAAGTTGTATAGCAGTAAGTTTGTCAGTGTTATCTACTTTGCCATCAGTACCAAAGTCACTTTCTAGTTCATTTAGTATTGAAGTTAACTCAGCTTCTGCAGAAGACTTGTTAGACTCTGCTAGATCAATAGCATGTTGGTATAGCATTGAAGAAAGCGTGAGTAGATAGGCATTATCATCTGAGTTTGCATCTGCATAAATAGATAGTTCAGAGAAACTTTCATTATTTGAACGTGCGATCACAGTTTGGAAGTTAGCAGAGAACTCTTCCTCAGCTTGTGAAATGGCCTTATCAAAGTCAGTTTCACCGGCTTTAATCAGTTCTAATACTCGATTACTAGTGAGATGAGTTAATAAGTTTACATTTGCACTTTGAGTGTCATCAGAAGTTGCCTTATAAATACTTCTTAAGCTTAATTGGCCTTCAGAGAGTGCGCCTGTTATTTCATTCCTATAGTAACCTGCAGCGGTAATTTGAATGATTGAGCCTTCAGGTACTTTGAACTCGAAGTTTCCTAAGTCATCTGTAGTTTTGGTAACAATCGTAGAATCTGTGTTTTCGCCGTTTTCATCAAGAATATTAATTGTCACTGTCGAACCAATAACGAATGGTCCTTTCTCAACACTGCCTGTAATTGTTATATCTTTTTTTTGAGGTTGCGTGCTGGTTTGCTCTTGCTTTACATAGTTTTGAGTTTCGCTAGAGCTGCCACCGCCACACGCGGTCAACCCTAATAATGCAACTAAGAGTAGTGTTGCCTGATTTATTTTTTTCACAAAAAATCCTTATTTAATATTTATGGGGATTTGATTCAAAGAAGTAAATGAAGAGGTGCACGTCAATGTGAATAAATCCCTAAACCAATATTTAGCAGCAAAAACAATATTTTAATTAGACAATACTGCTGGTCGGATGTTATCAAATTAGGTAATTTAGCTCAAGCTTGGCTTCACTAGTTCTTCGGATGTAGTTTGTTGAGAATTGCGCAATTAATCTTCTTTAATAATAATCGTGATCTGATTTCTCGGAGTTTTTTGAGTTTTAAAGCTATTTTTAACATTTTGGTTTTTGGGAAGGATTTCTAAGTTCGTCGTTCTTAATTAAATTAATTTTCCAGTTTAAAATTAAGGTTATGAAAAATATGGGTTTTTTGTTTTGTGCCAAGTGCAGCTCTTCTGGTAAGATGAGTTGGTTATGTAAAGGTTTGTGTTCAAAATAAATCGTTTCTGAATGTGGTAAATACGCATTTCTCTCTATACAACTTTAGTATATGCCTATGTAAAATATAGAAAATTTCATACAACTTTCATATTTGAACGCTTTTTGTGCAGTTTTAACTCTATTGCTGTTCATTTCTTGAGCGTGAAAATATCGCAATGTTAAAACTTTGTAATTTTAAATTTATGTTCTAGACTGGTTTCGATCCGTTAACGGGTACATCTGTAACTAATAAGTTAATTTAGTTAAAAAAATACAACAGGTTTAATCAGGAACAAGTTATGAAGGATTTGAATTTAATGCGAAAAGGTTTTAAACCTTCGGCATTGGTTTTAGCGATACTCAGCGCACCTGCCTTTGCAAGTGTGGATTGTACAAATATTCCTCAGTGGGAAGCTGGTAAAGCTTACTCAGAGGGCATGCAAGCTCAGCAAGATAAAGTAGCTTATAAGTCTAATTGGTGGAACAAAGCAGAACCTAAATTACGCTCAGGTGATTGGCAGGAGTGGACTAAATTAGGTAGCTGTCAAACCGATGTACCTGTTAATGAAGCCCCAAAGGTGTCTTTGTTAAGCCCTGCAAATGGCAATTTGCTGAACGAAAATGACAGCGTTGCCATTTTGGCGGAGGCCAGTGATACCGACGGTCAAGTTAAGCAAGTTGAAGTCTATTTAGACGGTCAATTATTAACTACCCTCAATACTGCACCGTTCGAATTTAATTGGACGGCAGTGGTTGGAGAACATGTATTTTATGCGATTGCACAGGATGATGACGGGGCGCGAACGGAGTCGGCACGTCACTCTGTGACAGTTCAGAAGAAATCAAATGAGAACCGAGCACCGATTGTAAGCTTAGCTGCGACTCTACCATCAGAATTAGAAGTCGGTTCGCAAGTAACATTTAACCTAAGTGCGTCAGATGCTGATGGTCACGCGGTTACGCAAACACTGACCGTGAATGGCGAAGTGGTTGTAAATAGCACAAAAGGAACTGAGCAATATGTTTGGACACCAACAGTGGCGGGCACTTACACATTCACGTTGACTGCTAAAGATGAGTTGGGCCTTGCAGCAACACCTGTTGAGCGTGTTTACATAGTCAAAGAAAAAGGTGACCCAATTACAGGTCATGAAAACTGTCGCCCAGCAGGCCTATACCAAGCGCAAGGTGTACAACCTGCGTACTGTGATATTTACGACACAGAAGGCAGAGAGAAAATGGGTGCAGATCACCCACGTCGTGTTATTGGTTACTTCACAAGTTGGAGAAATGGCGCGAACGGCCAACCAAGCTATTTAGTAAAAGACATTCCTTGGGATAAGATCACCCACATCAACTATGCGTTTGCACACGTAAATGCGGCGAATGAATTAAGTATTGGCGATCCAAATGCAGCCGGCAACGCGGCTACCAACATGACTTGGCCAGGTGTTGAAGGCGCAGAGATGGACCCAAGCTTGCCGTACAAAGGTCATTTCAACTTATTAAATAAATACAAAAAGCTACACCCTGATGTGAAGACGATGATCTCTGTTGGTGGTTGGGCTGAAACAGGTGGTTTCTTCGATTCAAATGGTAATCGTGTAAACAGTGGTGGTTTCTATACTATGACTACTAATGCTGACGGCAGTGTAAACCATGCTGGTATCGACGCATTCGTAGCAAGTGCGGTTAAATTCATCCGCGAGTATGGCTTTGATGGTGTAGACATTGACTACGAATATCCTTCATCAATGAAAGACTCAGGCCACCCTGATGACTTCCCAATCAGTAATGCCCGTCGTGCTGGCCTAAATGCCTCTTACGATGTGTTAATGCGTAAACTTCGTGAAGCATTAGATGCGGCCAGTGCGCAAGACAATACTCACTATATGCTCACCATTGCATCACCATCTTCTGGTTACTTACTGCGTGGTATGGAAACATTCCAAACAGCTAAATATCTAGACTTTGTGAACATCATGTCTTATGACTTACATGGTGCATGGAACGATCATGTTGGTCATAACGCAGCGCTTTACGATACAGGTAAAGATTCTGAGCTGGCGCAGTGGAATGTGTATGGCACTAAAGAATTTGAAGGTATTGGTTACTTAAATACTGACTGGGCTGCGACTTACTTCAGAGGTGCGTTACCAGCAGGTCGTATCAATATTGGTCTACCTTATTACACCCGTGGTTTTAGAGACGTTCAAGGCGGTGAAAATGGCCTTTGGGGTCGCGCTGCTTTACCAAACCAAGCTGATTGTGCGCCGGGCACAGGTGTGGGTGAGAAAAATAAGTGTGGTAATGGTGCGGTTGGTATCGATAATTTATGGCATGACACTGTTGATGGTATTGAAGTACCAGCAGGTAGTAACCCGCTATGGCACGTTAAAAACCTACAAAATGGCATCACACCAAGTTACTTGGGTGTTTATGGTTTAGATCCGGTAAATAACCCTGAAGACAAAATGGTGGGTACTTATACGCGCCATTATGACAGCGTTGCCATTGCACCTTGGTTATTCAATGCAGAAAAGAAAGTGTTCTTATCGATTGAAGACGAAGAGTCAATGAAGACTAAGCTTGATTATGTGGTCAATAAAGAGCTTGGCGGTGTAATGTTCTGGGAACTTGCGGGTGACTTTGACTACGACACTCAAAAAGGCGAGTACTTCATGGGGAGTACGATGACGCGTCTTGCTTATGACACCTTCAACCAAGCATCAACACCTTATGGTGCGCATTTAGGTGACGGTGCATTTGTACCAGCAGCCAAAGCAGTTGATATTAAATTTGAGGCGAAGAACTTCCCAGTTGGCGATGATAACTACCCAATTCGTCCAACTTTCGCGTTCACTAACAACTCAGAAATTGATTTATCTGGTGCAACGATTTCATTCAATATTCCAGTATCTACCTCTGCAATCTTTAAGTCAGATTGGAATGCGCAGAAGAAGTTAGGTATCAAGATTGATAAGAATAACTCTAATGCAGCGGGTAATAATATTGGCGGTTTTGAAAATGAATTCCACCGAGCTTCAATCACCTTAACCAATGAATGGGGTGGTGCAGCTGAATCATTCAAGCCGGGTGAAACGGTAAATGCGCAAGTGCTTTACTACATGCCAATTACCGGTCCGGTGAACTTCACGATTGAAAAAGATGGTGCCTCGTATGCGTTTGCGAGTGAGTATCCAAAACTTCCAATCGCGACTAAACCCGATACAGGTAACCCAGGTAACGGTGACCCAGGAAATGGTACGTGTAATGGGGTAGATGTTACCACCATTAATACTTATCCGAACTGGCCGCGCACTGACTGGGCGGGTAACCCAAGCCACGCCAATGCAGGTGATTACATCATACACAACCAAGTCGTTTTCCAAGCCAACTGGTGGACATCGAAAGAGCCTGTTGAAGGCGGCGATTGGAAAAAAGTGTGTGCTTTGTAAGCCAAACCTTTAACTAAAAATTATTTAACCAGAAATCTAAGGGGCTGCTTGTCAGCCCCAAGGGATCATCATGAAAAAAATAATGTTATCGGCTATTGCTGTGGCAATGGGCCTAGGGTTTGCTGACTCTGTTTCAGCCCACGGTTACATGGACAGCCCTAAAGCCAGGCAAGCAATCTGTGAAGAACAAGGCGGGTTTTGGTGGCCAAAAGACGGCAGTAATATTCCAAATACTGCCTGTCGTGCAGCTTACTTAAAAAGTGGGCAAGTGCAGTTTATACAATTACATGAGTTTGCAGCTAATGTGCCTGACTACTTAAATCAAGCGGCAGTTGAAGCGACTGTGCCAGATGGTGAATTATGCTCAGGTGGCGATGTAAATAAAATCGGCATCAACACACCTTCTGTTGATTGGCAGCGAACTGTTGTTAAACCTAATGCAAACGGCACCATTAAAATTCGCTACCGCGCTACGACACCTCACAACCCAAGTTTTTGGCAATTTTATATTTCAAAACCTGGCGTTGATATTCACGCGCAGCCATTAAATTGGGCTGATGTGGAGCTTGTTCAAGAACATGGCAATGTGGATTTCTTTGTCGCACCAGATGGTAAGCGTTATTACGAAATGGATGTGGCTATTCCAGAGAAGTTCAATGGTGAAGCCATTTTATTCAGTCGCTGGCAGCGTAACGATGTAGTGGGTGAGGGTTTTTATAACTGCTCAGACATTACCATTGAACGAGTGACAGATCCTAATCCAATTGAATGGCACGCGGCGGGTTATTTCATCAAACAAGGGCAAGAAGCCAATGCTGGCGATACAGTTTGGTTGCGTTTATTTGACGTGAATGGCCAAGAGCTTATTCAGCAGCAATTAAAAGTTGCCGCTGATATGCCTAATTGGCAGCAACAATTGGCAGAGCAAGTGAGTCTAGACTTTGCCCAATTGATCCAAATTGGTATCAAAGATGCGCAAGGAAATGTGCAGTTTGACGGTCAAAACTTGCTTTCAAACCAAGTGTTTGTGACGGATAAAAACCACACCTTTAATTTATCTATTGTCGCGGCACCTAAAAATACACCGCCTACAGTACATACTCCATCAGCACTGACACTGGACGAAAATACCAGTGCCCATCTTCATGTGCATGCCTTTGATGATGAGCAGCCAACACTTAGTTTTGTTTGGGACTTACCTGCACCGCTAACGTTCACAGGCAGTGGCTCAACCATCACAGTGAATGCGCCAGAAGTGACTGCCGATCAGCAATTTACCGGTTCAGTCATCGTATCTGATGGTGAGTTTAGTAAAACAGTGTCATTGACTGTCAATGTGAAAAATAAAGCCACGACACCACCTGATGGTTCAAAAGATACATGGCGCGCTGACAAGGTCTATACCGCAGGTCAAACCGCTATTTATAAAGGCAAAACGTATCGTGCCAAATGGTGGGTAAGAGGGCAAAAACCTGACAGCTCTCAAGCGTGGGAGTTACTCACAAAGTCTGGTGGTAATTAAGAAGCGAATTAGGAATACAGCTTTCTTAGGCAAAACCCCAGAAAGTTATGAAAGAAAAACTATAAAGCATGTTGTTTGATGCAAGGGCAATGCTCGAGTTCAAACAACATAAGGAAACAACTTTAATAACCATTAGAACGACCCAAAGCGCTTAGATGCTCGTGTTTGACAAGCAAATATGAATGAGAGATGTGCGTGCGCATCACGATTTTAGTGCTTGTTAACTCATTCAGTGTCGAAACGTGGCGGGAAACACAACAATTGAAGGAACTAAACTATGTTTAAAATTTTAACTTCAGCAGTCGCAGTCGCGGCAGCCATGAGCGCAGCAACAGCGATGGCGGCACCGGCAACACCAAGTCTTAATTGGGAGCCGCAAAACTATTCGTTTGTTGAAATTAACCTCGATGGTCGCGGTTCATATAAACAGCTGGTTAAAACCAAAAAAGAAGTCCAAATCAACATAAAATGGAATGCATGGTCTGGCTCTGCAGGCGACACTTATAAAGTTTACTTTGACGATCAAGTTGTTCATCAAGGCCCAGTTGCTGCAGGCGCAAATGGTGGCACAATTTCATTCCCTTACACAAAGTCTGGTCGTCACGATTTACGTGTTGAGCTTTGTGACGCAACAGGATGTTCTAAGTCAGCTGCAAAACCGATTGTCATTGCAGATACAGATGGTGGTCACCTTGCGCCATTGGCTATGAATGTTGATCCAAATAACAAAACGTATCCGAAACAAACAGACACTGTGGTTGGTGCTTACTTTGTAGAGTGGGGGATCTACGGTCGTGACTATGATGTAACTAAGATCCCTGTCGATAACCTAACGCACATTCTTTATGGCTTCATTCCAATCTGTGGTGAGAATAGCTCACTAGGTGAAATTGAAAATGGTAACAGCTTACGTGCGCTTCAGCTTGCATGTGGCGACTCAAAAGATTATGAAGTCGTAATTCATGATCCATGGGCTGCAATACAAAAAGCATTGCCTGGTATCAACAGTAAAGACCCAATTCGTGGTACTTATGCACAGTTAATGGCGCTTAAGCAACGTAATCCAGATCTTAAAATTCTTCCTTCTGTAGGCGGTTGGACACTTTCAGACCCTTTCCATGGCTTTACGGTTAAAGCAAATCGTGACGTATTCGTTAACTCAATGAAAGAGTTCTTAACAACGTGGAAATTTTACGACGGTATCGACATTGACTGGGAATTCCCAGGTGGTGGCGGTCCTAATGCTAACCTAGGTAGCCCTGAAGATGGTGCCGCTTATGTTGCACTTATGAAAGAGCTACGTACCATGCTTGATGGTCTAGAGGCTGAAACAGGTCGTAAATATGAGTTATCTTCAGCGATTGGTACAGGTTACGACAAGATTGAAGACGTTGATTACAAGCAAGCTGCTCAGTACATGGATTACATCTTCGCGATGACCTATGACTTCTTTGGTGGTTGGAATAATGTAACTGGTCACCAAACAGCACTTTACTGTGGTTCTCACATCAGTGCGGGCGAGTGTAATGGTACTGGCTTAGATGACAAAGGCGAACCTCGTAAAGGCCCTGCTTACACAATTGATAATGCAATCAAGTTATTGCTTCAACAAGGTGTACCAAGTAAGAAGCTAGTCGTGGGCACGGCTATGTACGGACGTGGTTGGGAAGGTGTTTATCCACAAAATGCTACGATTGCTGATAACCCTATGACAGCACCGGGTAATGGCAAGTTAACAGGCACCAAAGCGCAGGGCGTTTGGGAAGCAGGTGTCATTGATTATAAAGGCGTTAAGTCTTACATGATAGGTGCCAACGAGCAGGGCGTGAATGGCTTTGAAGTAGGCTATGACGAGCAAGCACAAGGCGCTTACGTGTGGAACCGTAGTACAGGTAAACTAATCACTTATGATAGCCCACGCTCTGTAAAGGCAAAAGGCCAATACGTTCGCGCTAACAACCTAGGTGGTTTATTTGCATGGGAAATCGATGCTGATAACGGCGATATCTTAAATGCAATGCATGAAGGCCTAGGTGCAAGTGATACGCCAGTAGATCGCGCACCAGTGGTTACTTTGGTATCAGAGGTAACAATCGAATCTGGTAAATCTGCAACTGTCTCAGCGACAGCGACTGATCCAGAAGGTAAAGCAGTGTCTTTCCAGTGGTCTGCAGATCCAGCACTCACGCTAACAGCGAATGGCGCAAGTGTGTCTGTTGCTGCCCCAACAGTCACAGTAGACAGCGTTTATACCCTAAGCCTTAAAGTGTCAGACGGTAAAAACGAAGTAAACCGTCAAGTTAAAGTGATTGTTAAAGCACCGGCTTCAGATAACAAAGCACCAGTCGTAGGTACTGTTGCTGATGTAACTGTTGATGAAAAAACATCTACGTCACTTTCTGTAACTGCCAATGACCCTGAGAATCAAGCGCTGACATACACTTGGTCAGTACCAGGTCATACAGTAACGGGTTCTGGTAGCTCAGTAACATTAACGGCTAACGAAGTGACTGCAACTGAAACAGTACAAGGCACAGTGAGTGTGAGCGATGGTGTTAATACGGTTTCTCGTACTTTCAACGTCACAGTCAATAACCTTGCTGATACAGGTAAAACAACTTGGGATGCCAATACAGTTTATGTTGGCGGCGACTTAGTTTGGTACGAAGGTACACAATACAAAGCGCGCTGGTGGACACGTGGCGAAAACCCAAGCACTAGCTCTGTATGGACAAAGCTGTAACTTTATTACGAATCCTCTTTATTTATTTTGAGGATTGGTATGACATATAGCTAACGCATAAATTTTTCTTTTGGCAAGGACGCCTTTTTTATTATGAATCACACTCCATGCTCTGCTTAATCTGTAAAAATCTTAGATTAAGCGGGCATGTATTCTTCTTATACTTTAATGTGCTTTTTAACATATTCAAACTAGGATATGGTTTCGCCTTCTACAAATAGCGCCCGACTATTGTTCTTCATTTTTCTTATCCCATCTTAATTTCTTGGTTTAAATATAGACACTTTAAAGTTTTAATATTAGAGGAGAGACTTGCTTCTTTAAGTATAAAGAATTGTTTTTCAATTCTGCCAGAACTGGAAAAACTCAACTAATTGAGAGAGCATTGCTATTCTCCTGCTTATTTTTGCTAAATTATTAATAATAGATGGGTAGTGAAAAGGTATTAAAACTGACTTGTTAAATAAGAATAAATATCAAATTTTTAACAGTTTTGACTAAGCACTTCTTTTCAAAGCATTTAGTCAAATTACTAGTTTAAGGTTTGGTTTGAACCTAAAGTATTATAATAATTTATTTTGGTAATCTTTTTATATTATTTGTGACTGGTATGCTCAGTGAGTTTCGTAAAGTAAAGGTAACGATTTTTTGTAGTTTTTAATCAGATATTTCTTCAGTGCATAAACTCAAGGAAACTTATATCTATATGTTATATATGGGTATTTTGGCGGCGTTCTCATTTTTGATTATTTTTTATCTCATCCTTTATTGCTAATCACTACTTTTTTAAAATTCAAAAAATCACAAATGTTAAAGTTTTGTGATTTAAAAATTGTGTTCTAGACTTTTTTTGCCCCTTAAATGGGTAAATAAGTGATTTTTAAATTAGTTGGTTGTTTAAATCACAATAATTAAGGTCAGGAACAAAATATGAAACATTTCAATTTAGTGCGCAGGGGATTCAAGCCTTCAGCCTTGGTGTTAGCCATGCTGAGTGCGCCCGCTTTTGCCGCTGTAGATTGTACAAATATCCCTCTATGGGAGTCAGGGAAAGTTTACACTGGCGGTAATCAAGTTCAGCAAGACGATGTTGCCTACAAAGCTAATTGGTGGAACCGCTCTTCACCAAAAGCTCGCTCAGGTCAGTGGCAAGAGTGGACTAAGCTAGGTGCTTGTGGTTCTGCTGAGCCAGAAAACCAAGCGCCATCGGTTAAATTACTTAAGCCGGCGGCAGACCTGTCTGTGCAAGAAAACGAAGAAGTCACGCTCGACTTTAGTGCACAAGACAGTGACGGTGTAATTAAACATGTTGCGATTTACCACAATGACTCATTGGTCACGGTTTTAAGTAATGCGCCATATACTTTCTTTTGGAAGGCCAAAGCGGGTACTCATGAATTTCATGGCGTAGCACTAGACGATGACGGTGCAACGGCGCGCTCTGTTAGCCGTAAGATCACGGTGACGGCAGAACCACCAAAAGACAAAAACAATGCGCCTGTTGCAAGGCTTGCCGCTCAGTTACCGAGTGAGTTAGAAGTCGGCAGTGAGATTGTGTTCACGCTGGTAGCCAGCGACTCAGATGGTGACAAGCTTACACAAACGCTCAAACTAAACGGTGAAGTGCTTGCAACAAGCACTGAAAATGAACACCAAGTTGTGTGGAAAGCCACCTCGGCTGGACGTCAAGTATTTAGCCTAGTTGCTGAAGACGAACACGGTTTAGCGTCGGACATCATCAGCCGCACCTTTGTGGTGAAAGACACCAATGACGGTGATGTGTCACATGAAGACTGTCGTCCAGCAGGTTTATACCAAACACCGGGTGTGACGCCTGCATACTGTGATATTTACGACACCGAGGGCCGTGAAAAAATGGGGGCCGATCACCAAAGACGCGTGATTGGTTACTTCACAAGCTGGCGTCATGGTAAAAACGGCCAACCAAGCTACCTAGTTGATGATATTCCGTGGGACAAGATCACCCATATTAACTACGCGTTTGCCCATGTGAATGACAAAAACGAAATCAGCATTGGTAACCCCAATGCCGAAGGCAATGCTGCCACTAACATGACTTGGCCGGGTGTTGAAGGTGCAGAAATGGACCCATCTCTGCCATACAAAGGTCACTTTAACTTACTGAGCAAATACAAGAAAAAACACAAGCACGTGAAAACGCTTATCTCGGTAGGTGGTTGGGCTGAAACCGGCGGTTACTTTGACGAAACGGGTAAACGCGTTAACAACGGCGGTTTTTACACCATGACCACCAATGAAGATGGCAGTGTTAACCAAGCTGGTATCGATGCGTTTGTTAATAGCTCAGTTGAGTTCTTAAGAACCTATGACTTTGATGGTCTAGACGTGGATTATGAATACCCGTCATCAATGAAAGACACAGGTCACCCAGAAGACTTTGCGATCAGTAACGCACGTCGTGCAGGTTTAAACAACTCGTACCAAGTACTGATGAAAGACCTACGTGAAGCCCTTGATAAAGCAGGTGAGCAAGACGGTAAACACTACATGTTAACCATTGCCGCGCCGTCATCAGGCTACCTACTACGCGGTATGGAAACATTCCAAACGGCTCAGTATTTAGACTTTGTAAACATCATGACGTACGACCTTCACGGTGCGTGGAATGATCACGTTGGCCACAATGCGCCACTTTACGACACAGGTAAAGATACAGAGCTGAAAACTTGGAATGTCTATAACACCAAAGAGTTTGGTGGCATCGGTTATTTAAATACTGATTGGGCGGTGAATTACTTCCGCGGCACTATGCCTGCAGGGCGCATTAACATTGGTATTCCTTACTATACCCGTGGCTTTAAAGACGTACGCGGTGGAGAAAATGGCCTGTGGGGTCGTGCACCTTTACCTAACCAAAATGACTGTCCAAAAGGCACTGGCATTGGTGAAAAGAACAAGTGTGGTAACGGCGCCATTGGTATCGATAACTTATGGCACGACATCGAAAACGGCCAAGAAGTTGCAGCAGGGTCTAACCCACTTTGGCACGCTAAAAACCTAGAGCATGGTATTAATCCAAGCTACCTAGGGGTTTATGGTCTAACGCCTGACTCAGATCCGGATGATGTATTTAAAGGTGACTATGTGCGTCATTACGACGACGTTGCGGTAGCTCCTTGGTTATACAACGCCGAGAAAAAAGTATTCCTTTCAATGGAAGACACAGAGTCGATGAAAACCAAACTCGACTATGTGGTTGAAAAGGGTCTCGGCGGGGTGATGTTCTGGGAACTGGCAGGTGACTTTGACTACCATGCAGACAAAGGCGAATACTTCATGGGGTCAACCATGACGTCTTTAGCGTACAACACCTTTAACCAAAGTGGTGTGGCATACAACACTAACCTAGGTGACAAAGAGTTTGTTGCGCCAGAAAAAGCTGTCGATATTCGTTTTGTCGCCAAAGACTTCCCGGTTGGTGATCAAAACTACCCAATTCGTCCAACCTTTGCGTTTACCAACAACTCAGAGCTGGATCTGACTGGTGCGACGATTACCTTTAACGTCCCGACTTCGACGTCACCGATTTTTAAATCGAACTGGAATGCACGCAAAAAGCTGGGCATGGCAGTAGAGCACGATGCGTCAAATAGTGCAGGCAATAACATTGGCGGTTTTGAGAATGAATTCCACCGTTTCTCTATCACCTTCAAAAACCAGTGGGGCGGTCAGCTTGAGTCATTTAAACCCGGCGAAACTGTCAATGCGCAAGTGATGTACTACATGCCAATTACAGGTCCGGTGAACTTTGTGGTTGAAAAAGACGGTAACAAGTATGCCTTCACCTCTGAATACCCTGAGTTACCTATTGCGACTAAGCCTGACACAGGCAATGGTGGTGGCAGTGATGACAACACCCCGCCAGATGGCAAGACTTGTGAAGGTGTCAATGTAAACAACATTAACACCTATCCGAATTGGCCTCGCACAAACTGGGCGGGTCAGCCAAGTCATGCAGTCGGGGGCGATCTTCTGATCCACAACGGCGCAGTTTACAAAGCCAAGTGGTGGACCAACGGCACGCCAAGTGACGGTGGCGCATGGCAAAAAGTATGTAGCCTTTAACCCATCAGGGTTCCCAACGGGGAGTGGTCGTTAGGCCGCTCCTTTATCAACGTTTTCAACATGAATGATTGACAGGTTGCGACCGAAAGGGTCAGCGACGTGAGTAAAGTCATGTTTAAAACAAATTGGAATCGACAATAAAAACGAGTAAACCATGAAAAAACAACTCACCTTATGCGCCGTTGGCGTCGCTTTAGGGGCGGGGCTCATTGGCAAAGTCAATGCGCACGGCTATATGGATTTTCCTAAAGCCAGACAAACGATTTGTCACGAGCAAGGTGGATATTGGTGGCCAGAAGATGGCTCTAATATTCCAAATGCTGCTTGTCGCGCAGCATATTTACAGTCAAAACATGAACCACTTATTCAGCGCCATGAGTTTGCAGTCAATACTGCGGATTACAACAACCAAAGCGCGGTTGAAGCCAATGTGCCTGACGGCACGCTATGTGCGGCAGGTAATGCCAGCAAGGCGGGCATGAATATTCCTTCAGCAGATTGGCAAAAAACCGAAGTGGTGCCCAATGGCGAAGGCAAAATTAAGATCCGCTACCGCGCAACCACGCCACATAATCCTAGCTTTTGGCAGTTTTATTTAACTAAACCGGGTGTGGACTTTAAAAATAAACCACTGGCATGGGGCGACTTAGAGCTGGTGCAAGCGCACGGCAATGTTGACTTCTTTATGGCACCAGATGGTCATCGTTACTACGAGATGGACGTTGCTATACCGGAGCGTTTTGATGGCGATGCTATTTTGTATAGCCGTTGGCAACGTGACGATGTGGTTGGTGAAGGTTTCTACAACTGTAGCGACATCACCATCAAGCGCGATGATGCCTCAACGCCAGCCCCTAATACTTGGTTTGCCTTTGACTACTTTGTAAAGCAAGGCCAAGAAGCACAAAACGGTGACACCATTTGGGCACGTTTATTTGACGAAAATGGCCGAGAGCTGATTCAAGAAAAGTTCGATGTGACTGCAGCGAATGCCAACCAGTGGCAGGCTGATTTTGCCAACAAGCTGGTATCTGGCTTTGACAGCTTGATCCGTATTGGTGTGCAAAATGCCAGTGGTGAGATTGAATTCGACGCTGAAAACATCAAGAGCAATCAAGTTTTCTTAAGCAATAAGGCGCACAGCTTTAATCTTAAAGTACACAAAAAGCCAACCAATACCGCACCGACTGTGCATACGCCAGCGCCGCTGACGCTAGAAGAAGGGCAAAGTAAGCACCTGCATGTGCATGCTTTCGATGACGAGCAAGCAATACTGAACTTCGACTGGCAGTTACCTGCTGCTGTGCGTTTCACAGGTCAAGGTTCAACTATCACAGTGACTGCGCCGCAAGTGGATGCAGACACGCGTTTTGATGGCAAGGTAACGGTGTCAGACGGCTTCATCAGTAAAACCGTGCCGCTGGTGATTAACGTCACGAATAAAGTAGACAAGCCTGAACCTACACCTCCAACAGGTAAAGACACATGGGATGCGAACAAGGTTTATACCGCAGGTAATACAGCCGTTTATAAAGGCAAAACTTACCGCGCCAAATGGTGGGTACGCGGCCAAGCGCCAGACTCTAGCCAAGCTTGGGAATTAGTCCAAAGCGGTGGTGACGACACCAATTCATACAACTCCAACAAAGCCTACCAAGGTGGCGCCATTGTCACTTTTGAAGGTCAGCGCTATCAAGCTCGCTGGTGGACGCGCGGTCAAACACCGGGCCAAAGTTCTGTTTGGAAAAAACTCTAATAATACTCAGTAAGGTAAATACAACATGTTTAAATATTTAACCACAGCTGCCGCCGTAGGTGCAGCTTTAGCAAGTGCCGCATCATTTGCCGCACCATCAACGCCAAGCATTAACTGGAAGCCACAAAACTACTCATTTGTTGATGTAAACATCTATGGTCGTGGCTCTTATAAGCAACTAATTCAAGCCAAAGAGGTTGTCGACATTCAAATTGAATGGAACGCATGGTCTGGCAAAGGCGGTGACAGCTACAAAGTATACTTTGACGATAAAGTGGTGAACGAAGGCACTTTATCGGCAGGCACGACAGGCGGTACTATTCGCTTCCCGTATCATAAGTCTGGCCGTCATCAGCTGCGTATTGCCCTATGTGATTCCAGCGGCTGTGCTATGTCTGCGTCTAAGCCAATTGTCATTGCCGACACAGACGGCGGTCACTTAGAGCCACTTAAACTCAACGTTAACCCTAACAATAAAAAGTTCGACACCGATCCAAATACGGTGGTTGGCGCTTACTTTGTAGAGTGGGGTATCTATGGTCGTAAATTCGATGTGACTCAGATCCCAGCTGACAACATTACTCACCTACTTTACGGCTTTATTCCTGTGTGTGGCCCAAATGACTCGCTCTCAGAAATTGAAAACGGCAACAGCTTACGTGCCCTTGAACTGGCATGTGGTGGCTCAAAAGATTACGAAGTCGTTATTCACGATCCGTGGGCGGCAGTACAAAAAGCACTACCGGGTGTGAGCAGCAAAGATCCAATTCGTGGTACTTACGCGCAGCTTATGGCACTGAAAAAGCGCAATCCTGATCTGAAGATTTTACCATCGGTAGGTGGTTGGACACTCTCTGATCCATTCTTCGATTTCGACAAAAAAGAAAACCGCGACACCTTTGTTAGCTCAATGCGCGAGTTCTTAAAAACGTGGAAGTTCTACGACGGTATCGACATCGACTGGGAATTCCCGGGTGGTGATGGTGCAAACCCAGATCTAGGCTCTGAAAAAGACGGCGAAGTGTACATCATTCTAATGAAAGAGCTACGAGAGATGCTTGATGAGTTAGAAATCGAAATGGGTCGTGAGTTTGAACTGACCTCTGCCATTGGTACAGGTTACGACAAAATTGAAGACGTAGACTACAAGCAAGCTGCTGAGCACATGGACTACATTTTTGCCATGACTTACGACTTTGCCGGAGGTTGGAACAACGTAACGGGTCACCAAACTGCGATTTACTGTGGCTCTCATTTGAGTGCAGACGAGTGTAACGGCACAGGTGTTGACGAAAACGGCGAGCCAAGAAAAGGCCCTGCCTACACGCTAGATAACGCAATCCAATTACTACTTAAGCAAGGTGTGCCAAGCGACAAGCTGGTAGTGGGCACTGCTATGTATGGCCGCGGTTGGGAAGGGGTTTACCCACAAAATGCTGAAATTGAAGGCAACCCAATGACCGCCCCTGCGAATGGCAAGCTGAAAGGTTCAACGTCACAAGGCGTGTGGGAAGCGGGTGTGATTGATTATAAAGGCTTAAAAGCCCACATGATCGGTCAAGACGAGCAAGGTATTAACGGGTTTGAAGTAGGGTACGATGAACAAGCAGAAGCCGCTTATGTTTGGAACCGTCAAAAGGGCACATTGGTTACTTATGATAGTCCTCGCTCTGTGCGTGCCAAAGGTCGTTATGTACGTGAGCATAATTTAGCTGGTTTATTTGCATGGGAAATCGATGCAGATAACGGCGATATCTTAAACGCTATGCACGAAGGATTAGCGGGAGAGGTTGTGCCACCTAAGCCGAAAAACAAAGCCCCAATTGTGACGCTTGTTGAGCAGATCACACTAAACGCGGGGGATGTTCATGTTCTAACTGCTACCGCGACAGATCCAGAAGGCAAAGCTGTGACCTTTAACTGGCAAGGTGACGCAGCGCTTAATCTTCAGACTGAAAATGACAGCGTAATCATCGCAGCGCCTAAAGTAACCACGGACTCAGTTTACACCGTTAACCTGAGCGTAAGCGACGGCGTTAACACAGTTAATCGTTCAGTCAAAGTGACTGTAAAAGCTCCAGTTGTAGAAAACAAAGCGCCAGTAGTGGGCTCAGTTGCAGCAGTAACTTTAGACGAAAACACGTCAAAAACACTGAACGTAACGGCCAATGATCCTGAGGGCAAAGCACTGTCTTACACATGGCGGGTGCCTGGCCACACTGTAGTTGGCAATGGCGCAAGTGTGACACTTAAAGCGGGCGAAGTGGCTAAAACCACCACTGTAAAAGGCAGTGTTGCAGTGACTGATGGCAAGCACACAGTGACACGCGAATTCAACGTAACCATTAATAACGTTGAAGTAACTGAGCCAACTCCACCGGGTAACGATGACACAACATGGGACCCTAACAAGGTTTACACAGGCGGAAACACGGTTAAGTACAAAGGCGTTGAGTATCGTGCACGTTGGTGGACCAAAGGTGCAATACCAAGCAATGGCGGTGTGTGGGCCGAGATCATCCCAGATGACGGCAAAGTTCGCGCATGGCGTAGCGACCTAGTTTATACCGGTGGCGATAAAGTTGAGCATAACGGCGAAACTTACCAAGCTCGCTGGTGGACGCGCGGTCAAACTCCAGGAAACGGCGGCGTATGGCGCAAGCTTTAACCTTCATAAATCAATAATCAAAACCAAGTTCATTCTAGGTGCATGGACGCACCTAAATAACCTGATCTCAGGTTAAGTAATAAAGATATAAAAGAGAATAAAAATGTTAAAAATGAGTAAGGTGGCCTTTTTTGTGGCTGCGAGCATGGGGGCAAGTGCATTAACCAGTGTGACTGCAATGGCCAGTGAGCCGGTAAGTCTTCATAATAACAAACAGTTACAAAACAGCTTAAAGTCTCAGTTATCACAAAATGATAGCTTTTTTAGAGTAGCAAGCTCGTCGTCTCAAAGCGATTTTGAATTCAGAACACACACAAAATCTGCTGATGGTAAGCATTTGCGCCGCAGCCAATATTATAAAGGTGTGCGTGTTTATGGTGGTGAAATTGTCACTCACCATGAAGAGAAAAATGTGTTCAGTGCTTGGTTTCAAACTGAGGGCGAAATAAAGTCTATTAGTGGCTCGGTGATCACAAAGCCAAGCATAGATACAGTTATTCCGAGCATCGACGCTGATAAAGCAATCGCGTTTGCTAGAGAGCAAATTAAAGCACTTATTTCATCATCTGATGAGCAAGCTGAGCTGATTATATTCCCGCATAATGGTGAGCTTAAATTGGCTTACTTAGTCTCTATTTTGGCTGAAACACAAGGTGCACCAACGCGCCCAGAGTTTACCATTGATGCGCATTCAGGGGCAGTTTTAAATCGTATTGAAACCTTGCACCACACCAGAGTGGGCTCAGGTCCCGGCGGTAATGAAAAGATCGGCCTACATCATTATGGAACCGATAAACCCCATTTTCATGCCAAAGAGCTAGGCAATGGACAATGTGAAATGTCGCACACAGATATTCGTGTTATTGACATGGAGCACGGCACGACAAATACTGAAACGTTTCAGTTCCCTTGCTATGAAAACACCCATAAAAGCGTGAATGGTGCTTACTCACCGCTAAACGACGCAATGTATTATGGCCAAGCCACCATAGACCTATTCAAAGATTGGTTTGATAGCCGCGCCCTAACTGGTGATTTGGTGATGCGTATTCATTACCGTGAAGATTATTTGAATGCCTTTTGGAATGGTAAAGAAGTGACCTTTGGTGACGGCGACTTAGCCAATTATGGCGTTTACCCATTCACATCATTAGGGGTTGTTGCCCACGAAATCGGCCACGGCGTGACGCATCAAAACTCAAAGTTGGTCTACAGCAATATGTCGGGCGGTGTGAATGAAGCCTTTTCTGATATGACCTCAGAAGCGCTGGAATGTTACATGAACCAAAAGCCGGATGGCAGCTGTGAAGTTGACTGGTTAATTGGCGCAAGTATTTTCAAAAACCGCACTGCACTGCGTTATATGGCGAACCCTGAAAAAGATGGTCGTTCAATTGGTCATGCAGATAAATTCAAACCGGGCATGGGCGTTCATAGTAGTTCAGGTGTGTTTAATAAAGCTTTCTATTTATTAGCAAATACGCCTAACTGGGGTGTAAAAAAAGCCTATGAAGTGATGTACAACGCCAACAAAAACTTTTGGGTTTATAACGGCAACTTTGAATCACTTGCCTGTGGCGTAACCGCATCAGCAAAAGACTTAGGGTATGACACCAAAGCCATTGGTGAAGCCTTTAAGCAAGTGGGGGTTTTTGCTTGTACTGAAAATAAAGCGCCAACGATTACCCTGTCTAGCCCTAACGTAAACGCGCGCTTTACTGTGGGCACGGACGTGACCATTACTGCAAATGCACAAGACGATTACGGACGTGTCGAAAAGGTAGAGTTTTTTGTAAACGGTCAACTACATGCAACTGACACACAAGTGCCATTCGAAACCAAGTTTACTTCAAACAATACCGGACAGTTCGTGGTTGCTGCTCGTGCAACAGACAACGATGGCGCTAAAGCAGATGCGCAAACGGTTAGCTTTACTCTAATCGATCCGAGTCAATGTAATACCGCACCTTGGCAGGGCGGTCGCGTGTATACGTCGGGTCAAAAAGTCTCATTTGATGGCTTTGAATACGAAGCCAAGTGGTGGAACCGAGACCAAAACCCGGGTAGCAACTCAGGGTCATGGGGCGTATGGAAAAAAGGCCTAGAGTGTGGCGGCGTTACTGACAAGCCAAATCAAGCGCCGAGCGTGCAATTCATCAGCCCACTAAACAATACTGAGGTTGAACAAGGGCAAAGCGTTAACTTTAACCTCGATGCTCAAGACAGTGATGGCGATGTAAAGCTGGTTGAAGTGACCATTAACGGCCAGTTGCTAACTCGTCTAAATAGCGCACCTTATCAATTTAATTGGAAGGCAGACGAAGCTGGTAGCTACCGCTTTAGCGCCATTGTAAAAGACGACAAAGGTGCAACGACAACTGCCAAAGCAGTTACAGTGGTGGTAAATGAAAGCAAAGAGCCAACGCCAACGGCACCAGAAGTGACGCTGTTGTCACCAAGCCAAGGCCAAACGGTAAAACTTGGTGAGCGTTTATCACTCACTGTTAGCGCAAATGACAAAGATGGCGACCTTAAACAAGTTGCTTACTTTGTGAATGGCAAACAAGTGAGCGTGAGTACACAAGCGCCTTACGCGGCAAGCTTCACAGCCAACCAATTAGGTAATGTGCGCATTTACGCTGTGGCGACTGATGCAACGGGGTTAAGCACACAGTCAAAGGCAAACACCATTAAAGTGGTTGATAGCAGCAGTGATTGCGCAGTAGCCGAGTGGAATAATAACAAGGTGTATACCGCGGGTAATAAAGCGAGCTTAAACGGTGAGTTATATGAAGCTAAGTGGTGGACACGTGGTCAAAACCCAGCTCAATATTCAAGCCAATGGGCGGTTTGGAAAAAGTTAGGCGCGTGTAACTAAGTTTTAAAGCGAATACAAATAACCTTTTTCAACTGAGTTAATTTTGGCTCGTGTTGGGCAAGCGCAACGGACTGCGCTTTTTTCAATGTCAGTTGTACTGAATTAGCTTGTTCTATAGTTTCTTTGAATTTTCAATTAATGCTGCTAACACTAAAATAATTCTCTGAAAGCCTATAAAGAACTGTCATTTATATCAATTCATGAGTAAACCAATTAGCCACAGTTAGATTATTTCGGGATCGATAAATGTGACATCGGGCTCACCACGCCTTGACCGCCTTGTTGAATAACATGGGTATAAATTTGCGTTGTTCTTACATCACTATGGCCTAATTGTGCTTGAACTGTTCGTATATCAGCACCACTTTGCAATAGATGAGTCGCAAAAGAGTGACGCAGAGTATGTGGTGTGACTGCTTTGGTGATACCTGCTAGTTGTGCGGCTTTTTTACTGCTCTTTGCACTTGCTTTTCATCAACATGATGACGCCTAAATTGCTTTGTTTCGGGATCAAGGCTGAGTTTTGATGATGGAAATAAATACTGCCAATTAAGCTTTTTATTTTGTCCTCTATATTTGTCACGTAATCGATGCGGCATCCATACCCCATCGAATAATGGGTTCTTTAAATCGAGCATTAAATGACTTTGCACTTGTTGGATTTGTGCAGTTAAGAGAGGTACTAACTCCTTTGCTAATGTGACAACCCGATTTTTGCCTCCTTTACCATCCCAGATACGGATACAATGATAATCGAAGTCGATATCTTGCACTCGTAAACGCATAGCCTCCATAAGCCTTAATCCACTGCCATAAAGCAAAGCACAAGATAAATAATGACGCGTATTACACATTTTAAACAGTGTAGCGACTTCCTCTTTTGTAAGAACGACAGGCAATTTTCGAGCTCTTTGGCTTTTATTAAAGTTTAAATCTAAAGAAAGCGGGGTACTTAAGATATCTTTATATAAGTAGGCTAGCGCATTTAAAGCCTGAGATTGCGTACCTTGCGCAACATTTTGTTGATTTGCAAGGTGACTTAAAAATAGCTCAACTTCCATATTTCCCATCACACATGGGTGACGCATATCATGAAAACGAATATAAGCTGCAATCCATCGTAAATAAGACTCGATGGTTCTTTTTGCATAACGGCGAAGATACATATGCTCTTGCACCATGGTAAGAAAAGGCGATTTCATAAGTATAAAACAGTTTAAAAAAGACACTGTTTATATAGACAGTGGTTTGCAATTTGTCCAATAACATTATTACGCCGCGTTTTGTCCAATTTTCACAACTGAGCAAAATTGGACATCCTAAACTCATGTTTACAATGAACTTTTCTTGTGTGAATATTGGGACACGTAATATAGCCCGTTTTGTCGGTATTTATTCAGGCATTTTGGGAGAGAATAAACTGTTATGTAACTTTGAAGAAAAATGAAACAAGTTAGCCAGACCAAAGAATTAAGAGAGCTAGTGACAGATGCTCGTTGGGCTATTCGAGCATTTTTAATTATTAATATGTTCGTATTAATTGTGTTTCTTGTAGACGGCATTATGAATCAATTAGTATTCATCGCTATATTTCTTCAGGTGTTCTTATTTACTATTTGGTTGTTGCCAGTTTTTCTTTATCAAGTATTCGTTAAAAAATTGCGGTTTAAATATGCTTTTTATGCAGCTCTAGGCTCATATAAACAAGCAGTGTCACACTTACATTGGTAACGTTACATAACAAACGCATTAAGGCAACGGGACACATAATAGTTGGCTTGTACCTCGTTCCTCGCTAAAGTTTAGCCAGCTATAATTTAGCCCCTTATGCGGGGCGTTATGTTTCAAGTTGAGCATGGATAGAATCGAAACAATAGTTAAGTCACTTCGAAAAGATCACTCTGATTTAGAATCTACTGAATTCGAATTAGTGTTTTCCTTTCCTAGCGAGAAAATGGCTAAAGAATACTTTAGAAAAATCTATCATTGGGAACATCATGATACGATGATTAAGTATCAACTTGACGGTATATACTTCTCAGGTTTTAAAATTAAAACAGACTTAAATGCTAAACATCTTAAGCACTTAACAGAGTGCTATGTTGATTTAGCATCTGAAACCGAGGGTAATCTTTACCGCTGGAAACTGTGGGTTTGAAACATAACAAGTTAATTAAACAGTGGACGCAAAACAGCAGGCTTGCGCTCATTCTTCGCTTAGTTTAGCCTGCTATTTTCCGCCGTTTATTAAGGCGTTATGCGTCATTCTAAATCGCTGTCTTTAATGCAGTTTTTATTTCAAGTCTTTTCTTCAAATCAGCTTTTAGGTACAGTGGCGTAATCAAGTTTTAAGTTGGTCTTGGCTTTTCGTTTTTCAATTTAAGCTGTGACCAGAAAGGTCATTCACCAGTCGAATGCTTCTTTGCAATTTTGGGTTCGGTGGGTGTTTTTAAATTTAAACTTTGGCTTATTAGTGCAGGCGCAAGCGCTTCTAAATTTGTGTGTCAACGCATAACAAGGTCGTCAACGCGGACAAAAAACTGTTGGCTGCTACGCTTCGCTTCACATTTTAGCCAACAATTTTTTGCCGGTTACAACGGCGTTATGTTTCAGGAGGCATTTGTGAAAAGGAGCTTTAGAAGTCAGCTCGATTTTATTTCTATTGTAACCATTTCCGCAATTTTGGGGTTTGGTGCAGGCTTATTTGGTGCAGCACTAGTTTTTCTAACTGCGATACAGTCAGGCCAACTTGAACAAGGGGTACTTGGTTTACTCATTGCTCCCTTAGGATCTGCAGTTGGCACGGCATTTTCAGCCATACTTGGCTTTCCTTTTTACTATTGGTATTCAAATAAGATTCAAGGTCAAAAAATATCAGGTAAATTTGCAGAAATAACCGAGAACAAAGAAACATAACAAATTAATTAAACAATGGACGCAAAACAGCAGGCTTGCGCTCATTCTTCGCTTAGTTTAGTCTGCTATTTTCCGCCGTTTATTAAGGCGTTATGCGTCACTTTAAATCGCTGTCTTTAAAACGGTTTTTACTCCAAGTCTTTTCTTCAAATTAGCTTTTAGGTACAGTGGCGTAATTAAGTTTTAAGCTGGTCTTGGCTTTTCATTTTTCAATTTAAGCTGTGACCAGAAATGTCATTCACCAGTCGAACGCTTCTTTGCAATTTTTGGTTTGGTGAGTGTTTTTAAATGTAAAGTTTGGCTTATTGGTGCAGGCGCAAGCGCTTTAAAAGCGGTGTGTCAACGCATAACAAGCAATTAAACAGGGATAAAAAACTTGCGGGCTATTCGCTTCGCTCAATTTTAGCCCACAATTTTTTACCCGTTAATCGGGCGTTAGGTTACTAATGAGTACAGATATAGAACCGATGTATATTGATTGCGGTAAGCATGGAAAGCGAGTGGCTGCCGTACTATGTGGTCACCTGGTCAAACCTGAGGGAGAGCCTGTCGGTTTCATTGAAAACTCAAGCGTTCCGAATGATCTTCAAGCTTGGTGTTATCAATGTGAGGCTGTCTTTGAGCAAGAGGACGGCATGACAGAAAAATTCAGAGAATTTAATCAAATGTCAGTTGTATGTGTTAACTGTTACGAACAAGCAGCACAGTATCACAGTGTAGATTGAGGCTCGTAACCTAACAAGCTGTTTAAAATGGACGCCTTACTGCTTGGCTGGCGCTCATTCTTCGCTAATTTTAGCCAAGCGTAATCCGCCCATTAACAGGGCGTTAGCTTTCTAGGAAGTGCAGATGACATTAAATGACTTAACGGTAAATTTCTCGCACCTTGAACGAGACACTCTGTTATCTGAATGGGAGTGGTTATTGGGTGGAGAATATTTACCTATATTGCTTTCAGCTTCCGGTGATGCATTTGTTCAAAATGTAAATAATGGCCAAGTTTGGTGGCTTGATTCAGGAGGCGGTGAGTTCTCACAAGTAGCTGAGACACCTGAAGACTTCAATGAGTTGTTAGCTGATAAAGAGTTCGTTATAGAATACTTTGCAGTTCAAATGGTAGGTGATTTAATAGAGTCAGGTAAATCATTATCACACAACCAAATTTATAGCTTAACAAAACCTTGGCTGTTGGGTGGTGAGTATAAAATTGAAAATATTGAACCAACTGATATTGAGGTTCATTTTTCCCTAACAGGTCAAGTGGCACAACAAGTTGGTGTAAGCGAAAGCTAACAAGGCCGTTAAACAAAGGACACAAAACAGCAGGCTGTGCTCCTTCGTCGCAAATTTTAGCCTGCTATTTTGTGCCGTTTACGGCAAGCGTTATAGCTACTGGAGTCTGAATGGTTGTTGTAGATCAGAGAAGCTGGTCATGGACCTTGTTTCAAAATGAAAGTAGTATGTACCTGTCAGTTGTATGCGGTACTTTTGCTGTTTTTGAGGTTGATATAGAATTAACCAACACCGAAATAACCACTTTTAAAACATTTGGACGCACTTTCATAGATGAACTTGCAAATAGTGTATCTTTTAGCCCAGCTTCCTATTCACATAGAAAATCAAATTTCAGGAATGAGTTTGATTTATCGATAGCTATTTCGAAATGGCATGCTAGGGAGAAATTGTAGCTATAACAAGGTCGTAAACGCGGACAAATAACAGTTGGCTTTGTTCGTACCTCACAAATTTTAGCCAACTATTATTAGCCGGTTACAACGGCGTTATGTTTTACGAGGGCAATTGTGAAAAACTTAAAACTCGTCGTAACTTTCGTTTTGGGGCTGGTTATAGGTTTTTCTGGCGCTATATTCTTGTACGGTAAACACTATCAGGATGAGTTACTAGCAAATGAAATATCTCATCTGTATTTGCCAATTAATGAGCTTGTTGAGTTTGCGGGTTTACCTACCAGTGAGATCCACTGTATCAAACATAAGAGCGCTTTAAGTAAGTCCACGTATTTGAAAACACTATTAAGCTCGTTGGAAAAGCGTTACATATTTTCAAGCTCATTGGACATGGTTTCCACTCATGCAAAAGAGTCGTTAATTAAGTTTGAAGCGTTAAAAAATGAAATTGGCAGTGTTTGCAATAAAACATAACAAATTAATTAAACAATGGACGCAAAACAGCAGGCTTGCGCTCATTCTTCGCTTAGTTTAGCCTGCTATTTTGCGCCGTTTATTAAGGCGTTATAACCCTAGGTAGCTATGAAGTTAGACATTATCAATAGATACAAAACTGACTCTCTTATACTTCTCGAAGAAGAGTATGGTTACCGGCGTTGGTTTTGGTTTCCTAGTATGTCTTTAGCGGAATTAGAGCTTTGGTGGCGAAATCTAGAAACTGTAGAGCCATACTTTATGACACCTGAACCACTGCCGGGTGAACTGTATAAAGCAGAAAGTGAAGACGAATTTGACCTCTTTTATGAGCTAGAATCATCTTCAAATTATTATTGCGCGCACATTCATTGTGATGACGATAGTGTTTTAATGAGGCCAGATAAAACTAAGGTTTTTCACAAAGGCTATGAAGAATAGTCGGGTTATAACAAAGCAAATTAAAAGCGCGGACAAAAAACAGTTGGCTTTGTTCGTGCCTCACAAATTATAGCCAACTATTTTTAGCCGTTTATTTGCGGCGTTAGGTGAAAAGGTAACTTAGGTGTCACTTGAAAAAGTTTTATTTGCCTTAGAAATCGAAGACGAGTGGCCTCCAGTAGGAGCGGAAGGTGTTTGGTGTGAACGAGTTAATGGAAATTATAAGCTTGTTAACCCTCCTTTTTTTATTCCTAACTTAGCATATGGAGATGTATTCACTGCTGAGTTGGATAAAGTAAACGAACACGTTTTTGATTTTGAGGTCGTTAAAGAATCAGGGCACTCAGTCATATGGGTTATGAACAATCAGGGGATAGATACTTCAGAGTTCATTAAAATGCTCATAAAATTTGGCTGTAGTGTGGAGTCGTTACAGCAGTTTTCGTTGATGACTATTGATGTTCCACCTGACACAGAATTAGATGACTTAGACCACTTACTAGACCTATATGAGGAAAAGGGGTTGGACTATGCTTTCCCTGTTTGGAGGCTTGGAGAATGATTTCACCTAACAAACTATTAAATAAGGACAAATTTCACTGTGTCGCTTTTTGCTATCCTGCTTCGCACGCAAAAATCAACCCAGCAAAATTTGCCTATTAACAGGGCGTTATGCGTCACTTTAAATAGCTGTCTTTAAAACGGTTTTTACTTCAAGTCTTTTCTTCAAATTAGCTTTTAGGTACAGTGGTGCAATCAATTTTTAAGTAGGTCTTGGCTTTTCTTTTTTCAATTTAAGCTGTGACCAGAAAGGTCATTCAACAGTCAATCGCTTCTTTGCAATTTTTGGTTAGGTGAGTGTTTTAAGTTTTAAGTTTGGCTTATTAGTGCAGGCGCAAGCGCTTCTAAATTTGAGTGTCAACGCATAACAAAGTCGTCAACGCGGACAAAAAACTGTTGGCTGTTACGCTTCGCTTCACATTTTAGCCAACAATTTTTTGCCGGTTACAACGGCGTTATGTTTTCTGGTGATGTATGGCAATCCCGAAGAAAGGTTCACGTAAAATAGTTGTTGATACAGTCGAGTACAGATGGACAATTAGAAGCAAACCAACATATAGTCAAGGTGCTTTTGGTAACCATATGACAGCAGCAGTTGAGTTGGCTGAAAAGTCTGGAGCAGTTTTATCAATAACATTTCCTTGGGTACGTTGTGATAATTGGATTGGAAACCCAGAGTTACCAGTAACACCAAAAGATATTGAAAATTGCATCAGGTCTGCTCTTCAAGACGGTTGGCAGCCTGCAAAGAAAGGTAGCGCTTTTAAATTTGTTCATGAAATGAAAACATAACAAAGTCGTAAACGCGGACAAAAAACTGTTGGCTGTTACGCTTCGCTTCACATTTTAGCCAACAATTTTTTGCCGGTTACAACGGCGTTATGCGTCATTTTAAATCGCTGTCTTTAAAACGGTTTTTGCTTCAAGTCTTTTCTTCAAATCAGCTTTTAGGTACAGTGGCGTAATCAAGTATTGAGTTGGTCTTAGCTTTTCATTTTTCAATTTAAGCTGTGACCAGAAAGGTCATTCACCAGTCGAACGCTTCTCTGCAATTTTAGGTTTGGTGAGTGTTTTTAAATTTATAAGTTTGGCTTATTGGTGCAGGCGCAAGCGCTTTTAATTTTGTGTGTCAACGCATAACAAGGTCGTCAACGCGGACAAAAAACTGTTGGCTGCTACGCTTCGCTTCACATTTTAGCCAACAATTTTTTGCCGGTTACAACGGCGTTATGCGTCACTTTAAATAGCTGTCTTTAAAACGGTTTTTACTTCAAGTCTTTTCTTCAAATTAGCTTTTAGGTACAGTGGTGCAATCAATTTTTAAGTAGGTCTTGGCTTTTCTTTTTTCAATTTAAGCTGTGACCAGAAAGGTCATTCAACAGTCAATCGCTTCTTTGCAATTTTTGGTTAGGTGAGTGTTTTAAGTTTTAAGTTTGGCTTATTAGTGCAGGCGCAAGCGCTTCTAAATTTGAGTGTCAACGCATAACAAAGTCGTCAACGCGGACAAAAAACTGTTGGCTGTTACGCTTCGCTTCACATTTTAGCCAACAATTTTTTGCCGGTTACAACGGCGTTATAAGCCAAGGTAAGCATGAGTATATCGAGGGAACAATTAGCCAAAGTCAGAACTCCATTCAGAGTGCTATCAGGCTTTATCTTTGTACTGTCACTCTTGCTAGTCCCAATGATAATATTTATTGCTTTTACAGAGCCGTATGAACACTTTATATGGGTTATTACTGCGGTTATTTTTTTAATGGGATATATATCTGGTCATGTAACAATCACAGGGTATGCCCCCAAATTTTTACTGTTTACGCATGGTGCTAAAGATGGCTTATAACAAGTTGCTCAAGTTCGTTCGTAAACTCACTGGGACAATTAACAGTTGGCTTGGCGCTTCGCGCAAGTATAGCCAACAGTAAATTGCCCCTTAGCAAAGCGTTAGCTGTACAAGGAAAACCTGAGTAGTGGAAATGTTCGCAGAAATTATCAAGAATATGTATGAGATGTCACTGGCTGAGTTCGCTGTGATGATAGTGGACACTTTGACTTATCTAGTGGCTCTTTTTATAGTGCTTGTTGCATTTGGTAAGCTTGATAAAGTTACTAAAAGTAAGCATGCCAAAGGAGTGAAAGTCTCAATTTTGGCTACAATTCTCTCTTCATTTGTAGCTCGTTCAATTGTAGAAAGTTCTGAAGAACACGGATTAATTGAGGTGTTTGTATTTCTTATACCCTCGATTTTTACGTTATTAGCTGCAGTTTGTTTTTATCGGTTTACTAAAGAAATTCTAGTAAAGTACAGCTAACAAAGCCGTTAAACCAAGGACACAAAACAGCAGGCTTGTGCTCCTTCGTCGCTAATTTTAGCCTGCTATTTTGTGCCGTTTACGGCAAGCGTTATGTGCTCAAAGTTTATGCACCGTCACAATAAAGGAAGGATATCTATGAAAAAAGTTTTAACTTTAGCTGTAATTATAGGCTTTGGGTTTCTTGTTAATTCGAAGTTTGTTGAGGCTGCATATGCAGTTGGTTTTGTAAAATTTTATAAAGAAACCACTTTGGAGAATTCTTCAAAACAAACTGTAAACTGCAATACTTGGGCATTCGGAGTTGTTAACGAACCAAGTTTGTTAGAAAAGTATGAAAGCTGTATCAAAGACTATCAAAAGGATGGTTACGCAATTATTAAGCAGTCAGGCACATAACAAAGTCGTAAACTCGGACAAATAACAGTTGGCTTTGTTCGTGCCTCACAAATTTTAGCCAACTATTATTTGCCGGTTACAACGGCGTTATATTTCAAGGAAGATTTAGATGCAATTTCCAGAATTAGAAACATCGCGATTAATTCTTAATCAACTGACGGAAGGTGACGGGATTGATTTATTGGAAATTTTTTCCGATGAAAACGTAGTCAAGTATTACGATATTGATGTTTACGAATCACAAGAGCAATCATTGAAGTTGATCGAATTTTTTAATAATCGCTTTACTGAAAATGCAGGCATTCGCTGGGCAATTCGAATTAAAGACTCAGGTAAGTTAATTGGTACCTGTGGTTTCAACTCATGGAACCCAAAAATGAAAAATGCTGGTATTGGATACGAGCTATCATCCAATTATTGGGGGTGTGGCTATGCATCAGAAGCAATACACAAGATATTAGACTTCGCTTTTTCAAATGAAGCTCCATTTCCTGAACTGTACAGGGTTCAAGGTGATACTATGCTTGGAAATGTTGCGTCAGAATCGGTCTTAAAAAAATTAGGCTTTAGAGAGGAAGGGATTCGGCGTGCAAGCGGCTACTGGAAAGGCGACTTTCATGATTTGAAGTGCTTTGGATTAATCAAACCTGAATTCATTGAAATATAACAAGCTGTTTAATGAGCGGACAAAATTACGCTGGCTTGGTTTCGCTCCGCTTCACATTATAGCCAGCATAATTTTGCCCATTAACAGGGCGTTAGCTTTCTCTCAGGGTTTCGAGAACACTTAATGAGCAATTATATTTTTATTTTTTCTTTGATACTTACAAGTTCTGCATTTTCCGCAACAGCAAAAGAGCCTGCTGATGCAATTTTAAAAGATTTAGCAATCCAAATTTGTGAAAAATCGGGGAATGATTGCGAGATAATGAAAAGGCGCTGCCCTAAGATGGTACCCATGCCAAATACATGTATTGTAAGAGAGTATTTTGATATGGAAGTTGCAAAAGAGCGATGCGGCAAAGATTCATATTTAGAGTGCTACAAAGATAATATTCGCTTTGGTGGAAAGGCTCTTCGTGAATTTACAATCCCTAACCAAGGAAAACCGATTTTGAAAAAGGCATTCGAAGAATGCGGTGCGGTGGGATACTATGAAGTAAAGTCAAACGATTTAAAGAACATTGAGTGGGCAATTATTGGTGTTATGAATAGTGTGATAGAAGAATCTGATTTGTATCCACCAACTTATCAAGATAGCAAAAAGTTCTTCGAGTGTTTAAGTGGTGTTAAAGAGCACTAGAAAGCTAACAAGGCCGTTAAACCGTGGACACAAAACAGCAGGCTTGTGCTCCTTCGTCGCTAATTTTAGCCTGCTATTTTGTGCCGTTTACGGCAAGCGTTATGTTGCAAGGAAAGCCTGATTGAAAATTCTAGTATTACTGACTCTATTTTTATTTTCGTTTAGTTCATTTGCTTGTTTTTCTCCACCAGAAGGCTTGCGTGAACAGCATGAAATGCAAGCCACGATCTACTTTTTCTCTGCAATTACTTTCTTAATTGGCTCATTATTCTTGCGTGCCCTATCAAATAAAAGTAGGCTTTGGATACCCTTATTATTTATTTCATTATTCACTTATATACCTGCATTTCTTTGGCATGTAGGCACGCATTCTGGTTCTTGTGGTATGCCAGAATTAGTTTTTGCATTTCAGGTGTTTGCTGGAGGCATGTTTTTAATATTTACCTATGAGGCTATAAAATTTTATAAATCTAAAAAATCAGGTAAATTAGCAACATAACAAGCGCATCAATGAATGGACGTCTAAAGCTTGGCTGGCGCTCGTTCCTCGCTATTTTAGCCAAGCTTAATCCGCCCATTATGCGGGCGTTATGCGTCACTTTAAATCGCTGTCTTTAATGCAGTTTTTACTTCAAGCCTTTTCTTCAAATCAGCTTTTAGGTACAGTGGCGTAATTGAGTTTTAAGTTGGTCTTGGCTTTTCGTTTTTCAATTTAAGCTGTGACCAGAAGGGTCATTCACCAGTCGAACGCTTCTTTGCAATTTTGGGGTTGGTGAGTGTTTTTAAATTTAAAGTTTGGCTTAATGGTACAGGCGCAAGCGCTTCAAAACCGGTGTGTCAACGCATAACAAGCAATTAAACAGGGATAAAAAACTTGCGGGCTTTTCGCTTCGCTCAATTTTAGCCCACTATTTTTTACCCGTTAATCGGGCGTTATGCGTCACTTTAAATTGCTGTCTTTAAAACGGTTTTTACTTCAAGTCTTTCCTTCAAATCAGCTTTTAGGTACAGTGGCGTAATCAAATTTTAAGTTGGTCTTGGCTTTTCGTTTTTCAATTTAAGCTGTGACCAGAAAGGTCATTCACCAGTAGAGTGCTTCTTTGCAATTTTTGGTTCGGTGAGTGTTTTTATAAATAAAAGTTTAGCTCGTTGGTGCAGGCGCAAGCGCTTTTAAAGTGGTGTGTCAACGCATAACAAGCAATTAAACAGGGATAAAAAACTTGCGGGCTATTCGCTTCGCTCAATTTTAGCCCACAATTTTTTACCCGTTAATCGGGCGTTATGTGCTCAGGGGAGTTACCTAGCTTGAACGAAAATTATAAGTATGCAGCCCATATAATTTCTTGGGTAGATAAGCTTGGTGTACCTGAAATACCTTTGGCAAAAAGTGCATTTTCACAACTTAAAGGTTATTGGATTGATAATGAAAATATTAACCTTGAGAAGTTAAAAGAGGATTTGTGGTCTTGGGTTGATAGTAATGATGGTTACAACATATCTGTCCCAGAAGTAGCAAAGATGAGAATTATTTTGTGCTTAGCTTATGAAGATAATCGCGAGTTAGAAGATGTTGGCTATTTTGAAGATTTATTAGTAAGTCTTGGCATTTCACATGAAGATTCATACAAGCGCACATAACAAAGTTTTAAACGCGGACAAATAACAGTTGGCTTTGTTCGTGCCTCACAAATTTTAGCCAACTATTATTAGCTGGTTACAACGGCGTTATGTACCTAGGGTGATATGAAAACACTGATTTCAATTTTACTTTGTTCTTTGTTGGCTGCATGCGGTTTCCAATCTATCAAATTGGTGGGTTATGGTAAAAAACTCGATGTTCCTGTCTATGAGGCCTGCTTCTATGAGAAATTTGAAGAGTATCGGTCATTAACTAGTTATTTGCTCTCCGTAGAAGTAGAAAAAGCTGAAGGGCAAATTACTTACTATGAATTAACAATTGATGGAACAAATACAGAAGACCCAGATGAGGTGTTTACACCTAAGTCTTTTAAGGAATCAAAAGAATTTATGGAAAATATAGTTAATGAATGTTCTGCTTAAAGCGGTACATAACAATGCAAATTAAAACGCGGACAAAAAACAGTTGGCTTTGTTCGTACCTCACAAATTCTAGCCAACTATTTTTAGCCGTTTATTTGCGGCGTTATGTGTAAAGGGTAGTATGGAGTTTAATGATAATTACGGGGTATATGTTTGCTCTCATGTCTTTAAGAAAGAGTCTCCCGTATTAGTAGGTATTCGAGACCCCGAAGGTGACTGGCAGTTTTTCTGTGATGATGAGAATTGCCCTGAGAACTCAGAACCACATCTTATCGGTGTTGGTCATTTGACCCTAAAAGATCCAACTATTAACGAACTAACCAGCTTAAAACCCGGTTGTTTCGCACAAAAGATTCATGCCAATGCAGATTGGGAATATGGAGAGTTGGAGTAATTTACACATAACAAATTAATTAAACAATGGACGTAAAACAGCAGGCTTGCGCTCATTCTTCGCTTAGTTTAGCCTGCTATTTTCCGCCGTTTATTAAGGCGTTATGCGTCAATTTAAATTGCTGTCTTTAAAACGGTTTTTACTTCAAGTCTTTCCTTCAAATCAGCTTTTAGGTACAGTGGCGTAATCAAATTTTAAGTTGGTCTTGGCTCTTAGTTTTTCAATTTAAGCTGTGACCAGAAAGGTCATTCACCAGTCGAACGCTTCTTTGCAATTGTGGGTTTGGTGGGTGTTTTTTAATTTTAAGTTTGGCTTATTAGTGCAGGCGCAAGCGCTTTGAATTTTGAGTGTCAACGCATAACAAGGTCGTCAACGCGGACAAAAAACTGTTGGCTGTTACGCTTCGCTTCACATTTTAGCCAACAATTTTTTGCCGGTTACAACGGCGTTATGCGTCACTTTAAATCGCTGTCTTTAAAACGGTTTTTACCTCAAGTCTTTTCTTCAAATCATCTTTTAGGTACAGTGGCGTAATTAAGCTTTAAGCTGGTCTTGGCTTTTCGTTTTTCAATTTAAGCTGTGACCAGAACCATCATTCACCAGCCGAACGCTTCTTTGCAATTTTTGGTTTGGTGAGTGTTTTTTTTAAATAAAAGTTTAGCTAGCTGGTGCAGGCGCAAGCGCTTTTAAATTTGAGTGTCAACGCATAACAAGGTCGTCAACGCGGACAAAAAACTGTTGGCTGTTACGCTTCGCTTCACATTTTAGCCAACAATTTTTTGCCGGTTACAACGGCGTTAGGTTTATGAAGAAGCCGCTTTTATATTTAAGTTTCTCTATAATAATTTGCTTTGTAATACTGAAAACAGTCCCATACTGGCCTGAAAGCAAATTGCAGCATTTAGTTTATGTGTTTTTGAATTCAAAAAGTTTTGTAAAAGCTATAAGGGCAACCGAGCAAGAAGGTTATGTTTCAATACAGTGGGTACAAACCTCTGCAGAAACCGAAGTTTCACTAGCTTGGGTTGCTGCAGGTGCCAAATATAAAGAAGTCTCCAACCCAGATTTAAGCAGAATTGTAGTTCCATATAAAGAAAATGGCTTTAATTCACTTTGGCTTCAAAAAGAGGGTGAGGCTTGGATATTACGAAAAGCTTTTTCCTTTAAAAGTGAGTACGGAATTGGTGAAGGTGCTTACGCTTTAGGTAAGAATATTAACCCCAAAGATGTGTGTTTACCAAAAGTACAATGTTTAGAGCACTTGTTTGATAATTGGTATGTTATAAAAAATTAGTATGCAAAAATAAACCTAACAAATTAATTAAACAGTGGACGTAAAACAGCAGGCTTGCGCTCATTCTTCGCTTAGTTTAGCCTGCTATTTTCCGCCGTTTATTAAGGCGTTATGCGTCATTTCAATTAACTGAATCTAAATCGGTTTTTTCCTCAAGTCTTTTCTTCAAATCAGCTTTTAGGTACAGTTGCGTAATCAAATTTTAAGTTGGTCTTGGCTTTTCGTTTTTCAATTTAAGCTGTGACCAGAAATGTCATTCACCAGTCGAACGCTTCTTTGCAATTTTGAGCTTGGTGAGTTTTTTTATAAATAAAAGTTTAGCTCGCTGGTGCAGGCGCAAGCGCTTTAAAAGCGGTGTGTAAACGCATAACAAGGCGCTAAACTAGGACAAAATTAAATAAGCTCGTCGCTTCGCTCGATTTTAGCTTATTCAATTTTGCCTGTTAGCTAAGCGTTACGTGTTCATCTAAGTTGTGCGTCTATGAATAAATCTAGTGTAAATAGTAAGAACGAACTTTTATCATTGATAAAGTCTTTGTCTTCGGAAAACCCTGATAGTTGGGAAAACAAAACTGCTAGTGATTTTGTTGAAGCCCTTGGAGCTTGGCTCAATGATGCTGATGGGTATTATAAAAACTTCAATCTAGCAGTTGACGCTGATAAGCCAAGTTGGCAGCTATTTGCAGATGCAATTCAAGCAGCAAGACACTATGAGTAATTGAACACATAACAAACGCTTTAACCAAAGGACGCAAAACAGCAGGCTTGCGCTCCTTCGTCGCTAATTTTAGCCTGCTATTTTGCGCCGGTTAAGCGAGGCGTTATGCGTCACTTTAAATCGCTGTCTTTAATGCAATTTTTACTTCAAGTCTTTTCTTCAAATCAGCTTTTAGGTACAGTGGCGTAATTAAGTTTTAAGCTGGTCTTAGCTTTTCGTTTTTCAATTTTAGTTGTGACCAGAAATGTCATTCACCAGTCGAACGCTTCTTTGCAATTTTGAGCTTGGTGAGTGTTTTTATAAATAAAAGTTTAGCTCGCTGGTGCAGGCGCAAGCGCTTTAAAAACGGTGTGTAAACGCATAACAAGGCGCTAAACTAGGACAAAATTAAATAAGCTCGTCGCTTCGCTCGATTTTAGCTTATTCAATTTTGCCTGTTAGCTAAGCGTTATGCGTCACTTTAAATCGCTGTCTTTAGTTCAGTTTTTGCTTCAAGTCTTTTCTTCAAATTAGCTTTTAGGTACAGTGGCGCAATTAAGTTTTAAGTTGGTCTTGGCTTTTCGTTTTTCAATTTAAGCTGTGACCAGAAAGGTCATTCACCAGTCCAACGCTTCTTTGCAATTTTGAGTTTGGTGAGTGTTTTTTTAAATAAAAGTTTAGCTAGCTGGTGCAGGCGCAAGCGCTTTGAAAGTGGTGTGTCAACGCATAACAAGCAATTAAACAGGGATAAAAAACTTGCGGGCTATTCGCTTCGCTCAATTTTAGCCCACAATTTTTTACCCGTTAATCGGGCGTTATGTTTTTCTCAGTATTTGCATTTTAATCGGGTGATTTAGGCCAATTATTATTTGGAATTTATGGATATTGCAGAGTTTAATTATATTGAATCAGTTCTTTGGTTTATTATTGCCATAGGCTTATTGGTGCACTCTCTTAAACTTGGAAAATCCGACGCTTCTTTTAAAATTTGTTTAATCTCATCTGGAGCTTTTGTTGCATTTGGGGTATCTGACATCATAGAGGCACAAACAGGTGCTTGGTGGCGTCCGTTTAGCCTATTAGTGTTAAAAGCTATTTGTGTTGTAACTTTTGTACTTTGCTTCTTCAAATATAAAAAATTGCAAGGTGCCAAAAAAACATAACAAGCTAATAAATAAGGACAAAAAACAGTTGGCTGTTTTCGTCCCTCAACATTTTAGCCAACAATTTTTTGCCCATTATTAGGGCGTTAGCTTTCTCTCAGGGTTTCGAGAACACTTAATGAGCAATTATATTTTTATTTTTTCTTTGATACTTACAAGTTCTGCATTTTCCGCAACAGCAAAAGAGCCTGCTGATGCAATTTTAAAAGATTTAGCAATCCAAATTTGTGAAAAATCGGGGAATGATTGCGAGATAATGAAAAGGCGCTGCCCTAAGATGGTACCCATGCCAAATACATGTATTGTAAGAGAGTATTTTGATATGGAAGTTGCAAAAGAGCGATGCGGCAAAGATTCATATTTAGAGTGCTACAAAGATAATATTCGCTTTGGTGGAAAGGCTCTTCGTGAATTTACAATCCCTAACCAAGGAAAACCGATTTTGAAAAAGGCATTCGAAGAATGCGGTGCGGTGGGATACTATGAAGTAAAGTCAAACGATTTAAAGAACATTGAGTGGGCAATTATTGGTGTTATGAATAGTGTGATAGAAGAATCTGATTTGTATCCACCAACTTATCAAGATAGCAAAAAGTTCTTCGAGTGTTTAAGTGGTGTTAAAGAGCACTAGAAAGCTAACAAGGCCGTTAAACCGTGGACACAAAACAGCAGGCTTGTGCTCCTTCGTCGCTAATTTTAGCCTGCTATTTTGTGCCGTTTACGGCAAGCGTTATGCGTCACTTTAAATCGTTGTCTTTAATGCAGTTTTTACTTCAAGTCTTTTCTTTAAATCAGCTTTTAGTTACAGTGGCGTAATTAAGTTTTAAGCTGGTCTTAGCTTTTAGTTTTTCAATTTTAGCTGTGACCAGAAAGGTCATTCACCAGTCGAACGCTTCTTTGCAATTTTTGGTTTGGAGAGTGTTTTTATAAATTAAAGTTTAGCTCGCTGGTGCAGGCGCAAGCGCTTTGAAAGCGGTGTGTCAACGCATAACAAGCAATTAAACAGGGATAAAAAACTTGCGGGCTATTCGCTTCGCTCAATTTTAGCCCACAATTTTTTACCCGTTAATCGGGCGTTATCTTTAAAGAGAGTATGGACGCAGAAATAAAGAAAAGAGTTGATGTCATAGTTGGGCTTAGCAGGCTTGCTGGGGGCATTCTTATTATAATAGGGTGTCTACTAGTATTCTTCTTTGCACAAACTGCACTCGATCCGAATGCTGTAATTGAAGTCAACGGAATCCCGACTAAAGACAAAAGTACAAAAATATCGGCTTTGTTGTTTACCTGTTTATTTCCAATAATTGGCCTGTTTTTAGCATTTGCACCTAGCAAATTAATGGACAAATTGGCCGCAAACATAATTACCCGTTTGAGTTAATTTAAACATAACAAATTAATTAAACAGTGGACGCAAAACAGCAGGCTTGCGCTCATTCTTCGCTTAGTTTAGCCTGCTATTTTTCGCCGTTTATTAAGGCGTTATGCGTCACTTTAAATCGCTGTCTTTAGTACAGTTTTTGTCTCAAGTCTTTTCTTCAAATCAGCTTTTAGGTACAGTGGTGCAATCAATTTTTAAGTAGGTCTTGGCTTTTCTTTTTTCAATTTAAGCTGTGACCAGAAAGGTCATTCACCAGTCGAACGCTTCTTTGCTATTTTGGGTTTGGTGAGTGTTTTTAATTTTAAGCTTGGCTTAATAGTGCAGGCGCAAGCGCTTCTAAATTTGAGTGTCAACGCATAACAAGGTCGTCAACGCGGACAAAAAACTGTTGGCTGTTACGCTTCGCTACACATTTTAGCCAACAATTTTTTGCCGGTTACAACGGCGTTAGGTGCTTTTTTGACTCCTAGAGAAATTCGTAACACCAAGATATTACTCACATTCTTAATAGTACCGTCAATAATAGGTTGGGGGGCTTTATGTGTTCTAGGCTTATTAGTTTTTGGTCATGCTTTCTTTAGAGACTTTATTTCTTTGGGGTTCAGTTTGCTGGCGGTAATTGGATTGGTTAGTTTAACCATCAGCGCAATTTCAATTTTTAAATATCCTCATGTTTCTAAATTAACAGTTTTAACATTCATCTTAGGCTTAATAGCTTTAATAATTGGCGGATTTATCGGCTTTTTGAGCTCGACTTATATTTTATCTCTAGCTTCGCTTATTTGGGCGGGTGGTATTCTAATTGCCCAGTTCTACAAGCAACGCACCTAACAAGTTGTTAAACAAGGACAAAATATAGTTGGCTTTTGCTCCTTGGTCGCATATTCTAGCCAACTATATTTAGCCTGTTAACAAAGGCGTTATGCATTAAGAGTAATATTTTGAAAAAGTGGAAGTTTCTATTTGCTTTTGTAGCCTTCATTACATTTCTTGAGTTGGTTGGTTTACCTTTCAAAGAAAGCTTAAAATATTCAGATTTTTTGTCTGTTATTGTCTCAGCATCAATACTAATACCAATATATGGTTACGCATACGGCGTGGCTATCGGAACTAAAACAATAGCTATATTAATATTTGTTTTAAATGTACTGATTTTTGGTGGTATAAGTGTGTTTTGGTTAGTCCTTTATACGTTTAACCAATTTAGTTTAATAAAATTATTGTTTTCACTAGGGGCTTTTGTTTTTTTACTATTTGTTGCATATCCGATTTATATGTATGCGTTTCGTTCGGATGCACTTTGGTCAGAAAATGCATAACAAGTGCCTAAACCAAAGGACGCAAAACAGCAGGCTTGCGCTCCTTCGTCGCTAATTTTAGCCTGCTATTTTGCGCCGGTTAGGCAAGCGTTATATGCCTATGAAACTATTTAACCGTATCTTAGTCGTTTTATTTGCGCTCGTTTCGGTGATACAAGCATACGGGGTGAGTGAAGCGGTCTTTCGTATAGTAAAAGACTGGCGTAAATTTTATGGTAACGATTACATAGGTGGGATAACCTTAGGTACGACCATGGTATCTTTTACCTATTTAGCATCTTTATTTGTTATTGTTTTGTCTTTTCTCGTTTTGAGAAAAACTAGTGATAAATTCACTTTGGTTTTATCAAGGTCATCGATTGGGATATTAAGTACTGGAATTATTGTTTTGAGTTTATTGTTAATTTCTCCATTCACTGAGCTATATCCGAGATAAGGCATATAACAAGCCAATCAAGTCGGACGCATAACAGTTGGCTGCGTTCACTTCGTTCACAATTATAGCCAACTATTATCCGCCGCTTATTGGGGCGTTATGCAATCATAAAAATCCATAAGAAGGAGTAGCTTTGAAAGTTTTATTCTGGAATGCAGGTAAAGAAAAAGTAGACGATCTTCTTGTGCCTTTAGCTGTGTCAGGAAGTTTTGATCTTTTGATATTGGCGGAGTATGAAGCTTCGAAAAATGACTTTCTCAATCAAGTCAATCTAGAAGAAAACATCTTTGAAGAAATCCCGCAAATTGGATGCAACAGAATTAGAATATACATTAGGGTGGGAGTTGCACGTCATGAGCACGGGCCAGAATCTAGTTACTTTACTTCAAAAAAATTAACTCTTTCAGACCACTTTTCAATGTTGTTGGTGGCAGTACATCTCCCGAGTAAGCTTCACCAGTCGGAACAGACTCAGCTTTTAGAAGCGACAGAATTTAAAAGGGAAATAGAGGAAGCAGAAAGGGTTCTTGATACTGATAATACATTTGTTGTTGGGGACTTCAATATGAATCCTTTTGAGGCTGGCATGGTCGGTGCTTCTGCGTTTCATTCCATCCCCTGCGAGAAAACTGCTAGCTCTTTGAGTAGAGTTGTTAAAGAACGCGAGCATAAGTTCTTTTATAACCCTATGTGGAATCTTTTCGGAGATTCTGACAATAATCCAGGTAGTTACTTTCACCGCTCATCTGAGCAGACTGTGTTCTTCTGGAATATATTGGATCAGGTTATTCTGAGGCCAAATTTATCTCCTTTTTTTGTAAAAAGCAGCTTGCAAGTATTACAGGAGCTCAGCGGGTCCTCACTGATTGGAGAATCTGGAAGACCAAATTTAAGTGACCACTTACCAATTTTTTTCGAATTTAATTTACGCGAGGTTTTAGAAAATGAAGAATTTGTGGCCTGAAGAATTTAAACCTAATGAGGTCAATTCACCAAAGAAAATATTGGATGAACAGTCAAAGCTTTTACCTAAACTCACAGGAGATATGGTCTTCGCAAAAGTTATAGAAATGAGTGAATATGATGCTGCAGTGTTAAATCATAAAGATGATTTTAGTTATCAGTTTTATTTGCTAGGAAAATTCTTAAAAAACTATAAATTTAAAGTATTTGACTTTTCACACTCAATTACGATGTACCCTGTAGATGTTTCTGTTGATGACGAAATTGCTGAAGAGCTCGGGATAGAAGAAGATGCCCGCCTAGAAAACGAGGAGGACTTTATCAAGCTGATTGGTATTGTCTTTGGTAGCGAAAGACTAAAAACAGTCATAGGTTCTATTATTCAAATCTCTGGTGACAAATAAAATGCATAACAAGCGCGTGAAATGCGACGCTCGTTCCTCACGTGCCTTACGCGGGCGTTATGCACACATCGATGATAGAGCTCAATTACCCGAGTTAGAGTTATGGAAATAAACAAACACATTGTTGATAATCTTCATTATTATTTAAGCTTATCCTCTCCTGAGTATGCGTTTCTTCTTTGTGGCGAATGGGGCGTTGGGAAAACTCATTTTATTGATGAGTACATCGAAAATCTAAATGAAGAGAAATTCAAATTAATAAAAATCAGCTTGTTTGGTTTGAAAAATATTTCTGACATTAATGGCTGTATATTTCAGAAGCTACATCCCGTATTAGGTTCGAAGTACGCAAGATTGGCAGGCAATGTCATTAAGGGCGCGCTTAGTATGGGGGTGAAGCTTGATATCAACTCAGATGGCGCTTCTGAAACCACTCTAAATACCAAGCTGGAAAAGCTTAATATCTCTGAATTCTTCTCTGATAAAAAAAGTAAAGAAATTGTACTTATTTTCGATGACTTAGAAAGAAGCGAAATATCAACTGTGGAGGTATTAGGTTTTATAAATGAGTTGGTGGAAAACTCAAAGTTAAAAGTTGTATTAATTGCAAATGAGAAAGTTTTAATTGAAGGCAGTAATGGAGACGTATATAGAGACTTCAAAGAAAAAGTAATTGGTAAAACATTCGAAATCAAAAATGACTTTAGCAGTATTTTGTGTGATTTCTTAAAAGGATACAGCGTAAGTGAATATAAAGACGTAATTCAAAGTGTTTATGATCAGTCAAAGTTAAAAAATCTCAGGAAATTTAAACAATCGATAGATGACTTTGAGTATTTAATAAGAAATATTGATGATAAATATAAGAAAAATGACCAATTTTATAAGGACTTAGTAAGGTGTTTTTTTGCCCTTAGTATTGAGATTAAAAAAGGAAGTTTATCCGAAGAAGAACTAAGAAAAAACATGCCTTTTAGGAAAAGCACTGACATTAAAAAATCAAGTGATGATATCTACGCCAAATATTTTAATGATCAGGCGCACGTCTATGATGGTGATATCTGGGCAAACATACTATTCAAAGGTGATCTAGATAAAATCAATGAAGAAACTTCTAAATTGGCATTGTTTGTTGAAAAGACGGAAGTAGAAAAACCTGATTGGGTAAAGCTTTGGAACTTTAGAGAGCTAGAAGATGACGAGTTCTCAAGTCTTCTTGAAAGGGTTGAAGGTGAGTTGAAATCTCTTACTGAAGATGATCTAAGGATTTATCTCCATAAGGTAGCCCTCGTAATCTACTTTAGTAAAAACAACCTTAGCAATATTAGTATTGACGAGGTTAAAGAAATAGTTAGAAAGTACATTGATAAATACCAACATAGCCATTTCTGGAAAACCAAGTTGGTTACCGGAAATAGTTTTAGTAATGGCACTGGCTATGGATATTTCAATGATCAAGATCAGGATTTCTTAGATTTAAAGTCGCTTATTATTGGTGAAAATGAAAGGTCATTTAACGAAGAGATTCTGAAGAAAAAAGAAGCTGAATCTGCCGAAATTGTTACCAGTATAAAATTAGAACAGGTTGATAGATTTACAGATTTACTTTTGCATGTATATGAGTACAAACCAATACTACATAATATAGAACCAGGACTATTTGTTGATGCTTTAATACAAGCTAAAAACGCCACTATTGTGAAAGTTAATGATGTGATTTGTGAAAGATATTCAAAAAATCACTATCTAAACAATCAAATGAAGTATTCGTATCTAACAGAGGAACTCGAGTTTTGGAATGGAGTAAGAGGTGAACTATGTCAGACGTTGTCGAGTAAAGGTGGGCTTAAAATACATATTTTGGAGCTGTTTTTAAAGTATACAGTTTCAAAAACTATTAATTTACTTTCTTCTAAATAGTTAAACCATGCATAACAAGTTGCTGCACACGGAAAAATTACTCGCTGCGCTCCTAATTTTCCGGTGAGCAAGGCGTTATGTTGCAAGGAAAGCCTGATTGAAAATTCTAGTATTACTGACTCTATTTTTATTTTCGTTTAGTTCATTTGCTTGTTTTTCTCCACCAGAAGGCTTGCGTGAACAGCATGAAATGCAAGCCACGATCTACTTTTTCTCTGCAATTACTTTCTTAATTGGCTCATTATTCTTGCGTGCCCTATCAAATAAAAGTAGGCTTTGGATACCCTTATTATTTATTTCATTATTCACTTATATACCTGCATTTCTTTGGCATGTAGGCACGCATTCTGGTTCTTGTGGTATGCCAGAATTAGTTTTTGCATTTCAGGTGTTTGCTGGAGGCATGTTTTTAATATTTACCTATGAGGCTATAAAATTTTATAAATCTAAAAAATCAGGTAAATTAGCAACATAACAAGCGCATCAATGAATGGACGTCTAAAGCTTGGCTGGCGCTCGTTCCTCGCTATTTTAGCCAAGCTTAATCCGCCCATTATGCGGGCGTTATAATTTACAGGGTAGTTTGTGCGTAAAATTCTGATTTTATTTCCAATAATTTTTTCAACAAAGCTATATGCTGAGGGAACATGTCTTGAAAACTCAATAACTCAGCATGATATGAACCAATGCGCAGGTTTGGACTTGAAGTCTGCTTCGGCAGAACTGCAGCGCGTTCTCGCAGAGATCAGAAAGCATTATAAACACGAGCCTGAGTTTCTAGAAAAGCTAGATAAATCGCAAAAAGTTTGGAGTTCGTTAGTTGATAGTAACTTGGAAATGTTATACCCATTAAAAAATAAGCAAAAAAACTACGGAACGGTTTTCCCTATGTGCTCTGCTTTTGATAGAACAGGCTTTATTATTCAACGGGTAGCATTCTTAAAAAAATGGTTGGTAGGTCATGGTGATGGTGAAGTATGCGGGGGATCAGTTTATCATTCTTATTGTTTAAGTAATGATTGCAGTAAATTATAACAAGGCCGTTAAACAAGGACACAAAACAGCAGGCTGTGCTCCTTCGTCGCAAATTTTAGCCAGCTATTTTGTGCCGTTTACGATAAGCGTTAGCAATACATGGAGACTTCGTTAGACTCTGATGGAATATACAATCGTAGAAGATGATGTCGCGGGAAAACGAATTAACTTAAGTTCACCGTTAACGAATTCAGTTATAGATTTTATAAATGAACATAACCTCAAATCCATATTATTGAATCAAAGGCTTGGTTGGAAGAGCCAAGAATTGAGCCTTTTAACTAAAATTAAAGATCTCAAATGCCTCTATTTAATGGATGACGAAATTGAAGATGTTTCGGTTATTGGGGAATTAACTAGTTTAGAAAGCTTAACTTTGGAATGTACGCGCATAAAAAAAGGGTTCGACTTTTCTAAACTAGAACGACTAAACCGAGTAAGCATTGATTGGCGTCCTTGCCTTGACAGCTTACACCATTTAAGTACCTTAAAAGTTATAAGAATTGATAAGTACAAAGCTCAAGACTTATCAAAATTTGTCGCGTTGCAAAACTTACAAAGGTTAGATTTGGTTATGGGAACATTTCAATCTTTGATAGGTATCGAGCTGTTTCCAAATTTAGATCAGTTGATGCTTTATCGCTGTTCAAAGTTAACTGATGTTTCTTCTATTACTGGGATCAGCCTAAAAGAGCTTGAAATTGAATCGTGTAAAAAAATAGCAAATCTTGAGGTTATATTTGAGGTTCAATCCCTTGAAAAACTGATAATTGATAAATGCCATGAGCTAGATTCAATAGCTGGTATTTCTAATTTATCCAAGCTAAATAAAGTTACTGTTGCCGACACCTCGATTCTAGATGGAGATATGACAAAATTTGGGCTACTCCACAATAAAGGTGTTAAGGTCTGGTTTACAAATAAAAAGTATTACTCTCATAGGCTGGAGGATTTCATTGGAAAGCCTGAGTGGTGAGGTATTGCTAACAAGCAATTAAACAGGGATTAAAAACAGTGGGCTCTTCGCTTTGCTCGATTTTAGCCCACTATTTTTAACCCGTTAATTGAACGTTAGGTATAACCTTTGAAAACTGTAAGATGTCCTAAACATGGAAAGCAAGAGGTTGGTGTAGCCTGCATTCATATTTTACTTGCACTAGATGAAAATAAGACTGTTGGCTTTTACACTAAAGACTACAATGACTGTGCTCGCCCTTGGGCTTGGTGTTCAGATTGTGAACATGAGCTTGTTAAACTCGGGGACAACGACAAAAGAAGTTGGATGCGGAGAGCTAATTTTAAAGTTGTTTGTTGCAACTGTTGGGATGAGGCAAAAGCACTGTCTAGCGCTAATGGGTAATACCTAACAAGTGCCTAAACCAAAGGACGCAAAACAGCAGGCTTGCGCTCCTTCGTCCCTAACTTTAGCCTGCTATTTTTCGCCGGTTAGGCAAACGTTAGTTGCCATGGAGGCTTCAAATCAAATCCTCAGATTATCCAAAACTAATCGGTTCTTTAAACAAAGAGAAGAAAATTCTATTTTATGAATTATTGGCGCATCGTTTAACTATCGCAGTTCGAGATTTTTGGTCTGAGGAAAGCACTTCTGATGTCACTAAGGTTTCTCAAATGAAATGGATCAATGAAATACTACACCGTGTCACAGCCAAAATAAGAGTAGAGCGATTACAGTTACATGAATGGTCAGAAGATAGCTTTAATCAAATGATTATTCGGTATGTTAAGCAGGAACCTACCATTGCATCAATGGTAGGTTGGTCAATCCGAGACGCATATGAAAAAGTATGTGATGATGGCAACTAACAAGTTAATTAAACAATGGACGCAAAACAGCAGGCTTGCGCTCATTCTTCGCTTAGTTTAGCCTGCTATTTTCCGCCGTTTATTAAGGCGTTATATGCCTAAGAGAATTCATCATCAGCAAGCTTCTTAAGATGACATTAATTCCGTTTGTTGGACTTCTACTTTTATTTTGCTTTAGCTGGTTTTTATTATCTGGTAAGCCACTTTATGCATTTAGTTTTGGTGGCGTATTTGTATTGTTTTTTGCCGAACATGTTTTCAATTTTATTAATCGAACAAAAGTACGTGGCATTCGAAAGTTATCAGGCACAATAATTCAAAGGCCTATATCTTTCTTACTACCAGTTTTTATTTTACTTTGTTTGTTTTGTGCATTCGGCATATAACAAGTTAATTAAACAATGGACGCAAAACAGCAGGCTTGCGCTCATTCTTCGCTTAGTTTAGCCTGCTATTTTTCGCCGTTTATTAAGGCGTTATGTACCTAGGGTGATATGAAAACACTGATTTCAATTTTACTTTGTTCTTTGTTGGCTGCATGCGGTTTCCAATCTATCAAATTGGTGGGTTATGGTAAAAAACTCGATGTTCCTGTCTATGAGGCCTGCTTCTATGAGAAATTTGAAGAGTATCGGTCATTAACTAGTTATTTGCTCTCCGTAGAAGTAGAAAAAGCTGAAGGGCAAATTACTTACTATGAATTAACAATTGATGGAACAAATACAGAAGACCCAGATGAGGTGTTTACACCTAAGTCTTTTAAGGAATCAAAAGAATTTATGGAAAATATAGTTAATGAATGTTCTGCTTAAAGCGGTACATAACAATGCAAATTAAAACGCGGACAAAAAACAGTTGGCTTTGTTCGTACCTCACAAATTCTAGCCAACTATTTTTAGCCGTTTATTTGCGGCGTTAGGCATAGGTTTTAGCATGGAAGTAAAATTCGGGACAGGATTGGATAATATAAGGTTTGGGGTTGATCAAGTTACCCTAAAAGGCCTCATAGGAGAGCCTAACAAAATTGACACCGATAATGATGGGCTTCCGCTTCTCCAACACAACAAACTTAAGTGTACGTTTTGGATGGATGAAACTGATAGGCTTCATTGGATTCAATGCTCAAATCCGGCGCTATTAATTCAAGGGGTTAAAATTATAGGTTTAGAGGTGCTTGTTGCTATTTCTGAACTCAAGTCAATTATTGAAACGCCTTTTGAATTTGAAGATTATGGAACAATGGAAAGTTACTCCTTTCCAGAACAAGAGCTTGAAATTCAATCTGAGTATGGAGTTGTAACTACAGTTTGTTTTGGTCATTTCTGGAAAGGTGATGAACCGTTGTATACCAATGCCTAACAAGGCCGTTAAAAAAGGACACAAAACAGCAGGCTTGTGCTCCTTCGTCGCCAATTTTAGCCTGCTATTTTGTGCCGTTTACGGCAAGCGTTATATTTCAAGGAAGATTTAGATGCAATTTCCAGAATTAGAAACATCGCGATTAATTCTTAATCAACTGACGGAAGGTGACGGGATTGATTTATTGGAAATTTTTTCCGATGAAAACGTAGTCAAGTATTACGATATTGATGTTTACGAATCACAAGAGCAATCATTGAAGTTGATCGAATTTTTTAATAATCGCTTTACTGAAAATGCAGGCATTCGCTGGGCAATTCGAATTAAAGACTCAGGTAAGTTAATTGGTACCTGTGGTTTCAACTCATGGAACCCAAAAATGAAAAATGCTGGTATTGGATACGAGCTATCATCCAATTATTGGGGGTGTGGCTATGCATCAGAAGCAATACACAAGATATTAGACTTCGCTTTTTCAAATGAAGCTCCATTTCCTGAACTGTACAGGGTTCAAGGTGATACTATGCTTGGAAATGTTGCGTCAGAATCGGTCTTAAAAAAATTAGGCTTTAGAGAGGAAGGGATTCGGCGTGCAAGCGGCTACTGGAAAGGCGACTTTCATGATTTGAAGTGCTTTGGATTAATCAAACCTGAATTCATTGAAATATAACAAGCTGTTTAATGAGCGGACAAAATTACGCTGGCTTGGTTTCGCTCCGCTTCACATTATAGCCAGCATAATTTTGCCCATTAACAGGGCGTTAGGTTACCAAAAGGGGTGGTGAATTGTTCAAGATAATTAGAAGTATTTTGGCCTTTCCATTTGAACTATTTATAACACTACTTGGGTATGGCATATTTATGTGCTTCTATTTACAAATAGTATTAGTACCTACTGTTTTATTTGCCTTAACCTCGGCATTTTCTTTGGGTTACACAGATTACGATACAGCCGTAAACATCATTTATGGTTCAAGTTTTATTGGTGCGTTAATTGGCATATTTTGGGCAGAGCGCATCCGGAAAAAGTATTCTATTTTTGGGTTTCATGGTTACTTAATCAATCACCCTGAGATTGATGGCTGGCAACAATCAAGTAAGGGTATAGTTTTCAGGAACGGTAACCTAACAAGCAATTAAACAGGGATTAAAAACAGCGGGCTCCTCGCTTCGCTCAATTTTAACCCGTTAATCGAGCGTTATAAGCCCTTTGGAGTTTTGTGAATGAAGTCGGTATGGGTGTTCAATAAAAACAATGCAGATTTTTCTGGCGGTGTTTTCAGTGAGCTCGAATTAGCTGAAAGTTGGATAAAAGAAAACTCACTAACTGGAATTCTAACTAAATATCCACTTGATCAAGGTGTATTTGACTGGGCTGTAGAAAATGGCATGCATAATATTAAGCCCGAAAAACTAGCTGAAAAAAGTAAACAGCCCAATTTTATTGGTGGCTTTACTACAGCTACTCAAGAACATTATCATTACGAAAATGGTGCTCGTTCATAGGGCTTATAACAAAGCAAATTAAAAGTGCGGACAAAAACCAGTTGGCTTTGCTCGTACCTCACAAATTATAGCCAACTAATTTTTGCCGTTTATTTGCGGCGTTATGTGCTCTAATAGGTCGGTGATGGATATACCAATTGAAGATGAATTAAAATCTATTTGTATTGAGATAGTGAACCAAGACTACTCAACTCATCAATGGCTTGAAATAGAGTCGAGCGATATGTTTCAGTCCCCTTCGTTTGTTGGTGGCTTTGACGCTGATGAAATGGAGTTTTGCTTTAGTTATTTCGATGAGAATCGTACTGAATTTTGGTTCCAGTTTACTTTAGACCAAGCAAAGTCAATTTCAAAAGGTGAAAGCGTTAAGCTGTCAGGTTTAAAATCTGAGTAAAAGCACATAACAAGTGCCTAAACCAAAGGACGCAAAACAGCAGGCTTGCGCTCCTTCGTCGCTAATTTTAGCCTGCTATTTTTCGCCGGTTAGGCAAGCGTTATATTTCTATGTGGTAGCAATGAGTTTAGTTGAACAAATTAAGTCTGTAGATTGGGGTAAGTTCAAAGGTATTGAGTATTACGAACCTAACGATGTTGCTCCAGCTTTAATTGCCTTAGTAGATTTAGATGACGATAACTGTAATGAAGATATATACAACCAAGTGTTATTTGCCATTGGAAATAACCATGGTGGTACATATTATTCAGCGATTCAGGAAGCTTTAAGATTCATCCTAATTACAGCTATCGATGGAAATAGCGAGGTTTCGAGAAATTGCGCACTCGAGATGGTGACCGATATTTATTGTGCATTTGGCCCTGAACTAACTCAAGAAACCTTTCACCTATATGACAAACTCAAGTCTAATGTGAAAAAAGAAGTTGAAGAGCTTTACCCCAAGCTAATGGAACTTGCTAGTTTAAAAAGTGAAAGCCAGCGTAATCGTAAATTAGCTTTAGATTTGATAGGGGCCATCGAAGATCCTGAATGCTAGAAATATAACAAGTTAATTAAACAATGGACGTAAAACAGCAGGCTTGCGCTCATTCTTCGCTTAGTTTAGCCTGCTATTTTCCGCCGTTTATTAAGGCGTTAGCTCTCAATATGAAAAACACCGACGAATTTTTAGAAGACAGAATTAGGTGGCGTGCTAAGCAACATGGTATCCCAAAGCAGAGGACATTGTTTTGGGAGGAGGTCTTGGAAATACCAAGTATAATTCTGTCTCCCGAGCTGGGCGATCCGGTTCTGTTTTCTAGTTCAGGAAAAGAAGACTTTATTGTTCTTTGTACCCGAGGAGCAGCGGTTAAAAATGAGGGAGTCGATTCTTCATTCATTTATAGCGATGTACATGAAATTCGTGATGTACCACCTGATATGCCTAGGAAGATCAAGGCGGAACTCTATCAACTTGTTGTTGTATTGAATGATGGTAATCGCGTTACGATATCTCCAGAACCACATGGGCCTGCATCTAGTATCTGGAATATTTTGCTTATGCTACAGAGAATGAGCTAACAAGTTGCTTAAACCGATGCCAAACACTCTGCGCCTTTTGTGTTTCGCTTCGCTCAGTATTACACAAAAGGTGCTCCTTGCTTGTCACGGTTTAGCAAGGCGTTAGCTTTACTCTGTATATTTGTGAAGGATTACACAATGACAAAATATTTAAGTGATTTTTTTGATACTTCAATTGAATTTCTAGAAACATCAAAAGGTATGTTCTTTTTAGGTGCTTTTCTAGCTCTGTGTTTTATTTCTTATGCATCGAGTAAGTCAGGTATTTTACTTGCTCCTGGAGTATATTATTTTGGTGCAGCAGTACCATCTGGTTTTCTTTTTAGAGCTGCTTATTTAGAAAAGGCTAGAAAGTTAAAAATAGTTAAATACTTATTCTTTATAGCTTTTACAGGGTGGGTTTTCTTGTACACACTCAGCTTTTTGTAAAGCTAACAATGCCGTTAAACCAAGGACACAAAACAGCAGGCTTGTGCTCCTTCGTCGCTAATTTTAGCCTGCTATTTTGTGCCGTTTACGGCAAGCGTTAGCAGCCAATCGATATTCGATAATCCAGCGCCAAGGTTTAAGGGCGTACGCCCAGTACTATTTTCTCAAATATTGGTTTGTTTTGGTGTCTTATTTGGAAGTTCTTCAACTTACTAAAGTACAAAAACAAAACTAAGGTGTTTTCAGGTTTTCTTTAATCAGTTAAAGTACTTACATAAAGCAAATTGGGTACATGTCGGCAGGTGTTTTTACTTAGGTAAAGTTTTGTAGGCTAACAAGTGCCTAAATCAAAAGGACGCAAAACAGCAGGCTGCGCTCCTTCGTCGCTAAGTTTAGCCTGCTATTTTGCGTCGGTTAGGCAAGCGTTATTTAAATCGCTGTCTTTAAAATGGTTTTCACTTCAAGTATTTCCTTCAAATTAGCTTTTAGGTACAGTGGCGTAATTAAGTTTTAAGTTGGTCTTGGCTTTCCGTTTTTCAATTTAAGCTGTGACCAGAACCATTATTCACCAGTCTAACGCTTCTTTGCAATTTTGGGTTTGGTGAGTATTTTTATAAATAAAAGTTTAGCTCGCTGGTGCAGGCGCAAGCGCTTTGAAAACGGTGTGTCAACGCATAACAAGGCGCTAAACTAGGACAAAATTAAATAAGCTCGTCGCTTCGCTCGATTTTAGCTTATTCAATTTTGCCTGTTAGCTAAGCGTTATATTTCAGGGAGAGATTGGTGAAAATTTTTACTGTCTTTATTCTTTTCTTTAGTTCCTTGCTGCAAGCAAATGATATTGTATTTCTGGGGTCACCTTTTTCAGTAGTCGAAAGCGAAAAGTCATGTGATAAATATGTAGAAAGCGGTATTTGTATGGATGTTGCTTTTGAATTGAAATATAACGTCTACGAATGGTACAACGAAAACCCTGAACCAGAAATTATTGAGTTTATAGGGTTCACTCATTCAAGTGGTTTACCTAAATTCACTTCGTTCAACTTCGCTTTGGTGCACTTGAAAAAGGTAAATGATCATTATTTGGTAAAAGACATCAAGCCTGTGGTTGAATTAGAAGACGAGTATATTATTTGTGTAGATAAGCAACTGCCATACTTTAGCGAGTGTAAAAATAGGCAATCAGTTAAGAGCTACTTGGACCTCAGCAACTGAAATATAACAAGTTAATTAAACAATGGACGCAAAACAGCAGGCTTGCGCTCATTCTTCGCTTAGTTTAGCCTGCTATTTTTCGCCGTTTATTAAGGCGTTATACGTTTAGGGAAGAAATGTGTTAATCCAATCCAACGACCAATTAATCGAATTTATTTCAAATGGTGGCTCCCCTAAATATGTTTATTTTTGGGGACATCAAAAATCCAATTCGGGCGTGACAAAGTCATGCTTTAGTCAATGGTATGAAGCTGAGTTTCAAGAAAACGGTGTTACATTTAAAACTGCTGAACACTACATGATGTACCATAAAGCTAAGCTGTTTGGTAACGAAGAAATTGCCAACAAAATCATAGAATGTAATCACCCTGGTGAAGCTAAGCAGTTAGGGCGAAAAGTCACGGGGTTTGACGATGTTGTATGGAATAATAACCGCTTTAAAATAGTAACGAATGCTAGCAAATTAAAATTTGGTCAAAACCCTGAATTGCTTACTTTCTTAACAAATACAGGTTCACGAATTCTTGTAGAGGCTAGTCCTGTTGATTTTATTTGGGGTATAGGTTTAGCTGCTGATAACCAATTGGCTGAAGACCCAACTAACTGGGCAGGGTTAAATTTGTTAGGCTATGCGTTAATGTCTGCTAGAGAGCAGTTGGCATAAACGTATAACAAATTAATCAATAAGGACATAAAATCATAGGCTTGCCGCGAGGCGGCAGTGTAGCCTATAATTTTCTGCGTATTATTAAGGCGTTATATACCTATGGATGCATTGAAGAAGCTTCAAGAAAGAAATAACAAACATGCGAATCATAAAAGAAATTCTATTTGGAGCGTAGTTTGGGGGCTGTGTCTATTGAGCCCACTATTTGTGAGCTCTGGGTTAGAGTTTTATCATTCATTTAAAGGTTTAACTTTCGAGGCTCTACATCCAGCAGTTGTTCTTTTTGCAATCTTTGGTTTTGGGCTGCCTTTGGCATTCATGGGTGATTTAATTTTACTTAATCGCCCAGCTAAACTTCTGTTGTTAGTAATAGCTGAATGTTGGTTTATTTGGTTTTGGGTCGTAACACCACTATCGTGGCTAGCTTTTCTTCCATTAGTTCCAACGTATATTTGGGTCAAAATTCAACTGTCAAAAAATAAGCTACAAATATAGCCGGTATATAACAAGTTAATTAAACAATGGGCGCAAAACAGCAGGCTTGCGCTCATCCTTCGCTTAGTTTAGCCTGCTATTTTCCGCCGTTTATTAAGGCGTTAGCAGTACAGGGAGAAGTATCTATGTCGGGAGAAGTTTTGGAATTTAAAAATTTAGACAAATTAACTAAATGGGTAAAATACTTTTTATATATTCAGGTGGTTATTGCCTTAATTTCTATTACTTCGAGTTACATGGAGTATGGTTTATTATCTGATTACAAAAATGGTGTTTACACGTCCCAAGAGCTAGCAGTGGCTGATGGAGAAGCTAGTGATAAGAGACAGCAAATTGTAGGTATCATTTACTTAATAAATTTCATCATCTCAGGGTTTCTCATTTTAAAGTGGATTTATCGCGCAAACTATAACTCACATCGGCTAGGCGCTGAGAATATGGAATTCACCTCTGGTTGGTCAATTGGTTATTACTTCATACCAATTTTAACACTTTTTAAACCTTATCAAGCAATGAAAGAGATTTGGCAAACGAGTCATAACCCTAAAGAGTGGAGTCAGGTAAAAGTTAGTAACATATTACCCGCTTGGTGGACTATTTGGTTAATAAATAACTTTTTAGGACAAATTATATTTCGTACGGCTGGCGATGCTGAGGGAATAGATCCATTAATGAGGTTAAATCTTATTACGCAAGTATCCAATGTTCTTGATATTTTATTGGCAATAGTCACATTTACATTAATTGTTAAAATTCACGAAAAGCAAATGCAAGCTTTCGAAAGTACTGCTAACAAGGCCTTAAAGCCGGATTCGTAACTGTTGGCTCGGTTCCGCTTCGCTACACATTATAGCCAACAATTACTCACCGCTTGAGGCGGCGTTAGCTATATGTTCAAGTATCTTTTATCAATTCTAATTCTGGGAGTTTCATTCATGGCGTGGTCAGAGGAAACATGGTCTGTTGGTGAAGCAACAATTCAAGGAAAACCTCTCGTTTATAAGTTCATGAATGAGTTTCCTGATGATAGTACTCGTTCAAAAATGGAGTGGCTGACCGTAGTTTCATGGAAGTATGATGGCTCTACTAATAACGGGATGCCGCCAAAGCATGTGAATGAACTTATGATCAAACTTGAAGATGGCCTTGAAACAATCAAAGGTCGGGAAGAGCTCTATTTCGACGTATACTCAGCGACAGGAAATGATCTTAAAGAGTTTGTATTTTATATCGCAGATAGGGAGAAATTCATGAAACAGTTTAATGAAGCCTTATCTGGTCATGAAGTTTATCCTATCGAGGTTAATTTCTATCAGGATAAAGAGTGGAGCGATCTTAAAAAGCTTCAGGCTGATTTCGGCATATAGCTAACAAACGCTTAAACCAAGGACGCAAAACAGCAGGCTTTTGCTCCTTCGTCGCTTATTTTAGCCTACTATTTTTAGTGGGTAACACCAGATTTAAAGGAAAGCTTGTGGCTCAATTAGACTTTTATGGCAATAGCTCTGACATACTCGACGTGATCGACTTTATGTTTGAACTTGCACCTATGAGGTTATTTGAGGCTTATTCTCGTATTGATCATGAAATTAGAGAATTTAAATCGAGTAAAGATATTCTTGAGTGCTCTCACATTGGAGACAATCACGGAGGGATCTTTGTTCGTGGTTGGTGGGAACCAGTTACTTCAAACACTTTTGTTAAAACCTATAATTTAAACCCCAATATCAGTAAATATCGACAGTCGCTTGAGGGAGTTGGCTCCTTTCAATTAATTCAGGGGCGACCTCACGATTTGGCTGAGAACGCATTAAATATAAGTAGCTTTACTCATTGGAATGAAAAAGGAGCATATCAACGTTCTGATTTCTCAGACAAAGATGTAGCTGAGGTTAATTGGACCGAATTTAGAAGCATTTCGGGTAAACTTCATCGGCATATTCGTAATAAAATGTACCAAGCTAAACTTTTTAAACGGCCGATACTCAAAGGAGCATACTCTTATTTAGAGTGTGGAGGTAAATTATTCGGGCAACCAGGTGTGTATTCCATGGGGGCAGAGGAAATTGAATCATAACAATTTAATTAAACAATGAACGCAAAACAGTAGGCTTGCGCTCATTCTTCGCTTAGTTTAGTCTGCCATTTTCCGCCGTTTATTAGGGCGTTACTAATGGAATTCATCCAGTAAGAAGATATGGTGAATCTTAAAAAGCATAAATCAGGTTTTCTGGCTGGCTTCATGTCAAGTACAGCACTTCTAGTTAGCGACTTACTTCTTTTTGGTAACTTGCAGTTAAATCAGTTATCAATAATTTTTTTAAGTTTAGTCAGTCTAATTTGTCTGTTAGGCTTTTTTTTTCAATAAAATCAAACGTTAAAAAGATATCGTAAATAATAAGGTTGTAAAACAAGGACACAAATCAGCAGGCTTACGCTCATTCTTTGCTTAGTTTAGCCTGCTATTTTGCGCTGTTACACGACAATTTAAGTAATGAGTAAATATTCAGATATAGCAACATTAGCAGTAGAGCTATTGCAAATGGGTAAAGTTACCTGCTCAAAGTAAGCTTGGAAAGAAAGCGCCAAAAAGTTTTATCCTAATAGTAAAGGATCAAGAGAAAAGGGTGTCCAAAATCAGCGTTTCTCGGACTTTGTGAAGAGAGTAAGGTTCAATGGTGTAATGCAGACTCTTATAAAAGGTCATAAGATAATAAAAGTTATGCGCTACAAGCATTAAATTTAATTAAAGAAAACCCTCACCTTAACGAAACTGAACTATGGAATAGTATTTCAAGGAAAAAATACAATCAGCAAATGCATGTCGTTTTGGCACTTTATCGAAAAGGGTACCTTGTTCTTTAAAGCTTAGTCGTGTAACAAGGTCGTAACGCGGACAAAAAAGTTTGCTTTGTTCGTACCTCACAAATTTTAGCCAACTATTTTTAGTGGGTAACACTAATGCAAAGGTAACTATGCGTTCAATTAAATATCTAATCTTAGTTTTTTTCACTTTGTCTTTTAGCAGTTTCGCTCAAGATACACATTGTGAAATATCAGGGACTTGGAAGCATGCTGAAAAAAATGCTTGGCTCGAGGTCAATTTAACTTCACAGACTGTAAACGTTAAATCTCATTTGGATAACCCTCAAGCTAACGGACTTAATATTATCAAAAACCTAAAACCCAACTGGTCAGGTCAAATGTATAATGCTAGTACTGGTGGTTATGTTAATGTAAGCCTAGACTTCAATAGCTGTAAGCAGCTTAGAGTAACTTATGATGGTGTAAACATTCTTACATTAAATCGCGAGTAATTGCACATAACACATGTAGTTGCATTACGGCGTAACTTCTTATTGCGATCTCATCGCTGCCTAAATCGGTCGATAACACTTACCGTTTAGGGCCACTAGACATTCATCGGTTAACCTTAGCTTGGTCCTACGCAATGGGATTGAGCTTTACGAGATTTATTGTTATTGAGTTCCCAATACACTGAGCCAAGCTTCTTCTTGATAAAATCAATAAAGACTTTAACTTTCTCTGGTGTATATCGTCTTTCTGGATATACAGCATAAATGCTGTGGTTTGGTAATTGATAGTTAGTTAATACTTGGACTAACTGGCCTGTGTTGAGATATTTCTGCACAATAAATGTAGGCATTTGACAGATCCCAAGTCCTTGTAAGAGCATCTCACATATGGCATCGCTATTATTTACAATGAAATTTCCACTAGGTTCTACCTTGAGCTTTTTATCAGCTTGCAAAAATGTCCACTCAACACCAGCTTGGAACAAGCTGTAATAAATACAATTGTGATTTTTTAGGTCTTGGGGAGATTCAGGGGTACCAGCTCGTTGCAAATATTCAGGGGCCGCACAAACAACACTGTTACATTGAGCAAGCTTTCGGGCAATCAAACTTGAGTCTTTTAATTCTCCGATCCTAATTCCGACATCGCATGCACCTTCGACCATATCAACCACTTTATCATCCATATTAAGAATCACTTTAATATCGGGGTACAGATCTAGAAACTCTTTTAAGTGGGGGGCTAGGTGTAATCTTGAAAATGTCATCGGGGCATTAATCTTCAGGGTCCCTTTTGGGTTGGCCTGATTGAGAGTCGCTGCGGTAATGCCTTGTTGTGCTATATATACGGCATTTCGTGCGTAATCTGAAAAAGCTTCACCTGACTCAGTTAATGTCAATTTACGAGTACTGCGGTGGAATAGCCTTGTTCCAAGGTTATCTTCTAAACTTGATATACGTTTGCTCACCGCCGACTTAGTCATACCTAGGCGCTCTGAAGCTAATGAGAATGAGCCCGACTCTACAACGGCTACAAAGATAGGGATTGCGGAAAAAATTTCTTTCATTGGTGAGTTTAACTCAACTTAGTTGTGATAACTCATCTATTATGCCCTGTTTTGTTGTTAATTATAATGTTCTCATTGGAAGAGGTAAGCTTATGTTAAGACAAAGTGGTTTAGTTTTACTCGCAATTTTTAGTGGACTATTACTTGCGTTAATGATCAGTGTTAATGCCAAATTAGCAGGTACTTCATCTGCTTTTCAAGCATCTTGGGTAGCTCATGGAATTGGAGGCATTACTGCGTTGTTACTGTATTTTGTATTCAAACAAAGTGACAATCTTGCAAATCGGCCTAATGTTAAGAAACGGTATTGGTTGGGTGGTGTTCCTGGTTCTTTGACTGTCGTTTTTGCATCAATGACAGTACAAAGTGATATCGGGTTAGCTGGTACTTTAGCGTTAGCACTCATTGGGCAATTCTTGCTTTCATTAACCCTTGAACATTTTGGTTTGTTAAACCAACCCAAAATTAAGGTCACCTTGGCTAATCTCATGCCCACGCTATTAGTCTTAATAGGTTCAATTCTGATAATTTACGGTAAGGTTTAGTTGCCATGGGGTTTATATTTTTAGGTATTCTTAATGGGTTTTGTATCACACTTAGTCGCGTTTTGAATGGTAGTTTAAGTGTACGTGAGGGCGCATTTCATGCTTCTTTGGTGAATCATGTTGTCGGTTTTGTTTTACTGTCCTTGTTATTTGTCTTTGTATCTGAGCCTATCAATGCGCTTCCTCAAGATCTAACTTTATACGCTGGAGGAGTGATAGGTGCGCTTTACGTCGCTGTGAATAGTTTTATTATGATTAGGCTAGGTTCAACAAATACAATAGTTTTGGTCGTTGCTGGCCAAATGTTATTTGCTCTGCTCACTGAGGTTTATCATTTCGGATTTGAACAAGTTGGAAGCCAATCTCTTGGAGCCATTTTAATTGTAGCAGGAGTATTCCTTAAAGGACGATTAGGCTTTCAAAACAAGTAAGCTTTCAAAATAGGTAAGTTCAACCTTTATAAGGCGTTATTCGTCATTTTAACTCACAGTGCTAAACGTCGTATTTTCTACCGCCTTTTCTTCAAATCAGCTTTTAGGTACAGTGATACAATGATTATTTAGGTTGTCTTAGCGTTTCTTTTATCAACTTAAGCTTTACGCGGTAGCATTATTTACCAGCCACACGCTTATTTGTGTTCTAAAACTGTTACATTATTTTTGTCAAACAAAAGACGGAAACTTAGTTACTTAAATTCAGAGGTTTATACCCTGCAATGAGATTCTTATATGCAATTTCGGTCACCTGTTTTGCTTTTTTACTTGGCTGCTCTCCAAGCTGGAGCGAAGCACCATATGAAGTGTACATTATCGATGACGCTAAAAGCTTAGGCTATTCCCTTGGTAATGGCGGTTATATTGGTCGTATTGAAGAGCCGGTGAATGTAGCCTCTAACGAAGTATTTATATCAGTTTACGCTTGCCCAAAGAGTGTGTGTGGCTTTTATTACATAGATAAAAGAAACGATCATAAATACGCTGAAGCAGAAGAGGTTGTATTTGGTCCTTTTTCTGAAGAGCAGTTTATGACTTTGCAAGTAAAACTTGGACTTCCTTATGTAAAGTTTGAATAAACTGATTTTAAAAGTCATAAAGCTTAGATTGGTAAACTCTTGTTTTCAAACAGTGAGTGAATTAGGCAAGTAACGTCTAGTGAAGAGAAAATTACTTTCATATTATTCATTATATTTATGAGCACCCATGTTAGTCGGAGTCTTCAACTCTAAGAAAGAGCTTATATATTTTCTATGTATTAGCCCTTCATAAATATCAGGTTTCAGAGTATAAATCTGTTTGTGACGTCAAATAAGGAGTTGAATATGACAGCGACGAAGAAGTTTTCATTTGATAGAGGGTTCATTGCAGGTACGCTTTGGGGCGCAAGTGCCGTTTTCTTTATTTTCTCTGGCTATTTATTGAGTGAGTTTAACGGTGATAATTTTAGTGCTTTCAGCTTTTTAATTACTCTAATTATGGGGATTGCACTTTCAGTGGGGTCATTCAAAACATTTAAAAATTTAAGCTAATTTTAAAATCTTTTATCTATTTTCAAGCAGCTGGCGATACGTATAAAACAAAAGCCAGCTGCTTTATATTACTCGCTTTTTTCTATGCAGCGACAAAGTTACCGTGAAAACCAAGTGGGATGACGCTAGGCAACCAAGCTCTACAAATAGGGCCATCACTCACTCTATTAGCTTTAAAAATATTTACACATGTGCGATTTGAAGGTAAATGCAGTGCAGTCCCAACTAAATAGCCGTTGCCTTCTTTTTGTGTATTATCAACAATTACATGTTCTTCTACCAAGAAATCAGTGCCATATACAAAGGTATCTTGTTTACCCGTATTCGTGTTGATAGCGCGTACCGCGTCGCTCCATACATCACTTTTCACTGAAGAAAGGGTAACGAGTAGCTCATTTTTTAGGCCTGTAAAATGATCGTAGACGCGAGGGAACTCACTGATCCCTTCAATTTCATTCTGAGTAATGTGACCATCTTTGTATAAGGTAAAAAATGTTGTTTTTGCAGGCTCTGGGTGACCTATCTTACCTTGCATAATGTCGCTCATGTAATGCAAGCTATCTAGGTTTGGGTATAGACTGGCATCGAAACGAATTGTGCCTTGCTGATCTTCCCATGCATTTCCGAAATGAAAGGCGAAGCCAGGTTCTAATTGATACTCTCTTTGTAATGTTAAAGATTGCTTATCAATAACTAGTACCCGCATTGGGATCCTTTTATCAAATCCAATGGCACCAAACAACATGTCTTTGCTTTTGTCTTTTACAAGCGAAGGTAAAATAATAAGTAAGTGTTTGTGTGTTATTAAAAAGTCATGCAGCATGTGGCCGCGGTAGCCTGTTTTAAGTATCTTAACGTTTTGTGTGATGCCACGGTTATTAATGTGATACAGCACAATGTCGCCGGTTGCTGTACTACCAAAATTCCAAATAGTGCCATCAGGGTCTACTTTTGGGTGTGCAGAAAAAGGTAGACCTTTTAAGCTATTACCATATTTGGTGTTTTGCCCTAGGTCGACCAGTCCTTTGGTCTCAAGAGTATCAGCTTCAATTGCGGTGGCGGAGCCTTCTTCCCATAAAGCCCATAGCTCACCATTTACCGGTAAAATATTGGTGTTGGCCGTGTTAACTGAATCTGGCCCGGTCACAGATAGACTGTCAGTGAGCTTGCTATCAGGGCCAGAAAATAAAAATTTATCGGCTTTTTGTTCTTGTACAAATCTATTCGTGTTCACAAATTTGGCTTGATGACGCACACCTTGATCTGTAAATGAAAATTGCTGGATCATGCCGTCACCTTCAAAAAGATGAAGATAACGCTGATCTTGTCTTTGGTGTATCGCAGGGCCATTTCTATAAAATGTGCCTCTAAAATCTGCAGGCAATTTACCTTCTAGCATGAGCGTTTGTGGGGCAACGTTTTGCTTTAAACCCACTAAGCCTTTTAGATTGGGGTCGGTTTTAAGTGCTTTATTAAAAAGTACTGCATTTTGCTTAAGCGGATCAGCTTCTAGATGACCTAAGTTTGCGAAAGATGGTAACGGTGTTATAGCCGTTGCCATTGATAAACCGAACATATTTTTAAGTGCTTGCCTGCGTTCCATGATTTTTCTCCTTAGTAATTAACCGTTGAGTTATTTTTAACCGTTTGTTGTGCCACTTTAAAAGCAGCCTGTTGGTAACTCGGTGGGCCGAAGTTCACTTTGGCGTTGTTTGAAAAACCAAACCCTTCAACAGGTAAGCCAAAAAGGTTTGTGTCCATTGCGCCGTTATTGTTTTCATCATGAAAGTAACGGATGGCATAATCACCAGGTTCAATGTCACTAAATGAAACCGTTATTGAACCTTTTCTGGCTTTTACGATAGTCGCGTTATAAGCAATGTTGTTGTTAAAGTCTTCTTCTCCTTTGAATAGTTGTACATATACCTTTCCTTCACCATGCTTAATATTTTGAATATCGAATTTCACAGTTTGTGCTGATACAGGTACACTTAATAAAGATAATGTCAGTGCTGAAAGCTTTAATATAGTCATTGTTATTCCTAATTTATCATGTGTTTGGTTGTTGCCTGTTTGGCTGTTGGAATAACAATAAAGTTAGCGGAGTAGGTGCTCAAGCAAGCTTTCGTAAGCTGTGCAGAGAAGTTCGTAAAATAACAAAAATAACAGGGTGCTCAATTGGCGAATCGCGAAATTAACCAACAAAATCAGTATTTAAGAGAGTTTTTTAGCGTGAAAGAGACACTGTCAGATTGTTATGTAGTGGCTTTCTTTGTGCTTTTTTTAACGTTTTTAAAGCCTTTTGGGATGCATAACCTAAATTTTTTATATGCAGGCGCATTTTGGGCTGTGATCTGTTTTGTTGGTTATGCGGTTTATTCACCCATCATTCAAGTTTTATCGATTTGGCTATTTAAAACTTTACCACCTTCTTTAAATAAGACAGCAATTAGGCTGATCATATCTACCTTTGTCGCTAGTTTAATCATGGCATTATTGGCGCCACTGATTATTAATTTGTTTTTTAATAGCTTCGAAAACTATTGGCAGTCTATACCTATGTCTTTTTTAAGCTGTTTATTTATTGGTGGTGTGATCGCAGGTGTTAGTGCAGTAAAAAGTATTGTATTAAAACAAAATAAACAGATAAAACATAATGTTGAAGCACTTGCTGATAAAGCTAAGAAAGTGGAAGAAATAAAAAGTCAGACAATGAGCGAGCTAATTAACGAACTGCCAATTGAAAAGAGAGGGCGACTACTTTATTTACAAATGGATGACCACTATTTGAATGTGTTAACCGAAAAAGGCGCGCATATGATATTGATGCGGTTCAAGGATGCACTAGCAAAAGTTGAGCATTATGATGTTTTTCAAACACATCGTTCATGGTGGGTCGCCAAAGATGCGGTCGTAGAAACTAAAAAAGAGGGCCGAAAATTAATTTTGGTGATGGAAAATGGCACTGAGGTGCCCGTATCTCAAACTTATTTAGCTGAGACTAAAGCGTCTTTAGGTCTTAAATAGAGGGCAGATAGAGGCATTGAAATAGGGTGAAAGAGTTTGCGGTAAATATCTTTCTCTAGGCGCCGTTCTCGACTCCACTTTGGCGGGAGCTTTTAGATTTCAACTTTCTGCAAGTAAGGCGATTTTGAAATTTAATTATTAAAAACATGATATTACATATATTATGTACTGAAATAGCTAAGTAATGAGTATAAGAATAAGGATTAATTAAATTCATGAAGTATTTGATGAGAGGGTTTTTACTGTTGTGGGCGGGTATAAACTTTACAGTGCAAGCTGATGTAATTTTTGATAAATCTCGCGATCGTTACATCCCCATTGAAATTTCACATCCAGTTCAAACTGGCGCATGTAAAGCTCAGTCACCTTGCTCAGTTGCTTTTATAAGTGCGGGATATGGCGTATCACATCTAAATTATCAATTCATTGGCAATTTATTAAAACAAAGAGGCTATATGGTTGTGGCAATTGGCCATGAGTTACCAAACGATCCGCCTTTGTCTGTGTCAGGTAATTTATATGAAACGCGTAGTGAAAATTGGTCTCGAGGTGCAGTCACCCTTGATTTTATTCGCAATAATTTGAAGCCGCGTTTTAAAAACTATGACTTCAATAATCTAACTTTAGTCGGACATTCGAACGGTGGTGATATCTCAGCTTGGCTTGCAAATGAAGGCAAAGACTATATTCAAGATATTATTACCCTAGATCATCGACGCGTGCCTCTGCCTAGAAGAGACGATGTCAAAGTGTTATCTATTAGAGCCAGTGACTTTCCTGCGGATAAGGGGGTTTTACCTACAGTCAGCGAGCAGAAAAAGTTTGCCAGTTGTGTGGTGACAATACCGAAATCACGCCACAATGATATGGAAGATGCAGGGCCAGAATGGCTCAAAACCAAAATAAACGCTTTGATCGCGGGATTCTTAGAAGAAAATAGTTGTACTCAGCTTGCGAGCTCAGCCCGTCATACAGAAAACTTGTAAGTAATGAAGCGTAATTAACGCATAATGCGAAGGAAGAATAATGTCAGAGCAAAAATTCTCGATAAAAGTTGCAAGCTTTGATGATGTAAAACTTGCCACAAAATGGGCTGAAGACGAAGGTTGGAACCCAGGGCTAAATGATGCGCAGCTGTATTATCAAGTAGATACAAGTGGCTTTTACATGGGTTATTTAGGCGATGAACCGATAGCGAGTATTTCAGTGGTGAAATACAATGATGACTTTGGCTTTCTAGGGTTTTATATCGTCAAACCTGAATATCGCGGTCAAGGCTATGGTTATCAACTTTGGCAACAAGCGCTCACACATTTAGATGGTTGTAATGTCGGTTTGGATGGCGTAGTTGATCAACAAGATAACTATAAAAAGTCAGGGTTTAAGTTGGCTCATCGTAATATTCGCTTTGTTCGAAAAGGTGGTGTTATTGAAAGTATAGAACAAGCTGATGCAGAAAATATTAAGCCGCTATCATCACTCGTGTTTAACGATGTTGAAACATATTGCGCTGCGTTTTTTCCTGCAGACAGAAATGCGTTTTTAGAGGGTTGGATCACACAAGACAATAGCTCAGCCATAGGTTACGTTGAAAATGGTAATCTACAAGGTATGGGTGTTATCCGCCAGTGTGCGTCGGGGTATAAAATAGGCCCACTATTCGCTGATTCGGCTGAAATTGCTCGCGCGCTTTATCTGATGTTAAGCGGTCATGTATCAGAAAACGACGACATATTCTTAGATGTGCCCCAAGTCAACGATGAAGGGGTTAAATTGGCTGAGCAGTTTGCAATGACTCAATGTTTTGAAACCGCCAGAATGTATACACAAACAGAGCCTGATATTCAGTTGCAGAGAACTTTTGGTATCACTTCATTTGAGGTTGGTTAGAGAAAGGTTTTGCAATCAGTAGGCGCTCAGATAGTGGACTTTCTGATTGCATTTGTTTTCCAAAATAGCTTTTATCGAGTAGAAGTTCTTATTCAACGTCTACTCCTAAATTTTATAACCATTTCTTTTTCAAATAAGCCTGTGCAGGGATCTCAACCAGCTTATACATAAAGTGCGCAACAATCAGTGTGACGATCACATAAATGAATATGGGTATAAACAAGAACAAGCCATCACCGCTTGGCAGTAGTTTTGGTAATGCGCTATTGAACACCATAAACACCACGCCATGGCATAAATAGATAGAATAAGAGATCTCGCCTAAATACTTCATGTTAGCTGAGGCTAAAAAACGACTGACGCCATGCTCGGAATTTGTCAGCGCATAAATTAATACGCCAAAGGTGAGTATCATGACCCAGTCCCAACGACTATGTGCGTTAATTATGCTCATATAGACGATGATCAGCGCTGATATTACCGCAAACAGCCAAAATGGGGCTTTAAAATTTAGACGGTAAAGCTGAAATATAAGCATGCCAAAAATAAACTCTGACAAAACACGCATCGATACCCACTCCCAGCCTGCAATATAGCTATTCATATCTGTTATTATCCACCCGATAGAGGTGGTGATGGTAAAAATCGCGGCAATTAAGGCAAAGCATAATAATGCTGAAAGTTGTTTTCTAAGCAGCAAAGCGGCCAAAAGTGGGAAGGCCAAATAGGCTAAAAACTCTGAGCTGACAGACCAAGAAGGGGCGTTCCATCCTAAGGAATCATGAAAGCCAAAACCATTGGTTAAACTCACACTGTAAAGCAGCTTTTCAAGTGAGAAAGCATTCACAGGAGAGTCGTAACCAAACGCCCATTTTGCACCAAAATAGATGGGCACGAGCGATAATGTGGTCAGTAGGTGCACAGGATAAATACGCGCAATGCGTTTTACCATAAATTGCTTCATGGTGTTGCCTGTGATTTGAGTTGCAAAGTCTTTATGGTGAACATACGCAATCACAAAGCCGCTCAAAATGAAGAACAGGTCAACACCAAGCCAGCCTTTTTCAGCGATGTGTTCGACTAGAACGGGGAGTTTACCTTGCAAAGGGTACTGACTAACCAAGTGGTGTAATAACACCCACAAAGCAGCAATGCCACGAATGCCGGTGAGCGCGTCAATCCTGTTTTTAGTCATAACTTCCCCTTACATTGCCGATTTCATTAGAGTATAGGCAAGAATCTTTGTTCTAGTTCGTTTGAATTGGGGATTTATTATTGTTTATTTTTAAACAACTTACTGTTTAAACATTGAACTAAACAATTTTGACCTTATCTATAAAGGTGAGAAGTAAGTTGTTGAGTTGGTTTGTTTGCGATGCAACTTAGCCTTTTAATTTTTCATGGAGAGAGTCATGCATTTAGCACAATTGAATATAGCCCGAGCAAAATACCCTTTAGATGCCCCAGAAATTAAAGACTTTGTTGATAATCTCGATGTGGTAAATGCCACCGCGGAGCAAAGCGAAGGTTTCGTATGGCGTTTGAAAGATGAATCAGGTGATGCGACGAGCATTCAAGCGTTTGATGATCCGAGTTTGTTAATCAATATGTCAGTATGGACAAGTCCAGACTCCCTTAAAGATTTTATGTTTCGTACCCATCACCGTGATTTTATGCGACGTAAAGGTGAATGGTTCGAAAAGCTAAATGAAGACTCTTATGTATTATGGTGGATTGAAGAGGGACACATTCCCACTGCTGAAGAAGCAAAAGCGCGTTTACAATATTTAAGAGAGCATGGTGACTCGCCTTATGCTTTTACCTTTAAAGCCAATTTCACGCCTGATGATTTATAAATAAAAAGTACTAAAATGAACAAATTAATTTGGGTATACGATTCACCTTTCTCAAGAAGCATAAAGTGGTTGCTGTTAAAACAAGGAATTGAACACGAGGATTATGTTTTAACCTGGCAGCAAATGGCTGATGATGAGCTGCTAGCTACAAATCCTAAGCGACAAGTGCCGACCTTATTAACAAATAATGAAGTGAAGTATGATTCTTTGCTAATTGCGTTAGATTATTTACCGACAAATTGGCATCACTCAATAGATGCAAAGTTGTTCCGGCTTGCTGACTCTGATGTAGAAGCGGCGATTATCTTTTTGTTTAGAGCCAATCTACTGAAAGACAAATTTGGTGATTCTGATCAAAGTAAATCGATGTATGAGGCGGGAGTAAACACTTACAAATCTGCAGTCGACTTTTTGCTAGACCATGTTTTGAAAAATACACACAGTGTAAAGTGCGAATTTGGTGGTGTGTTACTGCTCTCTACGATGCTAGCTTCGATTTCTATGGCCAAAACTGATTTACAAAACTACCGTTCGAGTGAACTCAAGCCATTTATTAACGCCATAGAACAAGATAATGTCTATCTCAACATGGTTACTCAGTACCAAGGGCAGTCAGGTAACTTAGTGCCTTTTCAGTTTGCAGGATAAATACCTTTAAACTTATTGATAGAGCGTGTGTTTAGAGGTTGTCTTATTTGCAGCTTGCTGGCGGTTGCCGAGAAATAATTATGTTGATGAAATTCAAGGGGATCACCCTCGGCTTCGATATTTAGAAAATTGAATAAATCAGCAAGCTGAGAGTGTGGCTCACTCACTAAGTTTTCATAATCGACACGCATAAAACTTTCGCTAAATGTTTGCTGCCAATGGGTACCTAGCTTAAGAAAGTCGTCGAAACAGGCGTTGATATGTTGCCAATCAAAGCTGTAATGATGAAATGGACTGTTTACTTGGTAGGCTTGTCTAAAGTTACCGACGCAGGTATCGAATTTATTACGCACTAGCCAAATGATTTTCGCATTGGGAAACAGTTTCAAAATCACATCGATAAAGTAGAGGTTAAACGGTTGTTTGTCTATGCCTCTTATATTGTTTTGTAGCATGTCTGTTTGCTGGTTATTTTCGTTAAGTAGCTGACTATATTGTTTAAATAATAGTTCTGCGGTATCCGAAAGGGTTAACTCAGTTTGCTTGTAAAACCCGGCTTTGATGTTTAGTAATTGCGGTAAGAAACTCAATTCTCCAAGTGCTTTGAGTCGTGGTTGCGTTGCTAAAAGTTGCTCTAACAAGCTGGTACCAGAGCGGGGCATGCCAACAATAAAAATAGGGGCAATGGCTTGGTTGCCTGTTTGGGGCGTATTTGTTATGAACGCATCAAGCTTTTCACTAATCGTGCTTTGAATGCGATTTAAACAAAACTGCTGGTGGGCGTTTGCGTTAAACTGAACGCTTTGCGCTGCAGTTTCTTTACTTAATTCAAAGCTATGCCATGCCGCTTTGTAGTCTTTCTGTGCTTCTAGATATAAGGCTTTGCCATAATTGAGGTACTGGCTTTTTGGCTTCTTTTCGAGAGCCTTTTCTAAAGAAATGGGAATAGTATTCGATTTGTCAGCTTTGAGCTCTGCAAGTGATAAATGCGCTAGCTCATTTAAAGGTTGCTGCTTTATTAGAGACTCAAATAACCTTTCAGCATCTTGTATTTTGCCTGCCATTTTTAAGCATATCGCGTAATTTAAACTAATGTTTGTGTTCAATTCATCCATTGAATGAGCTTGCTCGAATAAACTGAGTGCGCGATATGGTTGGTTTAGGCGAAGCCATAAATTCGCGGCCAAATCTAGCTCGATTGCAGAAGCTGAAAGTGGGTGTGCGGTATCTAAGGTTAAGCCTTTGAGTGTATTCTCGCATTGTTGGTAGTCGCCCGCCAACAATGCCGTTTTCGCAAGCTGAAGTGAAATTGGTAATGACGGGGCTAAACTCAGCGCCTTGCTAATAATTTTAAGCGCTTTGCTTTTATCGCCAGCGAGTAAATTGAGTTCAGCCAGAAAGCTCCAAGCCTGGGGGTTGTGTGGCTCTTGCTGTAACCAAGACACCAATAAAGGGTGCGCTTTAGTGAGCGCGCCCTTTGTAAGGTATTGTTTTACTTGACTGGCTAGGGTCATTTATAGCTCAAACTGGTAGTCGAATTTAAGACCTATAGTACGAGGTGTAGTGACATAGTGCCCGTACACACGTTGTAGCTCAGGCAGTGCCTTTGAAAGCTCTGGATATTTGCCTTCACCCGCCCAAGACTTATCACGACGCACCGACGTTTGCGCGTATTTATCAAATAAGTTGTTCATATAAAGGGTCGTAGACCAAGCTTCACCGGCAAGTCTAAAGCTTAAATTACTCATAGCGTAACCAGCTAGGGTTTCACCGTCTGCTTTTAAACCTACTTTGGTGATCACATCACTTTGTGCCGTTAACCCATAGTTGATTGTTAGCAGTTTATCTTCCAATATGTCGGTGTTGTAGGTTACGCCAAATGACAACTGATGTTTAGGCGCACCCGGTAATCGGTCGCCTTTTTCACCACTATAATAAGGTTGGTATTTGGCGATTTCTTCGCTGCTATAGTCGTCTTCAGAGAAAACCGCAAACAGTGCTGGCGCGTCTTGGATTAACTCTGCATCGGCATAAGAATAGGTTAAATACGTGCTTAAGTTATCGGTTAATATTGCTCGAGTCGCAAATTCAATACCTTTACTCTGAGCTTCACCGGCATTTGACGTAATAATGGCTTTACCGTTAACCGTGGTTGCTTGAATTTGTGCATCATTCCACAGCACATTAAAGGCTGCGATGTTCAAATGTAGCTTGTTCTTAAACCAAGTCGACTTTAAGCCTAACTCATAGTTGGTAGTGGTATCTGGCTTATAATCCACTTCGTGTGGCAACGCACAGATTATCTGTTGATCAGGTAATACGTCAGGGCATGACATTACGCCATTTCCGCCGCCTAATCTAAAGCCTTCGCTGATAGTGAAGTAGGTCATGATGTTGTTGTCCCACTTATAATCAACATTAAACTTAAATAACGACCCATTGTCGCTGGCTTCAACCAGTTCCATTGGTACTTGATTGATGTTGCTAATATCACCTGAATATAGCGGTGTAACAGCACCAGACAGCGACTTTACTTCATATTCATAAAAGCGCGCACCGACAGTGGCGTTTAGCTTATCGCTAAACGCATAGCCAACTTCGCCAAAAATAGCTTGCTCTTTGTTGTCGTATTCGCCCAGCGCCAAATACTCTAAATCTTTTTCGATATTTGTGATATCGCCACCCCAGAAATCGCTAAGGCCCGGCGTGTATTCACGGTCGTCTGAGCTGCCTTCGGTTTTGTTGTAATAGACACCGGCGATCCAGTTTAACGCAGTGTCGGTTTTCGATACTAAACGAATTTCTTGTGTGAGGTTTTTTACTTCACTGGTATCGTCAGTTAACGCCGTAAAACTAGGGAAGTCAGCGTAACCCGGCCAAATATCATAAAGCAGATCGGTTTGGTCACGTTGACCCACTTGTTCGTAATCGGTTAAACCCGTAGCAGAAACAAGTTCTGCAAAATCTAAATCTACTTTTAATTCAAGGCTGAGTAGCTCATCTTCTTGGGTATTTGGCTCTAATACACGGTATGCCGACTCGTACTTACCAACTTTGTCAGCAAGCGGATTGCTGCTCGCCAAACTTTGATATTGGCTAATGCTGTTCGCGCCGTTTTTTTGTTTTTGATAAAAGTAGTTTAGCGTCGCTTCAAACACATCAGATGGCTTATAACGAAGAGAAACGCGAGCTGTGGTAATGCTTTCATCGTTGGCATCTTTATGTTGGTTGATGTTTTCTGCGACTTCTTCAGAGTTGTTCCAGTCAATATCGGGCTTGCTAACACCCGGTGTTTTAACAACATAGTTGTAATCGATATAGCCTGGGTTAGTGTAATGATTAAAGCTCGTTCTCAGTGCCAATGTATCTTCAATCAATGGCAAGTTTAAAACCGCACCAAACTCGCTACCTTGGCCGTCGCTTTCAGATAGGGCAAACACGTCGCCGCTCACTTGTACCTCAGTGTAATCAAGTTCAGGTGCTTTTAGCATATAGCGAATAGCACCGCCTAATGTGCCCGCACCATAAAGCGTACCTTGTGGGCCAATCAGCACCTCTACACGTTCGATGTCGGTTAGACGTAGATTAACACTCAATGGGATTTCACCTAAATAAGTGGCAACCGTACCAGAATCAGAGGCGCGTTCAGATGAATTTGTATTCAAACCACGAACAATGATGGGAGAGCTTTCACGGCCGCCCTGATCGGTAATTGTTAAACCCGGCACCCAGCGAGATACAGATTCAAGGTCAGTGATATTTTGTTGCTTCATTACATCATTGTCGACCGCTGTAATATTTAGTGGTGCTTCTTGCACAGTGCCTTTTCGTCGTGTTGCCGTTACCTGAATAGTCTCAATCTGTTTAGAAAGTTGCGCTTTTAACTCAGTATTAGGCTGAGTTTGCGCGTGTGAAAATGTGCTTGGTAAAACCGCAGTAGAGACTGCAAGGGCAATCATTGAAGGACGAAAAAGCGAGAACACGTAAAACCTCATAGTTAATTTGAACGTCATTTTGAGAACGGGGATTCTACTCATGTTTATTCAAAAATAAAGAATTAATATTCACTTGTTGTGGTTTTTTATTAAGTTTTCTTTTTCTTGTTGCTTTATTTTCTAATTATTATTTAACTATTTACAAAGTTAACGTTTTTATCTTTTTTAGAAACTGGTTGATGTTCGTTTTGCGGAAGATATAAAAAGTAGCATGTAGGAATAAAATGATGAGTGACTTGGCGCAATGGATAGTTGCACTTTTGAGTGGATATTTTATCGCATTTGGTCTTTTGGCTTTGATTAAACCTGAGTGTGTAAAAACGTTCTTGCTCGCATTTGCTCATTCACCGAAAGCCCATTTTACAGAAATGGCTTGTCGTTTGGTGGCTGGCACAGCTTTAATTTTGAATGCTGAAAATATGAAATGGGAGTTCGTTTTTAGTGTATTTGGCTGGGTTTTGATATGGACAACTCTTGGATTGTTAGTGATACCCTGGCAAAAACATCGTCAATTTGCACAGCGGTTTGTACCGCCTGCGCTTAAATATCTCGTTTTAATAGGCATAAGCTCGATAGGCTTTAGTGTTTTGTTATTTTGGGCCAGTTTTGGTTAGGTTTGAATGGTAAAAGGAAAAGACAGCTCAAAGTGTGCGCCGTTTTCACTTTCTAAGCAGGTGATATTTCCCAGCATTTTTTGGGTGATTAAGTTATAGCAAATACTTAAGCCCAGCCCTGTCGAGCCTGAATTTCGGTTTGTGGTGAAGAATGGGTCGAAAATTTTATCTATATTCTGTTTATCTATGCCGCATCCATTGTCTTGGTAGTGAATGAAGAGGTGTCCGTTTTCTTGTTTTACTTCGAGTTGGATGTGCCCAGCTTGTTGAGATTTAAAGCCATGAATGAGTGAATTAATGACAAGGTTGGTGAGCACCTGAGAAAAAACGCCGGGATAAGTGTAAATACGTTTTTGAAAATCACAGCGAATAGAAACATCAACTTGGGCGCGTTTAAGCTCATGTTTTAAGCTCGTGATGATTTCATGGAGATAATCTCCTATTTCAAATTCTCTGGCTGCTTCGGATACCTGATCAGCGGACACTTGCTTAAAGCTTTTGATCAGATCTGCAGAGCGACACAAATTTTTGAAAATGATATCAGTTGCTTGTAGCTGCTCTTCAAGAATGCGTTCAAATTTTTGGCTTGATAGCTTTTTATCTTTGAAATCAGAATAGATCTCTGTCGAAATCGCGCTTAGGTGGGTCACGGCTGTAATTGCAGCCCCTAAAGGCGTGTTAACTTCGTGCGCAACCCCAGCCACTAAACCGGCAAGTGACGCCATTTTCTCTGATTCAACGAGTTGCTTTTGCGTTGATATAAGCTGCTGATTAATGTTTTCTAGCTCTTCGTTATGTGCTTCTAGTAGCTTGTTTAGAGCTTGTTTACGTTTAGATAAATACCATAGGTTTGCCGCAAGCACAGCAAAAGCTATCAATGCGCCTAGGCTAATAAATAGCACATTGGTGGTTTGTTCTACTTGTTTTTCTTTTACCTGCAACGCTTGCTCTTTTTCTTTAAGGCCATTTGATAAACGGCTTAATTTTTGAGTTTGTTGTTGAATGTGTTGTTGGTTTTTATCAATAAGTGCTGTTAATTTGCGACTTTGCTCGTTCATTTTATCAAGCTCATTTTGAGTCTCCCTCACTTTATTTTGTTTATCTTCAAGAAGGTGCTCTTTCTGTGCCAGTTGACTGGCAAGGTCGTCTAATTGCTTTTCATGATCAAACTGAGTCTGTTTGATTTTATCACTGAGTAGAAGTAGCTCTTTGTTTCGGTTATTTATCTGCGCTTGTTTTTGTTCTATTTGGGTTTGCTTACTTGTAATAGTTTGTTGCTGGTTTTTTATATGGTTGTTTAACTTATCGATTTGTTTAGCTGAATTAGAGAGTTTGGCGGTCATCTCTTTAACCATATGAGCAACATCAATCTCAGAACCACCGAGTAAGACAATATCTTCACTGATTGTGAGTCCCTGATATAGCAAGTTATAGCGGTTAAGGTTAAAAGACAGCGTTTGCTTGTCGGTTTTATAAAAGTTAATGCCAATCAATTTGTTATCAGTGACATATTCGCTGACGAGCAATGTTGCTCGGTCGCCTAACAAGGCATTAATCCCAGAAATATATCTATTGTGGCTTTGTCCTATTACTAAAATATGTGCGTCTGTTAAAAGCACATGTTCTGCTTTAGAAATGCGGCTTAATGTTAAAGGGTATTTAGACGCCCCAGAGTTCGCCATATTTTGAAGGGCCTGCCAATATTGGTCGTCATTGCCCATGTATGCGACATTCAACTGCTGAGGCCTGTTTGGCCAATTTATATAGTGACTAAATTGGCCAATGAAAGCTGATTTTAGGGTTTGTTCAGAGATTGAGTCTTCAGCATTACTGCTAATGCTGCTGAGCATGACCACAATGCAGAATATTGAAAGTAAGAGATATTTCATACTCATACCTAAAATTGCCAACTGAACTCTAATGTACCATTGCGACCTTTCAACGGTATGCCATTTGGGTGAGCCGGAACAGTAGAAGGGTTATAAAACGCATCATCAAGTAAATTATTGATGCCAAATTTTAAGGATAGCTTAGGGTTTAACCGATAGTGCAGATATGCCCTGAGATACCAAAAGCCAGCAATATTGTTATTCAGCTCTGTTGAGGTTGGTGTTTCTCTGTTGGAGCGATAAGTTGCTGATAATTGATAGGCTAAGTTGTTTAGTGAATGCTCTAGCTGAATACTTGCTAATGCTTTTGAATCTCTAAACGCAGAAATAGGTCTCTTTGTGAAGTAGGTGGCTGTTGTTCTTAGCTTTATATTGTTTTGTAACTCCCAAACCAGCTCAGTTTCTATGCCGTGACCATATTGATCGGTTGAATTAACTTGGCCTGTCAAATTCTCACTCACCAGCCCATTGATAATAGGGTCTGAAAAATGGTTATAAAATAGATCAACCGAAAATAGCAGTTGCTCGCCTGTGAATTGTGCGATGAAGTCGGTGGTTTTTATAGATTCACTTTCTAAGTTGGCGTTACCACTTCGAGTGATGCCGCTAAATAACGTTAATTCGCTGAGTTCTGGTGCCCTGAAGGCTTCGCCATAAAGCAGTTTGTATTGCCAGTGGTTATTAGCTAGATAGACAGCACCAAGTCTTGGCGTGAATTGCGTTTTAAGATCTGGGTAGCGATCAAACCGGCCGCCGATAACCCAATTTATGTTTGCGAATGATGTTTGATATTGCGCATAAGCGCCAATGAAAGGCTGAGAGGTTTCACCGCCAATTTGTGTTTTATAGTCAACATTAGGGTAATGCTGAATAGGGTAGTTTTGATTCAATAATGCGGGTAGGTCGTAATTGGTAAACCCTTCGGCTCGCTCTTCTTTGTTAATTTGCCATTCAAAGCCAAATTGCACACTCGACTCCTGAGTTGCTTGCCAGTTGTTATGCAAAGCAACGGCTGCTCTAAAGTCTTCAAATACCCCATAACCCAATAGAGGGGCATCACTGCTCGGTTCACTGACTTTACTGAAGATATCGCTTGGCGTACTTTGATTGCCATTTTTTAATGTGGTTTGTAAGTAATCGAATTGAACACGAGATTGAATGCTATCAACTAGGCTAAACTGGTGCTCGGTCAAAAGGAGTAAAGCACTATGGCGTGAAAAGTTATGTTCGTTGCTGGTGCGGGCAATATGATAAAACTCAGTCATATCCAGTTGTCTAAAATGTATAGTGTAGGCGTTGTTTTGATTATGTACTTGGGCATGAAATGTCGTTAAGTCATAGGGGTCTTGAGTATGTAAAGGTTGCTGAGTAAAGGTATTATTTACTATGTAGTCGCTACCTGACGCTTCAATACGATTTGCTTGAAAATTCCAGTTATAGCCGTCAAACTCACCAGAATTAGCTACAAAAAGATCGTAATCTATGTCGTTGCCTGTGGCTAAACTGACCGACTTTTCGGTTTTTCTTGTAATGATATTGATAACACCAGTAAATGCATTACTGCCATAAATTGAAGAGCCAGGACCGCGAATAATTTCAAGTCGTTCAACATGTGCCAAAGCAAAGTTTGCTAAATGAGCCGCATTGCCCGAACGTGGACCATTGATTTTATGGCCGTCGAGTAAAAATAGAATTTTTTTACTCGATGCGCCAAATGTTAGTGCACGTGAGGAGGCAGAGTACTCGTAGGGGTAATTACTATAGCGTGTAACTTGATAGCCCGACACAAACTCTAAGATTTCATGTAAATATCGCAAACCCATTGTTTCAATATCTTGTCGAGTAAAGACAGTGACGGGAGAGGGAATATCCGTAATGGCTTTGTCTGTGAGTGTGCTTGTGGCAATTTTTACGTTAAGTAAATCTTGCAGTGATAAGCTATAAACCGGATTAGTTTCAGTAGCTTTGATTTCTGCATAGGCATCAAACATTGCAAAGCAAAAAAAGAGGTAAATAATCGCCTTTGAGTAATCAACCATACAATGCAATCCATCATTGCTGCTTAGTTACATAAAGCTCCTAATAACGCGAATTAAAAAAGGAACTCGTTTTTAAACTAGTATAGTAAACCTATTACATTGTGCAGATTTAAGATGTTTTAAGACTTTTTTATTGTAATAAAAAGGCGAAAATTGTGTGTGCTCTCCAGGTCCGTTGTTTAACCAACTCGACCTAATTTGTTTGATAATAAAACATAGTTTGGTTGATTTTTTTTATAATCTCATATTGTAGACCTAGGTGATTATACTCACCGGGTTCAGGTAGCTTTTCTGAGTAATTCATCATTATGCCCCAGTGATTGTCTCCTAACCCTCCAAAAATAATATTCAGACTATTACCGTTAACTCTGGTTATGGCTGCAACTTTGAATTCTGTCATTGTATTTCTGAGGACTTGAGTTTTAGAGGCAAGTAACAAGTCTGCTGGCGCTTCGTTAAGCGGAATTATTTTGAATTCAGCCGACGGTATAAAGCCGGCAGCTCTTGAAGGTGAGTATTGCAACACTTCTTCAGGACTAAAAAATGAATTATTGATGCGAAACACGTCCTCTGACGTTTGCTGGACGATTTCGATATCACGTTGTTTTATTAAATTGCTGAGTTCAGTTTCGGCGTTATCGAGAAAAGGGTTAATGATTTCAAAACGTTTTTTTTCACATTTTTCATGTTTACAAATGACGGTATTAAGTAATTGTATTTGTTGTTGTTCACTAATATTTAGATAGGCACGGCCAAGAACACCATAGTTAAAGTTCGCAAAGCTCTGCTTATCTTCATTGCTTTCAAAACTTGTAGCTCTTACATCCATTATGGCAAATGGGTAAAAAGAAGGTAAATACGCAAGTTCTAATTTTGTAGCGGGAAGCATTTGCTTAAAGTGCTTTAATATTGAGATATATTCGTCATTAATTGCTTTATTAAAATATTTTGGCGCTTCAGCCAGACTATTGATTGAAAAACAAAGTGTAAAGCATGCGAAAATAAATTTGAGCATAGAAATTTTCATTTTTTATTACACAACATATCAACTATTTAAGAGTGTGCAAAGAATAAAGTGGCTTTACTCTTCAGTAAAACGAATTAATATGCGAGGCCGAATTTTTATTGTTGTGAAGTTGAATGTTTGAAGTATTGATATTGGCCGTCGCGCTGAGTATGGACGCCTTTGCTGTATCGGTTGGACTTGGCGCTAAAAAGCAAGATAGTTTGCATAAAGTTGCTTTGATGTGTGCGATTTATTTCGGTGTATTTCAGGGGGCGATGCCGCTAATTGGGTACTTGGGTGGTTCAGGTTTATTGAGCTGGATAGGTGGTTTTAAACAGTCGATTGCATTTGTAATACTCTGTGGAATTGGCGCAAAAATGGTATACGAAGGGGTTGACTCTGAGGAGAAGGCTGAAATTAAACAGTTAACACAAAAAGTGATGTGCTTATTGGCCATTGCTACCAGTATTGATGCTATGGCTGCTGGGTTTACATTAAATTTAATGTCGGTAGATCCTTTTATTGCCTGTTTAATCATAGGTGTTATTACCGCTGTGTTTAGTTACTTAGGCGTGTTGGTTGGCAACAAGTCTGGTACTTGGTTAGAAAGCAAAGCTGAATTGCTCGGTGGCACGGTATTAATTTTGATTGGATTTAAGTTTTTATTGTTTTAGAAATTAAACAAAAAGGAGAAGATCCGCTTCTCCTTTTTGACTGATATGAAGTGTTTTATGTGAGCGTTAGTTAAGCAACGAACAGCTCACAAAAGAACAACTAGTTAACCTGAGCTATGGACAATAAATTTATCTCCAGCGGCCACTTTCAACGTTAACTGCGTTGAATTTACTTGTAATAGGCCAGCTATTGACGCGTAAATTCGCCTTGTTATCGCTAAAAGTCTCCGGCTGCAGAATTGAAAAAAATACTTACCAATTCAATATCACTACTTTAGTAAATCTCTTAACCAAAGCTCAGGTTAGTTAAAGATGTACAATGCTGTCTGCGTTGCCATCTGGGTCGTTAATCGCTTTGCCATCCACACTAGGGTTGCCATTACTCATCATGATAACGGCACATGCTGCAGGCGAAGCCATTGAAGTACCCGACATTGTTGTTGTACCACCACCGCTACGTGTTGAAAGAATACTTACACCCGGTGCTGCATAGTCTACTGGTGGATTACCATAGTTTGAGAAACTCGCAAAACGGTCGTTAGAATCAGTTGCAGAGATGGTCAATACACGATTGTGTGAAGCACTTGCAGGAGAAACATTAGACGCATGCTGACTTTCGTTGCCAGCTGCAATCACAAAGAAGGCACCTGATTGCTGCGCAGCGTTTTCAACCGCATCGTTTAATTCTTGGTTAAAACCACCACCTAAGCTCATGTTTGCACAATCACCAGCACTTGCATTTGCTGCAACGTGGTCGATACCCGCTAAAACGCCAGACCAGCTACCTGAACCGCGAGAATCTAATACTTTGATTGGTACCACTTTTGCACCCGCTGCAACACCGACCACGTCAATGTTATTGTCTAATGCTGCAATTGTGCCTGCAACATGCGTTCCGTGACCGTTACCATCGTCCATACCTGCATCACGGCCTTTCGTGAAAGCGGTAAAACCGCGTGAACTGTCAACATTTAAGTCGGCGTGGTCTAAGTCGATACCAGAATCTAAAACCCAAGCTGTGTAGTTGCTGCCGTCAACTGGACCACCCACACGTGTCACACTCCAAGGCGTTGTTTGGCCATTGTTACCGCCACCAGAACCTGGCTTGCCTTTAAATGCTTTAGCCGGGTTAGCGTGTACCATACCATCTGGCGTAAAACGCATAATATCAGCGTTATTTGCAAAAGCTGCTTTTGCCTTATCACAACTCATGTTGACTGCCATGCCTTTAATGGCATTTTTATAAATATGTTTTGCTTTGGCATTACTTGAAACCAACATGCCGCGCGCTTTACCTTCTACATCAAACTTTGAGACGTCATCGTTGAAGCGAACAATACAGGTGTTGTTTACTTCTAAATCTAAACTTGCCCCTTGGAAAGTAGCTGGCTGAGCAGATGCCATTTGTGTTGCACACACAGCGATAACAGCGCCAGCGATCAGAGTTTTATTCATCTTGTTGTCCTTTATTTATATTTTTAAGTTAACCAATTGTTAAGTTGGTGTTTTAAAAGTTAAGTTGTGACGGGTTTTTGTCAAGGTAAGAATTGAATAAAAAATACTCATCGGATTTCATTGGGGATAATTTATGTAGAAATTTCCATTTTAAGATATAAATTTCCCAAAATTTCTATTTAATGAAAGTGTTATGCATTTGCCTTGTTTTGTTAACTTAAACAAATTATTCCCCAAAATGGGTATTTAGGTTTTTTTAGACTTTTAGATGGTTAAAAGTAAGGGTTTTATTCAAGCGGTTTGTGATGAGTTTTGTGACGACATCCATTTTATTGTCATTATTAGGTGTTTTAATTGTCATAAGTGAACAAATAAAAAGCTTATATGAATAGATTACTAGGTTTAGGTTTAATACTTCTAGCAGGGTGTAGTGCCAAGCAACACAAACTATCGAATGAAGAAGTTCAAGTCGGTGTACGACCTTACTATTTACTTGAACAACTACCAGAGTCTGAGTTGAAGAGGCGACTTAGCGCGTGTGAAGCTTCGAGCTTTAAAAAGACTGATTTCTCTATAGGTCATCGAGGCGCGCCTTTGCAATTTCCTGAGCATACAAAAGAGTCATACATAGCTGCAGCTAAAATGGGGGCAGGTATATTAGAGTGTGATGTGGCTTTTACCAAAGATGAAGCCTTGGTGTGTCGTCATTCTCAATGCGATCTGCATACCACGACAAACATATTAGCCATGCCTGAACTCGCAAATAAATGTCGTATTCCTTTTCAAGCAGGTGATATCAATAAAGGCATTAAGGCACAGGTCCAGTGTTGTACTTCGGATCTAACCTTAGACGAATTTTTGCAACTAAAAGGCAAGATGGATGGTGCCAACGAATTTGCTAGAACAAAACAAGAGTATATGCAAGGCACACCTAAGTGGCGTACTGATTTATATGCAGCAAGTGGTACATTAATGACGCATAAACAAAGTATTGCGTTATTCAAACGGCTAGGCGTAAAAATGACGCCTGAGCTTAAAACACCTCAAGTTGAGATGCCATTCAATGGCTTTACACAGCAAGACTATGCGACAAAACTGATTGCAGAATATAAGCAGGCTGGTGTGTCAGCGGAAGATGTATTTCCACAATCTTTTTTACTCTCAGACGTACAATATTGGATTAAACATCATCCTGATTATGCTCAGCAAGCGGTTTACTTAGATGATAGCTATGAAATGGCTGGGTTTGATCACAATGAACCGAGTACTTGGCTACATACGATGGATGAACTGAAAGCCATGGGGGTGAATATTATTGCACCACCGCTTTGGATGCTAGTCACCGTCAATCAAAAAGGGAGTCTTGCACAATCAGCTTATGCAATAGAAGCAAAAAAAGCGGGATTAAAAATTATAGCCTGGTCACTAGAAAGATCTGGGCTGCTCAATAATGGTGGTGGTTTTTATTATCAATCAGTGAAAGAGTTAGCTATAGATGATGGATTTACGTTAACGCTTTTAGATTTTCTAGCCCAAGATGTGGGTGTAATAGGTGTATTTAGTGATTGGCCCGCAACAACAACGTTTTATGATAACTGTATAAATTAATTTGAATAAAAACTACACAATCTGTTGTTTTTTGTGTAGCTTTATTCTGTACAGATCAGACAACAAGGAATAATTATGAAAAGTTTTACACTGAGTGCCTCATTAATCGCGATGATTTTTTTAGCTGGCTGTAATTCTACTAATAATAATCTTCAGGCTAACAATGAAGAAATAGATGAAGAAAATATGGTGTGTTACACAGAGCCAAAATTAGGTAGTCGATTTGTAAAGAAAAAATGCGTGACTAAAGAAGAAGACGCATATCGTAAGGCATTTGCTGAGCGTGATGCGGAAAAGTTTGAAAGGTCAATTGCTACTCGAGGTGGAGCCGGTACAAGAAGTGGTAAGTAATTAAAAACCTGAATTAATAAAAAGCCCTAGAAAATTCTCTAGGGCTTTTTGCTTTTATGTCTTAGAAGTTGTACTTAAATTTCGCGTACATCTGACGACCAAGCGCATTATGAGTTTTATTATCAATACCCATAGATTCAGAAGGCGCTTGTGGTGCTTCTTCATTCATGAGGTTTGCTGCACCGGCTGTTAAGATTAGATTATCAAAACCTGTGTAGCTGACTGAGGCATCCAGCGTGGTCCAAGAGTCAATCTTAAACTTGTTACCTTTTGCATCAGCTAGGTCGTTATAAGCGTCGATATGACTGAAGCTTAGTGTAGTGAGTACGTTATCTAACTCCCAATCAATGCTTGCAGTCCATCTGAACTGAGGATGCTGATATTCACCGTTCAGATCTTCAGCAGCAATTGAGGTGTTACCATTTTCATCACTCTCAAAAGATTGCTCTTCGAAGTTCAGTGCATAACTAAGTTTATAGTCAAACTTGAAGAAGCCCATGTCATTGGTATCAAGCTTATAAGCAAGGTTTAAATCAAAACCATCTGTCTCACGACCACCAATATTCACGAAGGTATCATAGATAGTTTGAATACGACCTGGCGTACTGCCTTCGTTCGGACCACGTACGACAAGGTTTGCATCGGTACCACAACAATCAACTAGCTTTTGTGCACCAATCTTCTTGATAAGATCTTCTTGGTCGTAGTTCCAATAGTCTACGCCTACAGAGAAGTCTTCAGTTGCTTGCCAAACAACACCTAAATTGTAGTTAGTTGATGTTTCGGGTTGTAGGTTTTTGTTACCAGCAACAACGGCTGTGTACTCATAAGGTTCACAGTCAAGTTCGGAGCCTGTAATTTTACAGCGCTCTTTGTCGATGACGCTTGGAGATTCATCAGTACGGCCTAAGTGAAGTTGAACCAAAGAAGGTGCTCTAAACGCAGTACCCCATGAACCACGAACAACTAAATCTTCAGAAGGCGCCCAGCGGAAAGCAACTTTAGGATCTGTGGTGTTACCAAAGTCACTATAGTTTTCATATCGAAGTGCTAATTGCAGTTCTAATGTTTCAAGCACTGGCACACTGAATTCAGCAAATAGGGCGGTGTTATCGCGATCACCGTTAGCCTGTGTTGCTTCCGTACCAAAGATCTCACCGCGTAGGTATTGGCTATCTGGGTTATCTTCGATTTTCTCGTATCTGTGTTCTAAACCAAATGCCGCAGCCACAGCACCTGCTTCAAGTTCAAATACTTCACCTGATACAGTCGCATCAAAAGACTGCATGCTTGAGCTACCATATCGTGTTGTTGTTGTTTCAATGAATGCTAAACCTTCAGGTGTATTGGTACTTGGTTCAAACGGATTCCAATAACCTTTATCGATCGCTTCTTGAGCACGCAGTTTGTTCGGGAAGCCATCAAAGCCTTTTTCTACAGCACTTGAACGAATAGCTGAGTAAGCTGTTTCCCAATCCCAATCGTTAAATGAACCACGGGCGCCGATCACGGCACGATAATACTCAGAGTCTACGTCTTTCTTACGGTTGCCAATATCATATGTACGGCGTCGCATTGAAATATCAACACCATGTAGGAAATGATCAGCGTCATCGGCAAGTGGATGATTTGGGTTATCGCCGCTCATGAATAATTCGGTGAAGCTTGGACTACCTGCACCTTGAATGAATGTAGAAGCGTGTTGCGCTGAAAACTCCATGAAACCTTCAATATCATCTGTGATTTCTTGTACACCGTTGTAGTTAAAGCTAATACGCTCTGTTGAAGGCACTAGGCTCATGTGTGGTGCATAGTCATAGCGGCAAATATCGCCAATGATCAAAGATTCATCACATTTGTCTTGACCCCAAACATCAGCAAAGATGGTTTGTTTTACAGGAGTACCGTCATCGGCAATACTCTTCGTTGGTAGGGCATTCCATTGTGCGTCAGTTAGCATGCTTCTAACGACTTCGATACTACCCGGGATGCCAGAAGAGCTCAGCGAGTTATTACCGCCACGGAAACGTTGATCGGCTGTTGAGGCATAATCACGGTCTGCATAGAACACATCGCCGCGCTTAAAATAGTCTAAAGAGAAGTTGTGATAACCTTTGTCACTGGTAGAGCCCCAAAGTAGTGTGAAGTTTTGCTCTTCACCACCGCCGTCAGCGGTATCTGAAATTTTGCCTGCGACTTCAAATCCATCGATGTCATCACGCATGATAATATTGATTACCCCTGCTACAGCATCAGAGCCGTAGGTTGCAGACGCACCATCTTTAAGAATGTCGATGCGTTTTACTGCTGAAACGGGAATGGTATTTAAATCTACGAAAGAGGTTTCGATGTCTTTTGCGAATGGGCTGACAGCAACGCGACGACCATTAATTAATACCAATGTTGATGAAGCACCTAAGCCACGTAGCGCGACGCTTGAACCACCATTGGCTGTATCATCACTCGAGTTACCTTGGGTACTAAAAGTACCCGCCCCAGAAACTGGTAACTTTTGTAATGCGCCAATTAAATCCGTTGAGCCTGTCGCAGCGAGATCTGCTGCAGAAAGAGACTGGACTGGTGAAGGGCCTTCCATATCAGTACGTTTAATATGTGAGCCGGTGACTTCAATACGCTCTACTTCTTCGTTATTTTCAGTAGCAAGTACCGAGGTTGAATTAGCAACGATTACAGCCATTGCGACCGCAGATAGTTTATTGATTACTTTCATATTTTCCCTGTTAATCTATGTTGTCATTGTTATGGTGAGATGTTTTTTAACATACTGATAACCTGTTGTGAATAGTCTAACTGGTTATATTTGAAACAATATATGGCTGTTGTTACATTTTGCATTAATGTACCCGTTGAGTTTTCTGAAATGTTCCCGAAATGGCAATAATTGAAATAAAATTAATTGCTTACAAATTAATACATTTTTTAAAGTGCAGTTTTATGAGCTTCAATGTAAGTTTCTAATTGAGGAATTTAAGCTAAATAAGGAACATTAGAATGCGTCATCTCTCATTATTTATTTTTTGTGTTTTGTTAACCGCCTGTGGAGGTGGAGGAGGAAATAAAAGCGAGCCTGAAACTTCTCAGCCAGTAAGTCAAAATAAAGCCCCTCAAGTCAGTATTTCAGGTGATTCAGAAACGCCTTCTCTAACATCAATCAGACTAAAGACATCTATTTCTGACCCAGAAAATGAAAGCGTCATAGTTAAGTGGACCAGCTCATTAAGTGGTGTGACTTTTAAGGACTCGTCAAACACGGGAGTGTTAGTTCAATTTCCTGCTGTTACAACAGATCAAGAAGTGACCCTTACTCTTGAAGTGACAGACAGTGCCGATAATAAAGTAAAGAAAACTTTCATCGTTATGGTGAAAGCTTCTAGTAATCAAGTTGATATTGATTTACAAGATAATTATGAGTTTTTCTCTGGTGACTCAGTTGAAATCACAGCACAATTTTCTTCACGTGAAGAAATAATTGATATTGAATGGCAAACAGATGAGTTAGACCTTGCTAACAAACAAGTTACAACGCAAGAATCTAATAACAGTGGTTCTTCAGTCGTGACATTTACAGCGCCAACGTTATCCAGCGAGTATGCTTATAATTTGAACTTTGTCGTAACGACAGATCATGATGAATACCAACAGCCTTTTAAGCTAACTATTTTGCCGAAAAGCGAAGTGGGTCTAACGGTGAATCTTGACGCAAGCTATGAGCTTAATGAGCAAGATTATTTATTGATAGAGCCAAAAATTCAATCATCTGAGCGCATTACTTCTTATCAATGGCGCTGGTTAGGTACTTCGTTAGGAGAACTGGTTAATACCAAGAATAAGACTGTGACTATCAAAGCGAATGAAGTATCTGATGACACGAGTGCAATATTAGTACTCGATGTTGAAACTCAAAGCGGTGAGAAAAAGTCTGTTCAAACTGAAGTTAAAGTAAAAAATGTCGTGCAAGTCGGTAAGCTCTCGTTATCGGTGAACAGAGCTTATGCTGCACCGGGGCAAGAAGTTGTGGTGAGCGTTGATACAGACAGTGCTGATGATATTCAGTCTTTTGAGTGGGTAATTGACGAAGAAATTTTTAAACAAAAAGAAGAGTCGGCGACCGAACTTTCGTTGGTGATGCCGTCGCAAAATACTTCGTTAGTAAGTACCTTGGTGCAATACAAAGTCACTTTTAAAAATGGGCTTGAAGCAACAAAAAATGCTGTATTTGCTCTGCTCAGTGAATCTGCGACCAAAGCGACATTAGATATAGAGCAGCCAAGTGAATTGCCACAACTATTTAAAAACGAGCCGCTGACTTTCAATGCTTTAGCAGTTGATAAAGCTGGGGTGTTAGACAGTGTCTCTATTGATTTATCAAGCTTAAGCTATACGGAGTTAGACACCGCTACTGTGACTCGGGATGGCTTAAACTTAGCATTTACTCTTAATGCTAAAGACATTTTGATTGATAGAAAATTATTGCTAAAAGTAGTGATGCAAGCGGGCACTGTTTCGACCACAGAGTTAGTATCAATTAACTTAAATAAGAGCAATTTAAAATTATTTTCTGGTACCGAAAAAACCTATATTGCGGGGAGTGACTTTTACGTCTTTGGTTATGGTAAAGATCGCATAAGCAACTCTGGTGTAGCAATGGACTGGTCAACGAATAATGATGATCTAACAATTGAAACTCTGAGCTCGACAGTTGCGAAAATTACTAATAATGCAACAAGCAGCTTTCCTATTGTGACACTCAGTGCACGGGATAGTGAAAACCAATTGATACAAGCCGATTTAAAAACCAATATGACATCTCGAATTTATGACAAAGGTGAACGCTATACCTGTTATTTCAGGGCCGACGAAGTATCATGTCGAGATAATTTAAATTCCTTGCTTGACGTCGGAGAGTTAGCTGCCCCTGTTAAAAAGGGTGTAACCAAGGGAGAGTTTGTTTGCTTACTCAATAATGATGACCAAGTGAGTTGTCATGGTATAGGGCCGTTGTCTGTATTAGAAGTACCTGAAAGAGCAGGTGTAGTTAATATTGTTGCTATGAGTAATACAGACATGTGTGCGAAATACACTTCAGGTGATTGGCAGTGTTGGGGCGACAAAGCCGATTATTTCAATAACTTGTTTGTAGGCAAAGGTCATATTGATAATTTAATTGGTACGCCACAGGGGGGGTGCTTAGTTAACTCAGGCTTCATTGAGTGTTATAACGACAAAAGTGAACTGATTTATCAAGACAAAAACAGCTTTGTAAAGTCGCTAGAGTTTGTGACTTTACTAAAAAAAGTGTGTTACACCACCGAAAGCTCATCATTACGAACTTGCCCTGATGAAATTAACTAATTAACTTGCAAAAAAAAGAGCCTAAAAGGCTCTTTTTTGTTTTATTAGGGCGTGTTTGTCTTTGAGGTATGGTTTTAATCTAATCAAAGGCTTTCAATGCGGCCTAAACGCAAACGTCTTTGAATAGTTGCTTTGCTAACTTTTTCAATGTTTCTGGTTCTGGATGCGTATTAGCAAATGTTCGCAAGCCATAAATACCCATTACAAAATATCGTCCTCTACATTCCGCTGAACGTGAATCAGAAATATCGCCCTCATTTTGTGCGCGTGCAAATTTATCGGTAATTGCTGCCTGCCATGCTTCTAGCTGCTGGCTTATTAAGGATTGTACTTCGTCATCTTGCTCGGCTAATTCGTTGAGTGCCTTTGTGAGCAAGCAGGCTTTGCTGCTATCACAGCTTAAGCACTCTTCGACAATATGTTCTAAGTAGGTTTCTAGACCTTGTTTACTTGAGTCGCTATTGATGAAGAAAGCACAAAACTCATCGCTTCTGTCTTGGTTATATTGCGAAATAGCAGCCAGCAGTAAGCCTCTCTTATTCTCGAAAGCACAATAGATAGACCCAGGGTGCAGACCGGTTGCTTGTTTTAGATCTTGCATACTGGTTTTAGTGTAACCCTTATTTAAAAAGGCCTGCATGGCAGCTCGAAGCACTGCAACTTTGTCGAATTCGGCACTACGCATTGTATTTATCTTGAAGTGTTGATGAGGCAAGTTTAAATCAATTTGAATGTTTGTTCAAAAAAGTTCTTGAACGGTCATTCAAATAGGGCTATCTTGAATAAACGTTCAAGAATGTACTTAAAGAGAGATTCCATGACTGACAACCTATTTCAACCATTTGCATTAAACAGCACCATAGAGCTAAAGAATCGCATTTTAATGGCACCGCTTACGCGTTGTATGGCTGACGATAATTTAGTGCCGACTCAAGCTATGGCAGATTATTATGCCCGTCGAGCAGGTGCAGGCCTGATCATCACTGAAGCGACACAAATTCGTGCAGACGGCCAAGGTTACCCAAATACACCGGGTTTATTTACGCCTGAACAAATCGATGGCTGGCGCGTTGTCACAGACGCAGTACACAAAAATGGCGGAAAAATTTTTGCGCAAATCTGGCATACAGGGCGAGTATCTCACCCGTATTTTTATGAAGGCGATGAAGTACTTGCACCAAGTGCGGTGAAGGTTGAAGGCACAGTGCCGAGAATGCGAGACCTTGAGTACCAAACGCCAACCCCTATGACGCAAGCTCAGATCCAACAAATGGTAGAAGATTTTGCACAAGCTGCATCGAATGCCATCGACGCTGGCTTTGATGGTGTAGAGATCCATGGTGCTAATGGCTATCTTGTTGACCAGTTTTTGCATTACTCAAGTAATACCCGTGAAGATGAGTTTGGTCAGACACCTGAAAACATGGCACGTTTTCCACTACAAGTTGTAGATGCAATCAGTGACAGAATTGGAGCAGATAGAACCGCTTTACGTCTGTCTCCAGGAGCATATTTTAATATGGAAGCAGACAGCAGAGACAAAACTGTGTTTGACTATTTATTAGATCAATTGTCTGAACGCCAACTAGCTTATTTGCATGTGGGTATCTTCGATGACGCCATGGAATTCGACTATTTAGGTGGTACAGTAAGTCATTATATTCGACAAAATTATCCACATACGCTGGTGGGGGTGGGTGGTTTTTCTGCAGAGACAGGCAGCCAAGCCATTGTTGATAATAAATTTGATTTACTGGCGATTGGTCGCCCTTTCATTGCCAACCCTGACTATGTTGAGCGTGTTCAATCAGGTGAAGCGGTGGTTGAATACTCAGAAGAAATGCTAACACAATTAGTTTAAACGCTGAGGTTTTAGCACACTAACAAAAGTTTCCCGATTAAAAATTCACTTAGACCAAAGTGCTTACTCTTTAGTAAGCACTTTTTTGTGTTTTTACTTAATTTATTTACTTTATCTTTTGTAATTCAAATCGACCGGCAACAGTTAATCCTGTTATTTTTTTCCCTTCGAATGTAAAAACAAACTCATTGCCAGAAACGGCACTGATGAATTTCGAGGTGTTTTCCGGTACGAGCCGGGACGGCATTACGTCACCCGGATTTTGAATTGTCACCTTACCTTCACTCACGCTAATTTTAGAGATGAAGTCGCCATTATAACCAATGTCAGTAAGTAGCAGGTATTCACCTTTATAGGCGTCTAATTGCTGGGGGGTTAATGTAACAGGCTGAATGACAGTTTGCTCTAAGAATGCAATATCATAATGCTTAGATAATGTTGCCATAATTTCGTTGTTCAGTGTATTTGCGTTGTCACCATTGGACATCACGACAAAAGCATCGCCTTTATTTACTAATGCTTTAAAGTCATTTGTGAAGCCAAGATTTTTTCCACCATGTCCGAATGCAAGTTGTCCATCAACGTCCATTAATGCAGGGCCTAGGCCCCAATCATTTTTATGTTTGGTAAACATGGCTTGTACGGTTTCTTTTTGCAAAATACCATCTTTCTTACCCTTCATAATGGCTTGCATATGAGCGACATACTTTAAAATATCAGTTGGGGTTGTCCAAAGACCAGCCGCTGGTTTTTCAGGGTAATCATTGAATACAGCTGAATGCATATTGCCATCACCATCAAATGCGGCACTGGCTCGTTTCTTAAGATCATTTGGTAATGTATGTGCGTAGGTGCTGTTCAGCATCCCCATAGGTTTAAGAATGTTTGCATCGGTAAACTCAGCAAATGTCTGTCCGCTAATTTGCTCTACCAGTAACTGCATAACCGTGTAGCCACCTCCAGAGTACCGCCATTCAGAACCAGGCGTTAACACAACTTCGACTTTAGCCGTGTTACCTTTACCATTTAAGACATCGATAGTTGAAGGAACGTAATCACCTGTTGAATAGCCGGGGAACCCGTGCACTGATAACCCTGCGGTATGAGTGAGTAGCTGTCTGAGGGTTACAGGTGTTTCTTTAGATAGCTTAGCGCCAGTTAATTGATAACTTTTGAGGAATTTGTTTACATCTTCGTCTAAAGACAGCTTACCTTGCTCAACTAATTTTAACGCGGCTAATGCACCGATGGGTTTACTAATTGATCCCGCCTGAAATAGCGTATGTTCGTCTACTGGCTGTTTTGTCTTACTGTTAGCAATACCAAAGCCTTTAGCCCAAATAATCTCACCATTTTTTAATACTGCGATGCTCAAGCCTGGTACATTCTCTTCAGTCATCCTTTTCACTAAGGTAGTCTTAGGTTGTGCTTCTCCTGCAATAACAATGCTTTTTTGAATGTGCTGTTCGATTGTGTCAGCAGCATGGGTTGGTTGGCTAAGCGTACCTAATACGAGTATCAAACTGCTAGCAATTGCAATATTAATAGCTTTCCTTATAAACATATTGGTTCCTCAATTATTCGATTTAGGTGGAGTCTAATATTTAAGCTATCAAAGATGTTGATTGGTGACTACTGTCTTGAAATGCTTATTTACAAATAAAAACGGCGAGTGCTAGCTCGCCGTTTTGTTTGGGGGATCTTCGTCAAATAAAAGTTTATTGAAAGTACTGAGTCAAAGCTTGTTTTAAGTGTTCAGCCATCGCGTCGCGGTGATATTTTCTGACACCATAACTTTGCTCTAGGTGAATAAAGCGTTTTGCTGAGGCATCTGCGCTTTTGTGGCAACTATCAACAGAGCCATTTGAGTGGCGACCTTGCACATTCCACGTACCACCTAGGCTTTTAGTATCGTTACCATAAACACAGGCTTTAATTTTGCCACCCGCTTCGACGTTTTTTCTGAGCAGTTGCATAATACTGTGTTCATCATCGTTGGTTGCGTAACGCACACCCTCACTTAAATTAAGCATGAGGTCGTTATCGGTACCACATTGAGATTGTAATTTGGCACGAGTGGTAGAGCCAAAACCGTGATATTGAATAAACACGGTCGTGTCATCGTAGTTGCTAGCTTGTTCGTGGGCGACTTGAAAGTATGATTCAGTTTGGTGCGCAACGTCGCTTGCAGAGTAATTTGTGCCTGTACATTCGCTAATATCATGACTGCTGTCACGGCGTGTCCCTGCGAGCATTAGTAACTTGCTCTGTGTGTGTAAGAAAGCGTCAATTGATTGCGTCCCTGTGAAAGAGTCGCGTTTTGGGTGAGGTGCTTGAAGTACCGCATTTAAGCCATTTGGGTTAAGCACATAAGTACCACCACCTTTAAAATCTGCACTTGGCAATTGGTTTTTCTCTTGCAATAAGTAGTAAGTATTACCCGTATCTACATCTGAAAATTGAATAACTAGGTAGTCAATTTGTTGGGCATATTCTTCTGCAAGCGGCCAGTTTTGTTGATAAAAGGCATCAAACATTTGCTCGAACGTGTGTTGTTCTTGAGCTGATGGCATCACCCAGCGGTCATCGGCTTTGCTGCCATAGTTATATGACTTCAAATGCTTATCTAACTCACCAGACATCAAGGTGATTGCTTTTGAAGGAAAGCTAAAAAAAGTAATGAGAAAAAGAACGCATGTGATGATGACGTAAAATACCAGAGGACGAGCACCATTTGATGTATTGGCTGTTTCAGATCCGAATAAATGCATATTGCACCCCAAATATGTTGAAAACTGACCCAGTTACATCCTTGGGAATACTTAAAAAGTATTAGTCTGTTTTTTAAATTTACTAAAGTAGTAGTATTAATATCAGGGTTTGCAAAAAAGTACTAGTACGATCATTTAAAATGAGCAAATAGTATTAGCTAGAGGCTAGAAGCAACCGAAGTAACATATGTGGTCAGTTCGGTTGCGTTGTTGGGGTGAGAGAAAGTTAAAGTTGGGCGTGCGGGCCGAATACTTCGTAGTGAATTCGGCTACTGCAAACACCTAGGTTTTCTAATTGGGTTTTAGCAAATTTCATAAATCCAATCGGCCCGCAGATATAGAAGTGACCAGTTTGCTTAGGTAACTCTATTTGTGAAAAATTAATCAAGCCAGTTGATTGATTTTCCTGCAATTTAGACTGCTTCTTTTCTCTTAACCAAGTATGGTGTGACCATTGGTTTTGCTCACATAAAGTTGCCGTTTGCAGTGCAAACGAATGTTGTTCTTCATTTTCACAGGCATGTAAGAATGTCACTGGGTGTGGATATTTAATATCGGACTTAAATTCAAGCATAGATTGCATTGGCGTGATGCCTACCCCTGCGGAAATAAGTACAACTGGTGATTGTTTATCTGAGAAATAGAAATCCCCAACAGGGGCATGTAAATCAACAACATCACCAACATTTAGATGATCGTGCAGGAAGTTTGAGACAATACCTTTATGTTCACCTAATTCTCGCTTTACCGAAATGCGGTAGCTGCGTCCATTTGGTTTATCTGATAACGAGTATTGACGTATTTCTGTGTGTTCAAAATGTTCGCTATTGATCTCAATACCTAAGTATTGGCCAGGTTTAAAGTCTGCAACCGCTTGTTCATCAACAGGCATAAACACAAAACTGGTAACCAATTTTGATTCAGGCGTTTTACTTGCGAGTCTAAAAGCACGTTTACCTTGCCAACCTCCATGTTTACTGGCGTTTTCGGTATAAATTGAGTTTTCTTTATTGATGAAAATATCAGCGAGTACGCCATAAGCAGTGGTCCACGCGTCTTCTATTTCTGGTGTGAAGTCTGCGCCTAATAATTCCCTAAATGTCTCAATTAAATGTAGGCCAACAATGTCATAGTGATGCGCTTGAATGTGAAAGCTGGTGTGTTTGTTTGCAATACGCTCTACCGCACTTTTTAATGCACTCAGGTTATCTATGTTTTTTGCATAGGCCAGTATAGCTTCAAATAACGCGACCTTTTGACGACCTGTATGTTGGTTACTCATGTTGAAAATGTGTTTAAGTTCAGGGTTCTCTCTAAACATACGATTATAGAAATGCTCTGTGATGGCACTACCACCTTGTTCAATAATGACAGATGTATTTTTAACAATATCTATGTGCTGTTTGGTTAACATGACTTTCCTCAAGATTAAAAACTAGTGTGGCCTAAGTGATAAGCGCCGATGCAGCGGATCACATAAGCAACTTTGAATAACGCGCTAAAAATGATTGTTGCGATATGGCTAGCAATCTGCACTGGCAAAGAGAACTGTTCTGCTAGTGAAAAGCTGATAATGAGCGAGCAAAGCGTCAGTAATAATAAAATTACCATGGCACGGCTGCCAAACTTTAAGCAGTACTGATATAGGGGTTGCTCTGATAGGACTTTTGATTGCATAAAGCTTACTCTTAATTAAACGCGACGAGTTATATAAATCAACATTGGTGCCAATTTTTATCTTATTGATATTGTTGCTTTTAGTTGTTTGTTTTGAAATTTAAGAGTCATTATGACTTGGTTTCGATTGTGTCATAATGACTCTTGTGTGTTGATTTAGATTAGACTTTAGTTGGAATCGTTTGGCATTACGCGCTAGACTTTCTTCTAGTTGTTAATCAAGTGTTTAATCTAGTGTATGAGAATTTTTGTTTTTGTGTTTTTTGCATTTTTTAGTGTGGTAGCTATCGGCTCAACAAACGCAGAGTTTGATGAGTTTAAGGTGCAAGCAGAAAGCTTGAAGTCATCTAAAGAGCGACAAATTTTGCTCAAGAAGGCTGGTGATTTATTGGACAGTAATGTGTTGACACAATCTCAAACTGCATATGTGCTTCATAGAGCTGGGCTTGTGTGCATTCGCGAAGGGTGCTTTGAGCAAACAATCACTTATCTGGCGAAGTTAGAAACCTTACTTGAATCATTTGAAAGTTTAGAATATTCAGGTAAGTTGAATCTCTCTCGTGGCAATATGGCGATTACTCGTGGTCATCATTTTGAGGCAATTCCTTATTTAATTGCTGCTGCGAATTTTTTTGAACAAGCAGAATTACATACCTTATCTTCTCATGCGAATCGATTTTTGGCCCATGCCTATCAACAGTTAAACAAATACTCTGACGCTGTCATTGCATTAGATGCCTCTCTTGATGCTGCTGTTAAAGCAGAAAATGTGCAGCTCGAAATGGCGGTTGCGAGGCAGAAAAGTGCGATTTATACCAGTTTAGGCTTAGTTGAAAAGTCACTAGAGATTCAATTACAACAACTGCAAAAAATCCCATATCTACCAAAAAAGTCTCAAGAATTTTGGATGAATGATACGCTGTGGGGGTTAGCTGAAAGTTATGCTGCGCTTGGTGAGTATGCAAAAAGTTTCGACTACTTTAAAAAAGTCTATGACATGGACAAGCGCCTTAATGGCAAGCAAGACCAAGCAGTTACACTTAGGAGAATGGGCGAACAAAAAGTCGCTCTAAAGCAATTTGATGAAGCCGCTGAATTTTTTGAGCTGTCTTTAGAAATACTAACAGATTTGAATGTTCCCTTGGCGATTTTAGATACGCATACCTATGTCAGTGAAATGTATTTGCGACAAGGTAAACTTCAATTAGCCCAAGACACGCTTGAAACAATTGTTGAACAACTAGATATAACTAAGAACGTGAATGCATATGCACGAGCAAGCTACTTATTGATTGATACGTATTTGCAGGGAGAGTTATTTGAAAGAGCGCATAGACAGCTGTTGTTAATTGAGTCGCTTAAAGATAAAGATATCGCTAAGTATTACGGTTTTCTAGCGCAGGCATTACAAGGGAAAGGTGATTTAGAAGGCGCATTTGAAGCGCAAAACCAAATGCATTTGAATTACAAAAACAAAATGAAAGAACAAGGGAGTCTTAAGACCCTTGTTTTAGCATCTGAGTCAGAGTATGTGGCAGGTCAATTTGAGTTAAAGCAAGCAAAAGCGGAGCAGGCTTTATTAAAAGCTGAACAAACACTTACACGTTATATTGGCTTCTCAATTGTTGCTGTTTTATTGCTTATTATTTTGTTTGTTTTGGTTTTTACTCGACAACGCAGAGCGAGGTTGGAGCAAGAAGCTAAGCATTTAAACCAAGCGTTAGAGCTAAAAAAGCAGCTGCTTGCAGATGTGTCTCATGAATTACGTACACCACTTGCTGTTTTAAAGCTTCATTTAGAAGCACTTGAGCATAATCTTGTGTCAGATCCTCAGTCGACTTACAAGGTATTAAATCAGAGGTTAGATAACCTAAATCTACTAATATCAGATATTTATGAGCTCGCTCAGGCTGATACAGGTACATTTAACTTAAATTTAGAAACGCATGATGCGAGTGAGTTATTCGATGACTTAGCAGGGCAAATCGAAGATGTACTTTGCGACCATGATTTACATCTTGAGGTGAAAAAGTCATCACTCGGTAAGGTATTACTTGAAGTAGACGCAGCAAGATTACATCAAGTCGTTGCTAATTTGAGTCGAAATTCTATCCACTACACAGATAAACCTGGGGAAGTGTGCTTTGAGGTTTCACATACTGAACAGGTTGTAATTTTGTCCTTCTCGGATTCAAGCCCAGGTGTATCTGAGCAAGATTTACCGCATTTATTCGAACGCTTATTCCGCTGTGATAAGTCTCGAAGTCGCGATCTAGGTGGATCGGGACTCGGGTTATCTATTTGTGAAAAGGTAGTAGAAGCCCATGGTGGTGAAATTAGCGCTTCTCACAGTGAATTAGGTGGTTTAAAAATAGCGATTACATTACCTATAGCCCGATAGGGCGCAATTATACCAATCCTAATAATAGATCGCTTAGTTAAGAGGGTTGGTATTATATATTCAATTCTGGATAGTTTTTAAGGTGTTTAATATTTATTCAATCTAACGGTCTTCTGTCTCTTTTTGTGGTTAGATGTTAATTTAATGTTTCATCAACTATCTAAGGAGAAGAACGATGAAACTTACACTTAAAAAGAAAAACCTTAAAACACTTCAGCAACCTTTAGCAAATAAACAGTTAGGCGAAGCAGCGACACCTCAGGTCGGTGGTGGTGCAAAGCCCATTGATGACGAAACATTTACCCACCCATTTATTTGTACATCATTTGTTGGCTTCACTTGCTAATCAAAAGGAGTTTAATATGTTGAAACTAAATAAAAAGAAGCTAAAAAATCTATCTAAAGAACACAAGCTATTAGATGAAAAGCAAACACCAGCAGTTGCAGGTGGTGTAACCACCTCTCGAGTTTGGTGTGTCACTACAGGCCTTTGCACTGATACACAGCTTTGCTAAGTCTCGATAATTTTTTAGTTAGAACATAAAAAGAGGCTTCGCCTCTTTTTCTATTTATAATTCCTAGTCAATTAAAGCGCTTATAACCAATTCAACTATCTCCCATTTTGTAAATTAATTGTTTGTGAAATTAATAATTGCATACAATATATTGCATTCTTGTTAATGTGCTGCTTTAATGTTTGGCGTTTGAGCGATTTGTTCAAATAAAAGACAACAAGTAAGGAAAAGCAATGAAACTTAAAAAACTGGCAGTACTGGTCGCAGGTTCGTTTTATGGCATAACTGCATTTGCGATGACAGCACCGCAAATGCAGCAAACAAATACCATCAATACAGAGCATCACCACCACCATCATCATGGCGTAGAAAATGAGACTCACGTTGAAAATGCCCCGACTGCTGAATCTCAATATGCTGAGCAACCTGTCATGATGCAAATGAATGCGTTCTCAATGTCTAATGTACAGGCAGCGGCAGTGTGTAATGTTAATGCATTGGCAACCACCAATAGCACGACTTTAATCAATGAAATTAAGTCTCAAGGTGTGCAATGTGTAAACGAACTATTCTCAGCATCGAGCAATATTCAAGCAGCAGCATTTGACTCGAACAATATGTATGCAGTGGCAAACCATGTAAAAACACTGAGCCAAAACTATCAAGGTGGCGGTGATGCAAATATTGAAGCCATGTTCTTGTTCTTACGAGCGGGCTATTTTGCAGAGTTTTATAACGATCAAGTCACATTTGCGACTTGGGTAACGCCTGCGGTAAAAGGCGCAATTGATGCCTTTGTAAATAACAGCCATTTCTATGACGACAATGATGCGCACGGCAAAACCTTATCTGAAGTCATCATTACGATGGATAGTTCAGAGCAGCAAGATGTTTATTTGCCAGTTGTGACCCAGTGGCTAAACCGCTGGAACGAAAGCTACGCAGCGAAATGGAACATGCGTGGTGCGGTAAATGGCGTATTCACTTTGCTTTTCCGCGGTCAATGGAACAACGAATTTAAAGCCAAAATTGGTACGCAAACAGATCTTGTTGCAGCACTGAGAAAGTTCACAACCAGCACTTATATGATTAACTCTGACGCTGAGTTTATGTTTGCAAATGCAGCGCGAGAACTAGGTAGACTTAAGCAATACTCAGGTACGGCAATTCAGGCTTCGGTTGATGCAGGGCTAAAAGATATTTTCAGTCGTTATGAGATGGTCGGTTATGGTGATGTCGCTTGGTTAGGCGCAGCAGAAACAGCAAGTTACCATGGCGACTGTAACGACTATGGTATTTGTAACTACGGTGAACAGTTAGAAAATCAAGTACTGTCACAAACTTATACTTGTAGCAGCACAATTAAAATTCGCTCGCAGAATATGACAACGGCCCAGCATCAAGCTGCATGTAGCAAAATGGGCTATGAAGAAGGGTATTTTCATACCAAGTTAGATACAAATAATGTACCTGTTGCTGACGATAACAACGTTCAATTACAAGTGAATATTTTTGATTCAAGCACAGACTACGGTAAATATGGCGGCCCAATATTTGGTATTAATACCAATAATGGCGGTATGTATTTAGAGGGCGACCCTTCAAAGCCGGGTAACATTCCAAACTTTGTTGCATACGAAGCAAGTTATGCAAATCCTGATCACTATGTTTGGAACTTAGAGCATGAATATGTGCACTACCTTGATGGTCGTTTTGACTTATATGGCGATTTTAATGCACCAACAGAAGCAATTGTGTGGTGGAGCGAAGGTGTTGCTGAATATGTTGCCAATGAAGATAACAACCAAGCAGCAATTGATACCATTAAAGATGGCTCAACTTACACGTTAGGTACAATCTTCAACACCACCTATGATGGCTTTGATCAAGACCGTATTTATCGTTGGGGCTATTTGGCTGTTCGATTTATGTTTGAGCGCCATATTGATGAAGTAAAGCTCATGCTTAACTCGACTCGTACAGGTGATTGGGCGGCGTATAAAGCGCGTTTAAACAATTGGGCAGTTGATTACGATGCCGAATTTACCCAGTGGACACAGCAGCTAGCAAACGGCGGTGGCACAGTAAATGAAGCGCCAGTCGTGGCGATTAACGGCCCTTATACGGCGAACAAAGCTGAGCTAATTAACTTCTCTAGTCAAGGCTCATTTGATAAAGAAAGCAGCATTGCAAGTTATACATGGCACTTTGGTGACGGCACATCAAGCTCTGAAGCGAACCCTGCACATAGCTATGCGCAGGCAGGTGAATATACAGTGACACTGACTGCAACTGACACTGAAGGTGCGAGCAGAACTGAATCAACAACAGCAACTATTTTAGGTGATACGACGCCGACCAACCAATTGAAAAACGGTGAATCGAAGGCCATTTCTGGCGCGCAAGACAGCGTATTGAAATTCACGTTTGTGGTACCTGCAGGTGCAAGTAATCTGAACTTTGCTTTAAACGGTGGCACTGGTGATGCCGATCTGTACGTGAAATTTGGTTCAGAGCCGACCATGTCTGACTATGATTGCCGTCCTTATATCGGTGGTAATAACGAAACATGTGAGATCAGTAATGTACAAGCTGGGACTTACCATGTGATGGTTTATGGTTACAACAGCTTTGATACGTCGATTATGGCGAGCTTCAACGCAGGTTCAGGCTTCAATGTACCTGATGCGTGTGCGACAAGTGGTCCTGTAACAGGTGGTCGTTTATATGACGGTCAAGTGAGATGTTTGGCAGAGCAAGACACAATTTGGTTAAGCTTAGAAGATGTAAGCGGCCAAAACAGCATCGCAATTACAACCGCGAATGGTTCGGGTGATTTAAGCCTTGAATATAGCAACCAAGGCTGGCCTACCAGCACAAATGTAGATGCTTCTTCTACCAATAGCGGCAATGGTGAGTGTATTTATATAAACAACCAAAGCCAATATTGGGGTTACCTGAAAGTATCGGGTAACGCACAAGGGGCTTCTATTGTGATTGATTACAACACACCTGGTTGTCGATAGACGTAGACTTCTAACGCGCACTTAAAAAGCGTTTAAAAGCAAATCAGTTATTAATTTTTTATAAAACAACCCCCAGAGCAAAAGGCCAAAACCACCTTAGGTTTTGGCCTTTTTATTGAGCGATTACATTAATTTACAAAGAAGATCAGAATAAAACTAAAAACTGATGCTAAAGGCTTTTCATAAACTCGATTTGGAATCAAAATAGAAACGCTTATTTAAACTAGAAAGGATGCATCTATGAAACGCAGCACCGTATTTACCTCAGTTTTCCTTGCCTTATTAATTGCTGGTTGTAGTGATGATGAGGGACCAGACACGCCATGCGGAGACCTGAGTACTCCTGAATATGTTATTCAAGACTATACACTGAGTGTATTCAATTCGGATCTGCGGGGGGAATATGTTGGTGGAGAGGCGTATGAAAGTGTTGAGGCCATTGACTTTCAGAACTTTATTATAAAACTTGATATAGAGAAAAACTCGCTCGCTAAACGATTTGATTCTATCTTTGACTTTTCACTCATGAGTAAAGCATATGCTTGCTCACCTGTGTTACCTTTCACAGAGCAGCGCATTTCGAGTATTAAGATTACTTCTAGTGCCGCTTTCAATGATGATTTACCCGCAGGAAGCAGTTTGAATGATGTTTTTGATGTGGTGTACCTAGATTACGTACCTACTCCTTATTACAGTGAACAAAATGGCGATGTAGACTATTTTTCTGTGGCAGAGTTCATTGCGCAGCCAGACAATATGCCTGCAGAAATCACCCAATTGGCGCTCAATACTGAGCCCAAATATAAACAAAATCATATTTTCTATATAGAAATTAATTTTCACTCAGGAGAGCAATTCTTATTGGAGTCTAGAGAGATTAGTTTTAATCAATAAGCATGATGAGTTGTGGCACCTTGTATTCATATAGCTTGGCATACATTAAAAAGATCACTACAAACGACTTTTGAATTCTCTGGTCTATTACTTAATTTGTTTTTGGTTGAATATTTATAGACCAAATTTGACTAGTGTTACTTCTAAACAAATAGGAGTAACACTTTGCACATCCCAAAAAATCAAAAAATGCCCGACGCTGTTGCCGTCCAATTTATCCATGACTTTGGTTTTGGAAGTTTAGTTTCAGATGATCTAGTCGGCTCACACCTGCCATTTATTTTTGATCAAGATAGCAACACGCTCTATACACATTTAGCAAAAGCAAATTCACACCACAAAATCTTAGATGCAAAAGAAGTGCTGATTATTTTTTCAGGGCCCCATGCATATATTTCTCCTAGTTGGTATGAAAAAGGCCCTGCCGTACCGACATGGAACTATGCTGCGGTTCACGTTAAAGGAAGAGTAAAACTTCTCGATGGGCCAGGGACGATGGCTGTAGTGACTAAAACAGTTGAAAAATACGAAGCAGACTTATTCAATCAAGTTGATATTTATAATCATGAATTTAATACGCGTTTGTCTCGCGCTATCGTTGGTGTTGAAATAGAAATTTTGAGTATAGAAGGTAAGCTCAAGCTTGGACAACATCGAAGTGTTACCGATCAACAAGGGGTTTTTGATAATTTAAGCTCCAAAGATGATGAATCACAAATGCTTGCAAAGTACATGCAAAAAATAAGTGTCGGTATTGGTTCTATTGAGACGAGCTAAATGTACAGCTCATTTTCGGTTGGGCATCTTCACATTATAATTTATAGAGCGATCATAAGGGGTTATGCTGCAGAGTCATAGGAACATAGTTTTTTATTTATCATCACACTTAATTTTTTGTGTCTAAAAACTTTATGGGCATTAGGCTGTACTCCATATTCAACAGAAAGCCTGGGAATTAACTTTTCAAGGAAGATTACAGTTCAACCTACTGATTTAAAAGCACTAATGTTTGACGGTCAAAATGTTATTAAGTATCCTCGCCGGTGATTAAATTTTTTAATTATGAAAACTCTCAAAGGATATGTTTTGAAATACCTATTTATTATGATTTCTATAGCCGTTTTGGCTGCTTGCTCCAATCATGACGCATTAAGCGATGCTTCAATTAATAAGCCACCTAAAAAAATACCAATAAAGGAAACAGTTTTTGGTTATGAAATAAATGATCCATATCGGTGGATGGAAAAAGAAGAAAATGAACTGAAAGCTTGGATGTTAAGTTCAGCCAAACAAACAGATGAGCTGCTTGGGTCTCAAGCAGGTAGGCTTCGTTTGGAAGAGGCGACTGCAAAGTTATTTGGCGCACAGTCTAGTTTTTCTCAAGCCAAGTTGTCAGGCGATAAACTTTTTTATTTGCATAAGAGCCCTAGTGACTCCGTAGCAAAATTATATGTTCGTATAGAAGGAGAAGAGCGCTTAATTGTCGACCCTGCTAAGTACAACAATAATGATGGCAGCTCGGCAGCAATACATAGTTACTCTGTTTCTCCAAGCGGTAAATATATTGCTTTCCATATTTCTCCAGACGGTTCTGAAGTTGGAACAGTTAGAATTATTGATACAGATTCTTTGCGAATTTTAGACACAGAAGTATCCCCTGTATGGGGCGAGTTTGTTGCCAGATGGAAAAACGATACAGAATTTTCTATCACTAAAATGACATATGCAATAGACAACGATCCCATTCAAGGAATGGTTGTTGAGAATGTTAAATTAGAAAGTGCTGAGCGTGATCTAGAGCTAGGGTTTAGAATTGACAACGGGGCTAATTTTAATTCTGCTGAATTCCCTGTTGTGATTTACCCAAAAAATAGTCGTTGGGTATTAGGCTGGGGCACAGGAGCAAGACCTGATCACAGATTGTTGATTAAAGAACAAGGCAAGTCAGAATGGAAGATTGTAGCGGACTATAAAGATAGAATATCGAGTAGTGCGTTAATTGGAAATGACTTGTATGTTCTATCTAAAAAAACAGCACCTGATGGCGAGGTGTTGAAACTTGACTTAAATAAGTCACAAAACCTCAATGATGCTACGCCAGTTTTAAGGGAAGGTGATGAAGTCCTTACATCAATTACTGCAGTAAATGGTGGTTTGTTTGTTGTCAGCATGAAAGATGGTTTTGATAACGTACGCTTTATAGATCTTAATAAAAAGATCACTAATATTTCTCTTCCATTTGATGGCGTAGTTAGATCTCTTTCAAGTGACAACGCTTCAGATGCGATAATATTTTCAGTTGAAAGTCCAATGCATTCTCGAGAATACTTCAAATACAACTCTGGGAATATAACTTCTTTGGACTTGAATAGCGCTTCACATGAGCTTCCAACTGGCTATAAAGTATTGAGAGAGTTTGCTAAGAGTGCAGATGGCACTTTGGTTCCGGTAACAATATATGGCAAATCTTCGGACTTAAAAGACCCATCTCCAACGATTTTATATGCCTATGGTGGTTACGGTACCTCAATTAGGCCTAATTATCGCCCAAGGATGTTCCCATTCAATGAAGAGGGTGGTATTTGGGTAAATTGTCATGTCAGAGGTGGAGGTGAAAAAGGCAGAACTTGGCATGAGATGGGAAGAGGCAAGAATAAACCAAATGGTCATGCTGATTTTATCGCTTGTGCTGAGCACTTAGTGAAAACAGGTCGAACTGAGCCAAAGTTATTAGGCGCATATGGTGTGAGTATGGGGGGCGTTTTAGTTGCTCCCGCAGTTTTAAAACGACCAGATCTTTTTGGCCATGCAGCGCTATCAGTTGCAATTCTTAACCCGACAAGAATTTTACACTCTAAGAATGGGGCGAACCAAATTGGTGAATTAGGTGACCCTAGAAATGAAGAGGGTTTTAAAGCGATACTTGCTATGGACGCTTATGAAATGCTTGATGATGTGAGTGCTTTGTCAGATATCTACCTTGATGTAGGTCTTAATGACAAAAGGGTTGATTATTGGCATACAGCAAAATTTGCTGCAAAGTATCTATCATCAGAGCATTCAGGAATGCTATTGATTAGAGCTGACGATAAAATAGGTCATGGCGCTGGATCAAGCACTCAGCAAAACATTAAACGTTATGTTGATCTTTACAGCTTTATGCTTAATAGGTCTGGTCACCCAGATTTTCAGTCTCAAAAGTAGTTAAATATAAATTTGATATTTAGTTTTAATTTTTCGAATAGGAGGGGCTCCTCCTATTTTTTATTATGTCGCGTTTCTTTGAGGGCGAAAGTGGTGCTTATAAAAGTACTAGGCGTCATTAAACATTATATGGCGAAACTATTTAGTAGAGTCTAAAAACTTAGATTAAAAAAGGCGCCTTAGCGCCTTTTTTAGTCTTTTTTGTGCAGTAGCTTAATGATTGCTTTAAAGTTACGTTTAGATTGCTCAGTTTTTAAAGCCATTCTAAGCGTTTGTTTAATGCCTTTTTGATTTTCTTGCTTTGCCAATGCATTGATTGCTGCGTACCTAACATTGTCATCGTCATCATTCACAGCAATGTTTAGCACCGAATCACTGGTTTTTGGCTGCATTTGATAGTTACCTAGTGCTGTGACAAGGGCTTTGGTATTTCGGCCTGAATGTTTGCTAAAATGCTTTTCGAGGTTGCTGTAGGCTTCTTCGCTTTGCATCATGCCCAATGCTCTGATAGACGCTTTCTCAATTCGAGGGCTTGTGTCAGTTAGATGCTCCTCGATAAGCGCAACATGCTGCTCATCTCTGCTATTACCTAAAGCGGTAATCAAATCAGCAGTTTTAGCTTCATTTTCACCTAAAGTGATTTGCTCAGTAATCGCTTGGGCTAATTGCTGGGCAGCCGGCGAGTCGGCACGGTTATTAAGTAAAATACCCAGCGTCATATAAAAGCTTGATTGCACTTCACTATCAAGACTTAAAAAGCCATCGTTGAGTAATACTAACAAAGTATCGGTCGCTTGTTGTGTAAGCGCAGTTTCACCCTGAGTTAAAGCTCGTAGTGCTCTAAATTGCGTTACAGGCAGCTTTTCGGTATCAACCAATAAATTGCTTAACAGTAGCTGGCTCGCTTCGGTATCGAGCTGGCCTAATGCATTAAATAAACGCATTTGCGCATTGTCGCTCAATAATTGCGTAACAAACACATCTCGTAACGTGCCTAAAACTGCGTCGTATTTTTTTAGTAATAACGACAATGTATATGCGTCGATTTGAGTAATATCTTGCTGCGTTAAAAATGCTTTCAGTTCGGCAGCTAAGCGTGCTTTTTCATCTTCAGTCAGCTCAATAGCTTGTGTTTGCCATTGCTCTAAGTCGACATGCATATTAAATAAGTCAGTCGCTACAGGCGTTTTTAACTGGGTAATTAAATAACGCTGCTTTGAATGAAAAGTTAAATCTTGACCGACTAAATCTAGCTCTTCGCTTCCCTCTCGTAGGGTCATAAAGCAGCTTGATGGCTCAATGGTGTGCTCTGAATGTAAGATGTCTACTTGATTGAAAGAATTAAGTGCCACATCTTTATCTAATTCGTATCGCGTTTTAGTAAAACTGATTTTGCTATCAGTGTGCTTATAATCAGCTTTGTAAGTTCCCAGAGTATCTTGCTCTGGCTTTATATCAGCTAACTTTGTCTGATATTGTAAGTAATATGCTAAACCTTTTAGCTTTTGCTGAGTTTGGTCGTCCAGCCTATCAGTAAAATGAAAGTCGCTGATCAAGCCATGCTCGTTAAGTTTAAAGGCAAAAGCAGTTTGATAACTAGGCGCAGGGACTTGAGTAATACCCTGAACAATTTTTACTTGGTCGGCTTTAACTGCCCACCAATTTTTGTCTTCTCCTTTAACTGCAGGCTTAACAGATAGCACACCTTGCAAGTCTACTTGTGTAGTTTGCGCAGCACTGTTGAGTTTACTGTAGTCAAAAGACGTATAAGTTTTAATGTCGAAGTTAAACTGTGTCTGACATTGGGCATAAGCTTGTGCGCTTGCCAGCGCCAAAACTGGCGCGGCAAGCAAAGATTTACGAAACGAACTTATCATAATTCGATTTCGTCCTCTTTTGAGTAAAGTGTCCAAGATTTATTGTAAACACTCTTAGTTTGGTAAAGCCATAGGTCATATTGAGTTTCTTTCTTACCACACGGGTAAGGAATACCCCATTTCTTACACCATTTAACACCGACAGTTTTAGCGTATAAACCAAACTTACCAGAGATAACGTCTAAGTCATTTTTAAGCTCAATACCATAGTAGATATGTGGGTTCTTATTACCTGAGCTTACTAACGCAAAGCCAGCATTAGACTCTAGAGCGAAAGTATTGTCGATTAGAGTTAGTATTGCTTGAACACCCGCAGAAACAAGAGCTAAGTCAATACCGCCACGACCAAATGCACCAAAGTCAACATGGAATAAGTCACCTTCAGCATATAGTTCAGCGTTATAGCCAACCGTTAATTCGAAGCCAAGGCTACCATTTACACCCGCTTCAACACTCATAGGAACAGGGCCAATTGTAAAGCGAGCTTTAGCTAATACTTTGTTCTCTTCCCACTTTTTCTCCCACGACTTTTCATATTTAGCCGTGTACTTCTCATCTTCAAATACGACGTTGTTAAAGATGATCATCTCTGACGCGTAACCGGTGTTAAAGCCACTTACATAAGCACTGCCGTCATAAGAGATGCTAAATAGCGTATTTTTCGCGTTAAAGAAGTAAGCTTCAACAGTACCTTCACCTGTTACACGACCGCCAATATCACCCGTTGGTACAATGAATAATTGGCCATTTAGGTCAACACCTACGCTGAACTTAGACTTGTTACCGTAAGATTTATCAAATGACTTTTCTAATTTGATGTTAGCTAAACCAACTGAATATTGAGGACCACCACGTTGTGCAAAGCCTTGGTCTTCACTCACATCTTCGTCACCGCTGAAGAAATAAAGCGGGATTTCAGCTTCAATTACGTTATTGTCAGTGACTGTTTCTGCATTAGTACCAGTGTCAGTCAAAGTGAAACGCACTTGTAGGTTTTGTTCTTGTGCAGCGTCATAACCATCATGAATGGTCTTTAATAGCTCATCATCTAACGCGATATCAAAGCCAATATGCTCATCGTGAAGACCCGCTGTGAAAGTATGTAAAATTTGATCTTCATAACCTTGCGTTTCAGCATTCCAAAAATGCGTTGGTACCCAGTTACCGTTTACCATGACTTCAGCTGTGATAACCGAGTCACCTAAATCAACGCCCTCATAGTCAGCTTCAATAAAACCAACTAAATCTGAGTGGTGGTGGCTTGTTCCATCTTGGGTATCAGGTACGTCTAAGATTAATGCTTCTTGACCAAATTCAGCACCAAGTAATTTGTAATCGTGGTTTTCAAGTACACGTACTTGAATATCAGCGAACGGAAAGTCGCCTTCAGAGAATGGTTCGTGATCAACAGAAGGGTGGTTATCGTCTTCTAAGTCTTCGGCATGATCATCGTGTGGGTCAATTTGCGCAACTACATGGTAGTGACCACCAATTAAGTCGTTAGGTACAGTAATGTCTATATCAAAGGTGTGATCACCTTCACGAACGCTAACCAGTTCTAATGCACCAACTTTGTGTACTTCGTCGATTTCAACTTCAGTTTCACCAGACTCATCTAGTTCAGCGGCATGCACTAAATAAAAGTGTACATCAACGTCAATGTCGTCAAAGCCTTTTACATGCACATCGTAGTAAGCTCTAAATGTACTGTTTGGTTCTAGTACATCTAATGGGCCAGTTGAAATTTCAGTAATGGCAATGTTTGTTTGTGGTTCTGCAGCTGAATTATCAGGTGGTATGATATCTATTTGGGGGTCATCATTGTCACCAAACCCACAGCCAGACAACGCTGTAAGTAAGGCGCCAGCAACCAATGTATGTAAGTATCGACGCATTATTGAATCCTTTGTGATTAAAGCCAGACTTCATTGTAAAGTTGAATTATGGACAAAGAATGAATTTACGTAAAGTTTACATTTGAATTTCGCCAAGTATCTAATAATAAAGAAAATGAGCAAGGCGATTTACGATGCTCATTTTCTTTTTAAGATATTACTTAATAAGCAACAGGACGTTACTTCTTTTAGTCATTACCGCCTGGAGGCGGAAGAATAATAATAGGCTGGTATTGGGCTGTTGTAGTTGTAAGCTCACCCTTAACGATATTAAGTATCTCAGTAAGACCAAGTTCCGAGTTGTAAAGGCTGTCTTTGACTTCTTTCTTTATAGTGAACTTGTGTTCAGCTTCGAAGTTTTTAAAGAAATCTTCAGGGTTATCTGAAAACGCTTTACAGTTTTCAGGGTTATTCATTATTTCATTTAGAAAATGCAGAGTTGGTGATAGTAATGCTTCTTTTGACATCATAATTTCCTTGTTTAGTTAAAGTCTTTTTCGAAACTCACGAAAAAAGACCAGTTTGTCTTATTGGTAAAGTTTTTATCTAACGAATGAACGGTTTTGGTATTGAAGATGATTGCTTGTCCTAGCTTTACTTCAATGGTTTTAATTCTGTCTTTGAGCTGCTCTGTAATGCTTGGTGGCAATTGCTTAAATTGACCAAACACCTCTTGTGGTAAAGCGCCAAGCTTATGCGTGCCAGGTATGATTCTGAAGTTTGCCGTATCTACGGGAGAGATTGGCAACCAAAACATAATTAAATCATTAACATCATAATCTAAAGGGTAATCTTGATGGAGGTTGTTAATCCCTCTTACTTTATCTTCAGGTAGGAGAGAAATGTAACCTTTAAAGTCTGCTCTCTTGGCTTTATGACCTAAAAGCCTGTTTGGAATGTCAGCCGCAATCAAGTTACTAGCTATGGTATCGATGAGTTTATCAGCTCGGCAGTCAAGGTGGCTTCTTGATAAATAACGATTGTTAGTATTTGCAATTGGGTAATTTGGTTTATTGCAAATGAACTCAAAGATATCACCCAAATCATTTTTTATATCTTTTTCAATGAGGTTCATTTTATCTATGGTTAATAAGTACGCAGCCGATGCAAGCTTTTGATATGTGTTTTCGTCAAATAAGTTATCGACAATTACATAGCCATTTTCATTGAATTCATGTTGCAACTCGTCACTAACAGATTCCATTTTTTAATTCCTTTAATTTATTCAACATTATTTTCTCGTTTTGAGTTTCACACCAGGAAGTTAACTCACTAAGTTGAGTTAATGCACGGTCTATTTGTTTAGACTCAATTAAAGTATCTATGTACATGGTTTTATAGAACGATAGGGAGTGTACTTGCCCGGTTTGTTCAATTTGTTCACAGATACTCTTTAGCAAATCGGTATCTTGGTTTAGCCAAGCATTCAGTGCATCAGTTGGTAGAAAAACCAAATAAAGGTGTGAATCACTCTTAAACTCTTGTCGTGCTCGCTCTATCGTGACTTTTGCAAAAGTAGTTTCATTGCAAATATAAGAGACGATCGAAGCATAGTTTAATGCCATCAAATAGCTTGGTAAATGATTAAACTTTTGCGAAACTTTGATAGCTAGTTCTATGCTTTCTATTGCCTTCTCAGACTGACCTACAATGGCTTGAAAAATTGAATTAAAATAATACGGTAAGCAGTTTGGAAGCAAACCGTAAGTTTTTAAGCCATTTCTAATTTCTTCAGGGTTGAGTTGACCTAAAAGTGCAAAACATTCAGATAATGATTGTTCAGCTTTGTCTAACTGGGCATCAAATACATAGTTATTTGCAAGCATTGATTGAGTTAGTAGACGGTGTAGATAACTCGCTTTGTGTGTTTTGTCTATCAAAGCTTCTTCAGCCAGCGCTATCGCTTTAGTTCTTTCATTATTGTTATTGTGGTAACTGATTTGAGACCAAATAAGCTGGTGGCGTAATCTCTGATATTCTTCGATTGATATACTTAAAGATCCATTGCTTTGCCCAAGCAATTCTTCATTTTGTTTTGCTTTCTCAAAAATTCTAACATCACCGTAACCAAACCCAAGCATAAGTGAACTAATATTGTAGCTATTTAATCTAAGTTGCCACTTTATTGATTCATGCTCATCACTAATTTTTTGGGCGATTTGAAAGTACTCATTAGTTATGTTGAACGCTTCTTTATACAAAGAGCCTTCATACGTATGCTCTGCAGCTTTAAATGCGTATGTGCTGCTTAATAAGAATTTTTTTGCATGTTTGTAGTGATGGGCAACCAGTAAAGCTTCTAAATATGGCTTTGAAACGAGAATGTCAGCTATCTTATTATGATTCTTTTCTTTGTTTGGCGTGTTTGTACTTTCATAAGCTGCATCTCTCACTAATGCATGCTTAAAAATATAACTGTCATTATTCACATGGCGTTGATGAATAATTAAATCTTTAGCAATCAATTCATTTAAGTCATTTTGAATTTGATTTTCACTCAGAGAAGAGGCTGCGACAAGTAGCTCATATTCGAATTCACGGCCAATTGTGGCGGCCAGTTGTGCAGTTTCTTTAGCATGAATTAAATTGTCTAGTTTTTGTTGAAGTGACTCACGTAGACTGGTTGGGACTTGGTCTAGTTTGTCTGGGCTGGTGAAGTTAATCTCCCCGTTTATGACACTGACTAAGCTTTTTTGCTTAAGCATATCGATGAGCTCTTCGATAAACAGCGGTATACCGTCAGTACGATTAACTAATACGTCAAGTACGCTTTGTGACACTGCTTGATTGTCAAATAACTTTACAATAAAGTCTTCGGTTGCGCGCTCAGTTAACTTCTTTAAACCGACTTCTATTAAAGTGAGATCTTTTAATTCAGTTGGTACTTTTTGACGTGAGGTACTAATAAGCACATCGCCATTATGAAGTTGTTTTGCAAAATGCTGCATAAACTCAATGGTCGTGACGTCTGCCCAGTGAATATCTTCTACTATATAAAGTTTTGAGACACTGAAGCTGACACTTTGACTCATTAGTAATGCACTGAGAGCTTTAAACAATAGAGTTTTTTGCGCATCAGGAGCAAGTGTTGAAGCAGTTAATTCATCATTTAATGCAATATTTAACCAGATCAATAAGATAGGTAGAGTTTGTTTGCAATCTAAGGTGTTGTCATGTTTTGTGATAATAGAAGTAAAGGTTTCTATTGCTTCTGCGGTGGTTAAATTATTGGTGTTATATAAATATCGAACCAAAGTCAGAATTGGGTAAAGCGCATTATTTTGATGTTCAGGCAAACACTGTGCAACAAGGTGTTGGTATCTGGCTGCATTACTTCTGATTTCTTGTAGTAAACGAGATTTCCCAATACCAGCTTCACCATGGATATGGGTAAATCGATTTTCTGTTTTTTCGTGATTAAAAATTAATAGTGACTGTTCAAGTTCATTGCTTCTACCCACAAGCTCATGGCTATTTCTTGTGCCACGCATAAAACCAAAAGCTTCTACTCTGCGTTCACCTGTTAAACTAAAAATACGCTCTTTACTAACGTGGTGGTTTAGTAATTTTTCACCAAAATATTCAAACTCTGAATAGGGATCAAGAATAGTCCTCGATTCCTCGCTACACAAAATTTGTCGCTCGCCAGCTTCTCTTGCCAGAGCCATTGCCGTATTCGCAATATGACCTTCAGGCATAGCGGTCGCATAGGTTGTGAACACCCCCGAATGAATACCTGCATGCACATTAATTTGTACACCATGGGCTTCTTGGGTAAGAGCGTTACGTCTAGATATGTCACTAATGGCGTCTAATATTGTTCGCGCACAAAGACGTGTATCGTTATCTGAGGCAATCGGGTAGCCAAAATAAAACAGCACAGAATCTGCCAAGTTACCAACATGGGTCGCACCATAGCGCGTTGCAATGTCTATACAGTGATTACGTTGGGATCTGAATAGAGTATCGACAATATCTAAATCAAGCTCTTTGTCTGTTAGCACCTTGGTGCTAAGTCGCATAGCTAAAACTGTGATTTGTTTACGCTCGATATGAGCTGTAAAGTTTTGCATTGACGCACTGGCAGGACCGTCATTGCGCATGATCATAGTGTCATCATCCGCATGCTGTTGTGCTCGGTAATCTGCTAATACACCAACCAGATTAGTCATATTAACTTGTGACACTTCTTGATAAAGCGTCTCGCCAGTAATTACACGATCGGTGGCGTTTTTAATTAATACGCGTCTTAATAAATCTGCTATTGGGTGTCCCAGTAAAGTACTCGGTATAGAAACCTGCATATCGCTTAATTGTTTATGATAAACAGCGGCGATACTCGAGCCTGTAATTGCTGGTAGACCGGTTAAACACTCTAAGAAAACTAATCCCCAAACATAAAGGTCAGTTTTTTCTGTTGCAGGTTCGCCACGCAACTGCTCTGGGGCACTATAAGATGGCGTGCCTAATGTTTCCTGTGTGAGCGTTAGAGTATTAAAATCGGCTTGACGGCTATCTTGCGTAAGCGTGCCGATGCCAAAGTCGAGAATTTTAGCGTGAGTCTTAGCACCCGTTTTGCTAAGCATGATATTAGCGGGCTTGATATCTCGATGGACAATACCATTTTGATGGGCATGAACTAGGGCATCAAGTACCTGTAGCATAACTTCTTTGGCGTCAACAGCATTCAATGCACCTTCTTGAATAAGATGCTCTCTAAGAGATTGCCCTTCAACATATTCAAACACTCCATATAACAAATTATCATTAATTTGCCCTTTGTCGAGCAATCGAACAATATTTGGGTGCTGAAGCTGACTACTTAATGCCGTTTCTCTTTTAAAGCGTTCTATATAACGCTTTTTTTGTTGCTCATCACAATGTGATTCAATTGCTAAAAACTTAATCGCAACGGCTTGCCCAGTATTAGTTTGTATAGCTTTGAAAACTTTACCAAATCCACCTTCCCCAATTTTATGTAATAGTTCATATTGAGTAGAGTTAAATTGATCGTGAATAAGTTTATCTGAAAATTGCGATAGAGGCATGGAATACTTAGTTTATTTCTAGCGTGTAAATTATTTTTGCAAAAGACTGAACAGTGTTTTTAGAGCAAGCACTTATGTATATTTTCAGCATATCAAGCAAATATGACATTGCCAAGTTATCGACTTATATTTTAAGTACTTTAGAGAAAAGTTATTTATTCTTAGAAAAGGAATAAAATAGTAGAAATATGTACGCAGTTTGAAAAGCAGTTATGAGTAATGAGGTGCTAAATACACCTCACTTTATTTTTATAAAATATTACTTAAAGTTAGCAATACTGTATTTGGTGTCATTAACTGTTTTCCAGCCATATGCTTGACCTACGACACCATAAGGCACGCCATTTACAGACCAATTTGGATTTGCAAAATAATCGTACTGAGTTGCTGATCCAAACACGTGTGGGTAAGCCATAATACTTGCGAAGTTATTTTGCACGCCGTGGCCCATACCATCAACGTAAACGCCGCCAGATGTATCACCTTGCTTGCGTGAGTGAGCAAGGCCTTGATTGTGGCCTAGTTCATGGACAAATGTCGTTGCACCACAATCAATAGCAGTAATACTGAACATGCGATCGCTCATTGAGCTATATAAGTTACCGTTAGAGCCTTGGCCAACCCAAGCTAAACCACATGAAATTAAGCCATTACCAGCACTCTCACCTGTACCTAGAACAGCGACCATATCAGCACGCCAAGTGTTGCGAAGATCTGCAACATAAGTGCTATTTGTTACGGCATTTAACCAGCCAGATTCAGGTGTGATGGCATAGTTACCAAGGTTTTGGCTACCAGCTAAGCGAAGTTGAATATCAACTCCGTTTTGTTGATATACTTGATTTGAAAAGGCAATCAGTTGGTTGATTTTAGTATTGATGTTTGCTGTTTTAGCAGCTGCTTGATCTGTATATAAAATACCGATATCTATGGTAACCGCCGAAGCGAAACCAGAAAACGCAATTGCAGATGCAGCGACCAGTGTTTTAAGTGATGTTTTCATCTGTTTTCCTTACTTGTCAGTTTTGTTTAATTTAGGAGCAAAAATGTCAGTTTTTTCATGCTCCGTGTGTTGTGCATCTGAGTGATGTTCAGACTCAGAATGCTCGAACTCAACGTGTTTTCTATACAAGTCCCGTTTGGCAGCTATCCATCCATATTGGTCTTTAGTTTCAAATACATAATTTCCACTTGGTGCAGTAAGTTGACCGTAAACCGCATCTTTGCCTACGGTTAAAACAGTGGTGTGAAAGCGACCATCTGCACCAGTCACGTTACCAAAAATACTTTTATCGCCATTTCCTGCGACATCAATAAATGTGACTTCTGCGATAAAAGTTTCTGCCGACTGGGGGATCATAAGTTCAAAATTGTCGCCCGCTTCTAATGCTCGAAGAGAGGGAAGGTCAAACTCAACATAAGCCTCGTTATTCAGATCAGATGGCAACACACCCGCTTCAGAAAGCACAGATTTAGCTTTTTCTGATAGTTTATTGATAGCATAATACTCTGATCTAACATCAGTTTTTGTTAATGGTTTAGTAGCGTCAATGTGCGTTTCTTTCTTAACAGGTACAGAAGGGGGGCTTACGTTGACTGCATCAGGTTTGCTGATTTGTGCGATGACAATATTTTGTTTATCTTCACTATGCTTAGTAAAGAAAAATGATGCGATTATGATCACAGCGCAGAGTGAGATAAATAAGATACGTTTCATAGTGCCGCCTCCTGTTCAAAAGAGGAACAATTTATACTTGTTTTTGCACCTTTATCAATACAATTGTAAATTTCTTGTTTTATCTTGGTGCGATTTTAGTGACTTGTTTTGGCTTAAATTCTTAATAAACAAGTCTTTACGCTGTTTACATTTATTAACTTTTCGTTATCATCCTGTTTTTAAACTTTTAAATATTTCGCATTCAAAGTGGTTATCTTGATGAGGCATATTGAAAGATTGAGACTCTAACCAATCTTGTGCATCGATTAAACAGTTGAAAGATTTTTTGACAAATAAGCCTTTAGTTTGCGTCATTTTTGCAAGTTGAAACTGAGTGATGTTGTAGTATTCGAATGGGATAACTTGAGCGGTGAATCTTAAACCTTGAGATACTAATTTATCCACCAAATTTTGAATGACTTCTTCAATTTCTGGTACTGAAAAAGTGAATCCATCAAAATAGACGAGATGTGTAAAAGGCTTTCCTTCAAATGTCTTAATAATGTCTAAAAAGTCTTTGCTGAACTGGATCGCTTCGTCATAACTCCAAGACCCTTTAACAACAGCGTAAACACAAATGTCATCAGCGCTAAGTTGATACAGTTCTTTTTCGATAGTACGCATTTTAGTTCCTCTAAATAAACATACAGACCTAATTTAAAGATAAGCTTTTGTGCTCAAAAACCCAAGGTTTCAGTGTTTAAAACCTTGAGTTATCTTGACTTATGACAGCTATTTTACCTTTTGTACCTGCGGCAATAAAAGTACCTTCACTTTGGGCTAAAGTATAAAACCCGTCAAAGCTAGTGCTTGTTAACGGTTGCCATTGATAACCATGGTTTTTCGACATGTAGCCATTAGATTTACCAACAGCAATACAAAAGTTGTGAGCGCATTGCATCGCTGTAATGAGACCTCCAAAATTAACCGTTTGATTGACTGGTCGACCATTCTTATTTATTAAAACAATGTTTTCATATAGACCTTGTCTTTGTTTATAGTCGCCTCCTAGTGCAAATAGATCACTTTTACTATTAAACGCGACACTATAAGCACCAGATGTCTTCTCTTTGCTATAAAGGGGAAGTTGGGTTTTATGGCTTGTTTTAGTTTTATAATTGTACTGATATATCGCAGCTTGGTTGCCACCTGTCGCAAAATAGATTTCATTTTGGCGATCAGAAATGAGCGTATTACCACTAGCGGCAAATGCGATTTCATCTTTTTCAATCTCTGGAAAAAGTGTCATGTCGATGGGGTGCCAAGTCTCCCCTCCATCGTTTGTATGTTTTAGCATAAAGTGTTCTTTAACCGGGTCGCCCATTAGAAAACCAAGCTTGCTGTTAACAAAGGTGATGCTATTAAAGAAGCCTTTCTTGTCAGGGTTTTGATAGAGCAACCTCCAGCTCTTCCCTTGATTGTTGGTAATGAATAACGCTGAATCTTCACCATATCCTGCCGCCATCACAATGGCGGTTTGGTCATTAATGATTTCAATGTCTCTGAAATCAAATTTTTTATTAGATTTGAATCCGCTATTAATCCAGGTCCTACCTTTGTCCAAACTCTTATAAATAGTATTTTTGTTACCGGCGACCCAAATAAGCTTTCCGCTAATTGCACTTGCTCTGAGCTCACTTTGAACTGGCAGCGTGTGTACTTTTATATCCAGTGCTTGAGTGAAAAAAGGAGATAATAGAGTGAAGATAATTAAAAGCCTAAAGTACATATTAATAAACCAAAATGAAATACTGTATACAACTTATATCTTGAATTGAATTGATTAATCAAGCCTAAAAGTGAAGTGATTACTCGCAAATCAGTTTCTATTTGCTTTAGTTGTGCTAAGTTTGCATTGTTCTTTAGAAGCACTACCGAAAGAATGTTCAAAAAATATGAAATCTATAAGGGATAATTTTTTGGAAAATATAAAAAATATCGTCACAAGTGAGCCTATGTCTTTAATGTCTAATATATGTGACAACTTAGGCGCTTATATTTTCGCAAAAGACATGCAAGGGAAATACATATATGCAAATGACAAAGTTGAAAAATTATTTGGATGTTCAAAAGATGACATAGTTGGTAAAGACGATAGCGTGTTTTTTGACCTTTCAATGTCTCAGCAAATAATTGAAAATGATAGGAAAGTTTTGTCTGGTAAGCAGCAAATTGCCTCTGAAGAAACTAACTTTGTTCGTCATACTTCAGAACAAAGAGTTTACCGGATTATTAAAACCCCATTATTCGACAGACACAAGAATATTATTGGCTTGGTAGGTATCGCACATGATATCACCGAAGAAAAGCGTCTTAGAGAGCAAGTTGAAGAACAAAAACAACTATTGAGCGTTATTCTAGATAATGTAGAAGCATATGTTTACATGAAAGACGAGGAGCGACGTTTTTTATATGTGAACTCCAAAGTCGCGAACTTATTCGGTCTCGATTCAGACCAAATAATTGGTCAAAAAGAGCAAGATATTTTGCCTAAAGACACCGCTGAGCACTTTCATGCGAGTGATTCTAAAGCCATAACAGAGCAGCAAGTACAACGTGTTGAAGAAGTGATGGTTGATAATGGAGAAACTCAACATTATTTAAGCGTGAAAGTACCAGTGACCATGGCAGGAAAGCGCTCTCTTATTGGTTTCTCAACTGATGTAACTGAGATTTTCAAGCTAAAAGAAGAATTTAAGCGTCTAGCTAATATTGATGATTTAACCGGTATTTACAACCGTCGCTATTTTTTAAAAGAGGCAGAGAAAGCATTTAGTATTTTTAAACGGCAAAATACGTGCTTTAGCTTGTTAACTTTGGATGTCGATTTTTTTAAAAATATTAATGACCAGTTTGGCCACCCTATAGGCGATGAAGTACTACAAAATCTTACTTCAACTGTACAAGACCTGTTGCGAAAAGAAGATACCTTCGCCCGTATTGGCGGGGAAGAGTTCGCAATATTGTTACCCTATACGGACATCAATGCAGGCGGCTATGTTGCTGAACGTTTGAGAAATAAAGTTGCGTCATCCTTACTATGCGGCGCTAAAAAAATCCAGCTCACGGTCAGTATTGGACTTACTGAGTTCAATCGCGAGGATGCTAGCTTCGATGATGTGTTTTCTCGAGTCGATAGAGCACTTTATCAAGCGAAAGATAGTGGTAGAAACTGTGTCATATCTCTTAATTAATACGTTTAAGCAATAAGGTTAAAGTGAATGGCAAGAATTATTGAGGTCGTAGAATATAACCCACTTTGGCCTGAAATGTTTTTAGAGGTTAAACAACAACTAAAATCTTTGCTTGAAGGTCAAGTGATTTTGATTGAACACATAGGGAGTACATCAGTACCTGGCTTATGTGCTAAACCCATAATCGACATACTTGTTGAAGTGAAAAATTTAGACTTTTTAGATAATCTCACTGCGCAATTGACGGCGCTTGGGTTTGTTGGCAAGGGGGAGAATGGCATTATTGGAAGACGTTACTTTCAAAAGGGTGGCCTGCAAAGAACCCACCATGTGCATATTTTTGAACAAGGCCATGATCATGCGTTTGAACATCGTATTTTTAGAGATTATTTAAAAGCGCATAAGCTAGCTGCTTTACAGTATGCTGAGATTAAAACGGACGCAGCTAGGGCTTGTAATAACGATATACAAGTTTATATGACGTTAAAAGATGAGTTTATTAAAGCTCAATTACAGCAAGCAAAAAACTGGTACAAAGACACAATAAAAGAACCCTTACTTTAATCAGTTTTATTAGTCTGTATTCAACTTTTCGTAGGAACTTTTTCGGTGGCGCAACCGCTACAATCCTAATTTTTAGTGGGTTTTATTGCAGCGTTGATAATTAATTAGCAGTTGTAGAAACTCAAAAGTCGTCTATAACTTATTAAATGATAAATAAAATATAGAATTATCGTGCCGAACTTTTTAGTTATTCTACTTCTTTTGGTATTAATGCCTTTGTCACTGAATGCAAAAGAAGAGGGAAAAAGAATACACACTGCTGAAAAAGTTTACGTGTATATCTATCATTTAAAACCGCCATATATTGAACAGTTAGAATTAGAAACAGGACTTTATTTTGAGCTGGTTGAGCTTTTTAATCGTTTTCAAAGCAAATACCAGTTTATCGCCCAGTTTGTACCTCGTAAAAGACTCAATAGAGAAATCGCCAACAATACCTTAGATGGCATGATCTTAGGTGTTCACCCTGTATGGTTTAAAGACAAGCAAAAAACCAAGTTTCTCTGGACCAGGCCTTTATTACATGATCAGGATGAATTTATTTCTCATGTTAAAAAGCCTTTTGATTATGCGGGTAAACAGTCGCTTTATGAAAAAAATATTGGAGGGGTGAGAGGGTATCATTATTTTAGAGTTGCACCTGTTTTAAAAGAGGGAAAAGCCAAACTGACGCCAACGAGCTCAGAGTTACAATTGCTAGAAATGTTGATAAAGCAACGCCTTGATCTGGCTGTGATCAGTCGAGCGACATTAAATTATTATTTTATTTTGCACCCACATTGGCGAGATTTAGTTTATTTTTCAAAAGCACCTCATGAGCAATATTACAGAGCTTTATTAAGTCCAACTTCTTTAGAAGGTCAATTTAACATAATTGAAGCATTATTTGATCAAGAGGCATTTTTAGCTGCGCTTGAAGGGTTAAAGATAAAGTATGGTTTCAGCAGAGAAGTTGCCCACAAATAAAAAGGCTTTATCTACGACAGTTTTTTAAAATTTGGTGTAGTCTCAAACATACGAACATTGGTTTTTGACAATTTGAGCACCGACCGCTGTTTTTTCACAGTGCTCAATGATTTTTCATGCTGTTTGTGGCTTGATTTTACAACACATACTCGCTGCCATCTTTTGCAGTATAGGCTTTAGATTGACCTTCACGAACAATTGAATATTCGATGCCTGTTAAAAAGCTAATCCAAAGGCGTTTTAGTTGGGTTGCGTCATTATTACTATCTACAGCACTGAGCTGTGTTTCCATTTGAATATCATCAATGTGCGCCATATCAATTTTACCTGCATCACCACGGCGGTTGAAAGTCAGTTCAATATGTAAGCCATCTTTTTTCTTAAGTAAAATAGCTGTTGGGTCATCACGATGTCCGCAAAGGGCAACAAATTGTTTTGGCTGCTCTAAACCACAGTGACTGCCGTCTGCGAAAAACGCCATTAGGTGATTGTAGTAAACCAAGTAATGTGTCACTTGGGTGTGTGAACCCTGATCAAGCGGGCAATGCTCATCAAGATATTGTTTTGCTAATGTCATTTTCTGGCATGTTTGATCTGTCATTTCACTGCGAGTTAGTGCTGTCATAATCGTAACCTCATTCGTTAAATCGTTTTTGTTGGTTGTTGAATTCAGTGTATGTGAATATTTTTTATAATTTCACAAAAAGAATTTCACAGTGTAAATTTTACAAAATCTGCTATTTTTACTGTGTGAATAAAATATAAGCAGGGGACGGCAGTGAAAAAAACATCAACATTAATGCGAAAATCTCATTTTTTAGGAACCAAAATACGCAATTTGAGAAAGCGTAACCATTTGACATTAGAGGATTTATCTAGTCGATGTGTGAGAGTTGATGCCTATTCAGCGCCCTCTGTTTCTTATCTTTCTATGATAGAACGCGGCAAGCGCACGCCGAGCCAAGAAATGCTTGAAAATCTCGCCCAAGTATTTCAAAAGCCCGTTGAGTGGTTCTTAGACAGTGAGCCTGAAAAAGATACCATTACCCCAGATAAAGGCAGAAGTGGCGGGATCACAGGTATGGCACTTGAACCCAACTTTCTGTTCAGTAATGATATTTTGCAAATCGCTATTCCCGAAATGCTGTCTCAAACAGGTATTAGTGGCCGTCAATTCGCACACTTATTAATTCGTGCCCACCAAGAACATCATCAAAATCATTTTCCTGACTTAGAGCGTGCAGCAGAAGAAGTGGGCAATAAAAACCTTTATTTAACCTCCAACGATTTAATGCGCATCGCTCAAGAAAAAGGGTTACAAATTAAATGGTTTAATGAAAAAGAGAAGCATAACGAAGTAAAACAAGTTATTAAGTCACGATTAGTCAGTTCTTTTTTAAGAGCACCCAATATTGTGTTTTTAAATGAGAAATTGAAAACCAAAGAAAGCCGATTGAAATATGACTTAGCCGTACATATTGGTCATGCTGTGTTACACAATCAAGACGGAGTAAAGTGTATATTATCGATTGGTGGGGCTGAGCAAAAAGAAACTGAATTACACACCACACCCAATGCGCAAGATATTCTACAAGCTTGGCAAGACTTTGAGGCTAGCTTCTTTGCTGGCGCATTACTGTGTCCTAAAGCGCCGTTTAGGCAATTACTCGACAGCTATGGCTATGATATTTCAGTGCATAAACAACTCGACATTTCGGTGTCTGTGGCGATGCGTCGAATGACAGTGGTGTCACCCTACCCACATTGGCATTACTTTGATGCGTATAAACCGGGTAAGTTGAAAGCGGTTTATCGAGGCAATGGTATTCCTCTGCCTTGGGGTAACATGCGTCAGGTTGAAGACCCCTGTCAGCACTGGGCGGTATTTAGAAAGTTTGGAGAAATGTCACGAGAAAGCAGTGCGCAGCTTTCAATTCTAAGTGTTGATGGTAGAACGCGTTTGTATTGTTGCGAATCTGTATTAGTTGAGGACTTAGCTGGTGCAAAACATGTTCTGTGTATGGGGATTGATTTGAACCCCGCAATCGATGCGCAAGGCACTGATGCGCAAGCTGTCGTTGAGAGCCTACAAGCACTTTGTATTAAGCATGGCGGCTCAACGGTTGTGCCGCATAATATCCGTCAGCAACTGCGTAGTGTGGCGCGTATTCTTAATATTAACTGGATAGAACGTGGGTTGGCGTCTGAACTTAGAGTCATTTGTATTCGAGGTAATAGCTGCCCAAGAAAGCCGGGGTGTTATGGCAAATGTAAAAATGGCAAAATGACACAAAGTATTGAATATATACCCAAACCACCTCAAGATACGAGGTTCAGCGAGAATTGATTGGCTGTCAGACAAGGCATCGATTTGAAGGTCTAGTGGTTCTAAATCGAAAATTGATAACGCAGTATGAAAGCCAATCAAACTCGCCCAAGGGAGCGTGCTTTCAGTCCTATTTCATTGTCAAAGAACTTGGAAAGGACGCGTCATTACGCTGCGTCCTTTTCCTTGAACTAGAACAGAAGGCAGCGCTCTGAATCATGCATCTTAAGGAAGTTTGGGTATATTGGGTGAACTCGATTGAAAACAGTATTTATTACCGGTGCAAACCGTGGCATAGGGCTAGCATTGACCAAGGTCTTTTTAGCTGATGATTGGCAAGTAATCGCAACGTGTCGTAACAGTGTTGCTGCTACTACGCTTAATCAATTAAAGAATGAATTCAAAAGGCTCCACGTCTATGAACTAGATATTACCGATTATCAGCAAATGGCTACTTTGAGTAAGAAATTAGCCGATTCAAACATTGATGTGCTTTTGAATAATGCAGGGCTCTATGGACCAAAAGGTTATGGCTTTGGCAATTGTGATGTAGTCGCTTGGCGTGATGTATTTGAAGCCAATGTGATAGCGCCAACTAAACTGGCAGAAGCGTTTATAACTCAAGTCTTAAATAGTGAACTCAAAATAATCGCAGCTTTATCATCGCGAGTTGGTAGTCATACTGAAAATACCAAAGGCGGTGGATACATTTACCGCAGTTCGAAAGCGGCTTTAAATTCAGTCGTGAAAAGCCTATCAAACGATTTGTTACCAAAAGGGGTTAAAACGGTTGCGCTTCACCCTGGTTGGGTTCAAACAGAAATGGGCGGACCAAATGCATTGATAAGCGCTGAAGAGTCGGCGCTAGGGCTAAAGCAAGTTATTGAGTCTTTAACTGACGAGCAAAGTGGTGGCTTTTACAGCTATAAAGGTGATCAAATACCTTGGTAGGAAAAGCCTGTAGTTGCGCGGTTAGAAGCCGCGCAATGTTTCGTAACTAAACTTTAAAAAAGTAAAGCCATTTCTGCCGCTTGGCACTGACAACTGTTTTCACAAACTGTACAAACATAACCTTGCGTATCACATAACTCGGTCCAGCGATTATCATGAAGCTTGATCAGCTCACCGCCTGCTTTTGTGAAATATTTCACCGCGCCATTACCTGGGCTTTGTTTCCATAAATGCGCAACACCAGCCAAAGCACCTTGCTGTCTTAAAGCAACAATAGAGGCGTGAAGTAATTTGGGGCCTATACCTTGGCCTTGGGCTTTTTCAGAAACGGCGATACATTTGAAATATGCCATCTGTGAAGGGAGTACAGGCCAGAGTTTTGGGCTACACCATTTATCAATGTCCCATTGATCTGCGGCATAACTTAGCCTAAACCCGACGACCTCGTTTTGTTCATTTATTGCAACAAAACTGGCATTAATATTATGCTTGATACCTTGTTGATGCATCTTAGTTAGGCTCTGTTCGTCCATATAGTTGTCACCATGAACGATATTAGCCAGTGAGATCACATCTTGAAAATGCGCGTGTGTGAGAGGAAGATACTGCACTTATATCACCGATTTATTATTCTTCTGATTTTAAAGATAATGAAATAAATGTGACTCTACAAGTAAATAGTTGGGTACAACCCTTTAATTTGGAATAAAAAAGGGAGTACCAAAGGCACTCCCAATTGCAGCGTAAAAACTTTTGCTATCTAATTTAAAATTGTTTGAATTGTACTTCTACCATCATCATCTTGAAATCTAAGTACAAAATCATGCTTACCATCATTATTGATATCGACCAGTTTAATGTCATTGCCATCTTCAGGTAGTTTATGTTTGATCTTACCGCGTTTTTTGTTTAACACAGTCTCTGCATTGCCATAGTAAACACTGAGCGTTTTACTGCCTGTTTTGAATACGGCATCTTGCTTACCATCACCGTTGATATCGCCAGCATAGTAAGTTAATGCCATTTCATCACTGCTCATGCCAATTTCCATCTCAACTTCTTTTTCAGAGTCAGGTTCTTCAGAAAAGGTACCGTCAGGCTTTTGCGCATAAAAGCTGATTTCTACATCAACATCAGTGCTACCGCCGCCCAGTGCCATAGAAGCAATGGTGCCTAGGCCAAAGTCGACATGAAACTTTTGTAATTCACTTTTACCATCGCCGTTAAAGTCATTATCGAACTCAAAGCGACTGGTGCCAGACGCCTTAGGCAAAGTTAATGGGGTTGCTGAAAATTGGCCATCTTTTTGTCCGTAGAATACTTGAAAGGTGAGTTCAACATCGAGTGAGTCCATGCCTTCAACAATCGGTGCATAACGCGTGACAAGGTCAAGCTTTCCGTCATTGTTGATATCGAGTAATTTCGCAATGCGGCGATTCGCTTCTACATCATCAAGTTTGCCCGTCTCAACAGGCAGTTTTAAAGGCTTAAGCGCGTTTTCATAGCCTGTTTTATTGGCATACAGCACATCGATTTTTTCTCTATCATGAAACACTAAATCATTAAACCCATCTTGGTTTATGTCGAATACTTTAGGCACCATGGTTAGGTCAATGTCTAGACGCAATTTACCACTGCTAAAATTACCCGAAAATTTAGGCTCAGTGCTGAATGTATGCTTAGTAAAGCTGCTGTCAGGGTTTTGAATGTAAATCTCTGAGTGAGTTAAGTCAGGGAGAACAATGTCGCTCAGACCATCATTATTAATGTCGCTAATAAAATTGATTTTCTCGAACTCGTCGAATTCTAGTTTAGAAAGCAGTGCATTGGTAGCGAGCACCTTTTTAGCGCCGTGTTTATCGACAGAAAAAATGCCTTCTTTATTCATGACAAAAGCGGTGATTTTAGATGATCCCGCAAGCTTGCCGTAATCAAAACCAAAAGTATCTTTTGGCAGTTCGAGCCTAGTGAATTCCATGCTTTCAAGGTTAAGCTCAGCTAAATTGGCGTCTTCATCATGGTAGGCAAACATAATCGGGCTTTTAGTTTCAATTAGGCTGCGATTGGTTTTTATGGGAATGTCTTTTGCTGCCATCGCTGAATAGGATGCGCCTAGCGCTGCCATCAATAAAAGCGTGTGTTTCATTTTTATTCCTTTCCTCGAACTTGGTGTGGTTCTATCTTAGGTTTAATTGCAGAGCAAACAAGTTCGAATTTGTAATGAACTGTTGCAAATGTAATGAGCACCCTACATGTTTTATATGGATAGTGCTCGTCGCTTATCTGAAAATCAGCTACAATCCGCGTCGTTATTGAATTTAGGAGTTAGGCAAGTGTTAAACGATAGCCAATGTGTTGAAGCCATTATTAGCTGTATTAAACAAGTTTTTGAAACAGAGCAGTACGCTGATAAAGCAATAGAAGCTGGTCTTGCCAACCAAGCTTTTTGGAATCAAGCAACCAAAGCTTATTATGTGCAGCATTGCTATGAGCTGATCCGTTATCACCGCCAGCTTAATACGGCACTTGATATCGATACCTCAGATGAGAATTGGCCGTGGCTACACTTTGAAGCTTATCAGCTGTTAAATGTCGTTGAGTTACCAAATTGGTCTGAGTTTGCAGGTTTAGATGTTGAGACATTAAAAGCAAACCTTAATGAGGCCTCTCCAGCAGAGCAACAAAGCTATCCTGATTGGCTTTGGCAGCGCGCTGAGCAAGAGCTTGGTGATGATTGGGTTAATATCGCACAGGCACTGAACGTACCTGCGAAACCTTACTTACGTGTAAATACTTTGAAGACCGACGCTGAAACGTTACAAACGTCTTTGAAAAAGAGTCAATCAATCACCAAAGTACTTGAGCAAGACAATTGTTTAGAAGTTGAAGAATACGGCTATTTATTTAAATCAGAAGCATTCAGCAAAGGCTGGTTTGAAATGCAAGATGCGGGCTCTCAGCAGATAGCACCATTACTCGATGTAAAACCAGGTCAGCGCGTTGTTGATGCGTGTGCAGGTGCGGGTGGAAAGAGTTTACACCTTGCTGATCTAATGCAAAATAAAGGCTACATCTTATCGATGGACATTCATCAGCATAAGCTAGATGCACTAAAAAAACGTGCAAAGCGTGCGGGTGTGCATATGCTTGAAACGCGTTTAATCAAAAACAGTAAAACGATTAAACGCCTAAAAGAAAAGTTTGATCGCGTGTTACTAGACGTACCATGTTCTGGCACGGGGGTATTACGTCGTAACCCAGATGCTAAGTGGCATTTACAACCTGAAAATATTGATACTCTGATCAGCTTGCAAGCTGAAATTCTGCAACGTTACAGCCAGATGTGTAAAGTCGGCGGAAAGCTTGTGTATGCGACTTGCTCTATTTTTCCGAGTGAAAATCAACAGCAAGTGCAGGCATTCCTTGAAAACAATCCAAACTTTGAATTACTAGAAGAGTTAAACCTACAACCGGGAATTAACTCATCATACGATGGTTTTTATGCCGCCGTATTAACAAAGAAAGAAGCGTAAAAGCTTATCTAACCTGAGCCGCTGCAAAGCGGCTTTTTTGTGTTTAATAAAATAACAATTAAGGCAAATATTATGTCAGAACATGTTCGAGTGGGTGTCGCAGTTGTCATTATTCGCGATGGAAAAATTCTACTCGGTGAACGTATCGGCTCTCATGGAGCGAATACGTGGGCCACACCTGGTGGTCATCTAGAAATGGGCGAAGAAATAGCGGCTTGTGCAATTAGAGAGACGCTAGAAGAGACTGGTTTGAAAGTTTCTGACGTAAGTCAGTTAGGTTTTTCTAACGATGTTTTTAATCCGTTAAATAAACATTATGTAACTTTGTACGTGGTGGCAAATGTTGTAGAAGGCGAGCCTGAAATCATAGAGCCAAATAAGTGTCTAGGTTGGCAATGGTTCGCCTTAGATGAACTGCCAAAACCGCTGTTCTTGTCATTAGAAAATTTTTTAAAGCAGGGTAAGTTACAGGCGTTAATTGAAAGTAAATAATCTAAGGAAGGTATTACCAAACCTCAATAATACTCAATCATTTTGAGGGACTAAAACTATCGCTAGCTTCGTTAAAAATTTCTTATTTAGAACAACTAAATAGCAAAATTTTCGCCTAGCTATCGACAAGTTTTCCTTGCCTCAAAATAGATCACTTAATTAAGAGGATTGGTATAACAGATGAGTAGGGGCATATTTTCATTAAAAACTTTTCATTTAAAGAATAGCTTGCTCCAGAAACGATAAAAGGGCCATAAAGGCCCTTTGGTGAAGTATCGTTCAAGTTAGTGTGGTTACTTTAACCCCTTAAAGCAACCAACCAATTGTTTTGCAAATTTTAGGGAAATCTCGTTAAGTTTCTAAGCTAGCGAGAGGAAAAACCCTGCAATTGCGGCGCTCATTAGGTTAGCCATTGACCCTGCTAAAACCGCCCTGAGCCCTAAGCGTGCGATATCCTTTCTTCGACTCGGCGCCATACCGCCAAGTCCGCCTAGTAAGATTGCAATCGATGAAAGGTTAGCAAATCCACATAACGCAAATGTGACAATTGCTTGTGTATGTGCACTTAACCCTTCTCGATAATTCATAAAGTCTAGATAAGCAACGAATTCGTTAACTACTAGCTTTTGTCCGATAAAACTACCGGCCGTTACAGCTTCGCTCCAAGGAACACCGAGTAACCATGCAACTGGTGCGAATACGTAACCTAAAATCTCTTGTAATGTTAGGGTCGGATGGTCAAACCAAGCCCCAATACCGCCTAACAAACCATTTAGTAATGCAATTAAAGCTACGAAAGCAAGTAACATTGCACCTACGTTGAGTGCTAAATGCATACCGCTTGACGCACCAGATGCAGCTGCATCGATCACATTTACTGGTTTCTCTTCATCAGACATTACATCTGATAAATTCTGTTTAGGTGTTTCTGTCTCCGGCACGATCATTTTTGCCATTAAGAAACCACCTGGTGCGGCCATAAAGCTGGCAGCAATTAAATATTTAAGCTCTACACCAATTGCAACGTAACCTGCCATAACAGAACCTGCTACGGTTGCGAGGCCACCTACCATCACAGCAAATAACTCTGACTTGGTCATGCTTGGAATAAACGGTTTTACAATTAAAGGTGCTTCCGTTTGTCCCACAAAGATATTAGCTGTTGCAGAAAGCGACTCCGGACGAGACGTTTTAAGCAATTTTTGTAAGCCACCACCTAAAATCTTAATAACCCAAGTCATTATGCCTAGGTGGTAAAGCACTGCGACTAGCGCAGAGAAAAATACGATGACCGGTAATACTTGGATCGCAAAAATAAAACCAATATTACTGTCACTCTTTGCAAGAGAGCCGAATAAAAACTCGATACCGTCTCCTGCATACCCAATTACCGCTGATACTTTGCTTGATAATTGGTCAAGTATGTTTCTGCCAGCTTCTACAAATAGTACAAAACCACCGATAAAAAGCTGTAGTGCAAACGCCACCCCAACAGTACGCAAATTAATAGCTTTGCGATTCGTTGACGCTGCAAATGCAATACCCAGTAGGGCCATCATGCCCACTAGGCTCATTATTGTTGTCATGGTAAATTCCCGTTTTTATTCTTGTAGCAAATATTTTATCTTGCTTTTAATTATATCAATCGCCACGCGATTCATGCCACCGCGTGTAACCACTAAATCAGCTGAATGTTTAGATGGTTCTATAAATTGATAGAACATGGGTCTTACCGTTGCTTGATACTGCTCCACAACAGATTGTAGTGTTCGGCCTCGCTGCTCGATGTCACGCTGCGTACGACGCAGTAAACAAATATCAAGAGGCGTATCAATAAATACTTTTATATCAAACTCTTTACATAACTCAGGGTCGCTGAGTAATAAAATGCCTTCAACAATTAATATTTTCGCAGGGTTAACCTGGCGAGTATCCTTACTACGAGTATGTTGCGCATAATCGTAACTTGGTACCTCTACAGACTGACCAGATCTTAATTGCTCTAAATGCGACTTAAGAAGTTCATGTTCAAATGCATCCGGATGGTCATAGTTTGTTTGTGTTCTATGCTCAAACGGTAAATGCGATTGATCTTTGTAATAGGCATCTTCTTCGATGATGGCAATAGAACCATCTTCTAGCTCATTTACAAGCTCGTTATAAATAGTTTGCGTAAAAAGAGATTTGCCAGATGCAGATGCACCAGCAATAGCTATAATTGTTCGTGTCACTAAAGTTCACACCCAACTGTTGATTCACTCGGAAGATCACAATAGCAAAAAAGACACGAATAATCTCTTTTGCTTCGCTTAGGGAGCAAATTTAGCGATTTTGATATTTCTGCGACAGGACTTATGTCCGCTTGCTAAAAACAGGACTTTTATGACATTTTCGTGACAATTGGCGTCTAGTTTTAAAAGCGGACTTATGTCCTGTACGCTGTTGTTAACCAACTATTAAAGTATTCAACACTGATTCGGAGGCAATTATTTATTCTCCAGATTGGCATAAGTTAAGAGGTAAATTATGGCAAGAGCAATTATCCTGATGGCAGACAGCTTAGGCGTAGGTGCCGCTCCAGATGCAGAAAAATTTGGAGATTTAGGAGCAAATACCCTTGCGCATCTTTTAGCTGCATATAAAGAAGACAAAGGAGAAGCACTCCCTTTACCCAACTTAACTAAACTTGGTTTAGTAGACGCTTGCGAAGCAGCGGGTAAAGAAGCGTGTGAAGTGGCAGAACGCTCAGCGCCAAAGGCAGCGTGGGGTTATGCAAAAGAACTTTCAAGTGGTAAAGACACGCCATCTGGTCATTGGGAAATGGCGGGCGTACCTGTGTTGTTTGATTGGGGCTATTTTCCTAATACACAACCTTGCTTCCCTGAAGAATTTGTTACTGAATTGTGCAAACGCGCTGAAATTCCAGGAATTTTAGGCAACTGTTACGGTTCAGGTACCGTTATTTTAGAACAACTGGGTGAAGAGCATGTAAAAACGGGCATGCCAATTTGTTATACCTCAGTTGATAGTGTGTTCCAAATAGCCGCACACGAGCAATCATTCGGCCTTGACAAGCTTTATCAAGTATGTGAAATCGCACGGGCACTGCTTGATGATATGAATATAGGGCGAGTGATTGCGCGGCCATTTATAGGCACTTCGAGTGCCGACTTTATGCGAACAGGTAATCGTAGAGATTACTCTGTGCTACCTCCTGCACCAACATTATTAGACAAGTTGGCGCAAGATGGTGGTGAAGTGATCAGCATTGGTAAAATTTCTGATATTTATGCCCACCAAGGCATTACTCAGAAACATAAAGCGCCAGGCTTGATGAATTTACTAGAGAAAACCTCTGAAATCATCGACAGCGCCCCTGATCACAGTTTGATTTTCACAAACCTTGTGGATTTTGACGAAAAATTTGGTCACAGACGTAATGCAGTAGGTTATGCCGAAGCGCTTAAGCAATTCGATGATTACCTACCAACAATACTTAATAAATTACAGAATGATGATTTATTAATTATTACGGCAGATCACGGCTGCGATCCAACAGCACCGGGTACAGATCACACACGTGAATATGTACCGGTACTGGCTTATACACCGGGGATTGACAATATCGCACTCGGCGAACGACAAAGTTTTGCTGACATAGGTCAAACCCTTGCCCAGTGGTTTAATTTATCAACACTTGACTACGGCGACAGCTTTGCTGACGACCTGATCAAGGCGTAAGAAGGAAAAGAGAATGAGTACTCCTCATATCAATGCGAACAATGGTGATTTTGCTGAAACGGTATTAATGCCCGGTGACCCTTTACGCGCAAAATATATTGCAGAAAACTTCCTTGAAGACGCTCGCCAAGTTACAGGTGTTCGTAACATGTTTGGTTTTACAGGCACATACAATGGTAAACCTGTAAGCATTATGGGTTCGGGTATGGGCATTCCATCAATGTCAATTTATGCCCGTGAGCTAGTTGTTAGCTATGGTGTTAAGAACCTTATCCGTATCGGTACATGTGGTGGTATTAGCCAAGACATTAAAATCCGTGATGTTATTTTTGCACAGGGTGCAAGTACAGATTCAAATGTAAACCGTGCACGTGTTCGTGGTTATGACTATGCAGCGATTGCTGATTTCGGTCTACTAGAAAACGGTGTTAATGCGGCACGTAAACTAGGTATCGAAGCGAAAGTTGGTAATGTATTCACGACTGATACATTCTACCAAGCTGATGGTTCTTTCTATGAAGAATTAGACAAGCTAGGTGTATTAGCGGTCGATATGGAAACAGCAGGCATGTATGGCGTTGCAGCTGAGTATGGTGCAAAAGCAATGGCATTATTTACAGTAAGTGATCATGTGATCACAGGTGAAGCAACACCGGCTGAAGAAAGACAAAGTACATTTAACGAAATGGTTAAGATTGCTTTAGAGTCAATCTAACGATTTCATACAGAGTTTTAAGTTGTTATTTGCTCGTTGGGTTTTGAGCAAAAAAGTTCCTTGGTAACGTAATCGCTGATTTTTGGAGACACGCCCAAAATGAAAGCGAATCACACCCCAAAAGGCCGCACTGAATAGTGTGGCTTTTTTTTGCCTAAAATTTGTGAACTGCTGAGATTTTTGACATATCGGTGCTATCTGCCACAGTTATAGAGTGTGAAATAAACAGAGCTATTATATGTCTCAATGGGTTAGTGGAAAAATCACGGAAGTAAACTGGTGGACGCCAACACTTTTTACCATCAAAGTTGCTGCAGATGTCGCTCCTTTTCAAGCTGGCCAGTTTACTAAGTTAGCGATGACAATTGGTGATAAGCGAATTGCTCGAGCTTACTCATATGTTAATGCACCGAAAGATCCTGTACTTGAGTTTTACCTGACAGAGGTTGAAGGCGGTAAGTTGACATCAGGTCTTGTCGATCTTTCAGTCGGTGATAGTATTGAAGTCGAAGCGAAAGCAAACGGCTTTTTAACTATTGAAGAGTCACCTAAGCGAGAGACTCTTTGGATGATAGCGTCAGGCACAGGCATCGGACCTTTTTTGTCAATTTTGGCAGATGGCAAGGTATGGGAGAAGTATAAGCAAATTGTCCTTATCCATAGCGTTAGGTTTAATACAGATTTAACCTATCAAGACTTTATAAATGCACACCAAAAGCTGTTTAAGCAATTTACTTACTTACCCCTCGTGACGCGAGAAATGCCAGAGAAGGGTTTACGAGGCAGAATCACAGATCTAATTCAAAGCAATGAAATAGCGAAGTATTTCAATCAAGAACGATTACCTGAAGATTCTCATTTTATGATTTGTGGAAATCCAGACATGGTAAAAGACTTGGCGCAACTTCTTCAAACGCTCGGGTATTCAAGGCACCGACGTTCTGAACCTGGTCATATATCAGTCGAACAATACTGGTAAGCTATGAAAAAAGACTGAGATTTGATAAGGTGCTCAGGTTTATGTTGTATTTTTATTAGGTACTTATGAGATTTTTTAGTTTTATCACTTTGTTCTTTTTTTCATTTGCAATTAGTGCAAATCCAGCCTTTGAAGAAAAGGCGGCTGCACTAAGTAGTATTAAAACAGCAGAAGAAAAAGCAGCTGAAAAAGTAATAGATGAGTTAATTGTTGCCTATAATCAACAAAACATTAAATCATTCTTGGCTTTATATGCTGATGATGTAGAGTTCTACATGTACCCACAAAAACTCATGTTTACGGGTAAAGAAGATTTAATCAAACGTTATGGTTTGATGTTTAAGAAAATGAAATGCTTAAATGCAAAATCGCTTAAGCGAATTGTGCATGGCAGTATTGTTATTGATCATGAAAGCTCAGAAATTTGCACCCAGCAAGCAGGTGTAGTTGATAAGCGCTCTGAGTTTGTAACTAGCTACCAGATTGAAAAAGGAAAAATCAAAAAGGTGGTCTTTTTTAGGTAAGTAAAATGAGCAAAGACATGAGGATCCAACTTCTTTACCGTGTTGAACCCGGTTGTTTGGGTCCTGATGGTATCGATTACATCGAAGAGTTTTGTCAATTCGCAGTGAAGAAAATACCGCCTCCTAATTATGCTATTTTTTCTTTTGTGCCAAGATATGACAAGCTACTCGATGAAAAAGAGTACTCTTTATTGAATCGCAAACTTACTCAAGGACAAGTCGATAGCTATTTTCAAAAAATAGAAAAGCCGCTAGAAGAGTTTGAATCTCAAGTTGATGAGTTAATCGCATTCGCGGTTGATGCATTTTTTGATAGGTGAGTCTCTATTACTTGCCTTGAGGAATAAATGAAACTTTTTCTTTATTTAGCCTTACTTTTCAGTATTAAGGTATCATCGTCAGAAACTCTCCATGTCGTGACTGAAGAGTGGTTACCCTATAACTATACCAATGCTGAAGGGCAGCTTGTTGGCCGCTCTACAGACAAAGTGAGAGCTGTTTTATCTGATGCTGGTGTTGAATATAAAATAACAAGCTATCCATGGTTACGCTCTATGCATTTGGCTAAGACACAAGCCAATACCATGATCTACTCAATTTATCGAACGCCCGAACGAGAAAAGCTATTTCAATGGGTTTGCCCGCTAATGGCTCCAGTGAAAGAGTATTTATTTGCGTTAAAAACAAGAAATGATATTCAGCTCAACTCTCTTGATGATGCGAAACAATATGTGATTTCTATCGTGCGTGGTAGCGTAAGTGAAGGGTATCTGACAGACGCAGGTTTTAAGCCTGGGTTAAATTTAGATCTCACTTCAGATCCTAGTTCATCACCTAGAAAGTTACTTGGTGGAAGAGTAGATCTGATTTTACATACTGAATACACCGCCTCAGAAAGGATGAAAGAGCTAGGGTATGATTACTCTATGCTCAGAAAAGTCATCGAGGTAAAAGAAATAGATAATCGCCGAGCTTGCATGGCATTTAGTCTTAAAACTGATAAAGCCTTAGTGAAGCGCGTTCAATTAGCGCTTGATAAATATAACAAACTTCATGGCGAGAGTTGAAAACAATGATTTTGCCCATACATAAAGCGTTATAAACTAATTGCGAGTGATAAATTATGAATCCAATTATTGCCATTCTTAAAGAAAATAATATTGCTGATGAACAGATTAACCAACTTTTTGAAGCACTAACAGACAACCCACTTATGGCGATGGGGATTGTGCAACAACTAGGTATCCCTCAAGAAAAGCTTCAGCAGTTAATGGGCTTAGTCATGCAAAATCCAGGTTTGATTAAAGAGGCTGTGGAAGAGTTAGGTCTAGATTTTGCAAAAGTTCAAGCTGCAAAAGAAAAGCTGACTAACCAGCAATAAAGCATTATAAGCGGGACTTGTCCCGCTTATATAAATTAAACGTTTACTTTGTATAAATTAAGCTCTTTCTCAGACTTTAGTATATTTTCAACTCTTTCCTTATTTTCCTCTTGTGCTTCAATGTACATTGCAAGTGCGTCTTCTTTATCCTTGAGCATATCTTGGCATGATACATAATGAGAAACTTGCTCGATGCCAATTAATCCGCAAACCCAGATACTAAAGAGCACAACAACTACTCCGCCAATCACAAATAGACCGGTAGAAAGATTAGTCATAGAAGCTGCAATAAATGCTGAAATGACGACTAGCAGAGCAAATAATGATTCAGCTTTAATGAGGTGAGCGACCTTGTTTGTCAGCCAGGTGTGCCAAGGATGTGGTTCGTGGTTACACAGGTGAGTAATGTCCTCAACGTAGGCAATTCCTTTTACTTTATCTTCAATGTGTCTGAAGGTTTTGTAGTTTTGACTGGTAATTAAATAGTACAGCATGGTATTGGCCTCGCGTGAGTTGGTACAAGTCATTACGCTGAGAACAGTGAAGCGATCGCTCTGAAGGGCCTTTATTTGAAGTATTTGGTCAACATTAAGAACTATCGTTTTATGATTTGTAAATAATACAGTACAGAAAGTGGTCAATTGGTGGGCGCTGCGTGACTTAAGCCACGCAACTTGATGTTAGCAAAATTGCTGGATGAGTTTGGTTTGCTGCTCGATTTGGCTTAACAGCTCTTGGCTTAAGTTATGAGAATGTTGACCATGTTGCCCACCTAAGTCGGCCAGTTCACTTACGCTCTCAACATTAAGGTTGATTTGTTTAATGACCACGGACTGCTGTTCTATTGCGGCTGCAACCGAACGGTTAAGATCAGCCAGTTCGGTAACATGAGACTGAATCGTTGATAGGCTTTCACCATTCTTACTTGCAAGCTCCACACTGGTGTTAGACAAAAGGTTTCCTTGGTCCATCGAGCTAACAGCACTTTGTGATACATCATTCAGCTCTTGGACTAGCTGGGTTATCTCTTCTGTTGATGCTTGAGTCTTTTGAGCCAAGGCCCTTACTTCATCTGCGACAACAGAAAAACCTCTGCCATGATCGCCGGCTCTTGCTGCTTCAATCGCGGCATTTAATGCCAGCAAGTTAGTTTGCTCAGCAATTGAATTGATGACATTCAAAATGCCATGGATTTTCTCATTTCCAGCAACCAATCTAGATACGGCTTGGTTAACCTCAGCTAAATGCTCATCTAAATGATGTATGGCATCAATGACTTTATCTACCGATGATTTACCATCTTGAGTGTGTTGCTCTGAAGCCATTGCAGCGCGTGAGGCTCGTTCTACATTCGTATTCAACTCTTCGATGGTGACGGTGAAGTCTTGCATGCATTGCACCATTTGCTGAACTTCATTATTTTGTTTTCTTAATAGCTCTGAGACTTGTTGCCCACTTTGAGTATTTTTTTGTGCGTTAATATTTACCCTAAGAGATTCATCATTGACCCGTCCAACAACCGCTCTGACTTTGGCTTGTTGCATTTTTATTGCTAAAGATAATGAACCAACGGCATCGTTATGCCCTGAATACAAGAATGACATAAGTGGATTATCATACGCTTCTTTGGCCTCTTTGAGGGTATAAAGATAACGCTTACGCCATCTCAATTGCATATATGAAGTTAACATAAGTAAAATAGCGAGCGCTAAAATGGCAGTTGAAAAGGTGAATGCCAATGTCATAAAAGCAAAAGCGCTTGATGTAACCAAACCATAGCTTATCCATTTGGTGCTATCGTAATAACGGTTGGCAACTTGCCCGGCTTGTATTTTTTTGTATGCGCGTTCAGCACGCTTTTTAACTTTATCGTCTAGATGGGTTCTGACAGATTGATACTCAATGATCTTACCCTGCTCATTTTTTATGGGCGTCACAAAGGCATTCACCCAATAAAATCGGCCATCTTTACTTTTGTTTTTAACTGGGCCCATCCAAGAGTCACCACCTTGAATTGTGTCCCACATATTGGCAAAAGCGGCTTTAGGCATATCATTGTGGCGTACCAAGTTGTGTGGCTGACCATACATTTCTGTGGTGCTAAAACCAGAGACATCACAAAAGGCCTCATTAGCATAGGTGATCCTGCTACTGGGATCTGTGGTTGAAAGTAGAACGGTTTCTTTTGTTAGTGTTATTTCTTGAGTGTGCCGTGAACTCATACTGGCATTCCATCCTGTTAATGCAAGACGGGCAATATAGTCAAATAAGGTTGATTTATAAACAAAATAACCTAGATAACTGACTTAAATTAGAGCTGGTTTGATGAAGATCAGAAGGAGCCCATAAATTAGAACTGACTCCCTTATTATTGTGTTAAATCAATTAAATTGTTTTAGTTTTGTGCAGTTTCAGTTGCTTGCATTCGTTTTGTTAACTTAGCTTTTATATCAGGCCATTGATCGTCAGTGATACTGAAAATGGCTGAATTTCTAAAATTACCGTTAGGTAATTTACGTTGTTTGTATGCTAACCCTTCAAATCTGGCACCAATACGCGAAATGGCATTTCTTGAGACCTTATTATTTTCATGTGTACATAAGGTGACTCTCACTAAGTTTAAATCCTCAAAGGCATGGCTGAGTAGTAGATACTTTGCATGGGTATTTACATAGGTTTTTTGTGCTGACTTAGCAATGAATGTATGACCAATTTCAGCACTATGATTGTGTTTATCAAGTCGAAATAACCGTGTAGTGCCAACGACAGTACCGCAGGCTTTATCTATGATTGCCATGACAATTTGTTCATTCTGGTTAAATTGTGCGGTGTTTTTAAACCACAAAGCTAACTTTTCTTCGCTCTCACAATAATTGTTAAACACCCATCGCCAAATATCAGGGTGGCTGCCTGCTTTAAAGAGGGCACCTAGATGATTTTCAGTTAATGGCGTGAGCTTAACTTTCTCGGTCTCTAATGAAATGGGTTTTAACATCTTCGTAATTCCTTATCGTCACAATGATCTTTAAGGGCAAGTTAGCTGTTATTAGGTCTAACAAATACAACCAGAGCGGAACAAACAACTAGACCAGTGTTAATAGTTTTTTATTATTGAGTTAATAAGTAAATTACGATTTAATGACAGTGCGTTGAGAAGATTAAGGATTGATATGACCCGCCTACTATTATTGTGTTTTTGTTTGCTTTGGCACAGTGCTAGCATAGCCGAAATAGACAACTCAACGATAACCATAGCCATTCAAGATGATATAAAACAGCAGTACTTTGAGTTTTTAGACAATAGACACATATTAGACGTAAACGACTACAGCAGCTTAAAAGCTTCTCGCGATGTTGTTGAACATGCTTTGCTTGTTAAAGCAATTCGCCTTGGCGGATTTAAATTACCAATTAACTATATTCAAGTTGATCATCCGCCACGTAGAATTAAATTGATGAAGCAAGGGGCAATCCATTTAAGTGCGACTCCGCTTTGGTTAAATGAGATTAAACAGTTTGAGCATAAGTTGCATATTAGCAGCGCCGTGTTAGAAGCGGGTCGTGCAGAAGCAGGGTTATATACGCATAGCGACAATGTTGATGTGCTGTCAGTTAAGCAACCCGCTGAATTAGTTAAGTTAATCGCAGTTTCAAATCAAAATTGGCAACATGATTGGAAAATACTTAAACAATTAAACTTTAATGGTATGTATCACACAGGTAAGTACACGACCATGTTGGATATGCTCTATAAAAGACGCGCTGATGTGATGCTAGGCCCGTTTCATAACTCTGATGATTTGAGCTTTAAACATAATGGGCAAACCTATCTACCGATCAAAAACTTAAAAATCATTATGCCTGACAGCCGTCATTTTCCCGTAGCGCGTTTTACAGCTCAAAGCCAGCCTTTGATCAAAGCGCTCCAAAAAGGGCTATCAATTTTAAAAGAAACCGGTGAAATTGAAAAAGCATATCGCCAGTCTGGATACGTGAATGACAAGGTCAGCAGTTGGCAGATTATTAATGCTCCTGCAAAATTATAGCTAATTCGATAGAATGCAGGTGAGGTCGGATTAACTATGTTGGTAACCATGAAAACGCAATTTTGTGAAACTACAGTATCATGCAGCCGTTAGAGATTGTTTTTAGTGATGGTAAAGCAAAATACTTGCAAATTATTGATATATATCGCAATGCAATTCAGTCAGGTTCATTGTTACCTGGCACAGCGCTTCCGTCAGCCAGAGCTCTTTCTTTTTATTACCAAGTAAATCGTCACACTGTGATGAACGCTTTACAAGGCTTAGTGGCTGAAGGGTGGCTGACTTCTATACAAAGAAGCGGGTATGTTGTAAGTGAGCATTTACCAATTGAGGCCAGTGAAAAATATACTAAACAAAGAAGTGTAAAACCATTTGAGTATAATTTTTCTATGCCCTTACAACAGACAAGTGAAATTGAACTTTCTGCTTTTGACTATATTTTTGCCGGAGGTTTGCCTGATTTATCTGCTTTTCCTAAACAGAAATTTAAACAATCTTTGAGTATGGCCGCGAGGCAATTCAACGCCCATGACATGCATTATTCAGATAGTGCAGGAATACCCACATTAAAACATCAAATTTTGCGATACCTAGGTCAAGCAAGAGCGCTTAATGCAGATGATTTGCTTATCTGTAATGGCTCACAAGAAGCTTTATATTTGGTTGCTAAAGGGTTTATCAATCAAGGTGACTTTGTTGCGATTGAGACCTTAGGCTACCCGCCTGCAAGACAGGCATTCGAAAGCTGTGGTGCTGCACTAGTCGATATTGCACAAGATGAGCAGGGGATATGTGTCGATGACTTAGAAGCCCAGCTAAAATTGAGAGAAATCAAGTTACTATATCTAACACCATTACATCAATACCCGACTACAATAACATTGCCTATAGCAAGGCGCCTTGAAATTTACCGGTTGTGCTATCAATATGGTGTACTGATCATTGAAGACGATTATGACCATGAATTTCACTATCAATGTCGGCCTCTTCAGCCAATGGCGGCAGATGATCCCGCGGGTATTGTGATTTATATATCGACCTTTTCTAAAATAATGTGTGCGGGAGCGAGACTAGGCTATTTACATGCTGCCAAGCCTGTTTTAGTGCATTTAAAAGGGTTAAAAAAGCTCATTAATCATAAGAATGACGTCTTTACTCAACTGGCGGTCGCGCACTGGATGGAGACAGGAGAGTTTGAACGTCACTTAAAGCGTATGACCAAATCATATAAAGCGCGATGGCAAGCAATGAATAGTACCCTTAATGCTTTAAAAGCGCGGGGCTTAAACCTCTCATTTATCAAGCCTGATGGTGGTATGGCATTCTGGCTAAACTGCCATCAAGATGTGGTTGCGTTAAAGTTACGCGCCAGACAAAAAGGTGTTTATTTTCAATCGGAAGAAGAGTTTTATCACCCTAATTCAGTCCGTTCTTTAAAACCAAATGATGGCGAGGTAAGTCATATTCGCTTAGGGTTTGCTTCACAAACAGTTGAGCAAGCAGAAGCCGGTATATACAAAATCTTTTCAGAGCAATTATAATTCACTCAGTGTTTAGGTTATGGATCGCCAACACTGCACTTTTAATGTCTTTTAAGTCTGCTTGCATGGTTTTTTTAAGTTGTTCTGTCATGAATCGTGACATGAGCTTTGCCATTATTTTTGCAAACAAGCTTTGCGGAACACCTTTAAAACCCATAATAAGTTCACATTGATCTGTGCCTTCGACAATTTTCATCTCAGAGTAATAATCACAACCATGACTTTGCGCCTTGGTTTTATAAAATGCATTGGTTTGTGACTCAGTGATCCACATCGTTTCAGTAGCATCTTTACCAAACATGGCTCTGGTTTCTTGCCATTTTAGGCCTTTAAGCCCCTCTTTAGGTTGCTCAATAATCACTAGGCTTTTTATGGCAGAAATATGCTGGTGGGCATGACGTATATCGCTAATGACGCGCCATACTTGCTCTTTTTTTGCTGGAATAATAATGGACTGTTGAACGTTCATAAAATTCTATGCTTTATCTTTTTTATAAAGCATAGATTTAGATTGTCGAATTTTCACGTTACAAAAGCGTTATCTTTTAAGCGAGAATATCACTTTGCTTTAGCTGATGTTTTGTGACGGATCAGTTGGTATTCGTCACCATGCAGACGCAGTTCGTATAGTTTATCGTATTCATCTTCCTCAATGTTGACTCGATGCCCTGAAAGCAGCTTCACAAGCTGAGGTGTTGTATTGCTGTGACCTAAAACAACGGCTACACCATTTAATAACTTTAACTCACCTGCAAATTGTACTAATTCTCTTGGGTTATAGCTTTGGACTTTTAGCAATGTAGCTTTTGCCAGTGGCGCGATGGTTTGTTGAGTTCGGTTGTAATCAGTACTGAACAGCTGTGTTGGTTTGGCTGACAGAAGTTGTTTGGCAATATTATTGGCTCTGAGTTTTCCTTTATCCGTTAATGACGGATCACTCCCACTGGCTTTTTCACTGTGGCGTAATAAAAAGATTTGCTCTGGTTGTGCCATAAGTTGACTCGAAAAGAGCAATGCGATAACCGCTAATAAACTGAACTTCATTTTTATACTCCTTAATCTCAGTTTAGATACCGTTGTTATTTTCTTACATTAACAGTCTATTACTTCATTTCAATGACTTAAGCATTTTTTTCATTGTGTGAGTGACTAATACCAACCCTCAAAATAGATCACTTAATTAAGAGGGTTGGTATTAGTTAAAAAGTGTCCGGTGCGGACACTTTTATCGTCCGCGGACAAGCGTACAAGAACCTATAAATAAGTAACTATATGATAATATTGGTTTTTAAAGTTTGGCACAGTCTTGGTATCTATTTGGACATAATAGGCTCAGGAGCAAGACAATGATTTTAACGACCGCTTTTTTTGTATCACCCCTTTTGATGTTGTTGATGTCATTACTTATCAGCTGCACTGAGCAATTTTTGAATCAATAAGGAATGAGTATGATCAGAGATACCAGTGGCCAAGATCAAATGGTCCAACATAAGCCTAAAAAACTAAAACCTGCACTGTTGATTGCTGGTGTGCTGTCGCTTGTTACTTGGGCAGGCTACGCCATGATGAATACCGATAATGTCAGTCAGTCTGTTGATAAATCCCAGCTACAAATTGCGACGGTCATAAAAGGAGACTTGGTCAGAGATGTAGCGACAACAGGTAAAATAGTTGCTGCTAATGCACCAAAAGCGTACAGCCCAGAGCAAGGCTTTGTCACTTTGCAAGTGAAAGCAGGTGACAGTGTAGAGAAGGGGCAGGTGATTGCAGAGGTTGAAAGCCCGGAGCTAAATAACAGTTTAAAGCAGCAAGAATCAGAGCTTGCCAGACTGCAAGGTGAACTTGCCAGAAGCGAATTAGAAGCAAGGCGTCAAACATTGGCTCTAAATAAAACTTTAGACATGGCGCAAGTTGAACTGAGTGCCGCAGAGCGTGAAAACCGCCGAGCAAAACTCTCAATAGAGAAAAGCCTGATCAGTCAAATTGATTTAGAAAAAGCCGTCGATGATTTAGCCAAAGCTAAGCTGACCTTTAAACATGCACAGCAAGAGGTTGAGCTTGCCAAAGATACCTTGGCGTTTGAGTTACAATCATCGCAAAGCCAAGTTGCTAGACAGCAACTGGTGGTTGATGAACTTCAAAGAAAAGTTCGTAATTTAAACGTGAAAGCCAGTGTATCGGGCATCGTTGGTAACTTGCTGGTGCAACCTAAAGCTATGGTGACTAAAAACCAAGCCTTACTCACTTTAGTTGATTTGTCCGCTTTTGAAGCAGAACTGCAAGTGCCAGAGAGCTATGCCAATGATTTAGGGATCGGTATGCAAGTAGAACTGAAAATGGGTACTGAGTTAGTTAAAGGCACTTTGTCAGCCATTTCGCCAGAAGTGAATAACCGAGAAGTAACCACACGTGTGCGTTTTAACCAAAGTGATATTAGCAATATTCGTCAAAATCAACGTTTGTCCGGGCGCATTTTATTAGAAAACCGCAGCGATGTTCTGATGGTAAAACGCGGTGGCTTCATGAATGCAGGTGGCTATGTGGCTTACAAGCTTAGTGGCGAACGCGCAGAGCGAATCGAAATCAACACAGGTGTCACCAGTATTAACCATGTAGAAGTGTTAAGTGGACTTGCACAAGGCGATGAAATCATCATTTCAAATTATGACACATTTAAAAATGCCGATGCCGTATTGTTGAGATAAGAGCTGCTGAGATAAGTATTACAGAGATGACAACAAACACATTTAGGTATCATCAACAGAATATAGACCGAATTAAAAAGGAAAGAACAATGTTAAAAATGAATAATATCAGCAAGATGTACCAAACAGAGATGGTTCAAACACATGCTTTACGTGACTTTAATTTAAATGTTGAAGAAGGTGAGTTTATTGCTGTAACAGGCCCATCAGGCTCAGGTAAAACCACCTTTTTGAATATTGCAGGTATGTTAGAACCCTTCACTGGTGGCGAATACTTATTGGATGGCATTGATGTTGGCAAACTGAATGACAATCAACGTGCGGACTTACGTAACCACAAGATTGGTTTTATCTTCCAGGGCTTTAACCTCATTCCAGATTTAAACTTGTACGAAAACGTTGAAGTGCCTTTACGTTATCGTGGGATCAAAGCGGCTGAGCGCAAGCGCAGAATAGAGCAGTGTTTGGAGCAAGTGGGGCTAGCTAGCCGAGCTAAGCATTTACCTCAGCAACTATCGGGTGGTCAGCAGCAGCGAGTTGCCATTGCTCGAGCGCTGGCTGGTGAACCACGCTTTTTATTGGCCGATGAACCAACAGGTAATCTAGATAGCTTAATGGCACGTCAAGTCATGGAGCTGCTTGAACAAATTAACCGAGATGGCGCCACCATAATCATGGTAACGCACGACGCGGAGTTAGCTCGTCGTGCACCTCGCAATATACAGGTTGTTGACGGTCAACTTGCTGATTTTACGTTATATCAGGGTAATCCAAATATGGCAGTAGGAGCTTAATATGTTCAGTCATTACATAGATTTAAGTTGGCGGAGCTTTAAGCGTACGCCGCTAGTGAGCCTGTTAATGGTGATTGCCATAGGGGTTGGTATTGGTATTACGATGACCAGCTTGTCGGTTTACCACATGATGTCGATGGACCCTATTCCTGAAAAGAGTGACAAACTGCATGCCGTTCAGTTACAGATTATGGACGAGGAATCAAGCTGGTGGACGCCCGATGACTTACCTTATCAATTGACTTATCAAGATGCAGAGAATTTACAAAATGCTGACTTACCTTATAAACGTACAGCATTAATGAAAAGTGGTTTTTCTGTTCACTTAGATTCAGACAAGCTTCAACCTTTTATGGCCGTAAGTCGCTTAGCATCAAGACAAGCGTTTGAAATGTTTAACCTGTCATTTAAACATGGTGCGCCTTGGAGTGCAGAACAAGAAGAAAGTGCAACCCCTGTTGCGGTGATTTCGCAAAGTATGAGTAAGAAATTATTCGGTACTGACAATAGCGTTGGTAAGAGTTTCTATTTAGACGATTTGAATGTTCAGGTGACCGGCGTTATCGCTGATTGGCAAATTAATATTAAATACTACGACCTAAATAATGGGGCGTTTAACGAGCCAGAACAGATCTTTTTGCCTTTCTCTTTAATAAAAGCGTATGAGATTGACACCTGGGGCAATACCAATGGTTGGAAAAATGAGGACCTGAGAAATTTCACAAATAAGATGCAATCAGAGCATGTATGGTTGCAATTTTGGATTGAGCTGAATTCTGAAGAAGATAAGAAAGCGTTTGGTGACTACCTAATGAACTACATGCAGGAACAGAAAAAGTTGGGTCGTTTCGAACGTACTAAGCTGGATTACAGTCTCAAAGATGTCAATGAATGGATCACTTACTTTGAAGTTGTGAATGAAGACAACAAAATCCTTGTTGCGTTGAGCTTTATGTTCTTGGCCGTCTGTTTGGCCAATATTCTGGGATTGTTACTTGCTAAGTTCTTAAGACGAGCACCGGAAGTGGGCGTAAGAAGAGCGTTAGGTGCAAGCAAAACTCAGGTTTTCTATCAGCATATTGTTGAAGTTGCCATGTTAGGTTTGATGGGTGGATTGATTGGTATTTTGGTAGCACAGTTAGGTTTATGGGGTATAAGGCACAGTTATGATTACTACAGTAACTTAGCAAATATGGACTTATCAATGCTATTTGCAGCTCCCGTTATTGCTATAACAGCATGCATTGTTGCGGGTATGTACCCAGCATGGTTGGTATGTAAAACCACACCATCGACATATTTAAAGAGTCAGTAAGGAACACGAATTATGTTTGAGATTAAACCAATTTTTAATGCCTTACTTCGCTCTAAAGTAGGTGCAGTTTTATTACTAATACAAATTGCAATTACCACAGCAATTGTTAGTAATGCGGCGTTTATCATTAAAGATAGATTAGATTACTTAAATCAACCCACGGGTTATCAAGAGGAAAACATATTTAAATTTAATGTGATGACTTTTGGTACAGATGTAGATTTGGCTCAACAAGCTGAGCTTGATGAAGCCAGCATTCGTGCATTACCCGGTGTGATTGATGCAGTAACCATTAATGCGATTCCTTTATCTGGAGGGGGCTCTTCGACGAGTTACAGACTAAAACCAGTGCCAGAAAAGGCGAAATCAGTCAATGCGAGCTACTTTACCGCAGATGAACATGCTTTAAATACCTTTGGTGTAGAGTTAGTTGAAGGGCGCAATTTTACTGAATCAGAAGTCGCACACGATCTTGATAATACTCAATCGGCTAATGTTGTTCTGGCGACAAAAGCTTTAATGGATGAGTTATTTCCAAATGGTGACGGGTTAGGTCAATTCATATACTCAGGTACAAAGCCTTATAAAGTCATTGGCATTGTAGGCATGATGAAAGGCCCTTGGATGAAGAATGAAGAACGTAAAGACAGATCTGTGATTATTCCTTATGTTCGTATTGAAAAATTCAATAAGTTTTTAGTACGAACCGAAGCTGGTAGACGCGCTGAAGTTATGCAACAAATCGAGTCGCTTATTCATAAAAACTACAGCAAAAGGGTAGTGCAAGATTTAGCTGGGCTAGATAAGAAAAAAGCAGATTATGTTGCCGAAGACAGACTAATGATGCGTATGCTAGTGATACTAATTAGTGTACTTGTGTTGGTTACAGCCTTGGGGATTTTCGGTCTTACCTTGTTCAACATTAATAAACGTACGAAGCAAATTGGTACAAGACGCGCGTTAGGGGCTCGCAAATCAGCGATTATCAGTTACTTTGTGGTCGAAAACAGCCTAATTTGTATTGCAGGTTTAGTACTAGGGGTATGTGGTGCAGTGTTACTCGGTCAACAGCTTATGGCACATTACTCAGTCCCTGCGTTATCGAATTGGTATGTTGCAATAACAGCCGTTGCAGTTTTTGTGATGAGTTTATTAGCGGTAATTGGTCCTGCAAGACGCGCGGCTAATATCGACCCAAGTATCGCAACACGAACAATTTAACTTCTAAATACTCAACCTCTTAGTTCGTGCTACACTCAAACCTTTGGTGTAGCACGAATAATAAAAAGAAAATACATGGACAAAATACTCATCATTGACGACAACCAAGCTGTACTCAATGCTTTATCGTTAATGCTCGAAATACATGGTTATGATGTTGTGACGGCAAACACTCCTTTCGAGGCAGAGCAAGTTGTTCGCTATCAACGTATTGCCTTGGCTATCCAAGACATGAACTTTACCGCTGACACCACATCGGGTGAAGAAGGCAAAAATCTCTTTTATCAACTTCGTGCACTCAATGCACACTTACCTATTATTCTGATCACCGCATGGACAGAGCTAGAAACCGCCATAGAGTTAGTGAAAGCGGGCGCAGCAGATTACATTGCTAAGCCTTGGGATGACAATAAATTACTGACTAGCATTGCAAACCTGATTGAATTGGGTAAGGCCAAACAAGACAACGATACATTTAACCGCCAACAAGATGAGCGTCACTCTGCCCATGAACAGGCAAACCTAGCTGGTCTTGTTTATGCGAGCACCGCCATGGAACGAGTGGTCGATATGGCATTGCAACTGGCTAAGTCAGATGTGTCGGTATTGATCACAGGGCCAAACGGCAGTGGTAAAGAGCGTATTGCCGAAATTGTACAGTTAAACTCTGCTCTGGCAGATAAACCCTTTATTAAAGTTAATGCAGGCGCATTGCCCAGTGAGTTAATCGAGGCCGAGCTATTTGGCGCAGAAGCGGGTGCCTACACAGGCGCTAATAAACAGCGTATTGGTCGTTTTGAAGCAGCTGATGGCGGCACGTTATTTTTAGATGAAATTGGCAATTTACCTCCGTCAGGGCAAATGAAGCTTCTTAGAGTTTTGCAAACGGGTGAGTTTGAGCGCTTAGGGTCAGTGCAAACACAAAAGGTCAGTGTACGGGTTATTTCGGCGACTAATGCTGACTTATTACAAGACATAAAAGCTGGCAGGTTTCGAGAAGATTTATATTACCGACTGAATGTCATAGAGCTCAGACTGCCTCCATTGTGTGAACGAAAAGACGACATCGTTCCACTTATAAAACATTTCTTGCCAGAACGAGAATTTGGATTAGCCACTGAGCAGGCTTTGACGAGCTATGCTTGGCCGGGAAATGTCAGAGAGCTTGAAAACGCTTGTAAGCGTGCTGCTGTTCTAAAGCCAAATGGTGCACTAGAGTTTACTGACTTTGGTTTGAGCCAAACACAAAATGTAACGCTTCCAAACTCAAATAAAGAACCTGATAAAGATGAAATAGAGGCGGCAATGCGTGAGTATCATGGGGTTGTTGCCAAAGTAGCAAGGCATTTTGGACTCTCACGACAAGCGCTATATAGACGTTTACAAAAATTCGATATCGACTATTAAAAAAACTAAAACGTTAACCTTTATGAAATCACTCACAGCTAATCTTAGTACTCGCCATAAATTGCAGTTAGCAACAATGTTAAGTGTTGTGTTGGCGTTAGTGCCTATACTGCTTGTGCTAGGCGCATCAAGTACACACAGCCTGATTAGTTTGAGTTTAGCCGTTGTCCTTGCTTGGTTTGTGAGTGGTCTAATTACTCAACCGGTTAACTCAGGTATTAAAGCGTTAGAAACGGGTTTGTTGAACTTTAAAGACGGTGAGTTTTCGAGTTTGCTTGCATACAGTGAAGACGATGAACTTGGACGCTTGTGTCTTACTTACAACCAAACCGCCGAGCAACTTAGACAAGAAAAACAATGGATTTATCAGCGTGAATTGATGCTCGATAAAGTGTTGCAGTCTTCACCGCAAGCGCTAGTTTTAATAGACAGCAATAACCATGTGGTCTTCAGTAATCACAGTGCCAAACTGTTATTTAATTGTGAGCAGAAACTCGAAGGCCTGACTCGCAATGAGCTCTATGTTTTTGGCAGTGAGCAAATTCAAAACGCGATGGAAGCAGGCAGAGATGGACTATTTCACCTAAAGCACGCACACTCAAACGATAGTCAATTAAAGCAAGATGACGAAGCCCAAACTTGGCACCTTTCAACCGGACAGTTTTTGTTAAATAACCATAGTCACCGTTTATATATTTTTAAACAGCTTACTCGTGAACTGAGTCGTCAAGAAGTGGCAGTATGGAAGAAGGTGATACGCATCATCAGTCATGAGCTGAATAATTCATTGGGCCCTATGTCATCTATGCTGCACAGTGGAAAAATACTGACGCAAAACCTCGATGAACCAAGGCTGGGGCGAGTATTTTCAACCATGCAAGAGCGTATAAATCACCTAAATGAGTTTGTTCAAGGTTACGGCAAGTTTGCCAAATTGCCTCAACCAAAACTCGAAGTAATTGACTGGTTGAGTTTATTGAACAGTGTTAAGCAAGAGTGGGCTTTTAGTATTGAAGGGGATATCCCAAACGTTGAATGCCTTGCAGACAGAGTTCAGCTAGAGCAGCTTCTTATTAATTTGCTTAAAAATGCGCACGAATCGGGCTCAGAAGCTGAACAGATTAAAGTAAAAATTGAAGCTAAATCTCAAGGGACATTACTCAGCGTGAGTGATGCAGGCAAAGGTATGAGTGAAGCGGTTATGGCAAATGCACTTGTACCTTTTTATTCAACCAAAGCAAGTGGAAGCGGCTTGGGGCTTGCACTTTGTCGAGAAATCGCAGAAGCTCATCATGGTCAACTAAGTTTACATAACCGAGGTGATGGGAAAACGGGCTTAGTTGTTCAGGTGTTTTTCCCAAGTTAACTCGATTTTAGTTTAGTTGATGTTTGTTTCCTCTGGTTTGCAATCAGAGGGCTTTTCGAGCCAATACACGGTATTAGAAATAACCACAATACTACCTGATACCACAAAGCTAGCTGCAGTCACTAAACCATAACTAGCCATTAAGAGTGCACATGCTTCATTTGAGCAATTTGCCATGGGGATCGCTTCTTCTAGGGCTAACACCTTCTTTTTACGCATGACATTACATTTTTCATCATAGCTATGTGCGTTTTCTGGTACGTAAACGCACCCCGCTAAAAGAGTCAAAAGTAGTGCAGAGATAAGCGTTTTCATATGCATCCATGTAATTTTAAGTATCAGAACGAGGAGTGTATGTTATCAAGGGCCTAAATACTGTAAGAAAATGTTTATGAGTCGGTATAATCTGAAGAACAGAGATATAATCAAACTATATAAAACAATCAGAGACATACTTGTGTTTAAAAAGCTTAAAGCATTATTAGCTGATTTCAGTAATGAATTACAGCAAACCAACAAGCCTGAGAATTCAATTGATTTTAATACTGGGCTCGCAGCTCTGTTAGTTGAAGTCATGCGCGCTGACAGCAAAATTGAGCAATCGGAACTAGATAAGATTGCCGAAATTTTAAAAACACAGTGTGAGCTAGATGAAAGCCAGGTTAAAGTTCTGATAGATAAAGTAAGACCTATGGTTGAAGCTGCGCTAGATTTGCACCAATTTGTAAAAGAAGTGAATGCGAAAACAAGCTATGAAGAACGTATGGAAGTGATCGAGTTGTTATGGCACGTTGCTTTTGCAGATGGTCATTTAGATGATTATGAAGATCACATCATTCGTAAAATATCGAGTTTGATGTATGTTGCACATGTAGACTTTGTGGCAGCTAAAATACGTGTGCAAGAGGGTTTAGATATCTAATCAAGTTTACTTTGCAAGTTCGTTTAGACTCTCAGCCTTCAATCATGATGCACTCATATCAATTTAACTACCTCACAAAAAGAGTAAAATAAAATACTGTTTTTATACACAGGGTTTTGTTTTTGACGCATAACATTATTACAGCGCGTTTTGTCCAATTTTCACAACCGAGCAAAATTGGACATTCTAAACTCATGTTTACAATGAACTTTTCTTGTGTGAATATTGGGACACGTAATATAGCCCGTTTTGTCGGTATTTATTCAGGCAATTTGGGAGAGAATAAGCTGTTATATGCAATGGAGAGTTAAGTGTTTATCGTATCCTTAACATATAAATCGGAATTATCAGAAGTAGATAAATATATTGAAGCTCACGTTACATTCCTTGAGAAGTATTACGCATCAGGTAAATTTATTGCTTCAGGGCGAAAAGTTCCACGAACAGGTGGAATTATACTTTTAAATGCTGCTAATAAAGCAGAAGTGGACTCAACAATAAAAGAAGATCCATTTCATATCGCTAATGTTGCAGATTATGAAGTTACAGAGTTTGTACCAACTATGGCTGCAAAAGAATTTGATGCAATTAAAAATTGCATATAACAAGCCACTAAAGCGTGACTCGTAACAGTTGGCTCGGTTTCGCTTCGCTACACATTTTAGCCAACTATTACTCGCACCTTAGTGGGGCGTTAGGAGTTACTCAAGTTGAGCGTTGGTGCACAAATTGAAAAGTTTTATGCTGACTTAGCTGAAACAAAAATTATTTGGTATGGCGAATTAGCAGATGGGACTGCACTAGAGTTTGACGTTAAGGACAATCGAGTTTCGTTTCCTATGTGGTCATCAAAATCACGAATAGTAAGGCTTAAAAAGTTGAGCCCTGAATTGCTTGGGGATGTAAATCCTGTTGGTATAGCCGTAGAAGACTTTAAACAAAAATTACTCCCAATTCTGTTAAAAAAAGATCGATTAGTTAATTTGAATTTAAGTGGTAAAAACTTAACTGGTTTTGATTTAGAGTTGGGCAATGTTGTCAAAAATATTGAGGCTTGCGTAGGTCACTCCTAACAAGGCCGTCAAACCAAGGACACAAAACAGCAGGCTTGTGCTCCTTCGTCGCCAATTTTAGCCTGCTATTTTGTGCCGTTTACGGCAAGCGTTAGCTACTCAATGAAGAATATGCGATATATTTTTGCTATCTTGGCATTAGCCTCAAACTTGTCATATGCATGCACAATTGAAGATAGAAGTTATAAAGAGCTTGTAGCACAAGCCAATCAGGTCTTTATAGGGTCTGTTGTCGAGATACATTGGAGTGACTTTGAAAAACATATACAAAAATACTCGCCAGTAGACAAAGGTGAAATAAAGTTATTAATGGGTGGTAAATATACCTATAGAGCTATTCCACATGAAATATGGAAAGGCGATCCAATCGATTCTATTAAGCTTCGAGGCGGCTATTGTAAAGGCGCTTTCGTAAATGGTGGTGAAACCTATTTAATTATGACATTTGGTGGTAACTCAATTTTGGATAGCAAGGCTTTTCCACTTCACCCTGAACTAATAAAGCTTGTAAAATCTGAGCTAAAGAGTAGCTAACAAGGTCGTAAACGCGGACAAATAACAGTTGGCTTTGTTCGTGCCTCACAAATTATAGCCAACTATTATTAGCCGGTTACAACGGCGTTATATGGCAATCGAGGTTAAGTGTTGGATTCAAGTTTAAGTAAAGATGCTTTAGCTCACTTGGAGGTTATGACTCAAGTAACCATGTATATTCGTTCGCTTGGTCTTAAAACGAGAAGCCCTAAAAGTTTTACTTTGTTTGGTCTATTTAAACGGGCAAGTACTCTAGACTCAGAACTAGTTGCAGATTTAATGGATGCAATTCACAATACTCCTGCTCAAGTCTCGAAACCATTCTGCCCAACAGAAGAATATATAAAAACTTACTATCGTAGTTTTGACCTTAAGCATCCAAATTCAATTTCTTTAGAAGCAATATTTAAAAATTACATTTGTGATTAAGCCATATAACAATCAGTTTAAAAGCGGACAAAATTCAGTTGGCTGGTTTCGCTCCGCTACACATTATAGCCAACCAAATTTTGCCTTTTAACTGAGGCGTTATATACATAAGGAGGTTTTGTGCTAACTGCCAAATTTTCGAGGCGCGAATTTGAAAAGCTGCCTTTAGGTTCGGAAGCTTCCAATCAATTACATACCGAACTAGAAGCCAAGATAGCTGAAGAATTACACGAAGCTATTGACAGTAAATTCAAGGAGGTAGCTCAACAGTTAAAAGAGTTGGGACATGAATTTACAGAACAGAAGCCTGAGTATGATTCAGAGTTTGCTTCTTGGAATTATGAATATTTGGATGAGGGAAACGAAAATTACCCTCGTATTTGGCTTCATACTCAAGTAGGTGTAATGACAGGCTACAAAAAAGAGTAAGGTGTATATAACAAACTGTTTAAAAGTGGACAAAATTCTGTTGGCTGGTTTCGCTCCGCTTCACTTTATAGCCAACAAAATTTTGCCTATTAACAGGGCGTTATATGCCTAAGGGAATTCATCATCAGCAAACTTCTTAAGAAGACATTAATTCCGTTTGTTGGATTTCTACTTTTATTTTGCTTTAGCTGGTTTTTATTATCTGGTAAGCCACTTTATGCATTAAGTTTTGGTGGCGTATTTGTATTGTTTTGTGCCGAACATGTTTTCAATTTTATTAATCGAACAAAAGTACGTGGCATTCGAAAGTTATCAGGCACAATAATCCAAAGGCCTATATCTTTCTTACTACCGGTTTTTATTTTACTTTGTTTGTTTTGTGCATTCGGCATATAACAAGTTAATTAAACAATGGACGCAAAACAGCAGGCTTGCGCTCATTCTTCGCTTAGTTTAGCCTGCTATTTTTCGCCGTTTATTAAGGCGTTATATAACAATTGGAGTTGTGAGAAATGTTTAAAGCCCTATTTATAATCAGCATCGTTCTGATTTTTTCGGGCATAGCTCTATTTGTTTATGATACTTATCTGTACGAGGTAGTATTAACAGAAGTAGCTAAATCGGACGACCTCTACATGGTTGTTGTACCGAGAGATTCATTCTCTGTTGTTGATTATTGGGCGCACTTTTTAATTTCTGGAAGTTGCTTATTTATTTTAATTAGAGTTAAGAGTGCTATGAGTAAGTAGTTTGTTATATAACAAACGCTTTAACCAAAGGACGCAAAACAGCAGGCTTGCGCTCCTTCGTCGCTAATTTTAGCCTGCTATTTTGCGCCGGTTAAGCGAGGCGTTATGTGCTCTAATAGGTCGGTGATGGATATACCAATTGAAGATGAATTAAAATCTATTTGTATTGAGATAGTGAACCAAGACTACTCAACTCATCAATGGCTTGAAATAGAGTCGAGCGATATGTTTCAGTCCCCTTCGTTTGTTGGTGGCTTTGACGCTGATGAAATGGAGTTTTGCTTTAGTTATTTCGATGAGAATCGTACTGAATTTTGGTTCCAGTTTACTTTAGACCAAGCAAAGTCAATTTCAAAAGGTGAAAGCGTTAAGCTGTCAGGTTTAAAATCTGAGTAAAAGCACATAACAAGTGCCTAAACCAAAGGACGCAAAACAGCAGGCTTGCGCTCCTTCGTCGCTAATTTTAGCCTGCTATTTTTCGCCGGTTAGGCAAGCGTTATACGCAAAGGAAAGTATGAGTACAAAATCTACGATAGGAGCTAAAGTCTCGCTAACTATTATAGCGTTCTCACTCACGATCGTGCATTTTGGATATACAGCAGATATTTTATCTTCATTCTTAGGGTACTGGATCTCAGTACTGATTCTGCCTATAACTTTATATGCGTTAATATTTATACTTGCCCTTAAAATTAACACCAATAAATTTTCAACTCAGCAAAAAACAGAGCTGTTTGCTTTTCCCTTATTTATCAATTTAGTATTGTTTGGTACTTTATATTTTCTGGTCCAGTACGGTATCACTCATTAGTGTAATTGCGTATAACAAAGCCGTTAAACTAAGGACACAAAACAGCAGGCTTGTGCTCCTTCGTCGCCAATTTTAGCCTGCTATTTTGTGCCGTTTACGGCAAGCGTTATGTGCCTGAGGTGAAATGAGCAAGGTATTCAAACTCAAACCCGATGAAATTGAAGATTTAGCTGTTGGCTATGGCGCATGCATTGCCACAGATCTGATAACTGTATATGGGCACAAGGTTGGTTACATGTATAGAGATGAGCCAGAAGGTCTTACCAACGGCTGGGTATTTATGTCTGGAACTGAAACTCAAGAGTACATGGATAATCCTGATAACTTAGCAATGTATGACACAAATACCATAGCAAATTGTGACCCAGATATAATCCCATTCATTGAAAACCCTGTTGGGACGGAGTGTGAGCGAGATTCTGAAGGGGTACTAAAGCTGGTGTTGAGTTAACGGCACATAACAAGGCAAATCAAAAAGGGCGGACAAAAAACAGTTGGCTTTGTTCGTACCTCACAAATTTTAGCCAACTAATTTTTGCCGTTTATTTGCGGCGTTAGAGGTGTTTCTTGAATCCAGTTAAACTGAGCGTTATGTCTCCAAAAAAGATAAACACAACCAACTCTTCTATTGTTGTTTTTCTCGGTTTAAATCCATCGGAAGCGCTCCTATTAAAATATCGAAAACCAAGCTCTTTCAACCCAGAGCCAGATAACTGCCATATTAATGTATGGGTTCAGTGTGATAAACATGGTGGTAAACCTCAGCACGGCTGGATTATTGGGCAAGATATACAAAATGACTTTTTAGAAGCTAGGTTTCATTCAGTATGGGTTTCACCTAAGGGGGAGTTAATCGATTTAACCCCCAGAAACGACAAAGAAAAACGTATTATGTTCTTACCTGATCCTGAAAGGGAGATAATACTTTCTGAGCATAATAATATGCCTGCTGTTATATCGTATGACACAGTTAAGATTGTACGAGGACAAGTACAATCTGGATTAAAGCAAATAAAAATTGTCCCTCAATCTGACATGATTTATAAATACGGGTTGGCAGAACGGTGCTAACACCTCTAACAAGTCACTCAAAAGGACAAATAACAGTTGGTTTTTGCTCCTTCGTCGCTTATTTTAACCAACTATTATTTGCCTCTTAGTGAGGCGTTAGAGCGTTTTATGAAACTGATAATTTTGCATGGTCCTCCAGCATCAGGAAAGCTAACCTTGGCTAAGCTTTTGAAGGATGAACTAGGATACAACATTCTACATAATCATCTTACTGTAGATATAGCTTTAGAAGTCTATTCAGAATTTGGGAAGGATGATTTTTATGAGTTTGTCGATCAGCTTCGGACGTTAGCGATAGAAAAAGCTTGTCAAAATAAACTAGAGGGGCTAATAGTGACTCTGTGTTTTGATGAGGTACTAGATATAGAAGTTGTGGAGCAATGGGAATCAATAGTTGCACGTTATGGTGGAGAGATTCTTCCTGTTTACCTGAAGGTTTCAGCGGAAGTTCTAGCTGAGAGAGTAACGGGAGAGTCTCGTATAGGAACTAATAAACTTCAATGTCCAAAAGAACTAAATAAAGTTTTATCGGAAAATAAATTTGGTGCAATCCCAAACAAAAATACTATCTCAATAGACACTAACGCACTATGCATAAAACAATCGGCTCGCTTAATCGTTGAGCATACGCTCTAACAAGCAATTAAACAGGGATTAAAAACAGCGGGCTCTTCGCTTCGCTAGATTTTAGCCCACTATTTTTAACCCGTTAATCGAGCGTTATACGTATCGATGGATCGGTGTAGTAATATGAAATACTTTTCAATTTTTTTGATTCTACTTTCAATTGTTGGCTGTAAATCTACTCGAAATACCATCGAATACACTTACCCTGGTTTTTATCTTCAACCAGTCTTAAAAATGAAAGTAGTACCTACTTTTTCGAACCCTGTTATCTATGAGGTTACTAGGCACAAACCCTATCAGTTAATAACTACAACTTATGAGGGCGCTGGTGGTTATGACTGGAAAGGTATTAAATCAAAGAAACGTATTGAATTAACAGAAGAACAGTACTCAAAGTTAGTTAGTAAGTTAGAGAAAACACTGGTGTTTCCGAAAGATAAAACTCTAGGAATGGATGGAGATACTTGGATGCTAGAAAGCTCTTTGTATCAATACACTGCCGTAGCGTATTGGGAGCCAGAATATCAAACAGATAAACGTGGGCTTGAAGATTTTGTAAGATTAAAAAGTTACCTTGAGCAACTAAGCAGCGATAAATAGCTGTAAAATACGTATAACAAACAGTTTAAAAGCGGACAAAATTCAGTTGGCTGGTTTCGCTCCGCTTCACATTATAGCCAACTAAATTTTGCCTTTTAACTGAGGCGTTAGGTTTATGAAGAAGCCGCTTTTATATTTAAGTTTCTCTATAATAATTTGCTTTGTAATACTGAAAACAGTCCCATACCGGCCTGAAAGCAAATTGCAGCATTTAGTTTATGTGTTTTTGAATTCAAAAAGTTTTGTAAAAGCTATAAGGGCAACCGAGCAAGAAGGTTATGTTTCAATACAGTGGGTACAAACCTCTGCAGAAACCGAAGTTTCACTAGCTTGGGTTGCTGCAGGTGCCAAATATAAAGAAGTCTCCAACCCAGATTTAAGCAGAATTGTAGTTCCATATAAAGAAAATGGCTTTAATTCACTTTGGCTTCAAAAAGAGGGTGAGGCTTGGATATTACGAAAAGCTTTTTCCTTTAAAAGTGAGTACGGAATTGGTGAAGGTGCTTACGCTTTAGGTAAGAATATTAACCCCAAAGATGTGTGTTTACCAAAAGTACAATGTTTAGAGCACTTGTTTGATAATTGGTATGTTATAAAAAATTAGTATGCAAAAATAAACCTAACAAATTAATTAAACAGTGGACGTAAAACAGCAGGCTTGCGCTCATTCTTCGCTTAGTTTAGCCTGCTATTTTCCGCCGTTTATTAAGGCGTTAGGTGTCTATGGAAAACGCATTCTTACTTGAGCATCTGCACATAATTTCAGAACAAAATGAGTGCATTAAAACAATTGGTGTTTATGCCTCAGAAGAAAATGCTAGGAAGGCTGTTTTAAGGTTGTGTAACAAGTCAGGTTTTAGTGTTTCTTGTGAAATAAACCCAGCTGATGGTGGAAGTGGGTTTTATATATCTAAGTACAAAATTGGCCATGATCACTGGACAGATGGCTTCGTAACGATCGACACCTAACAAAACAAATTAAATGTGCGGACAAAAACCAGTTGGCTTTGTTCGTACCTCACAAATTATAGCCAACTAATTTTTGCCGTTTATTTGCGGCGTTATGCGTCACTATAAATTGCTGTCTTTAAAACGGTTTTTACTTCAAGTCTTTCCTTCAAATTAGCTTTTAGGTACAGTGGCGTCATCAAATTTTAAGTTGGTCTTGGCTTTTCGTTTTTCAATTTAAGCTGTGACCAGAAAGGTCATTCACCAGTAGAGCGCTTCTTTGCAATTTTTTGTTCGGTGAGTGTTTTTATAAATAAAAGTTTAGCTCGTTGGTGCAGGCGCAAGCGCTTTGAAAGTGGTGTGTCAACGCATAACAAGCAATTAAACAGGGATAAAATACTTGCGGGCTATTCGCTTCGCTCAATTTTAGCCCACAATTTTTTACCCGTTAATCGGGCGTTATACATCAGGGAAGGTCATGCGTAAATTTGTAGTATTGTTTTTCTTTTTTAGCTTAAGAACCTTTGCTTGTGGTGATGAAGAAGACTTTTCACCTTTTGCAATTACTCTTGAAGTCAAGAATGAATCTGAACGTGAAATTGCAGTATACGAAATACTTTCACCTATCCAAAAAGGTGATGGATTCTTAAGTAGTGTTACAGCACGTTTAAAAGGAGAATTTGAAGTTAACTTAGATATACGTGAAGATTACAGTTATGTAGGTGAATATTACCGTTCGTATATAAGTATTGCTAAGAAGCATGTTAACGACTTAGAAATTGCTTTGTCTTACAACACTACGAAAAAAGATAGATCAACCATCATTTTTTGCGCAAATTGGAAAGTTTATAAACTAACAGAACTTCTTAGTTTCAAGGCAGCAGCTGAGGCTCCGCCTCCACCACCAAAGCTACCAGATTCAAAGTAAGTACAATTGATGTATAACAAAGCAAATTAAAATTGCGGACAAAAAACAGTTGGCTTTGTTCGTACCTCACAAATTTTAGCCAACTATTTTTAGCCGTTTATTTGCGGCGTTATGTGCTTTTTATAGCTATGTGTACCTAAATATGAAAGGTAAATTTTATGCCAGCTGAATCATCCAAGTTTTTTATCGTTTGGAAGATTGTTTTCAAATATCTATTTTATGTTTCTTTTGGCGTAGCAATATTCAAGTCCGCTTTGTTTGGGCTACATAATGGGTTTGAAAACTTAGAGTTAACAAATGTATTGATGGTAATAGTTATTTACACAGTAGGTGCTGCTTTACTGTCAGTAATCATTTCACTTTGGGCTGTTATTAAAGATCGTGATTATAAAAAATCATAGTTTAGTAAAGTCGTGTGTTAATAATGCACATAACAAGGCGCTCAACTAGGACAAAATTAAATAAGCTCGTCGCTTCGCTCGAATTTAGCTTATTTAATTTTGCCTGTTAGCTAAGCGTTATGCGTCACTTTAAATCGCTGTCTTTAATGCAGTTTTTACTTCAAATCTTTTCTTCAAATCAGCTTTTAGGTACAGTGGCATAATTAAGTTTTAAACTGGTCTTAGCTTTTCGTTTTTCAATTTTAGCTGTGACCAGAAAGGTCATTCACCAGTCAAACGCTTCTTTGCAATTTCTGGTTTGGTGAGTGTCTTTTAATTTTAAGTTTGGCTTATTGGTGCAGGCGCAAGCGCTTTTAAAGTGGTGTGTCAACGCATAACAAGCAATTAAACAGGGATAAAAAACTTGCGGGCTATTCGCTTCGCTCAATTTTAGCCCACAATTTTTTACCCGTTAATCGGGCGTTATGTGTATTGAGAGTATGGATAAACCTCGAATCAAAGTAGACTTCAATGAGCGAATGGAACCTGATCTTGTTCTAATATCCCAGACGGATGAAAGAACTGATTCTGAAGGTAATATAGTTAAACTTTTCTCAGGTGCATTTGTTTATCTTTACGAGTACAACAAATATGACGATGGCGAAGAAGAGTATCTCTTTGCAGAAGGTGTTGTTGAGTTAAATGATAAGCTCATGAATAAACACGCTAAATGGTGTTGTCGGATTAACAATAAAGGAATTGAGGCAAAATACACATAACAAGCCAATTAAGTGCGGGACTGCTAAAGCTTGGCTCAGTTCCGCTTCGCTACACAGTTTAGCCAAGCATTATCAGCCCCTTATTGGGGCGTTATGCGTCATTTCAATTAACTGAATCTAAATCGGTTTTTTCCTCAAGTCTTTTCTTCAAATCAGCTTTTAGGTACAGTGGCGTAATCAAGTTTTAAGTTGGTCTTGGCTTTTCGTTTTTCAATTTAAGCTGTGACCAGAAAGGTCATTCACCAGTAGAGCGCTTCTTTGCAATTTTAAGTTTGGTGAGTGTTTTTATAAATAAAAGTTTAGCTCGTTGGTGCGGGCGCAAGCGCTTTGAAAGTGGTGTGTCAACGCATAACAAGGCGCTAAACTAGGACAAAATTAAATAAGCTCGTCGCTTCGCTCGATTTTAGCTTATTCAATTTTGCCTGTTAGCTAAGCGTTATGTTTAGGGCAGAGTTAATGAGATTTTTTTGTTTCATATTCTTGGTCTTTGCAAGTTGTAATTCACAGTCACAGGAAATTCAAGGTGTCGATTTTCCATCGCAATTCCACGGTGTTTGGGACTACAGTCTTGAACAATGCGACAAACAGCTAAGTACAGCGAGAGTGACCATCAATAGTGAAGGTATTGAATACTGGGAAAGTTTTGGAGTAATTAGTAAGGTTATTTCGCAAACGAAAAATTCCCTCCACGTAATATTGTCGATGTCTGGAGAAGAAGAGAACTGGTTAGTTGAATCCGAGTTTAGATTAGAAAAGGAAAAACTTGTGGATCTTTTCATTGATGAAAGCTCCTCATTCACACGTGTTAGGTGTAAAGGGAAAACATAACAAACCAAGGCAGCGGGACACTAACGCGTAGGCTCCCGTCACTTCGTTCCGTATATTAGCCTACGTGTTATTGCCCCTGCTTGGGGCGTTATGCGTCACTTTAAATAGCTGTCTTTAAAACGGTTTTTACTTCAAGTCTTTTCTTCAAATTAGCTTTTAGGTACAGTGGTGCAATCAATTTTTAAGTAGGTCTTGGCTTTTCTTTTTTCAATTTAAGCTGTGACCAGAAAGGTCATTCAACAGTCAATCGCTTCTTTGCAATTTTTGGTTAGGTGAGTGTTTTAAGTTTTAAGTTTGGCTTATTAGTGCAGGCGCAAGCGCTTCTAAATTTGAGTGTCAACGCATAACAAAGTCGTCAACGCGGACAAAAAACTGTTGGCTGTTACGCTTCGCTTCACATTTTAGCCAACAATTTTTTGCCGGTTACAACGGCGTTAGGTGCATATGCCTCAGAAGTCAGTATCGCATATAAATTCAGAACTAAAGAAGATGCGGATGGCATTTTATAAGTATCAATTTACTTATATTGTGGGGTTGCCAGTCTTAATATTATTAGTTGCAATAGCTGGTAGCTTTATCGGGGAAACAGCAGCTATTAGCATTTTAATCGTTGGGCTAATAAGTTTAATCTTCATAGAGATATACTTTAAAGAAAAGGTTCTCCTGATGCGTTGCCCAAATTGTAATGCATATTTTTATAGTATTTTTAAATGGCCGCTAATTGGCTTTATTATTTTCTTTTGGTTTAGTGATTGTAAAAAGTGTGGTTTAAATCTGCATGGTAAAAATACCCACCAATGCACCTAACAAGCAATTTAACAGGGATTAAAAACAGCGGGCTCTTCGCTTCGCTTAATTTTAGCACACTATTTTTAACCCGCTAATCGAGCGTTACATGCTTTGAGAATGGAGTGAAATTTGAGTATCGAAGAAAATGGATTTGAGATTCATTCTGGCTTTCTAGGTAATGATTCAATAAACGAAATCATTACTGAGATTGAAGCTTTAGATTCCGATTATCCAAAACATGGAATCCGAAATGCCGAGAAGAAGCTTTCCTCTGTTAAAGATCTCATCGAGTCAGACTTGCTTCTAGATAAAGCAAAAGGCTATCTATCTGGAACCCCTCAGGTGGTTCGAGTGATTGTCTTTGATAAAACACCAGATAAAAACTGGCTTGTTACTTGGCACCAAGATAAGACTATTGCAGTTAGTGACAAGAAAGAGATAGATGGTTGGGGACCATGGACTTTGAAAGATGGTGTTCATCATGTTCAACCAAAACTAAATGTCCTGGAAGAGATGGTGACTTTCCGCATTCATCTTGATGATGCAAATGAGAGTAATGGTTGCTTAAAAGTAATTCCAAAGAGTCAAAGTTTAGGCATTCTAAGTAAAAATGAACAAAATTTAGTTGTCGCTGAATCGGAAGAGTATATCTGTTCGGCTAAATCTGGAGATTTATTGGTAATGCGGCCGCATTTACTCCATTCATCAAGTAAAGGTACAGAGCCAAGTCACCGTCGTATTGTCCATGTAGAGTACAGTAGCTTTCAATTACCAAAGGGGCTAGCATGGGCTTAAAAATCGCATGTAACAAGGCGCTGCAACCGACTGCCAAAAGCGTCACTTGTTTTGCAAAAAGCCGCAAAACAAGCGCCACTTTTGTCAGCGGCTGAGCGCGGCGTTATAAGCTATGGACAGAATAGATGTTGCCTGAACCATACAGTACATTATTGGTGATTTTAATTTGCGTTATGTGTGCTTTGCATTTCAGCGGGAAACTTGGGACAGTTGATAAATCTCCAACTCTAAAATACATGATAGTTAATTACCCAAAGTTACCGAAAATTACGGTTTTTACGTCTATATTTGTTGCGGTAACAAAAGGCCTAGTTTTGATTTTAAATAGCATATAACAAGCAATTAAACAGGGATTAAAAACAGCGAGCTCTTCGCTTCGCTCGATTTTAGCCCACTATTTTTAACCCTTTAATCGAGCGTTAGTTGCCAAGGAGAGTACTGTGCCAATTTGGGCATACATATATTGTGGCCTATTCATTTTTAGCTGTTGTTTTAGCTTGTTTGATAAAGATAGATTACGTAGACAATATCAACCAGCGGGTGAAATTCTAGATTGCCTTTGTGGTATTTTAATTTTTCTAATTGGTTTTAGTGTTATTGAACTGCATCAGGCTCCACTAATTAGTTCTTTGTGTTTTATGTTTAACATTGCTTGGTCATACCACGCACACAGACATTATTTGAACTTCGAAAAAATTAGCTCTGACATCCATAAATCTGCAATAGAAGAGCATGAAAAGCTGGTAGAAAAATTAACTAAAATCAATGAAGCCGCAATTGCGGAAGGGGCTTCTCCTGAAGAGTTAGAAGAAATTGATGATGAATATGACAGGACAACAACAGAAAAAGAGGCTCGTTATTTTTATAACGGTATATTAATAGTTTTGGCTATTGTTCTATTGCCTTATTTTTACGTGTTTTTAAAATCGATTGGTATATTGGGCAACTAACAAGTTAATTAAACAATGGACGCAAAACAGCAGGCTGCGCTCATTCTTCGCTTAGTTTATCCTGCTATTTTCCGCCGTTTATTAAGGCGTTAGGTTACCAAAAGGGGTGGTGAATTGTTCAAGATAATTAGAAGTATTTTGGCCTTTCCATTTGAACTATTTATAACATTGCTTGGGTATGGCATCTTTATCTGCCTCTATTTACAAATAGTATTAGTACCTACAATGTTATTTGCCTTAACCTCGGCATTTTCTTTGGGTTACACAGATTACGATACTGCCGTAAAAATCATTTATGGTTCAAGTTTTATCGGTGCGTTAATTGGCATATTTTGGACAGAGCGCATACGTAAAAAGTATTCCATTTTTGGGTTTCATGGTTACTTAATCAATCACCCTGAGATTGATGGCTGGCAACAATCAAGTAAGGGTATAGTTTTCAGGAACGGTAACCTAACAAGCAATTAAACAGGGATTAAAAACAGCGGGCTCCTCGCTTCGCTCAATTTTAGCCCACTATTTTTAACCCGTTAATCGAGCGTTAGCAGTACAGGAAATATGGCACTAGATTTACACATAATGGAAAATGGCCAACCAAAGGAATGGATTTACGCAATTGATTCAGAGAGATGGTCATTATTCAATGAAGCGTTCGAGATATTTAAAGCTAAAACTGGCTTAGTCATAGATCAATATTCCGATACCAAATTCTCATCAGAGCTTCAAAATTTAATAGATATACTTAACTCTGTTGCTCCACAGTACGGTAATAGTGTGGCTCTATTTTCAGAGTTTATCTCTGTTTTGGAATCAGCTGAAAGTAATGGTAAAAACGTAATTTTTGTCGGCGACTAATGTACTGCTAACAAGTTACTCAAAAGGACGCAAAACGCTTGGCTTGTGCTCCTTCGTCGCTAATTTTAGCCAAGCATTTATGCGCCCATTAGTAAGGCGTTAGAGCTACAGGAAAGTATGAACGAATCTGAGAAGAAAATAGTAGCAAACATAGATAATTTTGATTGTCATGTAACTTCAGTATTTGACCCAAATGGAGTGGAGCCAAACTTCACCTATTCAACCGGTTTAACGAAAACTTTAGGAGTGCCAGAATTAATTGTTGTGGGCTTGTCGCCTGAATTAGGTCATTCAATTGTAAATAATTACAGGGACAGAGTTAAAGCTGGTGAAGTGTTTACTAACAAAGAATTCTATTCAGATTTTTTAGAGGGATTTGATGTAACTTTTGATTCGGTATCAGATGAAAATAAAAAGGAATTCTTGTTAAGCTCGGTTTGGTTCTATGAAGAGGAATTTGAGGCAATTCAGTTAATTTTCCCTACAACTACCGGTGTTTGGCCTTGGGACCCTGATGTGTCAGAAAGCTTCAAAAAACTGCAACCATCTTTGTCAGGCACCGGAGCTTGGTAGCTCTAACAAGGCCGTTAAACAAAGGACACAAAACAGCAGGCTTGTGCTCCTACGTCGCCAATTTTAGCCTGCTATTTTGTGCCGTTTACGGCAAGCGTTATGTTCTCAGGAGGCATCGTGTTTAGCACATTATTACTTGTAGCTGGTGTCCAGTTTGGTGCTACTAAAGCATGCAATGACCCTGATATTGAGTTTCTAGATGAACCTATTAGCATTGCTACATCAATTGAAGGTAAATCCAGTATTTTTGAGCCCAGTACAATACGGTTTAATTCTTCTTTGCCTTCAGCCTGTGCCTTAACAAATACAGAAGGTACCGTAGAATTTGATGTATCAAATGAAGGTAAAGTAATAAACCTTAAAATATTGAGTCTCAACCCAATTAGAATACACTCACGTGCAATATTAAGAGGGCTTAAAAAAGCAAAAGTCTTACCCAATGCATTTGGTACTGTCGGTAATAAAGTGCACGTTAAATACATACAGTTTAAAAAGAGAACATAACAAATTAATTAAACAATGGACGCAAAACAGCAGGCTTGCGCTCATTCTTCGCTTAGTTTAGCCTGCTATTTTCCGCCGTTTATTAAGGCGTTATGCGTCACTTTAAATCGCTGTCTTTAGTACAGTTTTTGCCTCAAGTCTTTCCTTCAAATTAGCTTTTAGGTACAGTGGCGTAATTAAGTTTTAAGTTGGTCTTGGCTGTTCGTTTTTCAATTTAAGCTGTGACCAGAAGGGTCATTCACCAGTCGAACGCTTCTTTGCAATTTTGGGGTTGGTGAGTGTTTTTAAATTTAAAGTTTGGCTTAATGGTACAGGCGCAAGCGCTTCAAAACCGGTGTGTCAACGCATAACAAGCAATTAAACAGGGATAAAAAACTTGCGGGCTTTTCGCTTCGCTCAATTTTAGCCCACTATTTTTTACCCGTTAATCGGGCGTTAAGTTCAAAAAGTCCTTCACAACTTCTCATGAAGGATAATCTCAAAAGCATGAATAACTTCAGATATCTCAGTATCTTTAGTGAGTTGCTTTAGTTTTGTTAATAGTTCTGGGTCTTCATTAAATGTTTCTAATGGAACATCGAAGCATTTTGCCGCTTTAGTGAGTACTTTTTTCGAAGGTTGTTTCTTTCCGTTCTCGATCAATGATAAGTACGATTTTGTAATATCAAGTTGCTGAGCAGTATATGCAAGGTCATACTGCATTTTTGTTCTTAACCCCTTCAATTTGAAGCCTGCAAAGGTTGTAGTTAGTTTAGTCATCATAAATCCTATTAGTTATATTCAAATCTTGCTTTTATTAACTCCTTCTTGAATTGTGGTGAGATAAAGTCGACCACGTGAGAGCACTACAAATGAAAATATCTGACCTATCTTCAAAGTAAATTATTAGTTTGTTGTATTTAGACACAAGGTTTTCTCTGACTTTGCTCATTAGTGTCACCGAAAAGTGTAAACTCGGCTCCAAGCTCAGTTTCATTTCCATAAGTATAAGATCTATTTCACGTCTAAGCTGAGCCTCCAACGCCTTAGATATTGATAAGTCAATAGCCCTTTGTGCTTTGTCCTTATTGTATAAATCTTTAACCACAGTTATGAACCTTTACTCAAAATTGAAATCTTGCTGATTGTTTCACCTGATTCGTAGAACGGTCAGGTTCTACTCCTCATACAAAAAAGTGATTGCTTCACTTTTTTGTTGCTATACGGTCAATGGTTATGTGAAAGAAATAAACGCGAAATTCTTCATAACTCAACCTTTTAACCAAATGTGTTCACCAATAATGGTAAAAAATATAGGCAGTAAAAATGTGCAGCTGCCATTCCTGCACTGGGTCTTCGAGGCTCCAAGTCGAAGGTAAATTAAAACAACCTAACATTAGGCATTTCAGTTTTGCAGTGACTGTACCACTGTGTTGCTTATTAACACCTCCTACACGGTAGAACGAAGCACTACCGATTGCGAGATATCTGATTTTTTGTGTTTGCTGACACAAAAAGGTGCTGTGTTAAGGATTATTAAAGAAAACCATTAGAACGTATTTGAAAAAATCGAGAGCGATTTTAACAGCGTCCTTATCTACATTCTTATTCTGCTGAGCTTCTGTTAACAGTCGCTTAGCTTCTTTAAGTTGTAGGTTTGCTTCACTTTCTTCATCCTCTGCTGTTACCTCAATCAGATTCTCAATGATTACCACAGCTTTCTGGATTGCTTCATTCTTCTTTTTGAATTTCATCGGTTTTCCCTATAAATTTCATATGAAGCAATCACATTGACTGTATGGTGTTAACAATCATTGTCTAATCAACGAAAGCTATGATAGAACGAACAATTAGTAAAAACAAGCAAAAGTTAAAAAGTTTACTTTTGGGGTTGTTTACCAAAATGAACTTAACAAAGCATTTAAGAGTGATTCCCAACGCATGGCATTTTTCGTTCTATCTTTTAGTGCGGTGTTTACGGTGGTAAGGTTGGGTTTCGTGGTTGCGTTGCTCACACCTTAATGCGGCGTTATGCGTCACTTTAAATAGCTGTCTTTAAAACGGTTTTTACTTCAAGCATTTCCTTCAAATCAGCTTTTAGGTACAGTGGCGTAATCAAGTTTTTAGCTGCTCTTAGCTTTTCGTTTTTCAATTTAAGCTGTGACCAGAAAAGTCATTCACCAGTCGAACGCTTCTTTGCAATTTTGGGTTTGGTGGGTGTTTTTAAATTTAAACTTTGGCTTATTAGTGCATGCGCAAGCGCTTTGAAAGTGTTGTGTCAACGCATAACAAGCAATTAAACAGGGATAAAAAACTTGCGGGCTATTCGCTTCGCTCAATTTTAGCCCACAATTTTTTACCCGTTAATCGGGCGTTATGCGTCACTTTAAATCGCTGTCTTTAATGCAGTTTTTACTTCAAGCCTTTTCTTCAAATCAGCTTTTAGGTACAGTGGCGTAATTGAGTTTTAAGTTGGTCTTGGCTTTTCGTTTTTCAATTTAAGCTGTGACCAGAAGGGTCATTCACCAGTCGAACGCTTCTTTGCAATTTTGGGGTTGGTGAGTGTTTTTAAATTTAAAGTTTGGCTTAATGGTACAGGCGCAAGCGCTTCAAAACCGGTGTGTCAACGCATAACAAGCAATTAAACAGGGATAAAAAACTTGCGGGCTTTTCGCTTCGCTCAATTTTAGCCCACTATTTTTTACCCGTTAATCGGGCGTTATGCATTTTCAAGGGAATTATGAAAATAGATCAATCAAAATCACCAATAGAGCAGTTTAAAGCAAACCATGAGGAGATGAAAAAGCTCCAAAGGGAGTCTATGGACAATGAAGACCTTAGCCTAGATGAGCTTAAAGTTATTGGTGAAAAACAACGTGCACTCGCCGATAAACAGTTTGAAATACTCGCTAACTCTAGAAAAAAGAAGCCATTGTCCCTATCTCAAAAAATTCTAGTCATCATATGTTTACTGTTTTCTCTATTTGTCGTTACTCTAGCTGTACTGGGACCAAATGCATAACAAACAAATCAACGAATGGACTAAAAAAGCTTGGCTTAGTTCGTTCCTCACTAAGTTTAGCCAAGCTCTTTTAGGGCGTTATATTGCAAATGGTGTTCAGGTGAAAAAATCGATATTCTTATTTTTTTTAATATCTTTTAACTCTCTAGCTGGAGGTTATTATCAAAATGTAAATCAAGGATATGATCCTATTACAGGCCTGTTTTACTATCCTGTAAAACATAAACCTGAATCAGGAGGAATGTTTTCAAGTAAATCAAACACTCGCATTAAAAACATTGTCATTTTTGATCCAACCTCTGAAACAAAGTCATTTTTGTTTAAACCTGAACAAGTATGGAATATTCAAAAATTTACTTTTGAAACAGTCTTAAACTCTAGCGGTGTCCAATTTTTCAATAGCAATTACATCGCTCTAAATAACTCTTCCGAAATTTCTAGAAAATTAAAAGATAAGCTTCTTATTATTACTGAGTCAGAGAAATCAAAAAAATTAACTATGTGGTTTGCAACCAAGTCGGGTAAAGACCTAAAACAAGTGCATACCTTTCATAAATCAACCAAGTGGCACATTGATGTGAAAAATTCCAAAATTAGGTTTATCACTCACAAAAATGAAGTTAACTTCAAAAGTATTGAGTGGTAGCAATATAACAAGCAATTAAACAGGGATTAAAAACAGCGGGCTCTTCGCTTCGCTCAATTTTAGCCCACTATTTTCAACCCGTTAATCGGGCGTTATATGTATTTGGGGAAGTGTATTGAATGCCATCAATTGTCAGTAAGAAACTTCAAGAAGTATTAAAGCCACATTTTAAATCTCTTGGATTCAAAAAGAAAAGAGCTTCATGGGGAAGGGCAGATAATGAGCTTGCTAAGTGGTTTAACATTCAATGTTCGAGAAATAGCGATAGAGTATACTTTAATGTCGGAATCTATTTTCAGGCGATAAAAGAAGTAGAGTATCCTAAAGAGCCTGAATGTCATTTGCGTTTTCGTATTGAAGTCTTATTAGACTCTGAAGATGAAATCAAGAATTTTTATGAACTTTCTGATTTTGAATCAGGTATAAATATTGATATTAAAATCGAAGAGTTATCGAATATTATTTTTGATAAGGTAATTCCTTTCTTCAATCAGCACAATAGTATTGCTGACATTTTAAATTCAGACCAAATTAAACACCATATGTACTGGAATAATGGTAAAGAAATAGCAATTAATTTCTGTAATAAACACATATAACAAGTGCCTAAACCAAGGGACGCAAAACAGCAGGCTTGCGCTCCTTCGTCGCTAATTTTAGCCTGCTATTTTGCGCCGGTTAGGCAAGCGTTAGGCAGCACAGAAAAAGGGAGTTTACCTTGGAAGAAGCGAATATTTTGACACCTTATTATTTCTTTGACGTGGCAATGTCAGTTATTGCAATTATTGTTAACGTTTACGGTTATGTTTCACTTAAAAAAACCTATAAAGTTAAAAGTGATAAATATCTCTCACATTTTTCAAAAGGCTTCTTTGCGTTCGCACTTTCAACTTTTTTTAGTTTATTCTCCTTTATAACAATAATTTTAATTGCTGGTATTGCAGGTGACTCACCGCACTTTGAACTCTTCGTTGATCTTCCTTACAACATTGCGTTTGCTATCGGTTTAATTTATTTCGTTTTGGGTATTAAAAATAGCAAAGTGCTACGTGCTGCCTAACAAGTTAATTAAACAATGGACGCAAAACAGCAGGCTTGCGCTCATTCTTCGCTTAGTTTAGCCTGCTATTTTCCGCCGTTTATTAAGGCGTTAGCAGTCAAAAGTGAACAACGAAAATTTTACCTTCAAATTATCAACATTAATCCTGAACATACTTCTTTTTATAGGTGGAGTGTGGCTGATCAATGTTTTGTGGCAAGATGTTGTTGATAGCGTTGTGAATTTCAATGAGCTAAGTGATTTTTACTTTATTGTTTTTGTTGCTTGTCTCATATGGATTGTATTGTGTGAATTTGGTTATCAAATAATGCTGTTCTTCCCAAGAGGTAGAGCATTGGAGCTTAACTCAGACTCTTTAAAAGTTTGCACAGTTTTTGGGATGAAGACCATACCTAAAAAAGCCGTGAGAGGTTGCAAAAATCCAGTTCATAGAGCTACTGGAGGTCTAAAAGCTGGCCTCGTAATTATCTCAGTTGCTCCAGAGTACAGAGTTATTGGGCCTTATGGTTTTAAAATTAACCCGCAGTTCTATGGCTCTTCAGTAGCTGGTGAAAATGAAGTCTCTTTAGTTAAAAAAATAAGAGCATGGCGGAAACAAAGCAACTGCTAACAAGGCCGTTAAACAAAGGACACAAAACAGCAGGCTTGTGCTCCTTCGTCGCTAATTTTAGCCTGCTATTTTGTGCCGTTTACGGCAAGCGTTAGCAGCACTATTGAGCTAAGAGTAAAATTTCAAACAAGGAGTATATAAGTGACAGAAGTTGCTTGGGATGAATACTGGGAAAAGTTAAGAGTCAAACTGAAACCTTTTAAAAGAATTGCTTGGGAGCCAATTACAGAAGAATTAACTTCTAAACCTCATAAGTCAAAATTTTCTGGTATTCCAGTTCTTGATGGAAATGGCTGGCCCTGTTGCGACAATTGCAATAAACCAATGCAGCTTTTTGCTCAAATAAACTCAGAAGATGTACCAAAAGCTGCAACCCCCGCTTTTAGTACGGGCATTCTGCAAATATTCTATTGTACTAATGAAGAGCCACACTGTGAGGTGGATTGTGAGTCGTGGGCTCCAAATTCCAAAGCGACATTGGTGCGAATTCTCCCGTTAAATATTGAAACTAAACGTGAGATTACGCAATCTCCTGTTGAAGAAGCCTTTCCTGAAATGAGTATTAGTGGCTGGAGGGAATTAGAAGATTATCCTGATACATTCGAATTAGAGGAATTGGGTTTAGACCTAACTGATGATGAAGCAGAGTTTTTGTGTGACGATGAAATACCATTCGCTGGAGAAAAATTACTTGGTTGGCCTTGTTGGATTCAAGGAATAGAATATCCTACATGTACGGTTTGTGAAAAAGAAATGCGTTTTATATTCCAAATTGATTCATCAGGTGAATTACCATACATGTTTGGTGACTCGGGTTGTGCTCATGTTTTTCAATGTGATGAGCATAAAAAAGAATTAGCTATGGCATGGGCGTGCTGCTAACAAACGCCTAAAGTAAAGGACGCAAAACGCTTGCCTTGCGCTCCTTCGTCGCTAATTTTAGCCAAGCATTTTCCTCCACTTAGGCGAAGCGTTATATAACAATTGGAGTTGTGAGAAATGTTTAAAGCCCTATTTATAATCAGCATCGTTCTGATTTTTTCGGGCATAGCTCTATTTGTTTATGATACTTATCTGTACGAGGTAGTATTAACAGAAGTAGCTAAATCGGACGATCTCTACATGGTTGTTGTACCGAGTGATTCATTCTCTATTGTTGATTATTGGGCGCACTTTTTAATTTCTGGAAGTTGCTTATTTATTTTAATTAGAGTTAAGAGTGCTATGAGTAAGTAGTTTGTTATATAACAAACCCTTTAACCAAAGGACGCAAAACAGCAGGCTTGCGCTCCTTCGTCGCTAATTTTAGCCTGCTATTTTGCGCCGGTTAAGCGAGGCGTTATGCGTCACTTTAAATAGCTGTCTTTAAAACGGTTTTTACTTCAAGTCTTTTCTTCAAATTAGCTTTTAGGTACAGTGGTGCAATCAATTTTTAAGTAGGTCTTGGCTTTTCTTTTTTCAATTTAAGCTGTGACCAGAAAGGTCATTCAACAGTCAATCGCTTCTTTGCAATTTTTGGTTAGGTGAGTGTTTTAAGTTTTAAGTTTGGCTTATTAGTGCAGGCGCAAGCGCTTCTAAATTTGAGTGTCAACGCATAACAAAGTCGTCAACGCGGACAAAAAACTGTTGGCTGTTACGCTTCGCTTCACATTTTAGCCAACAATTTTTTGCCGGTTACAACGGCGTTATGTTTAGGGCAGAGTTAATGAGATTTTTTTGTTTCATATTCTTGGTCTTTGCAAGTTGTAATTCACAGTCACAGGAAATTCAAGGTGTCGATTTTCCATCGCAATTCCACGGTGTTTGGGACTACAGTCTTGAACAATGCGACAAACAGCTAAGTACAGCGAGAGTGACCATCAATAGTGAAGGTATTGAATACTGGGAAAGTTTTGGAGTAATTAGTAAGGTTATTTCGCAAACGAAAAATTCCCTCCACGTAATATTGTCGATGTCTGGAGAAGAAGAGAACTGGTTAGTTGAATCCGAGTTTAGATTAGAAAAGGAAAAACTTGTGGATCTTTTCATTGATGAAAGCTCCTCATTCACACGTGTTAGGTGTAAAGGGAAAACATAACAAACCAAGGCAGCGGGACACTAACGCGTAGGCTCCCGTCACTTCGTTCCGTATATTAGCCTACGTGTTATTGCCCCTGCTTGGGGCGTTATATGCTTTTTCAGGTCAGGAGTAAGAAGCTTGAATATTGAGTCAGTCCAAAAAGAATGTTGTGAGCATTATCAAGCAATTTATGCTCCTGTTGAGCCAACTCAGCTTGTTACTATTTCTAAAGGCATTTATGAGGGCTCAACACCAGTTGAAGGAGTTCGTTACCCATCACCAAATCATATGAGTGGTTGGTTGTTAACTACAGATGAGTACGACGGTAATACCAGCTCATTAGTTACGGTGCACTTTGAGCACATCATCGAAAAACGCCCTGAGTTAGCAATATATATGGCTCTTCCATTCGGGTATCGTTTTAACTTGGGCGGTGAGTCAGAGCATGTTTGGTTTGACCAAGCAGTGGCAGATGAAAGCATATAACAAATTGATTAAACAATGGACGCAAAACAGCAGGCTTGCGCTCATTCTTCGCTTATTTTAGCCTGCTATTTTCCGCCGTTTATTAAGGCGTTATGCAGCCCAAGGAGCTCTGAGTTGTTCGTTAGATTAGGTGTAATATTCTTATTGTTGATTAGCTTTTCATCGACTTCTGAAGAGTGCAGGGTCAAGTATCTAGAAGAGTTAAAGTATACGGATATAGAATGCCAGTTTTATATGGGAACAGCTGCGTATAGAAATGAAGTTTATTCTGTAGCTGCTGCACACTGGAATTTTGTTATTGATTCACCCATTAAGTACGAGGGTGAAGAAAGTATTAAGGCTATGGCGCTGAGCACTATAACCTTCTTAACTTATCAAGGCTTAGGAGTTACGCAAGATAGAAGTAAAGCCGTGAAAAATTGGAAGGATGCAGCCGCTAAAGGTGATTTAGAAGCTCGGAAGCATCTGGGTTTTGCTTATTCTGACGATAAATATAAGAAAAAAGATTTAATAAAAGCATTGGGCTGGTATGAATCAATATTTATTTTATACCCAAAATCAACAGATGTAGATGAATCTGACCTTGGTTTATACCAAGATGCACTCGAAAGTGCTGATAAGTTAAGGGCTCTCCTTTCAGAAAAGCAAAATAATTCGGCAATGAGTTTCGCAAAATCTACGATATAGTGCTGCATAACAAAGCAAATTAAAAAGTGCGGACAAAAAACAGTTGGCTTTGTTCGTACCTCACAAATTCTAGCCAACTATTTTTAGCCGTCTATTTGCGGCTACATGGGCTCCCCCGATTGTCAACGAATTCACCTTTGATAATTAGATATGAGACTGCACCTCTACATTCGGCCTATTGATTGAGTTTTAAACTCGGACCTAGATGAGTATTCGCTAGGAAGTGTGCCTTATTCGTTAGACGAGCTTTTTAAGCTCACCCGCAATAAACAGGCTATGGCTTCCTCGGTCTGACCTAATTGTCATCGATGCCTTCGCAGGAGCCATTGCCCTAGTCGGGTAAAAACCTTTAAATCTTTTAAACTAAATAAATCGGGTTATTTCATCATGGTTTGCTGCTATAAATGGCTCCTAGTTATTCAGCTAGGCAATGACCCGATAATCTTCTTGCTTAACCATCAGCGTCCAAATAAGTCTGGCGTTTCTTGCAGCTAATGCGACAGCGGCTTTGAGATATCCACGACGAGCGATAAGCTCACGTATCCAACAACTGACTTTGTCTTCTTTATCTCTTAGGTTTGCCATTACAGCTCTTGCCCCATGAACGAGGCACATTCGGAGATATTTATCACCACGCTTAGTAATTCTTCCGAGTCGTATTTTGCCACCTGTGGTGAACTGGCGAGGTACTAATCCTAACCATGCACAGAATTGGCGGCTATTTTTGAATAACCTAGGATCAGGCACATTGGCTGTAACAGCAGTTGCAACTTGCTCACCGACACCTGGAATGGTCATTAAGCGCTTGGCGACAGAGTCTTCTCTAACTTGTTTTGATAAAGCTCGGTCATAACTGAGTATTTGTTCATTTGCTTGTTTAATACGCTGCCATAGATTACTTGTCATTTCTCGCGCAAGATGAGGTAGTTTATTATCAGCGTCTTCTAAAATATCACCAATAACATCATGTAAACTGTAACGACCTTTGGGAATGATGATGCCAAACTCACTCAGTAAACCTCGAAGTTGATTAATCATAGAGGTGCGCTCTTTAACTAAGCCTTGACGAACTCTATGGAGCGTCATAACAGCTTGTTGTTCGGCGGTTTTTACAGGAACATGCCAGATATTAGGTCGCATAGCGGCTTCACAAATAGCTTCGGCATCGTTATTATCATTTTTGCCGCCGGTACGAAAAGGTTCGATACTTTCGTTTATATGAAGAGCGCGGCGATAATCGCGACTTGGTGACCAAGAAGTTTAAACTCACGGGCCCAATAATGAGCACCAGAGCAGGCTTCCATGGCGATGAAGCAAGGATTGAGTTGTGCAATAAAGGCGAGTAGCTTTTTACGTGACAATGTTTTTCTAAGAATAACCTTTCCTTGAGCATTCATTCCGACAAGAGAGAATGAATTTTTTGCTAAATCGATACCAAGTGTTTTAATGTTATTCATGGTGGATTCCTCTTATTTGAGTGTCGCACCTTAAACATGGCACAAGTGCCTAGAAAGGGGGAGTCCATCTCATTCGTTAGCTGTTATGTACATGAAGACTAGATTGGCCGTTTCCTACTTAATCGTATTGAGCTTTCTACCTATTTGGTTATGGCTTAAAGCGGTTCATTGCAAAAGCTGGAGTTGGTTCGAGCTTATTTTACTGATCTGGCCGTTACTAATACCCGCTGTAATCTTCTTTATGATGATTACTACAAAATCAAAAAAGAGATGGTATGTTTTTCCACTCATACTGTCCTCAATAGAATGGGGTGGCCACTTTATTCTATTTTTTATCTTCGGCGTTGCTAGATGCATTCACTAAATATTTATTATTCATGAATAAGTAGTGCAAATGTCATCTTGATGGGTTCACAGCTAACAAGTAAAGCCAGCATCTCCCCAGTGGGGCTGGACCTACGTTTCGGGGCTTCGCACCTACACTACGGTCGTTGCTTTAGGCGTTATTCATATTTAGGAGCATCGCTATTTTAATCCGCGGAATTCAAAGTTAGCTAAATCTTAAGCCTCATTTCTATTCGGAATCTGCAAAAGTGGGTGGTGTTGGGTGTTTAATTGGAGGCGGTCTGGCGTTCTATCTGTTTTCATTCGTTAGTACTTATTTTGGTGTGGTAAGTGATGTACCAATAAGGGAATATGATCGGACTGTAGTAATCGCTCTATTCTCTAGTTGCTTATTAACGCTTATCATGTGCTTATATGTATCTTGTGCTGTTACTGCTTTGATTTATTATCGAACAAAGTTTATAAAAGGCTACATAAGTAAAGAAGAGCTTATAAATATAGCTTTCAAAGGTTTATACCCGCAACGTTGGCAAAAAGGCTTGTGAAAAATATGTATAACAAGTGCCTAAAGCAAAGGACGCAAAACAGCAGGCTGCGCTCCTTCGTCGCTAATTTTAGCCTGCTATTTAGCACCGTTTAGGTTTACGTTATATAAACTATGAGGTCTGAATGTATTTACCTGTTAGTGTTTATAAAAGTACATTACGATTAATTGGTATTTTATTTATATGTGTAGGAGTGCTCTTGGGTTACTCAGCTTTTGAAGCATTATTTGACCCTAGTGTAAGCATCAATTTAAATGGTGTTGAAAGGAATGAGCCTGAAGTAAAAGTGTTCAGTTTGATTTTACCTTTAATCTTAATATTAGCTGGGGCAGCACTTTGTACTGCAAAAAGTGAAAAATTAACGAGTCTACATAAAGCTAGAGCAACCTTTTGGTCTATTTTTCACGGTAAATAGTTGATATAAAGTGTCTAAGCAAAGTGTTACATAAACCTATAAAACGGAGTTTAATCAATGAAGTGGGAATACAAAACGGTTCAGTTCGGATACCAAGGCCTATTTTCGTCAAAACTTGACGCACAAGCCTTACAAGATGATTTAAATAGTTTGGGCAATAATGGCTGGGAGCTTGTTGAACTAGAGTTCAATATGGGTAGTTTGGCTAACAATATTGCTGCAATTGCTATTCTAAAACGCCCTAAATAAGGGAGTGCATTGATTTAACTCGTGCCTAAACAACAGGGGGCAAGTGTTAGCTAAACGATAAGTCGAGTAGGAGGTTAATGTTTTTATGAAGAATAAACATCCTAAAAATCATAAATCAAATGGTATTGTTGATTTGTTTACCCCTCACACTGAATTGGCGTTGTTGAGCTCAATGCGAAAATCTAAGACTTTAACAATAATGGTTTTAGTTTTTGTATTAGCGGTTATCGGCTTCTTATTTTTCTTCTTAAGAATGGTTAAATAAATATCTTTCACTGAAACGTTCAAGGTAAATTATAAAATTAACAACCTTTTGAATATGCTAAATTCAGTAGATTATTAGCGCTTATTTTGAGTTAGTTCTGATAGCCCTTAAAATAGAATAATAAAACCAAGGAGAGAGCAGTGCATAAATCTTACTTGTTAATACCTCTAACCTTTACTTTGGCAGCGTGCACATCAATACCTGAGACTGAACACGCTCAATCGAATTACGTAGACTTGTCTGCGAAAAAACACGTCAAACTTGTTGAAGAGTATTGGACTGTCGTTAAAAGAGTTGAACCAAGATATCCGGTTTCTGCAGCCAAGAAAAATATATCTGGTTGCGTTGACTTGATTGTAGGCATAGATCAAAACGGAAAACTTAAGGGTTACAAGGTGCGCTCTTCCTTCCCTAAAGGTGTTTTTGATAAGAATGCCGCAGCAGCATTGACTAAATGGAAGTGGAAGCCGACTGAAAAAAATAAGGATAGTATTCCCGTCTTAACTTCTGTTCGTTTGGATTTTACGACAAGTAGAAACCCAACTGATATTGAATACCTCAAAAATTGCCCAGCTCGTGAAATTTAATTATAAAAAGAACGCAATAGTCGTTAAAGTAAAATTAAAAGTACGAACAAAGCCTAGTTGATTTTGTTCGTATCCAGTAAATTGTTGATAACTATTTTAGTAGTTATTTATGCCTGATAATAATATGGAGTTTAATTTTAAAATGGATAAAAAAAGTTTCAGTGAAGTACCAAAAGCATTCGGTATTGGATTTGCGTATGGTGTTGGGATCGTAAGTCTTCTTTTAGCTATATATTATTTAGTTCAAGGTTACTCCAACAGTCACCTGCAAACGAAAACCTTATTTTACTTAATTACTGGTATTTCTTGCATTTATTTAGGCAGTTGTTTTAAAAGGTTTAAAAGAAAAACGTTTGAAGAGAAAGGCAGTTAATAGGCTTTATTCAAAATTAGCAATTCCCACAGCGTCTATTTTTAAAACAAAAGCATTAAAGACGGCTAAGCAATGCGCTTTAGGATATGTATGAACTTGTACTAAACAATCACATATAATTATCTTGGATAGTCATTTAAAAAGGTATCAAAGTGTCAGGTCTTGCTTTGTGCAAGCTTTGCACGGTTCAAGACCTGAGCCCACTATTTTATTGTCGCTGAGATCCTAATTTCCCGGTTAGCGCGACGTTAAAATTATATTCAAGAACAAGGAAAAATTCGAGAGGCTATGAGAAACAAACTTCAATATACCATTATTGTATCAATGCTAGCGTTTTTAGCATCATGTAGTTCGATAGAATCAAATAAGTCTCATTTTGTCGATGGGTCTTACAAGTATGCAACAGAATTAAGTTGCAAATCTCGAAATCCAAACAACATAAAATACTGTAGTTGCTTTTCTGAGGTGATGAATAAAATCTCACCCCATAAAATCAAGTCAATGGCTAACGACCCTTCTAAAACTAGCGAAGTAACCAAGGAAATCATTCAAATTATGATTTCTAATTCTAGACAACTAAATGAATGTGACAAATATAAAATCATATCAAAAACCATCCCAAAAGTTGAGGTTACAGGCCTAGCCAAAGAGGTCATAAAGATTAATAAAGACAAAATACTAACTCCAGAATTATTGGATGACTTTGAACCATTGAATGAGAACATCGGTTATGAATTTGCGATGCATAAAAAAGGTGCTGATACTTCAAGAGCTGCGAAGTATAAGTTAACTAAGATTGAGCAAAATAAATACTTTTTTGATTATGTTTATTCAGACGGTAGAGTTTTGAAAGAGAAATACTATTGGGAAAAAGGGTTTAACTACATACAGATTGAAAAAGACGGGAAATATATATACAAAATTAGAACTGGACTGGAAAAGTGTAAGTTTGTTCTTGGAGCCTGCTCGTTCAAAACATCTTTTGGAAGAGTTCAGCATGTTTATACAGAATTTCGAGATGGTATTTGGTTTATTAGCTATCAAAGGTTTGGAAAGAAAATAGTAGATTTAAATATTTACGAAGTTAATGGTTTTCCGCTCTATGAATATCATTATGTAATGGGTAATAAAACACACTTGGAGACAGTTAGGATAGACAAATTTTAATAAGTGCCATCAACTGGCTACCAAAGGGGTCAGGTCTTGCTTTGTGCAAGCTTTGCACGGTTCAAGACCTGCGCCTAATTTAATGTAACAGCTTCTGCTCGGGGCGATAGTTTTTAAGGAGAAAGTAATGAATCCAGCAATTAAAGGGTTAGGTGAAACGGTATTAAGAGTTCGAGATCTGGATAAAATGAAAGAGTTCTATTCTAACATTATTGGTCTTGAACTGATCAAAGAGTTTCCTAAGGTGGCATTTTTTAAAATTGCAGAGGGGCATGGTGGTCATACACAAGTGATCGGTTTATTTGCTGAAGAGTTACCCAGAGCATTTGTGAATGACAACATCGCAACAGTTGAATCAGCATGTTCTAGCCTGCATCATTTTGCATTGGAAATCTCATCAGAAGATTATTTAGCTGAAAAAACACGCTTAGAGAATGCTGGGTGTGAGGTTATCACCGCTGAACATACCTGGTGTCAGTGGAGGTCGATTTATGTCAAAGACCCTGAGCAAAATGTTGTAGAGTTAGTGTGTTACGATAATTCTGTTGTGTAAAAGCATAGCGAATTGAGTTACTGGGAAAATTATTGAGTCGTTCTTTGTTATTTGCTGTGCTAGTAAAAATAACCCAGTAAAATTATCGATTCAAATGCCGTTAAACAGCATCTATGTATCTAAAGAGCACTGCTCAGAACTGAACATATAACACTAAACAGATGAATTTAAATCTGTTTGGTTAAGTTAACTCTGTGAATACAGTATTAGTTTAATGGTTCTATCCATTTCAAATGTACGTATAAGGGAAATATATGAAAAACAAGAACCTATCTGACTCAAAACTCATCGCATATGCTGTACTCTTCTCTGCTGTAGTCTGTTTATTCTTTGCTTGGGGTTTTGAACTAGGAAAAACGACTGCGTTGAATACGAACGCGATGATAGCTGCAGCGAGCGAATAAAGAGTTAACATAAGCGGTCAGCCATAAAAGGAGATAACATTGAGTATTGGAAGCCACATTACAGGCAAGCTAAATAATATCGAATCGTTTATAGAAAATGCACCAATATATTTCTTACCTGTAAAAATTTTAGGTTGGATATTTCTGTTTTTAGCTCTGATGGTGACGAATTTACTTGCCATAGCCAAGTGGCCATTATCAGCAATGTCCAAAAAGGTGAATAAGAAAGCCCAAACTCTTAATGGGCCTTTGAATTTGTCTAGTGAAGATGAGTTAAGAAAAACCTTAGATTCGAATGAAATTGTCTTGTTGGATTTTTGGGCACATTGGTGTGGCCCATGTTTGTTAATGAACAACACAATCAATGATTTTGCGAAAGAGAACGCTGACAGTATCACAGTGGGTAAAGTTGATGTGTCATTAAACTCAACATTAAGTAAGCAATTTGCAGTTAGGGGTTTACCCACAGTAATTGTTTTCCAAAATGGTGAGGAAGTCACAAGAAAAAGTGGTTCGTTAACAAAAACACAGTTATCGCAATTGGTAACACAAGCAAAAAATTAAGCGCTGACTTTAGCCTGATAATTTGCTCAGGTTAATCTCGCTGATATGCCGAAATAGAGCGTATGGATATTAGACTTATCGAAGATTCTCACTGGAATGATATCTTGGCCATTCAAGCTAAAGCTTATCATGAGGTCGACTTAGAAGCGTTAGATGTTCTTAAGTCTAAACAAGTTGCGTCACCTGAAACCTGTTTTGTTTGTATTTCAAAGCAGAATGAAACTTTAGGTTATTTACTGGCGCATCCATGGGGAGATTCTGAGCCACCAAAATTGTTTGTGCAGCTATTAGACACCGTAAATAGCCAAACTTTATATCTCCATGATATGGCTGTTAACCCATACTCAAAAGGGCAAGGCATAGGCCGGACTATGATGGCAAAACTAATTGAAGTTGCCAAAGCTAAAGGGTTTAAGCGGATAAACCTTGTGGCAATTCAAGGGGCAGATAGCTTTTGGTCTTCACTGGGTTTTAAAGTAATAGTTGGGGCAAATATATCTTCAACTTATGGTGAAAAAGCAGTTTTTATGGAAAAGGTAATTGTGGCATAACAAAGTTTTATGGGATAACTATGTATGTCCTTGAGGTACTAGAACACAACACCTCCTCTATCATTTACAGAGGAGGTGTAGGAATAAATAATACGGAGATAATTATTAAATTAATCATTAAATTGGCAGGTATCGCTTGTATATTATTTACATTAGCGAGTTGTAGTGAGGATGTGATGTTGACAGATTCAACAATAAACAAAATTGAACTTGAAATACGTGAATCGTTCAATGGGCTGGTCGAAGCAGCTAATTCTTTAGATACAAGGCGTTACTTTGAGTTTTTCGATAAAGAGAAGTTCGCAGGTTTAAGTGCTAATGGCACCAACTGGAATTCTATTGAAGATTTTAAAGCATTGATTAACCCAAGCTTTGCTATGGTCGAAAAGATCGAGTCTTTAGAGTTTACTAACGTTCATATATCCGTTATTGATGCGAATACAGCAGTTTTGGTGAATGAATATGAGCAAAGTGCCCAGCTAAAGTCGGGTGAAATTGTCAAAGGTGCTGGCGGCGGTGTGCAAGTTTGGTCTAAAGCCAGTGGCAATTGGAAGTTGGTAAGTGTATCAGCGAGCAATAAAAGTAATTAGTTGAGCCAAAAATAAACTTCAAAAATAGTTAATTGAGGGTTTTTAGTTTAATTCTTCTTTGACTATTTACTTTACTATCTTCGCGCCGAGATTAGAGGTGCATTCGCCAAGGAGGCATTATGTTTAGAACTGTTATCGGGATTTCTATTGTCCTTTCTTTTATATGCATGCTGTTAGCAGCAGCCCCTTTCACGCCAGCAATCAGTCTTTCATTTATTTTTTTGTTGTTTGCTGGATTTATAGGTTACAAAGGTTTTCTTCAGTCGAGTATTGTTTTGTTATTCATTAATACTCTTGCTGTTGTAGGGAGCCCGGGTATAGATATATCGAATACCAGCACATTGGTTTTTATATTGGTTGTCTTTGTAATTTCTTTTGGTGGTGTCTTTTTTGGAGTAAGGAAATTAAACGGGGCGCAAAGTATTAACAATGAATGTAGAAATAACGAATGAAGAAAATAAAAATAACTGAAGGTTTATACCAATTTCAATTTCCTCCTTTTGAAAACCAACACTTTGGATTTAACATTTATGCTTTGATAAATGGTCAAGAAGCGCTGTTAATCGATACAGCATTTGAGCAACATGCAAAACAGGTTCGCGAGGATCTAAATAAAGAAGGCATTGAAATCACGAAAGTCGTTTTTTCGCATTTCCACCCTGATCATATTTCAGGTTTACCTGCACTTAATTCGCCGATTTTGTATGGTAATGGGCTCTATAAAGCGTCACTTAATAAATATACACCGATAGAAAAACATCATTTCTTTGATGCAATGAATACTTTAACTGAGCGCTCTCAATTAACTTTTGGCTCGTTTAATTTGACATTCAAATTGGTTCAAGGCCATGTTATTTGTGGCATGTTTACCGTTATCAATAATCAGTTTGTGCATGTAGCCGATGATTTAATGACTTCAAATGAAGGAACGCCACTTTTGCCTTCTGTGCATGTTGATAATGCTAAGAAGCATTTTGATTCTTTAGAGCTTCTTAAATGCTATGTTTCATGTACTTTATTATTGTCACACGGTAATGCGTTATCTGGAGAGTCTGAAATATTATCAGCCATAAGTGATAGACAATCTTATTTAGAAGCCATAACTAACAGTCCACAACCCATTTCGATAGATGCAGCGCTACAAGATACTCGTTGTGACTTTCTTCACAAAGAGTGGCATGAATATGTTTATCTTTAACGAGGTTAGCTCTCATCTTTGTAGGTACGCGTAATGGTGTTTGAATTCGACATAGTAAAATACCAAGTGATTGATGCCAAAATTAGTCTTTGTTTAGGTATATTGGTCATTTTGGCACTGATTGTGGAATTCTTAATTGGAACACATAGCATATTACTTTTAACTACTCTCATACCTTCAGTAATTTATTGGGCGCATAAGGGCTTATCAAGTGAAGCGTTTTTCAAGGAAAAACAAGCTCAAATCGTTAAAGTTGTCGATTCTAGGCTAATTATATTAAATCAGATAACAGGGTATGAATTTTCGAGAGACTTAAATAAAGTGAGAAAAGTAAAGTACAAAACTTTTTTAGGATTTAGTATTGTTGCCGTTGAATTTACATGTAATGAGTATTTTCAGTTCTTTTGCTATAAAAACTCAGAACATCTGTTTAGTTTATTAAATAAAGAACATTTTTAATAAACAGTGATTAAGTTTAGCTTTCTATAAAATAAAAGTAGGTATTTTAAGGATGAAAATGCAAAAAGCACATTTAGCAAATTTCAATAAAGCCTTTATAGAAAAGGCTGGCTGGATTATGGCTGGAAGTTCGCTAGCGCTATTGGGATTAATCATGGTTTTTAATAGCTCGGTATTGGCTTTAACGCTTGGCGCTTCAATTGGACTATTCATTGGCATGATTTGTCCGTTTTTGTGGCAAAAAAACTTTCAGTTTTTAAATCTCTTATTAGTGAACTTTTTGTTTATTTTGCCCTCAGTTTACTTAACGAATTCAACAGAGCAGGTTCATGTCACTTTTCAGTTTATCCTGACTGTCATTGCAGTCTCGGCTTTATGTTGGTTTGTCTTTAAATCTAAATTGATTGTCTTTCTAAAAATAATAAAAGAAGACTACTAGGTAAATAGTTTTACTCATTAATCCCATGTTTCTAAAGTGGTAATTACTTGATGTGATTGGCCGTAAATAATGGTTATATATACTAAGAATTATTAAAAGGAAGTTGTTATGGAGCCAAAAGACTTTACTGAGCATAATCGTGGTTTAACATTTTTTGATGTACTCGGTTTAGCTGTGTGTTGGACTGCAATCTTAGTTTTACTCTTTTTTATTAACAGTTCGCCGGGGGCCATAATCTTAGGCTTGATTACTGGTGGTTACTTGTCGAAGATTATCATTCAAAAAGAGAAGCTGTAATGGCTAAGAAGTGTTTTATGGGGCACAAACTTGAGTTACTTTGATTTAAATGTAGTAAAGCCCTAGCAGGGGCTTTACTACGGTGACTTCATTTTTAGTTATATCTATTAAGCAATAATCCCTGGGATCTCCTTACCAAAATCAAGACTGACACCACAGGCTTTTGCTGCCGTGTGTAGTAAGTCATGTTGGTTATAACCAGAGCCCATATCACTGACAACCCCCCGGTTTATTCGTGTGCCGCCACCCGCAATGAGGTATGAGCAAGGGTTTGCTGAATGTTTATCGGCATGACCCATATCTGAGGTTTCTAACACAATGGTACTATCTAGTATGCCCGCGGCTTTAAGCTTTTGGATAAAGTAAGCACTCAAACTACCTAGGTGACTTCGCATCTCGGTATAGTATAGGTAGTTTGGTTGGCCATTACTGCCGCCGTGAATTGCGTTGTGATAGTGGCCTTGGAAGTTCAATTCAGGAATTCTGAACTCTGATTGGTGATTACCAAACGCAAGCGAAACTGAACTGGTCAAATTGCACTGAAGTGCAGCGACAGCAATATCAGCCTGTAATCGCGCTTGTTGACTGAATGTGTCAAAGGTCAGCCCAAACTCAGTATTGTCTGGCGCAATACCACAAGAAACGCCGCCGTAGAGATCGTCTAAGCGCTTTTGGGTATCAGACATAGCGTCAAGGTGGTCGTTCATCCTTTGAATTTCATATCCTGCAAGGCGGCTTTTAATCGCATTAGCGGCTGACATATGCGCGTCTATGATGGGGGTTTTACTATTGCTACCCTGCGTTGATCCAAACACCATTTTAAACACGGTGAATGGGTTTTCTTGAAACGGCAGATGATTGCGATTGTCTTTGGTGAGCTGCCCTTGACCGTTACTATGTACACCTAGGTTTAGGTAGCGAAAAGGCAAGTTAGGCCCAAGCGCATTACCCATAGTGACATCGTAACTGTCGCTGCCCCAGTTCTCTGCGAGTAGAATAGGCATACGGCCATGTCCTGCATTTGAATGAGACATGTTGACCATAAAGTTACATTCAGTTTTTACTGGCTCATATCCGGCCGACATGGCACCAAGTTGCATGCTTTCACCGCTGCCGCTCGGGTTCCAAAGAGAAGCAATTGACCCGCCAGGGATATAAATTGAGACGGTTTTATTCGGTAGGCCTGCATCTTGTGCTTCTGCATCTCTTGCAACGAGTAAACCAGAAATCAAAGGAGATGTACGGATCAAAGTGGCAGAAATACCTGACGCCATAAATACTTTTAAAAGTCTACGGCGTGACATCATCATGTTATTTAAATGTTCATCTTTCATTTTGTTAACCTTCTTCGTGTGATCCGTGTTATTGATTTCTTGACCAAGCTTTGCGATAGCGTACTGACTTTAATGAAGCAAACTTTGCTAACATGGCTCTTGGACTGTCTTGCATTAAGGCATTAGTCAGCGTGTCTATTTCACACATGTAACCTATTTGCTCTGTCTCTGACAGGCGTTTGTTTTCTTCATTCGATGGGTCTATGGCATCATGGCCCACTCCGATGACATACCTGAACATCTGCTGCGGTAAACAGCTTTGTGCAGATGAAAGGCCGGCAATAACTGAGCCTAGTTGCTTGGCACCATTGAATGGTACAGAGTCGCTTACTTCAGAATACTTTTCTGGGGCATAGAGCGTGCCTGAGGCGTCTATTGGATTGCCATTATTATCATTGCTTCGGAGCTTGCCCACAGCATCAAAGTCTTCCATTCCGAATCCCATGGGGTTGATATATTTTTCATGGCAACTTGAGCAAGGCTGGCCTTCAGTTAGACTGTGGTACTTCATGCGGTTTGTGGTTGCAGGGTCTTGTAACATGTCAGACAGTTCGGCAAGTCTTTGCTCTCTGGCTTCAAATGTTCCAGCTGGTGGATCGGGTTGCTCTTGGCATAGCATTCGACGACGTACCCGCACCGAGCGAAGAATAGGGTGAGACTCAGCAACTTCCGCCCAGCGAGACATGAATGCGCCATTGGCTAATATGCCGCCACGTTCAGTTGTGTCTACCTTTTGCATTGTCTCTCCTGTGACGCCTGCAATGTTGTAGTGCTCTGCCAGTAATTGGTTCACAAATGTGAAATTGGCAGTATATAAAGAGCTAAAGCTTTCTTCAGGCTGAGTCATGATATACGAGAAGGTTTCATTCATCTCAGCTTTCATTGCCGGCACTAATTGCGCAAAACCAGGATAGATGTCTTGATCTTTAGTCGCGACTTCTAAACTGCCAGTACCTAACCAACTACCCACAAAATCACCCAATACTGACTTTGAGCTATCAGCTAAGCGGTTTGCATGTGCAATAATGTTTGCTTCGTCACGGAGTTCATCTCGTTCAGCCGCTTGCCAAAGAAGCTCATCGGGTGTTGAACCTGTGAAAGTATAAGAAAGGAAAGTCGCCATTTCCCAAGACGTCAGCTCAAATGCATCGTAGTCTAGCTCTGAGTTATCAGGGTTTGGCTCACCTAATTCGTGACGATAAATAAATTGCGGTGATGACAACAGCCCTTCAAGCGCAAGTGTCATACCAGCCTCAATGTCTCCATTGTTAAAAAAGCCAGTTGCAATCAATCTATAATTTTGTGATTCGTCTTGTGTAAGTGGACGGCGGAAAATTTTAGGCGCCAAGTCGTCTACTAAGCTATTCGCACAGTTTTCGTCTATGGCTTCACAACTCAATGCAGTTGCAAAGTTTTGTTCAGCAACCCATGTCGAAACCTCTTCTGCGACCAGCAAGTAATTACTGTAATTCGAGGGTTGAACACTTGCATGGGTATTATTGATAAAAAAACCTACCTGAGAATCAGGTGACAGCCCATCGGATACCAGAAAATCGATGCCAAGAAGATCTTCGACTGAATTTTGATACTCAGTTTGAGTTAAGATTTTTAACTGTCGAGCTCCGTATGCAACGGGTGCTACGTTTAAATCACAGGTCAATGGGGCTGGCCAAAGTGTCTGTAAATATGCAGCAATGTCTGTGGCGCATTGCTCGTCACACGCACTTGGTGTGCCATAAGGCATAGTTGTGGTGATGGTCTCAATCATGGTTTGCATATCTCGCTCTGTATTGAGCGCCGGAAATGAGCCTAAACCGCCGCCTTCTGAGCCGTGGCAGCCAGCACAACCTGACTTGTAGAGTTGCATACCTCTGGCAATGGGATCTGTTTGGGTCACAGTCACACGTTCAACATTACTGGGCTCTGAAGGCACAGAATCGTTGATGGCAATGACTTTGTAATCAAACTCACCAGATTCAGGTAAACCCGTCTCGTAAAAGCTTGCATTAGACGCAAGCTCTGCTGCAGTTTGCCATTGGCCGTCAACGCTTTTATAGCGCACTAAATAATTGCTCTCATTGTGACTATTATCTTGCCAGTTCAACTGTGCTTTACTTTCACTTGAGACAAAATCTGCACTGAGCTCAGTCGGTGCAGCAGGCTTGTCTGCCATCGCGACTGGCTCAAAATTGTCTTGTTCGGCAGTTGAATAGGTGAGGTTAAAATAGACAGGAACCGTTTCTCCAATACTGCTGAGATTGGCAACAACGCGCAGTGCTTCAATACCATAATCCATCTCGAAGGTTTTACTGTCGATGATCAGCGGAGAAAGCGTGCTAACATTGATTTTGCCAGTTGCAAGTTTTACCACTAACACATCTAGACTTATTGTTTGATTAACGCCATGTAAGCTTATTTGGCCAGTGAGGTTCTGGATCACAGGGTTGCCAATGGTGAGATTACTCAGTAAGTCACTGTCAATTTGTGCACTAAAGAATGCGGTGGGCAATGTGTCAGTTTCAAACAACAGGTCTAAGATCCGACTATTTCTGATATCGACTCCAGTAGATACGGTATTTAAATCTACTGCTAGTTTTACGTTACCTTCGGCGTCGATACTACCAGATAGAGCAGGGGTCTCAGCATTTTGAGAGGCAAACTGGTTGTGCTCAGCCACGTGGTCTTTTTTAACCGACACATAACTGAGAACAGACTCTGTGCTATCGAGTTGCCATAACCCTGTTTCTGTTACAGTGTCTGGAGGCGTAGGCGCTGAGTTAGTACAGATATCGCCGCTGAGGTTGATATTCAGTTCGTCAGTTACTCCATTTTTATTGGCGACAAAGCCCAATCCGTAGGATTGATTAGCATGAATGCTATTACCTTGTGACGAGATTATGCAGCCAGTATCGCCACAATCGAATTGACCATTCCAACTATTCTGAAGAGAGATACCTTGATCCCATGAAAGTTCGATGGCCCAGTCGTTTAAGGTCTGATCTGACGTGTTTTGAATAACAATTTCGGCTTTAAAGCCAGTATTCCAATTATCTGGGATTGTCAAAGTACATTCAGCTGCTTGAGCGAAAGAGGCACTTGCCAGAAGACTAAAGCCGGCTGCGAATTTACTTATTATAGGTGTAACAGGTGCAGCGTGAATGATAGTGAATAATCGTTTTAGCTTATTGAATTTCATTTTCTTTCCCTCCTATTGTTGCGCTTCAAAAACGAGGTTGAAGCTCACAGGTACCGCGTAGCTGATCACAGATAAACTTGCTAGCGTCTTAAGGGTCTCAATGCCTGACTCTAGGCCAAAGTCTGTTGCGTTTAGCAGCACGGGTGACAAGCTTTGCACCAGAATGGTTTTGTTTGTAAGGCGTCGAATTATGATGTCAGCTGTGATTTCGTTCGTGACACCAGAGAGGGTAAGGGTAGCCGTAATAGATTGTGTCTCGTCACTACCTATGGGCATGGCAATCAATGCCGCATAATCAACATTAAGTAATACTTCTGCTTGAGGGTAAACCTGCGTATCGAACAAATATTCTTTCATCCTACCGTCGCGGGTTTCATTGTTTGTATCAACACTGTTTAGATCTATGATGAATTGAGCAACTCCATCAGGGCTAATTGAACCACTCAGCGTGTTAAATGTGTGGGCCTCAACTAAGTGCTGTTTTTTAGTCGATACAAAGTAGAGTTGAGAGCTTTGTGGGTTTAGGGTTAGCGGCTCACTGATAGGTGGTGCTTCTGGCGCTGTTACTTTTATCAAGATAGGTTCACTGACGGTATTCATTACACCATCACTGACTGTCAAAGTAACAGAGAACATGCCTTCTTTATCAAACACATAAGTGGGACTTGGTTCGTTAGATTTAGTCCCGTTGCCAAAATCCCAAGTGAAGGTAAGAGGATCTTCATCTAGGTCATAGGAAGCATTACCATCAAAATTCACAGTCAGTGGATATTCTCCGGATGTCACTGAGGCGGATGCCAGTGCAGAGGGGGGATGATTAATGTTTCCATCCGGTGAGCATAAACCGCCGAGTGAAGGGGCAGTTGGAGAATCATTCTCTTGTGCTTTTTGTGCGTTAAAGCCAAAGTCTAAGCTCTGACCTGGGTGAATTGTTTTGTTGTAGTTCTCGCTGGTGATTTCATACGGGTTACTTCCGCTATGTAAGCCGTGCCATACCCCAGTTAATTTGGTGTTATCAGAAAACGCCATGAGAACTTTCCAGTTTTCAATAGCGACATTTTCGGTGTTGGTCATAGTAACTTTACCACGGAACCCTGAGATCCACTCTTCTTCTACTTCAAACACACATAGAGCAGATTCAGGCTGAGCTTCACTAATCGTGATTTCAATTGGTGTCGCAGAATAGCTGCCATTTTCATTGCTTAAGGTGAGTGAGGCGGAATAAGTACCTGGTTGATCGTAAACATGTTGCGGGTTTGTCTCAGAGGAGCGAGAGCCATCCCCGAAATCCCATAAATAACTCATAGAGTCTGATGAAGAATGAGTGACTTGGCTTGAAAATGAGATGGTTGCAGGGGCAGTACCTTGTATGTTTGAGGCGGTAATTGCAACTTCAACAATATCGTTATCTGAGTCTAAGTTATCATCGCAGATCCCGAATAATCTGGGCGAAACAACAGTTTGGCCTGGTGTTTTTTGAACGTTAAAGCCAAAAGACTGAGTCGAGTTAGGGTGAATATGACGATTCCAGCTTAAGTTTTCTAATTGATATGGGTTATTGCCATTTAGTTGAGTTCGCCAAGCATTGGTAATTAACTCTCCCTGACTAAACTCCAGTCCGACTTCCCAGCCCTCTATCGTTGTGGTTGTGTTGTTGTGAACGGACACTTCTGCGGTGTAGCCACTTTGCCATTCATTAGTGACTTTGAACTCACATTGTGCCGCTAAGCTTTGTGTGGTGTACCCTAAAGCGACTATGCAGACCCCGACTGGTAGGTATCGATGCTGCTTGTTGTAACTATGTTGTCTCATAAAATTCCCCGAAACATTACCATCTGAAATGTTGTTTCCTTGCTGTTCGCTGCCGAGTGGGCATTGACCAGAGCGAATGGGCTTTAAATAGTGAGCACAAGTTTGGTTACTAAGAGAGACTAAACTAGAAGAGGGCAATGATTACCAAAGGCGTAAATACCAAAAGGCAGCGCACACACAATATGTGTGTAACAACCTAGCACCCTATTAGTGGCATTCAGCAACCCCGCTATCTTAGTTTTCACCTTAGACCGGAAGCTTTGCGTCCCTTTCTTTCGAAAGGTTTGCTATTTTAAGCCTGTAATACCGATCTTCATTAATACTCAACCGTTTTGAGAGATTAAAACTGATGCTATCTGCGTTAAAATTTCTTATTTAGAACAACTAAATAGAAAAATTTTCGCCTTGCAAGCATCAAGTCTTCTTTGCCTCAAAATAAATCGTTTAATTAAGAAGATTGGTATAAAAGGAAGTTAGTTTAAAGCTGTCAGAAATACAAAGCGAAAACTAAAAGTTCACATTGTTTGCACATTTCGACAAGTGCAACCATGAACGGTTTTACACACTTCAAATACTTCCTAATATTCAATAAACCTTTGCTTACTCCTTAATATAATTAAAGAAAATTAAGCAAGTTTGGTTTGAGATGGACTTATGTTACACGCGGTTCATCTTCAAACTTGGTTTATATAAAAACATCTTAGAAACAAAATATGTGGCAAATAAGGAAGCGAGTATAATTTTTAAGATATTTTAGGTTACACTGCGAAGCTGTACCTAATTAAATTACTCGTGCTGGTTATAAGGAATTAAGCAATGAGAAGCTATCTCTTAGTTGCAATCATAGTATGTTTACTCCCATGGTGTGTTGATAGCAAACCAATTGATACGCTAAAAGCCGACATTGAGTTGCTTCTAGATTCTAAGAGGGCAAAGGTGGGGGTTTCAATCTGGGACCAAAATGCCGAACCTGTGTTTTCATTCAATGGCGATTCTAAATTACCCATGCAGAGTGTCTTTAAGTTTCATATTGCTGCGGCTGTTTTATCAGAAGTTGATAAGGGCAAGTGGTCTCTTGAAGATAAGATAAAGATTACACCGAATGACTTAGATAATGGATTATGGAGCCCAATCCGAAAAAAGTACCCAACTGGAACAGAGCTCACACTTTCCGAAGTCATCAGGTACACAGTCTCAGTAAGTGACAATGTAGGATGTGACATTCTATTAAGCATGCTTGGCGGCCCTAATAAGCTCGAAGCCTATTTGCGTCAATCAGGCATAAAAGATATTGCCGTAATATATAATGAAGAAAACATGCAAAAGGTGTGGCAGCGTCAGTATGAGAACTGGACAACCGCGAATGCTGCTAATACCGCGTTAAGGCAATTTTATATTAATAAAAACCTGCTTTCGGATAAAAGCCATCAATTTCTTTGGGATGTGATGAAAGGCTCTAAGACAGGTCGTAAAACAATTAGAGCAGGTGTGCCAAAAGATATACAAGTTGCGCATAAAACAGGCCACTCAGGTAAAAATGCGTATGGTGTGACAGGTGCTCAGAACGACATTGGTATTGTGTTTCTTCCAAGTGGTCAACATTACTATATCAGTGTATTGGTAAGTGACTCTTATGAAACGAGTGAAACGAATCAAAATATCATTGCAAAAATATCTGAATTAACGTGGCAGTTTTTTACAAATAAAACCCTATAGTGGTGTTATTGAAATCATTGTAAGAGCGCATTAGCGAATAAGGCGCTCTTACATTAGTGGTAAATACTTAACGTGGCGGGTCAATTTGTCCATTTACACTATTATTGACCCTAAACCAGCCTGCAATTGAAAAGCGTTCAGCCTTTGCTGGCAGAACTTCATGAGGAAACTCGTCACTGAGAAAAGTAACAAGGGTGCCAAAATGTGGCGAAACACGGGTAAGTTCTTTGTCGTGATCTTCACCGTCATAAATGACCAACTCTCCGCCATTTTCGGCTTGCCAATCTGGGTTTAAATACAAGACAGTAGAAAGTAAACGGTTGGTTTGGCCCTTGAATGCATCAAGGTGCTTTTTGTAAAAAGCACCAGACTGGTAGTGCGCAAAATGACATTCGTAGCTAAATAGTCCCATGAATAAACGCTTATTCATGTAAGCTTTTAACTCATCCATATAGTCTAGAAAGCAACCTTCAAGTGCGTTGCTGTTATCTAACCAATGAATTTTGTCACTGCGAATGGTTTCATTCTTTTGATGATCATCTTTGCGACCGATACCTGCTTCATCAAACGTGTCGAAGTCAAACTCTGCAAGACGAGATTTTAGCGCCTGAAGCGCAGGTAAATCTTGGTCTAGCGTTTGAATGCTGTAGCCTGTAAATTGCAAGTCTTGGGCAATGTTGGCAAAGAGTTCTGTATTATTGGTCACAAATTTGCTCATCTAAAATAGTTTGGCTGCGTTTTACCATAGAAACAAATCTTAGACGAGCATGAAATTTGATTTTATTGCGCTGGCTTAAGTTTTAACGCTATTTTTGTGTTTCTTTAATCTTGGCTAACAGTTTGTCTGAAGCCTCTTCAATCAAATCTAATACCAGTTCAAAGCCATCACCTGCGCCATAATAAGGATCTGGTACTTCATCGTATTGGCTATCTGCGTAACTTAAAAATAGCTTGAGTTTGTGTTGATGTTCATTCGGACAACTAGCTTGAAGGTCAGCTAAGTTTTGCTTGTCAGCCGCTAAGATCAAGTCGAATTCTGTAAAATCACTTTGCTTAACCTTGCGAGAATACTGACCTTTAAAGCTGTAACCTCTTTTTTCACCCGCTTTCATTGAACGGTTATCGGGTTTCTCGCCACTGTGATAACCGATGGTGCCTGCAGAGTCTATGTTTAAATTTAGCCCTAGTTCTTTAGCTTTGTGTTTCAGCACAGCTTCACCCGTTGGTGAGCGGCAGATGTTACCCATGCAAACAACTAGAATTTTTGAAATGTCAGCGTTCATCAAAGTCTCTCCCTAATAGCGGCGTTTATTCTAAAACCATTGTTTTACAAATAAAAGTAACAGGTTGCTCTATCATCTCAAGGTTTAGTTCACCTCGGTTGGGGTTACACTCCATAGCAAGGGCAAAACCATGTAAATAATCAACGAGCAAATGCAGCACGGTTTGTTGTGTGTCTGTATTTAAATCTAGTGACTCAGTTATACGCTCGAAACGTGCTGCGAAGACCTCGGCTGGGCCAACCATTTTACTGCTGAGTAAGGTTTGTAAAAGCCCACGATACTTATCAAGTATCGCTAAATAGCTTTTACTTAATTCGTAAACTTCTTGTTGCCAATGCAGTGATTGTGGGTCATGAATTTCGTTGATCAATGACACAGCCACAGCCTCGAGCAATGCATCTTTGTTTTTAAAGTAATGGTAAATGGCCATGGCATCGACATTTAATGCAGCTGCCAAAGCTCGAATGCTTGGTGGCTTGCCTTTTTCAAGCATGAGTTGCTTTGCTTGGTCGATGATGATGTCTTGGCTTAACTGTTTTTGTGCTGGGCGGCCTCTTTTTGTTTGCTTGACACTCATCAAAATATCCCTAATTATATAATTAATTCTACGGTGTAGAATTTTAGTCAAGTTTTAAGTTTTATACAAGTTAAAAGAGGTGTGTAATGACAAACACGGTCTATATAGCAACCAGTCTTGATGGCTTTATTGCAGACAAAAACAACCAAGTAGATTGGTTACATCAAGTGCCAAATCCAACTGGCGATGACTGTGGTTTTGCTGAATTTCTGCAGAACATAGACGCGTTAGTGATGGGCCGTAATACATTAGAAGTGGTATTGAGTTTTGACTGTGATTGGCCGTATTCAAAGCCTGTATTTGTATTGAGTAATACGCTACAGCAAGTACCTGAAAAGTTGAAAGACAAGGTGTTTTTAGTCAAAGGTGAATTAAAAGAGGTGGTCGAAAACTTGAATAAGCAAGGGTTCAAACATCTTTATATTGATGGCGGTAAAACCATTCAAGGGTTTCTGCAACAAGATTTAATTGATGAGTTAATCATTACGACTATTCCAATTTTACTTGGAGGCGGTATTCCTCTTTTTGGAGAACTCAAAGCACCTCTCCAGTTTAAACATGTGAAAGCCATACGATATTTGGATTGCTTAGTTCAAAACCACTTCATTCGCGCGGACTATTAGCTTTTACAGTTAGAAGCTTAGATATATGAAATTCCATATATCTATTTGGATTTGATTGGCTTAGAATATATGAAAATTCATATATTCTTGTTTGGCACTGTTTGACACAAGAATGAGCCAGTTAAAAGTGAGTAAAATATGGGACTATTTGAGCGATATTTATCGGTTTGGGTTGGGCTAAGTATCTTAGTTGGCGTTGTTGCAGGTAACTTTATGCCAGACGCCTTTGCAGTCGTTGCAGGTTTAGAATTCTTTCATGTCAATTTAGTCGTTGCTTTGCTCATTTGGGTGATGATCTTTCCTATGATGGTGCAAGTTGACTTTGCAGCCATTAAAGATGTCGGCAAAAAACCAAAAGGGATTATCCTCACTTTGGTACTTAATTGGCTCATTAAACCTTTCACAATGGCTTTGTTAGGTTGGTTGTTTTTTAAAGTCTTTTTCGCGTCAATGGTTGACCCACAAAGTGCGAACGAATATATCGCAGGTATGATTTTATTGGGTGTTGCGCCCTGTACTGCGATGGTATTTGTGTGGAGTCAACTAACCAAAGGGGATGCAAACTATACCCTTGTTCAGGTGTCGGTGAACGACATTATCATGGCATTTGCGTTTGCGCCGATCACCGCGCTTTTGCTTGGGGTGAGTGACATTTCTGTCCCTTGGGAAACATTGATTATCTCAGTCGTTTTGTATGTTTTGATCCCATTGGCTGCAGGTTTTGCGTTTAGGCGCTTTTTACTGAAACAGCAGGGTGATGGGCAGTTAAATCAATTTCTGACTGGTATTAAGCCTTTTTCTGTTATTGGTTTGTTAGGCACAGTGGTATTGCTATTTGGCTTTCAAGCACAAACGATTATTGAACAGCCGCAAGTCATCGGCTTAATTGCTATTCCGCTACTTATTCAAACTTATGGTATTTTTGCATTGGCGTATTGGTTTGCTAAAAAGCTAAAGTTACCTCATAACATTGCCGCCCCCGCATGTATGATCAGCACCTCTAACTTTTTCGAACTGGCAGTCGCTGTGGCGATTTCAATGTTCGGCTTGCATTCGGGTGCTGCACTTGCAACCGTAGTGGGCGTATTGGTCGAAGTTCCTGTGATGCTCAGTCTTGTGTGGTTTGCAAATAAAACGCGCCATTGGTTTTAAGAAATAATGAGCACTTGAAAGTCGATTTCAGGTGCTCAGAGTCTATACTGCTTGAATAATCCACATTCTCTTTTTGCTAAATTAGCTGCGATCCTGTACCCTGCATCGCCTTACAAATTTGAGTAAATATATGCAATTTTCTGATCTCGCTTTATCCCAAAATATTCTTCAAGCTTTAACCGACAAAGGTTATACCCAACCAACTCCCATTCAAGCACAAGCTATTCCTGCCGTTTTAGAGGGCAGAGATGTGATGGCTGCCGCACAAACGGGCACAGGTAAAACGGCAGGCTTTACGCTGCCTATGCTTGAACTACTCAGTAAAGGGGATAAAGCTAGAGCGAATCAGGTGCGTGCATTGGTGTTAACACCAACGCGTGAGCTAGCGGATCAGGTTTGGCAAAATGTTGAAACTTATTCACAGCATTTAAATCTGTCGACACAGGTTGTATATGGTGGGGTTAAAATTAACCCGCAAATGATGAAGTTGCGTCGTGGTGCAGACATACTAGTCGCAACACCCGGCCGTTTACTGGATTTATTCCAGCAAAATGCCATCAAGTTCGACAGATTAGAGCTATTTGTATTAGACGAAGCCGATCGCATGTTAGACATGGGTTTTATTCACGACATTAAGCGTGTGATTAAATTGCTTCCTAAAAATCGTCAAAACTTAATGTTCTCTGCGACTTTCTCTGATGAAATTCGTGAACTGGCAAAAGGCCTTATCAACGATCCGGTTGAGATTTCAGTGGCGCCAGCGAACAGCACAGTGAAAAGCATTGAGCAAAGCGTTTATGAAGTAGACAGAAGTAAACGTACCGGCTTACTTAAGCATTTAGTGAAAACACATAACTGGCAACAGGTGCTTGTCTTTACTCGTACTAAACACGGTGCAAACCGTTTGGTTCGTGATTTAGAAAAAGCAAAAATTGCGGCTGCAGCTATTCATGGTAATAAGAGCCAAAATGCTCGGATGAAAGCTCTCACGGGTTTTAAAGATGGCGAAGTGCGTGTGCTGGTGGCAACTGACATTGTTGCTCGTGGTTTAGATATTCAAGAGTTACCAAATGTAGTGAACTTCGATTTACCGAATGTATATGAAGATTATGTGCATCGAATTGGCCGTACTGGTCGTGCAGGCGCAACTGGCGAGGCTGTATCGTTTGTAACACATGAAGATGCTGATGATTTATTTGGGATTGAACGACTCATTCAAGAACTTATCCCGCGTAAAATTGAGCCGGGGTTTGAACCGCAAAACCCAGTGCCAGAATCTAAGCTAGACACACGTCCACTGAAAAAGAAAAAGCCTAAGAAACCGAAAAAACCTAAGCAAGTAGATGGTGAACTGGCAAAAGCGTCAACAGGTAATCAGCAGAGTAAAGCTAAACCAAATTCAAGCAACGCAGCTAAGCTGAAGTCAAAGCCTATGTCGCAAGGTAATCGCGCTGAAGGCGACAAATCGAACGCTAAGAAGCCGCGCAGAAATAAGACTAATTCTGGAAGTCGCAAACCGCAAAATGGGAATAATAAGCCGAGCGGTCAAGGGCAACGCAGTGAGCAAGGGAAGGCAAATAACTCGAATCGCTCAAATAATAGTAATCGCCCAAGTAACGGTAATCGTTCTAGCAATGGCAATAATACTGGCGCGAACAAACCAAAAAGAAGTAGTTACAGAAATACACGTGGTTAATGTAAATTCACACTAAAGCATTTTGTTAGTTTTTTGAATCAAGGCCTATACTTTTAGTATGGGCTTTGTTTTGAGGATGCTACATGACGAATGCGCTAGCAAAACAAATAGACAACATACCTATGTTGCCGAGTGTGATAGCTCAACTCTTGTCTTTGTCTGTTGATGATCCTGACTATTTCAACAAAGTTATCCATCTTGCAGAGTCCGATCCCACGTTTGCATTACGGACTATAAAATTAAGCAATAGCGTCTTGTTTGGCACTCACCAACCCATCACTAATATTCACGATGCAGTTATTAGGATTGGTATAGATCAAATCCATAATTTATTGGCATCTATTGCGGTCACTAAGGTATTTCTACCAGTCACAATGTCAGAAAAAAGGCTTTGGCAGCACTCAATTGAAGTCGCTTGTTTAGCTAGGTTAATAGCTAGCCATTTGAATGAGTGCAACATTAAACCTGAACAAGCATATTTGGCCGGCTTACTTCACGATTTGGGCTTATTTCTTCGCTTTCAAGAGAGCCAAGAACAGTTTAACCATATTGACGATTATGTATGGTCAACACCTGCTCAGCATGTTGAGGCAGAAAAGAATCTATTTAAAGAGTCACATGCCAATTTATCAGAGTTAATCTGCCATCAATGGGGAGTACCCAAACTTATCTCTAATGTGGTTGCACACCATCACCACTATGAATTAGCTGAACAAACGAAAGAGGCAGATGAAATAAATCACCTCATCAGAGTGATTCAATTGGCCGATCTCTGCAGTGAAATGGTTTACAACATGCAAGGTGTGACAAAAAAAACCGTCATACAAGAAATAAAAAAAATACCAGCCTTAGCTAATTGGGCCAGAGCACACCTTAATTCAATTAAAGCATTGGATGATGGAAAGGCTGCGCTTGAGCAAGCGCATGAGTTATATAATCAGCTTTTAAACTAACTTTCGGTTTTGCTTTGCGCAAATTCTCTTTATTATAACTAGCGTTAAACTTTAGCGGTTTTTTAAAGAGGGGTAAGCATGTATCAGGGAAGCTGTTTATGTGGCGAGGTTAAAATTGAAGTAGGGCAGATCAGTTCTATTATTCACTGTCATTGTTCTTTGTGTCGTAAATCGAGCGGTTCAGCATTTGCTACCAATGGCTTTGTTAATGCGAGTGAATTTAAAATCACTGCTGGCGCAGAGAATATAAGCTTTTACGAGATGAAGCCGGGCAGAAAAAGGCATTTTTGTAAGACTTGTGCATCACCTATTTATAGTTCAAATGAAGCTGATCTGAGCCGTTACCGGTTAAGACTAGGCATTTTAGATTCTGACATCACAGAGCGCCCAATCTCTCATAACTTCGTTACATCAAAAGCGTGTTGGGATAGCCTAAATCAAGATTTACCCCAGTACGAAGCCCACGAGCCAAACCGGCAATAAGAATTTTAAAGTGGTCTAGATTTCTTGGCTGGGCTCTAGGTGATAAACCTCAGCGAGCAAGCTGAATCCCATTTGTTGGTAAAGTGGTAAACCTGCTTTTGAAGCTTGTAGTGCCATTAAGCGAGTATTTTGGCGCTTAGCAAAATCAACCAGGTGATGCATAAGTGTTTTTGCTATGCCTTGGCCTCTAAAATTAGGATCGACACCTACTTGATGTACGCCCATCACGTCATCGCTTTGAAATGCGATGGCGGTGCCAGCTATGGTCCCGTCAACTTTATAAGAAAACAATGTGGCATTTGGGTTTGAAAGTAGGGGTAATAGAGCTTCTGGCGCGATGCTATAGCCAAATGCGTTTGAACAAGCTTGAGCCCAAGATGGTAAGTCATCTGGCTGAGTTAACACTTCAACTTGGCTTGACCCATTAAATTGTGTTTTTTCTAAAGGTAAAACCATGGCTTGCAGTGACATTTTTACTTGCTCTGAACTATGCTCTGCTGGTTTTAAAATCGTCACTCTAGATTTGCCTACTGGTAATGGATGCACTTTTTCTGAGTAATCTATGCCAAAGTCAGCCTGCCAAGCTTTATTTGGCCAATTGGTATGTATTTTTAGTTTTTGCTCGCTTTTTCGCTCACTTTTTAGCTCCGGGCTGTGCGACATTGCAGACCAAAAGGCGTCTAAATTCTGTAAGTTTTTTGCGAGTTCTGAAGTCATGATCTTAGTCCCTGTTAATTAAAATAATACCGACGATGAGCAGTGCACTGCCTAATAGTTTGCTACTGGTTATGAGTTTTTGAGGGCTTTCAAATAGTCCAAAATGGCTGATCAGCATGGCGATAACAAGCTGACCAGTGAGGGCATAACTCATCATCATTCCAGCGCCCATTTTTGGAATGAGCCAATACATAGCACCGACGCCGACCACACTTAAAGTACAAGAAAACCACAAATACCAAGGCACACTTGTCAGCTGTATGTTACTAAAAGTGATTTGCAGCGTCTTAAACTGGCTGAGCACAATAAAGCTGGTGATAAGCGCAAAGCTGGCTAAAAACGCAAAACCTGTGGCTAGAAGCGCACTATTTAAGTGTACCCCGAGCCTTGCATTCATGGCTGCCTGGATAGCAATACAGCCGCCAGCAAGAATTGCCAGCATACCGAGCGAATTCATAATGTTACCACCAACTGCTCGGTTGTTTTTCGAAATTTAGGTCGAGTTGCAGTGCTGTCATTTTTACTGCGAATACCGACAGGGCAAAGAATAGCTGCATTGAGCCCTTGTTTATCGAGCCCAAGCACTTGGTTGATACCTTGAGTATCAAACCCTGCCATAGGAGCTGCATCAATTTGATTCATTGCTGCATAACTGAGGAGTTTGCCCAGTGCGATGTAGCATTGTTGTTCTGCCCAAACACTTTGTTCTGTTGATGCTCTACTCAAAATGTCTTGTGAGATGATGTCTTTATATGCAGATAAGGTTTCAGCTTCTTTGCCTTGAGATACTGCAAGTTCACTAATATAACTGGTGATAGTATCAGCAGTGATCTCGGTATAATTTGCCAATACCAATAAATGTGAGCACTCGGCGACTTTGTTTTGCCCGTAACTAAATTCTAAGCAGGCATTTTTAAGTGCAGCACTTTCAACAATTAAAAGTTTGTAAGGTTGCATGCCATAAGCGCTGGCACTGAGTCTGACGCTCTCAGCTAAACCATCAATTTGTGTTTGCGATAAAGTCTGGTTTGAAAATTCTTTTACAGCGTAGCGCCAGTTTAGTGCATCTAAATAGTTCATAGCTTTCATTCCTGCATGTGGTTGATGTGGTAAGTTTATGAAAGCTGAACTTTGAACGCCTTTACATATGTTGATAAAAGCAATTAAATATTTAACCTGAGCTCAGGTTATTTAGATCTTTTCTAATACGACTCAACTGGGTAGGTGTGATCCCAAGGTAACTGGCAATGTGGTACTGAGGGAGTCTCGACAAAATTGCCTCGTACTTGTCTAAAAACATTAAATATCGCTGTTTTGCTTCGTGTTGTAAGTATCCAATCTCTTTAGGCTCTTTTTCTAACAGCCAATGTTGCTCTAAATAGTTGATATGAAATGCCATAAGTTCATTATCAGCAAACAACTCACGGCGAAATTGTTTAAAATCGATGGTTATGATGTCACAGTCTTCGAGCGCTTCTATGCCTAAAAAACTGGTGTCATTGTTTAGTAAGGCACTCATTGAGCCTGGAAAACGTCCTTCAGCAAAGAAGTTTTTATTAAACTCATTACCTTCTGCATCTATCAAATAAGCGCGCATCAATCCTTTATGAATAAAGGCAAAACTACTGGGTATTTCACCGATGGCGTACAAGGTTGTGCCTTTAGCGACATGTATAAAGTGGCAGGCACTAAAATAGCGTTTTAAAGCTTGTTCTGATAATGGCGCATATTGTTTAAGTATTTGTTCTAAATGGGTAAATGCAGCTTGCAATGAAGTAAACCTAGATAATGTAAAGACTTTGACTATAACAACTAATAAAAGAATAGGTAAGAATTAAGATAAAGGAAGATTGGGAATTAGGAAGGATTTGGAGGCCAGCGAACTGGCCATACTATAATTAGCGGTTCGAGTGAGACCACTTAGGGTTATAGTTTACGATTTCAGAGCAGATAGCGAAAACATAACCAACAGAAAGAACGGCATAGAAGCAGACAAGCTCTGTAAGGCTTTTAGAAGTATTCATGATTTCCTCTTTGTTTTGTTTATTCGCTCATTAGTCTAATAATTAGAGTTCGAATTATAAAGGTTGTTTTGATCTTTTTAATACAGGAGGGAGTTAAGGGGTTCTAACATTGTTAGGTTATGATTTTAAGGTTCTATTTTAAATTTGGTTTATGTATTTTTTTGTGGGTTTCTTGTGCATGTAGCTTTAGTTTACATTCTTAATAAATGATTAGATATGAAAGTAAATTGGTTCTAAATACAAAATATAATTAGGTTTTTGGTTAGTGGTTCTTGCAGGTTATGGTTTTAACCTTATGATTTATTTTTGTATTTTTTGATTCATGTAGAAGGTTAGTGGGCAAATCTTTTTATCTTTGCGAACAGTAGAAAAACGACGTGGGAAATACATACTGACAAGAATGCGCTGATCCCAAGCGCGCCACCAAATCCTGTTAAGTGAGGGATGAGATACTCAAAAAAAACAGTAAATAAAACCGCAGATAAACAGATGCTTTCAAGACCAAACCGAATTGGGGCGCTCATGCCTACAAAAGTACTGCCAAAAAATACCAAGCTATAAAGTTCAGTATTCAAACCAACCAAGTAGAAAATACCATAGGCTAAAATAGATAAGCAGCTCGACGCGCGTATGGCATCAAAGCGGTTTCGTTTTGCTATCAGGTAGGTTGAAATGGCGCCCAATAACGAGATAAATAACAAATCAATAGCAATCGAATTAAGCATCACATCAATACCTGTCGAGTAAGCACAAATATAGCGACCGAGGTAAACGCAATTCCGCCAAGTCGTCCGCCAAAGCCACTGAACAGACGAATACTTGAAACATAAAGCAAAGTGCCGATGAAGCAAATGAGCGATAATGCCCACAAGCTTTCTATTAATTCGACAGAGCACATACCGGTGAAACAACCTGCATACAAGGTTGCATGGGGGTGGTGAGCGAGTTTTTCATTACTCGGAATAAAGCTTGCGACAAATGCAGGAATACTTGCAGCTAAAACCACAGGGAACACAAAAAAAGCGTGTAATATAAAGCAAGCAAACGCGCCAATTGAGTAGGTGATTAATAGCGTTGAGCTAAAGTGAATTCTGTGAGAAATGAGTTTTGCCTTATTTAAGTGCGCATTTAGTGTGAAATTGAATATTTGCTAAGTTGGTTATATTATCGAATGCGGCATTAAAAATCAGCCAAATATATTTTGTTTTGGCGTAGGACAAATCCAAGTCAATAGCAATAAAAAGCAGCTTGTTTAATACAAGCTGCTTTAATGTCATCAAAAGCGCGTTTTCGAGTTATTTATAAATCAAACTTCATAAAGTTAGCAATACGACCAAAGTCATTAGTCATTGAAGGGGACAGTCTAATTAGAATTAAAGTAACCTTTTATCTTTAATAGTACTTGCGTTGCTCGTATATCTAATATGAAATGGATAAAAGTCATATAACGACGTAAAAACCTATAGTTTTTAAGTGAATAACGAATAATTATATGGAATTGAATTGTAAGAATTGCCAAGCCTTGTTATCTGATGATGCTAAGTTTTGTTCTCAATGTGGGCAAAGCATTAAATCAACCAGGCAACCACTTATTCCTTTTATAAAAGAATCTGTGCATGAATTATTAGACATTGATGGCAGACTGTCTCGAACACTGAAAACTCTTTTCACCAAGCCGGGTTTAGCTTCATATGAGTACGAGCATGGAATGCGCGCAAAATATACGCCACCACTTAGGCTGTACCTGGTTGTTAGTGTGATCTTTTTCTTATTGTTTTCGACATTTCAGCAGTTTTTTATTGTTGCTGAAGATTATTCGACTTCGTCTTTAGATTTGTATTCTAAAGCGATGTTTATCTTGTTCCCACTATTTGCATTTTACATAAAGGCTGTTTATCCAAGTAGTTACATGGTGGGTAATATTGTGTTTTCATTACATATTCACAGCATGAGTTACTTGGTCTTGATTTTAATGGGGCCACTTGAGGTATTAGAACAAAAGCATAGCGTTTTCCTCATTCTACAAGCGCCTATATTGTTATATGCATTGTGGTACTTTATAAAAGCATTTAAGACTATGTATCAGGCATCATGGTTAGTCACACTTTTAAAATCTGGTGTTATTTATTTGGTGTATATGGCGACTATGGGTGTGATGTTTGATGTTGTATTGGGTAAATAAAAGTTCCTGTCTATTTTTATCTAATCAAAAATACACTTCATATACTCAAAATAAGAAGCAGGGTTCCAACACTGCTTCTTAAAGTGGCTATTTTTGAAATGATTGCTTTAGAAAAGATTACTTTAGGAAAGGTTACTTTAGAAAAGGTTACTTTAGAAAAGAAAGTACCGTTATCTTCGATAAACCAATTTATAAAGCGCAGGTAACACCACTAAAGTAAGCAATGTTGAGGTAATAATACCGCCAACGACAACAGTAGCCAGCGGCCTTTGTACTTCTGCACCTGTACCGACATTTAGCGCCATGGGTAGAAAACCAAGGCTTGCGACTAGGGCGGTCATCATTACTGGGCGTAACCTTTGAAGCGCACCTTGCTCGATGGCTTGGTATAGGTTTAAACCTTGCTCCCTGAGCTGCTTGATAAATGACAGCATTACCACGCCGTTTAACACTGCGACACCGGAGAGGGCGATAAAGCCCACAGCGGCAGAAATTGAAAAAGGCATGTCTCTGAGCACTAAAGCCAATACACCACCGGTTAACGCTAATGGTACGCCACTGAAAATGACCAATGCATCCCTGATTGAATTAAACGCGCTATAAAGCAGCCCTAAAATCAATAATAAAGTCACAGGCACAACAATGCTGAGTCGCTGTCTGGCTGATTCGAGTTGCTCAAAAGTGCCACCGTAATTAAGCCAATAACCTGCAGGAAGATTGAGTTCGCCATTCATAAGCGTTTTTGTTTCGCTGATAAAGCTGGCTAAATCTCGTTCATCAACGTTGGCGGTGACAATCACATTGCGTTTGCCGCTTTCACGGTTAATTTGATTCGGCCCTGTGGTTAACTCGATATTGGCCACTTCGCCCAAAGGCACAAACGCCAGATCTGGATTTTGACTTGCAGGTAAAGCCACAGGCAGTGATTTTAAGGCCTCTAAATCTTGTGACCATTGTTTATCAAGCCTGACTAAGAGTTTAAAGCGTTTGTCGCCCTCATAAATTAGGCCTGTTTCAACACCACCGACTGCAGCGGCGAGGGTGTCTTGAATATCACTGACCGTTAAGCCGAGTAATGCCAAATGATCACGCTGTGGTTCAACCGATAAAGTCGGTAAACCAGCCATTTGCTCTAAGCGCACATCGGTGGCACCTTTGACGTTTTTCAATAGTGCAGTGGCCTTTTCACCATATTGTTTAAGTACACTTAAGTCATCGCCATAAATACGCAGTGCCACATCGGCGCGCACACCGGCGATTAATTCGTTAAAGCGCATTTCAATGGGCTGAGTAAACTCGTAGTTATTACCCGGCATGTCTGCGACTTTAGCTCTGAGTCGAGCAAGTACATCGGCTTTACTTTCATCAGGATTGGGCCATTCAGATTTAGGCTTTAAGATCATAAAGGTATCTGCCACATTAGGCGGCATAGGATCGGTGGCGACATCAGGTGTGCCAATCTTTGAGAACACATGCGCCACTTCAGGCATGGTTTTAATGGTGTTTTCAAGCGTTAATTGCATCTCAACCGATTGCTCTAACCCAGTGCCCGTGATCCGCAGCGCATGCATAGCAATATCACCTTCGTCGAGTTTAGGTAAAAATTCAGCCCCAAGTTTTTGTGCTTGCCAAGCGACAATTCCTACAAAAGTGAATGCCACGATGACTAAAGCAACTGAGTGTTTTAAAGAGAAAGCGAGTAACGGCTGGTAAATGGCTTTTGCTGAGCGCATGACTCGATTTTCTTTTTCTTCAATTTTACCTTTAACGAAAATGGCAATGGCTGCAGGCACAAAGGTAATAGAAAAGATCAGCGCGCCAATTAACGCAGCGATTACGGTAAACGCCATTGGTTGGAACATTTTGCCTTCGACGCCTTCTAGAGCAAATAAAGGTAAATACACCAACATGATGATCAGCATGCCAAATGCGGCGGGATTAAAGACCTCTTTGGTGCTGTAATACACAACGTCTAAGCGCTCTTGTAAGGTTAACAAGCGACCGTGTTGCTGTTGCGCTAATCCCAAACGGCGCAGGGCATTCTCAACGACTATGACCGCGCCGTCGACTATTAAACCAAAATCTATGGCGCCTAAGCTCATTAAGTTACCTGAAACACGATTACTTACCATGCCCGTCACGGCAAACAACATACTCAGTGGAATAACCAATGCGGTGATGAGTGCACCTGTGATGTTACCAAGTAATAAAAACAAAATAACGATGACCAACACCGCGCCTTCAAATAGATTTTTCTTTATGGTGGCAATGGTTTTATCAACTAATGTTGTGCGGTCATAAACGGCTTCGACGATGACGCCTTTAGGTAAACTGCTTTGAATTACTTGTAGTTTATCGGCAACTGCTTTGGCAACCACACGACTGTTTTCGTCCATCAACATCATGGCTGTGCCAAGTACTGCTTCTTCACCGCCATAACTGGCAGCGCCGGTTCGCAGCTCTTTTCCGTACGAGACTTTGCCTATGTCTTTAATACGAACAGGTGCATCGTCACGTCTTGCGACTACAAGTTGTTCAATGTCCGTCAGGGTTTTCAATTGCCCAGGAGAGCGAACCAAATACTGCATGCCATTGCGCTCAATATAACCTGCGCCGCGATTGGCATTATTTTGCTCAAGCGCATTAACCACATCGGCAATAGTCAGTTTATACGCCAGTAGTTTGCTCGGCTCTGGGGCGACTTGATATTGCTTTTCAAACCCGCCAATGCTGTTTATCTCTGTAATACCCTTAACTTTCATGAGTTGTGGTTTTATAACCCAGTCTTGCAAAGTGCGTAGTTCTTCTGCGCTGTAAGCTGAGCCATCGGACTTTTTGGCACTGTCTTGTGCTCTGACAATATAGGTAAATATTTCACCTAAACCACTGGCGATAGGGCCCATACTTGGTTCTATGTTTTTGGGCAATTCGCTGCGAATACTTTGCAGCCGCTCGCCTATTTGCTGTCTTGCCCAGTAAATATCGGTGCCTTCGTCAAAAATAACGGTGACTTGAGATAAACCATAACGCGATAGCGAGCGTGTTGTTTCGAGGTTTGGTAATCCTGCCATGGCGTTTTCTATTAAATAGGTGATCCGTTGCTCGGTTTCTAACGGGGTGAAACCGGTGGCTTTGGTATTTATCTGCACCTGTACGTTGGTGATATCGGGCACCGCATCTATCGATAAGCGTGTCATGTTATACACGCCAAATGCGGCAACCAGCAAAGTGGCTGCCATGACTAGCCAGCGACGCTTTACGGCAAAAGATACTATAAAATCAATCATATCTGCTCCTTAGTGCGCGTGGCTTGCGCCGTTTTTTAGAATATCGGCTTTTAAGATGTAACTGTTTTCAGTGACATACTCTTCGCCCGCATTTAAGCCTTCAATGACCGACACCCATTTGCGATTGGCTTTGCCAAGTGTTACATGACGGGCCTCAAAGCGGTTTGCGGTTTTAACAAACACCACGTTTTCTTCTTCTAAGCTTTGAATGGCGGTTTGTTTCACTCTTAATTGGCTCGTAAGCTCTGCCGTTTTTACATCGGCTTTTACATGCATGCCTGGTCGCCAGTGTCCGTCACGGTTGTTTATCACCACTCTTGCCCGGGCGATATGTCCGCCTGTCATCATCGGGGCGATATACGAGACCTTGCCCGAGGTGTTTAAGTGTTGGTGTAAATCGTAAATATCAGCGCTTTGACCGATTTGGAGCTTTTCGATGTTTTCAGGAAATGCCGACAGCTCAACCCACACTTGCTCAAGATTAATGATGGTCAGTAAGGTTTGATCCAATGCCAGTTGCCCCTGTGCAATTAAACGTTCTGTGACTTCACCATCGGCAGGGCTCTTGATGATATAGCTTTGTAAGGTTTGGCGGTTTTGTACTTTGAGTAGCGGCTGGTTTTTTGTCACTCGATCACCAATTTCAACAAATACTTTTTCAACAATGCCCTGATAAGGCGCCATGATGGTGAAAGTGTTGTCTATGGTTGGCGCAACCACGCCAAACAAGGTGTCGTGTTGGCTTATTGTGCCACTGCTCGCACGTTCGGTTTTTATGCCATTGGCAAGAATGGCTTCCTCGGTGAGTACCACGACGTTTTCTTCTTCATCATGTTGTTTCTGAGCCGAAGTCGGCTTTTCATCGTGATCATGCCCTTGGCCAGCAAAAACCATAGGGCTATGAGTCATCCCGAGCGTTGAGAAAGCGAATATTAACGCGATAGTCGATAGTTTTAATGATTTCATAATGTGTTGCTCCATGGCGAAGAAGTTGCAGTTTCTTTAGAGAGAGGTGACTGTGAATGAGCGTTATTTAGAGCTGATAGCGAGGTGTTGCCTATCAAGCGTTGTAATAAAAGGTGCGAATTAAGCATTGATATCTGCGTGTCTATGATCGCTTGCTCGGTATTGAAACGCTCTTTTTGCGCATCTAACAGTTGCAGCACTGAGATCTGACCAAGACGATAACTGTCTAAACTTTGTGAGATTAAAGTTTTTGCCAAAGGGAGTAATTGGCTTTGCAACTGCAAGAGCCTGCGTTGTTGGTTTTGCGCTTGGGCGTAGGTTTGGGTTATCTGCTGTTTAAGAGATTGGCGAATTGATTGCTGCTGCTCACTTAATAAGTCGATTTGCGCACTAGCCGCTTTAATATTGCCTTGTTGCGGATTGCTGAGTTGCAGTGGCATTGCTGCTTCAAACAGCAGTGAAGCACTGTTACTGGTATTATCAAATCTGACTCCAGTGCCCAAAGTAAGATCTGCTACCGAATTAGCTGAAGCCAATTGCATAGCTGCTTGTTCGGCAAGCACTTGTTGTGCGATAAGCTGAATTTCAGGGGCCATATCAATGGCGTTATGTAAGTCAGCTAAATTAGGCAAAGTCAGTTCTGTTTTCAGATTGCTGTTAGCATTGACGTAAGAATTGCTTCGTGTTGGCAGTAATTTTTGAACAGTATTGAAGTCAGTTTCACCTAACCAAAACTGGGCAAGGCGCAGTTTTGCTGTTGTAAATTCACTTTCAAGTTGTTGCTGCTGGAGCTGTAGCGTCCCGTATTCAAACTGCATCCGAGCCACATCGGCATTCGATACCGCACCTGCCGCTGCACGCTGTTTAATGGTATTAAGCGCAGCTGATACCTTGCTTTGCTGCGTTTGACTTAATGCTAACAAACTTTGTAAGTGCATCACCTGGTAATATTGCGCGGTGGCATCAGCAAATACATCGAGTTGCGTGAGTTGATATTCAGTTTGAAATTGCGCTAGTTTGCTATCTTGCATCGCAATGCGACGCTGCACTTTATCGCCGCGTTCAAACAGTTGGCTAATAAGTAAAGTGCCTTCTACACCACTGACACCTTTTGCTTCGTTACTGCCGAATGCATTTTCGAGCGAGAAGCTTAATTCTGGGTTAGGTGATAAACCCGCTTGTAAGCGGTTCGCTTCGATAATTGCAGCTTTTTCTTTGTAAAGTTGCAAACTAGGGTGGTTCGCTTGTGTGCGTTGTAGCACAGTTTTTAGGCTAAGCGGAGTTTGCTCAGCCCACACAGGTTGGTGCATACAAACAGCCAAGCCCATGATTAAAAATGAGATTTTTTTCATGTTCGTTACTCAATTTACTAAAATTCTGGATGAAAATTAACAGTCGAGCGCACACTGGATGGTAGCTAGAAGCTAGAAGCTAGAAGCCATCGGTTTAAAAATGTTGAAATGTGTGCGCTAGGCGTGATTGAGTAAACTCGGAGGCGGTACTAAAGGCGGGTAACTCTTGCTTTGATACGCAGGGTTGTAAGTGCTTATTTGTTCACTGTAAGCCAGCACACTTTGCACTTTAACGCTATTGCCGCTGTGACAAGTGTGGTGGTTATGAATATCAGCGTGGAAAACCTGAGAGCCGTCATCGGCTTGATCGAAATGAGGTGATTTAACTAACTCATGAACATGGACTGGTTCATCATGACTATTATCGGCATGAAAAGGCGCGCGGTCACAGTTTAATAAACTGTGCAGCAAGACCAATACAAAAATGTATGCGATGCGCGATTTCAACATGACTAATCTATAAACCAATAATTTAAATGAGTTTAACCATTTCACACGAATAAAAAGTGCGTTAGTGTAAGGCCACTATAAAGCTTCCAGTAACAGGAAGGTCAACATGAAAATTGCCGAACTTTCAAAATTAACTCAGGTGACCAGTAAAACCATTCGCTATTACGAAGAGATTGGATTATTACCAGAGCCCGCACGTGCTGCCAATGGGTATCGGGTTTATCAGCAAGAGGATGTTGAGCGTTTGTCGTTTATTCGCCGTTGTAGAGATTTACAAATTCCTCTTGAAGAGATTAAAAAAGTGCTTGGATGCGATCATGGCAATGCCTGCGAAGGGCATAATAATCATGTTGATGACATAATTGCAGCGCAGTTAGAGCGAGTTAAAAAAGCCAAAATTGAACTTGAAGCACTAGAGCAAACCTTAACGGGCTTGCTCGAAGGCTGCGATGACGCAAATTCGAGTCAGTGCAATATCTTGCAGAACTTGCGAGCTCACTAAGTATGCACCAGGCACATTTTCATGGTTTCACCATAAACTGGCAATCAGGCGAACTAAGCAAGCAAGGCACTGTAACGCAACTCGAACCTAGGCTGGTGGCGGTGCTTAAAGTGTTATTTGATGCTCAAGGTGAGCTAGTCAGCTATGAGCAATTACAACAACAAGTTTGGCAAGGTGTTATAGTTGCACCTAATGCGTTACAGCGTGTTATCGCACAACTGAGAAAGTCTCTTGGCGATACAGCCAAACAGCAGGCTATTATTAGGACGCATCCAAAACGCGGTTATAGCTTGGTTTTTGTTAATGAAGGCCTTGAAGGTAAAGATCGTGAAAATGAAAAGCTTGAAGTTGAGGCGCTTGAAAAGCAAAACATCACAGCCGCCTACCAAGCCAAACAGAGTCTCTTGAATCAACCCATTGCTTTGTTAGCCGTTGTTTCATTATTAATCGTCATATTTACGTCTATTCATTGGTTTTATAAACCGACGACAAAAGCAGAAGCTGATCAGGCAAATTTAATCAGTTTAGACACACAATCGGAGCAACTAACTCAAGTAATGCCACTGTCTAAGACTGAATTTATTTTTATCGATAAACAAGCTGGCAACCAGTTAGTGCTTCACAATACACAAAACAACCTGAGAGAAGTGCTGTTAAATAAAGCGCATCTTTATGGTCGAATGGTTTTAGCTGAAGATAAACAGCAACTGCGTTTTGGCCAAATCATTGAGCAAAATGGCGTTAAATGCGCCGAGTTGGTGGGTTTAGATATCGAGACAAAAGCGCTTACTCGTGTATTGCCTTGCCAAAATGACTTCAATCACACACCGCTTTTCATAAATGATGAAACACTTTTGTTTATTAAAACCGACAAACAATGGCAGTCAGAGCTGATTTCTTTGAATATTCAAACACATCAACAAACTAGTTTGCTTGCAGGTCAGATTGATAATGCTTTCATATCACCTGATAAAACTCGACTTGCTATAAAGTTTAATAATCAATTACAGCTGTTTGATTTAACAGAGCACAAACTAGAAGCTATTAACTTGACTGAAAGCTTCAACCAGACTTTAAGTTTGGGCAATTTGGTTATGACATTTTCAGACAATGGCAATCTATGGGTAGCGCTAGATAAATCACTTGTAGAATATAGTCCTCAGGGAAAAGTCATCAGCAACACTAACCTAGCCAGCAGCATGCAAGTATCTGAGTTAACCTTTATTGAAGAGCAGTTGTTTGCTTTGCTGGGTCGAGATAACCACCAGGTTCGATTAAGTTCTGTAACAAACCTTAATAATGTCGTTGATATTGCACCTTCTAAATTTACTGATATGCAGGGTAAGTTCCGACCTGAAACAGGTGAAATCAGTGTACTCAGCAACCGAAGTCGTTCAACTCAGATTTGGCTGCAAGAGGGTGAGCAGCTTTTGCAACTGACACAAGCAGGAGCTGTTACAGATCATATTTGGTTAGACAAAAATCGAGTAGCTTATCTCATTGAAAATCATGTTTGGCTTTTAAACCTTGCTGATGAAAACTCTAAGCCAACAAAGCTTCCGCTGAATGTACAAGTAAAACAATTGCTGCAGGCAACAGCCAATACCTTATACGTGCAATCTGAAACAGAATTAAAAACTTCATTAATTTCCATAGAGTTAAAAACAAATAGCCTTAGTACTCTATTTGAAGGGCCTTTTCATTGGGCACAGGTGTTAGCCAATAACACCCTAATATTGAATGACAGCAGCCAACTTAAAAAAGTTGTTTCAGGTCAGGAGCAAGCAATTACAGCTCTGCCAGCATTAACACTTCAGGGCCGCTATTACGTCAAAGGCAATGAGGTCTTTTTGCAAGATAAACAGCAAAATGTTTGGCGCTATAAACCTGCATTAGAGCAAGCCGAAATTATAGGGCGTTTTGATGAAAAAAATTTGTTTATGAGTGACTTCTCAAAACAGTCATTAAAGATGCTGGGTGATAACTTTGTGAAAACCAATAACGAATTGGTCATGGTTGAATTCAAGTAAGTTAAAAATAGATGGGTCGCAGATGTCAGAAGAAATTGAACAAAGTATAGGCTGTATTGCCTTAGTGGTTGAAAACTACGATGATGCCATTGAGTTTTATACAAATAAGCTTAGATTTACCTTAGTTGAAGATACAGACTTGGGAGGCGGAAAACGCTGGGTTCAAGTGTCGCCGCCAAACTCGAATGGCACGAATCTATTATTAGCGCAGGCGAGTTCTGATGAGCAGAAAAACGCAGTCGGAAATCAAACTGGAGGTCGAGTATTTTTGTTTCTTCGTACTAATGACTTTTGGCGCGATTATGAGTTTATGAGAAGTAAAGGCGTGGTGTTTCATGAAGCACCACGAGAAGAGGAATATGGCACAGTAGTGGTATTTCAAGACCTTTACGGAAATAAATGGGATTTACTACAACTTAATAAAAAATAAAGGGAAAATAAGATGCTAAATGCAAGTTGTCATTGTGGGAATATTCAATTAACGATGCCGAAACCTGAGTCACTTACCAGTTGTAATTGCTCTATCTGCCATCGCTTAGCGGCCCTGTGGGGAAACTACCTTCCGCAAGACGTTTCGCTCAATATAGGCCAAGGTGGTACAGAAATTTACAGTCATGGTGATGAATACATACACTTTCATCGCTGTAGAAAATGTGGGTGCACAACCCATTACACCTTGACTGAAAAAGCCGGTAGAGAGAAAACTGCTGTGAATTTTCGTATGGTGGACCCCGCAGCTGCACAAGATATCAAGGTCAGGTGTTTTGACGGTGCGGACACTTGGACGTTTATAGATGAGTAAGTTTTGATAATGTCCTATTTTGCGAGGAGAAGAGGTTGAATTTAAAAGGCATTCATCATGCGGCAATTATTTGCTCTGATTATGAAAGGTCTAAAGCTTTTTACAAACAAGTTTTAGGGTTAAAAGTCGTTGCAGAAAATTACCGAGCAGAGCGAGACTCTTTCAAGCTAGATTTGGCTTTGCCTGATGGCAGCCAAATTGAATTGTTTTCTTTTCTGAATGCGCCAAAAAGAGTGAGCCGCCCCGAAGCTCAGGGGTTAAGGCACTTGGCTTTTTGTGTTGAATGTATCGACACTGAAGTAAAGACATTAGAAAGCCATGGGGTTGATGTCGAGGCTATTCGTGTGGATGAATACACTGGAAAACGCTTTACTTTTTTCCAAGACCCAGATGGTTTACCTTTAGAGTTGTATGAAGTTGAGAGGAGCCAAGATGTCTGATGCGATTTGCCCAAAGTGCCACGAAAAAATCGAGCCTTTTGCAATGTCTCTCGCTTTCTTTCCGTTTTACTTTAAGTGCAATCATTGTAGTGTGAGGCTGAAGCTTAAATCTTTGAAGCTTTTTGCGTCAGTACTCATTACATATTTGTTGGTTGTGGTGTTGATGATTTGGCTTTTACCTGCCTTTAGAGGCTACGCAGTCTTAACGAGTGTGTTTGTCTGGCTTGTGCTTTACAATTTCATTGCGCATAAAATGCTGAGCAAAAATAACCTTTTGATTATTGAGTGAGTTATTCTCAGTACTTTTCTATATCCATAACAATAAAAAAGATGATGATCCAACAGTTAAACAATTCAGTTTCTAAAGTTAGCCAGCAAATTTATCAGGTTTTTCAAAGCTCTTACAAAATCGAGGCTGAGCTAGTTGGTGTTGAAGACTTTCCGCCTTTGTCACGCACAGTTGAACACATACAAGCATCAACGACTCAGTTTTATGGATTTATTGTTGAAGGTAAGCTTGCGGGTGTAATTGAAATATCGTTGAATGAGGAATCAGCAGAGAATATTTCAAAAACAACATTAGAAATAGAGAGCTTAACGGTATCTCCATTGTTTTTTAAACAAGGGATAGCGAGTCTTTTAATTGAGTTTGTTCTTCAAACGAAAGCGTTTGAATATGCTATCGTCGAAACGGCTGCGGTTAACCAACCAGCAATTAAGCTTTACGAGAAACATGGTTTTAGAATTTTTAAGAAGTTTACACCCGAGCACGGTATTGAAAAGGTGGCACTGAAACAGAGTGGTTATAAATAAAAGCGTTCATAAGTAAAAGTACGCATAAGTAAAAAGCCATAGGACGGATTATGTTATTGATTGCTGCAAGTATTCTTATTATTTTGGGGGTTCTGCATTCGGTACTGGGTGAGAAGTTTATACTTATCAGACTATTTCGTCGTGATAATTTGCCAAAAATTTACGGTAGTGATGCTTTTACTAAAGGAACTATAAGGTTTGCTTGGCATATCACATCAATTGCCTGGTTTGGCTTTGCTTCGCTTTTATTCATGCATAGTGAGGGTAGCAGTGAAAATATTCTTTATGTTGTGAGTTTAGTTTTTTTACTGAGTACTGCTTTGTCGGCTTATTTTACGAAAGGTAAACACTTCTCATGGTGGCTCTTTTTAGCTGTTGCAATATTAAGCTATCTCAGTATTTGAACTGCTAATTTAGAACTGGGATAGCTATATTAAAGCGGCTACCTTTTCCTGGCTTGCTCTCAACAGTAATCGAACCTTGATGACTTTCAATAATTTTATGTGATACAGATAACCCTAAGCCTGTGCCTTCTCCAACCTCTTTTGTTGTAAAGAAGGGGTCAAAGAGTTTATTAACCGTAGATTGCTCCATACCGCAGCCGTTATCTGCAATAGTGATATGAATACACTGATTATGTAAACGGCTTTGTATGTCTATTTTGCCGTTATCAGAGATTGCATCATTGGCATTCATCAGTAAATTGATGAGCACTTGGCTCAATTCGATTGGAAGGCAGTCAATGAGGGGAAGTTCTGCCAAGTTGATATCAATGTCAATATTAGGATTAAGCTCGGAGGCAACCATATTAACAGCGAGTTGAATGACGTCTTTATTGATATCGACATTGGCAATTGGCATTTTTTCCATTTGAGAGAAATGTCCTAGGTCTTTAGAGATCACTCGGATCCGCTTTAAACCACTTTCAACACTTTCCATTATTGAGTGAGTATCATCGAAAATAAACTCAAGATCATGCTTGGCCGATAATTCCTTTGCGAGTTCAGAGTTATTTTCTTCAATATCGCCCCATGCCAATTTAATATCATCTATATATTCAGCCAAAGATTCCATATTGCTGGAGACATAACCAAGGGGAGTGTTAATTTCATGGGCTACGCCTGCAGCAAGTTGACCAATTGATGCTAGCTTTTCTGAATGGATTAACTGCTGTTTAGTTTCTTCTAACTCACCCAGAGTATTTCTTAAATCTGTGTTTGCTTGCTCTAGTTGCTTTGTGCGCTCAATCACTTTGGCTTCGAGGTTTTCATTGAATGCTGATAACTCTTTTGTCATTTCATCCAATTGAATGAGATGTTCATAAGTTCTAAGTGAAGCTGTAATAGATGTAAAAAGTCGCTGCTTGGTGAGTTCAGTCTTAGATTTGTAATCGTTGATGTCATAGTTCAACATTACTTCATGTTCTGGCATTTCACCTGGCTGACCAGTTCTGAGGATTATTCTAACTAAAGTGTTATTAAATACTTCGCGCACATGACCTGCTATTTTCAAGCCAGCATCATCGGTTTCCATAACGACGTCTAATAAAATGAGCGACAAATTATCTATAGATTGAATTAACTTAAGTGCTTGCTCAGAGTTATAAGCATGATAAAGCGTAAGGTTCTTGCCTTGGTATTGGTATGTGTTTAATACCAATTTAGATAGCTTATGGATTTCGTCGTCGTCATCGACTATGAGTACAGGCCAGGTATTGAGTTGAAATTGGGGGGCTGGAGGTGTTGAAAAAACGGGCTCGTCTTGGAATAAAAAGACATTATCAGGCTCATTGGACATAAAAACTCCCAGGCCAAGTTCATACTATCTCTGTTTGACTATAGCAAACATTGCCACTTGAATGTACCACAAATTTCTAGCACTTAAGTTTGTTCATCTAAATTTTTAAAAATCGATATTATAAATTTGCAACTTTTGATGTTAATTGCCTAAATTTATTAAATAAACATTAATTGTTTTAGAGTAAATGCTTGGAATTTGCTTTGTTTTGTAACATAGTGGTCGGTCCTCAACCGTGGGAACCATTTTTATGCTTAGCAATTTAACAATAAAACAAAAAATAACAGCAGGCTTTGGGGCAATCGGGATTTTGCTTTTACTGGCGTGCTCATTGGGATATATGGCGCTGTCACAGATCAGTGATGCAAATAGAAAAGTAACGGACATAACACTACCAGGGCAACGGGCCGTTGATGAGCTTCAGCTTCAGCAATTGAGGTTAAGCAAACTCATTGCTCAAGCTTACAACTTAGAATCACCTGGTGAGGTTACTCAAGCAAAACAAAGTTTTGACAAAGCCTCATCATCGCAGCAGACGTTAGTAGTTCAACTCAAAAACAAGTTGTCATACGATCAAACTTTAAGTGGCTCATTATCAAAGGTTGAACAAACTGTTGAGGCTATGGAGCAAGCAGGCGAAAGAATGCTTGCACTTAAAACGACATCACTCCTTGCTCAGAATGACATCTCTTCACTCCTCATAAAACTTCTAGATAACAAAGAGCAAGCGAGTGTTGCTATGCTAGATATAGAATTGCTCGAAGGTGTGAATAATCGTCAACTTGAAGAAATGATGGGGACAGGTGTTCGTATTGACGATATGCTGTTTACGTTAGAAAGCAATGCTAAACAGATCCCTACGTTAACTCTCGCTAATCTCAGCGAGCATAAAGAAGATATGTCTTTTATTTTAGACAATATCAGTGACAACTTTGCTTTTCTTAAACGTCAAGCTCAAGGCGTTAATGCAGAGGAAGTATTTAACAACTTTGAAAATGCACAACGGGAGCTTGAGAGTTTACTTCGCTCACCTGGTAGTTTATACGCTCAGCTTGATAAACAACGCCAGTCTCAAGTAGATGCGACAGCCGCTTATCGTCAATCAGAACTGCACTCTGTCAATGTCATTAGCGCATTAAATGCAATACAAGATAAGACCAAAACATCGTTTGAATCGTCTCAAAAACTTACACAAGAATTGATTGCTCAAGCCCAAACCAGTGCGATTATCTTAGTGATCATCTTTGTCGGTTTAGCAGCATTTATAGCATATTCGACCAGTAAAGCCATGCTCTCCCCATTGAAAGCTGTAAATAAAATGCTGAATTTTTTGGCCGAGGGAGATTTCTCTCGCGACATGAAAAAGCGTAATGACGACGAATTTGGTACTTTAATTGATAATATTAACAGGGTAAAAGACAGCCTTAGAAACTTACTGAATGACATAAACACCAAAGTGCACGAGCTTGATAGCGTGTCTGAAAAGTCGCTGTCTGAGAGTCGGCTAGTAGCAGATAATGCTGCATCACAAATGATCAGAATGGATGACGCAGCAAGCTTGGCACAAAATGTATCTAGTTCAGCATCAAATGTGTCTCAAAATGCGCAGCAAAGTTTAGAGAGCTTACTTCAAGCGAATGAACGCAAAGCAGAGGCTTCAACCTTGGTAGTTGATAATCAGTCTCACATCGAATCTCTAGATGAAAAGATGGCAGAGGCGGTGGAAATGATGACCCGTTTGACCTCGCACAGTAACAATATTGGCTCGATTCTAGACACCATTGTGTCGATTGCTGAACAGACTAACCTGCTTGCCCTGAATGCTGCCATTGAAGCCGCAAGAGCGGGTGAGCAAGGCCGAGGTTTTGCGGTTGTTGCCGATGAAGTAAGAACGCTTGCATCTCGTACTCAAGATTCAACCGAAGAAATCAATAAGATGATTTCGGCCTTACAGCAAGATACTAAGCAAGCTGCTAATGCGATTCATGTAGGGCAAACAGATGCATCTGTTTGTGTTGAACAAAGCCAAGCATTGGTTGCTGTAATGCAACAAATTGAAGATGCGCTAAATGAAGTGACGCATTTAAGTGAGCAAGTGACACAATCAGCGGGGCAACAAGAGGGCGATTGTCAGCGTATTGGCCATGTCATGCTAGAAGCGAAAGATACCGCAAGCGAAAATGCCAGCTCGATGAAACAAATGGCCAAAGGCAGTGAGTCATTAAGTGAATTTGCGCATAGGCTGGCTGACTCTGTAGAAAGGTTTAAGCTTTAACTGCTCAGAGATTAACAAATAAGCCGCTTTTGATAGCGGCTTTTTTTATTTTAATCAGTAAACGTTTTGATTGCGCTCTTTTACTTTGAAGGTTAACTTCATAACGATTAGGTAATAATTTAAAGGTGTTGATTTGCAAAGCATAAACGCTATTTTAGTTAATTCGTTCACAATGGACGGCAAAGGCGGAAACCCAGCTGGAGTAGTACTAAACGCGGACGACTTGTCTTATGCTGAAAAACTCAAAATAGCACAAGCTGTAGGTTACTCAGAAACTGCGTTTGTCTCAAAAGATGATGAGGTTGATTTTGAAGTGTCGTTTTTTACTGTCACGGATGAAGTTGACTTTTGCGGTCATGCTACGCTTGCTACTTTTTCAACTTTATTGAGCAAGAATCTAATTTCTGCAGGCAAGTATAAACAACGCACGAAAGCAGGCATTTTATCAGTTAATGTTGAAGAAGATGGCCGTGTAGTGATGGAGCAAGCTTGCCCGACTTATTTACAAACCTTCGAGTATGAAGATATCGTTGAATTAATTGGTTTACCGCTTGACGTATTATCTTCAACTCAGTTACCCATTGAAGTCATTTCCACAGGCTTACATGATGTGATTGTGCCAGTGCCTTTAGGTTGTTTAGACAAATTAGAAGTAGATAACGAGAAGCTTAGCGAGTTTTGTGAAAAGTACGATTTAATTGGTATGCATGCTTTTGAGCTAAATGATTCTGACAGTGAATTCACTGCCAGTTGCAGAAATTTCGCGCCGCTTTTTGGTATTCCAGAAGAGTCAGCGACAGGTAGTTCAAGTGGCGCTTTGGCTTGTTATCTTGTTAAGCATGTTTTTGCAGGCGAAGAGACACTTGATTTTGTTTTTGAACAAGGCCGCGCTATGGGACGAGCATCCAAGTTGAGTGCGAGTGTAAAGCTAGAAAACGGACAAGTAAGCAAAGTCGAGGTAGGTGGTGAAGCCAAAGAGATAAACGTTCTAAAGGTAAGCTAAAATACTGTGGCATCACTAACGCCACAGTATTAAAAAAGAGTATTTATAGTAACGATTGAAAATGCGGTAACATGCTTTGTGCTATTCGCTCTCTGACTTTGCTACTGTGATCGCCATCAAATACGATTACATTTACTTTGGTTTTTTGTGCTTCACTTAACGTTTTTAACTTGAGGCTACCATCTGCAATCCATTTATATTCATCGTGTTTGCCTACTTCAACTCTAACCGAGTGTAATTTTGATAACACCTTACTATCACTATATTGGTTGATTAACTCTCCAAAACCAAAGCGCCATTTATGTATTTGTGATTTAACTTGGCTAAAGTGTGCACCGAATGGTTCTCCATTGTGACCCGCAAATGCACCACCATATGCCATTACAAATGCAGCATTACTGTTATCCTCGCCATTTTGCCAAAGTGCCATGCCTTGAAAGCTTTTAAATTCTTCTTTCATTAAGGTTTTTGGTGAAGTTGTTTTAGCGAGTGCACTGCGAAAGCGCTCATAATGCGCAATTGCTTTGGTATTGCCTAAATATGAAGTACTTAGGCCATTATCGTCAATTAAACCTGGACTTAAAGCAAAAACATGACCAAATTGAGCTGGGTTGTCAGCGGCAAATCGTAATGCACCTGTGCCTCCCATAGAAAAGCCTGCTATTGCTGTGTGTTTGCTATCTGTTTTAGTACGGTACTTGTTGTTTACCCATTGCACAGCCTCTTTAGTAACAAAGTCCGCGAATCTGCCATGCGCTTTGGAGTTAACGTAAAAACTACCTCTTAGCGGCGTGTCACCATCAATCATAACGACTATGAATTTGAGAGGCTCTTTGGTTTGCTCATAATCAGCAAATATTTTCTCGAAGGAATTTGCAAAGTTAGCCCCCCAATTATAAGCACCTAAGAAATATAAAACTGGGTATGCTTTATTACTTTTTTCGTAATCTTTTGGTAAATAGACGCTAATGGTACGAGTTGCATTGGTGCCAATAAAGTTGTCTGCAATGGCTGGTGAATATATTTGATGTTGCTGTAAATCCGCTTCTGCAGATAGCGAAACGCTCAAGAGTAGTATTAGACATATCGCTTTTAAGAGTATTTTCATAAAGATTCCTTTTATACGGCTTAAGAATTTCTTTATTAATACCTTGATAATTGATACAAAACAAATATAAAAATTAGCGTTATTTATATGAAATGAATATAGATTGGTTGGATATCAAAAAATGTCGCTACATAGTGGTTGTCGCTGAAGAGCTTAGTTTTAGTAAGGCTGCAGAGCGTTTAAATATGGCGCAACCGCCCTTAAGCCAGCAAGTAAAAAATATTGAATCTCGCCTAGGGCTTCAAATTTTTGAGCGTTCAACACGATCTGTGAACTTGACTATGGAAGGCAAGAAGATAGTTACAATTGCTAAAGGACTATTAGAAAGTCATCAAGCCATCGCTGAAACGCTTAAAAATATTGAAAATAGGCCTCTTGCATTGGGTGCAATACCACTTGCATTCGATGCTTTTTTAAGTGAGAGAATGGCGTGCCTTCACAAAGAAAACTCAGATATTGTAATTAATCTACAAGAAGGCAATACGAAAGAATTGCTTACAGCTTGTGATAAAGATTTATTAGATGCTGCAGTCGTCAGGCTTCATGAACATGACTTACCTAGACATCAAGTTTATAAATTAAAGCAAGAAGACTACGTGGCTGTATACCCAAAGAGCTGGAATGTGGATCTAGCTAAACAGACAGTGTGCTTATCAGAATTTAATGATAAGCCTTATATAAGTTATCCACGTAAGATCCAACCCGAGTTATTCGATAAAATTGCCAGTGAATTTGAAAAAGTGAAATCTGAGCCTTGCAGTATACAGCAAGTAAAATCAAAGGCTGTGACTATGTCTTTGGTAGCAAATAATTTAGGGTTTGCGATTGTACCATTTAGCATCGTGAAGCGTTTTAAGGATGATGTGGATTTTGCTTTTATTGAGCAATCTTTACCGAGTGTAGATTATTACTTATATTGTAAGAAGTTTGATTCAAATGAAAAAATGAAGCGGCTCTTGGCACTTTTAAAGAGTACATAGATATAAGTTGACCTAACTTAGTGGGAAGTCAGGTCAATTGAACTGAAAGTTATTTGTAAATAAACAGCTAGATTTTAGGCCTTAGTTTTTCAATCACCTCAGAACTTACCCAATAAATATTAGAGAAGCCTTCTTTTTCATCAAATCTGCTAAAAAACAGAAATTTACCATCAGGGCTAACCGTGGGGACGGTTTCACTTACTTTGCTGTTTATGCCTTCCCCTAGATTAATAGGCTTTGACCAACTACCGTCTTTTTGTTTGAAATAAACATACAAGTCTCTGTCTTTTCTTGATTTTTCTTCTATATTTCTATTATCAATGAGTAAATAGCTTTGATCAGGTGAAATGAACCCATGAATTCCAAAAGGGATATCTGCTGGGAAGATTTCTGGGTATTGCCCATTTTTGAGCGGTGAATAAAAGGTTTGTGATTTAAAGATATCCGTATAATAAAGGTCGCCATTGCTTGCTAGTGTAGAGTTAAATACTTCTTCGTTATTGATTGGAGATTTAAGTTTTCTGGCTGTGCTCCAACCATTATTTTCTCGTTTGACTACCCAAATTTTGGTATCGGTGAAGTCTTTATTATACGCAGTAAAGTAAATATGCTTACCATCTTGTGACACAAATGGCTCCATTTCTCCAGCCTTCTGACCTTGGGTAAAATTTGCTTCTTTTATCGGTTGCCATACACCATTAGTCATTTGTGAGTAGTGTATAGATGCCACATCGCCTTCTTTTTGCGAGGAGAAATAGATTTCTTCGAGATTTGGAGTAAATGAAACCCCCATTTCATATCGACCTTGAATAGATATAAGGTCTGGCGCAAAGACTTGAGGAGTTAAACTGGGCGGTGTTTGTCCTAAATACTTACCTTCAAGATTTGGTTCTTTGTTTTGACCATAAGCCACATTACTTAAAGAAAGTATCAAAATGAATAATGAGATTACAACAGATCTTAGGTTCATAACTTTCCTATACATTTTGTGTTGTTATTGTGAGTTTTTAGATTCAAGTGGCACAATCAAACTGGGATCTTAGTGTGCCACTCTAAAACTAGCATGTTTTTATTCAGTTAAAGTCACATCGTTATTGCTGTGCTTTTCCCTCAATCGTTCAATAATTTCTGCGCTTGACCAATAGATGTCTATGTCTCTTTTTTCTCTGTCGATAGTTCGGTTAAAGAGAATATATTTCCCATCGGGTGTAACGCTGGCGTAAAAATCACTTTCTGCTGAGTTTACTTCTGGGCCCATGTTAATGGCCTTGCCCCAATCGCCATTGTCTTCCTTGAAACTGATATAGAGGTCTGACTTACCAAAGCCGCCTTCTCTTTCGCTATCCCAAATAATATAGCTTTCATCTGGTGCGATAAGAGGGTGAGCAGTCCATTTCCCTGTGTTAATTTGTTTTCCCATGACTTCAGGTGCTTGGCGTTGGCCGTTAACTAATTTAGAAATACGGATAAGATCATTGCTTTTATAGTCATCGAATACGTACGAGCCTTGGTTTGATACTGATAGACGCATGATGCCATATTCTTTTTTGTCGATTAATGGCCCTAAGCTTTTTAGTTCAGACCAGCCTTCAGTTGTGCGCTCTCTGTACTTTTCAGCCATATACATGGTGTTACCATCTTCAGAGAATACAATCTCGCCACTGCGTGGGAACTGGGTAAATTTACGCCATTTACTATTCTCTAGCTTGTAGCCAATCACCGTCGGGCTGAACTTTTTGTCTTTGTTGCCTTGCGCAAGGTCAATGGTGTAATAAAACTCTTTCATACCGGGTGCGAACACACCTTCAAGTTCCCAACCCTGTGTTGAAATAATACCCGGTGCAAAGGGTTCAGCAGTTAACCCCGGCGTTTGCTGGCCCATATATGCGCCTTTAAATGTGGCGAACTCTGTCTGCTCAGCATGTAGCTGAGCAAGGGGCAATATAGATAAAGTTAAAACTATCAATTTCTTTAACATGGTGTTTCTTCCTGTAACGAGACCCAACGTGAGTCGATGATTTTCATGTTGACGAATTGATATTCCACTTTATAAAAACAAAAAACATGAAAGGACTATGAAATCAGTCTGACGTCTTGCTGATGTTTTTTATTAGCAATCATTTCAATATTTTAAAGGTTTCTAGGCAGGGGGGATTTGATTTTTCTGCAAGTTGTATAAGTGTTGTTTAAATAAATAGGTTCGGTCGAAACCAAATTAACTAGCAGTAATAGAAAGACAGTTTGAGAGGGAAACTGTCTTTCACTAACTTAGCATTTGAATTTAGAGTTATACCAATCCTCTTAATTAAGTGATCTATTTTGAGGCAAGTAAAACTTGTCGATAGCTAGGCGAAAATTTTGCTATTTAGTTGTTCTAAATAAGAAATTATCAACGAAGCTAACGTCAGTTTTAGTCCCTCAAAATGATTAAGTATTATTGAGGATTGGTATTAACTTCTAGTATCCGGTTACTATGAAATCTAACAATACATATAAAGAAAGTATTCTAGTTTAAATTAGCAACATGCAACTTTGGAAGTATTCGTCGCAGCAGCTTGTTTCTTTGTTTTACACTTGGGCTTTACTTCAAGTACATCAGCCTGATTCACTTGTTCTTTAATAGCAGTATTAATGCTCTCTTTACGCTCACTGTATCGGTCAACCAACCAATCTAGGTTATCGCGAGTCAGCAATGTGAATTTCATTAGCTCTTCCATCACATCGACAATACGAGCGTGGTAGGGGGACTCTTTCATCGTACCGTCTTCGTTAAATTCTTGCCACGCTTTCGCAACTGAAGATTGATTCGGTATGGTTAACATACGCATCCAACGCCCGAGTATCCGCATATTATTTACAGCATTAAAGCTTTGTGAGCCGCCTGATACTTGCATGACGGCCAGTGTCTTTCCTTGTGTGGGTCTTACTGCACCTTCTGAGAGTGGGATCCAGTCAATTTGGTTTTTAAGCACAGCCGACATGTTGCCGTGAATTTCGGGAGAAGACCAAACTTGAGCTTCTGACCATTTTACTAAAGCGCGCAACTCTTGGACTTTTTCGTCTTCGACCGATACGCCATTATCAAAAAGAGGCAGTCCTTTTGGGTTGAACAACTTAACTTCAGCGCCTAAATGCTCAAGTATTCTTGCCGCTTCTTCTGCTGCATAACGACTCATTGATTGGGCTCTAAGTGAGCCGTAAAGCACCAATACACGCGGTTTATGATTGCTGATTGAGAATTGCTTAGGGGTTACGTCAAAAGCTTGGTTGCTTAATAAATGCATTTCATCTCCAATAGTGGTGTTTTGTATTCACTTATTAAGACGAAGCGCGGTTCAAAAAGACGAAACTATTTTAAAGTTTTTATTTAATTCTTTTTTCTGTTTGTTGTGGTTTTCTATGATAGTCAATTAGATTGCCTTGTTTATCTAACTCAAAATCACAGCAGCGATCGAAAAGCACTTTTAAGTCAGTTCGACTCTTTTGCATTCTAGACTTAAAGGTGGAGTAACTTACTCCAAGCTGTTCAGCTTGTTGTTTTTGAGAGCAGCCTTCTAAGTCAATCTTTCTTATTAAGTCAGCTTCATCTTCAGGCATGGCCTGCAGAAATGGTTCGATGCATCTAATTAAATCAGCACGGATGTTTGCATCTTGTTTTTCAATTACCTCGATCAACTCGGTATGCTGGTAGTTATTGTGTTTGCGATAAAAATCAATAATGGCGTGATTGGCAATTTGGAAAAGCCAAGGCTTGATACTGGCTTGATCTTTCAGCTGGTGGATCTGCAAATGTGTTTTTAACAAGATGTCTTGTAATAACTCTTCGGCGTCAGCTGGGTTAGACACTTTCGACAGTAAAAAAGCGTGCAGGCTGTTTTTGTATTCAGCCCAAATTTGTTCAATAGACATAATATCAAATAGTGGTTTAAAGCTTCTTTATCTTAAACCACTATCTGAATGACGAAAAGCTTACTGAAGCGGCGTACCGTCGAAAGTAACTGCTGCGACACTCGATTCAGCTTTCAAAAGGGTACGGATATTACCGTGATCGTCATTTTCAGGGTGTTGAACAACGTCGATACGATAATAATCACCAAAGCAATGTAGTGTCTGTTCTTTGCTTAAGTTGTTGAGTTGTGCAAAAGCTAAGATTTTACAAGAGCCTTGGTTTTGCTCAGCACTGCTTTGCAAGCCATTATTGTTAAAAGCTGTCGCAGTGTAAGTATAGTTATCAGCAATTATTTGCTGACACAGTTCAAAAGTAATGGTTTCTGGTTGGGCGTTAAGCTGAGCTAAGAAGTCGTTTAATGTCATAAGTTTGTTCCTTTTTTGCTGAGTTTAACGTGCAGAGCGTAGCAGCTCAATTGAATAAAACTAAGCTGCTTAAATTGCCTAAACAAACTGAGTCTAAAGTTTGCTCAATTCACCTTTGAAATAGGTGAGGGCATCTTGATTGTTGAGCTTAGTCGCAAGCTTAATGCCTTGTTGTAATGTGAGGCGGCTCTTTTCAGTTTCTCCCAATTGTTCATAAACCTTTGCTAGCCTGCTTAAGTAGAAGGTATTTTCTGGGTGCGAATTTACTAAATATTGCATCGTTGAAACGGCTTTTTCACCTTGTTTGTGTTCTACATAGTGAAAACTTAAATCGATTAAGCTTGGGTTTGGACTAAGCGTTTGCTGGTATTTTTCAGAGAGCTTTTTAAAGTAAGCAATGACACTTTGTCGGCCTGCATTTGCAAATTGCGCTATTTCTGGGGTTTTATCGGCAAATAGGTTTTCCATAGCATCGGTAATACTCAGGCTTGCAACCGATAAGAAATTATATTGGCTGTAATTTGCAAATCTAGCCTGAAACGCTTGCTGACTAAAATTGGCTTTGATGTTTTCAAACAGTGGTGCGTTATTAACGAAGGAGCCAAGAGAAAGATAAAAAAACCTATCTTGATATTGTTCTGAATACTTTAGCTTTGAAAGTCTTTCAACAAGTCCTGACTTGTCTAACTCTAGAGCTGGTGAGCTAGCGATAAAACCATTAAATAAAGTCGGCGATTGTTCATATGCAAACAGCACAAAATTACCATTACTCGAATAGCCTTCTAGTACCTTGTAGTCGTAAGTTAAGTAGGTTTTATCGATAAATGGGATGAGTTCATTTTTTAGTACATTTAATGTTAAGGGATTGGCAACGCCGGAAGCCGATACAAATTTAGGATGGAGTGTTGACTCAACATTAAGTTGGGGTAATTGTACGATGATCATGGCAGGCATTGGGCCCATTTCAACATGACTTAGCCAATCGGTTTGATAAGTAAGCATATCAATTCGACTGCCTCCTGATGTGGTATAGAGTACAGGGTATTTTTGATTTTTGTCATACCCCCAAGGCAATATGACATCGAATGAAATCGCCTGTTTGGCAGCCTTAGATTGAAACTGATGCTTTATTGTTTGAACACCCTTGCTTTGTTGTTCTTGTGCGTGTGCGAGCGAGTTTAATAGGCAGGCGAGTAAAAGTATGAATAATGTGAAGTGTTTAATTATGTTCATGGTGACTCCTTGAATAGTTGCCACCATGATGAAAGTAAATACAGCTAATTAATTGATTTTCTATTGATAAAAAACTGATATTTTGCTGATGAAAAGTTTATAGCAGTTTTTAAAGCGCTGGAACAATAGAGATGATTAATAGCCCCGCCATGGCCCAGTTAAACTTTTGCATATGATTTGGCTGCTTCAATATTGCCTGCATTTTTTGTCCTAAAACAATCCAACTCACTACACAAGGGAAGCCAACGATTGCAAAAATAACAGAGATTATAGTGACTGTGAGTAAGTTTTGTTCTGGTGCATAAACGCTCACCGCAGTGAGTGCCATAGTCCACGCTTTAGGGTTGACCCACTGAAAGAGTGCAGCTTGCATAAATGAAAAAGGTTTGCCTTTTTCTGTAATATCTTTGCTCTCACTTGGGGTTGCGGTTGCAATTTTGTAGGCAAGGTAAAGCAAATAGACAATAGAAATGACTTTTAAAATGTCGTAAGTCACTGGGAACGCATTGAATAGTTGCATGACGCCTAACCCAACTAACTCGATCATAATAGCAAAGCCAACCACGACACCCATCAGGTGTGGCACAGTCATTTTAAAACCAAAGTTTGCGCCAGAGCTCATCAGCATTAAATTATTTGGTCCTGGCGTGATAGATGAAACAAACGCGAACGCCGCAAACGCGAGAATGATTTCTTGTGTCATAGGATTATTCCTTTACTTGTGTTAAAACAAGCTTAGCGAGTTTCTAGCTCAATTATCACGCGTATTTCACTTTTATAAACTTGGGTTTTGCAATTAATGACGAAAATAGATGGATATAACCAACAAATATTGCGCATTTTAGAAAGGGATGGGCGAATTGCCAACACTGAGCTTGCTGAGCAAATTGGTTTGTCACCTTCAGCCTGCTTAAGAAGAGTGCAAGAATTAGAAAAGTCAGGTTTGATAAAAGGCTACAAGGCAGTAGTAGATCCCGAAAAGCTGGGCGTTGGTTTTATCGCTTATGTGGCTGTTGGGTTGACTGAGCACTCAACACCTTCTCAACTCGCATTTGAGCAAGCCCTACAAGCTGTTGATGAAATCAAAGAGTGCCATAATGTGACGGGCCCGTATGAATATCTTTTGCGTATAGAAACTAAAGACCTACATACCTTTAAAGCACTTCATGCTGATGTGCTGGGCTCAATTTCTCAGGTGAGAACCATCACCACCCATGTAGTGATGGACTCTCCAAAAGACACAAGACAGTAGCGCTTTAGTTAAAACAGTAGAAAACAAAGTTGGTGTTAAAAATTATTATCTTGTAGCTTTTAGCCAACTCTATAAACCCGACATAAAGTCGGTGCTACCGAGTTGATTTCAGAAAATGAGTCGTTATTTTTAACGCCAACTCGCCAACTCGCCAACTCGCCAACTCGCCAACTCGCCAACTCGCCAACTCTATTAACCCGACATAAAGTCGGTGCTACCGTGTTGATTTCAAAGAATGAGTCGTTAATGTTAATGCCAACTCAGCTTTTTAACCTCTGCGCCCATCAACTCTTTTCTTCATTAAAATAGGTGTATAAAACCACAAGAAGATGGCAAAGCCGACAACCCACAAATAAGCGCTGATATTCCACGCTAGATGAGGAGAATAGACAATTGGCATGAATGATCGAACTAGTGCGCTTAAAGCTATGAAAGCGAATGCCCAAGCTACCATGTTTGCCGGTTTTAATGCTCTACCAGTATGACCAAGTGAGACTCTTGCCATCATTGCCAAGATCATTAATCCAATGCCACCAATGGTAATTAAATGCAGTGCATCGGCCGGATTAATTTGGCCTGTCAGGTAGCTAAACGCGAGAAATAAAATGCCAACTGCACTTAAAAAGTAGCCTAAATGCAATGACCAAAGCAGCGGTACTTTAAATACTCCTTTATCAAACCACAAAATGGTGCGAGTTAAATGCAAAGTGGCAGCAGGAAGTAAAACAAAACCAACATTGATATCAAGAGAAAAAAGCTTGATGCTAGCAAAACCAGCCATCGCCATTAGGCTAAATAACAGCAGCAATTTATCGAGCTTAGGTGTTTTTACTTGTTCATCTCGATTTAAACCGCGCGCCGTAAAAAATGGGATGACACGCCCTCCAATAATGCCAATTAATAACATAAAGCCAAGCACAGCCAACTGAGTGAACAAGCGGGCGAGCGAATATTCGCCTAACCAAGTACTCATTAAAAATGCGCTATTAAATAGAGTGAGTAAGGCGAGTACAACAATCATGATGTAATTGTGTTTTGAAGCCGATGACACCAGCATATGGCTCAAATAAGCAATAGCAAAAAGCCAGAAGAATATTTGCCCAAGTAGTAAAAGTAACTGGTTGTCTGCATAAAAAATGAAAATAGCTCGGCAAGAAACCCAAATCGCGCTGAGGGTAATTAAGCCTTTACCAGAAAGTCCAGGCACACCAGTCCAAGTTTGTGCTGCTGTGAGTAAAAAACCAATAGCCACCGCTGAAGCAAAGCCAAAGATCATCTCGTGTGCATGCCAAAGTGTGGCAGGAATTTGTGCTTGCCAAGAGAGTGTGCCATTTAAAATAAATTGCCATAGCAAAATAGCGAGCACAGACCAAAGCCCTGCTAATAAAAAGAATGGCCGAAAGCCAAGCATGAATAATGGCCATTGATGTGGCTTGAAAAGTTTAAACTCACCAGGCACCGGCTCAGTTAGATTGATAGGTCTCATGACTACTCCACAGCATTTAAATTATCTTTTTAGGGCTTGTGAGAGTAATGGCATTTACTGTGCCAAATATTATTCTTATTAAAATCAGATTATTAGTAAGGTTTAATAAATAATAATTTGAATGAGAGAGTCATTTTGACTTAAACTTTGCGTGTCTTTTGGTAGGTAAAGAGTCAAAAATACATGGAGCAACGTTCGTTATCTTCACTGCTTATGCTTAATAGAGCGTTAGCTCGGGCATTACCTAACTCTGCGCAATTCGACGTAGAGCATTGTTTTGAAGCCGTTATTCAGGCTGTTAAAGAGTGTTTTATTAGTGATGCCATTGCCTTGTTACTCTATCAAAATAACAAACTGGTACCTGTTGCCATATCAGGATTAATGCCAGATGTGTTGGGTAGACACTTTGTGATAGACAAACATCCTCGTTTACAGGCAATTAGTCAGTCGGATAAGGCTGTCAGATTCAGTGCCGACAGCGAACTCCCAGACCCTTATGATGGGCTTCTTATTGCACAAGAAGGTGATATTCCTGTTCACGCGTGTATGGGGTTTCCGATCAAGCATCAAGATCAATTGCTTGGAGTGATCACGGTAGACAGTTTAAATGCGGGCACTTTTGAAGACTATGCGCCGTCTTTTTTGCAAATGGTTAATGAGGCTTTGACCCGTCATGTTAGTGCCATACTACTCACCCAAGATCTGCTCACTAAAGCGCAGCAGGGCAGTCACTTGATCACCGAACTGAGTAAAGGCCAATACGAAATGGTCGGGCAAAGTCTGGCCATGAAGCAATTACAAAGAGATATTCAACTTGTAGCAGGTTCTGACTTTACCACGTTAATCACGGGTGAAACAGGCACAGGTAAAGAGCTAGTTGCTCACTCTCTGCATAATCAATCTCTACGTGCGAGCAAAGTGTTCGTTCAAGTCAATTGCGCCTCTTTACCCGAGACGTTGGCCGAAAGTGAGTTATTTGGTTATCGTAAAGGCGCTTTTACTGGGGCAAACTCACATCGTGATGGTAAGTTTCTGCTTGCGGACGGCGGCACGATTTTTTTAGATGAAATCGGTGAGTTACCGCTCAATACTCAAAGTAAATTACTTAGAGTATTACAAAGCGGTGAAATTCAACCAGTTGGTGCTGATAAAACTCAATCTGTAGATGTGCGGGTCATCGCAGCAACCAACCGAAATCTATTAGAAGAGGTTGAGGCTGGGCGTTTTCGTGCAGACTTGTATCATCGATTGAGCGTTTTCCCGATTAAAGTGCCTTCTTTAAACGAGCGCTTGGATGATATTCCGTTACTGACAGGCTTCTTTGCTGAAAAAGTCAGTAAGCAACTAGGCATTGCGCAATTAAAGTTATCGCCGAATTTGTATCAATTACTGCAATCTTACAATTGGCCAGGTAATATTCGTGAGCTTGAACATGTGATAAGCCGTGCAGCATTAAAAGCAAAACAAAAACAGTGGCCAAGTAGCATTATTAGTGTAGATGAAAGTGACTGCGAACTATTTACAGGAAGCCAAGAGCATAAAAATTCTACTAATAGCTGCTCTAGTTTTGAAAGCACAAAAGCGGCCAGCTTTAATCAAACTAGTACTGACTTAAGCCAAATAGCTTCATTAAAGTCTGCCACTGAACAATTTCAAAAAAAATTAATAGAGCAGGCTTTGTTAGAGCATGAACTAAATTGGGCAGCAGCAGCTAGGACATTAAAGCTCGATAGAGCAAACCTGGTACGTTTGGCCAAACGCTTAGGTATTGCAGTGAAAAAAACAATTTAGCTATATAAATTATAGAGTTAACATCTATTTCAATTCTGGTGTTGACTATGTTTATGTGTTTAGTAAAAAAGTATGGTGTTAAGAGTGTTTTTGCTAATCTAAATCACTCTCAATAATGTTATAAGTTGTTTATTTTAAAAGAATATATTAATTCTTTACTTATCTTTAAATGGTCTTGCGGTGGCTAATTTTTAGTCTAGTGTTATAGGGCGTCTCGTAACTTTTATTTAGGGGGCCCTATGCAGGGTAACAAACAAGTCATTGCGCAATTAAATGCGATTTTGACATTAGAACTGACGTCGATAAATCAATACTTCCTTCACGCCCGTATGTTCAAAAACTGGGGGCTAGAAGAGCTAAACGAAAAAGCCTATAAAAAATCAATAAAAGACATGAAACAAGCGGACGATCTTATCGAACGTATCTTGTTTTTAGAAGGCTTACCAAACTTACAGCACCTCGAAAAATTACGTATCGGTGAGCATACCGAAGAAATGCTCGCGTGCGATATGGCATTCGAGTTAGAGCAAATCCCAGCCTTAAAAGTGGCCATTGAATTGTGTGAGAAAGAGCAAGATTACATTTCTCGCGAACTGTTAGAAGAGATCCTTGAGTACGAAGAAGAGTATGTTGATTGGATTGAAGCGCAGCAATTCCTAATTCAACACACGGGTATTCAAAATTATCTGCAGTCGCAGGTTGAGGAGTAAATCATGCAAGGTAATCCAAAAATTATCGACCTACTAAATCAACAATTGACGCTAGAGTTAACCTCAATGGATCAGTATCTCGCACATTCTAAAATGTATGAAGACTGGGGGTTGGGTAAGTTAGGACACAAACTAGCGCATGAATATGATGAAGAGTTAGATCATGCAAAGGCCATTATTGAGCGCATTCTGTTTTTAGAAGGTAAACCAGATACAGCCTCTCGTCAGCCAATCAATGTAGGTGATAACGTTCAACAAATGCTTGAAAACGATCTAGCGGCTGAGATGACAGTCGCTGCGAGTTTAAAAAACATCATAGGTGAGTGCGAAAAAGCACAAGACTATGTGACTCGTGAAATTCTAGAGAAACTTCTAGATGACACAGAAATGGATCATATTTATTGGCTTGAACAACACCTAAACCTAATCAAACTAATGGGTCTGCCAAATTACATACAATTGCAGATGGATAATAGTGCACCAGATGCGTAATTGAATGTACTTTTGTTGTTTTTATAGACAAAAGTACAATGCTTAGGGCATTGTTTTTATTCAGAAATTGCCCTAAATTTTTTATATGAGCGAACTTTACTGTCAGCCTTTAACTTGCACAGGACTGTTTTTACCTCCTTTTTAGCGGTCCGTTAAAGCATTAAAGTTCAGCTCGCTTTATATTAAGCTGAAAATAGCTCACATTATTAAGAGTGTAGGTATTATTTATTAACCTATCTGAACATCAATATTAGTACTTATTTCAAAATCACTTACTTAACCTGAATTAACCATCGTTAAAATCTGATGTTCGATCAGGTTTTTTCAAAATCCCCTCGCATGATACTTCTTTAGCCTTTAGAATACCGATATTGTAATTTTATAAGTTGTGAAATATGTCATTACCTCCTTGTCCTAAATGTAATTCTGAATACGTATACGAAGATCAAACAAACCTTGTGTGTCCTGAGTGTGCACACGAGTGGAACCCAAATGAAGTAGACGAAGATGCATTTGAAGTGAAAGATGCAAACGGTACTGTGCTTGCTGACGGTGATAAAGTGACTGTTGCTAAAGATCTTAAAATCAAAGGTAGCTCACAAGTAATTAAAATAGGCACTAAAGCCCTAGTTCGTCGCGTATTAGATAAAAAAGATCATGAGCTTGACTGTAAGGTTGATGGTGTTGGTGAAATGATGGTAACAGCTAAATTCGTTAAAAAAGCTTGATAGCTGTGATGCATTAAATTAAAAAGGCCCAAATTGGGCCTTTTATCATAAGTAAAGGCTAAGCTTAAAGCTTATTGCCATTTACTAGTTCATGTAACTCTTCAAGTGATGCTGCGATTTTAACGCCCGGTACGTTAGTACCTATTGTTGCTTCAAATGAACCTTCTACGTTTGAACGGAAAGACGTAAACGAAATACGATAAACACCACGAACAAGCGCTTCACTTGCATTATTCATTGATGTTGTTTTACGAAGAAGAGAGTTGTAGTTTGCACCACTTGGGTTTGCAGGCAACTCTGATGTATCGTCGTTACGCCCTAAGTTTTGTAGCACCTTGCCACCGTTTTTGATTTTTGTATTGTCTATGATATTTAAACGATCAAACACAATATAAGTATCAAAGAATTTATCAGCATCTTTTTGCATGCCTGGTGTGAAGTTAGCATGTTTAAAGTCATTTCCTTCAGGTGTTGAAACCGCTGGAGACATCATTGATACACCGATTTCATCAACCGCAGCAGGAACCCAAGCGTACAGATAGTACGTATCTTTGCCCTTATATTTACCTTCAGGCTGAACTGATGAGTCTACATAACCAAAGTAGTTTGAGTAGTTCGCATAAGGTAAACGCGCTTCAATGCCCGCTACACCTTCAGATACAGAGCTTTTAAGATGTGGACCTGTTGCTGAACAACCTGCTAATACAGCAGCGGTTACAAATGGTAAGACTAGACGAGAAATTTTCATTGATTCGACTCCATGTCACTAGTTAAAAAATGAGCATAGAGTATACGCATGAAACTTTTATTACTAAAGTATTAGTTTATGTAAATTTTTCATCTTTAATAAAACGAATTGAGTGAAACTCATACAAAAAAGCCACCTAAAATAGGTGGCTTTTAGTTTAATCTAGAGTGCTAAATTACTTTTTAGCTTCTTTTGCTGCTTTTAAATTTGCAGCATGGTCGATTTCATAAGTCGGCATTGTTTTCTTACCGTCAATTAGGTAGTTGTCCATCCAACGCATTAAACGAATGCTATAGTCGTATTGTGCAGCTACTTTACGGTTACCATGACCTTCACCTGGATAATACACTAGACGTACATCTTTACCTTGTACTTTCATATAACGGTATAGCTCCATTGACTGAGCTGGGTGAACGCGAGGATCGTCTTTACCGTGCATGATAAGTAATGGTGTTTCAGATTGACCTGCCCAGTAAATTGGGCTGCGCTCTAAGTACCACTGCCATTTTTCCCAAGGGTATGAACGAGCGTGTACAAGGTACATTTCATTAGAAATGTCAGTTGTACCAAACTTAGATAACTGGTTTGTAACACCTACAAACATAACACTTGCTGCGAAGTGTTCAGTCAGTTTAGTCGCGCCCCAAGCTGATGCATAACCACCGTATGAACCACCTGTAATACCAACGCGTTTGCTATCAACTAAGCCCATTTCAACTAAATGGTTTTTCATATCAACTAGGTCGTCAAACTCTTTACCTGCATAGTCACCTTGACCAAGCTTTGAGTAATCAACACCTTTACCTGTTGAACCTCGGTAGTTCGGGTAGAAAACAGCATAACCTCTTGCTGCACCCATTTGACCTGGATCTGAGTAGCTCGTTAACCAACCATCTTTGTCATGGCTTTCAGGACCGCCGTGAACCGCCATGATCAGTGGGTAACGTTTACCTTCTTGGTAATCAAGTGGGTAAATTAATACGCCGCCAATCTCTACACCATCACGCGCTTTGAATGAAATATTTTCTTGTTTAGCAAAGCGTTTGTCATTTAACCAATCATTTGAATCAGAAAGGCGTTTTGTCTTTTTACCGCGAAGCATGAAAACTTCGTTCGGGTGCTTGTCAGTATTGCCTCGAAGAACAATGGTCTTATCTGAATCAGATACAGATAGGTTAGAGGCAATCAGTTTGCCTTCTTTAACAATCTTCTTGTACTTGTTAGAGCCTACTTTAATTTGGCCAACAAAGCTTTCAGCGCCCACGTTTGCAACAAAGTTTAATGTGTTACGGCGGTTAGCCCACTCGAAATCACCAATGTGGCCCATAAAGTTCGGGATCCACTCTTCAATTTCTCCCGTCTTTGCATTACCTAGATATAGACGGCCAGTCGCAGGGTCGTGCTTATCTTCTGCGCCAAGAATGGCAACATAATCACCTTCGTATGAGAATTCAGCAGCACCTAACTTACCTTCTGTTTTGAAAGAGGTGGTAATTTTCTGTGAAGCTACGTCCATCACGTGCCACTGTGACTTCATATATTTGTCGTCAATCAGCGCTGTAGGCTGAGTTTTAACAAGTAACTTGTCACCTTCATCAGAGAAGTTGATGTCGCTTACATAGCCTTCAATTTCTACCGCAGCAGGTTTAAGCGCTTTTTCAGATTGCACTAAATCAACAAGATGTAATTGTTTGTTTTTTAGACCTAACTCATACACTTCAGCCATAAAGCCAAGCTTTTTAAGTTCTTTTTCAGTCTTATCTTTAGCAGGCATCGCTAAGATGGCAACTTGTTTGCCATTTGGGTTTAGCTTGTAGCTAGAGATTGAAGTACCGTTTAATGATAATACTTTTTGTGACTCACCGCCGTTAGCAGCGATGCGGTATAAAGACGTGAATTTGTCAGTTTTCTTTTTGGTTAGGAAGTAGATGAAGTCACCATCAGCAGACCACTGAATGCTGCGAACACTCACTTTACCTGTGATGAAAGGGCGCTCAACGCCTTTGTCATCAACAACATAAAGCTCTGAGTAGTTTGTGCCATTAGCATCAATATAAAGCTCTCTTGGCACTGAGCGTGTAAAAGCAACAAGTTCGCCTTCAGGATCTACCGCTGTTTGTCCAACAGATTGGATTTTTGGAATGTCTTCGATTGTTATTGTGTCATTTGCAAATGCAGACGAGGTAACTAAACCCACTGCAAGTGCAATTGTTGATTTTATTAACTTCATTATATGACCTTGTTGTTCAGTTTTGTTCGCTATTTTATAGTCACAAATAGTGATTTCCAGTGTTTGCGATTAAGCGAGAATGATTAACGACAAGATTTTAAAAGAAGTATTGTTAATTTAATAGAAAAGAAGGCTGCTCAGTTTATGCAGCCTTAATTGTACTTATAAACTTTTCTTTGGTGGTAACGCCACGTTTGCGAAAATTAAACCCGCAACCAGTGACATGAAGATCAAAAACGTTTGTTGACCAATTTGGTCTGCATTCACGAAACTTTGTCCTTCAATTAATGAGTTCAAACCAATGTATGTCTTTGACCCTGGTACAAGAACAATAAGCCCTTGCATAGCCACTATTGAGGCTGGAGCATTCACTACACGGTTAAACAAATTACTAAAAACGCCTACTGCAAAAGCACCAACGAATGCGCCAATGCTGTAGTCAAAGTAAACCGCAGCGCTGATACTTGCTGCATAGGCGATAAAACCTGAAGCAATCGACCAACTTGCATGCTTTAGTTTGGTTCTAAAGATGATAATTAAGCTACTACATAAGAGTAATATAGCTAACCATGCCGTCCATTTAGGCAGCGCTTCGGGTTGAATAAAATCAGTTTGCCCGAACAGTGCAAAACCAATGCTAATTCCAAGAAATGCGCCAAAATAAAGTTTAAATAGCAGCATGACAGCATCCATCACACGCGCTGTGCCTGATACCAAATGTCTTGCTGATAACTCGGCAAAACCCAGTGCCAAAGCGAGGCCTGGAATAAATACAATGATCGATGATAACACCACGAGTCGTATGTTGACCCCAGGGTCAATGTAGCTACTTACTGCACATGCTGCTATTGCAGCTGCAATGGCAACCAACGGCTCCAACATATGAGTTACGCGTTTAGAGCGGGCTGACCAGAGTACAAACAGAAATACGATAAGTGAAATCAAACCTGACCATAAAACATCGTTCCAGCTGGTGCCCATTAGCATTGCAAAAGCGGCACCAGAGACCATAAAAGCAAAACCAGTAAACCAATTATTAAATGGGTTCTTGCTAGTATCTATGGTTTCAAGGTTCGCATCGGCTTCTTCGATAGTTAATTCGCCAGCCAACATACGAGTTACTACATCATCGGTATCTGCTAACGAACCTAAATCATGATCGCCAGGTTCGACACGCGCAACATGCGTATACTCTTCTTCATGGCCGTCTGTCCATATAACAAAGGTCACTGAAGTTGGTGACATAACAAAAGACGACTTCAAGTTTAAGTGTGTTGCGACTTCCATTAAGTGCGCTTCAAGTCGATAGGCTGGCGTACCGTATTTATGCAGCATTTTGCCAAGCTTAACGATAAACTTTCTTTTTTGCGTAAAACTAGCTGTGTTCAAGTTTTTAAACCAAATGAGGGTGGTAAAAGTAAATATTAGGTTAACTATAGCCGAAGTTAACCTAACTGGTATGCTTTGTTAGAAACGGTGCGAATTCTAATCACTTTTGAGGGTATGTCTAGCAATTTATTGTGAATTATTTTTTGTTTTTTGCCTCAATCCACTGCGCCATATATTGCGTACTTTTCATGGTATGATGTTTTAACATTTGACCCGTGAAATTTTGCATTCTATGTGCCTCTAAATTATCAGCAATATCGACAATACGTTTAACGAGTGACGCTTCTAACAGCTGCTGATTATAAAAAGACTTCAATAGCTCTTCAGAAGCATTTTTACTCTTCTCATACAGCTTTTTATCTTGATAAAGCTTTACTGCTGCATCAGCAAACGTCTGGGCACTATTAGCAATTAAACCAGGCCATGGATGGTCTTCAGCCATGCCTTCAGCCCCGATGTCTGTGGTCACACTCGGTGTTTGGTTTATCATCGCTTCTAATAGCTTGCCTTTAATGCCTGCACCAAACCTCAATGGCGCTAAACACACTCTGGCATTTTGCATGACCTTATTTGCATCTTCCGCCCAGCCTTTAATCAGGAAGCCCGTTTTTGGGTTATGCAAGGCTGTGGCTTTTGGAGGTGGGTATGAGCCGTAAATGTGTAGCTCAGCTTCAGGTAGTTGCTTTTTTATAAGAGGCCAAATTTCTTGTAAGTACAAAACCGCATCCCAATTAGGTGCGTGTCTAAAGTTACCTATGGTCATAAAGTGGGCTCTTTGCTCAAATTCAGGCAAAGACTTTGGCAAGTTCTCAAGATTAACCATAAAAGGTAGGTGGTGGCATAGGTTCAAATCAACTTTGAAATGAGATTCGAGCAATGACATTTCATAACTAGAGATAATTAAACTTAAATCACAACGTAAAATAGCGGCAATCTCACGTTTGGCAATATCACTTTGTAAATCGGCTAAGGTAAAGTCTCGTTTGCCTTTATGGGCAGTATGTCTTGCTTGTCTTAGGCATTGTAAGTCTTCTGTATCTAAGATTTTAAGAGCATTAGGGGCAAACTTATCGACTCGCCAACCAAATTGTTCCTCCATCATAAAGCGATCAAACATCACAATATCGGGATTATAGTGTGTGATGTATTCATCAAAACTCGAACAATTTAAGGCAATTTCTTTACTGCTGATCCCAAAATCATTTAGATCAATCATGTGTTCTGTTGGTTGCGAGGGCGTAGCAAACTCAACTTGCCAGTTTTGATTTCGAAACGTCTTCAGTAAAGACATCATATGTGTGCCGGCCGCGGAAGAATTTGGTTCAGGCCACACATAACCAATTACTAAAACACGTTTACTCATTGTACTCTCATAGATGTTGATTTTAGAGGCGCGAAGTCTACCTGAATTTACTCAAAAACTCGATGTTGTACTGTATTTAAAAGAACTACTCTACTGACTTAGATTTTTAAAATTTTATGAAATCTTCCATAAGTCCTGAGTTTGTCGAAGTTACGTAAATAGCTGCATTTCTAATGATTTAAGTATATTATTTCGCTACTAATTGATTAGGGGAACAGTATGAATCGCACAATATCGTCTGTATTTGGCGCTTTTTTCGTTACATTGTTAATATCATCTGAAGCCATTGCGAATGCCAACACGATCGGATTCAAGACACCAACGGAAGAGTTTGCGCGTTTAGTCGAAGTGCAGTCTACACCAGATATTTTAATGAGCCCAGACAACGACTGGTTAGTTGAGTTGTCACAGCATGCGATTGGTTCATCTAAACAAGTACAACCGCAACTGTCTTTATTTGGTATTAACTTTAACCCATTCAATTACTCGCACGCATCACTAAAACGTTATGCTGATATTGAAATACGTCATGTTATTTCGGGTTCTGTCCTTAACATCAATAACTTACCTGAAGGTGAGATTAGAGACGTGCAATGGTCTGCGAATAGTCGTTATTTAAGCCTTGTTTTAGAGCGGGTCAATTCTGCAACGTTATGGGTTTATGACGTTAAGACCAGGCGGTTAGAGCAAGTCACTCAATCGACCTTGAATGGTTTCTTAACAACGTCTCCTTACCAATGGTTACCGGATAGTACGGGGTTTGTGGTTAATATTGCTGTGAATCATGGCAAACCCTTATTAGAAGAGCCCGTAGAGCCTCAAAAAGAGCAACGCATTATAATTCCAAATCAAGCAGGTTTAGTTATCACTGAGTACTTTCGTCCTGTAGAAGAAGTTGTTGAAGCGACTCAAAACGAGCTAATTACAAGTGAAGCATTACAAGTAACGGCGCAACCTGAATCAAACGAAGTGACAAACCAGATTGATGAAAATGGATTGCCGGCTTCTGAAGAGATTAAACCCGATCCGATTGTCGATCAGTTTAAATTCTTTGCACAAGGTCAACTGATTAAAATCAGCTTAAGTGGACTTACAAAGCCGATTGGTCAAGCGACCTTTTTAAATCATTTCGATGTGTCACCTGATTCAACCAATTTAATCGTCAATATGATTGATGATCCCATTACATCAGATAGACCGCTTGAAAACTTTGCCAACGTTTGGCAAGTCTGGGGCATGACAGGTCATGCTTTATACGAATTAGCAGCAAACCCACTCGTTGAAGCTTTGGACTCACCCGTTTTGCAAAAACATAAGTTCCAGTGGCGTTTGGATAAAGGGGCAACTGTTTTATGGGCCGAAGCTAAACCTGATGGTTCGGATAACTTATTTACTGTCAGTGCACCGTTTCGTAAAGCGCCTCAAGCGTTTGCAACATTAGATTGGAAGCTAGAAAAGATAGATTGGTTTAACGACAGTTTGGCATTGCTTACTGAAAAGTCGTTAGATGATAAAAAGCGTCGACAAAGCATCATTACTCCGAGAAATGCAGACCTACGTCGTGTTGAATTCAAAACATTCACTGAAACAAATTCATCTCAAACCTGGCATAAATTTATTAAACAAAGAAATGATTTAGGTACTGAAGCGTTAAAAGTAGTTGGTGGTCGATATTTGTTTGTGCATAGCCAACAAATTCAAGGCGACTCTGTCATTCAATTACTAGAACGTTTTGATGCGAAAACAAACAGTAAGTCGACAGTGTGGCAATCTCAGCCTGAATTCTCTGAGTCTTTGATTGCACTGCTTGATGATGAAGGCATGCGTTTTTTGTTTAGCAAAGAGACTCAGTTGCAGCCTACTAACTTTTTTATCAGTGATTTGACCTTCAACACCTTGGAGCAACTAACGAGAAACACGCATCCAATAGAAGGTTTTATTGGTGTGAAAAAAGAGCAATTGCAATATCGTCGCGCCGATGGTCAAACGTTAACAGCAAACTTATACTTACCAAATAACTATGATGCAACTCAAGGTAGCTTACCCGTCTTATTTTGGTTAGGTGATGATATCTACAATAAAAAAGGTGAGTTTGTTACGAGCAATCACAAAGATATGGTGGCTTATGCTGCAAAAGGTATCGCAATTCTAGAAAACCCAAGCATGCCAAGTCTAAAAAGCGCAGCCTCAAGCGCAGCTTTTATGACAGATTTGAAGTCTAGCTTCAAAGCAGCTACTGATGCGTTAATTGCAAAAGGGGTGGCTGAACTTGGCAAAATATCAATCGCTGGTCATGGAGCGGGGGCAACGCTTGCTTCACTTGCATTGGCAAACACGGATTACTTTTCATCAGGCATTTTAAGAAGTGGTCAATATAATGTGACTATGGCCAGTAAAGGGTATTTAGACAGTGATGAGGCTTATTGGCAAAAGGCGTCTTTGTTTAGTGGTGTATCTGCTTTTAACTCTGTAGATAAAATTAACGTACCGGTTTTGATTATCCACGGTAAAGATGATGATAAGGCGACAAAACTTCAAGCCGAGCTGTTATATCAAACCTTATTGAGTTTAGATAAAGAAGCACGCTTGGTATTATTTCCGAATGAATCACATGAGTATCAATCAATAGAAGCGATTTTACATGTGTTATGGGAGCAAGAGCAGTGGCTAGAAAAGTGGGTGATGCCAAAGCAAGAAGATTATCTTTTAAATAATGCTAACTTCCAATAGCACTATGCATTAAACAGAAAAAAGCCGGGGATGAGCCCGGCTTTACATATTTATAATTACACTGTTATTGATTCACTGTTGCTCTTAAAGTCCTCAATTTAGTGTTTTTCTTTATTACCCAATGAGCTGCCCACTGAGGCAATAATAATCATGAAAACAGCAAACCACTGCCACACCGTTAACAGCTCTCCTAGGATGATAAGTCCGGCTACAGCGGCAACTGCAGGCTCTAAACTCATCATGATACTAAACCCCTGAGCTGGCATATTTCTGAGCGCAACCATCTCTAAACTATAGGGGAGCGCACTTGATAAAATACCTATCATTATACCAAGCGGGATAAGCTCCAAATTCAATAATGCAGCACCTTGTGAAGCAGCACCATACGGCACTAATACGAGTGCTGAAACTGCCATTCCAATCGCAACGGTTGCGCCACCTGAGCCTTGATTACCAGTTTTTTTACCAAATAAAATATAACCCGCCCAAAATCCACCTGCGACTAAGGCAAGTATTACGCCTATTGGGTCAAGTCCTGCTTGGGTGCTAATATCAGGGAGCAGTAATACAATGCCAGCGATAGCAAAGATAACCCATAAATAATCTCGCTTTCGCTTTGATGAGAATAAAGCAACCGCAAGGGGCCCGGTAAATTCAAGGGCAACACCTATCCCAAGCGGTATTCGTTCAATGGCGTAATAAAAAGTGATATTCATGCCGCCTAAACAAAGGCCGTAGACGACAATTGGCCCCCATTTTTTTGGCACGTGTCGCCATGGTCTAAAAATAAGACATAAAATAAGGGCTGAGAAACCAAGTCTATAAGCAGTAGTACCTTCAGGCCCAACATAAGGGAAGAGTTGTTTGGCAATTGATGCACCGGATTGAATGGTGATCATTGCACACAGTAAGCAAGCCACCGCGAAAAGCAAATCTCTATTTGCCATTGGTTATGTTTACTCTCATATTAAATCAGAGCCGTAGTCTAATCGTGAATTTAACTTTGCTCAATAGGCTTGTATACATTATTCATAGCTTTTGCGGTGAGTATCTACTTTTCTAACATACTGTTTTCTTGCGGGAGATTAATAATCACATTTATTACAAACTTTCGCTTTTTAAATATGCCATCCAATCGTCATGGTGTTTTTTCATATTTTTATGCTTTTTAGAGTTTGTATGCGCGAGCTTGTCTTTGTCTGTAAGAAAAGGGCCTGCGCGACAGAAGCTGCAATGATTATCTAAAAGGTAATGCGGCCGACTAAGGTGAGCAAGTTCGTCGGGTGTTGTTTTTGCAGACCACACATAACTGATCCCACTGGTGTCTTTTACATGTTTATCTCTATCTACATTTCTGATTTTATAACCTGGGAAATCATTGATATTAAATATACTTTGACCAAGGTAGTTAATACCCAAGCCCTGTGTCAGTGAAGATTCTAAATCCCACTCACAATAAGGTTTCACATCTTTTGAGGTAATAATGCATAACATTGGCCCAGCAGGATCAAGTACGTACCTGTGCGCGAAGTATATGTATAACCGTAATAGACGTCTGTTTAAGGTATTTACTGACAGACTCTGCTGTTTAAAATCATCAAAGTTAGAAAATGCCGGAATTAATGGAAATTGAAATATCACCACATCGATGCTTTTGCTAGCAATCCTTTTCCATGAGCCCGGTTCAGTGACATCAAATTCTGTTAATACTTTGACTTGTTTTTGTTTTAAAGCATTGAGCGCATTATCTTTGTATTTATCGAGCAATACAGTTTCTGAATCATATACGCTGGCAATAAGCTGTGAGCGAGGAAATTGTAAAGAGAGTGAGTGGGAAAAACTGAGATCGCCATCACCGACGGTCAAAATACGCCACTGTTTATTTAGTTTCATAACTACAATGTATAAATAACAATGGCGTGATTATATATTTTATGGTCTCAAGATACGAGGCTCGTCATCTTCTTCTAGAGGTTCAGGAGAATTTATTAAGCTTGTCTAGCTAATTCATCTAGTAAAGACATAACTTCAGCAGATGCTTGTTCCATCTGATTTAATTTTTGAATACAACCCTGCTTGTTTCCTTGAGCAAATAAGTTCATTGCTTCAACGCCAGTGGTATGAACCTGTTTGTGAGGGGCATCAAGGCGTTTAAATGCACTCAAATCACTAAACTTTTTATGACCCTCAGAATTCATCCACGTTCCGAGACGGCAACTTGCATGATCAGCAAATGCTGAAATGGGCTGTGAATTTAGCCCAATAAGATGGTTGTATACATCAGACTTCCACACAACATGGTCTAACTTTACAGTTTGCACAAATGTCTGGGTGGTTGCATCCATGATAGTGTTTTTCATCGAACCACAACTACCCACTATGCTTGAATAATCATTGTTTAGCTGCGCGATACTTTCGGATAAATCGTGGTTTGAACTTTGGATCACATTAACTGCGTTTACCGTTTGTTGCGTTGTATCCATGATTTGTTTAACAAGGTCTGAAACTTCGTTTGCTGACTCATTGGTATTGTTCGCAAGCGCACGAACTTCATCAGCTACGACGCTAAAGCCACGACCAGCCTCACCTGCGCGTGCAGCTTCAATTGCAGCATTAAGTGCCAGTAAGTTAGTTTGATCAGAAATCTTAGAGATAGTGGTAACGAACGTATTGATGTTATCGGCCATTTGCGACAAACCAGAAATATTGGTTGTCATGGTCGCCATATTCTCGGTCAGCCCATCCATACCTGATAAAATATTAGTCAAAGATTTTTCTGAAGTTTCGAAAATTGAATTGATGTTATTAATAGACTGGCTTTCTTGTTCTATTGAAGTAAAACTCTGGCTTACAGTTTCTCTGATATCTCGAACTTGAGATAAACCATTAATAGCACATTGAAGGAGTTGGTTATCGGTGTTCTCATTGAGTTGAGTCTGGGTTTCGACTAGTAATTCGTTAAGGTTATCATTCTCAGATTGAAGCTTTTCGTTATCTTGCTGTAAAAGCTGTACTTGTTGACGTAATGCCTGAAGTTCTTGTTCTTGCTGTTGATTATTAAATAAGTTACCGAACACAGCGATTCCCTCACAAATAGAAATTAGTATTAGACTATCAGCATGATCAAAAAAGTGCCAGAAATAAGCGCACTAAGTTCTTGGTCTTTGACGAATTATTTTGTGTGATTTATCAGAATACATAGCTGAGTCGGCACGGTGCATAATCTCATCTGGAGATTCTTTAGAAGTTACTTGGGCCATGCCAATGCTGACTCCAACACCGAACTCAAAAATATGCTCTATTAATTTTTCCCTCAACATTTCAATGCTTTCAGGAGAGGTTTTGCTAAAAGCAACAAATTCATCTCCTCCAAGCCTAAAGCAGTTATCATTGCCAAATTCGGATTTCAAAGTGTTTGAAATGAGAATGAGTATTGTATCACCAGTCTGATGACCATATGTATCATTAGCAGACTTAAAGTTATCAAGATCAAAATAGAGTAAATAAGGGTACTTGCTACTTAATGTAGCAAAGTTTTCAAAGCAAGACTTTCTATTTCCGAGTTGGGTTAGGTCATCATGATTAGCTTCAAAGCTTAATTTCTCTTCAAGTTTTTTACGCCGTGCGATCTCATTATTTAGCTTATCGATGATTTTTCTTTCATGATGAATAACGTTGTAAAGGACTACACAGGTTAAAATCAAACCAATTTTTTTTAGTGAGGTATCAGCGACAAGTAGGGGAAGCGTATCTTTACTTAGAATGTCATCTAGTACATCTAGGAATAATCCAACACAGTACATTCCCCAGGCGACGACTAGCAGGCGGTTACTAACATATTGCGCGCCATAACCGATTAATAAACCGGTGCACGAAAACCAAAACAATTCTTCGAATGCATCTATATCAATACCAGGCTTTTTTAAAAGTAAAAAGGCCAAGCAAATGGTGATAACTATTATAAATGCATAAAAATATTTAATCTTCATCTGCTACATCTAGTTTGATCCATATACTACATATAGCAGATTTAAGGCTTATATGTTGCTGGAAAGCTCAATTTGTTGTGCAATCATGAACAAATGACTAACGAACAAAACTGAAGTCAGTATAAAACGCATTTTGTGATAATCCTTGTGGTAGGACTGCCATGCGGGCATACCTCGCTCGAACAGTAAGACTAGTGGGTAACAAATTGCCAAATATGCCAAAGTAATTGTGGTATTTGCAAAAGCGAGTAAAGAGAAGGGGATAATGAGTACAACGGCCATCACTGCATGAGTTATGCTTTGCTCACCAGGACGCCACATTACACCAGCGCAGAAGGCTGAAATACCAAGGCTATAAAATGTAAATGCTTGGATAAGCATTTCGTTACTTCCAAGTATTAAGCTGCCAAAAATGCATGCTAAGAATGGTAAAACACCATAATAGCCAAGCTGTACATGATTTGAGAAAGAGTGCATGAAGATCCCAAAATTAAATTATGTGACTAATTCAATATAATACCAGTTTTAAAAACAACTAGATCAATCATTATTGTTTGTAAGCAAAGAAATATTTGATTGCTAAATCAAAACAACTTTGAAAGGCGAAACAGGCCACTGACATCATTTGTAATTTGCAGCAGTTATAAATTCTTGGAATGCTTCACACCAAATTACAATATTTGAATAGTCGTTAATTTTTATATGTTGTGGTACCTCAGATATAAAGCCATTGAATGACTTTACTTCTCCTACTCTGACCATTTTTTGTTTATTTTGAAGAAATTGAGCTTCATCTTCTACAAAACTAGGTGATAGATAGATCTGATAATCAGGACCGGGAGCTAATCTGCCTTGAAAGACAATACTTTTGTCGGAAAGAGAAAAAGTCCCTTCTCCAAAGTGAAGAAAGTCAGAGCCGCTTAAAGAATCCGGGATAGTTGCCTGGTATTTTGTATTTAATGTTGCGGTAGCAAATTCGAGCATGCTGGGTGAAGGTGGGGCCATTAAAATAGGTAAGGTGTAAACACCACTTACAAAACCAAGCAAAAAAATGATAGTAGCTGATACAAAAAGTTTAATTTTCTTCAAAACATATCCTGAACATATCTTTTTTAGAAGTATAGTCGCTTGTTACGCTTATAGCTCAAATAAATATAGAAGTACAATGATGAGTTTTAGCATCCATGATTTGTGTCTAGGTGCTAGTGTTTCTTTTTTCTATTTTTATCTTTTTCGGGCACTATGCAAAAACCAAGAGAGGACACGACATAGACTAGGATTAGAGAATTACCTATAATCAAAACATGCTTGTCACTTACAAGTAGCCATAAAGTGGCGAGCAATACACAAGCAACAGTAAGATGAGTAGTTAGGGCTTTGAGTTTACTGCGAACCATAAAAATCAGCACAAATTAAGATATCGAAATTATACCGATGTCAGATAGAAAAAACGACTAACTTATGTTTGGTAAATAAAATGTTATCTGAATCAATTTTTTGAGGCTTTTGATGTTTTTTATTGTTATAATTGGTATATAAAATTTAAAACATAAAGTTGATTTAGATTAATGATTTATTTTTCTCTAAGCGTAACTTTGTAATGTTGAGTTTGTATTTATATTTTTAACCATTAGAGGTTCATTTGGTTAATGTTTTCGGTGCCTTCAGGCGACTTGATTTAAAACGCTTAGTTTTGATATTGGCTTTTTTCGGTGTGCTTCTAACACTTGGAAATGCGCTTTTTGCGGTTTATAAAGTTCAAAAAGACTTGATAGTCAATGATACCCTAGATGCAAATAGAGTCTATGCGAGCAAAATAGCGAATGTAACAGATCTTTTTTTGGGGTCAGTGTTAACTCAGCTCGAATATACTTCTGATGCTTTAAAAAATAATCATGATGACCCGACTGTATTACAAATCGAACTAGCGCGTTTGTTAAAACAAACCGATAGTTTTAATGCAACCATCTTTGTTGATAAGCATGGCAAAGTGCGTGCCGTTTCTCCCTCATCTCTGAACTTAGTCAATACTTATATTGAAGGCGAGAAAGCACTAGAGCCATTAACTAGACAACAAACTTATATCTCAGAACCTTTCTTGTCTCCGGTCGGCAATTTAATCGTGAGTATTACTTCACCTGTGTTTGACAACCAAAAAAGATTTGTCGGTTTTGTTGGTGGTGCGATTTATCTTCAAGAAAAAAATATTCTCAATCAAATACTCGATAAACACCACCATAATGATGATTCTTACACATACGTTGTCGACCAAAATGGCCACATTATCTTCCATAAAGATTTAACAAGAATAGGAGAGAAGGTAATAGATAACCAGATTGTTGATGCGGTTTTGGCTGGTATATCAGGTAGTATGATTGCAGCTAACTCACACAATCAGAAAATGCTGGCGGGATTCGCTCCAGCTAAGTTACCAAATTGGGGGGTTGTGTCACAAAGTCATAAGTCAGCAACGCTTGATAAAGTTTTTAATACTATCGTTGATGTTCTGTTGAGCACATTACCCCTTATTGTTCTGACTTTACTTATTATTCTTTTGTTTGGTACTAAGATAGCCCAACCATTAGCAAGCTTAGCCCAGGCATTAAAAGAAGAAGGTCTCGATAGTAAGTTTGACGCCAACAAAATTAATACTTGGTATTTTGAAGCTGATTATTTAAAACAAGCATTTTTATCAAGCCACAAACGCATTGAACAAACAATTCAAAGACTTGATCAAGACAGACAAAAAGACCAATTAACTCAATTGCTAAACCGACGAGGTATGGAAAATGCGATATCGTACTTCGTAGCAAACGAACAAGCTTTCTCTGTACTGGCACTAGATATAGACCATTTTAAGCGAGTAAATGATACCTATGGACATGATATTGGCGACATTGTCATTAAAGAGTTTGCAGCACTTATGCAAAATTGTGCCCGAGAGCAAGACCTAGTCTGTCGTTCAGGCGGAGAAGAATTTTTGATCTTCTTGCCAAATGTAGAGCTAGATGTCGCATATAAAATTGCTGAAAGGCTTAGGCTTAGCATTGCAGACTTTAAGTTTCAGCAAGTCGGTAACGTTACGACCTCGATAGGCATATCTCATTGGCCTAACTTGAGCGAAGATATAGATACTGTGTTAAAGCAAGCTGATAGAGCGCTTTACAGTGCCAAAGAAGCAGGAAGGAATCGTACGCACATAGCAGAGCAAGCTTATTCAAACTAGACGCCTTCAATGCTTGTTTTCATTTGTTGACATCTTGCAGGTGAATAATGGCGCTGATTTAGGTATTATGCGCGCTCCAGACTACTCGAGAGTCTCAGATATATAAGAATAGGAGCGTGTAAATGGGTAATTTAAAAGTACCCCATACCTTGATTTTGTTATTGGGCATGATGGTTGTAGCTTTATTTGCAACCTGGGTTGTGCCACAGGGCTTTTTTGAAACAAGTACGACTGAGTCAGGTCGTCAAATGGTTGTGGCAGGCACTTATGCGCAGGTTGCAGACAAAACTTATCTTACCCCATGGGATTTACTAACTTCTATTCCACGCGCTTTTGCTGCGGCGCAAGATGTCATTTTCTTTGTATTAATTGTGGGTGGTGTACTCGCAATCGCGCGTGCAACAGGCACTGTTGATGCGCTAATCGGTCGCCTTTTAGAAAAACATGGTACTAAACCACAACGTCTTATCTTTATGGTTGTATTTTGTTTTGCGCTTGCGTCTAGTGCAATCGGTACAGCGGGTGAATACATTCCTTTTGTATTAATTCTAGTAGGCCTTTGTAAGGCAATGCGTCTTGATGCAATGACAGCTGTAGGTATGATTGTAGCGGGTTATGGTATCGGTTACGGTGTATCAGCATTTAACCCATTCACGGTACTAATTGCTCAACAAATTGCTGAAGTGCCTCAATATTCAGGTGTTTGGCTACGTTTTGCTATTTTCATTCCATTTGTTTTAATCGGTTTCCACCATGTTTGGAGTTACTCTAAAAAAGTATATGAAGATCCAAGCAAGTCAATGATGATAGACGTGCCTTGTCCTTTAGAAGGTCAAGAAAAACCATCTTACCCGCAATTAAATAAACGCCACCAGATGATCTTAGGTAGCTTCATCGTTACGCTTGTGATTGCAATCTGGGGTATTTCTACAAAAGGTTGGTACTTAACACAATTAGGTGGTGTATTTATCGCTTGGGGTGCTGTGGTTGCAGTACTAGGTAAATTATCAGCTGATGAAACTGCAAATCGTTTTATCGAAGGTGTGTCAGACTTAGTTACCACAGCAATCTTAATTGGTGTTGCTCGTGGTATCGCATTAGTATTGGAAGATGGTCAAATCTTACACACATTAGTTCACGCGATGTCTTTACCGCTTTCTTACGTGGGTGCTGAAGTGTCAGCGGTGGGTATGTTAATCATCCAAACTTTATTAAATACCTTTATACCATCAGGTTCAGGGCAAGCTTATGTGACTATGCCATTGATGGCACCTCTAGGCGATTTAGTGGGCGTACCACGTCAGGTTGCCGTACTTGCGTATCAGTTTGGTGATGGCTTCTCAAATATGATCATCCCAACAAATGCCGTACTAATGGGTATTCTAGGTATGGCGGGTGTACCATACACACACTGGTTTAGATTCTGTTTGCCACTTATGCTTAAACTTATGGCAGCAGCTTCACTTGTATTAGTTTTAGCAGTTATTGGAGGTTATGGTCTGGACGTTCAGCCTGTAATTCAATAACCGCACCGTTTAAAATTGCTGCAATAATTTATTGTTGCAGCAATTTATCTGCATTTTTTTGATCTCACTACAAAACACTTCACAAACCTTCCATTATGATTACGATTCGTGCATTTTGTATATACGTCGTTTAATTAGTGGATCACATGACACTTTCTTTTAGCCATTTTTACAGTCTTGAGAATAGCCAAGCTAGGTATGAACAAGCCATTCAGATGATGTTTGAAGAGCTTACTCCTGTTCATTGCCTAATCGGCCAATTTGTTAATGGAAGAACTCAAGTACAAACAGTTTGTTATGCTAAGGACGGCGTTTTACAACCAAATATTACTTATGACCTTGCTGGTACGCCTTGCAATGATGCGCAAGATAGTGAAGGGGTCTGTATGCTTAATCATTGTCTGCAAGAGACTTATGTAGATGATGAATTATTAAGAATGTTAAACATCAATAGTTATGCAGGTGTCACCTTACGTGCATTAGATCATACACCTATTGGTATAATGGTTTGTATGTACGAAGATGAAAGGCTATTAACCGACAGTCAGCAATCGTTTTTAAAAGAGTTAAGTTACATCGTTGGTGCAGAATTAAACCATAACTTAGAAATGGCTTCTCAAGATTTGATTTTAAAGCAGCTTGCAAAAGGTGAGCGCATTGCAAAATTAAGCTCTTGGAATTGGCATTTAGAACAAGATAAGCACTGGTTTAGTAAAGAAATGCGCCATCTTATTGGCAAGCATCATGATATAGAATTAAGCCTAGATTGTTTTTTAGAGTGTTTAGAGCCAAGAGATAAAGAGCGACTAGAAGACTTGCTCTCGCTTTTAAAGCGTGGGGACATTGAGCAAATTGATACCACAGTACGACATAAGCTACTGTCTAAACGCAAAGGTCTGATGCGCATTATTGGGCATATCGAAAATCAAAACGGCCCAATATCTGAACGTGTTTTTACTGCTACAGTGCAAGACATATCTCAAATTAATACACTAACAAAGCAACTAGAATTAACCAATGTGGTATTCGAACACGCCACAGATGCTATTATGATCACAGATCATGAAAACAAAATCATCATGGTCAACAAAGCATTTGAAGATTTGACAGGTTATAAAGGCTTTGAACTAATGGGCCAAGACCCGGGGGTCCTTTCATCAGGTCAGCAAAGCAAACAGTTTTACAAAAAGATGTGGCATGCGCTAGAAACTTCGGGAACCTGGAAAGGTGAAATCTATAACCGACGTAAAAATGGTCAGATTTTCCCAGAAGAATTGACTTTAAGTGTCGTTAAAGATGAGTTAAATCAACCTACCAATTATGTCGCGATATTCAGAGACATCACTGAATGGAAGCGTAATGAAGCCCAATTAACGTTTTACGCAAATCATGAGCCGCTCACAGGCCTTACCAATCGTCGCTCATTTTTAGAGAACTTAGAGCAAGTTATTTCGGAAAACCGCGCGAAGAAAAAAGAGTCTGTAGTTTTATTTATTGGCTTAGATCGGTTTAAAGAAGTCAATGACGTTTATGGCTCAGAGATTGGCGATAATGTTTTACTATCTGTGGCTAAGCGAATAAAGAATGGCGTACGCCGGCAGGATATAGTTTGTCGTTATGGCGGTGATGAATTCGCTATTTTACTCCAAAACAGCGGCATAGATAATGCGATGCTTGTGGCTGAAAAAATTCAGTCTAAAATATCTCTTCCATATGTCTTTAATGAATTGTCGGTAGAGATCACAGCTTGTATTGGTGTAGCAGAATTAACATCAAATCAACCTTTGACTGCATCAACTTTAATCAGTCATGCAACGCATGCTTTGGGCTCAGCAAAGAAAACGTCACCAGGTCAAATCGCACTGTACAATGAAGCGATTCAAAATGCTTATTTACAGAAAATACACCTCAGAGACAAACTCAAAGAGGCCATAAAATACCAACTACTTTCAGTGCACTACCAGCCTATAATTGACTCAACGACAGGGGAAATTTGTAAGTTCGAAGCACTTGTGCGTTGGTCTGATAGTGAGCTTGGTGCTATCTCACCCGGGCAGTTTATTCCAATTGCCGAAGAGTTTGGTCTTATTCATCAAATCGGTCAGTTTGTACTAGAAAAGAGCTGTAAAGACTTGGCTAAAATTCACAGTCAAGGTCATACACACATATCAATTTCTATTAACCGCTCTGTTAATGAATTCAAAGCAAGTAACGATCAATATAAACAGATTATCAACGCGATTGAAGAAAACAACTTGCCTTATAATGCATTAACGATTGAGGTGACCGAATCTGTTGCTGCCAATCAATATACATGGCAAGTACTGGGTGATCTTCAAAAGAGAGGCGTGCAAATTGCGCTAGATGATTTCTGTACTGGTTATTCTTCGTTAAGCCATCTATTAAAGAGTCAGGTTGATTTCGTTAAAATTGATAGGTCTTTTATTGATACGCTTATCGACGACAAAAAAAAGCAAGCTATGGTGAAGTACCTTGTTGAACTAGGCGATGATATTGGCACACAGTTAATTGCAGAAGGGGTTGAACAAGAGGCGCAAGTAAACATGCTGAAGCAATTTGGTTGTCATAATGTGCAAGGATTCTTTTACAGTCCAGCAAAACCGATTTCAGTTTGCTTAGATATGCTTCACAAATTGTAGTCAAAGTTAGGCACTCACTAGAGTGAGTGCCTGTTTATTACGTGTTTATAAGTTTGGCTTTAACACATCATATAATGCGTCAATATGATCATCTCTGTCATTTAACGCAGCAATATAGCGATACTTTTCACCACCCGCTTCTTCGAAAATCTCGCGATTTTCTTCCTCTAATTCTTCTAGTGTTTCTAAGCAGTCAGCGCTGAAAGCAGGACTGATAATAGCGATATCCTTGATGCCATCTTTAGGAAAAGACTCGAGGGTTGCATCAGTGTATGGCTTTAACCATTCAGCTTTACCGAAACGACTTTGGAAAGTCGTCATAACTAGCTCTTTATCTAAACCTAGTTTTTCTACTACTAAACGCGTGGTTTGATGACATAGGCAGTGATACGGGTCACCGTGATCTAAAAATTGCTTTGGCATACCATGGTAAGAGAAAACAATTTTTTGTGGCGTACCATGTTTATCTAAGTCTTCTTGAATGCTATTAGCAAGAGACTCAATGTAGAGTGGGTTTGTGTGATAGCCATTGATAAAATGAAGCTCAGGAACCCAGCGCCATTTTTTTAATACGCGTGCAATCGCATCAAATGTTGAGCCAGTCGTCGGGCTTGAGTACTGAGGGTATAAAGGAAACACGACAATGCGAGTGATACCTTTATCTCTCAGTTTTTCTAAGCCAGCTTCAATTGAAGGGTTGCCATAACGCATCGCAAGCTCAACTTCTACGTTATGATTATTGGCTTTTACCTTCTCGGCAATTTTGTCTGCTTGTTGCTGAGAAATATGAATAAGCGGCGAACCGTTTTCAGTCCAAATACTTTCATAGGCTTTGGCTGATTTCTTTGGGCGAATTCGTAAAATAATGCCATGAAGGATCATTAACCATATTAGGCGCGGTATCTCGACAATTCTTGGATCAGATAAGAATTCGGCCAAATAAACACGTAAGGCTTTAGGCGTTGGTGCATCCGGGCTCCCTAAGTTGGTTACCAAAATACCAGTCTTTTTATTAAAACGACCCTCATGCGGGTTGTCAGTGATCGCAGAAAAACGAGACACAAAATGCTCCTTTATAAATTACCATTCTTTAAAAAAGTGAGACGGTGTTGAGAGTGGAAGATTTTACAAGATTTTCAATACGTTCGACACCAAAAACAGGATCATTATTGAATCAGCGCAAAGCGTGTAAATTTTTATAGTTATTTAGTATTAATTTTTACGCTAATTATTAAATATTGTTTGCGTAATAAATAATTTATTAGTAGATTTCGTGCCCCGAAATCAATCTAAATTCTGCTGTTTTACATTAGAGGGGCATAATGAGAAACAATCAGCCAATTACTGCAAATCGCAAAACCTTTTCTTCTGATGTGAAATTAATCTCTGTGACAGACTTACAAGGCAATATTACCGAGTGTAATGAAGAATTTATTGCTATCAGCGGTTTCAGTAGAGAAGAGTTGATTGGTCAACCCCACAATATTGTTCGTCACCCTGATATGCCTGAAGTGGCATTCAAAACCATGTGGGCAGAACTTAAACAAGGTAAGCCGTGGATGGGGCTGGTTAAAAACCGTTGTAAGAATGGTGATTTCTACTGGGTTGATGCCTACGTTACCCCTGTCACAGAGCATGGCAAAGTAGTCGGGTACGAGTCGGTCAGAAGTGTACCGAGTGAATCAGCAATTAAGCGTGCTGAACTTATTTACGCTCAAGCGAAACAGAATAAAACCGGGTTTAACTTCCGAGTCGATACGTATTACGCAGCACTCGCTGTTATTTTGGTTTTATGTGTGGCTGCATTTATTTCAGGTTATCAAGTCGCGGCTTTTGCTTCTTCTATTCTTGCCACTATTTTAACCATCGTCCTAAAAAGCAAACAAAAGAACTACTACTTCAAAGCATTAAGCAATGAGCTTTCGAGCAGCTTTAGTGATGACATTGCTAAGTCTGTTTATTCAACTTACCCAAGTGACATTGCTGACTTACATGTACGAATTCTCAGTGAGCGAGCGCACTTAGACACCGTTGTTACCCGTATCGCTGATGCGGCAAAGCATGTGTCTAAAGGAGCTAGCTCTTCTTTAGCTATGGCGCAAAATGCCAATACGCAATTAGAACAGCAACAATTACAGACAGAGCAAGTCGCAACAGCTATGAATGAAATGAGTATGACCATTAATGACGTGTCGGGCCATGTTCAAGCAACGGCTGAACAAGCCGGCCAATCGCACGATCTTGCAACACAAAGTGCTGAATATAGCGATCAAACCAAGCGTGCAATAGAGTCGTTAACGAATACCGTGTTAAACATTAAGCAATCTGTAGAAGGGGTATCTAAGCAAACTTCACGTATCGCAGATGCGGCTCAGTTTATTGAACAAATCGCGGAGCAAACAAACTTGTTAGCTCTAAATGCTGCGATTGAAGCTGCTCGAGCAGGTGAACAAGGTCGAGGCTTTGCCGTAGTTGCTGATGAAGTTCGCAGTCTTGCTAAGAGAACACAACAATCTACACAAGAAATTCAAGGTATTATTAACGAATTATCACAAAGTACAGAGCATGCGGTTGTCGTTGCTGAACAAGGTGAGCAAGAATCTCAGCAGGGCATGGCTCATTTGCTACAAAGCAGCGACATGCTGGTTCAAATCAATGAATCAATTGATAAAATTAATGATATGTCACTGCAAATTGCAGCGGCCATCGAAGAGCAAGCGAATGTTTCTGAAGATATAAACCAACAAGTTGTGAATATTGCTTCATTAGCAGGTGATAGTCTGAATAGTGCAACAAGTGTTGAACAGGCTAGCCAAACACTCACGCAAGTATCTCAAGATATGGTTGAATTAGTGGTGAGATTTAAACGTTAAACACGACATGAAACAACAGCTATATCAACTCTGATAATAAGCTCGTCGGTATTATTTGGAGTTGATATTATGCTATCTTAGCTAAGCAGTTGTTAACATGGAATTTCGCATCATGACCGAGTCGGTGCTTCATCAAACCTTAGCGCAATATTTTGGCTTTTCAGAATTTAGGCCAGGCCAAGAGCAAACAATCACCCAGCTAGTAAACGGCCATTCTAGTCTTGCTATTTTTCCAACGGGGTCAGGTAAGTCTCTATGCTATCAGCTGACAGCCTTACAGCTACCTAATTTAACGTTAGTGATTTCGCCATTACTGGCGTTAATGAAAGATCAATTAGAGTTCTTAAAAAGCAAAGGCATTAATGCAGCCAGTTTAGATTCCACGTTAAATCGTGAAGAAAGTCAGTCAGTGATGCAAAATGTCAGAAATGGCAGCACAAAGGTATTAATGATCTCGGTTGAGCGTTTTAAAAATGAGCGTTTTAGAGAATTCATTAAGCAAGTACCAATTTCTATGCTGGTTGTTGATGAAGCGCACTGTATCTCTGAATGGGGTCATAACTTTAGACCTGACTATCTCAAGTTACCAGACTATCGTAACGAATTAGACATTCCACTGGTGCTGTTATTAACTGCGACAGCCACAAAAAAAGTAAAACTCGATATGGCTAGCCGCTTTGAAATAAAACCTGAGCATATCGTTCAAACAGGTTTTTATCGCGCTAATCTTGATTTAAGTGTTTATGCTTATCCTGAAGAAGACAAAGTTCCTGCACTGATAGGTTATTTAAAACAACAAACTGGCGCTGGGATTGTTTATGTAACTTTGCAACAACAAGCCGAGCAAGTCGCAAAGCAATTACAAGCTGCAGGCATTAATGCTGCTGCATATCATGCAGGTTTAGACGATGCACTTCGTCAAAGCATTCAAAATGACTTCATGAGTAACCAAAAGCAAGTGATAGTTGCTACCATTGCGTTTGGTATGGGTATAGATAAATCAGATATCCGCTTTGTAGTGCATTATGATTTGCCAAAATCGATAGAGAATTATAGCCAAGAGATTGGGCGAGCAGGCCGTGATGGAGAATTTTCGGAATGTATCACGTTAGCTAATTTAGATGGTGTTGCTACGCTTGAGAACTTTGTATATGCCGATACGCCTGAACAAACTAGTATCCAAGCACTGATTGATGAAATTCAATCTCAGCAACAGCATGGTTTATGGGAAATGCAGGAGCTCAGTGCTTCTAAGGTCAGTAATATAAGGCTCCTTGCGCTTAAAACTCTGTTGGTACAACTCGAATTAAAAGGTGTGATTGAAGCTAAATACGCGTTTTATGCCGACTTTAGATTTAAATGGTTGCACACGGAGCACAAAATTTTAAGCCTGTTTGACCCAAATCGTCAGCAATTTATCCAGCAAATATTTGCTAATACACAATTTAAAAAAGTGTGGGGCACCGTTGATATTCAAGCCTTAGTGCAACAAGGGCAAGATAGAAATCGTATTGTTGCCGCCTTAGATTATTTACATGAACAAGGGCTTATTGAGCTTGAATCAAAGCGTATGATGCAAGTGTATCAAGTTGATGAAAGTAAGTTAGTCCAGCCAGATTTAGCGAAAGAGCTTGCCGATTACTTTTTAGAAAAAGAGCAAGCTGAGGTTAAGCGTATCGCTGCTATGCTTCGTTTCTTTGAGTTAAATACGTGCTTGAGTTACAACTTGGCAAGATATTTTGATGACACAAATGCGCCAGAGCAGTGCGGTCACTGCTCAGCGTGTCGAGGACAAGTTGCTAAACTTGAGCAGTCTAAATCAACTGAGTTCCCATCAGATGAAGCATTAAGAAATGACCTGAATGCATTGAGGCAACATTTAATGCAAATAGGTGTTGCGCCAAGTTTAGCAATACTCACCCGTTTCTTAACAGGCATGACTTCACCTCTATCGACATCTTCGAAATTTCGACAACGCACTGGGTTTGGGTGTTGTACAGATATTCGCTATCAAGCGGTGCTGAGTAAAGTGAAACAATTAGGGTTTGGGGCTTAAAAGTGCGCAAAAACATTGAACAGTTATACTACGTTTCACAAAAACCTAAACGCCAAATTATTGGTTTAATGAGTGGTACGTCACTTGATGGACTAGACATCGCTTTGTGTGAAATAAGTGGTTGTGGCACGAGTACCGAAGTGACTTTAAAACACTTCAAAACAGTTGATTACCCTGATGAAGTTAAAAGCAAAATTAGAACTGTATTTTCCAAACCACAAGTATCGCTAGAATATCTCACACTTCTAAACCCTTGGATAGGGAAGTATCACGGTCAACTGATCAACCAAGCTTTAAAAGCATGGCAAGTTAATCCCGAAGATATAGATGCCATAGCCAGTCATGGTCAAACAATCTATCACTGCCCTCAGCATCAGCATGATTTTGAAAATTTTGGTAATGCCACCTTACAAATCGGTGATGGTGATCACCTTGCTGTCGAGACGGGCATAGTCACTTTGAGCGACTTCAGACAAAAGCATATTGCAGCGGGCGGTGAAGGTGCGCCACTTGCACAATTTGGCGATTACTTTTGCTTCTCATCGAATTCTGAACACCGTGTTTTATTGAATCTGGGCGGCATCGCCAATATCACTTATTTACCAAAGGCAGGCAGCTTCAACGACATCCTGTGTAGTGATTTGGGCCCAGGCAATACCATTATGGACGCCTACATGCAGAAGCATTTCGACCTAGCGTTTGATAGTGATGGCGCTATTTCTTCGAAAGGCTGCGTTAACCAAGCTTTATTATCTAAGCTTTTAGATAACGATTTTGTTGGGTTAGAACTCCCTAAATCAACAGGACCAGAGGTATTTAATTTAGCTTACTTACAAACTGCACAGGAAAGCTCAAATACAACTCACTTGAAACATGAAGATGTTATGGCAACCTTGTGTGAGTTGAGTGCTTTACTAATAGCTGAGCAGCTAAATTTCCTTTCAGAAAGTAAAAAACTAAACGTTTATGCCAGTGGTGGTGGGGTGCATAATCCAATATTGATGCAAAGAATTCAGGGATTAGTCTCTACTGACATAGTAATTGAAAACAGTAATAAAATTGATTTAGACCCAGATGCAAAAGAAGCGATTTTATTTGCTGTGTTGGCAAACGAGTGTTTAGTTGGTAATTCGACTGAATTTGGCGTAAGCATGGGAAAATTATCGTTTCCTGAATAATTCCAAATCAATTTGGTCGAATAAATGAAATAGTGTTAAAGCTCTAATTTTAGGGCTTTTTTTCATTAATTTGACTCATTCCTCTCTTACAAAAACACCTGTGTCTTTTTAATAATCTAACTACTCAATTAAGAGAAAGTGAAATTTTCTTTATATTTCAATGTTTAATAGTGAAGATTTTTTATTCCTAATTATTATATGTAACAATTTAATTTAGTTATTGCTAATAATAATAATTATCATTAGGATCCGTTTCGATTTTAAATGGGATAATCTAATGAAACTAAAACTACTCTCTGTTGCGGTTAGTGCAGTCATGCTGAGCGCCTGTGGCTCAAGTTCAACTGAAGCAGACAAAAACACATCGCCAATATTCTCTCAGGCTGAATTCACTTTATCTTTGCAAGAAGATAATTCAGCTTCTATAACGGTATCTGCATCAGATGCTGATGCACAAACACTCACTTATTCTATTGCGAATGCACCAGCAAACGGCATTGCTGAATTAGACCCTTCGACCGGTAAAATAGACTACACACCGAATGACAACTTTTTTGGTGAAGATAGTCTTGAAGTAGCAGTCACTGATGGGACTGAAACAGTTAAAACAGTACTTAAAATCAATGTTGAGTCGGTAAATGATGCGCCAGTGATCGAAATTGATAAAGTCTTGATCAGTGGTGCAGAAGTCAAAAAAGGCTTAGTGTCTGCCACTGATATTGAACAAGATTTATTAACCTATTCTATTACTCATTCACCAGAAAATGGTGAGCTTGAAATAAATAGCCAAACGGGTGAAATTACTTATACGCCGCAGTCTTTAACCGTTGTTGAAGATAAGTTTGAGTTAACAGTGACAGATAGCAATGGCGCTTCTGTTAGCAAAGAAATCGCGATAGCCACAGGCCTAACTACCAATGCCGATCGTGCATATTACTATTACGCAAGTAGCCACTCACATCTAAAACGTGCAGAGAGTATGCTGTCACAAGTTAAAAACGATGTGAACTTAGGTTTACTTAATGCAAATTTAGCTTCAGGCTATGCCGCTGCAGGTTTAACCAAAGAAGTAGAAAGGTTTTTAACCGAAAGTGCGATCGTTAAAGAAGAGCAGCTTGCTGATGCACTTCTTTCAGTCTCAAATCATTACAACAATCAAGGCTTATACACAGAGGCAAATGCCCTCAGATTAAAAGCAAATAACCTTTATACGAAACATATCGCAGATAAAGGGTTGGCCAATTTCAGCTCAAACGATCAAGTGTTTTTTGATGAACTGGCAATTTCTTATAGGCAGGCCGGTGAGTTTGAGCTTGCCAATCAGAGCTACAATATTCTTGATATTTTATTCAAGACGATTCTAGATAGCGATGCGACAACACAAGCATTAAGACTAGTCTTTGCTTTTAGAGATTCTGTTGATGCAGAAATCGAATACTGGCAATCATCCCGTAACGAAGCTGACAGGCTAAGAGCTGTTGAAATGAATGACCGTTTATACGGTTACTCTAAATTGATTGCAGCAAGGGAAGTTCGTAACGACAGAAATGGTAATTTGGGTAAGTTTTATCATAGTGTGCGTCAAGTAGCGCTAAGTTATGTAGTTGATAACTATATTAAGCTAGGTGAGCTAGAAGCCGCGAAACCTGCTTTACTGGATGGTTTAGCGCTACATGGTGTAGCTGGCATTGACGAAAACTACCCAATTCTTGCCGATGAGCATGCTGACGTAACACATGTAGAATACCCGTTTGGATTAGTTGATATGGCGCCGCGCTTTGTCGTTTTGTATCCAGAACTTAGCGTAGAAGATATCTTAGCTGTTAAATATGACGAAGCCAGTTTCTACAGAAGTATGCTGATTGAAGAGGCTGAAGAAGCACGTTTATTGGCGAGTGTTCGTAATGCAACAAATAAAGATGACGCATTACAAAAAGTACTTAACACCCGTGATGATGAGAACCTTAGGCCGCTATTTACTAATTTATTAGCCTTCAGTAGCAAAAGCCCTGGTGCTTCAACGATTTTAATTGAACAGGGCCATTATGAGGCTGCTGGCAAGTTTGCATTGGAAGCATTAAATGTACTGAAAGACGAAAAATATCTAGCTCAAAATCTTGATACAACACCATTTGTTACGGGTGTTACGGGCTGCAACCTTCTTCTTGATACTTTTATGAAGCTTAATAGGTTAACCGCTGAACAAAAGTATAACACTTACGCGATTGATGCACTTGCGACTTGCCGTGACATTGCAAATACACATTACTCTTCTCCTCAGGGTACAGATGTTTTAATCGAAAACGTTGCGCAAGCACATTTAGATTTAATTAAACATCATGGGCTACTTGGACAACAAAGCCAAGCAGAGCCAGTGATTGCCAAAGTAAAAACGTCTATTCAAGCATATGATGATAATGAGCTAAGCGAAAAAGTGGAAGACATGATGCAACTTGCTGTGAGTTTGGCAAGAGGTGGGTTGCACACTAAAGCTAATCAATCTTTGGCTGAGGCTATTGTGCTTATAAAGCAGCTTGAAACTAATATTGATGCTGAATATCAATTTATTTTGACAAAAGATTTTTTTAATAAATCAAGTTATAGAGATTTAAACTTTGTTGCCCTTCAAAGTGCGATTAAGCAATCAGCGGGTCAAAATGATAACTTTGCTGTCGAGCTAAACAAAGCCAATGCGCTGTGGTCAGAGCTAGTTACGTGGAATATAGCCAGATTAGATGTCAATGGCTCTGTACAGCAAAAAGCGACTTTTTATACAGTGTTTTCAGATCAACTCATAAAGCTGGGTCAATTTGAACAAGCACTTGCGTTAAAAGATAAATCAGGTTTAGGTGAAGTTGAAATAGATTCAATCATCAACCAAGTTGCCAATGCATTGAGTGTTTTGAATCAATTCGTAACAACGAATATTGCGACTGTAGATACAGATGGTGATGGCAAAGCGAACTTCTTTGCGCCTTTTGCAACCGAGCAAATGATCACTGACTCAGGGATAGAGTTAGACCTTGATAGTGATAACGATGGTGTCAATGACGACCAAGACGCATATCCTCTAGATGCATCTAAAAAGTAGTCATGAAGCATACACTTTATATAGGAGCGGTTAGCCTTGTGCTAACTTCTCCTGTTTTCTCAAATGAAGAAAGCAAGCCTTCAACAGCACAAAAGCAAATTGAACAGTCTGAATTTGTACAATGCGACACGCAATCAAAGTCAGACAAATGTGGTTCACTTCTTGAGGTGATCGAAGTACGTGGCGATAAAATTAACCCCATCTCTTTCTCGAGTAAGGGTCGCTACAACCTAAATCGTAAAATGATTGAAGACTACCGATTCGGTAATGGCAATCTGAATGAGGTACTGGCAATACTTCCCGGTGTGCAATATGCCGAATCAGCACAATCGGCCGATCAGGTTTCAAATATTCGTCCATCAGAGGTATCTATATCTGGTGCCTCAGGTGCACAAACAGCCTATTTAATCGATGGTGTTTCAAATAATTCTTTATTGAATGATTCAAGCGTAACGTCAGATAAAAATCTTGCGGATGACGTTGTTGGCCACAGTCAGGAAATTTTTTTGAATCTTGAGTTGGTTGAAAGCATTGAGGTATATGACAGCAATGTGCCAGCAAAATATGGTGCGTTTTCAGGTGGCGTTGTGATTGCCGGCACTAGAAAGATTGCTGATGAATTAAAAGCGGGTTTTAGTTTTAGAAAAACCGCAGATAGCTTTGTTGAGTACAATCGGTTTTATTCACCCGAACATGATGGTCGAATTAAAGACAAAGATGCTGTGTTCGAAAAAGGTACTTACAGTGCATATGTGTCTTCACCAATTACAGGTGACTTAAGCTTTCTTGCCCAGATCCAGCTATTAAGTTCTAAAGAGAGTGTAGAACGCGTTGGTGATCTAAAAATTGAGCAACAAGAAAACTATAATGCACTGCTTAAGTTTGAATATGAGGTGACAGCAAATGACACGCTTACCCTAAATCTTTTTCATGGACCATACAGTGGAGAGTATTTTGCTGATACTGCAAAAAATTCACCTTATTCCGTAGAGGGAGGCGGACAAAAAGCGTCTTTAAAGTGGGAGGGAGAACGATCATGGGGGGCTTTTGAAAACCTGTTTGTGTACAAACAAAGTCAGAATTCAAAAGATGCGCCACCAGCTTGGTTTGTTTGGTTAAATCAACCGGGTAAAGCCCTTCCTGAGTCTCACTATCATGCTAATTTCCTTGAAGGAGGCTTTGGTGATATTGAGAAAAATCAACGCTCAGTACTGTTTAAACATGACTTTGAGTTTTCAGAGATAATCTCAAATGGTTTAGTTCATCAAACCAATGCTGGTTTTGAATATGAGTATTTATATTCACAGTTTAATCGATTAGACGATTCTATTGCTTTCAATGATGCCGTCTCTGCTGCAAATATTAACTGCGCAGGCTACACCATAGATTGTATTGAGAGTGAATATAAAAAGCCGCTTTCCCAGCTAGAAGAAGAGTTAGGAAGGCCGCTCGATTTCACAGATGAAAGCGATTTACTGCTATACAGTGAGAATATTATTGCGTCTGGCCAATATTTTCAGGGCAGAACCGTCATACCAGCGGCTGAGTCCGAAGCAAACATGAACAAGTTCTCGGCCTATGTCGATCATGAAATACAATGGCAAGACTTAGTTGTTGCTACGGGTCTTCGTTATGATTTCAATGACTTTTTTAAAAATCATAATGTTTCTCCGAGGCTAAGAGGCTCTTACAACTTTTTTAATGATGATGCTCAATTCGTCTTTGGCGCGAGTCGTTATTATTCTAATGACGGCCTAAATTACAAATTAAACGAAGCGAAATTACCCACTTATAACGAGTACAGAGCCGCATTTAATAATCGCGTGTTAAATTGGCAAAGCGCTTTGAAAAACAGAGGCCATCGGCATGTCTACGAAAATCTGAAAACCCCATATAGTGACGAATTTACACTGGCTTATCGTCATCAACTGTTCGGTGGCACCGTGGAGTTGAAGTGGATAAACAGACTCAATAAAGATCAAATTAATCGAGAAAAAGGGTTTAATGATTCGGGAGAATCAATCCTGTATGGCGCCAACTCAGGTTACAGTCAATATGATCGTTACTCACTGTCTTGGATGGCATCGTTTGATAATCAGCATGTGCAATTTAACGTATCACACGTGAAGAATGTCACGGATGAAAAAACCTTTGATGGTGAAGCGCGCACTTGTCCGGATTTTCCAAAGTGCTTTTTAAACTTTGACTACAACACTGATGAACTCGTATTTCTTGCAAATAGTAGTATCAAAAGTTCAACAGTGCCGAGTTCTCAATACGCGTTGGTGACAAAACATGACCTTGATTTAGTCAAAGAAGATTTTAATCGCCCTATTATTGCCAACTTGAGTTGGGGTGGGCGCTTTGGAAACTGGTCTGTCTCTTCATTTATTCGATATCACTCTAATCAAGATGCACTTTACAACACAGGCACAACTGAATCAGTGAAGAGTGCTTCATCTTTATGTGATGGTTGCCAGCCAAGTGAAACTCGCTACCCAGTTTACAGTATTCAAGAAAGGCCTGCTTACTGGTTATTGAGTGGCAGTGTTAAGTATTCAGTACCACTTGTTGGTAAGCACACTCTGTCTTTTTCTTTCGAAGGTGAAAATTTACTGAACAAACGTACTTACCAAGTGGCGCCATTTTCGACGGGTTTAGAGCTTGGGCGCCGTTTTTGGCTTGGCTTAAATTACTCATATTAGAAACATATCAATTACATATATAAATAATAGGAAATATCACTATGACATCACTACTTTTGACCACAGCCGTTGTTGCGTCACTTTGCTACGAACCTGCAAACGATATTCATGCAATTCAATTAGAAAAGCATGAACTAGGCACTGAGTTTGTGTCTGCTCGCGAAAATGAGAAAAAACATTGTATTACAGTGAAAGCATCTCAGTTAAATGCGGCAAAAAAATTGGCAGCTAAAGATCCAGAAATGTTTGAGCTAAAGCATAAATAACATGCACCGTTTTACTACCGTCATCACTTTGGTATTTATATTTTTGCCAACGCTATCATTGGCAAATGATATAAATATCGACAATTTAAGAAAGCAATACTCACAACCTGCGCATTTGTGGCCAAAGCCAACCTTAGATGAGGGAGTTGAGCATGTTGAGATTGGTTTAATACCAATACCAACTTTCCCGCAAGCTAACCCTTTTAGTAAAGAAAAAGTGCTTCTAGGAGAAAAGCTTTTTCATGATCCAAAACTGTCTCGTTCGGGACAAATTGCTTGTGCAAGCTGTCATGACAGAGACTTAGGCTGGGCCGATGGTCGCGCTGTGTCTTTTGGTCATGATAGATTAAAAGGCAGAAGAAATGCGCCAAGCATTGAAAACTCAGCGTTTTGGCAAACGTTGTTTTGGGACGGCAGAGCAGCTTCGTTAGAGGAGCAAGCCTTAATGCCAATTTTAGATCCTGTGGAAATGAATTTTTCAATTGAAGAGTTGGAACAACGCCTTAATCAAAATGAAGGTTACAAAGCAGAATTTAAAAAAGTATTCAATGCGGATAGGGTGAAAGCAACAGACATTGCAAAAGCGCTTGCCACTTATCAAAGAACCATCTTGTCTAGGTCGAGTGACTTTGACTATTTCATACAATCTTCAAAGCAAAAAAATGAAAAAGCCAAGTTGGCATTTTCTAAGAAATTATCAGATCAGGCTCTCTGGGGTCTGCATCTATTCAGAACAAAAGCAAGATGCATGAATTGTCATTCGGGCCCATTGTTTAGTGATAATAAATTTCATAACCTAGGTCTTACTTGGTATAAACGTGAGTTAGAAGATTTAGGCCGATTCAAGACGACGAAACAGGCAGATGATGTTGGTAAGTTTAAAACACCAAGCTTACGTGGTGTTATGAATACCAAGCCTTGGATGCACAATGGGAGCTTCGCCAATATGGAAGGCATATTAAACGTTTATAATGCGGGCGGCTTTAAATTTACCAAAGACCCTAATGATGAAATGTCTCCTGTTACATCAAAGCTTTTAAAGCCTTTGAATTTAAACTATGAAGAAATGAAAGCCCTAGAAGCATTCTTACACTCAATCACTGCATCGCCTGCTAGAGGCCCTCACCATAATTTTTATGACTATAAATAAGGAATAATATGTATTACAAATCTATGTTAGTTGCGGTTTTGTTAACCTTTTCAGATTTGGCACTTGCTAAGAATATAAACTTTGGCACTGATGTTGATGCGGAAAACGTGACAAAAATTTCAACCATAATGGCACAGCCTGACAAATACCTAAGTTCGCCTGTAACAATAAAAGGTACTGTTGTAGGGGTATGTAAAAAGCGAGGCTGTTGGATGACGATTGCATCTGACAAACGTTTTGAAAATCTGCGAATTAAGGTTAGAGATGGCGACATGGTTTTCCCAATGAGTGCAAAAGGTAGTCAAGCTATCGCAACCGGAAAACTGAATAAAATTGAGTATGACCTTGAGCGCACAAAGCAAATTAAAGCTCAGCAAGCCATTGCTAAGAATGAAGTGTTTGACCCTGCCTCTGTCACTGAGCCGTTAGTTATATATCAATTAGTGCCTACTGGGGTTTCGATCCTTGATCAATAAGTTGAGAAACATTAATTGGTATCGTTTCAATAGAAGCTTACATCGAGATGTAGGCTATTTTTGCATCGGTATGGTTTTAGTGTTTGCTGTATCTGGTATTGCGGTGAATCATAAAGATGACTGGAATCCAAACTATCAAGTAACACATAAACTGATCCAAGCTCCCGTTACTAAGTGGCATGAAACGAGTGATGAGATTTTACTTTCGCAAATCTTTAACTATATCGAGGAAGGGGTAGAGGTAAAAGCAACGTATTGGGCCTCACCGACTGAGTTTAAAGTGTTTTTGAAAAGTGATGGTAACATCACGCTGAACCTTGATAATCATCAGCTTATTTTTGAACATATTGAAGCTCGCCCGGTTTTTCAAGCTATAAATAGATTGCATTTAAATGAAACCCATAAAGCATGGATAGTTTTTTCGGATTTATTTGCTGGCTTGCTTATTTTTCTAGCAATAAGCGCATTGTTTATGGTCAAAGGAAAATATAGTCCGTGGGGAAGAAGAACGATATTAGTCGCTTTTGGTTTTATTATTCCTTTGGGTTTTATTTATTGGTGAAAAAAAAGCCCCGCTAAATTAGCGGGGCTGAAAAACAGCTTAGTAATCTAAAAAGCAGAGAGCATCACTGACATCAGTTTTGCACCCTGTTTTTTAGCACTTATGAGCCAAGGGGAAATAGCGTTAATTTTTTTCTTTTTAATTGCTTGGCTTTTTATATGCGCATTAAACTCGGCTGAATTTTTTATTGAGCCGTGCAAACCAAGCAAGTTAAGCTGCATCAGGTAATCATCGGTTTCACCTTCACCTATCAGCTTTAATATTGCATTCTTATTTTCTAAATCAGCTTTCGTTAAAGTTGTCTCTGCACTAAAGCTTTCTGCTCTCGCATCAGGTTTTGTTGCTGATAAAGAAATCACATCACCGATCTGTGCATCGTACGGTAAGACGCAATTAAAGGTTATGCCTTCTTTTGCATAATCTAGCTTTAATGTGTCGTACTGACAGGTATGTTGCACACTGTAATTATCTAAGTCGTTCATTGTACGGGGTGTGAATCCGAGCAATAACGGTGAGTGGTTCATAACTTTAAATAGGTTGCTGTATAAGATGGTATGTATTATCCAAGAGTTTTATTACAGCAATATTACTAACTGGTCGATTTGAGTGTATTTACTCTAAGCTTATGATTTAAGGGTGCTTTAAATTTCTAGAGCACCCTTTTTGAATTGTTATTGCATAATTGGTATACAATAAAGGTTAATTTATTTAACGGTTTTATAACGATTTGTTGCAGGGTATTTGTATTATCGCAGTGTAATAGTTATATCATCCAAACGTCTTTGTTGTGACGCTCTGCTTTTACTGCCACTGGCATAATTGCTATCAACACTGCCTAATCTAAAGCGTTCTACAAGTAGATTAACAGAACAGTTTTGGCGTGTGTTTAAGTTTTCATCTTTAAACATATCGAGAGTATCTAGATCAATGGTTAACTTACCGTCGTCTGTTACATTCTCAAACTTTTCAGCATTAGCTTGAGACCCACCGTCTTTGAGTTTGCAAGTTGAGTTAAGCGTTACGTCTAGTTTGTCTGAGGTACTATGATTAGACCATTCGATCACTAACTGTTCAGAATTAGAGAAAGATTGGCTTTTTTGCGGGGCAAGTATTTCAAAAGGCGCAGGCAAAGTAAGTGTATTTGTGAGGGTGACGTTATCTTCTGAACGCACAAAATTGACAACATATTGGGTGTTTTCACTGTGTTCGTCAAAGATGGCGCGATAGTCAACATCGAATACATCAGTATGTTTTTCAAGAGTTTTAGTGTTGTTGCCTACTCTTGCTTCTAACTTATCAGAACTTGATAAACTTATGTTATTGCCAAATTCATCGGTTAAGTTTAGTTCAGCGATAACTCGACTATCATATCCCCCTGATGTGACATAAATATTTGACCATATTGCTCTGGTTTTAACATTATCAGACTCAGTTGTTTCCGTAGAGCAGCCACTGATGGCTGTTAAAGCAAATGGCAAAATGTAAAAGACTAATTTGCGCATTATCTTTCCTTTTTATAGTTAAGAACGAGTAGAGGTTCTCTCTCACAAACTTCAACGAGAGTATTTCAATTTTAGTGTCAGGCCCTTATTTATGTATACAAATTAAGTGTAATAGAGTGTAAGTAAGGGTCTGAATCTATAGTTAGATGAATTCAATTAAGATGCTGCCGCATAGATCCAGCAAGTTTTACCTGATGCTAATTGCGCTTTGACTCTTTGGTAGTCATCCACTTCATAGTCATCGGCTTGTTGTAATTCAGCATTTGTTATTAAAAATACAGTGCCTTCAACAGTATCTTCTTTATTCTCGGATTTAATTAGAATTGGGTGATATTCTTTACCGCTGCTTTTAATGACCGCTTCGTCAGTGATTTTCACTTCACCTAGTGTGTAGCCAATCAGAGTATCTTTTTGACCTTCAAGTAAACGGCCAAATGTATCAAGTTGAACTTGAGGTTGCTGTAGCGTGCCATAAGAGAAAAGTGCGTTCATTTAAGTTTCCCATACATAAAACAAGTTTGATTGTACAAGAGTTTAAGTCGATTAAAACAGCTATTCATCATCAATCCCTGTAGGCGACGACTTTATATCGCGCACAAAAGCGCGGGGGAAACCCGCGCCTACATGCATTACCTAAATATTACTCGGTCTTCCCACATCTCCTTGCTCATAATCACAGACGCCATGGGGGAAAACGGTCTTTAATTGCTCTGCTAATTTTGTAATTGGGTGGGTGCCATACATACCTTTGTTTATTGCTGCTTCAACATCAATTAAATGGCATTTGAAGATGTCGCCCGCCCAAGGACCGCCTGATTCAATACGGCTGGTGCTGAACATCGGAAAGCGTGACTGACACGCACCGTCTGACTTTTGATTCCATTTACCATCAAACACATCCTCGCCTTTGGCATAGGTACTGCCGTCGGCTTCAAAGCAGGTATCGCCTAACTCTTTTGGCTTTGCCTCAATAACACTCAGGTTAGGGTTTTGTTTAAGGTTTAAAAGCCATTTATCTATCATGGCAAACGCAGCTTGTGTTGGGTCATGATCTTTATGGGCGACCCAAATAATGTGATTTTTATGATCGCCATTGGCTTTATCTATTCGTAAACGGCTATAAAAAGAGGCTGACATATGATGCATGTCTAACTCATTTTCAAGGTAATGTCTGGCATCTATGATTGGCAGGTCAACTTTACCTATAAACACTTGGCCTGAACGATAGGCGGCCTCAATGGCTTCAAGGCTAGCGGTATGACGCTGGGCAGGTCCCTGGTTTGCTTCATAAATGTTTTCACTGCCCCAAAGGGAGAGCCAAAGCGGTTTGTGAGGGCCAAGTGGTGTAATGATATGCTCTACTTGCATGGTGGGCTGTGACTTCCAAGCTCCGATGTTGTAGTTGATATCAAAAAACTCCTCGATACTGATCTTACTCTCAAGAAGCGCATTTAACCCATATTGCACGCCCACGTTATCCCAAGTTGAACGGCCAAAACCTTGCTTGTCTGTGCCGAGCACATGTTTCATGTCTTGCCAATAGCTCCAGTTATTTTGATCAACCACAGATTCAGCAAATAAAGGCCTTAAAAAGCCCTGTTTAGGGTTGTTAATATAAGCAGACAGCCCAAAGTAGCCGTTTATACATTCGCTGTTACCATCGGGAAAGCTAGGCACAAAGCCGGCCATAAGTTGGTTTAGAGGTTGCAAAAACCCGGCCCGCTGCGGAAAGTCATTAATGGCATTCATGCCTTCAATTAAGCGGCGTCTATCCCAATCTCGCCATGCCTGTCGGTTATCGGCTCTAAAGGTAAAATAGTTGTTTAACAGATCACAATCGAGCGCATAAGTGGTCTGACTTATCATATCCGGATAACTATAAAGAGGCAGCAAGCCATCCAAAATGCCCGCACTGTTTTGAGCAATTAAATATTGCGCAAGGCCGCCACCCGAGCCACCTACACCCACTGTATAAAGCGGCTCACCATATAAACTGGTAAATTGTTTTTTAACTCTACGAGCGGTGTCTTCTGCTAGCAGCATGTTATAGGTATAGCTGGTTTTATTACCACTTGAGCTGATAATGGCGTAACCATCAAGCAGTTGGTCAACTTGGCGCTGCATAACTTTATAGGTTTTTTGCCGACCTTGTCTAAAGCCAATGCCTGAGCCGCCATTAAATTGATACACCAATCGATTGTTCCACTGCGACTTTGCTAATCTATCTCCCACTTCTTCAGGCTTGATAGGCATCACAATGGTATAAATAAAGCGATTAATTGTGCCTTGCTCCGCTCTAAATAGCGCCCCTTGGTAGTTTTTGGCCTGTTCAATGGTAAGTTTTTCGGGCTGTTTTTCATCATTAATAGCAAAGTATTGTAAGTGCGATTTAACACCACAATCTTTGCTGAAACCTAAAAGTTCACCGCTTTCACTTGTCACTGGCACACCAAAGCCCTCTTGATTATCGACCTCAGGCTGGCCAACCTTTGAATCAACTGACATACAAAAGAAAGGATATTGGTTCGGCCCTGAATATAAATTGGTTGCTGGTCCGACTCCACCAAGTGGAATGGGGAATGGGTAAGTCTCTTCAGGACGTTGGTGTTCAGAAATATGGGGGTAAAAATCGATTAAATAGTTATCTTCTGCAGGTGCGATTGATTTCACCTGTCTAGCTAGGAATGGATCTGGCGGGGTGAGTTGCTGCCATGCAATAAAGCCAATAATTGCGCTTAAGAGCCCACCAATTATTCCCAAAGTTAGTTTACTCATAACATCACCTTTGGATTATGGCGTTCTATTTAAGTTTAGAAATAACTTAAGTACTCCGTTGTTATTTGTTTGTTAATTAATCGATTTTTATATTTAACGGCTTTTTGCTAGTATCAGGATTTAGCATTTCTCAGGTATGGAAAAGGAATTAAGGACATGAAGCTATTAGTTAAGTCTTACAAAAAACTAATTGAAAAAATAAAACAATTTTCTTGGTACAGCTTAGCTATGTTGATTGTTGTTGTGTTTGCAGGGCCAGAGATTTTCGTGGCAATGGAGCTGACGTTGATGCTTGAAGTCATGGGGGCATCGACGTTCTGTATGTTCTATTTGAGCGCCATTAAAGCCTTCTTTGAACCTTATCTCAAAAAACTTAAACCCTATTTTGAACACTTCGCTCAGTTTGAAGGGCACAGCTTTTTTGTTTTGAAATACAAGCAATATAAGCAAATGCCAAGTATGTTAATGCATGCTGTGCCTGCAAATACTTTACTGCTAGGCTATCTAAGTATCATTACAGGTTTTGCTATCCTCACAAAAATTGTTTAGCATTAGCGACAGTTAATTTTATTGAGTTGTTATGTTTAAATTCATCGCATCAATCATGCTGTTTTTAAGTTTAGTCGTTTCGCCATTTGGCCAAATGACGGCTTTTGCTGCCCATGAGTGCGATATGACCATGATGACTCAAGATAGCAAGATGCATCACGTAATGTCACAAGACGAAATGTCGTCAATGTCTTCGTCAGCAAGCGAATCTTTATCAATGGATTGCTGCGAGGTTGAATGTGTTTGCCCGATCAATGCCTGTCATGCTTTCACTTATGTCCCACAGTCAGTTCAGACGCTGGGCTTTTTCTCTAGTTTTGAAAAAATTCAAAATGCGTCATTAACACCACCAGCTACAACAATTTCTAATCTATATCGCCCGCCGATTTTTGCCTAACCTAGGATAAGTGCGCCTAAAATTTGGCGTGTGTGTCCGATTAATCACTTATTTTATTGTTTTGTTTTTATTGTGATTAGGAGCGCAGGCGATGCGAGTTTTCTCAAAGTTAATTTTTTCACTCACGTTATTTTTAAGTATTTTTTCAAACAACAGTTTTGCACAAAGCAAAACCATAGAGCTATTGGTCGCTAAAACCCCGACTTGTGGTTGTTGTACCTCATGGTTAGATCATCTCACCTCCCAAAATATTAAGGTCGAAGGCAAAAACTTTTCACATCCGCAAATGAGCGAAATAAAGAGTCAATACGGCATTGAAGCAAGATTCCGCTCGTGTCATACCGCGGTGCATGCCGATGGGTTTGCGTTTGAAGGTCATGTGCCTGCGAAATTCATTAAACAGTTTTTACAATCACCCCCGGAAAACACGATTGGGTTAAGCGTACCCGCTATGCCACTTGGCTCACCGGGGATGGAAATTGATGAAAGGTTTCAAGCCTATAAAGTGCTGTTGCTAAAAAAAGATGGCAGCTACGAAGTATTCGCTGAAGTAAACAGTTATGAGGAGCAATTCTGATGCCGAAATTTATTATCAATGCAGTATTGCTCAGTTTAGGTATTGCAGCTGGCAGCGCCGGTATGTACTTTTATTCGAAATCTAATACAGAACATAGTATGCATGCTGAACAAAGTGATGAAAAAAAGCCGCTGTATTGGGTTGCGCCAATGGACTCAAACTACCGTCGCGACAAACCTGGTAAATCTCCGATGGGCATGGATCTAATCCCTGTATATGAGGAGTCTAACAGCGAAGATGAACACGGGCCGGGTGCAATTAAAATCTCTCCTGAAGTGATAAATAACTTAGGGGTTCGAACTGCGAAAGTCACATTGAGAGACATGACGCCAACAATTAATACCGTGGGTTATATTCAGTATGACGAAGACAACCTAGTACATATTCACCCGCGCGTGTCGGGTTGGGTTGAGCAACTATTCGTTAAAACAACAGGGCAAAAAGTTAAAAAAGGCCAAGCGCTCTATACCTTGTATTCTCCAGAGCTTGTAAACGCACAACAAGAGTTTTTAATCGCTTTGCGTGGCAAAGAGTTTGGATTAATAGAAGCCGCCAAGGCTCGATTGAGAGCGCTTCATATTGACGATATTTTTATCGAACAGCTACAGCGAGACAAAAAAGTTAGTCAAAATGTCACCTTTTATGCGCCGCAAAATGGTGTGGTTGCCAACTTAAAAATTCGTGAAGGTTATTACGTGCAACCGGGCACAACCATGATGAGTATTGGCGATTTGAGCAATGTCTGGGTTGAAGCCGAAGTCTTTGAGCGTGATGCAGCGTCGGTAACGGTTGGTTTGCCTGTGCACATGACCTTAGACTATCAGCCAGCGCGCGCATGGCATGGTGAGGTTGATTACATATATCCAACGCTAGATGAAAAAAATCGCACTTTACGTGTACGTCTACGTTTCGAAAACAAAGATGGCGCGCTCAAGCCAAACATGTATGCGCAATTGCAAATAAGCGGTAAAACAAAACAAGATAGCATTCTTACACCAATCGAGTCAGTTATAAGAACAGGCAAACAAAATCGCGTGGTCTTAGCTTTGGGTGATGGGCAGTTTAAATCTATCGCCGTGCAAATTGGGCAAGTCTATCAAGATCAAATTGAAGTATTAGAAGGTCTCAATGAAGGCGATACCGTCGTTACATCTGCGCAATTCTTGATTGATTCTGAATCGAGTAAATCATCAGATTTTAAACGTATGGAGTTTGCTGAAGAGCCAGCTTCTGTGTGGGCTGAAGGGGTTGTCACCGCAAAATCTGACACAGAGCAAAGTGTGACCATCGACCATGCGCCAGTTGAAGCATGGCAATGGCCGCAAATGGTGATGGATTTTGGTGTGCTTAACCAAGCTGACTTTGATGCGCTAGAAGTAGGCCATAGTTTACATTTTGAGATCACCAAACAAGATGATGGTAGCTATCCGGTTTCAGCCATTCACATAATGGGTAAAGCCGAAGTCGCAGCGCCAGATACACAAGCCAAAGTAAATGGTGTGATCAATGCCATTGATTTTGACGCTCGTGTTATCAATATCAGTCGCGAAGCCATTGAAAAGTGGGGCAGAGGACCTGCCACCATGGACTTTGAGGTCATCGATGAGCTGGATATTTCAACGTTCAAAGCGGGTGATAATATCGAATTTACTTTTGATACTGCACAAGATTTTAAAGTCATCGCCATCAGCAAAATAGCCGATAAAAAGGCTATGCAGGATGATGATATGTCGATGAATGAGCACGCTCACCATTAATCACGAGGAGGTAATATGATCGCAGCAATTATTCGCTGGTCACTCAGCAACCGCTTCTTCGTGGTGTTGATGAGTTTAATTTTAGTTGGTGCAGGGTTGTTCTCGTTAAAGAATACCCCTGTTGATGCCATTCCCGATTTATCTGATGTACAGGTGATTGTAAAAACCAGTTACCCCGGTCAATCACCGCAAGTGGTGCAAGATCAGGTGACTTTCCCGCTTACTACCGCCATGTTATCGGTGCCAGGTGCGCAAACGGTACGAGGTTACTCCTTCTTTGGCGACTCTTACGTTTATATTATTTTCGACGATAAGACCGACTTGTACTGGGCACGTTCAAGGGTACTGGAGTATTTAAGCCAAGTCGCGCCAAGCTTACCAAGTAGTGCAAAGCCACAGCTAGGTCCTGATGCCACTGGGGTGGGTTGGGTGTATTTGTATGCGTTGGTCGATAAAACAGGTAAGCATGACATTAGCCAACTGCGCAGTATTCAAGATTGGTTCTTAAAATACGAATTGCAATCTGTAGCAGGCGTCTCAGAAGTTGCCGCAGTTGGCGGTATGGTGAAGCAGTACCAAGTTCAAGTCGACCCAGATAAACTGCGCGCTTATGGTATTCCATTAAATCATGTGCAAACAGCATTACAGCGGGGCAACCAAGAAACAGGTGCATCGGTGCTTGAAATGGCAGAAGCGGAATACATGGTTACCGCAACGGGTTATATTCAAAGTGTGCAAGATATTCTGCAAATTCCTTTAGGTGTGAACGAAAAAGGTGTGGCGCTTACCATTGCCGATGTGGCGGTGGTCAATCTCGGTCCGCAAATGCGCCGTGGTGTTGCAGAACTGAATGGCGAGGGCGAAGTTGTGGGTGGCGTTGTCGTCATGCGCTTTGGTGAAAACGCCAAAACCACCATTGATGGCGTGAAAGCTAAATTAGAATCCCTAAAAGCGGGCTTGCCTGAGGGCGTTGAAATTGTCACTGTGTATGACCGCTCTGCTTTAATCGATAGAGCAGTCGATAATCTCTGGGGCAAACTCACGGAAGAATTGATAGTTGTTGCCCTGATCTGTGCAGCTTTCTTGTTCCACTTACGTTCTTCAATAGTGGCAGTGATAAGCTTACCTATGGGTATTCTAGTCGCCTTTATCGTTATGTATTTTCAAGGGATTAATGCCAACATCATGTCGTTAGGCGGCATTGCGATCGCCATCGGTGCGATGACAGATGGCGCCATCGTAATGATTGAAAACATGCATAAACACATGGAAAAGACCCCACTGACTGATGAAAACCGCTGGCAAGTGGTGGGCAAAGCCGCCAGTGAAGTAGGACCAGCGTTATTTTTTAGCTTGCTGATTATTACCGTTAGCTTCTTACCTGTGTTTATTCTTGAAGCCCAAGAAGGGCGCATGTTCGCGCCGCTTGCGTATACCAAAACCTATGCCATGGCAGCGTCTGCCGGTTTAGCGATCACCTTAGTACCTGTTTTAATGGGCTACTTTATTCGCGGTAAGGTACTACCTGAGCGTAAAAACCCGCTGAATAGATTACTGATTGCTCTTTATATGCCAGTCCTGAAAGGCGTTTTACGTTTTCCTAAAACCACAATTTTGGCGGCGATTGCAGTTACAGTGGTTGGTTTTTATCCTCTAGATAAGATCGGCAGTGAGTTTATTCCGCCTTTAGATGAAGGCGATTTAATGTATATGCCAACGACGTATCCGGGCATTTCTATTGGTAAAGCCAGAGAGTTGTTGCAGCAAACCGACAAGCTAATTCGCACTATTCCTGAGGTTGAGAACGTATTTGGTAAAGTGGGCCGTGCTGAAACCGCTACCGATCCGGCGCCGCTTACTATGATCGAAACCTTTATTCAGTTAAAACCTAAGTCACAGTGGCGCGAGGGTGTGACCACTGAGAGTTTGAAAAAAGAGCTGGATGCATTGGTGAAGTTACCCGGAGTGACCAATGCTTGGGTTATGCCAATCAAAACCCGTATCGACATGCTGGCAACGGGCATTAAAACACCTGTGGGCATAAAAGTGGCGGGGCCAGATCTCGATGTTATTCAAGATATTGGTCAACAGCTCGAAACGCTTTTACCTAAGCTTGAAGGGACGGCGTCTGTGTATTCAGAGCGCGTTGCTGGTGGTCGTTATATCAAAGTTGATATCAATCGTATTAAGGCAGCCCGTTATGGTTTAAATATCGCCGATGTACAGCAAGTGGTTGCAACAGCCATTGGGGGAATGAATGTAACTCAAACCGTTGAAGGGCAAGAGCGTTATCCGGTGAACTTGCGTTATCCGCAAGACTACCGTAATTCACCTGAGCAATTAGCGCGAATGCCGATGGTGACACCTACAGGGCAACGAATTGCGTTGGGTGATGTCGCGCATGTTTATATCGAAAATGGTCCGCCGGGTATCAAGAGCGAAAACGCCCGTTTAAATGGTTGGACATATATTGATATTGAAGACATTGATGTCGGCAATTATGTTGAAAATGCAAAAGCATTACTTGCCAAAGAGCTTGCGCTGCCTGCTGGTTATTCAATCAATTGGGCGGGGCAGTATGAGTATATGGAGCGTGCTAAAGAGAAGCTGAGCTATGTTGTGCCATTAACGCTGGCGATTATAGTTATTTTACTTTACCTCAACTTTAGACGTTTGAGCGAAGTTGTGGTGATCATCGCAACATTGCCGATGGCGATGATCGGCGGCTTATGGCTTATGTATCTAGAAGGTTTTAATTTCTCGGTTGCTGTTGGCGTTGGCTTTATTGCCCTGGCCGGCGTTGCTGTAGAAATTGGCGTGATCATGTTGGTGTATTTGAATCAAGCACTGCAAGATTTAAAAGATGAATACAAAGCGAAAGGCACAGTCATTGGTAAATCTGATTATCTAGAAGCTATTTTACATGGCGCAGGGTTACGTGTTCGACCTGTGATGATGACAGTGGCAACCATCATTATTGGACTTTTACCGATTCTATATGGCGATGGCACGGGCTCTGAGGTGATGAGTCGTATTGCAGCGCCTATGGTTGGCGGCATGTCGAGCGCGGTGTTACTCACTTTAATTGTTTTACCTGCGGTCTATTGTTTAATGAAAGCGGGTGAGATTAAGAAGTTTAATGAAAAGTTAGGGTGACCTCGGTATTTGCAATAACACAGTAGGTATGGTTTTATAGTTAGAGATTAAAAAAGGAACAATTTTTAATCTCTAACAACATTCTATAAAAATAATTTATAAGGAATCATTATGAAAACTTTACTAACGAGCGTTGTCGCAGCTTTGACAATGGGTGTATCTGTGTCAGCTTCTGCATACATTAATTCTTTCCCTGAATATTATGGCCATATCACCTGCCATAAGCCAGTAGCAGGCAATCCATTTAACATTTTGTGGAGTAAGCAATTAAGCTCTTGGGAAGAAGGTGATGTGCTAATTTCCCTTTGTAAATCACAAGGTGGTTTTGCAGCAGATCACAGAACTTGATTTTAACTTGATACAAAAAAGAGAGTTCAACAAAGGGTTAAACTCTCTTTTATATGATTACAGTTTAAATCATTAAATGCCTTGTGTTTTGATTACCATCCAGCAAATTTAAAACTGATAAGACACACTTAAACGTATATCACGGCCAGGCTCATACATACCTTTTAATGTTTCATAGCCCTTACCAAATTTACTAAAGTCGCCAACACTGCCGTGGCTTCGGTATGTTTCGTTAAATAAGTTTTGAATAGAAAGGTCAAAACGTAACTGCTCAGTTGGTTCGTAACGTGCGTATATATCAACTAAGTTGTAGCCTTCTTTATCGATGCTACCTAGCTCATCTACCCAGCCTAACTCTAAAGAGCGATGCATTACTTCGATATCATTTAAATCCGCAACATACTTAAAATTAAAGCCTGTTTTGATGCTATCTGTTACTTCATAATTAAAGTTGATATTCAGTGCGTCACCTACAGCATTACCAAGTCCACCATACTCATAGGCATTAATATCTACGTTATTGCGAATGACTTGCTTTTTACCGCCTTCAACTGAACTATCAGGCCAAATAAATGGCATATTATTTAGTACAACATCGTTATGGTTAAAGCTTATTAACACATCAAATTGATTTGCTTGGTAGCCTGCTACAAGTTCAACACCTGTGCTTTCTAAATCGCCGATATTTTCATAAAAAACACCTTCACGACCTTTGAATTTATCAAACACCACACCATTGATAGTGCTCTGGTAAACAGATGCTTCGAATAGCCATGTGCCATCGTTGTATTCAAGGCCAAGTTCAATGTTTTCTACCTCTTCAGGCGCGAGTTCAGGGTTGTCGTTCACTTCACCTGCGGTAAATGCATCAGCTACTTGGCGGCCTCTTAAGGCTTCTGCATAGCCTGCGCTCAAGGTAATGTTTTCAGCTAATGTGTATTTGAAACCAATGTTTTTACTAAAGCCGTCTTGTTTTTTAACTGAAAAGTCTTTGCTCTTTGTGACAGGGTTACCTTGCGCATCATGCTCAACAACCCATTTGCCATCCACTTTAACCCAGTTTGCTTCAAGACCTGTGTGATCTAGCTCGTAGGCGTCATAACGTACACCAAAGCTCAGTAATAGGTCAGGTGTAATTTGCCAATGGTCCTGAGCATACACACCAGTCACAGTACCGTCTTCGTTTGCTTTGCCGCCAAATGCTTCGTATGACTCAGAATTAACTTCATCATTCTTTTGTTCAATACCATAGGTAAGAACATGATCGCCCAGGTCACTGGTATTTCTGATATCGAAACCTGTGGTCTTAATTCCTGCGTTCCAAGTGTAAAGCTCGCGCTTTAAAGAGGACTCAGTTGAGTAAAGCGTGGTTTCTAAATTGATGAATTCGTTTAAATAAAGCGCATGGTTTAGCACTAAAGTTTCACGATCAGACCATGTTTTGAATAGCGGTGCGTCAATGGTTTGAACCCAGTTCGTTTGCTTACCAAACTCGCCTTCTTCTTCGCGTGTTTCGTAACTTACTGTGATAAATTGGCTGTCACTAATTTCGGCATCTACTTTAACAAAGCCCAGAGTTTGATCTGAACCTGTTCCAGGGATCAAATCACCTTCGCCATCTTCCATGTTGTCACGGCTTACATTCACATAAGACGCTAACACGTTCACTGAATCAGTTACACGACCATATAATGCAACACTTTGCTTGTTGCCATCGTTAGAGAAAATACTCGCTTTTGCCAATCCACCAAACTGCTCATCCTCATTTAATAAGTCGTTCGCAGTCTTTGTTTTAAAACGAATGGCACCACCGACTGCGCCACTGCCAGCTGTTGCTTCACCTGCACCTGCTTGTACTTCAACACTACGTAATAACTCTGGCTCAATTGACACACGACCGACGTGGTGGAAAAGTGTACTAGTTTGAGGCGCACCATCCACTGTGATGTTCATCATCGAATCTTCTAAACCACGTACAAATACCTTTTGCACAATACCCAGCGAGCCGCCAACCGTAATTGAGGGGGTCGCTCTAAAGATATCTTCTAAATCATTGGCTTGGTAATTGTCTAATTGCTCAGGCGTAATTTCTGAGTTGGTTGTTGCACCTACAACGACAATTTTTTCAATGTCTTTGTTGTCAGTGTCTTTTTCGGTTGCAACGGCTTGAGTACTCAATAAGCCAGCAATAAGGGTAGGTAGTATTTTTGTTTTGAACACAGGAGTCGCTTTAAAAGTCATGGGACATCTCTAATTACTGATATTTTCTAAATCAGAATTATTCCTATTTGCAATTGTGATTGGTAGCACTTTTACAACTGTTACATTTGCAACTTTGGAATGGTGATTTTAACGCTAAGGCCGCCGCCTTTTTGATTAAGGGCATAGATATTTGCACCAACACTTAAAAGGTGACGTTTAGCTAATGCTAACCCTAAGCCAAAGCTGTCACTTTCAGCCATTCTGCTGTCGTCAACTCTAAAGAAGGGTTCGAAGATTTTATCTAGCAAGTGCTCTGGGATCCCTGGACCTGAATCATTGATTTCTAGTAGGTAATGATCTTGCTGTTGTGTAAGTCTAACCGAAACGGTTTCTTTGCATGGCGTGTACTTTAGGGCGTTGCGAAGTACGTTTTCTATCGCTGGGCAGAGTGCTTTATGACTTGAGTCAGAGATCACTGCAGAATTCGGTAGTTCACTCTCTATGAACTTACAGGCGAACTCGAATCTGGCGTCTTCAATTAAGACATCGAGTAAATCAACTAAATCGACTTGCTCCTGCATGATTTTGGGCTGTTCATTTTCGAGCCAAGCAAAAGTGAGGGTATTTTCAACAAGCTTCCTTATTTGCTTAGATTCCCTTGAAATACGTTCTAAATGCTGTGAACTATTGCTCGAGTCAAAGTTCTCAACGGCAATATCTAAACGAGTTAATGGCGTTCGCAACTCATGAGATAAGTCAGCTATGAGCTGCCTTTGATTCTCGATAAGCTCTCCAATTCTTGATGCCATTGAATCAAATGTTTTGGCAAGATGAGACAGCTCATCATCACGCTTGGCAAAGTGTTGGCCGACTCGAACTGATAAGTCACCCTTGCTGAATGCGAGTGTGGCATTATCGAGGCGGTGTAACGGCGTAATGATGTGCCTATACAGAATAAACGTGAGCAATATAAGTAACATCATCGGAATGACGATCTGCAATGCAAATTTTGTTGTTAACCAATGCGTGCCCGGTCGCATTCGCTCAGGTAATCGAATTAAAAAACTGGCACCATACTCTTGAAAAGGTAACTCCATAATCGGGTTATCAGAAAAGTAGAGGTGGATCTTCCAATCAATGCTGCGCCCAAAATGATAATAACCTACGATATCTTTATCGTAAGGTTTACCCGCAAATTGCTCAGCTTTAAAACCGACGACAGACACCCACACGTTCTCTTGTTGCTCTATGTCTTGAAGGTACTTTTCTAATCCCACAAAGTCTTTTTGAACGTAATATGACTCTGCTTTTTCGCCCCAAGCTCTTAACTCTGCTCTATGTTCAGCTTTTATAAAGCTCATTTTCTCTTCGGTTTTTAAGGTAATGGTGTGCACCAAATAGAAAAATGTCACTAGGCCTGTTGCAAGGATAAAAAACAGCTTCCAGAAAATCTTACGTTTCATTTAAAGCAGTACCCTTTACCATGGACTGTTTGTAAGCGATCCCCTTGCCAACCGGCTTCATTAAGCTTGCGCCTTACACGGCTTAAATGCATGTCGATACTGCGGTCGTACGCCCCCAGTTTTTTATTTAATACAGCTTCGTGCAACTCCGCTTTTGGAATAATAACGTTCTGCTTACTAAGCAGGTTCCACAATAATTTAAATTGGATGGGGGTAAAATCTAAAAGTACATCATTAAGATGTACTTGCTGTGTGTTCACATTTATAGATAAGCCATCAAATTGCATATGTACTTGGCTGCTACTTTCTATGTCGGGCTTGGCACGGCGTAATAGACTTTCAATACGAAGAAGTAATTCTTGGCTGTTAAAAGGTTTGGCGACATAGTCATCAGCCCCATGAGTAAATCCCAATATTCGCTCTTCTTCAGCGCCTTTGGCCGAAACCATGATCACGGGGATCTGACTTACTTGTCTTAATTGTTTAAGCAGAGTGACTCCATCAAGTTTTGGCAGCATTTTATCGAGTAAAACGAGGTGATGTTGCTCCGATTTGGCTTTATTAAAACCATGTTCCCCATCAAAGCATTGTTCAACGAGGTAGCCTGCTTTTTTCAGTAAGTCTGATAAATAATTGCTGAGTGTAATGTCGTCTTCAATGAGGAGAATAGAGGTCATGGAATATATTATTGCAAATAAAAACTGTTATTATTTGCAATAATAAGCTTATCAGACCGATGTGTAAATCATTATGTTCCTTTCTTGGGGTAGTTTTAGAAGGTTAACTAAATCAAAAATAGCATTTAAAACATAGTGTTAATATTTTTACTCGAGTTTGTTTAGATGTGAGTTATCTGAGGGTAATTAGATAACTTGCTCAGTTACAGTGAGGTAGTTAAACTAACCGCGATTTTGATTATGCAGGATAATGTTGTGGAATTAACAACTTGGCTAAGCTTAGCCACTATTTGCGCAATCGGCGCTATGTCACCGGGTCCGAGTTTGGCTGTCGTATTACGTCATTCTTTATATAACAGTGCAGGGCATGGCATCGTAGCAAGTGTTGCACACGGTGTTGGCGTTGGTATCTATGCTGCGTTATCTATAGCAGGTTTAGCAAGTTTAATTACCCATTTTCCTATCGTATTCCAAACGCTGGTTTACGCAGGCGCCGCGTATTTAGCGTATATGGGATATAAAATTTTGACCAGTAAGTCTTCAGGCCTAGATGTTGCTCAATCGAGTATAACGAGTTATAAGCAAGCCGCGCAAGATGGCTTTGCCATTGCTTTCTTAAACCCTAAGCTTGCTATCTTCTTTATCGCCTTGTTTTCACAATTTATACAACCAGAAGCCATGACGCTGACTGTCGCCATATTAATGTGCGGCACTGTATTGGCTATTGATACTGCGTGGTACTTCTTTGTGTCGGTTGCCAGTGCCAAAGCAAGAGAGAAGTTTGATTTAACTAAAAAACAAGCAGTGATCGATAAGTTACTAGGTACTGCGTTTTTATTACTTGCAGCAAGAGTCTTGTATCAGCAATTAGTTGCCTAAGAGATAATAGCCGAACACTTGTTATCATTGTTCGGCTATTGCGCTCAATTGGAAGTACTCTGTTTAATCAGGGTAAGCTTCCATAATGTGTTGTACTTCATCTATATTCTGAATAAATAACTCTACTAATTTAGGGTCAAAATGTTCACCTTTTTCTTCTTCGAGAAGTTGTAATACTTTATCTAATGGCCAAGCTTCTTTATAACAACGAGAATGAGATAACGCATCAAACACATCTACAAGTGCAACTATTCGACCATATATGTGAATATCTTCACCCTTTAAACCATTGGGGTAGCCTTTACCATTATATTTTTCATGATGCTCTCCAGCGACGATAGCTGCAGCTTTTAAGGTAGGGCGCTTTGAGCGAGCAAAAATTTCATATCCAATGTTTACATGGGTTTTCATTATCTCAAATTCTTCTTCAGTGAGCCTGCCAGGCTTTAAAAGAACAGAATCTGGAATAGCAACTTTACCTACATCGTGCATGGGTGACGCCATAAACAACTCTTGTGCTTTGTCTTCTGGTTCACCTGCCCATAAAGCCAATGCTCGAGATAGATGAGCAACACGCTTAACATGGTTTGCAGCTTCTTTTGAGCGACTCTCAACTACTTCGCCCAAAGTATCGATAATTTCAGATTGTGTTTCGAAGATTTCTTTATCAAGCTCAAGATTATCAAAAGCAACAGAGATATTATTTGAGAAGAGTTCAAGAAGCTTTCGATCCAAATCATCGATTTGATTGATCCCTTCTAAATAAATTAAGTTTTCACCTGCATTCATTGTTTTGAAATAACCGACAAAACAGTCGTTTTCAATTACACACTTCTGACTTAAACAAGCGTTTTCTATCATCGCGTTAATATTTTCAGGGAGACTTACTTTATCACCAGATAATGGGCAGTAATCACCAGTACCGGCTAAAAATTGTAATCCATCTTCAGTTTTTCTAACTGCAAAGTTATTGCTATTTTCGGTTCTTTTTTCGTCTGCGTGAAGGAGTGATGCAATTTGGACGAGTAAGCCGCTGGCAAACTCTTGTAATGAACGGATCCTAAACAAGCTGGCAGATGAGTCAATGACACGCTCTAAACCTTCTCGGTGATTTTCAAGTTTTTTTCTGGCCAACTCTATGTCTAAAATATCTCTGTAGCCTCTCAAGCCGGTATAAACAACGGTAAATAATTTGTCACTGCTCAAGCTTGTTTTATCTTTGTAATCATTGATGTCATAGTTTGTAATAACGGTTCTCTCAGGTGCTTGACCAGGCTGTCCGGTACGTAAAATTATCCTGATGAAATGATTATTTAACTCTTGTCGAATGTATTGAGCTACTTGAAGCCCTGCATCATCTGTTTCCATCACGACATCTAACAGCACTAAAGCAATATCATTATGTTCATTAAGCACTCTTCTTGCTTCCTCACCACTATAAGCGCTTATAAATTCAACCCCCTTGTCATCAAATTCAAATCGGCTTAACGTGAGCTTAGTTACAGTATGAACATCTGGTTCATCATCAACAATTAGAATCTTCCATGAAGGCTTTGTTTCATCCTTTGATTTTGAAGACTTTTTAAATAACCCCATAATCAATCACCTTCTTTAAAGCTTTGTATATCGATAGGTACTCTGATCGTAAATTGAGTGCCTTTATCTAGCTCACTATTCACTGTAATTTTGCCTGACATTTTCTGTGTAACTATGTTGAAGATGATATTCATACCTAAACCAGAACCACCATTTGCTCGGTTGGTTGTATAGAAGGGGTCGAAAATTTTCTTCTGACTTTCTTCTGTCATACCTTTACCATCATCCGTAAATGTAAAGATAAGCTCTTCATCTTCAGTATAGAACTTAAGGACAACTTGACCACTTGAATCCGAGTCATACGCATGTATTAAGGTATTTTGAATTAAGTTTGTGAATACTTGCGCCCAAGATCCGGGGTAATTATTGATGATTAATACTTCAGAGTCACAGTTAATCTCAAAGTTAACTTTACTTTGCTTGAGCTTGTTATTAAGACTGGTCATAGTGTCTTTAAGATATTGGATAATATCGAATTGCCTCACTTGCTCAGCGGACTGGTCAACGGCAACTAATTTAAAGCTTTTCACTAAATTGGCAGCCCTTTGCAGGCTGTTATGAATAGTCCAAGACAGTTCTTTGCTTTCTTGTATGAATCTCACAAAGTCATCTTCTTCAAGCTCGCCAGCTTCGAAGAGTTTTGCAACGTCATCTACGGTAGATTGAAAATGAGAAATGCCTGTTAAAGATAACCCAACAGGGGTATTTATCTCATGTGCCACACCTGCAACTAAGCTACCTAGAGAGGCCATTTTTTCTGCTTCAATTAGTTGAGATTGAGCATGCTTGAGTTCTTGTAGTGAGTTAGCAAGTGCTCGTTCTGATTTTTGTCGAGTTTCTATTTCACAAAGTAATCGTTCTTGTTGTTCATTAAGCTGTGTAACGGTTTGTTGAAGCTCTTCAGTACGCTCATCGACAATTGATTCCAAGTTCTTATTTATTTTGTCTAGCTTATCGAACGCCTCAGCTGTTTTGTTGATCATAGTATTAAGCGCGCTTTGTAACACCCCTAATTCATCATTGGGGTTTTTGGCCACAGTAATGAGAGATTTTTGTAATTCATTAGGATTAATTTGACTTGCACTTGAGGCCAATTGGCTCAGAGGTTTCGTCAGTAATTTTCTAAAAATGAGGAAAATTAATAAAAAGATTGCTGCAGTTTTCATTGCTGCATTGAAAATAAGAAGGTAAATACTTGGTCTAATACTATTTATTATGAAGTCTTCATTTGCGAATAACTTTACATCACCAATTTGGGAAGTATTGTTGTAATCACTATAAAGTGCGAAAGAATGAAAAGTAAGTGTTTCATTATTATGATTTAATAATGTACCTGCTTGAACAACTTTCTCATTGGTATCGGATTTGACTTCTATGCCTGCGATTTGTGGTAGGCTGATAATACTATTTGCTGTAATTTCAACTTGCTCAAAATCTAGATTCCATAAGTCAGAAGCTAATATTTTTCTAAACGTATGTTCTGAAGCAATAAGAACTTCTTCTACCTGTCTCTTAGCATTTACATACTCCACACTGATATGAAGAATTGTAATAAAAAGAGTTATCAGCAAATATATTGATAAAACATAACTCAATAGCTTAATTGATATTGAGTTTTTTATTTTATGGAAGTCCATAAATCTTTAATCAAATTGCGTACATAACTCAAAATTAGTCTACCTTTCAAAGAATAGGCAAGTTTTAAACTAAACTTATGCCATGCTTACATTTGATGCGACTCGGCAATGTTTTGAGATAAGGCTTTTTATATGAAAGTTTGTTTTTTGTTCGTTATTTTACTTTTCTTTATATCAAGTGCAGGTGCAGAAACAATAAAAGTAAGAGCGAGCCAATCCAAGTTTGATAGTACCCATGACTACTATATTGGTCTAATTAAACTAGCCTACAAAAAAATCAATAAACCAATATCAATTGAGTACGCACCATATATGGTGCAAGAAAGAGCATTATCAGAAATGCAAGCTGGAAGGCTTATTGACTTGTATTGGGCAGGATCTAATGTAGAAAGAGAAAGTAAGCTTGGTTTTGTGCCAATTCCTCTTGTGAAAGGTTTACTTGGTTATCGTGTATTTACAATAAACGAGAAGTTTAAAAATAAGTTTTCAGATATTAATTCACTCGAAGCTTTGAATGGTATCCCTTTATGTCAGGGGCAACATTGGCCAGACACAGATATTCTGCTTGCTTCTGGTCTTAATGTAGTCCCAAATATGGTTTATGAAAATATGTTTAGACAGGTTTACTCAGGGCGTTGTAAAGCATTTCCTAGAGGTATTAACGAGGCTTATTCAGAAGTCGAAAGTCGCAAAGAAGTAATGCCTGAACTGATGGTCTTTGATGACTTAATATTACATTACCCTTTCCCAATGTATTTTTTTACACGTAAACAAAACGAAAAATTAATTAATAATTTGACCAAAGGGCTTATGTTAGCAATTGAGGACGGAAGCTTTAACGAGTATATGAACAAGCATCCAGCTACGCGTCATTTGTTTCCTTTATCAAAATGGAATAATAAGACGATAATTACTATAGATAACCCTTTTTTGTCGAACAAGAGCGATATAAGAAACACCAAACTCTGGGTTGATTTAAGGATAAAAAATTAGTCTCTTACTAATACTTAATTTCAATTTGAAGCTCTTTTTAAGCGCATAGGTATAGGTAAAGGGGCGTTTCCTTAAATAAAGTCAACTAAATCTATATCGATTTCTTCACAGTCGTCACGATGTTTGGGGAGTGTAATATCTAGCCTTGTGAACTGATCCTTTTCACTTGAGATTTTGATAGTGCCATTCAAAGACTGAGAAACAATGATATAAACTATATGCATGCCAAGGCCTACTTTGCCATTTATTCTCCCTGTTGTGTAGAAAGGCTCAAAAATCTGTGAGATTTCTTCTTCGCTGATCCCTTTACCATTATCTTGAATGCTCAAATGAACTTGCTCACCTAACTCTTTTACATTAATGATTATTTGTTTATTGAAACCGCCTTTAAGGCCATGTTCGATGGCATTTTCTATAATGTTACTTATCACTTGTGTAAGTAAATTGACATCAGTGTCTATTTCACATTCACCTCCATTGATAGAAAACTCAATATCTTTGTGTGATTCTTCAATTGGTAGATAAGCAAATTCAATTAGAGATAAGAGCTCAACTCCCTTTTGAGGACTTACATTCAATGAGCTATTTACTTGCTTAAATGTTTCTATGAGGTTAACTACTTTGTTTAGGTTTTTATCGATCAATACTTCAGTATTCTGGGATGATTGAATGAACTCTTTTAAGTCGTCTTCTTCAAGCTTTTCACTCTCAAAGAGATTATTTAAATTTTCAATGGCACTTTTATTAAGGCTATAACTTGAGATGATTATGCCTAACGGGGTGTTTATCTCATGGGCAACTCCAGTAATCATCCTACTGAGTGATCCGACTTTTTCTGCTTCTACTAATTTGTTTTGATTGGTAGAGATGATTTCTGCCATTTCATTAAAAGTTTTGGCTAAAACACCAAATTCGTCTTTAGACATGTCATCAATTCGAGTATTTAAATCACCTTGTGCCAATGCCATCGCTTTTTGAGAATAATTACTCAAAGTTGCTTTAAGTTGTAAGTAAATACCATAAACAAAATAGACTATAACTAGATAGAGCATGAGTGTCACAATGACTAAAGCTGCAAACTTAAATTTTTGTTCTAAGCTACGATTGTCTAATTGAACTCCCACATACTTTAAAATAAGCGTGTCAAATTCGCGCATTTTTTTTATTTCATTAGAATAAAACTCTATATATTCTTTCCAAGTTGGCAGTCTTTCAGGTTCATCCAAAATCTGCTCATAAGTATAATTAAGGAGCTTATTTGCACTCTTTAGCAGCTCGGCCATACCATCTTTTATGTCACTATTTTTGTTTAAATAAAGCGAGATATGGTTAGACGAATAATTATTTAAAGAAATATTATCTTCAGTTTGAGCGGCTAATTTTTCAAGTGTGTGATAAGTGTAACTGTCGACACTTGGCATACTCAGAGCATAAGTTCCTGCAGCACGGAGAAACCCTATATTCTTATAAATTTTAGGCGCTTCGTTAACAAAATTATTGATGAGGTAGAAATTGATTGGGCTGTCGTCATGAATGAGGGCACTTTCAAAAGTAATGACTTTTGCCAATAATTGAAGTTCAAGTACCACTTTGTCAAAGTGTAGAAACTGAGATTCAATGCCACCTCGCATTACCGCTTGGCTTTCATTTAAAAGTTGCCACTCAGATTTAATATTTTCAATTTGAGTTTGTAAATTGCTACTAGCTGGTTGTTGATTAAAGAGGTTATTCGATAATTGTTTTATTTGCTTGCTGATAATGCGCTTTTCATCTGAAATGAATTTTATTAGTTCGCTATTTAAATTAACCTCTTGTAAAACAGCATGATCTCGGAAATCTTGTATTCGATAAATAGTGGATATGAGTATTTTGAGAGACTGAATGCCCTGTATTTCTTTTTGGGTTTTCTGTATTGAACTATTGGTGTCAATTAACAGTACAACCAAGAGAAACAGTAAAGGGATAGAGAGCATGGCAATAATAGCCATAAACTTTTGAGCAAATGACATTTGCTTACTGACATTAATTGCAATATCAAAGAAGCGCTTGTTCAAAATTAAGTCATGTAAATTTATTCACTATAGCTAAAGCATAGGCTAGTTCTTCATAGTTACAATGCAGTTTTTGGAGTGGTTTAAGCTCTATAATGATTTGAATTAGAACCTATTAGCTAAATTGTGTTTCAATACACTTAACTAATGCTCTTAACCCTTTTCCTTTGTTCACCACTTTCCAAGCAATATTTAATGACTGTGGTATTGATGGTTCCGTCAAGGTTAATGCTTTTAATGTGCCTGATTCAATCTGACTAGTTATCTGATCAACAGGTAAAAAGCCAACTCCGACTCCGGCCTCTATGGCGTAGATTTTCTGCTGCAAATTGCTTACATATAAGTGCTTTGAACCTTCAATAATGTTAGACGACTTCGCAATAGCGTTTCGACTTGAATCGTGAACAACTACGGTGCGATACTTCACAATATCAGACGCTTCTATATCCCTGCTTAGTTTGTGTAGCGGGTGATCAGGTGCTGCTACAAAGGCGCTATGGTATTCGGTCAGGGTTTTGGCGCGTATGCCTTGTTGCGCTGGCACGGGATCTGATGCTCCGATCACCAAATCAACCTCGTCTTCTATTAAGGCTTCCCATGTGCCGTTTAGCACTTCTTCTTTAAAATCAAGTTCGATGTTTTCGTGTTCAGCTAAAAATGCACTGCAGGCTTTGAAAACTTTGCGCTCATCAACAATGGTATCAATGGCGATGCGTATTTTGGGTTCCCAACCGTGCGCGATTGTTTGCGTCTGCTCAGTCAATTTGCCTACCGCGAGTAAAACTCTGCGGCCTTCTTCAAGAAGGTGCAGGCCTGCTGGAGTTAGCACAGAGCGTCGACCTTGGCGTACAAATAAGGTCACACCCAGTTGTTCTTCGAGTTTTTGCACAATATACGAAATCGCTGATGGAACTTTATTAAGCTGCTCAGCGGCGCTGGCAAAACTACCCCGTTGATCAATGGCGTCGAGTACCAGTAAAGCTTCTAATGTTAGAGGAGTGTGCTGCATATCACTTAAAACATATATTCAAAATTATTGTTCAAATATTTTGAACTAACTTGTCAAATTCTGCCAGTTATTTGTTTTCTCATGCTTACCTATAATGAACTCACTTCTTCAGATAAACACTGAAATAAACAATTAACTAAATTTAAGAGAGCAGCTAAATGAACACATCAACTTTACTAAACGTACTAAAAACTGACGACCAACTATCAGCTTTACCACTTCGAGTAGTCGCAGGTATTTTATTTATTGCCCACGGCGCACAAAAGTTATTTGCTTGGTTTGGTGGCTATGGTCTTGAAGGCACTGGCCAATGGATGGAGTCAATCGGCTTAGCGCCGGGCTATTTAATGGCACTTATGGCGGGAAGCGCAGAGTTCTTCGGCGGAATTTTTTTATTAGTCGGCTTACTTACTAGACCAACTGCTGTTGCACTTGCTTTCACTATGCTGGTGGCCATTTTTGCGGTGCATTTCCAAAACGGGTTATTTATGTCAAACAATGGTTATGAATTTGCGTTATCACTGTTTGCTATCAGCGTAGCCTTGGTATTCCAAGGTGGTGGTAAGTTTTCGCTAGACCGTGTTTTAACGACTAAGTTGACGAGCCAAGGTAAAGCGCAGCTTCAAACTGCTAGTAACTAAAATCGAGATATAAGTTCGAATATTTATAGAGCGTAAAAAACTAAAGTAAAGAAGTCACTGCTCATAGGTGACTTCTTTAAAGCAAAATATTTATAGCATTGAGAGGATTTATTATGGGTTTATTACAAAGCGGCAAATGGGTTGATAAGTGGTATGACACCAAAGAAAGCAAAGGCGCATTTAAACGCCAAGACAGTAAATTTCGAAACACGATTAGCACAGATAGTGATAACCCTTATCAACCTGAAGCTGGCCGTTATCACCTTTATGTTTCTTTAGCGTGTCCTTGGGCGCACCGCACATTGATTTTTAGAGCGCTAAAAGGGCTTGAATCTTTAATCGATGTCACAGTTGTACAAGCTCAAATGCTAGAAAATGGGTGGGAGTTCGACGATGAAAAAGACCCACTTTATGGTTTTAAATATGCGTATGAACTGTATTTAAAATCAGACCCAACTTATGAAGGTCGCGTCACAGTTCCAATTCTTTGGGATAAAAAGACTCAAACCATAGTCAATAATGAATCCGCTGAGATCATTCGTATTTTCAATACTGCGTTTAATGAACTCACTGGCAATACAGATGACTACAGTCCAAAAGCTTTATTGCCTGAAATTGATCAGATGAACGAACGTATTTACGACACCATAAACAATGGCGTCTATAAAGCGGGCTTTGCAACGACACAAGAAGCTTATAACACAGCGTATGATGCTTTATTTGAAAGTCTAGATTGCCTAGAAGATCATTTAAGCAAAAATCGTTATCTAGTTGGTGAGCAAATCACCGAAGCCGATTGGCGTTTGTTCACGACGCTTATCCGCTTTGACGCCGTGTATTTTGGTCATTTCAAATGTAATCGTACTCAACTGAAAGACTTCGACAATATCAGCAATTATGTTCGTGAGTTGTATCAGGTGCCGGGAGTGAACGATACGGTTGATATCGAATATACCAAAGAGCATTACTACGCGAGTCACAAGACCATTAATCCAACTGGGGTGATCCCAAATGGTCCTGAATTAGATTTTAACACGCCGCATAACCGAGAAACCCTTTAAAACATTCACAGGAGCTACCGACATGAGTTAACGCGGTAGCACCGACTTTATGTCGGGTAAGCTTTTCAATTCCTTTCACAAAAAATTTGCCAAATGTAAATTTTAGGTTAATAGTTTATTTGTCCAATTTGGGGACAGCTAACTGAAAGGAATAATCATGAACTTAAAACACACCGCACTAGCAACCTTGCTATGCAGCAGCACAGCATTTGCAGCTATTCCATACAAGAATGAGCAATACCAGTTCACTCAACCTAATGGTGAAGTGATAACACTAACACTCAATGGTAATAGCTATTACGCAGAGCAAAGAACGGCTGATGGTCGCCTCGTAGTTTTTGACAACGCATTAAAGGGAATGGCGTATGCTAAATTAAATGACGAGGAGAGCGAGTTAATTTCAACTGGTGTCTTAGCCAGCAATAAAAGTCAGTCGGCTATGCAAAATGCGCAGTGGCGAGTTAAGCAAGCAGGGCTAAACACTGAAGCCAAAAAACGCTTAGTTGAAGCACAACAGCAGCGCATGTTGGGCGAGCACGATGCACATACTCACTCAGTACAATCACGCATGCAAACCACACAGGTAGATGCGCAAATATCAGGGCAGGTGAAAGGTCTTACTATCATTATCGACTTTCCTGATGAGCGGGGCACCATTAGTAAGGCGCAAATTGAGCGCTTTTTAAATAACGACACTTATACAGAATTCGGCAATGCACAGTCGGTAAGAGGCTATTTCAAATCGGTGTCGGGTGGAAAACTTGATTACACCAATACAGTTACCCACTACTACACGGCGAAAAAAAACAAAGCCTACTATGCTGATTCAAGCTTAAGCTCAACGGTTCGTTCACAAGAGTTGATCAAAGAAGCGCTAGATTGGCTTGAGTATCAACAAGGTTTTGACTTTTCGATACTCACTACCAACAGCAGTAAACAAATTCGTGGCTTAAACATTTTCTATGCAGGTAATTCTGACAGCAGTTGGTCAAAAGGGTTATGGCCACACATGGCGCGCCTAAGTCCAAGGTTTTGTGCCGACGGCGTGTGTACCGACCGTTATCAAATTACCGACATGCGCAGTAGTTTATCAATCGGTACCTTTGTACATGAGTCTGGTCACTTAATCACGAATTGGCCCGATTTATACGATTACGACGGCAGTTCAGAAGGCTCGGTCGCCAGTTTTGGTGTAATGGGATATGGCGCAATAGGACAAACAAATCGTTTTAAACCCACCCCACCAGTCGCGCACTTTAGAGCAATCGCAGGGTGGGACACTGTCACTGAGCTAAACCCTGCGATCAATGCAAATGCACCAAAAGGCACATTGAGTCACACCTCAGGTTCTAATGCGTCATATAAATGGACAAACCCAAGTAACCGCAATGAAGCGTTTTATATTGAAGCCATTCATAAAAGCGGGCAGAACTCAGAGCAGCCAGATCAAGGCCTAGCAATTTGGCACGTTGACAGCTCGGGCAGTAACTCAAACGAATGGAAGCCCTATATTCAAATGGAACACGCAGATGGTAATCGCGATCCTGAATATAAGCGAAATCGCGGTGATAGTTCAGATTTATTTGACTATGCAGGTGAGTTTTCAAACACCTTGCCTAACACGCAAACTTCACGCGGCACCAATGCATTGTGGTGGAACGGCAGTGATTCGGGGTTAAATATTTCGAATATCAGCAGCCCAGCACAAACAATTAGCTTTACAGTTAACGACAAAATTATCGACCCACCTAAAGGCACCATTTACACAGGCAACTTAGCTGATAAACAACAAGCCATAGAGCCAAATGGCAGTTGGTTTCAGTATGGCGGTGGTTTAATAAACTTAAAGCTAACTGGGCCAAGCGCAGCTGATTTTGATTTGAAAATTGAGCGTTGGCAAGGTGGTCGTTGGCAACAAGTAGGCTTGTCTGAGTCGCCGACTTCAACAGAGTCTATCAATTATCAAGCATCTTCAGGTTATTATCGTTATGTTGTTTATTCGTATTCTGGTGCGGGTAATTATCGCTTAGAAGAAATTAGATAAGTTAGATTATTTAAAACGAACTAATACTGCTAAGCATTTTGCTTTATTGTATATCAAACATGTTTAGCAGTATTTACTCTCAGTTAGACTCGCATGCTTAAAAACTTAGTGAAGCGAATTTGAAAACCTGTTGAAAGTCGTACCGAGTGTAAAACGCCTTATTAGACACTTCATTATTAAATTGCGTTGCAAAATGCACAAATCGTACATTTGTAAAATTTTAAATTATTGAAATTATTAGATAACACCACTGGCTTGAGACTTGCGTGACATTGTTATATCAATAATCGGGAGCAATGTTATGCGTGCAATAATTTTAACGGTCGTACTAATATATTTGACAGCTTGTGGTGGTGGAGGCGGCGATGACAGTAGCTCAGTACCAGCTCAACAACAAGCTCAGCCAACAGACTCAACATCAAGTAGCGCTTCAGATAACACATCAACAGGTAGCGATTCGTCAAACGATAATGATGAGACTTCATCAGAAGATGACACAGCCGACACATCGCTGTCAGATTTAATAATTCCTGCAAATTTTGATTGGGCTACATCAGAAACCAAAGAAGTATCGGTTAACGTTGTGAGCTCAATCACTCAAATAGAAGCCGAAAGTTCAGATAACCAAACCATAATCGAGGGAGCTCCAATTGGTGGCAAGCACTTCATCAAAGTTGAAGCGTTAGATGAGAATGAAAATGTAGTTAGTACCCCATTAAAAAGTCTCACTTCTCAGGTGGGTAGTGTACGCACTGTGATGAAGTTATCCCCGAGTGTTACGCAAGTAAGGATCTCAGCAACAGCGAATGGTCAGAATTGCACAAAAAACATACCAGTCAATGAGTTAACAACGACTTTGAATATTGAATGCGACATTCCGGTTGCCTCTGATCTGGAGGATTCACAATGAAAAAGCACATATCAATTATCACAATGGCATTCGTAAGCTTGGCTGCCAACTCAGATCCGAGTTCACAAACAACAGTAGACAATGGCGATGGTACTTTTACTTATACCCAAAGAGTTGACGAAAGCAGTACTTCACCACATTACATAGCACCAAGTGGCTATGGTTTTGAACATTACTCTTGGTTTAATGAAGACTATGGCTGGCAGCACAACTTTGACGAGTGGAACACAAATAGATTACAAATTTTAAGTGCGACCATGCTCATTAGAGGCTGGGATGTAGATTCTGAGACCTTTCATGGAACAAGTGGCGAGTATGACGGTATTTCAGTCGATGGAGTTGATTTAAACCCAGGGCTTTTACAAGGCCGAAATGCTGAATGGTCAGAAACAACTTTTACAATCCCAACTTCAAATATTACAGATGATGGTTTGATTAATGTTTTTCTAGATATTGATATGAACCATACATCTAAAACTTGGGCAACAACCCTAGACTATAGCTTGCTCACCATTACTTATACTTTCACTGAAAACAATGCGCCAAACACGCCAGAGCTAGTTGGCTTACCAGCAGGTTGTGTTGATGGTACAACAGATCTCAGCGTAAATATTGGTAACTCTGCTAATGCAGATCCCGATGGCGATCCAGTTACTTATATATATAGGTGGTATGTTGATGTTGGCCAAGGCTACTTAATCGACGACGAGTTTGCTGGCAAAACCAACCATACAGGCAATACGGTTGCAGCTTCACAAGTACTGGATGATGAAATATGGCGTGTAGAAGTCATCGCGGTAGATGACAATGGCTTGAGCAGTGACCCGGTTGTTTATACTTGGAATAAAGTCAACGACTGTGATGGTGATGGCGTTGATGATGACAATGATGATTATCCAGAAGACTCCGAAAGAGCATTCAATAATGAGTCAACACCGGGTACTTTAATTTTCGAAGACAACTGGCCTGCTAAAGGCGACTTCGATTTAAATGATTTTGTTTTAACACATTCGTTTAATGTTATTACCAATGCAAGTAACGAAGTAAAAGAAGTCACCATGACAGCCGCAATACAAGGCAGAGGTGCAAGTAAAGCCAATAGTTTTGCCATTGCCATGGCAGGTACAACCGATGAAAATGTTGCACAAGCCAGCTTTAGCATAGCCGGAGTGAATAGCACTTTAACCCCAGAAGCTGGGCATTCAGAAGAGCTGGTACTTGTGATTGTTGATAATGCTAATCAACATGCACCAAGCACAGAAGGTTTTAGCTTTTTCAATACCGAGCAAGGTGACGATAGAGCCGAGATTCCCGTTACTATGCGCGTTGTATTTACCCAAGCTGTAAATAGAACAGCATTAGGCGCAGCACCATTTAATCCATTTATTTATAGTACCTTTGAACGAGGTAATGAGATCCACCTTCCAAACCATACCCATACAGCTTTAGCAGACACAGCTAAGTTTGGTACCGCTGATGATAACACTTCAATTGGTGGTGAAACTTACATGACAGCGTCTGGTTTACCATGGGCTGTAGACATTATCGAGAGTGGTTGGAAACACCCTTACGAACAAGTAGACATCACCATTGCGTATCCAACATTAAAAAATTGGGTTGAGTCTAATAAAAAGACCCATGGAAATTGGTATACCTTGCCGTCGAATGGCAAATGTTGGAAGTGTAACTAGCCAGTTTCCCTAGTTAAACTGAGAGTAATTGTGCCACCTTCGGGTGGCCTTTTTTTTGGCAATAATAGAGGTTTACGAATCAGTGCATTCGATTAAGTTTCAAACAAAAATTAAATCAAAAGCTTATTAATAGCAAACATGAATAACTTATTGATTCTTATCACTACTCATCTACAAAAATTTAAGCTAAATTAGCAATCAACTAAGTTGCAAAGAAACTTGGCGAGCAGCAGCTATATTAAAACTGCAAAGGCGTGAAACCCAACGTCACTTCTCTCACATTGGTAAAGAATAAACACATGACACAACAAACGCTCGACTACTACGCTCTGAACGCCAGCGCATTCGCCAACAGCACGCTCCATATTGATATGGGTGAGTTTTACAACGCCTTCTTACCGCATATCCCTTCAGCCGAAGGCTGCCCGAATGGCTTAAAACCGCATATTTTAGACGCAGGCTGCGGCTCGGGCCGAGACGCTCTGTATTTTAAAAAGCTTGGCTATAAAGTCACGGCATTTGATGCGGTTGCCGAACTGGCAGAAATTGCCAGCTTTCACCTAGAACAGCCCGTTTACGTAAAAACATTTCGCCAGATTAACGACCAAAACCAATACGACGGTATTTGGTGTTGCGCAAGCTTACTGCACGTCGCGCACAGCGAATTACCCGACCGTTTCACCAAACTCGCCAATGCCTTAAAACCAAGCGGAGTGTTATACGTAAGCTTTAAATACGGCGAAGGTGAGCGTGATATAAATGGCCGCCACTTCACCGACTTAACCGAAGAAAGCTTAAAAGCATTGATAGACGCAGAGCCACAGTTAGCGCTTGAAATAACATGGCAAAGTGAAGATCAAAGGCCAGAGCGAAAAGGCGAGATTTGGTTAAATGGTTTGATTAGAAAGAAATAAAAGCACCTATTCAGGTGCGAATAATGATTAATTCGCACCTAACTAAAACATCCTACATCGTTGTATAAGGAATATGCTAGGACGTGAAAGATATAAAACCAAACGAAAAACTACAGTTAGAATTTATTTCATTTATTCAGAGAATTTTATCTGAGGGCGACTTTGTTGCTACCTATAAGTATGCATTGTTAAATGCGATTGCCGATATATGTATAGAGAAGCTTTATGTTAGTGCTAATGAGAGCCTCAAAATTGAGCATAGTTTATTAGCTGAGAAGTTACTTCAATTATATTGGCATCATGCTATGCCGTTTTCGAATATTAAGTCGGGAGCAGACGCGCTCCTCAAACAAAATCCCGGAGCGCAATCTAAAGTCATTTCAGTGTTGTATGAATGCCAGCAAAATAATATTCGCAACTTAGTACAATTAAAAAGAAGCAGCCACTGGCTTGAAAGTTATCGAGCAGCTTTGAATACCCTTAAAACAGGCCCACTCTGGCGGCTTCAAATTCTCGCTAAACAAGAGGAATGTTTTCTTTACCCGCATAATAAAAAGTTAAACTATATCGAGCTAAAACCGGGCATAGCGGCTTGCTTTAGAAGGTTTTATGATTTGGTTGTTTACCTCTCTAAAAATGCATGGTTGCAAAAAATTCAGAGCATCAAATATAACCAAGCGTTAATTGGTCCTCAATCTAAGCTCGAGTCATTTTTGTTTGGAGAGGACAGGCAATCTTTAGCTAAAGTTAAGCCAGTACTAGTAGATTTACAAAAGAACCAATGCTTTTACTGTCAAAAGCCATTTAAGAATGATGTTGAGGTTGATCATTTTATTCCTTTTTCTCGCTACAGTAATGATTTAGCGCATAATTTCGTTGCTGCTCATCGTAGGTGTAACAATAATAAACGAGATTTTCTTGCTTCTTATGAACATAGAGATAACTGGATGGAAAGTAATCTAGTTAAACACAATCAAGTTATTGAATCTGAATTAAGTAGGTACTTTGATTGTAGTGCTGATCAAAGTATTGCAGTGAGTAATTGGGCCTATGAAGTAGCAAGAAGTAACCATGCAAAACTTTGGCATGGGTTAGATACATTTGTTGATTCCATACCTATTGCTCCTCTTTTGACGTTTAAAAAGAAACATGGTGAAAGAGAAGATGAGATTGAGGCTAATAAGAACGAAAAAATTGCTGAGCCAAAACCTCAACTGTTCTACTTCCCTAATTTAAAAATTGCCTGCGGACACTTCAAGACTGGTGATGAAAGTGATGCTGAGTACATGGATATACCCGATGGAATCGGTAAAGTAGATTCTAATAAGCATTTTTTTGCAAGAGCAAGCGGTAACTCAATGAATGGTGGAAAAAATCCAATCATTGATGGGGATTTGTTATTGTTAGAATTTATTTCTCCAGAAAGTGCAGGCTCCTTGCAGAATCAAACTGTCGCAATTGAGAGGCAAGACGAAACGGGTGATAGCCAATATTTATTAAGAGTTGTTAAAAAAGTGATAGATGATAATGGCAACTCTTGCTATCAGCTAATAGCTAAGAACTCGGATTATAGTGTACTTGAAGCCGATGAAAATATGAAAACGTTCGCCCGACTTAAAGCAAGAGTTTGAATTAAATATAGCTATTCAAACTGTTTGTCCCAAAGCTATTAACAAAGTCACTTTAATCAACTAAAGTGACTTTGCTTGTTTAATATGGATCGTTTTATGTCGTCTATTCAGTTTGGTTGTTGTGAGTTTAACCAAACCACTCAAATTTTAACGCTAGAAGGTAAGGTCGTTGAGCTAGATCCTCGCCAGCTCGCTTTGCTTGAATTCTTTATTGCTAACCCTGAGCGTATTGTTACGCGAGATGAGCTTCAACAAGCAATTTGGAAACAAGTTATTGTCAGTGACAATGCGATTAATAAGCTAGTAGCAAATCTTCGAAAGTCGTTAGATGATAACCCTAAGTCACCTTTATATATTCAAACTGTGCCTAAGCAAGGGTACCGGTTTGTTGCAAAAATTACAGAGCTTACAGTTAGGGTTGAAAATGACCATTTTGAGTCCCTTGAACAGCATGCTCCCTTTTCAAAGAGCGCACAAAAATCAACATGGCCGAAGATTGTAGCGTCTTTATGTTTGTGTTCGTTCGTTGTACTTATGAGCTATGTTGCCTACTCAGACAATCAACCTGAGCCTAAATATGGTCATACGCAAACGCTAACTCGTATGACTGGAGTCAAACAATCGCCAGTTGTGACTTTAGATCAAGAGTCTGTGCTTTTTATTAATTTCTCTGAAGGTGAAGGGCAGCTCTTTAAGGGACCAGCTGATTTAGGGAAAGACGCTGTTCAATCAATCATTACCCCATTCTCATCGATTACGTATCTACTTGGTTTTGATAAAAGTGGGCAGTTAGTTGTGAGAGCAAATAAAGCAGGTAAATGTGGTTGGTTCAAAGGGCTTGTTGAGTCAGGTGCTTTTGTGATCACTGAGCAAAGTCAACTTGAATGTCCACAGCGCATACTGCGAGATAACGAGTATGCTGCAAATACCGATAGTATTTATTTTATTAACCATAGCAGCCAAGGCTATGAAGCGAATAGCCTTTCATATGCGCACTTTGATGACGTTGCGTTTAAAACTGCTTCACTTAATTTAGCAAAAAAATGGACAGCGTCACGGTTCGAAATTTCAGGTGATGACGTTGTATTATTAGCACATACGGCGATTGGCCACAGTGGTGTTTTCAAATTGGCTTTATCAGATATTACTGTAAAAGAATCTGAGCTTAAGTTTGAAAATAAAAATAAAGCACGTTCACATATAAGTCCTGAGTTTACGTTGCCTTACCGCTCTAACAATGTTGCTTGGTCGCACGATAAACAAGGGGTAATTTTCACGAATGCGCCGCCAGCGACTCAGTTACTTTATCAAAGCTTAGAGACCGATGTTAAGCCTAAGCTAGTGGCCAGTTTTAGTGACTATATTTGCTGTAATATCGAACGGATCAACGTAAATGATGACTTTGTATTCACCACCGAAGCTGCTGACTATAACATTGAATGGCTCAGCAAGTCTGAAAACTCAGGTATTGATTTCGAAATAGACAACTCGAGTAGTTATGACTTTATCCCTGCATTTGCAAACACATCTGACGATTTATATTTTCTCTCGAAACGTTCGGGTAAAACACAAATTTATAAGCAATCAGCGCAAAGTAAAGCCGAGCAAGTGAGCGATTTTAATGCCTACTTAAGGTTTTATGGCTTGGCTCTGTCTCCAGATGATAAGTGGATAACGAGCTTTGAAAGCAAAGTTATTTGGTTATTGGCAGCTGATAAGAACCTGGCTGATAGAACGATTTCAGTGACGGGCAATATTTTAAGCTTAGACTGGTTAAGCAGTCAGCTTTTTTCAGTGTCAGTGAGAGAAAACGGACAGGTGCGCGTTGATATTTATAATACGCAAATGCAAAAGGTTCATACCTTGGTTGGCAGCGAGCGTTTTGAAATTGATCGTGTTATGTCGAAACGAAATGGTGGCAGAGATGTAATCATGATTGTGAACGAGCGTACACTTTTTGATTTACCCCTTTCATCAATATTTGACGCAAGTACTATAGATGGCTCGATTGATGAAGCGTCTGAGCTTGTGAGCTTAAATGACCCAATTCCTTTATTGGCTGCTGTGATCGACGAAAATCAATTTTTATACCCAAGTGAACAAAGAGGAAAGTGGATGGGGGTTGAGTTAACGATTGGCGCTGAACCTCATTTTCTTCCATTCGATATTGGTCGTGAGCTTACAGCCAAAGATGGCAGATTTGTTCACAGTAAATTAGTGCATTTAAGCAGTGAAGTGCATAGAACTATTGCGCAGTAACTTATTTGAATATCAAGCGTTACTTTGTACTGGTGGGTTTCTATATTTGTGAGTGACTATTAAAAGCTCAATAACAAAAGGGCTGTTTTAAGCCCTTTTGTTATTGCTATTCAGATCACCAGCGATGGATATAGTTTATTTTTAGACTCGTTTCATCATTGGTTTCGACCCTGTCAGACCAACCTTCACTGACGTCATATCCTTTTGCTATGCTGATTTGATAAAGCTCATCGGGTGCACTTTGATATCGTAAACGACTGAATAATGAAAACCGCTCACTTCTCGTGTTGTGCTGCAATAATGTGTTCCAAGACCAGTCGGCATTAATAGCGATATCTAAACGAATATGACTGCGGTGTACTGCATACTTATTGTTGTTCTGCTCATAGTAATAACTACCGCGACCTACATTTAAGTAAACATGACGATTTGGTTGATAGTATAAGTTCGCATAGTAATCGACTAGGTCGGCACTAAAATGCTCACCATAGTTAACGGTGAAAGTAGTGTAAAAAGGTCTTTGTGTGCCAGAGCTTGCAACGAATTGCCAGCTATCAAATTGATGCTCGCCTGCTTTATAGCTAATTGAATCTGAAAATGCCCAGTCTTGTACTAACTTTTCAGTTTTCCGATTGTAAGCAATTCTGAAACTGTCACTATTTTTGGTTTGAAAACTAAGTGGTTGAAATGTTATGCGTTCGCTTAATAGTTCACCCTCTAAATCATGAGTTGCAAAACGACCTGCTACAAACATGAAAAAGTTTAGGTGCTCTGATAATACGCCTTCGCTCGGTCTAACTCTGTAGTGAGTAACATGTTCGCTATACTCAATACCTTTACGGCTAACAAAGCCTAGAGATGGGTTGTAGTCTTCACCAATGTGTTGATAACGAGTACGCCAATAAAAGGTATCATTTGGTAATTCTAATTGCAGGCCATAAGATGCTGTGTCATCACCTGTTGCCATTTCATTATCTACATCGTTGTACCAAGTGTTGAATCGGATACTTTGATCGTCAAAAATTATATCGTTATAACTATAGTCAACACCTATGGTTGAGTCGTCATAACCTGTTGATGAGCCTTGTGTATAAATGCCGCCAAATGAATGATTTTTATTGATAAGTTGTTTGGCACGAGCAACACTTAATTGCGTGCTACTACTTTCTTCATTGTTTTGTGCACTATCTTGATTCACGCTTAAAAAACCAAGTTGCGTTTCGCTAACTTGGCCAGTTAGTTTTGTCCCCCAATTGATATCTAATACTTCACTTTGCGGACTTAAACCGATCCGGCGTGAATAAAATGGCATACCATTAGTTGAAAATGGCGCGAATTGACCGAACTGGAATAGTTGAGCATCTTGTAAGAAGAAATCTCTTTGTTCATTGAAATAGCTGCTAAAGCGGGTCATGTTTACGTCTTGGGCATCAATTTCTGTTCCGCTGAAATCAGTATTAAGCGTGAGTAACCCTGTTAGATTTGGGGTAAATTTATACCCAATATCCATGCTAGGCTCAAAGTTTGAATCTTCGCGTACCTTGTTTGCACTTAGACCTGTTCGAACTTCAATGCCTTTACCTTGCTTGAGCCCCCTAATGTTTTTGATTTCACCAACTTGGTTTGCGTTCCACGGGCTGTCTTGTGTGTTATTGAGGTTCCAATAATATTGCTGGTATGGTTTTGAGCTTTTATATCTTAATTGCAGGCCCCAGCTCGGTTTGGTTTCATCAAATGAAATAGACTGCATTGGGATGGCTATTTCAATATCCCAGCCTTTGCCAGTTTTCTTTGTTTTGGCATACCAGATGGTTTTCCACTCTTCTATGTAATTCGAGCCGTCTACTAGACCATCAATTTTTACCCCAGAAGGCGTGACATGGAAAAGGTAGGCATCAGACTTGTCGTAGTTTGTGTCTAGCACTAAACCAAAATAATCTTCATTCCAAGCATTGCTGCCTTGGGTTAGTAGCCTATTTGTAATGGTGTTATGCGGTTGAGTAATATGAGCTGCAACGTAAAAATACTCATCATCATATGCGACGAATGCTTTAATTGGATGGTCGGGCGCTTGACCAACTTCAGGGCGAAATTCGACAAAGTCATCAATAACTAGCGCATTTTTCCATTCTGATGATGTGATAATGCCGTCGATTTCTGGTGAGCTTGTTATTTTAGGAGGAGTGACGCTTCTATTCTGATAGTTTGAAATATCGCTTGCATAAATAAATGGTGAACTTACTAACCCTAAAATAGCAAAGTGTTTGGTGAAAGCTGATAGCTTAGATTTTGTTTGTTTGATATTGCCCATGGTTCGACTACTAAGTTGATTAAACACAGGAGTCATAGTGAAAGTATTCGTTTAGAAAGAAGTGATAAAGCTGAGAAAAAAGGTGACAAAAACGTGATTTATTTAATTTTTACAGAAGCTTAACTGACTTGGTATAGTTTTGGTAAGGTTTCAAAATACTTTTATAGATGGAATTCTAAGGCGTAACAACGTAAAGCTTTGGTTTATTTTGGCTGGAGTCTATATAGTTACTTTCATGACTTAAACGGCTAGCAAAATTATATGAGTGATAACAATAGGGTAGGAGTTCGTGTTTTTTCAATTGTTGCGATAATCATTATCGCGTTAGTTGTTCTTGTGCAACTTTTTATCACATCAGTCTCACATCAAGAAGAACAAACTGACATAACTGAAAGTTCAAAAGTACAGATAAATAATATTGAAGTTGAGCAATCGCTACAACCAAACTCATTAAAGCTACCTATTGATTCAAAAGAAAATAAGAAAGAAGTCATTCGAGTTGGGAAGAAGTTTGTAGAACAAGATCATTCTTTTACAGCACATGAGCCTCACCCATGGGAGTTGGTTGAAGTCTCTCCAGTCCAAGAAAGGCTTTGTAAAGATATGGAATTAAAACCTTTAACTTATGAAGAAAAATATGACCCTGACACTCAGCAAACAAATCGAGTCTATTCTGATTATTACGATTTAAATTTAGTGATATTGCATAATGGCAGGGAGTATTCTATTTCTTCGGTTTATAACGAAGGCACTGAAAAATGGATAAAAACTCAAATGCGGGGTTACCTTGACCGGGTCTATGAAACATATTCAAAATGGTTAGGTCCTGAAAAGCTTTTCAAAACAGATGTAAATATTAAATTGGCCCTTAATCACACTCAGTACTTTAATGCGCTTGCTAAACATGACGCTGAAGAGTCAGCAAAAGTACAAGGCGTCTACTTACCAAGGTTACATACTGGATTTGTAAAAATCCCTCATAATGACAAAAATCAAATACTGGGCACGCGTTTACTTCAGGTTTTGGTGCATGAGTCTGTTCATGCGATAAATTTTGTTCAATTTGGTTATATGCATCGCTGGGCGCAAGAAGGCTTAGCACAATATTTTACACATTATGTTGATCATAAAACGCCAGAGTTATTTGTAGATTATGAACAATGGGCACAGCGAAGTGGACATCTTGGCGAACCACTTAGTTTTAAAGATCTGATAGAACCAAGTGGGCATTGGTTAGAAAACCGTAGTGCTTTATATGCGTCTAGCTTTGCTTATGTTCAATATTTTAGTTCTTTAACTCAGACTGAAAATCATCTTATATCAGTGTTAAATACGGAGCTAAAACAACGTTGCTCGGTACTGAATAAAGAATGGAGTGCGTCACAGTTGGACCCAAATAACCAGCTATACACAAATATACAAAATTGGTTCGAATATACCGTTATCTATCATTTAGATCGTAAGGCTGAATATGCCAAAGTGAAACAAAGTACTTCAGCGACTCATTAAATTTAACTGAGATAAAAAAGCCTTACCAAAATGAATTGGTAAGGCTATAACTAAGTAGCTTATTTGCTCTAAGAGACAGTGTTGCAATACAACGTCAACTTAGTGGGTGAACGACAATGTTACCCGCTTTTATTCATCCAATCATAAAAGCTCTGTCAGTTTGTCTAATATTCAGTTACTAAGCAATTACAGCACCTTACAGCTGTTACATTTGTAAAAATTGCGATTATTAATGATTATTGCAAATAAATTATTGATATAAAAACTGAGAATTATTATCATTTTGCTTCTTGTGTTTTTTCCTTGGATTGTCATGCGCTTAGTTTTTGATACCCACAAAATAGAAGTAATGAATAGAACGTTACTTGCTGTGATTGGTGGCTCTGCTTTTTCGATTTTGTTGTGTTTATGCGTGTCGTTTTTACTCCCAATTGAGAAAATGCATGCAGTTGCATGGTCGACCATGCTGGTTTTTATTGTTTTTCCAGCTGTAGTTATGTGGTCTTTCGGGGTGAATAATCTTAAAAAAGCCGCGAGTTTTCTTTCTATCTTAATTCTCTTTTTAGGCGCTATTTGTTGGTTGCTTTTAAATTTCGGTGAAGTTTTATGAAAAGCGCATTTAGACAATCAATGGCCTGGTTGCATACTTGGGTTGGACTGTTATTAAGCTGGGTGCTGTTTTTTATCTTTTTGACTGGCACCGTAGGCTATTTTGATGATGAACTAGACGACTGGATGACGCCTCAAACACCTACATTTTATGCAACTGTTGATGATTCGTTGCCAGTACTTGAACAGTTTTTAGCGACTAAGGGGGCTGATTTAAAAAACTATTCAGTCAGTTTTCCTGTTGACAGAACGCAGCCGTTCTTAACGATTTCTTACCGTGATGCAGATAATAAGCGCCAACGCATAAAGTTAAACCCTTATACTGGTGAGGAGTTAAACCCACGTGCGACGGCTGGTGGGCAAACTCTGTATAGAATGCATTATCGACTTAGATATATACCCACAAAAATTGCTTATTATATTGTCGGTGTTGCGACTATGTTTATGTTTTTGGCTTTGATCACAGGCGTTGTGATCCACAAGAAAATCTTCAAAGAGTTTTTCACTTTCAGACGTGGTAAAAAGCCAACAGCATGGTTAGATGGACATAATTTGATGAGTGTTATGTCGTTACCTTTTCATTTCATGATCACTTTTACGGGCTTTTTGTTACTTCTTTATACTCTAATGCCACTCATAATGAACGCGCATTATGGCGAGGGTAAAGAAGGCAGAGATGCGTTTTTTAAAGAGTATTTCAGTCGTACAAGTGTTAAAGCGTCTGGTATTAGTGAACCCTCCTTAGAGTTAAGAATATTATTAGAGCGAGCAGAACAAAAGATGGCTGGCAAGCCTCTAGCATGGCTTTCTGTGTCGAATTTAGGCGATAAAAATGCCATTTTCGAAGCTGGTAGTGTTCACAAAAACTTAAGTGACAGCAGAGATAAATGGGTATTTGATGCAAACACTGGTGAACTAATCAAAGCGCAAATAGGTCATGAGTCTTCAAAGTCGTTTTATTACGTACTTCGTTCTTTACATGAAGGCCTGTTTGCGTCAACGCCCCTAAGGTGGTTGTACTTTTTAACAGGGTTATTGGGTACAGGCATGATTGCATCTGGCATGGTGCTTTGGACCGTGAAAAGAAGAACTAAAGCGATAAAAAGTGGTGGTGGTAGTTTGGGTTATCGCTTTACGGAAGGCCTAAATTTAGCTTGTTTGCTAGGCTTGCCAGCCGGTATCGCTATATATTTGATAGCTAATAGGGTACTGCCAACCGAGTTATCTGAACGTACGTTGTGGGAAGTTAACTCTCTATTTATTACTTTCTCTGCGTTTGTTTTAGTTGCAGTTGCAAAGGCTATTGCCAAAAAAGCGGATAGCGCTTGGGTAGGCTTAACTTTCTTGACGGGTTTTTTGTACGTCTTAGTGCCAATAGTGAATGCTATTACTACGGAGCACAATTTACTGTTTAGTGTACTAAATCAAAATTGGGTATTTGTTGGGGTAGATGCAGTTTGTATTACTGTTGCAATGGCATGTTTTGTCTTAGGTAACTATCTAAATAAAATATTCAATGTAAAAGTTAACCAACAAGAACACTCAGCAGGCCCTGATTTTAAAAGGGGTCATGCATCATGATTATACTTTTCTCGATGTTAATTATGTTTCATACGTTGCTTTTCTTATTGCTTGCAATGCCGAAGTACAATAAGCAAATCTCAAATTTTCCTAAAAGAAACAATAAACTAGAATCTAGTTTTAGGTATACAGGTTACGCATTGCTAGCTATGTGTATTGCCCTATTAATTTTTGATAATGGAGTCGGGGTTGGTATCGCTTGGGTGTGCGCTTTACTCACATTTTTAGGTAGTCTCGTGAGTGTGATGTTTGCATTTAACCCGACAAATACTGCGGCTAGTTTAATATGGTTACCAAAAAAGATTTTTGGTGCGATTTCATCTAGCTCGGCATATTTCTACTTAGTAGGTTATGGGTTGTTAGTAACAAGTTTTACTCTGTTCTTTTAATACTTATCCAAAGATTTAACTAACGTTATTGATAATTTTTTACTGGGTACACTATGAAATTATTAATAATGCAGTCAATTTAACATAATTTGTGTTTTGGGGTTTTCTAGTGTTTATGTTTTCCTGAGTGATTGCTGAATAAGCTACATGATTCATTTACATAGATTTGCTTTTGAGTGTATCAAAGTATGAATAACTGATTGATATGCAATATTTTAAATTTATAATAATGCTGCTTAGTTAAAAAGGTGGTGTGATTTTGTTAGATGCTAATATTACTCAGGTTAAATTTGCAGACTGGTTGCTTTTAACAAGAAGTTGTAGCTTAGTAAGCGATGGTACGACGCAAGAGCTAACGCCACTTAACTACAAAATTCTCTGTTACTTTGTTCTGAATCCTAATCGTATCGTTTCACGAGATGAGTTCATCAGTAGTGTCTGGGAAAACCACTATGTGGATGATAACGCAATTAATAAAGCTATATCAGACTTAAGAAGGATCCTAAAATCTTCTGATAGTGCACAAATTTTAATTAAAACGCATTACAAAAAAGGTTATAGCTTTGTCGGCGATGTGGAGTTTGTTAGAGAAACAAAACTCGAAGATAAAGATAAACGTTTAAATCAGGTATTAGAAGAAAATGCGCAACAAGATCATCATATTGAACCTATTTTAACTTCATACGAACAAGAGAAGAGTTCAAGCGCGCAAATAAAGTTTTTTCAAATTTTTTCAACTCAGTTTTTTCTATCAATTCTAGCAATCTTTATATTTGTTTCTGCTGGCAGTTATTGGTTTGCAAAAGAGCCTAGCCCTATCCAATTTGAATCAAAAAAACTTTCCATTTCGGATGATAGTATTTATTTTTCTCTCAATCCTTCACCCTCAAATGAAAAATTAGCGGTAACAAAAGAAAATGTGAAAACGGGGATTGATGAAATATTTCTCATTGATTTAGAAACGCATAAAAACACCAAAATCATTTCTGAGAAACATGATAGCTATCCGATCGGTTGGGCTTCGAATAGCAATAGTATCTATTATCAAATTATCAATAATGCTATGAAATTTTGTGAGGTTTGGCGTGCTGATTTTAAGGTAAGTAATGAAGTTTCATTTAAAGAAAAGGTTTTAGACTGTAATTCACAATACATATTAAGTATGGTGACAGATGAGCAGCACAATAGAATAATTTATACAAAGTTTGGTTATCGAAATGTACCTAGTTTATCAGCTCTCGTTGCTAGAGACTTAGAAACTGGCGAAGAGTTTCAAGTCACCTCACCAAATATTGACTCTTATGGTGATAGATTCGTGTCACTTTCACCCAATAAAGAGAAAATAGTATTCGTAAGAAGGCAAACTGGGGTCAGTCAAGTACACATTGCCAACCCAGATGGAAGCATGCAAATAAAAGTACATGAATCCAATGACAGTATAAATAGAGTTGAATGGGATGAAAGTTCACAATTACTCTTATGGTACGAGGCAAGATCACGGCAATTGTCTTCTTATGATATGAATTTAGCTTCTTTGAAGAAAACAGCAGTTTCATTAAGAAACTTCAGTAATATTGTTGTGAGTAGAGATTCGTTTATTGCGACTACTAAATCTTCAGACGCTGATATTTATATTTATAACATGATTTCCAATACATTTGAGCAGATAACCGATACGAGAAATAATGAATTTTCACCTATGACTAGTGGTAACGGGTTCTATTTTTTCAGTGAGAATGAAGGTTTAAAACTGAATTCTTATTCTAATGGAGAGTTAACTGTATTGTCAGACGCTTTGGATATGGATAGTGTAGTGAGGGGGGATTTTAATAAGAGTAGCGGATTAATGGCTTTGCACCAAAGTAAACAAGTTGTTCTATTTAGACCTGAAGATAATAACGAGGTAGACAGGTTTATACTGGACAATCAAGTTGTTCACTTAGCATGGTTCAATATGACAAAGCTATTACTTATATTGGAAGGCAATCAGAGTGAACAACATATTTGGACATTAGATTTAGAGACCGAGAAGCTTCAAAAAATTATTCATAATGATGCTCGTCGAGTTTTTAAATCATCTTCTAATAAAATCATTTATCAAGATTTTTACAATAACCTTCACTTATTTGATCCTACCGAGGGTACTTCTCAACTATTACTTTCTTTGAAAGGTCATCCATATATAAATTGGCGTTATTTGGATAATTATATCTACTATTCAACGGGTAAGAACCTTATAAAATACTCTTTGGAGACACAAAAGGAGACAGTTGTCTTTAATGAATTCTCAGAAAAAGATAGTTTTATTTTTGATTTTTCGATTGTCAAAAAATCAGATTTAGAAAATATTATCCTTCAAATTCATAAGCTAACGAGTAATGAGGTTGTTTTACTTGAGCGTTCAGAATGATTACTGAAATGTGAGTTTGCTCTATCAGGTATTTGTAACTAATCGCTCATGACAATTTTCATAAACCCTCGCTATCATGTACTCAGCTTTTAAAGCTAGCTCGTGTTTGAATGCAGTTATATTTAAACATTTTAAATAAACTTAATTCTTCATTTTTATCAATAATGAGGCGAACCATGTTCTTAGCCATTAATAAGAAAAAACTTAAAGAGCTCTCTAACACCAAGCTTACGTATTCACAAACTGCTGCAATAAACGGCGGAGAATCAGTTAACTCCAACCAAAACACAATTGTTCCTTCTAGACCTACTACTGGTATTAAATGTGTTGTAGAGCCTTTACCAGGTAAAGCTGCTCCTAACACTACAGTTTGCTTTTAATTTATTGAATCAAGGAAAGGTTAGAGCAATCAAGGAAAGGTTGGAGTAATCAAGGAAAGGTTAGAGTAATCAAGGAAAGGTTAGAGTAATCAAGGAAAGGTTAGAGTAATCAAGGAAAGGTTAGAGTAATCAAGGAAAGGTTAGAGTAATCAAGGAAAGGTTAGAGTAATCAAGGAAAGGTTAGAGTAATCAAGGAAAGGTTAGAGTAATCAAGGAAAGGTTAGAGTAATCAAGGAAAGGTTAGAGTAATCAAGGAAAGGTTAGAGTAATCAAGGAAAGGTTAGAGTAATCAAGGAAAGGTTAGAGTAATCAAGGAAAGGTTAGAGTAATCAAGGAAAGGTTAGAGTAATCAAGGAAAGGTTGGAGTAATCAAGGAAAGGTTGGAGTAATCAAGGAAAGGTTGGAGTAATCAAGGAAAGGTTTGAGCAATCAAGGAAAGGTTAGAGCAATCAAGGAAAGGTTTGAGCAATCAAGGAAAGGTTAGAGTAATCAAGGAAAGGTTAGAGTAATCAAGGAAAGGTTAGAGCAATCAAGGAAAGGTTAGAGCAATCAAGGAAAGGTTAGAGCAATCAAGGAAAGGTTAGAGCAATCAAGGAAAGGTTAGAGTAATCAAGGATAGGTTTGAGCAATCAAGGAATGGTTGAAGTAATCAAGGAATGGCCACTACTCGCAACTTCGCAAGGATGGTAATCGCGATTTATTGACAAGGATTGACCAAGGAGACTATATGGCAAGGACGCATAATGTTTGCTGTTGAATTCGATTAAAGTTTGCATTGATTGAGTCATAAACATTGTTGTTCCTAACTATAATATTAATCTACAAAAGTTAGGCGCATAACCGTAACAATAAATGGTGCTAACTTTATTAATGCTAGAGTCATTAATTTTTGCCAGTCTCACAGATTGGCTTTCTTCATTTTATTTACCAATTGTTTAAATTCTAGCTATTTTTATCTTTTCATAAAACATACAATCACATCGTTTAATTTTGATTTTATTTTCAGCACTAAAATTGCATATCTGTGTCGTGTTTTCGGCTTTGTCTTGAGGTTAGTTTTGCATTATTTCACTATTTTCTGCATTTTTATCATTATTACTTTATCTGGTTGTGATAAAGAGGTTGTCTTGCAACAAGGTGTCATATCAGATCTCAATGAGCGGCAGTTACTCAATGCTCAATTTGCAAAGCAGGGTGGATTGTTAATGACATTAGATTTTGATGGGCAAGTAATTGTTTTCAATGCTAATGATTTTTTAATAGAGTTTCAGATCACTAAAAAAGAACAGTTAGAGAATACCAGACTTGCAAGACTTTCCTCAGACGGAACTATACTGATTGTTGCAAATGAAAATGAAGTTGCAATATGGTCGGTTGTTGGAAAAGCGTTAATTGGAAAAACAAGTTTCGCTGGTCTGCAAACTCTTGCCACTATATCGTCTATTGCAATTTCGAATGACAACGACAAATTAATCATAGGTATGTCTGATGGTGCCATTAATATGGCGACTATTTCAACAAGATTAAATAACCGCTTTAAACCTCACACAAGACCTGTCACCCATATTGTGTTCACAGACAATGATCACTATTGGTCAGCATCACAAGATGGTTTGTTGGCTCATCGTGTTTTTGCCTCACCTGAACCATTAACCGAGCAAGAATTTTCACATAGGATCACAACACTTGCTATGGATGAACAAAAAAAGCGTTTATTTGTTTCTGATGCATTAAAAACACAGTTAATTAAATCTGAGAAAGACCAAAATGCGCATGTACAGCTTAAATATATGGCGCGTTTTATGGTCTTTAGACAAGCTTACTTTATTAATTATGCCAACATACTAGCTACCTCATCATCTAAAAACCATTTAACATTTTGGGATACAGTAACTGGAGAAGAACTAGGGACTTGGACTAGTGAAGTACAAACTCCTTCAGCTACAATTTTGGCAATGCACAGCAACGACAGAGGGGAATTGTTGACAGTTAACTCTGATGCAATTGTTGAAAAGTGGGATCTAACTCAGTTGAATAAACTGTAATGGGAGGTTACATGATAAAACCTACAGGGGTTGTAATCACGATATTGATATTGCTTTTAGTCGGATGTGAAGAGCCTAATCAGTATGAGGTAGAGCAGTTAAACAATCATCGTTTTAGTCAAAGCCTTGTTTATAAAGCACAATTTTCTGATGACTTAGAGCAGTTATTGGTGATTGATGAAAAGAGGCTGGTCAATATATGGCAAATTAATAGCAAGCAAAAGATATTTACTTTGCCTCCTTCAAAAACACCTGAAGACTTAAGGGCTACTTTTTTCAAAAAATCTGAAAACCTTCTACTTCTTAGTGGCGCAAATCATGTAGATTTTTGGGATTTAGAACACAGTGCTCAGATTGGTACTTTGAAGGTACAAAGCGACGAGCCCCTAGCAAAAATCTCTTCAATAAATTTATCACGTTATGGTGGGATTATTGCTGTTGGCATGACAGATGGGACAGTTTTTCTTTATAACAAAGCAAGTAAATCATCGATTAAGAAAAAAATACATGAAGGTACGGTTAACCATATTTATTTCAATAACGCTGATAGTTATGTTGTAACGAGTGGCACCGATGGCAAAGTCGTTAAGTCATCAGTGAATAACCTAGAAAAACGCTATTCAAAACAATTGAATACAAGAATAAGTTCACTCATTATTGATGAGCAGAGTAACAAGCTATTTGTTTCGGATGTCTTAGACAACCAACAAATTCACAAGCTGGATAATGGAGAATTATTATCTAAACTAAGTTATACCGCTAGATTCAGATGGTTTAGAAGTGGTCAATTTTATAATGGTGCTCGAATATTGATAACGACCACTCCGAAAACCGATATATCTTTGTGGGATACGAACTCTGGAAAAGAAATATTTACATGGCATAGTGAAACTTTATCTCTGGGGAGCACAAATTTGGATATTAAAGCGTTGGATAATAAGATTGTCACTACGACAAGTGAGGGCGTTTATCAGGAGTGGGCTCTTAGGAAAAAATAATTAAACTACTAAAATTAATAATTTGGTTCTAAAATGAAATTGTAGTTTAAGGTTTCAAGGGTAAATAGGCTAAACAAGTTGAAGGACAAACATGTCAAATAGAATCGCGTTGTTTTTTTTGGTTGTTATTTCGTTTACCTCAACCGCTTTTCAGTCAAATTTATCTTATGAGCAATGTGCTCGCTTTTATAAAGAATATCAAAGTATTGCTGTGAAGATGGGCACTGCCACAGGTGTTGAGCTTCAATCTCTAGGGAATCGTTATGGCCGTTTGCAAGAGAGGCTAGAAGCATTTTGTCAACACACTGAATTCTCAGATTCTGCAAAAATCAAAACAAGTCAAGAGATTCAAACTAAACCACAAACACAACGGTTATTTTCAGATGACATGAAACAACAAGCATGGGAAGCATTTTATACTGCTCCTAGCTATTGCTTGTCTAATCCACTTAGCTCTATCAATAAATTACGCTGTAATAATGAATTAACCAGATTTAAGGAGTTGTTTGAGCAGCAGTGGCAACAAAACAAAGATATAAGTCTTACTCAGCTAAACTCCGATCAACAAAGTGGCGCTTTGGAGCTTGAACATCAAGATGCAAACTCAAAAGGGTCTGAGTTAAACAAGTCGCCTGAAATAAATGACGCAAGCACTCAAGTCAATCTCGCTAGTCAGTCAAATGAAAACTCAAAATCTCAAACCGAGCAAATTGCTACGGTTACTCACTTAGCCACAGAGCAAGAATATCATACTCCGACGACTGGGTTAGATACGCTTTTTTACTATGTTGTTGATTACCTGTATTTGCTAATTTTATTGTTACTACTCTTAATTTCTATTAAATATATTCTTCCAAGTGCGAAGAAGCTGTTTACTAGACACTTTAGTTACGTGGCGGTCAATAAGTATTTGATGAAACATTTATCAGTTGATGACTATACACTGTATAGCAAAATCAGTTTACCAATCCCGAGTGGTATGGCAGATATTGATGAGCTTGTTTTATCTCCTTACGGTATTTTTGTGATTAGTTGCCAGTCACAAACAGGCCGAATTTATGCTGATACGACATCAGAAGTTTGGTCAGAGCAAGTTGGAAAAGATAGAAACAATTTTCCAAATCCAAGCAGGCAATTACCAATGAAGCTTGCCGGTGTAAAACAACTCTTCGGCATTGAAGAGCACATTTATGGCTTGATAGTGTTTGACCAAGAAGCAGACTTCAGAACGAATATGCCAAATAATGTATTTCATACAGGTCAGTTGCTTGCCAAAATTGAGCATTATGAAGAAAAAGTGTTTACGGAAGAGCAGATTTCACATTTTGTTCTTTTATTGAGTGAATATAAACCGAGTAATCCTTTTAAAGATATTTTGAACAAAATAGGGGATAAGACTTCTCAAAATTCTGAGTGGGAAAGTTAAGATATCTAAGTTTTGTATCTATATTTTTGTGCACAACGACTGCATTTTAAGATACAATTGCGACTGTATATCATTCCTCTTTGCTCAGGTACTCGCTTCTTAAATGACTGACATCACTACTCACCAGGCTTCCAGAAGACGTCTTTTAATCGCTCTGTCTATTACCTGTACTTTCATGTTGATCCAATTGGCAGGCGCGTATTATTCAAATTCTCTAGCTGTATTAGCGGATGCAGGCCATTTGTTTGTTCATAATAGCTCTCTTTTTATTGCGCTCATTGCCTCTTCTGTCGCCGTTCACTTAGCTAAAAATTACAGTGATGGTTATAAAAAAGCGGAATTCACCGGTGGCTTAATTAATGGCATGCTTTATTTGATGATTTCTGTCGTTATTTTGTATGAAGGTAGTGAAAGATTAAGTCATCATCATGACGGAAATGGTGAAGTGGTTAATACTTATCTTATGTCTGTGATAGCTGCGTTAGGGTTTTTATTTCACGGCTTGTCTGCTTGGGTACTTTATAAAGGTCGAAAAGAAAGCATCAATGTTTATGCTGTATTTCTTCATTCATTTTTCGATTTGTTATCGACGGTCTCAACATTTATTGCAAGCATCTTGATTTACCTCACTGGTTTTCAGGTGATTGATATTATCTCTAGCATGCTAATTTCTTTGTTTGTGATGTTTACGGGTTTTAAAGTAGTGAAAACTTGCTTAAAAGGAATTTTAACCAAAGAAATGCATCTTCCCACTTCTGATCAAATAGAAGAAAAAATCTTAACGACAGATCATGTTGAAAGTGTACACAGTGTCACTATTTCACGAGTCGATGACGAGGTTGCTGTTGGTGCACATATTGTTTTGAAGCATCACTGTACAATTGATTTGCATGACCAATCCTGTCGGGAACAGGTTGAGCAAGTACTAAATAATACTTTTGGTGTATCCCAGTGCGTACTTCAAGTAGAAAGTCATAATTGCCCTGAACATTAACTTAATGAATGCTTGGCAGAGAATGATTTTTATTTTACTTTATTGATACATAGAAAAAACAAGTCTAAATTTGCTTTGAATAAAACTATTTCACCTATTTTCCTTACATTTGTGTTGGGTATTTTGGGTGGTGCTATCAATCTCTTACCTTTATGGTTCTTAGATAACTCTGAGTTTCTATTTGGGCAAGCGTTTGTGCTTGGCGCATTGGTAACGATTGGTTTTAGACATAGCTTATTGGTGCTGACAATTGTTACTGCATTTATTTTCTATCGATGGGGTCACTCTTGGCCAACAATCGTTTTTCTTCTCGAAATCATTTGGCTCAATCAGTTTGCTTTATTAAAAGGCAAAATGGTGTTTTTCCGAGGCATACTATTTTGGCTAATATGCGGATTACCTTTACTTTATTTTCTTGGCCATTTCCAATTACAACTTCCAAACTTAGTGGTCTTTACTGCGTTATCTAAATACTTGGTGAATGCGATTGTCTGCCTAGCAGTCGTTGATTTGGCCAGTCTATTTGTAAATAAAGCGAGGTGGCAGGAAATGCCACTTTACTCCATTCTCAATCGAACAGTTAATTTACTGGTTATACTTATTATTGTAACGACTTCGATTGTTTTAACAAATAACCACTACAGCAGAGTAGAGTCTGAAGTGAAGTCTAAGTTGTTAGACTCTGCAGAGAATATTAATAAACAAATCGATGACTATTTACAAAGCTACCTTAGAGCTGTACGCATAAGTGGACATAGCATATCTCAAGGTGTTGATATTAACTTAACGCTCGAGCAGTTAGTTGAAATGCATGATGGTTTTAGAACCAGTATCTATATTTCACCTGAAGCTGAAGTGTTGAATTATTACCCTCAATTATTGGGTGATAGTTTTGTAGGTGACTTTCCTAGTGTAGCAGATCGAGAGTATTTTATTGAAGCCCCCAAACACCCTGAAGGTTATATCTCAAGTGTGTTTAAAGGGCGAGGCTTTGGTGATGAGCCTATTGTAGCTTTGTCGGTGCCTGTTTATGAATATGATTCTTTAGTTGGCGTACTTGAGGCATCGCTTAAATTTGAGTCTTTTGAGCAGTTTATTCCAACGTTATTATCTCACCACGGTGAATTAGTTGTATTAGATACTAAACATCAAGTGGTTTATAGTTCTTTAGAAAATGAGTTTAGCACTTTAGATATGCTTGACTCGACAACTTACGCTTCAATAGCCAATCCACAGCAAGATATTTATACAGATAAGCAGGGCACTGTTTTTTATCAACAAGTATTTGTGTCTGATAAGTTAGGTTGGACAGTCGTTACTTTTTTAGACAGAGCGCATGTTAATATTACAACGATAAATTCTCTACTTACTCCTTTATTTCTGACGCTTATTATTATCATTATTTGTCGGTTTATTATTGGTGTGTTAACCAAGCAACTCGTAGCCCCTATTACAGCGCTGAGTTCTGCAATCAATAAATTTGATCCAAGTAAGCAAAGTGATAATGGGTACGAAAAAGGCAATGACTTTTTAGAAGTTTTGACCTTACAGCAGCAATTCATTCAATTGACGAAAAATTTAACGCTTAGTTTTACTAAGCTGGAGATGGCAAACTCTGAAAACCAAAAACTGAATGAACGCCTTACTGAGTTTAATCTAAGGTTAGAGCAGCAAGTTAACGAGAAAACCAAAAAACTGACCGAAGCTGTCGCGGATGCTAAAAATGCCAGTAAGGCTAAAAGTCAATTTTTGGCAAATATGAGCCATGAAATAAGAACGCCTTTAAATGGTATTATAGGTCTAACAGAGTTACTGATTAATGAGCGCGAAGGAAACTCAGATGATGTAAAGCAGTTAGGAATAATTCAAACATCAGCTAAAAACTTGCTTCTAATATTAAATGACATTTTAGATTATTCTAAGATTGAAGCTGGGGCTTTAAAGTTGGACATTCGTGCTATTAGCCCTGTAAAAATATTTGATGATTTATCAGCGATTCACCGCTCTTATGTGTCTCAAAAGCAAGTGAACTTCAGTTATCAGCTCAGTTCTGATTTACCAGAGTTTTTAGAATTAGATTCACTTCGAGTAACGCAAATTACTAATAACCTGTTAAGTAATGCAATTAAATTCACTGAAGAAGGTGAGGTAAGTCTGTTAGTTGAATACCGAGACAATAATTTACTCATTTCTGTAAAAGACACTGGTATAGGTATCTCTAAGCAACAGCAACAGTTGCTATTTAGTGAATTTACTCAGGCAGATGTGTCAACAACCAGAAAGTATGGTGGCACAGGCTTAGGCTTAACAATTTGTAAGCGTTTGGCTGAACGCATGGGCGGAACAATTGAGCTTGAAAGCATTGAAGGGGTTGGGAGTACTTTTGTTGTAAATATACCTGCCAATGTATCTACACCAGAAAATAATACGAAAGAATCGACGAATCTTGCAGATCTTAATGGTCAAGATGTGTTGTTAGTTGAAGACAATTTGGTAAATCAGATTGTCGCCACAAAGATGCTAGCAAAGTTTAATTGCCAAGTTTTTACTGCTGCTAATGGCGAAGAAGCACTGCAAAGATTAGCAGGCAAACCTTTCTCTTTAATCTTTATGGACTGCCAAATGCCAGTTTTAGATGGTTTTGATTGCACGATTAGAATTAGAGAACAAGTTTTAAATTATGGCACTCCTTATATCATTGCAATTACTGCAAATGCTTATAATGAAGACCGTAAGCGTTGCTTAGAAGTAGGTATGAATGATTTTGTAGCTAAACCAATTGAGTTTGAGTTACTTAATAAAGCTATCTCCAAATACATCTCAAAAGCTTGCTCATGACCTAATAGCCATCATAAAAATGATAACTCAAAGGCTGTTGGCTCTTTTCAGTGTAACTAGCAATTAAAAGCTGAAGAACGGTAGGTTATCTCCAGCTTGTTTTATTCTCAGCCTTTTCTAATAGCGCTTCAATAGATAGTGGCTTTGAGAAAAAGTAACCTTGCATATAATGGCAGCCCAAGTCAGTTAAGAATTTTAATTGAGTTTGTGTTTCAACCCCTTCTGCAATACAAAACATATTTAAATTACGTGCCAGTGAGTGGATGGTTTTTACAATCGACTTATTAGTATGCTGCTCATCCATTTTTCTCACAAAAGATTGGTCAATTTTAATAATATCAATAGGGAATTGATTTAAGTAGGTAAGTGAAGAGTAGCCTGTACCAAAGTCATCAAGCAGGAGTTTGAAGCCAGCTTCTTTTAACATATTAAGCGAAGCCTTGGCTTTATCTTTATCTTCCATTAACGAGGTTTCTGTAATTTCAAGTCTCAGTCTTGACGTTGGTAAGTGGTAAGAAGTCAGTATATTACATAAGTTCTCAGCCGTTTCAGCTCTAATGATATGGATAGGAGATAAGTTCAGCGATAGATAAAACTGGTCATTCTTATCAAACAAGGGCTTAAGCTCAAAAAGTGCTCGCTTTAGGGCTTGTTCTGTCATTAGCTCAATTAACCCAGTTTCTTCGGCAATCGGAATGAAGTCTGCTGGTGATATATTTTCGCCATCTAACTGCCACCTTAAAAGCAGTTCAACACCTATCATTTTACCACTGGATGTATTAACGATTGGTTGATAGTGGTTATAAAAAGCGCTGTCTTTGTATGCAGTTTTCAAGGCGGTTTCTAGCACCATCTTGCGGTTATACTGTTCGATCATAGAGGTTGTGAAGTATTTATAGCCATTTCGACCCAGTTGTTTAGCTTGAAACATGGCTATATCAGCATGTCGAATTAGCTCTTCTGATGATTTTGCATCAAATGGGTAAAGTGCCACGCCGATACTGGCTGAAACACTCACAGATATTCCGTCTAAATCAATCTTTTCTGGTAACACAGAAATAAGGTTTGATGTTAAAGAGGTTAAGCTTTCAGGGGTTATCACATCTTTGACTAAAACTAGAAATTCATCACCGCTTTGTCTGCCCAAAATACAGTGCTCTGGTAATAGTTCGTTTATTCTTTCAGAAATTTTTATTAATAATTTATCACCAACTTGATGTCCGTAGGCATCATTAATCGGTTTAAACTTGTCTAAATCAATAAATAATAACGCACATGTTGAGCTGCTATTTTGCGCATCAAATATCGCAAATTCAATGTGTTGCAACATTAAATTACGGTTAGGAAGATTAGTTAAACTGTCATAATTTGCTAAATATCGTAGCTCGTTTTCAGCTTTCTTTTGCTCAGTCAGATCAGACATAACAATAACATAATGCTCAATCACGCCAGCATCGTTTGCAATGGCGTTGACACTGACATGGATTGGTTTAACAATGTGATTTTTCGTTTCAACCGTTAATTCCATCTTAAAGTTTTGGTTAGCATTTAATATTTTTATTTTATTGATAAGCTGCCTAAGTTTCTTTTTGCCTAAGATCTTGGCAAATGTCATAAAAGTTAAATCATCTAAAGCATTTTTTTCATTTAAGCTAAATGCATCACAAAAACTGTGGTTAACTGAAATAGGAGTAAGCTGGGTGTCTAAAATGAGCAACCATTCATCAATTTGTGAAAATGCTTGGCCTAATATGCTTGCTTGTAAGTTAGTTGCTTTACTGTCCGTAATATTTGAATAAATACCGGATACAATGCGTGGATTACCTTCATTATCCCACTCTGTTACCTGGCCAATATCTTGAAACCATAACCATTCTCCGATTAGATTCTGTAATCGATAGGTTAAATTGATATTTGGATTTTTAGATGCTGATAAAGCCCCCCATTGTGAAGATACCTTTTGTCTATCTTCTGGATGCACCAGTTCGATAAAACGATTGAGTGGTAACTCATTTTGTTGCCCTGATTCTCTTGTTGATGTTTTATTTCTGTACTGATAAATCAACTCTTTGTTTAAATCGACCTTCCATGTGCCACTTTTAGTAGACTTTAAGGCCATCTCTGTTTGTTGCTTTGAGGTAGTCACAGCTAACAGAGCTTTTTGAATGGTTGTTTGTCTATTTTTTCCTTGCCTATATGAAAGCAGTAATAGTGTAGTCACGACAATAAAATAGACCAGCCACGATGTTGGAGAGTTTAGAAAGTAGTATTCAACCTCTATCGGAATGGTCAAACTATCTATAACGCTGTTACCGTCTAAGCTAGTTTCGCTTATGGTTAAGGTATAATTTCCAGGTGCTAGCTTTGGAAAAAATAACTTAGTTTTGTCTAAGTTTTTTAATACAACATCTTCAGCACCACTTATGCGAGCATTAAATTTGCTTATACGTTGTTGAGTAAAGTCAAAATTCGTGAACTTAATTTCTAGTCCAGCATCATCATGAGTCAACTTGAGCGGATTTTCTAATAAAAATGAGGGGCTATAATTAAGCGTTGAAGACATGAGTTTAATGTCTGTCACACTTAAAGGGGTTTTGATTATGTTACTGTAATCAATAAAGTCTTCTGTATTTAACCAAGTTAAACCTGACACTGTACCAAACACAAAGGTTTGATTATTTAGTTTTAAACTGGCGCCTGCATTAAACTCATTATTTGGTAAGCCGTTTTTAATCGTGTATTTCTCGAGAAATCCAGTGTTTAACTCGTAGCGAAATAATCCTGATTGAGCCGTAAACCAAAGAAAGCCATAAGGATCAGACATTACTTCATACAAAGCTTGTTTATCTAAGCCATAGTCTTCGTTCAGCGATTTAATGACTTTAAAAGTGGCTAAGTCTAATTCAATTAAGCCATGGTGAGATGAAGTTAACCAAAGACTTTCGTTTACAATCTCCCAGTCATCAATAACTTGGAAAACTTTGTCGTTTGCATTGTCAAATTCAAAAATTGGCGTTAAGACCTTCGAGTCGACTGAATATGCATATAAGCCTTTAATTGTGCTTATAATTATATCCTCAGGCCTAGTAGGAAGGGGAGCAAGGAAGCGGTAAGCAGACGAAATTGGTAACAGTTCAGCCAAGCCTTCTACGGTTACTACAGTTTGGTTTGACGTATCGTATATGTAGTAATCGCTTTCAGTTAAAAAAGCAATTTGTTTACTATTAATGCGTTTCGAGGAGCTATTTAAAGAATCAAACGGTGCTTCTACGCTGCTTTTTACAACCGATGGGTTTGTTACTGTTTTAGTTTCTAGATCTAGTAATTTTAATCCTTGAAATGTATCCAAATAAACAAGCTGAGAATCTATGTCAGTTTGAAAAATCTCGTATACCGCATTAGCGCCATACACATCCTTTTTATTTAGAGACTGGAAATAAAAGTTTGGCTCAGAAGGCTCACTTAAAGACGATATATGCACAACACCATTGTCGGTACCATATAAAATCGAACCGTCAGAAAGCTGATAAATAGACCATACGTTATTGTTTATAAACTCAGAGCCTGTTTGGCTGACTGTGTTAAACATTAATGAAGATAAGGGCCAATAATATGTCCCGTTATGCGTTGCCATCCAAAGTACATTATTGGCGTCTAGCTCAAGCGCCAGAATGTTTGGTTGATTAAGCTTAAATTCCGTTTTATCTAGGGATAGCGCTTTTGTCAGGTCTTTTGTCTTTCGATTAAATTTATACAGGCCAAACTCTGTAGCGATAAATTCACCTGAGGGGGTTAATTCATGATCCCAGATATTCAACGACGCGATCAGGTTTGTAGTTTGTTCATAATCAAAACCCACATCAAGTATTGGTGTGGCATATAAGCCCTCTACTGTGCCAATAAGTAAGCCAAGTTCTTCATCTAGCTTCAATAACTTTACATTCTGATTGAGCTCATTGGCTTCTTGTTCTTTTAAAAAAGTATGCTTAGTTAAAACTTCTGCATCGGCAGATAGAGAATAAAGGCCATCAGTGGCGCCTACTAATAGGTGTTTGCCATGATACAAGAAAGTTCTAATGGATTGCCCTGTTTCAACGGAGCCTATGAGCTGAGACTCATAGCTGACAAGGCTAATTCTATATACATGATTATTAATTGCAGCGTATAAATTTTTATCAACCTTGAGTATGGCATTAATTGGAGAAGTAAAGCTCTGGCTATCAGACAACCTACCGGAGTAAATTTTTTTCTTTTCTAAAGTATGAACATTTATCAGGTAGCTGCCGTCAAAGCTGGTAGACACGAACAAAAAAGTGTCATCTACCATATTGATATGAAAGATTTGTTCGTGGAGAAAGTTTTTTATTTGTTTCGGTAGGGATACATCAATACCATCATATCGGTTTAAGCCTTGCTCAGTGGCAATCCAAATATAGCCAAGAGGGTCTTGAATTATATTATTTACATTTGCTTGAGAGAGGCCTTCTTCTGTAGATAGGCGATAGATTTGCTGATTTGAAAACGTATTAAAACTTATAAAAAATAAGGAAATGATAAAAAAAAAGTAAGGCTTCAAATGCATTAAACTCTACCAAGCAAAAATTCATAATTATCAAATTATGAATTTTGTCGAAAACAATAGTTAACATTATGGTCATAAATTTAGCATAGTCATCTAAGCAGAGCTAGATTAATACACTTTTACATCATTAACTGCTTATATATGCACCACATTCTAGAGCAATAGTTGCAACAATAAAAATAATTCTTATTAAATACTCAGTTTGTTATTGATAATGGTTTTTGTTTAGAATAAAATTCACCTAGTTTTTAAAGTAAAGAGTAACTCTAATGTATATTTGTATTTGCCACGGTGTGACTGATTCAAAAATTGAACAGGCGATTGAGTCTGGTTCTACAAGTATGCGTGATTTGAGTAAAGAGCTTGGTGTTGGTACACAATGTGGCAAGTGTATAAATTGCACAAAGAAAATTCTTAACCAGAAGCTGATTGAAATTGTCGATATAACAGAACAAGTTGCCTAATTAGCCTTAGCGTAATTACTTTGTTGGCATCAGAGACAGATTCTTTCAGTGTCTTACATACCATAGAAACTTATCCCTCGTAGTATTCAAGCCGAGTTTTATGTAGACTCTCATCCACATTTATTTTCAGTGTTCTATTATGGCTCAGCTTTATTTCTATTACTCGGCGATGAATGCCGGAAAATCAACAACACTTTTACAGTCTGCCTTTAACTACAGAGAAAGAGGTATGACACCACTCATTCTTACCGCTGCCATAGACAATAGGGCTGGAGTAGGGAAAGTGGCTTCTAGAATTGGCCTCGAAGCAGATGCACATATCTATGACAGAGAAACAGATGTGTTTAGTTTAGTTGAGCGGTTAAACGATGAAAATAAGCTAGATTGCTTGTTGGTAGATGAATGCCAATTCTTGAGCAAAGCCCAGGTTAATGCCTTAACAGATGTTGTTGATAAGTTGAATATACCCGTATTGTGTTATGGATTACGCACTGACTTTAAAGGTGAGTTATTTGAAGGAGCTCAGTACTTATTGGCTTGGGCTGACAAATTAGTTGAGCTTAAAACCATATGCTATTGTGGTAGAAAAGCAAACCGTGTTTTACGAACGGATGAGCATGGCAATGCAATTCATGACGGTAATCAGGTTGAAATTGGCGGCAACGATAGATATGTTTCAGTTTGCCGCACCCATTATAAAGAAGCCTTGTCTCTTTTATAAATATATCTTTATTTAGTATTGTAGATTGCTTGTCGCTCGGAGTGAGTTTGAAAGCTCCAAGCGATGAACCGGCTTGTTTTTTGACCTTGCGTCATTTTGATTACCTTTATTTCAGCAACACCAATTTTCTTGAGCGCTAGCTTTAAACTATTTAGTGAGTCTTTTTTAGATACCAAAGAAGTAAACCACGCACATTGCTTGGCATAATGCTTACTCTCCTTAATCATTTTTTTGATGAACAACACCTCACCACCTTTACACCAAAGCTCAGCTGAATGGCCGCCGAAGTTAAGTGTATTTTTTGGCTTTTTACCTAACTTTTGCCATTTGCTCTGTGTTGCTTTATTTGCTGAATGCTCACTGTCATGGAACGGGGGGTTACATAACGACAAGTGTAATGTTTGATCTTTTTCTATCACACCATGAAAATATTTTTCTTTGTCTTTTTGTAAAACGAGTTTGGTATTTAAAGCATTTTCGATGCGAATTTTATCGGCGTTTTGTAATGCTTTCGGGTTTATATCTGATGCTGTGAATGACCATTTATAAACTCTTTCCCCAAGAATGGGGTAGATCAGGTTTGCACCTGTGCCGATATCTAGTGCCCTAACATTGTTCACTATCTTATTATGGTTATCGCTTTTAAGTAGATCTGCCAACGCGTGAATATAATCAGCCCTGCCTGGAACTGGCGGACATAAAAACTCTTCGGATATATCCCAATAACTGAGTTTGTAATGATGTTTAAGTAGCGCTTGATTTAAGCATTTGACAGCATTCGCATTACTAAAGTCTATGCTCTTTTTGCCTGCCGGTGTTCTAATAAGGAATTTTTTCAATGAAGGCGTTACATTGATGAGCTTATCGAAGTCATAGCCTTGTTTGTGCGCGTTTCTTGGGTGCATATAATTACTTTTATTGAATTTAAGCATGGATTATACCGAGTTCTTGAAATAGCTTAAATAGTGTTGAAATGACAATTGCTATCAAATACAGTAACTGGTACGACGAGTTAAAAAGACTTAAATCATGATCACGCAAAATTCACACTTTATTCCCTTTGAAAATGAGCAAGTTCTTCATCTGAGACACATTTATAATCCTGAAAATAAAGGGGATGCTGTTTTCTTCCTGCATGGAGCTGTCGAAAATGGCAAGATTTTCTACACAGAGTCAAATAAGGGCTTAGCGCCGTTTTTAGCTGCGCAAGGTTATCAATGTTTTGTTGCTGATTTACGTGGTCGTGGACAAAGTTTGCCTAAAATATCTTCTTCCTCTCAATATGGCCAAACAGAAGCCATCCTTGAAGATATTCCCACTATGCTCAAATTTGTTAAAGCTCTAACAGGTCACTTTCCGAAGTTTTGGGTTGCACACTCTTGGGGGGGAGTTTTACTTAATAGCTTTTTAGCGCGTTACCCTGAGCATAAAGAGTATGTTTCAGCATGTGGCTACTTTGGAACAAAAAGAAGTTTATTTAACAACCATCCAAGCAAGCTCTTACAAGCCAATTTGATTTGGTACACATTGGCGCCGCTATTGAGTAAACGCAAAGGTTATTTAGATGCGCGCAAATTGAAATGGGGCAGTGATAACGAGACTGTTAAGTCACATTATCAAAGCATGCAGTGGGCGAAAAAGAAGCCTTGGATAGACAGTGATGATGGTTTTGATTACGCAAGTGCAATAGAAAATATAGCGTTACCGCCTATTTTACATATCGCAGGTACAAAGGATAAAGCCCTTGCACAGCCAATTGATATTCAGGCTTTTATAGAAGAGTCAGGAAAAGGCATACAAGACTTGAGAATATATGGAAAAAAATATGGTCATAAAATTGATTATGACCATATTAATATGCTGACTAGTCCGCATGCTCACAGCGATCAGTTTAAGGAGTTGTTAGATTGGTTTGCTCAGCATCGAGCATAGCCATCATTTGTTTTTCATAAACCTGCCAGTTTGATCTTGGGCCTTGATCTAAAGGCCTTCTAACCTGAGCTTTGTTAAGAGTCGATACTGGACGCTTAGATTTATAAAACTCCAAGCATTCAGGCTCAAATCTTTGATACAAGAAATTGAGTAATTTATTCAGCTCTTTTGGGGTCTCATCTAATAAATCTTCATAACTGAGAGTATAAATGTTTCTAGGTAGGTAATGTTTAAAATGTGCCATCATTTCTTCTTGAAAATCAGCATACTGCTTATATTCAGTTAATGAGCAAAAATAGGGTTCGTTTTCAGCGAAGTGATTACTATAAACAGACCAAGCATTGGCATTAAACGAGCGGGTAATATGGATGATACGAGCATCAGGAAATATTTTTTGAATTAGTCCTATGTTTTGAAAATTGGCTGGTAATTTATTAATGACAACTTCTTCACCAACACGATGCTTCTTAATTTCATCTACATACAAGTTGCGGCAATGGTCAAGCATAGATGTGGTTAATGTATGAAGGCATTGTGGAAAAGGTGCTTCATTACGCATCTGTAAGTAAGGTACAATTTTGTCGCTGATGACTGTGCTTTCTCCCATGCTGCCTATGCTACTATGCTGAACGAGCATTTGTTCTAGCAATGTAGCACCGGTTCTTGGTAGTCCAACTATAAAAGTAGGGGTGAATGTTGCCTTCACTTTATCATTGGGTTGGCTAAAGAATGCTTCTGAACACTGTTCTTTTAGTTCGTCAAAGAAAGGCCTCATATCGGCAGTTTTAAACTCACATAGACTGAGCTGCAGTTCGTTAGCAAGTCCAAAATAATCAAATGCTTGAGTGTGATCTTGTAATCTGTGATTACATCTTGCTAATGAATAATAAACAACGATTTTTAAGCGCTTGTTATCGTATTCAGTTAACAATGAATGGAGTTTCTTAATATGCGCTTCTAATTTATTTGTTGATGAAATCTGAGAGAGTTCATGTAACATGAAGGCAGTAACCGCACTAGGTGGGCATGCCAAGCCTGCTTCAAATGTACGTTCTGCATTTTCAATAAAACCGTGGTCTAAATAGAATAACCCTAATTGATAATGTGCTTGTGCATTATGTTTAGCAACGCTTAAGGTGTATTCGAGAACAGTTTTAGCATCAACAGAAGATCCAACAGCCATAAATGCATCAGCGAGCGCAAACAGGGGATCGAGCATTTTAGGCAGGTGCTCACAGGAACGTTTTAAATAATAAATGGCGCTGTCGTAATCTTCTAAACGCATACAAATTCGGCCAAGACCAAATAATGCAGGACCAATTTTATTATTTTCCTTTAATACTGCTTTAAACATAAACTCAGCTTCTCTGAGTTTCCCTTGTTCTAATAATTCGTTGGCTCTTTTAAGTAATAGCATTGCTGTTTTAAGTTATTGCTTTGCACTAATCATAAAAATAAAAAGGCGAAATAGCTAATGCCATTTCGCCTTTTGCTGCTGGGTTACAGTAATCTAGAATTTATAAGTCGCTTTTACGTAATAAAAACCGCCGTTGTAGTCAAACGGACCACTCTCGTAGTATTTACCGCTAACAATTGAATATGCACCATCTTTTTGCAGCTCTTGAGCCTCAGTGTCTAAAATGTTGTTTGCTCCAACTGACATAGTCCACTGTTCGTTAAAGTAATATGTTACTTCAGCATCTAATGTGAAAGATGAACCAACTGTTTCAGACCAACCGTAAGAGCTATCTACATCTGGCTCATCCGCGTGTGTAGCAAACCACTCACCAAAGTAGTTAGCTCGTAAGAACATGCTTACATCTTCCCAATTTTGTGCGAAGGTTAATGTTGCACGGTGCTCAGGGATGCCTTCTTCCAAGCGGCGTACTTTGAACGCTGAAGTGAACTGACCTGGGTCATCAACTTTTGTTGTGTTGTAGTTATAAGCCAAGCTAATTTTGCTGTAGCCATCAAACATATCCATGCCATAATTCATGACAACGTCAACACCTTGGGTTGTGGTATCGAAGTCATTAGCAAAAAATGTAACAGAGCCACCAAGAAGCAATTCTGGACTAGGGTATTTACCTTGAAGATTATCAACGTTAGCTTGTGTGATAAATACTTTATCTGTTTGTGCAATACGGTCAGTAACTTCAATATTGTATGCATCGATAGTCATGAAGAACTCACCGGTTTTGTATACAAGACCGACAGCATAGCTAGTTGACTCTTCTGGATCTAACTCTTTACCACCAAGTTCAGCCGAGACAGGGTGAGTTGGTGGATATGTAGCTGATTGAATCAATTCACCATTTACCAAAGACGTCTGAGTATTTACAACATTAGCTTGACCTACTGTAGGTGCTCTAAAACCAGTACTATGAGAACCACGGATGGATAGATCATCAGTAACTTGATATTGTGCAGTTACTTTATAGTTTGTTGTACTTCCGAATGAAGAGAAATCTTCATAGCGTAATGCAGCTCCAAGCAACAAGTCTTCAGTAACGTAAGTTTCTGCATCAGCATAAGCTGAGAAACTTTGACGCTTATTGATCCCTTGTGATTCTGGTGAGAAACCAGCAAATCCATGAGAACCAACACTGAAGCCTTGTGATGCCAATGGACCCTGCTCCCAAGAGGCTTGCTCACCAGAAATTATTTCGAATGACTCTTGTCTCCATTCAATACCCGTTGCAAAGTTTAAGTCGTCGTCTAAACCAACATCAAAGCCTTTGGTTAAATCAATGTTGAAAGATTTTTCAAGTTGAATATAAGAGCCTGCTTCAAATGCATTGTTTGGCTGGTCAGCATTCAATGAACCCATAGAAGGGTTAACAGTATTAACAAGTGTATAAGTTGATTTGTTTCGGCCATATGAGCCGCTGATATCAATAAAAGCACCTTCTAAGAAACCTTCAGTAATATCTCCACGAGTACCCATTGTTAATGACGTGTCGTTGATTTCACCAGTAAATTGTGGAGTGTAACCTCCAGGGAACAATTCATTGAATGCCCAACAGTTTTTACCCACTGCAGTGTTTGGATCTGCAATTAGCTTATATGTCTCGTTGTCTAAAATATTGGTTGTGTTTGGTAGTTTAGGAATACTAGGGCATTCAATACCATTATTGAGTCCATCCATATCACCAACTAAATGTATGTCATTTCCATCGGCATCAGTACCAGTAAATACTCCACCTCTGTTTTGAGGGTTACGGTAATAATAACCACCAGTAGCTATTCGATCAGAATAGTTACCGAACATATAAAACTCTTTATCGTTACCTAGATCTAGGCCAACATTACCAAATAAAGTAATATCGTCCTCAATCTCAGGGTTACCCCAAACTTGAGCAGGGTCATTAACATGAGTATTACCTGCTGCAATCAAAGCCGCCGCATCAGGGCGTTGAACTGAACGACTTGTAGGGTCTGCAGACTTGTATTGGAAAGATAAGTTAGCAAAGCCGTCATCAGTAAATGGAAGACCAAGGTTACCATCAACAACAAACTGAGTCCCATCACCTTCAAAATACTCGCCATGACGAACAGAGATTGAGCCACCCTCTGAACTGTCTTTTAATACAAAGTTCATTACACCTGCAATAGCGTCAGAACCATATTGAGCTGCTGCACCGTCACGTAAAACTTCAACCTGCTTTAGCGCAACAGAAGGAATAACTGATATATCTGGACCTTGAGCACCATCGTTAACGCCACCGCCTTGGAATGCTATAACAGAAGCTCTGTGACGCCTTTTACCATTTAAGAGAATAAGTGTTGAATCTGATGATAGACCACGTAAGTTTACAGGTCTGATAAAAGAAGCTGCATCTGAAATAGGCTGCTGTCTAACGTTAAAGGATGGGATAGATGCTTGTAGCATGTCTAACATATCAGTTGATGCGTTTTTATCTAGCTCATCACCCCCAATAATATCAATTGGCACTGGCGAATCATCGACAGATCTTGGCGCAGAACGTGAACCTACAACTGCGATTTTTTCAATATTCTTTTCAGCACCATCGCCACTTTCATCGGCATAGGCTGTTGCGCTTAACAAGCCTACCGAAGCGGTAGATGCAAGTGCGTAAGTAATAGCACGGCTTACGTTTGATAATTTTAACTTCATCCTGTTTCCCCAGATTAATGTTGTCATTAAGGTTTCTTATAAATTTTTAACAAGCACGATAAGCTTTTATGCAATAAGCAAATTTAACCTGTTAATTATTGATACATTTAGTTAACACATAATGCAAATAAAATTTGCATTAAAGTTAAAAGTAGACATGACAATGGGAAAGCGCAAATTGAAAACGTAACTTTATGTTAAGTATGAAATAATTTTCTAAAATAGGGAAGGATAGGAATGCATGTGCATTCCTACAAAAGTTTATGCTTTGGTCTAATTTATGTTTTGTTAAGCTTTTCGTTAACTTCTAACCAAGCTTTTCTCTGGTCTCTATAAATGTCCCAAACACATGGGCAGCAACTACCTCCACCACAACATTCATCTGGTTTAGGTTTCTGGGGTTCTGGGTTAGGTATTTGTTTTACTGTATTATTTAGCATGAATGTGAGAGATTAATGAAATACATAGATAGAGTTTATCAAGTTTTGCTAAACTGTCAGAGTGATAAATAAATTTGGTTTATAATGCGCCTAATTAAAGTAGTACACAAAGCCCCTCTTAGGGTTGCCAAAATTAGCAAAAGACGGCAGCAAATCAGATTAAGGCGCTCGATGCTCGCGCTAAAAATTGCACTTGCGCAAGAAAAACAAGAAACCAAAGAAATGTTGGATATTTACAAGCGTTATAGCTTTGGTGAGGCGCATAAATCAGAGCTAAAAGTTGCTAACGAACAGCTTATGGACATTCTAAAAGGGTTAGGTTTAGGCGTATTTGCTGTACTTCCATTCGCCCCCATTACTATTCCGCTTATTGTTAAGCTGGGTCAGTGGGTTGGTGTTGATGTATTACCAAGTTCATTTTCATTATCTAACAAATCTTCTAAATCTCGTAAATAAGTGATCTCTTTACGCTAAATTGTTATTCTCTAAATAGACGCAAAAACACAGAGAATAATATGCAACTTCCAATCATTCATGCCGATACAGGTACACCGATTAAATTTATTGAAAAATCAAATTTTGATACTTGGCTTTCTTCTCAAGAAAGCTTTGTAAAAAATTATGTTGAAGCAACGCGCTCTGCTAATAGCAATATAATTTTGGTACCTAAACAAAATGCAACCGGACTTGAATTCGTTGTTGTAACTGTTACTGATGTAACAGATATGTGGAATACCGGTGATTTAGCAAAACAATTACCTAAGGGTCAGTATACGCTAGATGTTAATGGTGACTCTTTGACTGGTTATGCGCTTAGTTTTGTATTAGGTGCTTATCAATTTGCCGTCTATAAGTCTTTACCTGCTATTGAATCTAAAATCGCGATTGCAGATGAAGAAATCTTTAATAAAGTAAACCAGCAAGCTGAGGCTATTTATTTAGTTCGTGACTTGGTTAACATGCCAGCAGCAGACATGATGCCTCAGCACCTTGCTGAAACTATGGAAGAATTGGCAACTCGCTTTGATGGTCAGTTTAGCCAAATTATTGGTGATGAATTACTAGAACAAAACTACCCAACTATTCATATGGTGGGTCGTGCAAGTGACAACAAACCAAGATTGCTCGATTTAGTTTGGGGTGATGAGAATGCGCCGAAACTGACACTTGTTGGCAAAGGTGTCTGTTTTGACTCTGGTGGTTTAGATTTAAAACCTGCTGCAGGTATGCGTAATATGAAGAAGGATATGGGCGGGGCTGCTCATGTGATCGGTCTTGCGCAAATGATCATGGCTGCAAATCTACCTGTTAGACTTCGTGTACTTGTTCCTGCTGTTGAAAATGCAGTGTCGCGAAATGCTTTTAGACCTGGCGATGTTATTAAAACACGTAAAGGCATCACGGTTGAGATTGATAACACTGATGCAGAAGGTCGCCTAGTATTGTGTGATGCATTAGCTGAAGCACAAACTGAAACCCCTGATTTACTAATCGACTTTGCAACTTTAACAGGTGCTTGTCGCATTGCATTAGGTACAGAACTTCCAGGTTTTTATTCGACTGACCAAGCAATTGCAAGTGACATAATGGCTCAAGGCTTAAAAAACCAAGATCCAGTTTGGCAACTTCCTCTTTTCGACCAATATAAAGCTTTGTTTAAGAGTGATGTTGCAGACATTGCCAACTGTGGTTCAACGCCGTTTGGTGGGTCAATTACAGCAGCGTTATATCTGAAAGAGTTTGTTGAGCCAGCAACTACGCCTTGGCTTCATTTTGATGTGATGGCCTATAACATCAGACCATTACCGGGTCGCCCAGTAGGTGGTGAAGGCTTAGGTCTCCGTGCTACGTTTGACTATTTAGCTACACGTTATAAATAGATATAGGTAAACTTATAAAATAAAAAATGCGAACCAATGGGTTCGCATTTTTTATTAGGAAGTATTATTTAGCTGGAATGTTCTCTAAAATAGCTTTCATTTGTTGCCAATATAAACCTACAGATTCAATGTTTACTTTCTCATCAGGAGAGTGCGGGAACTTGATAGTAGGGCCGAAAGAAATCATGTCCATTTTTGGGTATGGTTCTTTGAAAAGACCACACTCTAGGCCAGCATGAATAACCATGATGTGTGGTTTATGACCATAAATATCTTCATACACGTCACGGAAAGTATGTAAGATTTGTGAGTCAGGATCTGGTTTCCATCCCGGATATGCACCACTGAATTCAATCGTTGCGCCAGCTAGGCTTGCTAGCGAAGCAAGTGTGCCTTCTACGTCTGAACGACCAGAGTCAATTAAAGAGCGGATCAAACACAGTACTTCGATGCTGTTTTCATTTGTTTCAATGACACCCATATTTAGTGATGTTTCAACTACACCTTGAATATCATCACTCATGCGTACTACACCATTTGGACAGGCATTGAGTAGTGACAATACAGTATTTTGGCTGCTTGCGCTTAATGGCAAGGCATCACTTTCAAGTGTTTGTGCTTTAAAAGTTAAGTTTGCTTCAATGGCACTTAATTCGGTTTTTGTGAGTGTTTCAAACTCAGATATTAAGTTATGAAATGCGTCTAATTGTGCATTTTCAACTAACACTTCAGCATACGCTTCACGAGGAATAGCGTTTCTTAGTGAACCGCCATTAAAAGCGACTAACTGAACGTTTAAGTTGGCTGTGTGATTCTTCAAAAAGCGTGCAAGGAGTTTATTAGCATTAGCGCGGCCAGTATTTATGTCTACGCCAGAATGACCACCTCTTAACCCATTTAGAACAAGTTTTAGGCGTGTTGTATCTTCATTGATGGCTTGGCGTTCTAGTTGCAAAGTAAGACTTGCATCTACGCCACCGGCACAGCCCATGTAAATCTCACCTTCTTGCTCAGAGTCTGTATTGAGAAGAATGTCACCTTCTAACCAGCCTGCTTCTAAACCGAATGCGCCAGTCATACCAGCTTCTTCATCAATTGTTAGAAGTACTTCTAGCGGACCGTGTTTAATGTCATCAGCAGCCAATACAGCAAGGCACGACGCCATACCTATGCCGTTATCAGCACCTAAAGTAGTGTCTGTTGCAGTAACCCATTCACCGTCGATGTAAGGTTTAATCGAGTCTGTCACAAAGTCGTGATCTGTGCCGTCATTCTTTTGCGGTACCATATCAATATGTGCTTGAAGAACTACTGGCTTTTTATGTTCCATACCTGGGAAGGCTGGTTTTTTAATGAAAACGTTGCCAGTCTCGTCTCTTTTAACTTCAAGAGATTGACTTTTTGCCCAGTCAATAATGAATTGTGCAAGTGCTTCTTCATGCTTAGAAGGGTGAGGAAAAGAACAAATTTGATCAAAGAATTGCCAAATTGCTTGTGGTTCTAATTGGCTAATTTCTGAATGTGGAGTGAACAATGTTTTCAATGTTTTGCCCTTATTTAAATGTAACCGCTTAATATTACCATTCAAATAAGGGCTGAGGATAGCTTACTGGGAGTACTTGATGGCGTCAGCCATTATCTCTAGTCCAGTTTGTTTACACTCTGGCAGCTCAGCTTTACTTTCAATGATAGGCGTAACGCGTTCGCCCCATTTTATATAACTTGCAGCCCAAGTTAGTCCTGCACCAAATGCTGCGCTCATTATATGACTGTGTGGTTTGATTTTACCTTGCTCTAATGCTTCACACAGTGCAATTGGGATCGTTGCAGCAGAGGTGTTGCCATAATGCTGGATATTGACCATCACTTTGTCATCGCTAAGCTGCAATTGTTTGGCAATGGCTTGAATAATTCTTAGATTTGCCTGATGAGGGATAAGCATATCGATGTCTTCGAGTGCTAAATTTGCTTGTGATAGCACATCATCACAGGCTTCGCTCATACCTTTTACCGCGCGCTTAAAGATATCTTTACCTTGGAACAAAATATCAGAGGGTTGTGCTGAATCGTGTTTATCTATGTCAGTGCCGAAGTTTCGAATATGAAGAATCTCTCTGTCTTCTGAATCACAGCCAGTTTTTGTTGCTAACAAGCCTAGTTCTTCACTTGATGCTTCAAGCACAACTGCACCTGCGCCGTCACCGAATAAAACCGCACTGTCACGCTTTGCCCAGTTTACATGCCAGAGCATTCTTTCAGCAGCAATAACAACTGCGCGCTTTACCATACCGGCGCGTATTTGTGCGGTTGCATTTTGTAATGCATATAAGAAACCAGAACACGCTGCATTTACATCACATGCCGCTGCACCGGTTGCCCCGATTTGTTGCTGAACATATGAGGCTGTATTTGCAACAAGTGTAGAAGGGGTGCAAGTAGCAAGTAAAACAAGGTCAATGTCCTCTCCTGCAATACCTGCACAATCCAATGCACGTTTAGCTGCAATAGTCGCCAATTCTCCAGTACCAACATGACTGACTCTTCTCGATTTTATGCCTGTGCGAGTTGAAATCCACTCATCTGTGGTGTCGACTACTGTGCTTATATCTTCGTTTGAAAGTGTTGCTGGTGGTGTACATTTACCCCAGCCAATTATTTTGGCGTATTGCATAGTTTCTTATCTCATCTGACCAGACGGGAGTTTATAACAAACTTCTTTTTGTAATTCTAGTCAAGGATAGTTTATGAAGCGTGAAGAAGTAGTCTAAGCTTAGATTAAAGTCTTTGAATTTGGGGTGATTATGGCAAATAAAATGACGACTTCGCTATTAAGCCACCTTATTGAATTAGAGAGGCGGTTACTGGATCCAGTTGTTAGAGCATCGAAAAACCAAGTAAGCCATTTACTTCATGACGACTTTTATGAGATTTCAGCAAATGGCTTAATGTTTAATAAGCAACATGTTATTGGTCGGTTACCGCTAGAAAAGATCCCACAGATCTATAACCAAGACTTTAAGGGGCAGGTATTGAGCGACACGCTTGCTCAACTGACCTATCATGCAGCCTATCGAATGAATGTGCATCATGCCTTGAATTTTTCAATTCGAATGTCAATTTGGGCTAAAACAGAAAAAGGGTGGCAGTTGTTCTTCCATCAAGGCACCCCTTGTCCTGAGTTCACCTTGCACTATGAAGAGTAGCTGCAATTTTTGTTTTATATCAACGAAACTGAGGTTTAGTTTTACCAGTTAAGCAGAGTCAGTTAAAGTGTTGCTCAAATTTTTTATGAGCATGTTACATGATCAGCTTTTCGCCGCAATCAGCCATTGGTCGCTTATTATTACTAAGAACTATCGCCATTTTGATGCAATTGCTTTTGGTATTAGCTTCGGCATTTTGGTTTGATAAGTCCATTGAACTATTACCAGTATTGACTGTTATTGCAATTGAATCTTGCTTTCAATTGGTCAGTGTGTTCGCTTATAGAAAAACCAGTGAAGCAGCACCTTCAGGTATGATGTTGCAGCTACTTGCCGATATTATGTTTATGACAGTTTTACTGAGCTTATCAGGTGGTGCGAGTAATGCGTTTGTGTCAATGCTGATCATCCCAATCGTTATTGCTGCTGTTACTTTGCCAAGCCAATTTGTGATAATTATCTCTTTCTGTTCATTAGTCGCATATGGTTATTTATTTGTGACTATGGGTGGTCATCACATGCATCACATGGACATGGAGTTACATTTTAAAGGCATGTGGGCAAATTTTGTATTAAGCGTATTTATTGTTGTCATGGTTGTCATGGCTATGGCGAAGCAATTAAGGGTTAAAGAGCAGTCTTTAGCTAAGGTAAGAGAAAAACAACTTAAAAACGAGCAGCTCATTGCGTTAGGTAGTGCCGCTGCGCAGGCAACTCATCAATTGGCAACGCCACTTGGTAACATTAATTTATTATTTGAAGAGCTGAAAGAAGACTATCCAGAGCATCCCGCATTAGTAGATATGGGAAAAGCCATCACTACTTGTAAAGAGCAACTTGAGTTATTTAGAGCACAAACCGAAAAATTCAAATCTTCAGATAGTTTTGGTGTACAAAGCACACTTGCTATTTTGCAAGAGCTTGAAACATTGATGGCTTTACAATTCCCGGAACAGCGCTTAATTATGGACGAGGTAGTTGATACTTTCGTCAGTGATGATCCCATGTTGATCCCTGCTTTATTGAATGTACTTGCAAATGCCGCGCAGGCCAATACTAAAACCAATGCAAAAGACATCATCCTAGAAAGTTCAATTGAAAAAGACACTTGGATGCTATCGATAACGGATCATGGTCCGGGGATCGACCCTAAAAAGATGGAACGTTTAGGCCATACAATAGTTAAAAGTGAGTCTGGTCTTGGCATGGCCTTGGTTTTATCTCATGCATCAATAGAGCGGTTAAAAGGGACTATTCGATTAGAAAACCAGTGTAAATATGGCGCTAAAACAACAATCACTTTGCCGATTAAAGAAAATGAGTTATGAAGTTACTTATCATTGAAGACGATGAAGCATTTGCAAGAACACTTGCTAGACGGCTGCAAAAGCATGGATTTGATAGCCATGTTGAAAACAACGAAGTAAATGTCATGCCTGCGGTTGAGAAAATTTCCCCTGATTTTGTGCTTCTAGATATGAAACTGCAGACTAAATCTGGGTTACATTTCATTGAACCGATTAAGGCATACAAACCTAGTATCAAACTGGTGTTGTTAACTGGGTTTGCAAGTATCGCCACGGCAGTTGAAGCGGTTAAACTGGGCGCTGACGATTATTTAACTAAGCCAGCTGATACTTTGTTGATAGTTCAAACGTTATTAGGGACAGAGGGTGTTCAAAAAGCAGAATTGCAATCAGAAACGAGAATGTCAGCAGAGCGTTTAGAGTGGGAACATATTCAGCAAGTGCTAAAAGCGAACCATGGCAATGTGTCTGAAACGGCAAGACAGCTAAACATGCATCGAAGAACTCTACAACGTAAACTGCAGAAAAAACCTGTACAAAAATAGTCAATAATTGCGAGTTTGACGTTTATTAACTAGATTTGAATTTACGAATGGTTTGATGCTTCATTATTATGCAGTTGGCAGAACTTAATTATTGGGCAATTTTACTTGCCTCGTTATCTTCATTTATGTTGGGTGGTTTATGGTACTCCCCGGTTTTATTTGGCAAAACTTGGTTAGAGGGGTGTGGGTTAACTGAACTTGACTTACAAAACAGCGATCCAAAATTGATTTATGGTTTAGCATTTATTTTGTCATTGTTGGCTGCGTTTGTTTTGGCGTTTATATTAGGGCCTGATCCTAATATCACACAATCAATCATCATTGGTGCGGCAGTAGGTATTGGTTTAGCATCAAGTTCATTGGGGATTTCTTATATTTTTGAACAAAGACCGCTTAGTTTGTTTTTAGTCAATGGTGGTTACCATACCTTCCAGTTTATTCTTATGGCAGTGATACTGAGTGTCACAGGCTAGTAATATCAACTCAGAATTGTTGGAATACTTATCTTCGAGGCGGACATTTGCCCTGTTTTCATGTCTCACTCTCATTTAATTTAGATACGTTTTGCTGTTTCAATGAGTGAAAGTAACCCTTCCCATGGAATGGGCCAGTATTTCCGGGTTAACTAATCTTTTATTGCTTCAAACTCTGCTAATGATGGCAGATAGCAATTGATAGTGGATACAAAACGTGATCGATATTCTTTTTGATGTCATTGGTATGACAGGAACAGCGCTTGTAGTTGGTGCTTTCTTTATGCTTCAACTAGGCAAAGCTGAACCTACCGGTATTGTTTATAACTTAATGAACTTAAGTGGCGCAATACTCTTGCTAATCAGTCTTTGCTACAACTTTAACCTTGCTAGTTTTGTTATTGAGTTATTCTGGATAGCCGCGTCTTTAATTGGTTTATTCAAATACTTCAAAGGAAAACGTACCCAACTCGCATAATGTTCTCAAAATAGAAATATAAAACTTGCACAGTCTGTTAACATTAGTATTATTAAAAGTATGTAAATAGGCTGTGCATGGAATTGCATTTAGCTGCTCTATCGCTGAAATAATGAGCCAAGCTATGAGAATAACAATACCTACGATTTCTTTACTTTCAATTTTATATTCAGGTCATGCGTTATCAAATATTGAAAGTGATGAAGATCTATTTGACTTATCATTTGAGCAACTTTTAGACGTCAATATTTCTCTTGCCACTAAAACAGATGAAACTCGCTCGTCTGTTCCTTCGAGTATTACCGTATTTAATCAACAACATATTGCACTGTTAGGCGTCTCGAATGCCTATGAGTTAATGAACTTTGTGCCTGGTTTTCAGTCTACTCGAGGTGATTGGGTGGGCGCTGTGCCAAAAGAGCACACTCGAGGAATTTATCTAGACAGTGGCAATGTACTGGTCATGATTAATGGTCAAAGACTGAATGATCCTTCTTTTGGCAAGGCATCAGTTTATATGCCTTTTATTCCTGTTGAACTGATTGAACGGGTTGAATTTATTCGAGGGCCAGGTTCTGCACTTTATGGTAGTAATGCATTTTTGGGCGTCATGAATGTTGTGACCACTTCTGAACGTACTCAGTTCAGTGCCTCAATCGGTGAGCATGGAGAGCTTCAAGCTGGTTTTTCATTCAATAAAGAATTGAACGATGGATTAAAGATTTACAGTAATTTATCGTTTAATAAACGCGATGGAGAGACTTACTCTTTTGGCACGAAAGACCCCTTAGAATCTTACTTTTTTGAGCTGGGTGCTCAATGGCATAACCTAGATTTTAATGTAAGGAAAAACGCGACACAATTAGATGAGTTCATCAATCTTGCCGGTGCGTCAAAAGGAAATCACCATCATAGTGAAAACACCGCTTTGCATGCGACCTACACTTGGCTAAACGATGATTTATGGCATCTATCTACCTCATTCGACTTTATCCGTCATGAAATTGAAAGTAAGGGCTTAATTGCTTCTGCGCAAAACACAAACTTAATTGGTGATTTTTTTGTTGGTCCTGCATGGTCAACCAAAGATCTTGCTGTAAAAGTTGATGGCAGCTATCAATTTAGTGACTCGTTGCAAGTCAACTTTGGTGCTGAATATTCTGAAGAAGAGCAATTTAAAGCTGGCGTTATCAGTAGTTATTATGACTATCAATCGGGTAATACATTAGTAGAAAACCAATATTATTTAGGTGAGACGCGGACGATTGAGTCCCATCCCCCATTTAAAAATCTTTTGGCCTCATTTGATTCTTATGCTTTGTATACTCAGGCGAAGTATGAAGCTTCCGAACAATTAACGATGTTTGTTGGCGCACGTTTTGATGAAGTGAAAAGTATCGATAGCAAGCTATCTCCTAGACTGGCTCTCATTTATGACCTAAATGAAAAACATACTTTAAAGCTTCAGTATGGTGAATCATTTAGAACACCCGTAAGCAATGAGCTTTATTCAAATGACGATGTCACTGTCGGTAACCCTGATCTGAAATCAGAGTATGTTAAAACGACGGAATTGGTTTGGCACACTGAAAACCAAAATTGGCAGATGGATGTGGTGTTTTTTAATAATGAGTTGAAAGACTTCATAAACTTAGTGGCGACGGATCAAGCCCAAACACGTTTTACTTTTGACAATGTGTTTGAAGCAAGTATGCAAGGGGTTGAAGTTAATAGTAATTTTAACTTAACAGAGAATACTTGGTTTGAAGCTGGTTTTACGCAATTGTTTGATGAACCCATTAACCCGAGCTTTAAGCGTTTTGCAGCAGCAGCCATTACTCATCAATTCGACGTGTTACAGTTGAGTGTGAATACAATTTGGCGTGATGAGGTATTTGTTGCATCACCCGATTTAACAGTCTCTGAAGATTTCAAACAGTCTGATTATTTTCTGTTAGGTCTCACTGCTAGTTGGAATATTGATAGTGATAGCTCGATAATTCTTAAGGCTCAAAATCTACTCGATAAGCAATACAAAGTGTTTGATCCAAGAATGACCGATGGCATTGTACCAACTCAATCAAGAAAGTTATTACTTCAGTATCGTCAAACGTTTTAACTTTTACTTTCTTAATAAAAGCGCCGATGTCGGCGCTTTTTTGTTTTTATCCTAATAATATCAATCCGTAATAACACTTAATCATTTTGAGGGATTAAACCTGATGATAGCTGAGTTAAAGGTTTCTCATTTAGAACAACTAAATAACGAAATATTTGCCTAGCTACCAACAAGGTTTTCTTGCCTCAAAATAGACCACTTAGTTAAGCAGGCATTAAAAGCTTTTAAATTCTCTCTAATGTTCTTCAGTTGTACTTCTCATTAAATAATCGCATACAAACAGAACTGATCATATTTGATCTATATCAAAAACAAACACCACAAGTAATGCAAATGAAAATAATTCTTGAATGCGTTTCTTTTGTTCGTTAATATTTGCTGAATAATAAACTATAAACTGATAATTAAAGGGATAAGAGTGAAAAACTTTAAGAAATTTGCGCTTACGCTAGTTTGTACAGCAGTATTATCTGCATGTAATGGTGATGATGGTAAAGACGGTGCTGTAGGTGCGGTTGGTCCTCAAGGGGAGCAAGGTGTTGCAGGTCAAAATGGGGTTGCAAATTATGTAACAGCGGAAGATGTTGTTAAAACTAACGCACAGCATGCCTATGCTGTTTTTGCAGACTCTCTGATTGCAGCAAAAACAATGCAAAAAGCGATTGATGAATTTGTTGCGGATCCGACAGAAGAAAACTTCATTGCTGCAAAACAAGCTTGGCTTTTTGCACGTGAACCATATGGTCAAACTGAAGTTTACCGTTTCCGTGAAGGCCCAATCGACGCACTTACAGAAGTTGATGGTCAACCAACATTAGTTGATGGCGAAGGCCCAGAAGGCGCAATTAATGCTTGGCCTTTAGCAGAAGCGTTAATCGACTACACAATTGATATGGACGGTCATCAGGCGCGTGGAAATGCTGCGGTTTATCAAGCTGGTGGTAATATCATTTCAGATCAAGAAAGCTTCCCAGAAATTACAAAGCAGTTATTACAAGATAAATTTGAATTAGATGGTGAAGAAGCCAATGTAACGTCAGGTTATCACGCAATCGAATTCTTATTGTGGGGTCAAGATTTAAACCAAGACCTTACTTATACATCAACGCGTGATTACACTGCAGGTCACCGTAAAGCTTCTGATTTTTATACTGTTGACAATATGCCAACAGATTCAAATGGTGCAACTTGTACATCTGGCGAGCAAGGTGCAATTGACGCAATTTGTGCACGTCGTGGTCAATACTTAAAAGTAGCCGCTGAGTTATTAGTTGATGACCTGCAAGCAGTGACTGAAGCCTGGACTCCTGGCACAGGCTTCCATTATTTAGAGTATGTAAAACCTGAAAATGCAAAGAAAAACTTAGGTGCAATGCTTGAGAGTATGGGGCGTTTGAGTTTCGGTGAGCTTGCAGGTGAACGTATGAGTATTGCTGTTCGCACCGATAGTCAAGAAGACGAACACTCGTGTTTTTCTGATAACACACACCGTGATATTTATCTAAATGCCAAAGGTGTTCAAAACCATTATTTAGGCAAATATACACGTATTAATGGTGAAGAGTTAGTAGGCGCAAGTATCCATGACCTATTAGTAAAAGAGGGTAAACCTGAGCTTGCAAACGAGCTACGAGCTGCCTTTGAAGCGTCAATGGCAAGTGCCTCGGTTATTGATACAAATGCTAAGCTAGGTGTGTCTTTTGACGTTCAAATTCAAAATGAAGACCGCAAGAAAGAAGTGTATGCGACTATCTCTGCACTTGCTACACAAACAGATTCTGATCCAAAAAGCCATCGATGAGCTTGGCGTTTCAGCTGAAGACTTAAAACAAGATACAGAAGAAGATATCTAATTTAGTATGGCTGGCCTTTGGGTCGGCCTTTTCAGTTTCTGTTTACAGTAGTAAGCAGTTCAGGGGCACTGAATGAATAATAAAAAATCAATGCTAGCTTTAATCATCGCGCTTATTTCTCTGCAAGGCTGTGGTGGTGGAACTAGCACGCAAGATACAAACTCTCAAACAAATTCAAACAATAATGGCGACAATACTTCCGAAGGCAATCAAGGCAGTAAAGATAATCTGGCTTTTCCTGATCTCACCTTAAATGATGGCCTACCTGACTTACTCAAAGATACACCTGACGAGTTTGAGCATTTAGCAGCAGGGGAAGCATCGGTTAATACTTTTAATGAAGATGCATTTAGCCAAGCGCTACCAGCAATCGTTGATACGCCTAGTCTTGATGCCGTTTTCAAAGCGGGCGACCATGTTTTTCGCTCTAATCATGATGGGCAAGGCCCTATTTTCAATAACACTACTTGCCAAGGTTGTCACATCAAAGATGGTAGAGGTGTTGTGCCTAAATCTGCCAATGAGCCGATGATCAGCATGTTTTTGAGAGTAGGCGATAGTAAGGGCAATGTTGACCCGATTTATGGGGATCAAATTCAAGTTTTTGGCACCATAGATGGTCAAACGGATGTATTAGCAAAACACAATGGAGCCATAGAAGATGGGCTGGCTTATGGCGAGGCTTACACTTGGGTCGAATATGAAGAAGTGACCGGACAATTCGCAGATGGTGAAAATTACTCCTTAAGAAAACCCGTTTATAAAGTCAAAGACCTTGCTTATGGTGAGTTTAATCAAGATGTGCAGTTTTCTGCCCGAGTATCTCCTCATGTTTATGGCTCTGGTTTATTAGAGAGTATCCCAGCACAGAGTATTTTAGCTTATGCCGATCCAGATGACACAAACAATGATGGTATATCTGGTAAAGCAGCCTTTACAACTCACCCGATCAATAATGAAAAGATACTTGCACGTTTCGGTCAAAAAGCGGTAACAGCATCTGTATTACAGCAAATTTCTGGTGCATACCGAGGTGATATGGGCGTAACGAATACGGTTGCAACAGGCGAGCCTTGTACTGAAGCTCAAACTGCGTGCCTTGCTCAAGCTGAAAAAGAACAAAACAAGCACCATGATGGTGTTGATTTAAATAACGTCGATTTAGCGCAAGTCGAATTTTATAACCGCACATTAACAGTACCAAATCGCCGTGGTTTTGATACTGAAAATAATCTTTGGAATGAAGATGTACTAAAAGGTAGAAGCCAGTTTTTTGCTGCTAATTGCCATAGTTGCCATGTGCCAAGGCATAAAACGAGCGAGGCGAAAGGGAGCTTGCTTGGTGATGTAGATTTAGTGCAAGTGTCTACAGACACACGAACCAATATTTCAGCTTTACAAGATTTAGTGATTTATCCATATACCGATTTACTTCTCCATGATATGGGCGGCAGTTGCAAAGTAACTCGTGAGTCGGCAAGTGGTGAAGCGTGTGACAGCGGTGAAAGTTGCTATTACGTGCAGCGCTGTGAGGGGCTTGCTGATGGTCGCCCTGAAGGGGATGCATCTGGCACAGAATGGAAAACGCCAGCTTTATGGGGGTTAGGTTTAGTGCAAACTGTAACGCCAAAAGCAACATTTTTGCATGATGGCCGTGCACGCACCTTATCTGAAGCGATCCTTTGGCATGGCGGTGAAGCTGAACCAGCAAAGCAAGCTTATTTAAATATGGATAAACCGGCACGTGATGCACTATTGGCTTTCTTGAATTCACTATGATGCTAAATCTACAAAAAAGCAGTTTGCTTACTGCTATTCTTATTTTTTGGTCGATGTCTGTCAATGCATCTGAATCAAACGAGCAAGCGGCTAAGCCTGGGGGAGATGCAACAGGGCGATTGAATTATCGCTCTTTTGTTGAACCCGCCAGAAATATACCGCGCATGGAGCAGTTGGATTTTTGGGATGGCTTTTCATTTTTTCGAGATCCTTGGGTTGCTTCACCCTCAATTACCAGAGACAGAGATGGGCTCGGGCCGCTGTTTAACGCGCGCTCTTGTAAAACCTGTCATGCTGATGGTGGACGAGGCAGGCCTTCAAAACATGGAGAGATAGCAGAGCCTGCATTGCTGTTTAGGTTTTTACAGGCAAATGCAAGCAAAGGAGATAGCAGATATGGCGGGCAACTTCAGCCTCTGGCAATTCGTTTGTCTCATGAGAAGCTTACTAAGCCAGTTCAAGGTGAGGCACAAGTACGCGTATTTTATGAAGAAATAACAGGGCACTACGCTGACGGTGAAACTTATACGCTCAGAAAGCCTCGTTACGAAATTGAAAATCTTGCTTACGGACCAGTTGATAAAGGCACTTATCTATCAGCCCGCTATGCACCAGCTGTATATGGTATGGGCTTATTAGATGCAATTCAGGAGACTGATTTACTTAACCTTGAAGATATTAACGACGCTAATAAAGATGGTATTAGTGGTAAATATAATCAGGTGATAGATGCGGTAAGTGGCGAAAAGCGCATAGGTCGGTTTGGCTTTAAGGGCTTACATAGCAAACTAGAACAACAAGTCGCAGGCGCATTTGTAAATGATATTGGTATTACTAACCCAATCTTCAGCGATGAAACCTGTTTAGTTCACCAAGTTGCTTGTAAACAAGCTGCGAGTGTCGACCCTGACAATGTACTAGACATTCCAAAAAAGCTGCATGATTTAACTGTATATATGAGCCAACTGATTGCTCCCCCACCTGCAAGAGATTTACAAAGTAGTAAGTCAAAGCAAGGGCAAACTCTATTTTACAAATTGCAGTGCCAGCAATGTCATACCCCCAGTTTTACTACAGATACCTCTTACGAGGTAAAAGCGTTGGCAGGGCAAACTATTTGGCCTTATACCGATTTAGCCTTACACGATATGGGCGAGGGTTTAGCAGATAAAGGAGTTAAAAACCTTGCATCAGGTAGCGAATGGCGAACCCCGCCTCTTTGGGGGATAGGTTTACAGCATAGAGTTCAGGGCTTTTCTGCATTTTTACATGATGGTCGTGCTCGCACGATTGAAGAAGCGGTGCTTTGGCATGGCGGTGAAGCTCAACCGCATCAACTAAAATTCAAATCATTAACGAAGCAACAACGAACAGCACTGTTGTACTTCTTAAAACAAATTTAATTCGGATAAATAATGAAAACAATCAACACTTTAATGCCAACAACAATTGCAGTTGTGCTAAGCCTTTTATTAACAGGTTGTGGTGGTGGCGGCTCTAACGAGCAAACACCTACGACGTCGCCAACAACAGATCAAGGAGGTGGGTCAACAGATAACTCGAATAGTTTGACTGAAGCACAAGCGCTTGAAAAAATAACTTCAGTATTAGTTGATGATGTGATCTTACCGAGTTATCAACTTATGCTGACCGAAAGCGAAGCTCTGCAAAATACAACAAGTGAAGTGTGTGAGAAATCAGAATATACAGAAGCAGACTTAACTAGCTTGCAAAACGCTTGGCGCAAAGCCAATAGTGCTTGGCAGGTAGCGCGTACCATCAAGTTTGGGCCAATATCTGACACCTATATTTACTCGCAAATCCAATATATGCCAATTGAAGCAACTAAATTATCCAATGATGTTGAGTCGATTTTGATAGAGGGTGAAACATTTGAGAATGGTTTTCCAAATTCAAAGCATCAACTTCAAGGGTTGCCTGCATTTGAATATGTTGTCTTTAATCAAGATGAAGCTAATGCATTTCTTTCATCTCAAAACCAAGGCCAACGCTGTGCATATTTAAATGTGATTGCAAATAACACAGTAACACTGATGGATGAAGTAGTTACACAGTGGCAAGGTGAGTATGGCGAACAATTCAAGGCTGGTACAGGAAGTTTTAGCGGCCATAAAGGCGCTATCGAAAAGTTCTTAACCTTTTGGTTTGAATACCTAGAACTTATAAATGACGAAAAAATTAAAACACCGTTAGGTGAAATTTTACCTGGTAACCCTGAACGATTAGAAAGCGCTTTTGCACATGTTTCAGTTAAAAATATAAAAACAAATATAACTGCTTTAGAGCAACAGTTTAATGGTGCGACAGAGTTCGGTTTCGATGATTTATTAGTTGAAATACATGATAGAGAAGATGTTAAAGATGAAATATCTTTGCACTTTAAAGCCGTTCATGCAGCAATTGGTCTTATTGAAAATGAAACTATGGCTGATTTAATCACTACTGAAACTGGTAGAGTTAAACTCAACGAAGTTAGCACTTCGATTTCTGAACTTCGAGCAATAATGGCATCTGATTTTGTGCAAGTAACCGACTTAGCACCTGGTTTTAATACCAACGATGGTGACTAATAGGGTGAAGTAATGAATCGACGAAGTTTTATTAAGGGCGCAGTCGCATTAAGTACATGTTCGACTCTAATGCCATGGTTGTCAGCGTGTACTGTATCGGCGAAAACCTTGTTTGCGAGTGCGTTCACAGATAAAGCAAACCGACATTACGTTGGTTGGTTTGACGAGCAAGGTCATTTACATGGACGAGTTGAAATAGCTGAGCGCGCCCACGATTTAGTCTATATTAAATCGCAAAATAGAATAATCGCCTTTGCTCGAAGACCCGGGATTAAGTTGCACGTTATTGATGTCGCATCGAAGCAGGTAGTTAAAGAAATTGACGCTCAGCCTCAGCATCACTTTTTTGGTCATGGTGTACTAAATGCTGATGAAAGCTTATTGTTCACGACAGAAAACTACTTTGATGAACATATGACAGAACGGGACGGTTTAATCACCGTTCGTGATACCAAAGACTTTTCTATTGTACGGCAGCTTTCAAGCCATGGTGTAGGGCCGCATCAACTTGCGATGTTAAGTGATAATCAAACTTTGGTGATTGCCAACGGAGGTATTCACACTCACCCTGCTAAATCGAGAGAAAAGCTGAATCTAGACACCATGCAACCGAACTTAAGTTATATCAATACGCTAAATGGTGAACTTGTTGCTAAACACCAGTTACGCGACAAGCATCTAAGTATTAGACACTTATGTGTGACTAATGATGATACTGTTTACTTTGGTTGTCAGTATCAAGGCGCTGTTTATCAGGTGAATCCGCTTATTTATGGTCATCGAATCGGTGAACAGATCCAGCCGATGCAAGCAACTGATAATGAATGGATGCGTTTTAAACAGTACATTGCGAGCCTTTCGGTTAATGAAAAAAATGAACTGGCTGTCACTTCTCCTCGCGGGGGCGTGGTAAGTATTTGGGATAGAAGCACGCGAGAATTAAAGTCTTTATTAACGCTGGATGATACTGCTGGCGTTGCGAGTAGCAAAACGACATTCATCGCAACAACAGGGCGCGGTAACTTAGTTGGTGTAGACAAAGCGTTAAGTGCGATTAATCAGCATCAGATCCGGTGGGATAATCACTTGATCAGTTTTATGGTTTAAAATTTTATAAAGATTAAAAGTTTCATTTTAAGCACAGGTAAAATTTGCTGCGTTTTCAGTTATTAACGACTGAAAGCGCATTTTCTCTTATAGAACCCTCTTTTTTTTAGTTGCGTCTTGTCGTTCAAAACCCTCTCATTCATACTCACTCCTTAATTACGAAGTAATCTGCGCTCTGAATTGTAAATTTATGTCTAGCGGTTACTTTCAATACAAACGGCATTGAATATATTTACAAACAAAACTACGAAAATAATAAAGTAATGTACGGATATGATTTCAGATAACAATAAAACACTTTTCCACTATTTTTATTTATTACTCGGACCAGCCATTTTCTTATCAACCTTTTTAATTGATACGCCATCTGGTATGCCTGAGGTCGCTTGGAAAACCGCAGGTTTAGCACTGTGGTTGGGTGTGTGGTGGGTGAGTGAGGTTGTGCCTATTCCTGTAACCTCATTAGTACCCATTATTGCTGTGCCATTGGCGGGTATTAACGATATAAAATCAGTGACGAGTGTGTACTCTCATCCGCTTATTTTTCTATTTTTAGGCGGCTTTCTAATTTCTATTGCGATGGAAAAGTGGCACTTACACAAACGAATTGCCCTGATCACCATGCTGAAAAGTGGTAATAATCCCAAATTCCAGATCTTAGCCATGATGATGGTCAGTGGCTTTTTATCAATGTGGATCAATAACACAGCAACAACCCTAATGATGTTGCCGATTGCTTTGTCAGTTATCTATGTTTTAAGAGAAAACAATAGTAGTTGTGATAATTACGGTAAGGCGCTGCTCTTGGCAATTGCTTACAGTGCGAGTATAGGTGGTGTAGGGACTATCATTGGGACTGCGCCAAATGCACTGATGGCTGCTTATCTGTGGGAAAACCATCAAATTAAAATTGGCTTTGCTCAGTGGATGATGTTCGCTGTACCATTCGTATTTACTATGATTGTTATTTGTTGGTATTGGCTGACTCGATTTGCTTTTAACGTAAAACAAGTCGGCAATAATGCTCAGTTAAACACACTGTTTCAAAAACAAGTAGATGAACTGGGCAGCATGACACTCGCCGAGAAAAATGTACTGTTTGTATTTGTTTTTGCTGCGGTGAGCTGGGTGTTAAGACCTTATTTAGCAAGTTGGACAGGGTTAAATATCACAGATACAGGTATTGCCATTATTGCGGCGTTATTGCTTTTTGTTTTGCCAGCCAAGAAAGACAATAAAACCAAGGTGATGGATTGGGATGCAGCGCAAGCTGTACCTTGGGGAATTTTGCTGTTGTTCGGTGGTGGTCTTGCACTTGCCGCTCAAATTAAAAGTTCTGGCCTTGCGCAATATATTGCGGATATGCTGGCTGGCGCATCTGCAATCCCACTTATTTTAGGTGTGTTAGTGGTCGCGACATTAATTTGTTTTTTAACTGAGATCACATCTAATACTGCCACAGCCGCTGGTTTCTTACCTTTACTTGGCCCTGTTGCAGAGCAAATTGCGGGTACACCACTGATTTGGGTGATACCAGCAGCAATCGCTGCGAGTTGCGCATTTATGATGCCAGTAGCAACACCGCCAAATGCCATTGTGTTTGGTTCTGGCGAGATAAAGATTAAAGACATGGTTAAAGCTGGCTTTATGATGAATATCATTGCAGTCTTGCTCATAACCTTGTTAACTATGACCCTCGGCTCTTGGGTATTTGGTTACTAAAACAGGCAGACTTTTGCAGCAAAAACTATCGACCAAACTATTTGTTTATTTTTTAGGTTTAATTATCGGGTTGTGCGCCATCTACCATGTTGGCGTACAATACGATCTTAAACAGACTCGTCAAAACAGCACTGAAAATCTAGAAAAGCTTCATCAATATTTCACCTCAGAACTTGCGCGTTTTACTTCAATTCCAAATTTAGTGCGACAAAACACGCACATGCTTAATTTGCTCGATGAAGAAACTAAACATGATTTAAAGCCACTTAATGAATACCTTGCAGACATTCAAATTGCTAGTGGCGCATCAGATGTGTATGTGTTGAATGAGCAAGGATGGGTGACTGCCAGCAGTAACTGGCAAACACCGCATAGTTACTTAGGGAGTAATTTTGCATTTCGAAAATACTTTTATGAAGCGGTTGAAAATGGCAATGCTATAGATTTTGCTGTTGGGCTTCGCTCAGGTGCTCGAGGCATTTATATTTCTCAGGCAATAGAGCAGCAAGGAGACGTTAAAGGCGTTATTGTTGTTAAGGTAAACGCCAGCCATTTTGAAGAGGTTCGTGACAGCCTAGATACAGGTCATCAGCATAGTTTTATCTTGATGGATAAATCAGGCATTGTATTGATGTCCGATCAAGAAAAATGGCGATTAATCTCAACGCAACCTTTAAACCAAACTGACATCGCTGAATTTGATGCTTCACGGCAATTCTCAGGACGTGAGATTAACACGCAGCCTTGGCGCTTTGACGAGCAAACACAACAGTTACAAATTTCGACAGAGGGGCGTTTAGCCAAACACTTTGTGTATGCTAAAAAGCCCCTTGAATCACTCAATGCGTCACTATATTTACTTTCAGCCATTGATGATGTGACAGCCAATCAATGGAGCCGCTTGGCACTGAGTTCAGTATTATTACTGGCGTTATTTATTATTTTTGAAGTGATTTTGGTCAAGCTGGCTGGCTACAAGCAGTTACTCTTCACTCAAAGAAGTTTGGAAGCGCAAATCAATGCCCGCTCTGAGCAGCTACTTGAAACACAGCAAGCTTTGCTTCGCGCAGCGAAATTGGCAACCATAGGTCAACTCAGTGCCGGAATTAACCATGAGATCAGTCAGCCGCTTACGGCTATGAGTGCCTATTTGGCCAGTAGCAAGCGATTATTGATGAAAGGTCAGTTTGAAAAAGCCCAAGAAAACTTAACGCTGATTGAAGCGCTTATAAAACGCACGCATACAATCGTCGCGCAACTTAAGCACTTTAGTAAATCTCAAAAGCCTAAATTGGCACATCATAAACTTAAGGACTTATTTGCTAACGCGTTAATTATCATCGGCCCTGAACTTAAAAAACATGATATAAAGTTGAGCCTTGAATTAGACGACATAGCAGTGTGGGTTGATCCGATTCTCTGTGAGCAAGTGATTGTAAACCTGCTTTCAAATGCGTGTCATGCGATGCAAGACGTTGAAGTAAAAAAACTAACAATCTCTAATCACACCGTTGTAGGTAAAGCATCAATCAAGATATCTGATACTGGCACAGGTATTGAGTCGCATACCCTTGAGAGTATTTTTGAGCCTTTCTTCACCACTAAATCGGGTAATGGGTTGGGCTTAGGTTTGTCTATATCTAAACAAATTATACACTCCTTCAAAGGTGAACTGAGCGCTGAAAATAATTCTGATATCGGCGCGAGTTTTATCCTTACACTGCAAACATCAATCGGTTCAGACCCACTATCTAATGAGAAGAGAATTTAAATGAGTCATTCCAGCGTCATTGTCATTGATGATGAAAAGAGCATTCGTGATGCCTTAAAGCAACTACTAGAATTAGAAGGCTATGAGGTGTTTTGTTATGGCGATGCCAATGCCGCGCTGAGTAAATTAAGCCGCCGTTTTAATGGTGTGGTGTTAAGTGACATCAATATGCCTAAACTGAACGGCCTTGAATTTATAGAACAAGTTAAGCAATTCGACAGCGAGTTACCGGTTATTTTCTTAACGGGATTTGCTGATGTAAACATTGCGGTTAAGGCCATGCACCTCGGTGCCTATGACTTATTTGAAAAACCAATTACCGACAAGTTGTTAGATTGCTTAGCCAGAGCCTCTGAAAAGCGCGCTTTGGTGCTTGAAAACCGCGAGCTAAAGCAAAGTGTGAAACAACATTCGGGGCCTGGGGTGCGAATTTTAGGTCAGACTCAAGTCATGCAAGACATGCTGCAATTGCTTGATGCAGTGTTAGATACCCCAGCTGATGTATTAATTGAGGGGGAAACTGGCACAGGTAAGGAGCTGGTGGCACGTTACCTTCATGAGCACAGTAATCGCAGTAAACATAACTTTGTTGCAATTAACTGTGGTGCTATTCCAGAAGAGCTGATTGAAAGTGAACTGTTTGGTGCTAAAAGTGGTGCTTATACGGGAGCACATAGTTCGCGTATTGGTAAGTTTGAATATGCGCAGGGTGGCACTGTATTTCTAGATGAAATTGAAGCTATGTCACCTAGCTTACAAGTTAAGTTATTAAGGGTGTTAGAAGAGCGCAAAGTCACACCCGTTGGTGAAAACACACCGATTAATTTAGATGTCAGAGTCATTGCTGCAACAAAAGTAGATTTACAAAGCTTGGTGGATGCACAGCAGTTTAGAGCCGATCTTTATTACCGTTTGAATTTACTTAAAGTGCCTATTCCGGCACTGCGTGAAAGAAAAGCAGATATTCCGCTGTTGTATAAGCATTTTTGCTCAATTGCGGCGACTCGTTTTCATAAGACATTTGAACCTATTACACCCGAGCAAGCCTTGCTCCTTAGAGAAAAGCCTTGGCCCGGTAATGTACGAGAGCTTAGAAATCATGCTGAAAGAACGGTTTTATTGGGTAAAGCATTGGCCCTTAAAGATTTAGAGCAAGTCTCGCAAACTGATGAGTCACTGAGCTTACATGAGAAGGTCAGTTACTTTGAGCAATCGTTAATTGAAGAAGCCCTTTCTCAATCACAAGGCAGTATCAAAGAAGCCATGGCGTTGTTGCAATTGCCGCGTAAAACCTTATACGACAAAATGGCAAAGTATGGTCTAACCCGTACTATGTTTACCGAATCAGAATGAGTGTGTGGCTTTGGTGACAACTGTCGTAAAAGCGTGTGTGAAAATCCGCACATTATTTGCAGCTTTGTTGTTAAGTTATTTTTTAACTCAATGAAATTAATGAGTTTTATCTTTTTGGCAACCATCTTGTAACACAAGGTCAAAATATAAAAAAGGTAAAACAAGATGACAGCAAGTAAAACTCTAATCGCATTCGGTGTGATGGCCACATTTTCAAGCACCGCTTTTGCAGCCGATTACACTGTGTATGGCAAAGCTGAAGTTCAAATTGCAGATACGGATAAAGGGCTAATGCGTTACACCAAAGCGGGCACGCAAATTGACGCGCCATTTTCACGTATCGGCATTAAGGGCGATCACAAATTAAGTAATTCACTTAAAGTGGTGTTTAAATATGAAGTACAAGTAAAGGGCTTTGAAAACGACGACACTAAATCGCCATTTTCTTCGCGTAACACCTATGTAGGTCTGGCAGGCAACTGGGGTACTTTGGTTGTTGGCCGCAACGATACGCGCTTTAAATACAGTGAAGGTAAAGTTGACCAATTTAACGAAACCCAAAGTGATATTGCGCAAATCTTACCGGGTCAAGACCGACTAGGTGATACCCTCACTTATAGCAGTAAAACCTATAATGACCTGTCATTCTCTTTCACCTATGCGCCGAAAGATGATGCCTCAAATGAAGAAACGGGGTTTGCAGCAACAGCAATTTATGGCGACCGTGCTTTAAAAGCTAAACCTTTTTATATCTCACTAAGCCACACTGATAGCTTAAATGATTTGGTTGCGACACGTTTGGTTGCAGCGTATAAGTTTGATGCATTCCAACTTGGCGCAATTGTTCAAGACAGTGAAAACCTAGATGGTAGCAAATCTGGCACAGGCTATTTGGTTAGTGTAAGTTATAAAACTGGCAGTTGGGTGCCTAAAATTCAATTAGGTAAAGATAACAGTAAATTACGTCATGCCGAAGAAGCCACACAATGGACACTTGGTACAGATTACATTCTCGATAAGCAAACCAATTTATATGCATTAGTGACGCAGCTCGACCTTGAGTCAGACGATGACACGTCAATCGCTGTTGGCATGAAATACAAGTTTTAAGGGTTAAAGTATGTCTGATTATTCATCTGCACATCCAATCAAATATGCCATGTTGTTTTTAGGACCACTGGCAATGTTACTTACTTGCTTTGTGTCACCTCCCGAGGGCATGAGTATTGAGGCTTGGCATACAGCGGGTTTAGCCTTTTGGCTGGCCTCTTGGTGGGTGAGCGAAGTTGTGCCTATTCCTGCGGCATCATTGTTACCTTTGGTAGTATCACCACTTGCTGGGATCGCGCCTATTAAATCTGTTGCAGCACCTTATGCGCATCCGCTTATTTTCTTATTCTTAGGTGGCTTTTTAATTTCAATTGCCATGGAAAGGTGGGGCCTACATAAACGGATTGCATTAAAAACCATGCTTTATGCGGGCTCTAAGCCAAGCGTACAAATTCTAGCTATGATGTTAGTGACGGCATTCTTGTCTATGTGGATGTCGAATACGGCCACTGCGGTGATGATGCTGCCGATTGCATTATCGGTTATTCATCTTGTTAAAGAGCGTGACAGCAGCAATGAAGCGTTTGGCAAAGCGCTACTGCTTTCGATAGCCTATGGTGCCAGTATTGGTGGTATTGCTACCTTGATAGGTACGCCACCGAACGCATTAATGGCAGCTTATTTAGCTGACAGTTATCAAATCGAAATTGGTTTTGCGACTTGGATGGCGGTTGGCTTACCTTTATCTGTCACCATGTTATTCATTACTTGGTTTTGGTTGACTAAAGTCAGCTATAAAGTTGATAACTCTGACGCAGAAGTAGATACCAAATCGCTGTTTAAAAAACAGTTAGATAAACTAGGTGACATGTCACGCGCGGAAAAAGGCGTTTTAGCCGTATTTATTTTCGCAGCCTTAAGTTGGATCTTCCGACCGCTATTGGGCGATTGGACTGGCCTGAAGATCTCAGATACCTCTATTGCAATTGCTGCAGCGTTATTGTTGTTTGTGCTCACCGCTGATAAGAAAACCGGTGAGCGTATCTTGGATTGGGATAGTGCGGCAAAAGTGCCTTGGGGTATTTTATTGCTGTTTGGTGGCGGTTTGACGTTGGCTTCACAAATTAAGTCGTCAGGTTTGGCAACGTACATTGCTAACCTATTGGTTTCGGCTGACACCATTCCATTGGTAGTAAGTGTATTGCTGGTGGCAGGTTTGATTACTTTCTTAACCGAGATCACATCTAATACAGCAACGGCTGCTGGCTTTTTACCATTACTGGGCCCTGTTGCTGAGTCTATTACGGGTACGCCATTAGTATGGGTTATTCCTGCCGCCATTGCAGCGAGTTGTGCCTTTATGATGCCAGTTGCAACGCCACCAAATGCTATTGTATTTGGCTCTGGTGAGATAAAAATACGCGATATGATCCGTGCAGGCTTTGTGCTGAATATTGTCGCGATTGTACTTATTACTGTACTAACACTGACTGTTGCAAGAAGCGTCCTTTCTTTCTAATTTGAAACAACTAACAGGCTCATTTATAGTGTATTTATTCAAATACCGATAATGAGCCATGTTGTGCAATACGAGATAGATCCCCAACTGACAAAGCAACTTGAATCTCTCAAAGTTGCTTTTATGCATCATCCTAATTCATCCGTAGAAACACGCATTTCTTTATTAAAGAAAATAAGAATTCAGCTTGTTGCAGCCGAGCTTGACTTTATTGCAGCCTCTAACAAAGACTTTGGAAATCGCTGTACGTTTGATACACAAATGGCTGATTTTATGCCAGTGATCGGTGGGCTAGATCATATCATTAAGCAACTAAAATCTTGGCTTAAACCGAGCAAACGCAAAGTCGGTATTCAGTTTGCACCCTCAAAAGCGCATGTTGAGTATGTGCCAAAAGGTGTGGTGGGTGTTATCTCTCCTTGGAATTATCCGATACAGCTTGCTCTGATGCCAGTATTAACAGCGTTGGCTGCGGGGAATCGAGTCATGTTAAAGCTCAGTGAATATACGCCTGCAACAAATCAGGTTATCAAAAGTGTACTAGAACCTTTTTCAGATCATTGCAGTGTTGTGGAAGGGGGCCCAGCTGTTGCGAAAAGTTTTAGTGCCATTTCCTTTGATCATTTGTTTTTTACAGGTAGTACCGAAATAGGCAAGCATGTGATGCGTGCCGCCGCAAATAATTTAGTGCCTGTTACCTTGGAGCTAGGTGGAAAATCTCCCATTATCGTGATGGACGATGCAGACATCAAACACGCAGCAAGAAGTATAGTATTTGGTAAAACCGCCAATGCAGGGCAGATCTGCGTTGCACCTGATTACTTGCTTGTTCACGAGAAATGTAAGGGCGAGTTAATATCTGAGATTAAAAAGCAGTATAAAAAGCAATTTAAATCAGGTGCAAACTCTGACAATTTAACTTCAATTATCAATCAGCAACAGTATGAGCGACTGATTGAATTAATTGGTGATGCACTGCATAACGGCGCTGAGGTTTGGAGCGAGCCGCACAGCGAAAATAATGAAACTCGAAAACTGGGCTTACATCTTATTGATAATGCATCAGAACCTGCACGGGTACATAGTGAAGAGATTTTTGGTCCACTATTGCCAATAAAAACAGTGTCAAGTTTTGATGAGATTTTAAAGATAGTCAAAGAAAACTCAAATCCACTCGCGGCGTATTTATTTACAGAAGATAAGTCTCTCATTAAGCGTGCAGAGCGAGAGCTACAGTGTGGCGGTTTAGTAATTAATGACGTGCTTCTGCATGTTGCGGTTGAAGATTTACCTTTTGGTGGGATAGGTGCGTCTGGTATGGGGCAATACCATGGTAAAGAAGGCGTTTTGACTTTCAGTCATGCTAAAAGTGTTTTTAAAAGCGGCAGTTTAGGTAAACCAAGAATGCAATTACTACTGTCACGGTCAAAACTGCTTACATGGTTTGTGAAAACCTTGCAGAAATAATGTAGAGATAAAAAAAGCGCCTTAGCGCTTTTTTTATCAGTCAATTTTAGAACCTGGAAAATAGGTTTTTTCTTGAATACGCCAATAAAGTTTGTTGGCTTTTTCAATCGCTTTTTCAACCTGAGAAGGGGAAAGCTGTTGTTCATCAAGCTCTCGGCTTTTCATCGCTTGGCGGTTGCCATTGTATTCAGCCAATGTATTCCAGATGAACGACTTTTCGATGTTTTTCTCAACGCCTAACCCTTCATAGTACATCAAGGCGAGATTAAACATTGCCAAAGTGTAGTTGCTCGCAGCGGCCTTTTCGTACCAGTCCATTGCGACAGCGTAATCTTTTAACACGCCATCACCATTGGTATACATCACGCCAAGGTTAAATTGCGCGGCAGCTAGATTTTTGTTTGCAGCCTGAGTGAACAACTCAATAGCGCGTTGCTTATCTTGTTTCACACCACGACCTTCTTCATGCATAACCGCCAAGGAAAACATGGCATCAGCACTACCCAGTTTTACTGCTTTTTGAAATAACTCAGCTGCTTTACGTGGGTTCTTAATAACGCCATAACCGCCTTCATGTAATTTAGCTAACTCATACATGCCAGGGGCATAATTCATGTCAGATAAATACTGAAACTCCTTTAAAGCTCTTTCAAAATCACCTGCGTTTGCAGCTTCAATCCCTTCCTCTAATCCTGCAGATGCAGTAAAGCACACGCTCATTAAGCCGGCGAGTGCAAACTTCTTTAAGTTATTACGCCACATGGTTATTCTCTTTGATGGTCGGTTTTTTGAGTTTAAAGCAACCCAAAGAAAAAACAATCCTTAAAGTGTAACTAATGACTTAGGCTTTGAATCAGGTTTTGCGTAGCTTAAACGATTGATTTTACTTGTAGTGTGATAACTGTCCAATCCAGTTATTGCGACTGTGTTTGCCGCTTCTATGTCGATAAAACCATCTGGCTGTATGACTGAATCAGGACAGTGAAGCGCAATTAATTCACCAATGACTAAGTGAGTTTGATTCAGCTCAATTACTTGCTCACTAACAAGTTTTAGACCCATTTTAATATCTGACTCTTTAACGAACGGCGCTTTGAAGTCATTCAAATATTCTGCGGTTAAACCTGTTTCAGTAAATTCTGATTGTTCTTTTTCGTAACGCGCTGATGTTTGGTGCGCTTGGGTGACTATATCTTCGTTCACATGATTAAGTGTATAGAAACCCGTTTCTAAGAGATTTTCAAAAGAATGTCTTGGTACTGAATGCGGGCGAATGATCATACCAAATAAGGCAGGATTAGCGCCTAAGTGAAAAACAGAGCTGACAATAGATAGGTTTTCTTGACCATTTGTATCAACCGTGCCTAATAAATTTGCACTTTTGAAACCTGACAAACTATTTATCAAATGAGCACGATATCTTTGTTCTAATTCATCGAGAGACTGGGTATTAAAAAACATATTTCACCATTGTATAGACTGGCCTTGCCAGTCGAGATAATTAATTAAATCGTTGCTGTTCGATTCAACGATTCGGTTAAATAAGCACTCAGCAACAAATTCAGGCTCAAACAATTTGCCTACCGGTACATTTTTTTGAAAAGGTTTAGACAGCGGGGTGTCTGTGGTACCTGGGTGGAAAAGTAAAACCGTACTTTGAGGACTTTGACGTTTTAATTCAATCGCAAAACTTTTCATCATCATATTAAGTGCTGATTTTGAGCTTCGATAGCTGTACCAACCTCCGAGCCCGTTATCTTCGATGCTGCCCACACGGGCTGATAACGCAGTAACAACACAGTTATCAGAGCGATTCAGTAAATTAACTAGATGCTTAAGCCAAAGCATAGGAGTGATAACATTCGAATTGAACAGCGACTGTGCGTAAGCAGGATCAAATTGTCGTATGCTCTTTTCTGGGCCACGCAAGTCTGAATGTAATTGACCATTAAAAAATGTGATGGTTTTTATTCTTAGACTTTCTGATAAGTAAGCATTTTTAAAAGTCGATACAGAGTCAGAAATTGATTCATCAGAGTAATCTGTGGTGAAGGGGCGAATATTTTCAGAATCAAAATTTAATGTGTTCTGACTAAAACTCACCACTAAGTCATCAGGATTTCGCTTGGTGAGTTTATTAATAAAAGCTATAGCAATTTTACTGCTCGCACCGATTACAAGATGCAGTGATTTATCTTTGGCATTGTCCATTGTTGCATCCGTCTTTGACTAAAAACCGTGAAATCTTCATTCTATGCTTGGCAAAAAATAAATAGCCCTTGTCAGCGAACCATTTTATCGGTTGTACTCTTAACAGTTTCAAAAACGGATATTTACCAACGGTTTGCCAAGCTTGTACGTTTGCATCTAAGCCAAGCAATAACCTGCCATCATCTGAGTAACCATGTAATATTTTCAGCGTATCTGATTTAGTTATGTTTGGGTAAAGTCGTTTGAAATCGAGTTCATGAATATCATGCACATTGATCAAAGTGAGCTTATTCTCAAGGTCAAACTGCTTGAGTTTTATCATTTCTTTGGCACACAAAGGGCACTGGCCGTCATAGAGTAGTTGCATTGGCTTTATGCTGCTTGGTAATTAAGTAGTTAAAATTACGCTTAAAATTCATATTGAGATCACTCGATCTACCTTTAATTCTCTGTATAGTAGAGAGTGATTATTGAACAATTAGTGTTTTTAACAAATGGTGTTTTAAGCAGTTTTTTTGAGAAATAATAATTAAAAGGAGTCGTTATGGGAGAGCAGTACGAAAACCTGAGAGCAAATGTGAGCCAATTAGGTGGCTGTCTAGGTCGTATTATCCAGCAAACACTGGGTGAGGGAATGCTAGAAAAGATTGAACAAATTCGTCTTTTGGCAAAGTCATCTCGTCAAGGTGATAGCGATGCCCGTATAAGATTGCTAGACACTTTACATAGTCTGACTGATAAGGAACTATTACCTGTTGCACGTGCATTTAACCACTTTTTGAATCTAGCGAATGTAGCAGAACAATTTCATACAATTTCGGTGACAGGTGCACCCGAAGGTATTTACAAAGCATTAAATGAGCAAGTCGAAAAGCTTTCGAATATGTTAGCAAACGACGAACTAAACCATGCACAAGTTGAGTCTGTGCTCGCTGGGTTAGACATCGATTTAGTACTTACAGCTCACCCTACTGAAGTGACTCGTAGAACCATTATTAACAAACACGTACAACTGAGTGACTGTTTATCTGCCCTTGAATTACAGTGTCTAGATGTAGACGAACGTAAAGTCATTATTAGCCGAATTGAGCAACTGATTAGTCAAGCTTGGCATACCAATGATATACGCGCTAAACGCCCAACTCCGCTTGATGAGGCGAAATGGGGTTATGCAGTTATTGAAAATAGTTTATGGCATGCCGTCCCTCAGTTTATTCGTTACTTCAATCAGGTAACTCAAGATAAATTAGGTATTCAGTTAAAGAAAATTCATAGTCCAATCCGCTTTACGTCATGGATGGGCGGCGATAGAGACGGAAATCCATTTGTGACCTCTGAAGTGACTCAATCAGTGCTAGATCACGGCCGCTGGATGGCGATTGACTTAATCTCTCGTGACATTGATATGCTCAGTAGCGAATTATCTATGTATCAAGCAGATGAGCATGTGAAATCATTGATAGGGGAGCAACATGAACCGTATCGTTATTTATTGAAGCAGTTGAAAGGCGAACTTGATGAAACCATTCAAGCGCTTGAAAATAAAATTAAAGGTGAAGTAGGCTCAGAGCAAGAAGTGATCACACATATTGAGCAAGTAAAATCACCGCTTACGCTCATTTATAACTCGCTGCATAACTGTAATATGGCGCAAATTGCAGATGGACTACTACTCGACACGTTACTTAGATTAGAGTGCTTTGGTATTAACCTCTGCAGCTTAGATATCCGTCAGGACTCTGCACGACACGCTGATGCGATTGGAGCCATTGTCGAGCACTTAGAACTGGGTGATTATACTGCTTGGAGTGAAGCACAGAAGCAGCAGTTTTTGATTGATGAATTAGCGTCAAAAAGACCACTATTGCCAAAAAACTTCTCTGCGTCTGATGAAGTTGAAGAAGTTTTAAAAACTTGCCAATTAGTGAGTCAGCAAACCACTGATAGGCTAGGCATTTATATTATTTCAATGGCGCAATATGCTTCTGATGTGCTGGCTGTTAAATTACTTTTAAAAGAAACGGGTTGTCGTTTCAATTTACCCGTTGCGCCGTTATTCGAAACTTTGGATGATTTAAATCGGGGGGCTGATGTTATAAGCCAATTGCTAGCCTGTGATTGGTATCGAACTCATATCAACCATAAGCAATACGTGATGATTGGCTATTCTGACTCAGCGAAAGATGCGGGTATGATGGCGGCTGGTTGGGCACAATATCAAGCTATGGACAAACTACTAAAAGCTGCGAAAGATTTTGGCGTTGAGCTGGTATTATTTCATGGTCGTGGTGGCACAGTGGGTCGTGGTGGAGCACCTGCGGCTCAGGCTTTACAATCACAGCCTCCTGGCAGTTTAAGTAATGGGTTGCGGGTTACCGAGCAGGGGGAAATGATCCGTTTTAAATATGGATTACCGAAAGTCGCGGTGCAAAGCTTTTCGATTTATACCAGTGCAATTATTGAAGCGAACTTAACCCCAGTCCCATCACCTAAATCTCATTGGATTGAAGTAGTTGAGCTCATTGCCCAAAGCTCATGTAAATATTACCGACAAATCGTCAGAGAAAATCCAGATTTTGTGGCTTACTTCAGACAAGTCACCCCTGAGTTGGAATTGGCCAAGTTACCTCTAGGTTCTCGACCATCAAAACGTAATCCGAATGGTGGCGTTGAGAGTTTGAGGGCCATTCCATGGATATTTGCTTGGAGTCAAAACCGATTAATGCTGCCAGCTTGGCTTGGCGTTTATCAAGGCTTACAAGCTGCAATTGATAAATACGGCGTTGAGATATTACATGAAATGCGTGAGCAATGGCCGTTCTTTAGAACACGATTAGAAATGTTAGAAATGGTGTTTTGTAAAACAGACACTTGGCTATCTGAGCATTATGAAAAAGTATTGATGACAACGGATGCTAAAGCGCTCGGTGCGAAGCTTAGACAAGACCTTAAATCAGCTCAAGCAATGATAACAGAGTTGGCACCAGGAAATACTTTATTACTAGAGCAACCCTGGTTAAGACAATCTCTGCAATTAAGAAACCCCTATATCGATCCTCTTAATTTACTTCAGGTAGAGCTGTTAAAACGCACCAGAGAACATGAAAACGAAAAAATTGATCAAGCACTTATGGTCACTATGACAGGCGTTGCTGCAGGAATGAGAAATTCAGGATAAATACTGCGTTAATCAAAGCAGTGATTTTTGATCAAATGTTAACTCATTAGCAAAAAGTACGAGTATAAACTCATACTTTTTGCTATTTTTTTATCTTTAGTTGGTTTTTTTGTATTAATTTTATTGACTGTTTAGATTGTATACATAGAATCTCATCCGACGTCTACACCCTCGTCATTCGAATAAGCGCATTTCACTGTTAGGATCTGCTGATTGTGTAAGAAAAGTACATGCATCTAATCGAATATCGTTAAACACATATGGGATCTTAGGGTAAAGGAGATGGCGTTTTAGAGTTAACACGTTATTTGAGGTTCTATGCAAACGCTATCTACCAGTATTACTTATGATGAATCAACTTCGCTTGTGATGATGACACTCAGAGGTGTTGTGACCGCTGAGGACGTAATAAAGACGTATCAAAGAGCGAACAATTATGCAAAAGATTATAAGTCTTCAAAATTGCTGATAGATGTGACTGAGCTTGAACATAACTTCGCTGCTATTGATATCGTTTCTTTAATGCCTAAAGTGGCAAATGCTTTGCAGAATATAAAATTGGCACGTGTAGTGAGTTTTGATGGCTACATGCATGATTTATTTTTGCAGAAAGCAAAACGCTTTGGGATCACAGTAGAGAACTTCGATTGCTTTAAGAGTGCTAAGCATTGGTTGTCTAACACTTAAGAAAGGGATAAACTATTCGGCCTTTTTCATAACGTATGGCATTTTTATGCTAACGATCCCAAAAGAACTAGAACAAGAATTACAACAACAAATTCAATCTAACAGCGGTGTTATTCCCAAAACACTACTTGATTCGCTAATGGCTAGGTTTGATATAGAAATTAAACCTCTATTGCAAAGCCTACTTCCTATTGCAGCAAGATTTTCAATAGCACCGATTTCTAATTTTAATGTCGGTGCGATTGCCTACAGCAGCGTATCTGGTCGTGCATACATAGGTTCAAATTTAGAATTTAATCACGCTGCATTGTGTTTAGTGGTTCATGCTGAACAATCTGCTATTAATACAGCTTGGTTAAATGGAGAATCACATATCTCACACATCGCCATCACCGATGCGCCTTGTGGCCATTGCAGACAATTTATCAATGAAGTGAAGTTATCAGAACAGATAGAAATACTTTTACCTAACACGAATACTTCATTACCTGAGTTGTTACCTCACTCTTTCGGTCCGGCAGACTTGGGTAATGAAACACGTCTTCTTGATATATCAGAGCCACGAGATTCAGAAGCTAACATAACTATTTCACCTCTGTTACTTAAACATTATCAGGCTTCATATGCGCCATATTCAGGTAATAAATCAGCAGTAGAAATAAAAACTGCACAACATGGGAATTTCTACGGTCGTTATGCTGAAAATGTGGCGTACAACCCAAGTCTGTCACCATTACAAAGTGCTCTGAGTCAAATGGCACTATCAGGGCTTAATCTAGATGAAGTTGAAGTGGTTGAAATTACGTTAGTTGAAACTGAGCAATATAAAAATCAATCGGGTGTCGCTGATGTAGTATTAGGAAGTTTTACCGGTAATTATGAAATAAAAAAAGCGTATGTGAGCTAGGCTTACATACGCTTTTTCAAAATCTTAGAGATTATTTTTCTAACACGATTTCTGCAGCTTTTAAAACCACTGCAATTGCTTTTTGTTCTATCTCTTGATGATCCACATTTGGGATCTCCTGACGTGTTCTATTAACTAACACACCCGCGATACAAGCCGCTTTTAAACCTAAAGCTGCACACATTGTAAATAAAGTTGCAGACTCCATTTCATAATTCATGACATTCAGTTTTTGCCACTCTTCGCAACTACCTTGGAACGCTTTATTCACATAACCAGAGTATGTATCGTAGCGCTCTTGGCCTGGATAAAATGTATCACTCGATGCCGTTATGCCTGCATGATATGTCACGCCTATTTCTTCACAGGCTTGCACCATTGCAGCGGTTGAGTGAAAGTCAGAAACAGCAGGGTAAGATAGAGGAGCAAAATGCTGGCTAGCCCCATCAAGTCTCACTGACGCTGTGCTTACTAAGATATCACCTTCGTTGATATGAGGTTGGATGGCACCTGTAGTGCCAATACGTAAAAAGGTTCTTACGCCAAGCTGAGCCAGCTCTTCAACTGCAATTGACGTAGAAGGACCACCAATCCCAGTTGAGCAGATCACGACAGGTTGTTGTTTTAGTTCTGCGAGATAGACGTGAAATTCGCGAGTTTTTGCTAAGCAAATACTTTTATCGAGTTTGTTAGCAATACGCTCAGCTCTTTCAGGATCGCCAGGAACAATTGCTAAATTAGCACCTTTTAGTTGCTCGGTGCTTAGGCCCAAATGAAATACCTTATCCATAGTAAACCTTATTTATTATAAAACCGTAGTTTGAAAGATTAACGTATAAAGTACAGGACAGATGTCCGATTGTCTTTGTGCACGATCATGCAATTCCTTGCAAGATTGGAGTTGTTCTTCTAAACATTAATATAGCCGCAACAAAAAAGGGGTTATTATGCCAGCTTCACCACCAATCGATAAAAATACAGAATTTGCTCGCTGTCTCGAAAGTAACAGAATTAGTTCACTAGCACCGTTTCACTGGCTATCGCTTGCGATTGCCGATATGGTGAGAGCACCAATGTTAAGTTTAATCTATGGGTTAGTATTTACTGCCATACCCGTCACTATCTTATATTTAATTTACCAATTAGATACACACCTGGTTATTCTACCTGCCGCAGTTGCCTTTGCGCTGATTGGTCCTGCATTCGCAGCAGGGCTTTATGATGTCGCTTGGGAGTTAGAAAAAGGCCATACCCCAACGCTAGGACATAGTTTGAAATCTATGTTCAGAAACCCAGCGGGAGAGTGGGGGTTTGCGATACTTCTCATGGTCATAATGATTGTTTGGATGCGTTTAGCGGCGCTTGTACACGCACTATACCCGAACGTGCCGAATCCAACATTTGAGCAACTACAATCATTTTTAGCGTTAGGCAGTTTAATTGGCGGTATCTTATTAATGAGTGTTTTTGCAATATCAGCATTTACACCACAGATCATGATGGAACGCCGAGTTGATATTATGACTGCAGTTGTGTCGTCTATAAATGCGGTTAAGAACAATGCTTCAGCTATGATAGTATGGGCATTCATCATATTATTTTTAGTAATGTTTGGTTTTGCCACAGGTGGCACGGCCTTTATAGTGATTATGCCATTACTTAGTTACGCCAGTTGGCATGGTTATATTGCTATCATAAAGACCAAGAAACCAAGAGGTTATGAGTAAAATATTCATTTAAACTGAATATTAAACCAAGGGCTGTTTTGCAATAAAACGGCCCTTGTTGACATAAAACAACAGCGTGCTATATCTCTGCCCATAAACAAAAATTCTGTTTTACCATTTGACGTCTAATTAAGCTTAAGACATTGTATATTCAAAGAATATATATAAATGTCTTTGTCTTTTTGAACGTGTTTTATTGTGCGCTTTAGTGAGCACAGTATTAGGTGAGATATTTTTTCTTAACAAAGTTTTAGCATGAATATGCAAAGCAAGCAGAGGTTTCTATGAGTATTAGCAAAGAACAATTTTACAATAAAATGACCCAGTGTTTATGTCCTCCGGGAGATGGTGTATTTACTGTTAATACTGCAAAAGAAAGAAAAGATGCACTGCGCACAAAGCTTTATGGACAAACTGAAGGCATTGAGCAGATTTGGAAAGAGTCATTACTGAAGATTGAAGAGTCAGAGCATAAAGCGGCAATTTTAGGTATCAGCTCAGACTGCGGCGGCGGTATCTTAAGAGGCGCTAACTGGGGACCATTATTTCTAAGAAGTACTTTAATTGAGCAGCAGCCTCATATCGATGCGTTTGATTTAGGCGATGTTCGTGTTATTCCACACCTACTTCATGATAAATACCTTAATGAAGGCACCATAGAGAATTGTCAAAAGGCGCTTTATCAAAGTACTGAAGAAGGCTACCACGTATCACCTCTCTCTATTACTGAAGATGTATGTGATGGTTTCTATCAGCATTATCCTAACAAAGGGATCTTCGGTATTGGCGGTGACCACTCGATCAGTTATCCATTAACAAAATCGTACTTGAAAGCGAAAAGAGATGCAGGCAAGCGTACCGCTATCATTCACTTTGATGCACATACAGACTTGTTAGTAGAGCGTTTAGGTATTGATTTATGTTTTGGCTCTTGGTGTACGCATATACTTGAGTTCTTACCTGCTCCGCATCATTTGATTCAGTTTGGTATTCGTTCAAGCGGTAAAGATAAGTCTCATTGGGAGTCTACGTTTGGTGTTAAGCAACATTGGGCGCATGAAATCAGAGAGCGTGGTGCTCAGGCAATCGTAGACGATGTAATCGCACAGCTGCAAGCTGACAATGTAGATGAGCTATACGTTAGTTTTGATATCGATGCCTTAGATGAACAGTGGGCATCTGCAACTGGTACGCCAGAGGGCAATGGTATGACGCCTGATGAGGCCATGGTTATTTTGAAAGCATTGTCTGAGCGCTTCCCAATTACGGGCGCTGATATGATGGAAATCGCCCCATTCACTGACAGCTCATTAGTCGGTCAATCAAGTTCTGAGACAACTTTACGCGAAGGCGCGAAAATATCAGCATTTCTTCTAGATGCGATTAATAGAAGTTAAGCTATAGTATTAGGTGGAAGGAGCGTTTCCATCCACCTTTTCAATAGGGAGTAATATGAGAGCATTTTTTGTAATTACATTTTTTATTTTTTCGTCAAAAACTTTTTCATTTACTCTCAACGTTGTAACAGAGTTATTTCCAGCCTATCAATATCTTGATAAATCAGGAAACCTTGCAGGTCCAACTGTAGAAATTGTTAAAAGCGTCCTCACACATACAAATATCACTTACAAACTGACTCATGAGCCTTGGAACATTACCTATAATGCTCTGAAAAGAAACCCTGATACGTGTGTATTTTCGATTGGCCGAAATAGTGAAAGGGAAGACATGTTCAATTGGGTTTTCCCTGTTGGTAAGTTTACGAGTTCATTTTATGCTTTAAAAAGTAGGAATATTAATTTGGAGGTACTTGAAGATGCACTCAAATATAGGACCGCAGTAATAAGAAATAACTTTAGTCATCAATATCTCAAAGAGCATGGTTTCACTGAGCAATCGCAATTAGTCGTTATATCAAGTTTCAATAAAGTGCTGGAAATCTTAGAAACTAGGAAAAATCAATTAGATTTAGTTGTTTTGAGCGATTCACAAGTCCAAGATGCATCCAGCAGCAATGAATTAATGACCCACCTTGAACCAATTTTTCAGCTTAACCTGCAAAAAGATAACAAACTTTATTTTGCGTGTAATAAACAAGTACCTGACTATATAATTAACCAGCTAATGGAATCATATAGCAATCTCTTTAAAGTAAGTTATTAGTTACCTATTTTTTTATAGGTTGCCACTTAAATCCATGAAATGTATCTAAATAAAGCTGTTCGACTTTGTCTCTTGCCCAAGGTGTTTTTCGCAAAAATTTTAGACTCGATTTGATACTTGGGTCGTGGGTAAAGCAACGGATATTGACAATACTTCCCATCTCTTCCCAACCAAGCTCTGCTTCAAGCTTAATTAATATCTCTTCTAGTTTTACACCATGAAGTGGGTTATTTGGTTGTTCCATAAATAATGACTTCTTGTTTAGTTAATGCGAATGGATTTCTTTGGTTTATGTGGGAGCGGTTGCCCGTTTTCATCAGCAATTCGCCATATTAGTTGACCATTTGTTTGGTTATCGAACTTATTAGCACAAACGAATAGTGTATCAGCCATGACAATCAATGCACCTTCACTGTATTTAGCGTCTTTATACCAACAAACAGGAGAAAGATTGTCTAAAAATAAGTTAGTTTTGTTTAACTTGGGGTTAGCGTAACCATAACCTGAGATAAATAAAGAGGTTATAATAAGGCAAATAAAACTAAATTTGTTGTATGTCATGGCATAACTCCTATTTTTAGCTAACCTTAGTTTAGTTCATGAAAATTTGAACCTATATTACCACAACAACAATAAATTAATGGGAGAGGTTATGGCTATAGATAGCAATTTTATGGCTGAGTTAACACTTTTAGCAAAGTTTCCACGCTCAAGTATGCAAATGGGGATCAAAATCCATAAAGACGCCGACCCTAATTTGATTGCGGCAGCTGAGAGGCTTTACAAGAAAGGTGTTATTGACAGTCCTGATGGCGGATATCTGACGGATTTAGGCTTAGATTTAATCGGACACTTAGATCAAGTTCATTGTGCGCTTCAGTAAGCGCACAATGAATGAAAGATTAAGCAGCGTCGAATTGATTTTCAGGCGCTGCATCAATAAATGCTTTATGCGTATTACAGTGATTATAAATAGCTTCAATTTTTGGGAATTGACTCATATCGACTTTAAATCTTAACGCATTAAAGACTTGAGGTACCAAGCACGCATCGGCAAGAGTCGGATTATCTCCAAAACAAAACTTATCACCGGCTAGCATCGTTTCAAGCTTCTTAAACCCTTCAATAACCCAATGTCTGTACCAAGTGTTCTTTTGTTCATCATCAACATTCAGTTCATTTGATAGGTATTTAAGTACACGCAGGTTATCGATTGGGTGTATGTCGCATGCTATGGCATAACAAAAATTTCTAATTTGAGCTTTCTGCCATGGATCGCTCGGAAGCAGAGGTGTGTCGGTATATGTTTCTTCTAACCATTCTAGAATTGCCAGAGACTGTCCTAACACACCTTGCTCAGTTTCTAGCGCAGGTAATAAACCTTGGCTATTTTTATTGGTGTACTCTTCACCAGTTTGTTCTGATTTCAAGAGATTAACCGCAGACATTTCATGGTCTATACTTTTTAAATTCAATGCAATGCGTACTCTATACGCTGCAGAAGAGCGAAAATAGGTGTAAAGTTTCATATTCAGATCCTTAATCACGACAAAGGCACGCGATTGCGTGCCTAATATTTATAACATTATAGAAAGCTTAAGCACCCTTGAAGTACTTTTTGATACCTTTCCAACAATCAAGGTAATTTTGTTGTCTTTCTTTGCCTTCAAGTGCATATTTTGTTGGCGAGATCACATAACGAGACTCAAACATGAAAGCTAAAGTGTTTTCATATCTTTGCGGCTCAAGCTCTGCATTTGAAGCTTTTTCGAATACATCGGCTTCAGGGCCATGTGGTGACATACAGTTATGTAAACTCATCCCACCAGGAACAAAACCATGTTCTTTAGCGTCATACACACCTTCAATTAAGCCCATAAACTCACTCATGATGTTACGGTGATAATATGGTGGGCGGAAAGTATCTTCTGCAACCATCCAACGTGGAGGAAAGATCACAAAGTCGACATTGGCAACGCCGGCAGTACCTGATGGAGACGTTAAGACTGTAAAAATTGATGGATCTGGGTGGTCAAAACTAACGGTGTTCATCACGTTGAAACGCGAAAGGTCATATTTATAAGGCGCGCTATTACCTGTCCAAGCCACAACGTCTAGTGGTGAATGACCAATGTCACAGCGGAATAGGTTACCGTTAAACTTAGCCACAAGCTCAAAGTCACCTTCAAGATCTTCGAACGCTGCTACAGGATATTGGAAGTCACGCTCATTAGTATAACCGTTAGCGCCTACAGGACCACGCTCAGGCAGAATGTAAGGGTGGCCGTAGTTTTCACAGATATAGCCACGAATACTGTCGCCAATTACTTCAACTGAGAACTTGATACCACGTGGAATAACTGCAATTTCGCCCGGCTTTACTGCAAGTTTACCGCACTCAGTATGTAAAACCATTTCGCCTTGTTGAGGAACGAATAGCAATTCACCATCGGCATTATAAAAATAACGACCTTGCATTGATTTATTAGCAACATAGACGTGGATACCAATACCCACTTGACCGTTTGCACTGCCATTTGCTGCCATGGTTACTAAGCCTTCAACAAAGTCTGTTGCTTCACTTGGGATGTCAATAGGGTTCCAGCGTAACATAGTAGGGGGCGTTGGCACTTCAGTAATTGGCGCTGTTCTTAATAAACCATTGTCCATCGACGTATAGTCCCCCTGAACAACTGAAGGACGAATGCGGTAGAACCAATTACGACGATTGTCAGCACGTGGTGCTGTGAACGCGGTTACATTAAATTGTTCTGCATATAGGTCGTATTTGACTTTTTGTGGTGAGAATTGACCTATTGGTAATGCGCCTGGTAAAGCTTCGGTTTCAAACTCGTTTCCAAAACCTGTTAAGTACTGAAATTCTGTGCTCATAGAACTTGCTCCTTTGATGTTTGCAATTAAGATACTCTCATGTGAGACTATGTTCAAATTAAAAAACAAACTTTGCTTGTATAATTTAGTTTACAAAGGCAATGAGATGCAGAAAATAAAAGACAGTTTATGTTAGAAATTACAGAATTTTTACCTTATCAACTTGTACATTTAGCCAATAAAGTAAGTGATGACTTTGCGAATGTGTATAAAGAGCAAGCCGATTTAACTTCGCCTCAATGGCGTGTTATGGCACATCTCGCACAATCGAGCTTTACTGCAAAACAGTTAATTGATCTCGCTCGAATTGATAAATCAACGATATCAAGAGCAATTAAACAACTAGAATCAAGAGGTTTAGTAGAGCTTAAAGCCGACGAAAGAGATAAGCGCAGCAAAGTACTGTTTTTAACTAAAGAAGGGCGAGAGATTTATAAAAAACTGTCAGTCTCAGCTAAAGCTTGGGAAAAGTCATTGTTAAAAGATCTGTCAGAACAAGAACGAGTGACATTGAAAGCAGTGTTACACAAACTTAATGAACACATATAAAAAAGGCCAACTTGCGTTGGCCTTAATAAATCTAATTTAGATTAGAAAGTGTATTTCACACCGAAACGCATTTCCCAAACTGATACATCTTTCTGTACAGATTGGTTAGCTGCATTTGGATTGAAGTCAGAGTAAACGTACTTACCGTCAACAATAGCTGCCTTAACAACTCGGTTACCTACGAAGTTACCTTTACGCATTACACCCCAGTCATCGTTTAACATGTTAGTTAAGTTGTCGATAACGAAGAATACTTCACCTTTGTGACCATCCATAAATCCAGGTACTTCTTGAGTGATCTTGAAGTCTAGCTTTTTGAACCAATCAGCATTTTGGCTATTTCGTGCTGCGATTTGACCACGATCTAAACCTTGCTCAGCGATCCAGTTATGGAAATCTTCGATCTCAGCTGATGTCATGTTGTAAGTTACTTTGTCATCATTGATTTCAGGAACATACATTAGCTGACGACCACTGCGTGAATTCCAGCTTGCATCACCAAACGCGCTGTCACTACCAGAGAATAGGTAGCTGTACGGTTGACCTTTGCTTGCCTGACCGAATAGGTTGAACTTAGTCTTGAAGCCGTCAATTAGTTCTACTTTATAACCAAGTTGTAAAGTAAAACGATGTGGTACTTCATAATCAGACGTAGATAAACTTGGTGCAGTCGGGTTGAATGTCGCGATGTTACCGTAGTTCGAACCAGCTGTTGAGCTTGTCATTGGGTTCACATCTTGAGAGTCAGTGAACGCATAAGATAGTGTTAAGTCAATACCATTATCAAAACGCTTGCTCATTGCAGCAGAGATGATGTGTGACTTAGCATCTGGACCTGATACGTTAGTTAACATGTAGTCGCCATCTCGACCGTCTTCACGCTCTTCAATAAGAGGACGACCGTCAGGTGCAGTTTCACCAGTTGTCTGAAGTGCAATGTCTTTTACAAGCGCTGAGTTCTGCTTATCTGTGTATAGGTAATCTACGCTGAATACATACTCGTCTTCAGTTGTGTAGGTTGCACCTAAAGCGATTTTCCACTCTGAAGGAATTTCAAAGTTAGGCGCAGTTGAGTTTACAGCACCGTCGCCATCACCGATAGCTGTGTTACCGATAGCGTCGTACATGTCTTTAGGAACATCGTAACCTGGTGTACCACCGTGCATGTTCGTTAACTCGGTTTCAAATAAGTTAGCATAGAAACCACGCTTACCAATTTGAGTCACACCATCATTTGAGTATGAGTTAGATAGCCATACATTCGGGTTACCACCAGAATATAGACCAATACCACCACGTACTTCTAACGCGTCATCAACATACCAGTTGAAACCTACACGTGGTTGAAGTAGGTCAACGCCGTCAAGGTTTTTAGTGTTCATGAAACCGTAACGTTCTTCAAAGCGCTTGTTTTCTGTTGGACTGTCATCACTTGTGTAACGGTCATAACGTAGACCGAACGTTAGTGTTGCATCGATATCAGAGAATGCGTATTCATCTTGAACGTAGAAAGTATGCTGCGCATAAGAGAATGAAGCAGCTACATCGTTAGGGTTGTTAGTACCAGCTGAGTTGTTGTAGAACGTGAATGCAGCACCGTTCTCATAATCTTCAATTGAGCTGAAACGGAATTCACCTTGTGTATGCTGCATGAATAGGTTGAATACATTTAATTCTTCAAATTCGTAACCAGCAGTGATTGTGTGCTCGTCAAGGTAATAAGTACCCGCTAATTTAAGCGTGAAGTTATCCCAGTCTAGATCGTTTGATTGACGAGAGTCATCTGGACCAATGTAAACTGTACCATCATCTTCAGTCGTGATTTGGAATTCACCGAAACCAGATGCAGCATCTAGTGATGCTTGGCGACCATCTAAATCAGTTTTACCGATGCGTACTTCAGTTGAAAGTTCATCAGTCCAGTCTGAATATAGTGACGCTACGATTGACGTCATCTCTGCGCCTTGCTCGTAGAAGTGGTTGCTTAGCGGTAGCTCATCACTTGCTTGGTCAGACTGAGATAAACGGAAACCATCATTCCAGTTGTACACTACGTTAGCACGGTGGCTGTCGTTAATGTTCCAATCAAGCTTAACTAGCAGTTTTTCATCTTCAACAGGCATACTAGGAACCATTGTACCCGGGTCATAGTTATACTTGTCTTTTGTAATTGCGATAATACGGTCAAGGTCAGACTGGCTTACAGTATTGTTTAAAGCACTGTAGCTAAATTGCTCAACACCTTCTAACTTCTCGTAAGAAGTAAATAGGAATAATGAATCTTCGATCAGAGGCATACCAACGTGGAAGCCGTAACGCTTTTCAGAGTAATCACCGTTGTCGATGTCTTCGCCTTCTACCTTATCACCCTTCATAGAGTCATTTGTGTAGTCGTAGAACATACCACCACTGATGTCGTTACCACCTGACTTTGTAACCGCGTTGATGTTACAAGAAGTGAAACCACCGTATTGAACGTCGAAAGGTGCTAGTTCAACAGCAACCTGGTCGATTGAATCAAAAGAGAAAGGTGCGCGAACAGTAGGGTAGCCGTTTGAACTTAGACCAAAGTTGTCGTTCATACGAACGCCGTCAAGTGTCAGGCTGTTAAAGCGAGGGTTACCACCACCACATTGGATAGCACCACGGCTCTCATCTACGTAAACACGTGGATCTGCACGAACGATATCACGAAGATCACGGTTAATTGCTGGTGCTTCTTGAAGGTTTTCAAGTGTGAAAGTCGCAGCAGGACCTGTACCACCAGACATCTGGCTAATTGGGCGACCTGTTACAACGATTTGCTCGATATCTGAAGGAGCTTTCAACTGAACGTTTACTGGGTAGTCAGAACCAAGAGAAAGATATACGTTTTCGATAAGCTGATCTTCAAAAGTCGTTGAATCAACGATGATTTGGTAAGGACCACCTACACGTAAACCCTTTGCTGAGAAGTAACCTGCATCATTTACAGTTGCCACTTTAGTTGAACCAGAAGGTAAGTGCATGATAGTTACTGTAGTACCAGTAGCTGGATTACCTTGTGGACCAACGATCTGACCTTTCACTGCAGAAGAGGTTTCGTTAGCAAACGCAGCGCCACTTGCACCGATGCCAGCAATAACTGCAAGCGATAGTGCCGTTTTGCGTAGTTGAGTTTTCATTTTATTGTTTCCCGTGTTGAGATTATTTAACTTACTTTTTTGCATGCCATTAACCACGCTTTTTGATAAGCGCTTCTGTTAACGGCTTTGCGTTACTGTCAAAAATTTGGTTAAGAAGCCCAGCTAAACGGATACCACCTTGTGACAAGCGCTTTTTGACAACAGGCATATGCTTGTAGACATAGCCATAACTGAGCTTTGTTTCGTTTTCACCGTATACGCGGTGAGATATTTTGTTCGATTCAACCAACCAATCAGCAGGCTGGCTATTTAAGTATGCCTTTATAGTCTTTTTATTTGACGTTTTTATGAAATCTGCAAACTCAGTGAAAGATAAATTTTCATTTTCAATAAGATGCGTATCCCACGTGCTATGCAAGTTTGTTTCTTTACCGAAGAAAGATACTTTAATTAAGTTACCTCCACGGTCTTCAGAGCGTCCAGCGTGGAAAGGCTGATGACTATCACCTACCAAATGCACTAGAAAGCTTAAAGCAAACTTTCTAGATTCTAAGTCGCTCTTATTGCTCTTTAAAATATTAATAGAATAATAAATTCCGTCTAAAATATGTGCAACTTTATCTCTGGAGTCAATAGAAGTGTTTACATATTGATGCATTTTTTTTGCATCTTTAATATTAATGTAATGCCATTTGCCAGATTCTTTTCGCCAGAAGTGCTCTGGATTAGAGCGCATTTCATCAGGCCAGGTTGAGATTTGGGCAAGAGAACTACCAGCTAATAAAGGCTGTAGGGCTGATTTAGTATTATCAGTTAAATGCATATCAGCTATTTCACCAATAACTCTGTGACCGTTTTGGCCCCAAGCAACTGCTTTTTGTGAACTAAGTACTGTTAACATTGTCAATGATAAAGCAAGTGTTTTAGTAACTGTTGTCAAATTCAACATGGTTAGCCCGTGTAAATCGTAATCTTATTAAGGTCAATTGTCCGTGTTTTTGAAGTTTGAATAAAGGACTCAAGTTTATTCATCATTACTTGTTAACAAAGTAGTTAAATCAAGGGTTTATGAAATTTAAATAATTTTACCTATTGTAATGAGTAAGTAAACTTGCTCTAATAGCCGTGTTGTCAATAAACTTACTTTTTGTTTTGTTAAAAAAATATAAATTATCGTTAAAAACTATCTTGTTCCTGTCTGTTATCACAAGTACATGGTTAGTTTGGCTATTATCTCAATTGGTTATTACTAGTACATCTATAGATCTGGTGCCGATACAGCAACATAAATTCCACTGCCAAACTTCATCAAGTGAAAACCAAGCCGTATTTAGAGTTAAAGTACCCACAAAACAACTTGCTGAACAAATACTTCCGGCGCTTTGTCAAAACAGTGTTCTTAAACGTCAATTTGGTCATGTTGAAGTTTTTTGGGGGGGAAGTTTAGCTGAACAAATCGAATTTTTTGGTAAAGGTATCGCAGATCTTATATTGAGCAAAGACAGTATTATGCAAGCACTTCGTGCCGATGCGACACATAACTACACACCGATTATTGGCTATTCAAGTTACTCTGCATTTTTTATTTCCAATAAAGAAAAACCTAAACTTGAAAAAGCGTATTTCCTTGATAAACGTATTGGTTTGCTTGATTATCCAACCAGTCGATCTGGCCATATTTTGCCAAAGAAAGCATTTAAGCAATTAGATTTAGATATTAAACACCTAAATATTACTTATGTTAGCTCTCACACCGCATTAAGAGAAAAGCTTGCAAATAATGAAGTAGATATTATCGCGTCTTATTGGAATGATCAGGCTGATGACGAAAAATTTTCTCATAACTATATTACCCCCATTGGTGATAATATTACTGGCAGCCGTTGGTACCTTAAATTGACAGAAAACAATACAGATCTCGCTTGTGCAGTGCAAACAATCACAACACAAATAGCGCAATCAGTAGGCAGTGCCTATTTTGAATCTCTAGAAAAGTTCTGGCAGTGCGATCTTTCACCTTATAAATTTATTGGTGAAAAATAATGATAAACATAAAACCAATTTATATTTTCACAGCAGCCGTTTTTGTTTTGTTAAGCTTGCTATTTTATTTGGGGCAAGAGAGTAAAATAGCACAGGCGGTTAAATTGCAGAGCGAACAAATAGCTAAGCGTGTCTCACTGGATGTCAGCAGCCTACCATTAGCTGAACCACTTTTTAACTATGCAGGCAATCAGCAAGAAGTAGATATTTATATTGAGAAATTAAATCAACAACTTGATTCACTTGACTCTAGAGTAAAAGTTGAATCGATATCTACTATTAAGCCAACTGATAAAGTATTTTTGGAATTGTTTGCGAATTATAAAACTATCTATTTGGTTTTAATTGCTGATAGAAGCCATGTTAAATACACATACATTATAGTGATGTTACTTACCTTCGCTAACGCATTACTCTATCGCAAAGTATTTAGAAAACATATTGAAAACAAAGTGAAAAAAAGAGCGGTTTCAGTCGAAACTATAAAACCAAAGTTAGTAATTGATTTATACTCAAAGTCACTATTTATAGAGGGGACTAATGAGATTCAAAGTCAATTGGCCAATAAGCCACTTTGCTTTTATCTGGCAATGATCGAATTTAGCCATGCTTACCCAGATTTAAACCTTCATTTAAATAAAGACGTGCCAGCTGAGTTACTTACTATCGCTGAAAAGTATTTTCATAGATTATCTGTTCTAGGACATACAGTTAGAAAAAGGCCAAATTTCTCGAACAGTTTAGAAAAAACTCTCAGTGAGATTAGGGCTGCACTTGACGAAATTTTAAGAGAAAGCCCAGAACTAAAAGCAAAACTGTACCCACCTAAAGCGCATGGTGAAGGGTCGCGCTCAAAATTACATAGCTATGGTCTTAAGGATTTATTAGACAGTGATTATGAGATAAGAGGCAAATAATGAATTAAAGATGCCAGATATGCCCTGGCATCTTTTATGAACATACAAGGAAGACTAATACTTATAGCTCGTTTACTTTAATAGGTGAGTATTTCTCAATATAGGCTTTTAATACTTCAGCATCAGTTCGTTCTGAAGGAACAAAGCCTTTTCTACCGACAAGCACTGGATAACCATCACCTCCCGCTGCATTGTAACTGTTGATACTCATTCTATAGGTTTTGTTAAGTTCTAAAGCTTGACCGTTAATTCTTATATTTACTAACTTGCCATCTTTTCGTTCAAAACTTAGCCCTTCATATTGTAAATAAGCACCAGCATCAATCGGGAAAGAAGTAACGATTTCAAGGTAATCAATAAGATCTTTACCTATCCAATTCATTGCCGTAATTCTGTTTTTAAAAGGATGAACTTTTAAAACGTCTTTATAACTGATCTCGCCCGCTTCAATACTATGACGTATTCCCCCACCACTGATCAGGCCAAAATCTGCTTTTACAGATTCTTTTTGTGCTTTAATAATGAGTCTTGCTAATGGGCTTTGCTTAAATCGTACAGTATCTCGTTTACCGTCTAAATAGGCATCAGTAAAACCGATTGGTAAATCAAGTTGACCTTTTCCTATTTTTTGGAATGGCTTTAATAGATCTAACATGTCTTGATCTTCTGGAATATATTCCCCGATCACTTCACCATTATTACTTTTTAAATTGACCGGAATTAGTTGATAATTCTCGAGCGTAATTTTTTTACCTTCGATTTTAAATTCTGCTTTACCAACATATTTTCCCCATTCATGGGCTTGCATGATCCAAGTACCATTCTGATTATCTGGCTTACAAGCTTTTCCTGGTGCAAAATCTTTATCTGGGTTACCGAGTGTATCTACGCAAACGGGTTCTTGAGAGTGTCCGCCAATGACCATATTGAGCGCGCCTTTTGGCAACTCTCTTGCTAAAGTAACATCGCCGGGTGCATTAATACCATATTTTGCATCGTGGTAATGGCCCATGTGAGTAACAGCAATAGTAACGTCGATATCTTCATATTTTTTATTAATATCGTTCAGTACTTTATTTGCAGCGATACTCGGTTTGATAAAGTCCAAATGGCCTACATACTCGGGATTGGCAATCTTGACTGTATCGACAGTGGTAAGTCCTATCACGCCAATTTTAAGACCATTTTTTTCTATAATCGTATATGGTTGGTAAGCATGAGAAGCATCACTTTTATTTAGAATATTCGCCGATAGAACAGGGAATTGAGCCCATTCAATTTGTTTATCAAGAATATGCAATGGATTATCAAATTCATGGTTGCCAATTGCCATGGCATCATAGCCAAGTAAACGCATACCTTTGAAATCAGGTTCTGCATATTGAAGGTCTGACTCTGGAACTCCTGTATTTATGTCGCCACCAGAAAGTAATAACACGGCATGACCATTTTTCTCGGCTGCATTTCTAAGCCTGTCGACAAGTGTTTTTCTTGCCGACATGCCATATTCACCTTTTTCGTTTTGCCAAAAACGTCCATGGTTATCGTTAGTATGAAGGATAGTAAGATATTCAGCTTTTGATTGCTGAACTGTATAGGTAGCACACCCTGAAAGTGCGATAGCTACCGAGAGAGCTAAAAATTTGCGCATAATAAACCCGTGTGTAGTAATTACGCGCTTAGTTTAAACTATATGCTCTAAAGCGCTACAGGTGGGCACTAATTTCTTTTTGAGCAACTTTTAAGCGCAGCAGTTTCTCTTCTTAGTAATTCTTGTTTTGCAAATGCACATTTCTCATGGTCAATTTCAACCATCCAGTTTAAAAAGCTTGCAGGTAAACTAGTGTATTTCTCGCCTTGATGAAGGCCGAAATCACAAATAGGTGATTCAGTATTCATTACTTAACCTGTTCTGTTGTTTTTATAGCCACTGCATCCTATCAAACTCAGATTAAAATAAAAGAACAAAACGTTACAGAAAGGTTAATTTTAATAACCGGTAGTTTTAAGAATTCTCTATATTAGATAATTAGTTGTTTAATTTATAGTTTTTGCTGTAGATTGTATACAGTTTTGTTTGGCATATCCAAGAGTAAATGATTAGGGCTCTATCGTGAAATTGAATACAGAAAGATTATTGCTAAGACAGGCAACTTTAAATGATGCCGGTTTTATTTATAAATTATTGAATCAAGATAGTTTTAAAAAAAATATAGCTGATAAAAGCATTAAAACTCATAAAGATGCAGAACATTACATTGAAACCGCTTTTTTAACACCTTATAAGTTAGATACTTTTTCACCTTATATTGTGTGTCTTAAAAATAATGATAAAGATTTCAGGCAAATTGGTGTATGTGGCTTATACAAAAGACCTGCATTACAGTACCCAGATATTGGTTATGCATTTTTAGATGAGTTTACTGGCTTTGGTTATGCGGTCGAAGCGGCAAGATGTGTCATTGATTACTCGCTCAATACGCTAGGACTGAAATACCTTTGTGGACTCACTGATCCTGAAAACACGGCAAGCATAAACTTACTAAAAAAATGTAAGTTCAACTTTGAAACACAAGTTATATTAAATGAAGAGCAGGGGGTGAGTAATCTGTATCAACTTTCACTTAAATAAATTTTATAAAATGATTTCAGATATTTTATCAGTAAGCTTTTCCCAGCTAGATTGATGTGCTTTGATGAGCGCATCAAATCCTGAATCTTCTAGTGGGGTTGAAATTGAGAACAGCTCAGAATTTAATAATATCTTACCTTCGGGATTAAACTGATAAATAAACCACTGGCCTTCAATCAGTGAACCAAACTCATAATGGCCAGCAAGTTTTGTAACAGTCACCTGGAGCATAAACTCACCATCTTGAGGCGCTGTTTTTCCGGCAGGGATCACTTTGTAATTTGATACCTTTTTTACCAAGCCACGTGCCATGGAGTCGGTAAACGTATATTTAGGGTGCTGAGACCAAAAGTGATAATTGGCAATATTGACAGAGTTATCTCTTAGAATCTGTATTAGAGGCTGTTGATCTGCAACGCCTTGGATCTTTACTTGATTGATATGTAGATATTTAGTTCCCGTCTGCTCAGAAGTTTTTGCTCTGTCTTCTTGTTGATACGCAAAGTCATAATATTTTAACTGAATGTTTTGGCCTGACGAGCAAGCTGTTAACGTCAGTAGTACCAATATAATAGTTAAATTACGCATTATCGCTTCTCTGGAATTGGGTCATTTGGAATGTTTTTATCAAATATCAGCATAGTTGGTTGCTCATTTAACCCCTTGGAAATAGGTTTAAGTGTGTTTGATAAATTTTCTAGCTCTTGTAATGTATTTGTTAACTGATCAACAACTCCAGACTCTTGTTGGTAGCTAGACAATGTGGTTTCAAATTGCTTCAAGCTACTAGTGAGTTGAGTAAGTGTTGTCTCTAATTGAGTTAAATTTTTAGCCACTTTATCTGCAGTCTCGTTGTTATTTAGTTCGTGGATCATGATCTTTAATTCTTTTGCAAGAGATTGGTATGCCACTAATGTATTGTTTAATGTGTTGGTGGTTTGTTCAAATGGCAGTTTATTTAATTTGTTAACTAAGGCTGTCATTTGTTCCGATAAAGCAGTGAAACCACTCGATATGCTTGGAAGAACAGGGTATATGTCAGTTTTAGTGACATAACTCATCTCATTAGCATTATTATAAAAATCAAAATCTATATATACCGCACCGGTTAACAAATTGCCACTTTTTAGTGATGCCCGTAATCCAGAGATAATCCATTTGTCTATATTTTGTTGCCAATATTGTTTTGCTAACTGCTCATTTTTATAAATTCTGCCATATTCAATTTTTATCAGAACCGGCACTTGTGTGTTGTCTTGCTCAAAGTATATGGGTTCTCCATCTTTCTCTATTTGGGCCGGTGCTTGTTCAACAGTGCCAATCCTCATTCCCCTGTATTCCACAGGAGCACCTGCATTGAGACCACGAATTGACTGTTCAAATTCGACAATATAAAAGTCGAAATCATCAAAGCGTTTTTCTAGTGCTTGCGAATAGTTTTTATGCAAAGCATAAGTTTTATTAGCGACTGCAATATCATTAGGCTTTTGTTCTGGAGGGTAATCAACAGATATACCGCCTTTGATTAACTTTGATAAACTTCCAGTTGAAAATTGTACGCCGGATGTATTGAGGCTGAAATCAACGCCTGAACTAACCCAGAAAATAGTGTTGTTAGTGATCAGTTTATCATATGGAGAAAAGACAAAGATGCCGTAATGCATAGACAATGTATCAACATCAAATCGTCCGGATTCAATCTGACCTATTCGGTAGCCTCTAAAATAGATAGATGTGCCAACATCGAGAACTTCTGCTGAATTCGCCGTTAATTTGAAACGCTTACCTTCTATGTCATTACTTATCAAAGCTGGTTCATCTTGCAGGGTGAATAAATAGGACAGGCTTTGGCTTTGTCCTGGCTCTAGTTCTAAATACGCTCCTGATAGTAAGGTATTCATACCTGATATGCCTGATTGATCTATGCGAGGCTTAACAACCCAGAATTTGGCATCTTCAGTTAGTAAGTCACCATATTGATTGCCGATTTGAACTTTAGCTAACACACCATTTTGAGATAAATCTAATTCTAGGCCTTTTACTAAACCGACCTTAACATTTCTTACTTTAACTTCTGTTTTACCCGCTGTTATACCATCAGCTGTCGTCATTTTTACATAAATAGTATGACCTTGATCGGTTTGGTATTTAAATAACATCCAAGCAGTTATAAGCAGTGCGATAATTGGAATAATCCAAATCACAGTAAATTTTGGCTTAGACTCGATATAAGCATGTTCATTCATGATTGTGAAACTTGTCCCATAAAATCCGAGGGTCAAAACTATTCACGGCGACGATCTGACATAACACCATGATAGTAAAAAAAACGATACCAATTTGAGGTTCAACACTGAGCACAGTACCAAGTTGTACCAAAGAAACCAAAATAATCACGACGAAAACATCAATCATTGACCATTTCCCCATTATTTCCAACCAACGATAAATTGTGCTTGCCCGTTTAGGGTGCGTACACTTTCTCGATTGTAATATTAAGTAGAACAATGCCACGGCTTTAATAATCGGAATACAGACACTGGCTAAGAATATTAGCATAGCGACTGGGTAGGAGCCTGATTGCCACATAACAACTACGCCAGAGAAAATAGTAGCAGGTGTTTCATTGCCTAGATTAACGGTATTCATAATGGGTAGCAGGTTTGCAGGGATTAAAAAGACCGTTGCAGTGACCATCCAAACAATTGCTCTTTGCGCTGAGTTTGGCTTTCTGAAATAAGTTTTAGTATAACACCGCGGGCAATGGGTTTCTCTGGTAAGCTGAGAGCAAGTTAAACATTGTTTGAGTTCTTGTGCTCTCGCGCTTTTACCATCATGAAGCAGTGCGGGTTGAAACAGCATCTGCTGCCTCTCCCATAATTCAGTTTCATTTATTAAAGACAAGGTCTCTATAAAACAAACTACAAATAAAATATAAGCCCAAAAGCCAAGACCAAATCCGATATCTGCGAGAGACATTAATTTAAAAACACTGACTAAAACGGCTACGAGGAATATATCTGCGAGATTAAGCGTTTTTGTCTTATTGAGTAAACGTGCTAGATAGCGAGCATTATGAGGATTTAGGTCTTGCCAATAATGGCTGTTAGTTAATAGTACAAGTAAGCATACAAACAATGGGATTAAAAATGTACTGAACACGAAAATACCAGACAGAACGACACTATATTTATCTGCGAGCAAACTAAAGGCCTGCCATAAACTTATATCTTGAACTAGTCCATGTTGGCTGAAGCTTACAAAAGAGGGATAAAGACTAGAAAAAAGGAATAATAGACTGGTAAGGCTGAATGCAATCAACCATTGTTGTTGATTAGCTTGATAACTGACTATCTCATTTTTACAACAAGGACAAATTGCACGCTGATGTTCTCCAAGTGAAGACACACGAACTAATGAGTCACAATGTTTGCAGGCGAGGATCATATATAGCAAGTTTTATTCTAGTTAAGTATCTACTGAGTTTGATTTACAGCAGTAAACAAAGCAAGGTAATTGCGTTATTTGGTATTTAAAGAAGAAAAAGTGCCTACAAAACAGGCAAAAGAAAAATAATTTCAAAAAAATGCATTTTTTTTTATTTTTACGCTTGAATTCAAAAACACTGCCCCTATTTACTAGTCATCGAAACGAACAACGAATTTTGAAGTCGGAGAAGATTCATGGGTAAAATTATTGGAATCGATTTAGGTACTACTAACTCTTGTGTTGCAGTACTAGATGGTGATAGCGCACGCGTTATTGAAAATGCTGAGGGTGATCGTACAACCCCATCAATTATTGCTTTCACTGAAGAAGGTGAAACTTTAGTAGGTCAGCCAGCTAAACGCCAAGCGGTTACAAACCCTAAAAACACATTATTTGCAATCAAGCGTTTAATCGGTCGTCGCTTTGAAGACGAAGAAGTACAACGTGACATTGGCATCATGCCTTTCACTATTACTAAAGCAGACAATGGTGATGCATGGGTAGAAGTACGTGGTGAAAAACGTGCTGCACCTCAGATTTCAGCTGAAGTGCTTAAGAAAATGAAAAAGACAGCGGAAGACTTCTTAGGTGAAGAAGTAACAGAAGCTGTAATCACAGTACCAGCTTATTTCAACGATTCTCAGCGTCAAGCGACAAAAGATGCTGGTCGTATCGCTGGTCTTGAAGTGAAGCGTATCATCAATGAGCCAACTGCTGCTGCACTTGCATACGGCATGGACAAGAAACAAGGCGACAATGTTGTTGCTGTATATGACCTTGGTGGTGGTACATTCGATATCTCAATCATCGAAATCGATGAAGTAGATGGCGAGCACACGTTTGAAGTACTTGCTACAAATGGTGACACGCACTTAGGTGGTGAAGACTTTGATAACCGTGTTATTAACTACTTAGTTGCTGAATTCCAAAAAGATCAAGGTATTGACCTTAAGAATGACCCGCTTGCAATGCAGCGTGTTAAAGAAGCAGCAGAAAAAGCGAAGATTGAGCTTTCAAGTGCACAGCAAACAGAAGTTAACTTACCTTATGTGACAGCAGACGCGACTGGTCCTAAGCACATGAACGTAAAACTAACTCGCGCTAAGCTTGAATCTTTAGTAGAAGATTTAGTAACTCAATCAATTGAGCCATTAAAGCGTGCACTTGCTGATGCAGATCTTTCTGTGAGCGACGTTAACGACATCATCCTTGTTGGTGGTCAAACACGTATGCCATTAGTGCAAAAGACAGTAACTGAATTCTTCGGTAAAGAGCCTCGTAAAGACGTAAACCCTGATGAAGCGGTTGCTGTAGGTGCTGCAGTTCAAGGTGGTGTATTAGCTGGTGACGTAAAAGATGTATTACTACTAGACGTTTGTCCTTTATCACTTGGTATTGAGACTATGGGTCAGGTAATGACTGCACTAATTGAGAAGAACACGACTATCCCTACTAAGAAGTCGCAAACGTTCTCAACTGCAGAAGACAACCAGTCAGCAGTTACAATTCATGTACTACAAGGTGAGCGTAAGCGTTCAAGCGACAACAAGTCTCTTGGTCAGTTTAACCTTGAAGGTATTCGCCCAGCACAGCGTGGTGTACCACAAATCGAAGTAACATTTGATGTTGATGCTGATGGTATCTTACACGTATCTGCAAAAGATAAAGATACTGGTAAAGAGCAAAAGATCACTATCCAAGCTTCATCTGGTCTAAACGATGATGAAATTGAGCAAATGGTTCGTGATGCTGAAGCGAATGCTGAAGAAGATAAGAAGTTCGAAGAACTTGTTGCCTCACGTAACCAAGCTGATGCAATGGTTCACGGTACTCGTAAGCAAATCGAAGAAGCGGGTGATGCACTACCAGCAGAAGACAAAACTGCAATCGAAGCGGCACTTTCTGAACTAGAAACTGCAATTAAAGGCGAAAGCAAAGAAGAGATCGATGCTAAAGTTCAAGCGCTAGCTGAGAAATCTCAGAAGCTTATGGAAATTGCTCAAGCAAATGCACAAGCGCAACAAGCACAAGGTGCTGACGCCGGTGCACAGCAGCAAGGTTCAGCTAAGCAAGATGATGACGTAGTTGATGCAGAATTTGAAGAAGTAAAAGACAATAAATAATTGTTGAATTTCAAGGGCGCATTTAAAATGCGCCCTTAGTCTATTCAAAATCTGAAAAAATAAATGTTCTGGTAGTTAAAACTGCCCTTAACTGAGTAACAAAACTATGTCAAAACGTGATTATTATGAAGTGTTAGGTGTTGCAAAAGACGCCAGTGAACGTGACATAAAAAAAGCTTATAAACGCTTAGCAATGAAGTATCACCCAGATAGAACTGCGGGTGATGCAGATTTAGAAGCCAAGTTTAAAGAAGTAAAAGAAGCGTACGAAGTACTCACAGACAGTCAAAAACGTCAGATGTATGACCAATACGGCCACGCAGCTTTTGATCAAAATGGTGGTGGCGGCCATGGTGGCTTTGGCGGAGGCCATGGTGACTTTGGTGATATTTTCGGTGACGTATTCGGTGATATTTTTGGTGGCGGCGGTCGTCGTCAATCACGTCAACAACGCGGTTCAGATCTTCGCTACAATATGGAACTCAGCCTTGAAGAGGCTGTTCGTGGTAAAGAAGTTGAAATCAAGGTGCCAACTTGGGTAAGTTGTGAACCTTGTGACGGAAGTGGGGCTAAAGCTGGCTCTAAACCTAAGACGTGTCCAACTTGTCATGGCGCGGGTCAAGTGCAAATGCGCCAAGGCTTTTTTGCTGTTCAGCAAACATGTCCTACATGTCAAGGTACAGGCTCTGTTATTTCAGATCCATGTGATAGTTGCCACGGCCAAGGCCGTGTTGAAAAGACCAAGACGTTATCAGTAAAAATTCCAGCAGGCGTTGATACTGGCGACCGTATTCGTCTTACGGGTGAAGGTGAGGCCGGTATGCATGGCGCACCATCTGGTGATTTATATGTGCAAGTTTCTGTGCGTGAACACCCGATATTCACGCGTGATGGCAATAACTTGTACTGCGAGGTACCAATTAGCTTCACTACAGCAGCAATAGGCGGAGAAATAGAAGTCCCGACCCTAGATGGCCGAGCAAACCTAAAAATTCCAGCTGAAAGCCAAACAGGTAAGATGTTCCGCATGCGTGGTAAAGGTGTTAAATCTGTACGCAGCGGTTCAGTCGGTGACCTAATTTGTAAAGTGGTAATTGAAACACCAGTAAACTTAAATGACAGACAAAAAGAACTGTTAAAAGAGTTAGAAGAAAGCATGGGTGCAGACAACGGTAAAAACAGACCGAAAGCACAAGGTTTCTTTGATGGTGTTAAGAAGTTCTTCGATGACTTAACAAAGTAAAATTTGTTGAACCAAAAACGGCGCTACGCGCCGTTTTTCTTTTCTAATCTAAAATTAATAGATAGTCTTGTTCACCCTCACATCGACATGCTTGTGATTGACCATCCTTTTGACCAAATAAACTTCCTGATTTACAACCAAACAATTGGCATTTTGCCTCACAGGCCATTGCATCTCGCCATGTGACATACTCGTCATTCATGAAACTAAATGCAGAAGTAACCGTCAGCATGCCTATGAAAAGAGTGAGCACTTTAAGCTTTGATTTAAGCCACATGCGACACCTCTTTTTCATAAGTATTAGACTTTAGTCTAATGCTTAAACGTCATTGTTCAAGTAAAGAGCCATGTTATGTTGGCAATCAATTTAAGCTGTATTTTTAAAATTTAATGTTTAGAACTAACCACCTAAATTCAGATTCTTTAACTATGAAAATTAGAGTGATTGATTTATAAACTAAAATTTAATTTAAAGATTTTAATTCCGACTTGGCTCTGAATTTTTCTGTTGTTTTAATAACCAAACTCTGCAAGTCCAAATTTTTATATTCAAAAATTTTCTAAGTTGAGCTTACACGTGTAAGCCTATCTATTTCAATGACTTAAACTACCATTTGCAAAGGCATAGTAATTTTCTTGTTAAATAATTGCATAGAGTAATTGATCTAACGCGTTTTTTGTGCCGTAATGTAGGTATATTCAACTGGTCTGATGAGTTAGTTATGAGTTTAAGAACACAATTTAGAAAAGTATTACCAAGTATCTCAATTACAGAACAAGAAGCGCTAGACGCAGGTGATGTTTGGTTAGAAGGTTCAATCTACCAAGGTAAGCCTGATTTTAGTGCACTCCGTGCCGTGCCAGAGGCAACACTTTCGGCAGAAGAACAAGCTTTCATTGATGGTCCAGTGAAAGAGTTAATGGCTATGATTGATGATTCTGTTATTCAAAACAGTAAGCATCTTCCTGAACATATTTTAGATTTCTTGAAGAAAGAACGATTCTTCTCTTTGATCATTCCAAAATCTTACGGTGGCCGAGAGTTTAGCCCTTATGCTAATTCAACCATCGTAGGTACAATAGCGACTAAATCTTCAGCTGTAGCGGTTACTGTTATGGTGCCTAATTCATTAGGTCCGGGCGAGTTATTAATGCACTACGGTACTGAAGAGCAGCGCGCGCATTACTTACCTCGTTTAGCTAATGGTACTGATATTCCATGTTTTGCACTTACGAGCCCTGAAGCAGGTTCTGATGCCGGTGGTATTCCAGATCAAGGTATCGTAACTAAAGGTATGCACAATGGTGAAGAAGTTCTAGGTTTAGAGATTACTTGGGACAAGCGTTACATCACTCTCGCACCTATTGCGACAGTATTAGGTCTTGCATTCAAAGTATTTGATCCTGAAGGGCTATTAGGTGGTAAAGAAGAGTTAGGGATTACGTGTGCTTTAATTCCAAAATCACATCCAGGTGTTGAGCTTGGTAATCGCCATGACCCTATGGGTATCCGTTTTTATAATGGTACTACGCGCGGCAATAAAGTGTTTATTCCAATGGAGTTCATCATTGGCGGTCAGAAAAACATCGGTCGTGGCTGGCAGATGCTTGTTAGTTGTCTTGGTGCCGGTCGTGGTATCTCGCTTCCAGCTTTAGGTGTTTCAACAAGCCAGGTAGCACTTAAGTCGGCTTCAGAATATGCCGCGGTTCGTGAGCAGTTTGGTCTATCAATTGGCCAATTCGAAGGTATTCAAGAAAAGCTTGCTGACATAGCAGGTAAAACTTACCTTCAAGAGTCGATGCGTGTGTTGACCACTGAAGGTTTAGGCATGGGGCTGAAACCATCAGTTGTTACTGCTATCGCAAAATATCATATGACTGAAATCGGTCGTGATGTGCTTGACTCGGCAATGGACATTCTTGCTGGTAAAGCTATACAAAACGGTCCTCAGAATACACTAGCAAGCGGATATGTAGCGCAGCCAATCGCAATCACTGTTGAAGGCGCAAACATTTTAACTCGCAACCTGATGATTTTTGGCCAGGGTGTAATGCGTTGTCACCCGCATCTTCAAGAAATGGTTGAAGCAATTCATAGTGAGGAAGCAGACGCTGATAAGAAGTTTAATAAAAAATTCCGTCAAACAGTGGGTTACGGCATTTCGAATGGCCTACGTGCATTCGGCTTAGGCTTAATGCCGTTTATGGCTAGCAGTCAAAGTTCATTGCCTGAAGTTAAACCATATGAGAAAGCAGTTATGCAGTTATCATCTCGTTTAGCCCTTTTTGCTGATTTCTCATTATTAGTTCTAGGCGGTAAGTTAAAGCAAGCTGAGATGTTATCTGCACGCCTTGGTGACGTAATGAGTTATCTATATGCAGCAATGGCTTCTATTAAATACTATGAACAGAAAGTATCTGAGTCAGAGCGTGCACAAGCAGCACCTTACTTTCATTATGCAACGCGTTGGGCATTACAAAATGCAGAAAATGCGTTACATAAATTCTTAGACAACTTCCCTGCAAGTTTTGCTCGTAAGTTCTTACGTGTAGCAACATTACAATTTAGCCATAGAATGGCGAAAATTGATGATAACTTAATTCGCGAATTAGCTTCAGCGGCACAGCAAGACACGGCATTTAAGTCACAGATCACAAAACTAGTTAAACCAACTGCAGGTGATGGTCACGATATTAACGAGCAGGCTTACAAGGCGAAAATGGCTTGTCTTGATTTACTTAAAGTACTTAAGAAAGCACTTCGTTCAAAACAAGTAAAACCAGGCGTGCGTTTTGCAGACACATTAGATAACGCTTTAGCCGCAAATGTCATTACTAGCGAGCAATATGCTAAGTTAATTGATTACAACAAGAAACGTGAAAAAGCGATTCGAGTTGATGAGTTTGATTTCGACTTAAACCTTATTGATGATTGTCCGTTGAATGCTGAGATTCAGCAGGCCAGTTAACAATCGTGGAGAACAACGCCCAGCAATTCGCTGGGCGTTTTTAATTTAGGCGCGTACAATAAATCTAAGTCTAATAGTATTTTAAAAGTCATTGCTTTGCGTACACGTCATTTAGAAAAGTACATACCTGAGCTTAAGCTCACAGATTTATCTGTTTCACTTTGGAGTGGTTGTGGGCAAATTCAATCAGGTTTCTTTAATTCACAGCCAGTGATAGTTAAACTCAGTGAAATTCCTGAAAACATAAATCACCAAGTCATTTCACAAACTGATTTTGCCAAACAGAGAAAAGATAAATCCTATCTGAACGAAATCAATTTTTACAACGACCCGACATGTCATACAGCTTTTGAGAAAGTAAGACCCGATTGTTACTTTGCAAATAGAATTGGGGCATTAAATGTTTTGATTTTAGAAGATTTTAAATCAAAGAACTTTCAAAATATAGATGATCATAAACTTGAACATATCTATGCAGTTGTTAATTGGTTAGCCCAGTTTCATGCGCAAGGGCTTCCCCTCATCAACTCAGAACCATTTCCATTAGGTGGATATTGGCATTTAGAAACAAGGCCTGACGAGTTTGAAAAGATGGAATTCATTGATTTAAAACGCCGAGCAAGGTATTTAGCAGACTCACTTTATAAAGCTAAGTATCAGACGTTATTACATGGTGATTCTAAGTTAGCAAACTACGCATTTGATAAAAGTAACAACGTACTTGGCTATGATTTCCAATATGTTGGTTCTGGTATTGGGTTACAAGATGTCATGTTGTTTATGACCAGTGTGTTTGATGGTGAAGAATGTGCAAAGTATGAAGAATCAATACTTAATTTATACTTTGAAAGTTTGAATGAAGCACTCAGTTCTAGCATGAATATAAAAGAGTATGAACTTTTAGAGCGAGAATGGCGTACTCTATGGCCAATAGTATGGTCTGATTTCTATCGTTTTTTAAATGGCTGGAAACCAGAACATAAAAAAATAACGCAATTCATGCAAAATAAGTTTTCAGAAGTTCTAAACAAGATATGATTTTTTCTTTTCTAAGTGCGCTTTGCTGGTCTTTATTTGATATTGCAAGAAAAGAGCTAGCCCAGCATGTTAATCCAAAGTTCTTGTCCCTTGCAATGAGCGTCAGTGTTCTGCCTTTGTTCTTCTTATTGTGGGGATTTCAAGGGTTTCAATTCCCGAGTAGTTCTTATTATTTTCCAGCAACTATAAGTGGTGTACTCGCTGCAATAGGCAGTGTTTGTTTTATGTTCGCTATCTCGAAGGGCAAACTTGCAATTGTATTATCGATTACTGCTTGTACACCGTTTATTTCAGCTGTGTTCTCATTCTTTTTCTTTGACGAACTACTCTCTCAATTCGAGTGGTTAGGCATTGTGTTAGTTGTGTTTGCAACCATGCTCCTTGCTGGCACATCAATTAACACACGTGACAAATCAAGTTTATATGCATTAATTACTGCATTTGCATGGGGTACCTGTATTGTTTTCGATAAACAAGCTTTAACCTTTGGTTCAAGTTCTTTCCATGGCATGTTTCTGACATCTATAATTATTGCTGTTTTGTCTATTAGTTTGCGACTTGACTATCAATGGCGACCCTTGCTCAGAAACTTTAAGTGGTGGCTTATTTCTGTAATAGTGTTTTTTGGTGCTGTATTTCTTCAATTTGCTGCGCTTGAATATCTAAACCCTGGTGTTGTAGAGGCCATAAAACGAGGAATTGGCATTGTACTCGCTGTTATTATAGGTCGCGTATTCTATAAAGAAACTCTGTCTAGCAAGCAAATATCGGGTGTTTGCTTAGTTTTGTTTGCAACTTATTTATTCATGTAAAGGGGCTTTACAAACCACTTTTTTATTTTTCTAGAAAATTTATAATGTTTACTCGATTATTCGGAGTTTATATGAAGTATTTAGTTTTATTGCTTTTGTCAGTCAGTATCTTCAGTTTTAGTACTTCTGCACAGACAAGCGATTTATCTGTAACAATGAAAAACATAGGCCATGCTTACAAAAAGGCAGTTCGCTCAACTGACGGTAAAGAAATAATCAGTCAGATTGATGAAATGATTTTTTTGATCCAAAAGAGTAAAAAGGCTAATTTCAAAGCTGATTTAAAAGAGAAATCAATCAAGGGATTAGATAAGGTCATCACCGTATTACAAGAATCAAAGCGTTTTGTAGAGAAAGGTGAAATTACGAAAGCTAAGGCAAAATTAAAGAAAGTTGATGTACTTCGAGAGAAATATCATGAGCTACACGAGCCACCAAGTGTTTGGGAGCTATTATTTGGATAGAGAAAAGCGGCATAAATGCCGCTTTTTTATTTTTTCTTTTTCTTCATGCCTTGGACGGCTTTGAATCTTGGATTAGATTTACAGATCACAAATACTCGGCCACGTCTTTTTACCACTTGGCAACCAGGGCGACTCTTGGCACTTTTTAAAGAACTGAGTACTTTCATAAATTTTCCTTATATTATTTGCTTGCAAGATTTTTAAAGCGGCGGTTGAATTGAGCAACACGACCATCAGAAGCTGTAATTTTCTGCTTACCTGTATAGAAAGGGTGTGATTCACTTGAAACATCAATTGGTACATATGGGTAAGTTACGCCATCAATTTCGACTGTTCTATCAGATTTGATTGTCGAACCAACAATAAAGTATTTATCGATAGAAGTATCGTGAAATGCCACTTGTTCGTAATCAGGGTGAATATTAGGTTTCATAAAATGCTCTTTTGTTTTGTTATAATATCTCGCATGTTATTCTAAATGAAAACCATTTGCAAATGGGTTTTGGGTAAATTTGTCGATTTTGATGGTTTGTTGCGCAAACAAACACCTTGTCTCTAGCTATTCGTTGTAGGCCTGTTATAAATAAGGTGTAAGTTTTAAAGGGAAGCAACAATGGAAGAGCTAAATAATAACTTGGATAACACCGTGATTGATTCGCTCAAAAATAAAGATCACAGTGGCATTAACAAACAGCTTGATCAGTTGAGTTGTTCTCATAGTGACATCATTGAGTTACTTGCAGAATATGTTGTGTTAGCTGAACAAGATGATGAAAGCTTTGATGCTTGGTACGACGGTCTTTGCGAAGATAAATTAAAAGTTTTAAAGGCATTTGAAATTATGAGAGCTCACTTAGAGTCGTGAGCTCATCTTACCGATAAATCATATTGCTTTATTAAACGCTCAATATAACGCTGTCGAATAAGCTGTTTTGGTAATAGTTGATTGTCTAGTGCAACTGAGTTATTAAGTTGTCTGAGTGCAATATGAAGGCTTTTTCGTGTCTCCTCACCGAGTATGTCTAAGCTAAAATCTTCAGTTAAAAATGAAATAACATACTTATATAGATCGATAGCAACGATTTCTTCTATCTTTCCTGTAGAACTTATTGCGCCATATTTTCCTACTAAGAAATATTGCCAACTCGACTGAATGGATTCTTCTAGATCTTCTGTAAATGAGGCGATAAGTGTTTCAGGTAAACCATGTACTAACTGATTCAAAGTCTGTTGATAGAGATTCCCAAAATACATGAATGCTTGACTTGAAGACTCAATATTATGTTTTATAAGTATTTGAGCCCAAGCTAGATATCCTCTCGGGTAATATTCAATCTGCTCTGTATGCTCTGTGATCCCTAAGTAAGAATTGACCTGAAGTTTATTTTCTATAACGAAACTGCTCGCTGGAAACAATCCTGACTCTTGCCACTCAAATAAGATATCTTCATTGACTCTTGCAGACTGGCATATTTCTATAGTTTGATAAAAATTTTCATTAAAATGATTAAGTAAGCTCATAGTGATGCTGGTTAAATATACAGTGTTTGTATTTAATCAGTAATACAACAAATTTACAAGTCATTCAGTCTAAAGAAAGCTCGGAACTGCTACTGTTTTATGTAAGAATATTGGCACTTGGAATAAGAAAACTTGTAAACATGCAGATTAACGAAAAACTACAACAAGCAAGCTTGATCACCGCGATAAAAACTCCTTATTTAGCAACTGGCGAAATCGATTTACTCGCCTACGACAAATTAGTCGAACTACAAATTGAAGCGGGTGTCGACGGTATTATCGTAGGTGGTACAACTGGTGAAGGCCAATTAATGAATTGGGAAGAGCACCTAATGTTAATTGCGCACACTGTAAGTAAGTACAAGCAACAAATTTTAGTTATCGGTAATACGGGCAGTAATAATACCCGTGAAGCTGTGAAGGCAACAGAATATGGGTTTGCAACGGGAATGGATGCCGCATTACAGATAAACCCTTACTATGGTCGCACTTCAGTTGAAGGTGTTGTAAAACACTTCGAAAAAGTACTCGAAATTGGCCCTGCATTTATTTACAACGTGCCGGGAAGAACGGGGCAGGATTTAACACCAGATATCATTGAGCCTCTTTCGAAGCATGATAATTTTATTGGTGTTAAAGAATGTGCAGGTAATGAACGTATTGCGCACTATGAACTACAAGGTATCGCATGTTGGTCGGGTAATGACGATGAAGCACACGATGCAAGACATTTACATGGTGCACATGGTGTCATTTCAGTTACTTCTAATATTGTGCCTAAGCAGTTTAGAAGTTTGATGAACGAACGTAATGACGAACTAAATCAGTCATTGCAGCCACTAATCTCTTGGTTATTCTGCGAACCTAACCCAATCGCAATAAACACGGCGCTCATGATGACTGGTGCTGTAAAGCCAATCTTCAGATTGCCTTACGTACCATTAAGTACATCTCAACAACAACAAGGCTTACAATTAATTTCTGAACTAGCAACGGGTAGTTATGTTGGTAATGCACCAAGTTTACTAGACTCTGAGTCAATTATTCTTTGTTAGAACTCACTAATTGACGTATAATCTGCGGCCTTTTAATGATTGGCCGCAGGTTTTTGTTATGAATTTCAAATCTTTTAGTTTTTCTCCGCTTATTCTGCAAGCACTAGACGAATTAGAATTTCACACCCTTACACCAATTCAGCAAGCTGCTATCCCTGTTGTAAGAAAAGGGCATGATGTACTTGCTACAGCTCAAACTGGTACAGGTAAAACAGCCGCTTTTAGTTTGCCAATCATACAGAATATTTTTGAACATGCTGAGCAACACCCTAGAGCTTTGATCATAGCGCCAACACGTGAGTTAGCAGAACAAATTGCAAATAACTGCAAGCAATTCGTTAAATATACTGACCTTAATGTGGTTGCTTTATTTGGTGGTGTGAATACTGCTGGACAAGAAGAACAATTGAACTTTGGCTGTGATATTTTGGTTGCAACACCAGGTAGGCTTCTTGATCACTTACGTCTGGGCAGTGTAAATCTGTCTCAGGTAAAGCATTTAGTGTTAGATGAAGCAGACAGACTACTCGATATGGGCTTTATTACTGACATCCAAAAAGTAATAGAGCTATGTCATGAAGAAAAACAACAACTTTTCTTCTCGGCTACTTTCCCAACGGCAATGAAACAGTTTGCACGTCAAGTTTTAAAGCACCCTAAGTTTGTTCAAGTTACACCTGAAAATACAACAGCAGAAACGGTAAGGCATATTGTTTATCCTGTTGAGCAAGGCAGAAAACAAGAGCTGCTTTCTGAGTTGATTGGCAAGAAGAATTGGCAACAAGTTCTTGTATTTGTGAACATGAAAGATGTTGCTGACGACATAGTGAAAGAGCTTAATCTTGATGGTATACCTGCCACTGTGTGTCATGGCGATAAAAAGCAAGGTGCTAGACGTCGTGCTTTACGTGAGTTCAAAGAAGGCAAGGTTCGCGTATTAGTTGCCACTGAAGTTGCGGCGCGCGGAATTGATATCGAAGGTTTGCCTCGTGTGGTTAACTATGATCTACCTTATCTTGCAGAAGATTACGTACACCGTATTGGTAGAACCGGTCGTGCTGGTCAGCAGGGCCAAGCAATTTCATTTGTTGCTCGTGAGGAAGAGCAAGTATTACTGCATATTGAAGACTTAATTGGCCAACAAATTAAGCGCTATTATTTACCTGGCTATGAAGTAAGCAGTCGTGAAAATCTGATTAAAAACTTAACTAAAAAACCTTCACATCAACGTAGAAAACCAAAAACTAACCGCCCTAGTAATCAGGCAAGTGGTGAAGCGAGAGCGAAAAACAGAGCGCGTATCGCGAATGTGAGAAAGCAGATTAAAGGGAAGTCTTTAAAGTTGAGTAAATAAATTCTTTTTAAGTAAAATATTCAAAAGGTTGCCATGTGCAACCTTTTTTAGTTTTCTCTTCAATGATTAAATAGCATAGGCTGCGAGGCTTATCTCTTCAATTTTGCAGGCTTGTTGTATTGCATCATCTCTTGCCATGGTTTTTAAATATCTATTTAGATTATTAAAGCTCAATGGGGGATTTTGAATTTCGTCGGCCCAAATGCATAGCATAAATAAAATGTAATCACAGACAGTAATTGATTCACCAACTAAATAGGTATTGTCGTTGAGTTGTTTATCAATGAGCTGTAATACATCTTTTAATCTTGTTTGCTGTGTCCTGACAATGTCATCGTAAATCAATGCGTTTTGTGTGTGCCTTTCTGGATAAAAGTAAGTCATTAGTTCAGTTTGCAGTGTACTAGTTAAATACATCAACCACTGATTGAAAATAGCCTTTTGTTTTATATCTGCAGGAATAAGAGATGTTTCGGGGTGTTTTTCTGCAAGGTATAAGCAAATTGCTGCGCTTTCAAATAGAACAAATTCATCATCAACCAAAGTTGGGATCCGTCCTGTCGGGTTAATTGATAAATATTGGGCTGACTTTTGTGCCAGTTTTTTTCTGTCTACAAGCTCGAGCTGATAGGGGGCATTGATCGCTTTTAAAACAAAATGAGGGGCAAGACTGGCATTACAAGGGTAGTAAAACAGAGTATACATACTTCACCTAGATAGTTAGAGTTTTTTGATAGCAGTGTCCTTTCAGTAAATGGTACTAGAAAAACCTAGGTGAGATAATCAGTTTAATCAAGAAAATACTTCACTTTACAAACAAAAACGGCAACCTGAGTTGCCGTTAAATAGTATAAAATTGTGATTAGTTAACGACTAAGGCGTATAGTAAATCGGTGAGTTAGGACCTACAGGTAAGCCAAAACCGAATACCCAGATGTAGAATAGTGCAACCCAACCAACAAAGAAGAACATACTGTACGGAAGCATGGTCGCTACTAGCGTACCGATACCCATATCTTTTTTGTACTTAGTCGCAACAGCGAGTATCAGACCAAAGTAACTCATCATAGGAGTGATCAGGTTAGTCACAGAGTCACCGATACGATATGCAGCTTGGATAGTTTCTGGCGCATAACCAATTAACATTAACATTGGTACGAAGATAGGGGCAGTCACAGCCCATTGAGCTGAAGATGAGCCTAAGCTTAAGTTAACTAATGCACACATAAAGATGAACAGTACAAACACTTCAGGGCCTGTTAGGTTAAGGGCTTGAAGTAGCGCAGCGCCGTTAATTGCTAGAATAGTACCTAGGTTCGTCCATTTAAAGAAAGCAACGAACTGAGCCGCAAAGAATACAAGTACAATGTACATACCCATAGAGCTCATTGATTTACTCATTGCGTCAATGACGTCGCGGTCATTCTTCATGGTGCCAACAACGCGACCATAAACAAAACCAGGGATTGCAAAGGTAACAAAGATAAATACTACGATACCTTTTAGGAATGGAGAGCCAGCTACTTCACCGGTTTCAGGGTGACGTAAAATACCATTTTCAGGCACGATGGTTAACGCAAGAAGCGCAGATACAACAAGCAGAGAAACACCAGCCCATTTCAAACCAGATTTTTCTTTCGCACTTAATTTTTCAATGTTGTTTTCACTTAAGTCGATGCTTGCTTCGTCAGGGTTGTATTTACCAAGACGCGGTTCAACAATTTTTTCTGTAACTAATGTACCAACGATGGCAATTAGGAATACTGATATCATCATGAAGTACCAGTTCGCCTCAGGGCCGACTTCATAAGTTGGGTCAATCATCTGTGCCGCAGGTGTTGTAATACCAGCAAGTAGCGGATCAATTGTGCCAAGTAAAAGGTTTGCACTATAACCACCTGAAACACCAGCAAACGCCGCAGCTAGACCCGCAAGTGGGTGACGACCTAGGCTATGGAAAATCATTGCGGCAAGCGGAATTAATACAACATAGCCTAATTCAGATGCTGTATTCGATAAGATTGCGGCGAAAACAACCATGAAAGTAACAAGACGCTTTGAAGCACCCATCACCATACCGCGCATCGCAGCAGAAAGCATACCTGAGTGCTCTGCAACACTTACACCCAGAAGTGCAACCAATACAGTGCCTAGAGGTGCGAAGCCTGTGAAGTTAGTTACAAGGCCTGTAACGATGCGCTGTAGACCTTCAGCGCTTAAAAGACTGACAACTTCGATGACCCCATCTGGATCACGTCCTTTAGCGCCTTCAGGGCGAGGGTCAATGGCGCTTAAGCCAAACCAATCTGCTATACCACTGAAAATAACAATGGCAATACAAAACATAGCAAATAGCGTGATAGGGTGGGGTAACAAATTACCTAAAAATTCAACAGTTGCTAAAAAGCGATTAAACAAACCCTGTGGTTTTTGTTCTGTTGATTGTTGATTTTCAGGCTTTGTCTCAACTGCGTTCGACATAATGAAAAATACTCAATACCAAAATTGCCGCATAACCTATCACTTTTTTAATTTGAAATCATTTTTTTACCGTTAATTCACAGTAAAAACAGGACAAACACCATGACGAAAACCTGACAATTTGGCAATATAGGCTCAACTAAACGTTTACCGTCTTTAATATGCACATTCACTTTCTCGGCACTTCATCAGGTGTACCTAGTCAAACTAGAAACACATCGTCCACAGCAATTTCATTCGATAAAACAAAATCCTGGGTTATGGTTGATTGTGGCGAGGCAACACAGCATCAACTCTTAAAGTCTTCTCTCTCTTTTTTTCATTTAGATGTGATCTGTATTAGCCATGTACATGGAGACCACTGTTATGGTTTGCCCGGGTTATTGTCGTCTATGGCGATGAATGGCAAAAAATCTGCTGTTCACCTAATCGCTCCCAAAGAAGTTATTGAATGGTTACACGCAACTTTTCAGATGTCGGATACCAGACTCTCCTTTGATTTAATTACGCATGATATTAGTGAAATGACATGTGCATCGGATTTCAATTTTTGTGATATTCAAGTTATCCCCTTAAAGCACAGAGTCTCCAGCTTTGGTTTTAAGGTTTCTGAAAAATTGATCCCAAAAAAACTTAAAATTGAAAAGCTAATAAAAGACGGCATTAGAAGTGGTCCTCATTATAATAAATTGCAAAAAGGAGAAAATGTTGTATTTGGCTCAGAGCTACTTTTAAGTAAAGATTACACATTTCAAAGCTGGCAAACGCGTCGAGTCATTGTTTGCGGTGATAACGAAAAACCTAATCTTGTCGCTAATTGGTGTTCTGATATTGATGTGTTAGTGCATGAGTCAACTTTTATACATTGTGACCTTCACAAGGTGGGGTTTCATACAGGCCATTCAGATGCGAAAAGAGTTGCAGAATTTGCGCAGCTTCAGCAAATCCCAACGCTAATTCTAACTCATTTTAGTGTCCGATATCATGGAGAGCGTGGATTTGAAAGTGTACGGCGAGAAGCTAACCACTACTATTGTGGTAATTTAATTCTCGCAGAAGATTTTTTTACTTTCTCAATAGATAAAATAAAATTGCATTTTAATGAATAATAATTTGGCGTATTAATAGCGCATCTTTCACTTTGATATATGCTTAAAACAGATACAATCTCGTTTAGTGAATATGCCTACTTTAAATATCAAAACACGTATTTTACTGTTTGTGGTAATTTTTGAAATATTGGCCTATTCGTCAATCGTATTATTTAGTAATGTTTACTACAGCAGCGCGTTATCTAATGTCAAAGAACAAGAAATCATTCAAACCTTCAAATCTAGCGCTAATAAAATTGACCACACAATCACATTGATGGAACAAAGCGCCTACAATCTAGCACAACACGGCCTTTCTCTTTATCTTGAGCATAATAAATCGCATTTTGAAAAAGCAGAATTAAAGCATAAATTTAGTGCCATTTTAGAGCAGCACTTTTCATTCTTTGAACTTGCCTTAGGTGGTGGTGTTTGGTTTGAACCTATGCGAGTGTTCGAAGATACACAGTATTTCGGACCATATGTATATCGAGATAATAAACGTATACTATTTAGCTGGGAGTTAAGTGGTGAGCAATATGATTACCATAGCCAAGATTGGTATCAGTTAGGTAAACAAGCTGCAGAAAATGCGCTTCCAGTTGTCTGGACACATCCTTATGTCGACGAAGCGGGTAGCTTGGCTCCGATGATGACAGTTGACGCGCCTATTATTTTAACCAATGGCGATATGATTGGTATGGCAACAGTAGATTGGTCGTTGGCTGCACTAACTGCATTTTTAGAAACAGTGAAGATTACCGATAACTCATCACCACTATTGATCCATAAAGCATCAAATAGAATTATCAGTTTTCCATTAAAATCTGAGTTGGTGATGCAAACGACACCCGATGAAGCATGGGTTAAGCCACTTTATAGTAGCTCATCAAATACTAAGTTCAATACTTTTAAAAGCTTACAAATAAACGGTAAGCTGTATGATTTGTATTTTCTCGAGACAAAAAGCGGTTTTATATTGGGTTTTTTCAGCCCACATAAAGACATTGATAAAGAAGTGAGAGCAGTATCTCAAGTCACTTTATTGGGAGGTGCAATTATTGGTATCACTTTCATCGTTTTGATTATCTTTATCATGAAGCACCTTTTTAAGCCTTTTGATCTAGTACTTAGCCAGATTAAAGGCTCTATAAAGCATACTGATAACGAAAAAGTAACCGTTCAAAACATTGTTTATGACGAGCAAAACGAATTCACGCCAATTATTACTGAGCTAAATTTTGTCTATCAGCAAGTCAACACACATATAGCAGAAATTAATCAAGCTAATACAGCGCTTACCAAAACACAGAGTGAGTTAGATAAGCTCAACCTTGACCTAGAGCTTAAAGTCAAAACGCGAACAGATGAACTTAATTACAAAACTGAAGAAGCGTTAAAGGCACTTTCTGATTTGCAAACTATACAGAAAAAATTGATTGAACAAGAAAAGCATGCGTCACTCGGTCGATTAGTTGCTGGCATAGCCCATGAAATTAATACGCCAGTTGGCGTTGCCATCACAGCTGCATCATTTGTTGAAGATGAAGTGATACATCTAGAAGAGAAGCTGCAATCATGTCAGTTAACTAAACATCATTTGGTTAAGGTTATTTCTGATTTCAAAGAAGGATGCTTTATTCTAAAAAGTAATTTACATAGAACTGCTGAATTGGTTGCCAGCTTTAAACAAGTCTCTGTAGATCAATCTTCCGAATTATTACGCAAGATAGAGCTGAATGCTTATTTAGAAGATGTGATCCGTACTTTAAAGCCGAGGATTAAAAACTCATCTCATAAGGTTCACCTAGAACCAAACCCGGTTGAAGTAGAAGTGCTTTGTAGCCCAGGTGCAATAGCACAAGTTATTACAAATATTATAGAAAACGCGCTAGTTCATGCATTTGGAAAACACGAGTCTGGTGAAGTTAATGTTTTACTGTCTCAATCAGGTGATGAAGTCTGTATTCTGATATCAGACAATGGAAAAGGTATGCCTGGTGATGTGTTAGAGTGTATTTTTGATCCGTTTTTCACTACGAATAGGGAAAATGGTGGAAGTGGTTTAGGGATGCACTTGGTTTATAACATTATTTCTCAGCAATTAAACGGGACGATTAATTGTTCGAGTATTGTTGGCAAGGGAACTCAATTTATCATCAAGTTCCCAATAAACTCAACGAATTAACGAGCGTTTGTACTTTCAAAGATTTTGTCAGCAGACGCTGCAACAAATCCAGTATAGATTTCACCATCTGGTTTGTTGTAACGTAGTGCAAACTCATAGAAACAGCTTGGAATTGCAAACTCACCATCAGTGAACACAACATTTGCATGATCGGCCAATGTAGATGATTGCTCTAATAGCACTTCTGGAGAACCTTTAATTTCGCCACCTGAAGCATTCAATTCAAAACCAGCATCTTTTAAAGATGTATTTACCGCTTCAATAGTCTCAAAGTTCGCTAAATGATTAATGCTTACAGTGAAGTGATTAGCACGATAGCCCCATGCAGACATCCAAGCTGCATATTCACTTTCTTCAAGTAAAGCTTTGTAAGTTTCATTACTTACTTGCCAATGTGTGCCTGAGTATAAGAAATTGTCTGCAGTTACTGCATCTTCATCAATTTGATCGACCATTTCTTTAACAATTTTCTGTAAAGACTCAGAGCACTTTTCAACAAGTAATTCAGAGATGAATACTTTAGGTTTAGTTGGATCTGTATGCTCGAAGTGTTTTGCGTACAGTTTTTTTGCTTCGAAATGGTATTCACCACATTCTTTGTAACCAACAGCTAGAAAATGTGCTGCAAGTTTTTCTAAGCCTACTTTTTCTATGTTGAAAGTACGAAGAGCAATATGATCATTGATAACGTCAGACTGTTGTGTAGAGCCTAGTAGCTCATGAACTTTAATTGCTGAAGGTGTAACTTCTAAATAGTTAGACCAAAGGTTATCAAATAGTGTGTCAACATTGTTGTGCATAATGGTTCCTTAATTTGACGGCTTAGCCGCTCAGTTTATGTATCGATTAAGCACGACACATAATCTCATACCAATTTTAATTAATTATTTGCGTTTTAAAGTGCAAAAATTCTTACAGTATCGCCATTTTCTAGATTAAGTGCTTCAGCTTCTTCACGTGCAATTGTGAGTGTTAGCGCTTGTTTGTCTAACTGTACGTTATCTGTAAACACGGCTTTGAAATCAGTGAGTTTTTGATTTGAAATAGCATAGGTTTGCTCACAGTTAACATAGTCGACTATTTTCACAGGAACAATATAAGACTCTTGAACGGTTCTGATATTGTCTAGTTTTGCTTCTATTGTTGGGCCAGCATCAAATAAATCTACATAACCTCTATGCTCAAACCCTTCTTTTTGAAGGAGTCTAAGTGCAGGCTTAGTTTTTTCATGCACATGACCGATAACTGCTTGAGCCTCATCACTTAGTAAGTTCGCGTAAATAGGGTACTTAGGCATTAGTTCGCTGATAAATACCTTGTCACCTAAACCAACCAGATGGTCTGCTTGAGGAAATTCAATTGAAAAGAAGTGCTCTTGCAACCATTGCCAAAAAGGAGAATGGCCTTGAGCGTCACTTACTCCGCGCATTTCTGCAATCACAGTCTCACTAAAACGACTACTTTGATCTGCCATAAAAGCAAAACGAATTCGGCTCAAAAATCGACCAGCAAGACCTTTGCGGTATTGTTCGCGTAAAAACAAAGTACAAATTTCAGAGCAACCCGTGTAATCATTACACATACTCAATATTTCAACAGTGTTATACACGTTTAATGTACTTGAATGGTGAACCGTTTTACCTAGGTGATAGTGGTAAAGAGGGACTTGTGTTCCAACCGCAGCTTCAATCGCTGTTGTGCCAACAATTTCATTTGTGTTTGTATCTTCTAATACAAACAAATAACCTTCATCAAAAGGTGTCTCAACATGTTTTGAGAAACTATTTTCAGAACGTGAAATTTTGTCTTGTAGTAAGTTGTCATCAACAGGTAAAGATGTGAAGCCATGACCAGACTCTATTGCGATTTGCTTTAAAGCTGCAAAGTCAGTGTTTTTTATTGGTCTTAAGATTTGCATATTAAAGTGAGGGGCCACTAGACCCCAATCCTATTTTAGCCGTTTACAACATCTGCAACTGCAAGCTCAAAACGAGCAAGACCCGCTTTAATATCGTCTTCTTCAATCACAAGTGATGGTGTGAAACGAACGACATTTGTACCCGCTACAAGTGTCATTAATCCATGTTTCATACTCGCAACTAAGAAATCACGTGCACGACCTTCAAACTGTTCGTTTAGAACAGCACCTAAAAGTAGACCCTTACCGCGGATTTCACTGAATACATTGTATTTGGTGTTGATAGCTTCTAGAAGTTCGCGGAACATAGCTTCTTTTTGTTGAACGCCAGTAAGAACAGATTCGGTATTTACAGTATCAAAAGCCGCTTCAGCGACAGCACAAGCTAAAGGGTTACCGCCATAGGTTGAGCCGTGAGTACCGATTTTAAGGTGCTTAGCAATATCAGTTGTTGTGATCATTGCACCAATAGGAAAACCACCGCCAAGTGCTTTTGCTGTTGTTAAAATATCAGGTGTTACATTTAAACCTTGGTATGCATAAAGATGACCTGTGCGTCCTACGCCAGTTTGCACTTCATCAAAAATTAGCAATGCATTGTGCTGGTCACATAATGCTCTTACACCTTCAGCAAATTCTTGCGTCGGAGAGATAATACCGCCTTCACCTTGAAGTGGTTCCATCATAACTGCACATGTGTTGTCATCCATTAGTGATTTTAATGTTTCTAAATCGTTGTAATCACAATGAACAATATCAGCCGGTTTAGGGCCAAAACCATCAGAGTATGCTGCTTGACCACCTACAGTCACAGTGAAAAAAGTACGACCGTGGAAGCCTTTGTTGAAAGCAATAATTTTAGATTTGTGCTCACCATAGTTATCAAGTGCAAAGCGGCGGGCAAGTTTAAGTGCGGCTTCGTTTGCTTCAGCGCCTGAGTTTGCAAAGTAGACTTTATCAGCGAATGTGGCATCAGTAATCTTTTTAGCAAGTCTAAGCGCAGGTTCATTGGTCATTACATTTGATAAATGCCAAATTTTCTCGCCTTGTTCTTTCAATGCATTAACAAGATTTGGGTGACTATGACCTAAACAGTTTACAGCGATGCCGCCTGCGAAATCTATGTACTCATCACCTTTTTGATCCCACACTCGTGATCCTTTACCTTTAACAGGGATAACTTCTGAAGGGTTGTAGTTTGGCACCATGACGTGGTCAAAAAGTTCGCGGTTTACTTGCATAATACTGCCTCTAAAACATGTGTTTAATAATTATTCTTTACTATCGTTTGATAGTTTTCTTAATTATTACTCTGAAGTAGAGAAATTTGCAGTGCAATATTTTTCAAATTGATAGATAATTTTGTCAATATAACCAAACTAATGGTCATTATGATAAAAGTACAAGATGAAAAGTTGATAGCTCTGTTAAGAGCGAATGCAAGAACGAGCATTTCAGATTTGGCTCGAATGCTCGATCAGTCACGCTCAACAGTTCAAAATAGACTTCTTAAGCTCGAGCAAGCTGGGATAATTAAAGGTTATAGTGTTGAATTTGGAGAAGAGTATTTAGAAGGACTCGTTTCTGCACATGTTTCTGTTAAGGTAAAGCAGAAGCTAACTACTCAAACAACTGTTGCCTTAAAGCATCATAATAACGTAACCGCTTTATATGCAATCAGTGGTGAATACGACATGATTGCCATTGTTGAAGCTCAAAGCCTCCAGCAACTCAGTAGCATACTCGATGACATCGGTGATTTAGATGGAGTAGAGAGGACTAACTCATCTGTCATTCTAGAGACCAAGTTTAAACGTTAAACATTCAGATATACAAAAGGCAATACCTTGAAGTGTTACAGTAAAGAAAATTACCTGAGTTTAGTTCTTTTGCACTTCGGGTAACCAAACACTCGTTCCAGTTGTTGCAATATGGTTCACATTGCCAGTTAATACTTTTGAGCCAACATTATAAGAGGTTTCTGGTCTACTGACTAAGTAGCCTTGAACACAACGAATACCCAGGTTTTTAACTAATTCAAACTGTTCGATTTGTTCAACGCCTTCAGCAACGATTTTTAATCCAAGTTGATGACCTAACTCACTAATAGAGTTCAAAATTTTAAGGTACTTAGGATTTTCATTCGCTTGGGTGATGAAAAGTTTATCTATTTTAATAACATCAATAGGCAAATCGGCAAGTGTACTCAAAGAACTAAAGCCTGTACCAAAGTCATCAATCGCAACACTAACACCAGCCTTACGACAAGACTCTAGTTGCTGAATTATATCTTCACTGGCAGTAATAAGTGTTGATTCTGTAATCTCAAGCATTAAAGAGCTAGCTGGGAGGCCTGTTTTATTAAGTGCATCCATTACCCAGTTATAAATGCCTCTGTGCTTAAGTTGAATACCTGATACATTGACTGATATTTTGACTTTTTTCATGCCTGCATTGTGCCAAGCTGACATCTGCCTACATGACTCTAGCAAAATCCAATCTCCTAGCTCTAAGATAAGATTAGATTCTTCCGCAATCGGTATAAACTCAGAAGGCGGGATAAGTCCTTCTATAGGGTGCTGCCACCTGATTAATGCCTCAAAGTAATCAATGGCACAATCTTCAACATGTACAATCGGTTGAAAAGACATATGGAAACTGTTTGAGCTAATTGCGAGTCGCAGCTCTTCAAGCAGATAGTGGTATCTGCGCATTTTATTTCCCATTTCTGGAGAATAAACTCTGAAGATACCTCGACCATCAGTCTTCGCTCTGTACATGGCAACATCTGACATTTGTAATAATGCATGCGGTTGCGATGCGCTTTCCGGGTACGAGGCGATACCAATACTGGCGCCAATTTTCACCAGTTTGTTACCAAGAACAAAATCGCGTTCTATCTCTGTCAAAACTACTTGGGCGAGCTCAGTGCAAAATGCAGGATCTCTAATATCAGGCACAAAAACTGAGAATTCATCTCCACCCAGTCTAGATAAGTTTTGATCAATGCCGTTTTGAGGGTGAAGGTCCTGTATCTTAAATTGACGTACTATATCTTTAAGACGATTTGCAACTTGAATTAAAATTTCATCTCCGAAGCTATGGCCAAAAGAATCATTCACTTGCTTAAAGCCGTCTAAGTCGATAAATAAAAGCCCACACCTAAGTTTGTTTTGTTCTGCGAGCTTAAGCTGCTTCTCAAGGTGCTCAATATAAGCATGTCTATCGATTAACTGCGTGAGTTTATCTTGATAAACGTGGTGGTCTGTTTGTTGTTGAATCTCACCAACTTGTTCGTGTATTAAATTTATTGCATGTCTGATTTGAGTAACAGTAGAGCCGTACCTCAGGCTCTTTTCATCAACCTCAAAACGTTTTAGCAGCTTGTGTAGGTCTTTGTTGATCTCATCTAACGCAACTTTTTGGCGTTGATGATTTTTTTGCGCTCTGGCTAGGCTACTTAGTGATATGACGATAAGTAAAATGGAGATTAAGGCATAGGGAGAAAGAATGCTTTCAATAAAAGCATGTTCTGCTTTTATCGCGAGTAGCTCAGCTTTATTCCGTGTTAAGACGTGTACAGTGTTGTCCAATTCGATGAACTCATGAGATGGCAACATAAACCTAAACCAGGCTGAAGAAGGCGTAATATTAGATGCCGAACTAAGCTTAGTTACGTTAACTTGCTCTCCGTTAGCTATATCCATAAGAGATTTGGTGAATAAAAAGTTGAATATGAAACCCAACAAGATCACACAGAGAATGAGTAGTCCTTGTAATTTAAGCTTTTTTAACATATCAGCTGGTTCCAGCAATTCCCATGCGGAGAAACAATATCAGACTTAAGTTTTATCATATTTATGACATTTTATGAAAGTAAGATTTTAAATTTAGCAACAAACTGAATAGCTATGAGTAAAAATTGCGTACTTATTAGGAATATTCACTTTACACTGTTTAAAACTTAGTCTAATTTAAAATTCTCTCTCACACATACATACCACTCAACGTAATGTTGAATTTGTTTAACTTGCGCATTTAATCTTGCGCTGATGACACTGGAGTTGTCACATAAGATAAACATTCAGTTGATTAAATAGGCAAATAATCTTCTAAGCTGAAATGCAGTCTATTTCACAAGCAAGAACTTAATGCGTAATTTCTTTAGGAATAAGGCAAGGCAATGCTAAATAAGCGATTCTTTAAGACCAAAGCAGAAGCTGAAATAACTTTCGAGTGTGGGTTTAAAAATGCGGATAAAATCGAACTGGTTGCTGAGTTTAATAACTGGCAACCAGTTGAAATGAAATTCGTTAAATCACGTCAAGTATTCAAAAGTAAATTTCGCTTACCAACAAATAAACAGTATCAGTTCAGATACCTGATAGATGGTGAAGTTTGGGAAAATGATAATCAAGCTGATGGCTACAAAGCAAATGGGTTTGGTTCAGAAAACAGTTTAGTGTCTACCATAAAGGAAGTTGGTATTCAGAATGAATGCATTTGAACAACTTTGCTATTTATACGGCATAGGTTCTGAGTTCACAAAATATACTGGTGAAACAGTTAGGTTTTCTCAGCAAGTTAGAGAAGCGGCTTTAAAAGCATGTGACATTGATTTTTGCACCAATGAATTAATACATGCTTTAAACTTCAAGTTAGACGTTGCGCCATGGCATTCGTTATTGCCAAGTATCAGTTTAGTTGAACAATCAGAGCCTCATCTTACGATTAGGATAAAAGACAATCAAAAATACGGGCCTTTATATTTAGAGATATCTGAGATTGATTTAAGTGTCGAGTTATCGTTTAAAAAAGCAGTTTTTTCTGGTGAATATATTGATGCCGGTACCCGTTTTGTGGAACTAAGGTTACCTATATCAAAACACCTACCTGCGGGTTATTTCACCGCACAGGTAACACTTGATGACGAAGTATATTTTACAGAGTTGTGGGTGACACCCAAAGAAGCTGTGGAATTTAATGAACAAAAGCAACTTGGGGTTAGCGTTCAACTTTATACCCTAACTTCAGATGTAAATTATGGTTTTGGTGATTTTTCAGATTTGCAGCAATTGATAAACAATAGTGCAAAGTCTGGCATTGATTTTATTTTGTTGAATCCTTTACATCTTTTGTTTGAAGAACAGCCACAAAGAGCCAGCCCATATAGCCCAAGTCATCGCGGGCTAATTAACCCTCTCTATATTTCTATAGCTGAATGCCTTACTCAGACTACCTTTATACAAATGGCAGACGAACATAATTCGGCATTAGCAATTTTGAATGCTGAAAAACAGGCGCAATATATAGACTATGAACTAGTCGCAGAGACCAAATACAAGTTATTAAAGTCTCTTTATCGTCAGTTTAAGCAAAATGCCAGCTTAAAATTACAACGCAATTTTCGTCGATTTTGTCAAACTAAAAGTAATTTATTGAGCGCTTTTGCAGATGACGAACGGGCAAAGTTCTGGCAGTGGCTTGCTCATGAGCAACTAAATCAATGTCAAAAGCTTTGTTTATCCCTTGGGATGAAAACAGGTTTGATCAATGATTTAGCAGTTGGTTGCGCGAAAGATGGCCTTGAATTTTTAACAAATCAATCAATATTTGCAAAGCATGCTGAAATTGGTGCGCCACCCGACCCTTGGGCTGAGAATGGTCAGAATTGGGGGTTACCGGTTATTGATCCTAAAAATATAGCGGATAATAACTTTGCTTATTTTAAGCAGTTAATAAAAGAGAACATGCAGTATTTTGGGGCTTTAAGAATTGACCATGTGATGTCATTAAGGCGTTTGTGGTGGTGTTTAACAGTCGATGCCGAACAAAGTGGTTGTTATGTGTATTATCCATTTGAATATCTTTTAGCTATTTTAAAGATTGAATCCCACCTCAATAATACCGGTTTAGTTGGTGAGGATTTAGGGGTTGTACCGCCTGAAGTTACGGAAGCCTTGGCGTTAAGTGGTATTTATGGAAATACTTTGTTTTATTTCGAAAAAAACCATATGGGCGAGTTCAAACATGGTAACGATTACCGCGAAAATTGTATGTTGATGTTATCAAACCACGACGTGCCACCGTTTATTTCTTGGTGGTATGCACAGGACGTGGATTTGAAATTAAGTCTTTCTCTTTGCACTGAGCCACAAGCCAATGCATTAAAGTCTCAAAGACTAATTGATAAACAACGCGTGTTGAATTGGCTCAATAAATCCCACCTTAATTTAGAAAGCGATGTAGACGAGTTGTTTAATGAGCTAGTTAAAACACTCATTCAAACCCCACCTAAACTTTTTAGCTTAAATTTTGATGATTTAGCAAAACAAACCTTGCCTATTAACATTCCTGGTACAGATAAAGAATATAAAAATTGGCGACGTCGAATTCTCACACCGATAGAAGACGTTTTTGCTGCACAGCAAAGTTTACTCAATGATTTAACAGCATTAAGGAAAAGCAATGATTGACTCTTTGGCCCGCAAAGAAACTACTTACGACGCGCAAATAAAAGCATTACAACAAGGTCAATTTAGTGATCCTTTCTCATTCTTAGGGTTACATGTTAACTCTGAACAGCAATTTGAAATAAGAGCATTTATTGAAGGGGCACACTCTGTCGAGTTAGTGAGCTCCTCTGGAAATATTGATTTCTTAAACATTAATGATTCGGGTTTGTTTGTCCTAACGCTAAAAAATGTTGATTTACCAGAGCCATATCAACTGAGGGCGTTATACCACGATGGCTCAGACCACGTTTTTTACGACCCTTACCAGTTTAAATCATCCTTAAATCAGGATGATATGTATCTTTTTAATGAAGGCACTTTAGAACATGCATATCGATTATTAGGCGCGCATTGTGTTGAGCAACAAGGTGTATTAGGTGTTAGGTTTGCGGTGTGGGCGCCAAATGCACATGCTGTGTCTGTAATCGGTGAGTTTAATCATTGGCATGCTCATCAGAACTTAATGCGTAAACACCCCGCAAGTGGTATTTGGGAATTGTTTTTGCCAGAAATAGAAACGGATCAATGTTATAAATATGCGATTACAGATTGCCATGGTAATCGTTTTGAAAAGGCAGATCCTTATGCATTAAAAACACAACAGTCTCCAGGTACTGCATCTGTAATTCAAAAGTCGATACCTCAAGTCTCCGTAAAAAAGAGTAAAGTTCAAAATACTCTTAATAGAGTTGATGCGCCTATCAGCATTTACGAAGTACATTTAGGCTCTTGGAAAAGAAGAGAAAACGAGGGGGGGCGCTATCTTACTTATCGAGAATTGGCAGATGATTTAGTTAATTATGTAAAAGAGCTAGGTTTTACGCATATTCAATTAATGCCAATCAGTGAGTATCCTTTTGATGGCTCTTGGGGTTATCAGCCAGTTGGATTATTTTCTCCATCAAGTCGATTTGGCTCTGTTGATGACTTTGCTTATTTTATTGAGTCATGTAAAAAAGCGGAATTGGGCGTTTTATTGGATTGGGTACCGGGGCACTTTCCGTCTGATCCACATGGTTTGCATTGTTTTGATGGCACGCATTTATATGAGCATGCAGATAAACGACAAGGATTCCACCCAGATTGGAATACTTATATTTACAATTATAGTCGACCTGAAGTTCAGTCATATTTACTTTCAAACGCCATCTACTGGTTAGAACAGTATCAAATAGATGGCTTACGCGTTGATGCCGTTGCTTCCATGTTGTACTTAGATTACAGCCGTGAAGATAATGAATGGGTACCAAACCATTTAGGGGGGCGAGAAAACTTTGATGCCATACACCTTTTACAAAAAGTAAACACCCGCAGTTATGCCAATCAAAACGACATTATGATGGTTGCAGAAGAATCGACAGCTTGGCCTGGTGTGACGAATTCTGTTGATAATAATGGTTTGGGTTTTGGTTATAAATGGAATATGGGTTGGATGAACGACACGCTAAACTATATGAAGCGTGATCCAATTCATAAGCAATACCACCACCATGAAATGACGTTTTCGATGGCTTATGCTTATTCAGAGAATTACATTTTGCCGCTCAGTCATGACGAAGTGGTACATGGTAAAGGCTCTTTGTTGTCTAAAATGCCTGGAGATGATTGGCAGCAGTTTGCTAATTTAAGAGCCTACTATGCATTTATGTATGCGCACCCAGGTAAAAAGTTACTTTTCATGGGCGCTGAGCTCGCACCCAGAGAAGAGTGGAACCACAATGCTGGTCTAGATTGGGATTTACTTAACTCTGAAGCGCATCATGGTGTGTTTAAGACAATTCAAAAGTTAAACCAAGTCTACAAAACATCACCTGCGTTTTATGAGTTGGACCAGCAGCCTGAAGGGTTTAAGTGGATTGACAGTGATAATAGTCAGCAAAGTATTTTCAGCTTTGTTCGTTTTTCTAAATCTAAAAATCAGCATATCGTTGTAATCTCTCATTTCACCGGCCAAGTTTACCACCAATTCAGAATGGGGGTGCCAGCTAAAGGTGTATATCAAGTCGCCCTAAACACGGATGATGAGACGTTTTGGGGTAGTGGTGTTAATGCAGTTGCACACAGCCAGCAGCTTATCGAGACACAAGATATCGTAAGTCATGGCTTTGAACAAAGCATTCAAATAACTATTCCGCCTTTATCTACGCTTTATTTACAGTTCGTGACGGGGTAAGAATGCTGATTTCTGGTAAAGGTAATAGCTCCCCCTTAGGCGCTTCACAGTCAGATAATTCAGTGAATTTTGCAGTATATGCTCCACAAGCTGCACATGTTTCACTCTGTTTATTTGATGACAGTGGCTATGCTGAAACAGAGCGTTTGGCTATGCATTTACATGAAGGGGGCGTTTGGTCAGTCAGTGTAGAAGGCTTACAAGAAGGCTGTATTTATGGCCTCCGGGTTTCTGGTGATTATGATTTGAGTTCAGGTCAGTTACATAATGAACATAAATTATTGCTAGACCCCTACGCAAAAGATCTTCATGGCCATTTTTATTGGAGCGAAAGGCACTTTTGTCATTTACCCGTTGGGCATTTCAATGATGCTGATAATGCCTTTGATATGACGAAGTCGAAGCTAACTTTACTTGAAAAATATCAAGGAGAAAGGCCGAATGTTCAATGGAGTGAGACTGTTATTTATGAGTGTCATGTTAAAGGCGCGACGAAATTAAATAACAAAATCCCCGAAGCGCTGAGAGGTAAATTTCTTGGCCTTGCACATGAGCACTTCATTCGTCATTTAAAGTCTATGGGTATCAATGCAATCGAGTTATTGCCTGTTCATAGCTTTATCAGTGAACAGTTTTTAACAGCCAAAGGCTTACAGAATTATTGGGGCTACAATACCCTTAACTTTTTTACCCCACATAAAGAATACCTTGTTGATGGAAACATTGATGAATTTCAGCAAATGGTTGGGCTACTTCATAAAGCGGGTATAGAGGTAATTATAGATGTTGTCTTTAATCATACCGCTGAAGCTGGGCTTGAAGGTCCAACCTTGTCTTTTAAAGGTCTGAATAATTCTGGTTATTATCGATTGTTAGATGATAGCTGTGATTATATTAACGATACAGGGTGTGGCAACACAGTCAATATAGATGACCCATATACGCTAAAACTCATACTAGATAGTCTAAGATATTGGGTTGAATATTACGGGGTTGATGGTTTTAGGTTTGATCTCGCCAGTATTCTCGGTAGAGGCAGCAAAGGGTTTAATAAAGGTCATGCATTCTTTCAAGCAATCCATCAAGACCCAGTATTAAGTCAATGTAAACTCATCGCTGAGCCTTGGGATATCGGCCCCGGGGGCTATCAGCTCGGTGCATTTCCTGCTCCTTGGCGTGAGTGGAACGATAAATACAGAGATACTGTTCGTCAGTTCTGGCAAGCCAAGCAACATGTTCTTCCTGAATTGGCTAAACGGATCCATGGTTCAAATGACTTATTTGAACACAACTTGCGAGGTCCATTAAATTCAATCAATTTCATCACCAGCCATGACGGTTTTACACTCAATGACTGGGTGAGCTATGAACATAAAAACAATCTTGCAAATGGTGAAAATAACCAAGATGGTCACAATGACAACCACAGTTTTAATTGTGGTATCGAAGGTGAAACCCAAGATGTTGTCGTTAATTCACTTAGATTAAAACAGCAAAAGAATGCACTTATTACGCTGTTCATGTCTTGCGGTGTACCTATGATTGCTGCAGGTACAGAGCTTGGTCACTCTCAAAAAGGTAATAACAACGCTTATTGCCAAGATAACGACATTAGCTGGTTAAATTGGGATGAGGCAAACAGTCAAGATTTGAGAGACTTTATATCTAGGCTTATCGAAATAAGAAGTTGTTTTACTATTTTCAAGCATCCTTTTTATGTACATCAAGAAGATAGCGATTTTTCGGTGCACTGGTTTGACGAACAATCTCAGCCTATGGATACGGTTAAATGGCACGACCCAACTTCTCAATTTCTAATGTGTCGCTTGGATGACAACAGCAATAAAACGTCCCTTTTATTACTTTTAAATGCAAGCGAGGCACCTGTTAACGTCAGCCTTCCCAGGAATGCACAGAAGTGGCATTTACAAATCACTTCTGAGCCCTCTGTTAAATTCAACCAAATAGAACAAGTTTTAGATATTTCAGCGCAATCAAGCTGGGTTTTTTCTACTAATTTTGAAGGAAATGATAATGAGTCATAAAAATTCAAATGGACAAGTGCCTGATACAGCCAAGGTCGACACCTTGTTAGCTGATGTCAGTGAAGATCTAAATCGACATTTTTACTATACCTTAGGGCGAGATAAAAACGTCGAGTCAAGGCTCTATCTATATCATGCTCTAGCATTAACAATTCGAGATAGGCTCGTAGCTAAATGTAGAAAAACCAATGAACATAGAAACAAGCAGCCTATCAGAAAAGCGGCATATATTTCACTTGAATTTTTAATGGGTCGAGCGCTCGGTAATGCTATTTTGAATCTCGATTTAGAACAAGATGTAAAAACAGCGCTTGAGCAATATAGTGCAGAGTTAGAATGTGTAAGTAGTGCAGAGCATGATGCTGGCCTTGGCAATGGAGGCTTAGGTCGACTTGCTGCATGTTTTTTAGATAGTTGTGCCAGTCTAGCGCTTCCGGTTGTTGGGTATGGTATTCGTTATGAATATGGCATGTTTAACCAATCTATCGAAAACGGTTATCAAGTCGAGCATCCTGACAACTGGTTACGAGAAGGACACCCTTGGGAGCTGAGTGCGCCAGAACAGTCAAAGCGAGTTAAGTTCTTTGGCCATGTTGAGTCATATGTCGATAAACATGGAAGAACACATAGAGCGTGGGTGAACACTCAGGATGTTCTTGCTGTGCCTTACGATGTGCCAATTCCTGGTTATAAAAATGACATTGTTAATACATTAAGGCTTTGGAAAGCAGAAGCAACAGATGAGTTCAATTTAAGAGAATTCAATGAAGGTAGCTATTCTGATGCTGTTGCGCAAAAAAACTTAGCAGAGCAAATTTCGATGGTGCTCTATCCCAATGACAGTAGCGAAAACGGTAAAGAGTTAAGGCTACGACAGCAGTATTTTTTAACCAGTTCGAGTTTACAAGACATTCTAGATGATTGGGTGGCCGAGCATGGCGAAAACTTTGATGATTTTGCTAAATTTCATGTATTTCAGTTAAACGATACACATCCTAGCATTGCGGTCGCAGAGCTTATGCGCTTACTGATTGATGATTATGAAATCGAGTGGGATAAAGCGTGGAAAATCACCACAAGCACCATGGCATACACGAATCATACCTTGTTACCTGAAGCATTAGAGCGTTGGTCAGTGCCTTTATTTGAAAGGCTTTTACCTCGCTTACTAGAAATTATTTATGAAATTAATGCTCGTTTCTTAGCGCAGGTTGCCATTCATTGGCCAGGCGATGTTTCAAAACAAAGGGAGCTTTCTTTAATTGAAGAAGGGGATGTGCCACAAATTCGTATGGCATATTTGGCAATCGTTGGCAGTTTTTCTGTTAATGGTGTTGCTGCACTTCATACTGAGTTGTTGAAAAGTGGTCTTTTCAACACCTTCTATCAGCTTTGGCCTGAGAAATTTAATAACAAAACCAATGGGGTAACCCCTCGTAGATGGCTTGCGCATTGCAATCCTGAGCTTAAATCATTAATCAGTGACTATATCGGCAATGAGTGGATTGCTGATTTCAGTAACATTAAAGACTTACGTCGCTACTACGATGATAAGCCGTTTCAAGCCAAATGGTTTGAAGTTAAGAAAGCGAACAAAGAAAAACTTGTTGCTTTAGTTAAATCACAATGTGGTGTTGAGTTTGATTCAAATATGATGTTTGACGTGCAAGTGAAGCGTATACATGAATATAAACGTCAATTATTGAACATCCTTCATGTTATTCATTTGTACATTCAGATTTGTAAGGGCAAAACAGAAAATCTAACACCGCGTTGTGTATTGATTGGTGGTAAAGCTGCGCCAGGGTATTACATGGCTAAGCAAATCATTAAATTGATCAACAATGTTGCTGAAGTCATTAATAAAGATGAAAGATCTAAACCTTACTTAAGAGTCGCATTTCTTCCTAACTACAATGTTACTGCGATGGAAACGATTTGCCCTGCGACCGATCTATCAGAGCAGATCTCAACCGCAGGTAAAGAGGCATCCGGCACAGGCAATATGAAGTTTATGATGAATGGTGCGATTACAATCGGGACTCTCGATGGTGCTAACATCGAAATCTTAGAAAATGTTGGTGCAGACAACTTCTTTTTATTTGGTGCAAAAGCAGAAGAAACCAACACTATTAGGTCACACTATGACCCTCAGAAAGTCATTCACAACAGCGAAAGCTTGAGCGCGGTATTTAAATTACTTGAAAGTGGTCACTTTAATTTATTCGAACCCAACATCTTCGACGACATTATTAATGCTGTTAAATGCCCAAGCGACCCTTGGTTAACCGCTTATGACTTTGACAGTTATTGTCAGGCGCAAAGTAATGCGGCCAAAGCGTATCAAGATAAAGACCATTGGACTCAAATGAGTATTCTCAATACTGCGGCCAGTGGCAAATTTTCAAGTGACAGAACTATTTCACAATATAGTGAAGAGATCTGGCAAATAGCGCCAGATACAACACAGATTACAGACAAGGAACAAATGGAGAAGCAACATGCCTAGTTATGAAAATCGTTATATTAGTAATTTAACCAGAGAGACCTATGCTCTGATTTTGGCTGGTGGCCGAGGCTCTCGTTTACATGAGTTAACTAACTGGCGTGCAAAGCCTGCTGTCTACTTTGGCGGTAAACATAGGATCATCGATTTTCCGCTTTCAAATTGTATAAATTCAGGTATTAGACGTGTCGGCATAGCCACACAGTACAAGTCTCACTCACTAATTCGCCATGTTAATCGAGCGTGGGGACACTTTAAAAAAGAACTGGGTGAGTCGGTTGAAATCTTACCGGCATCTCAGCGTTATGGTGATGAATGGTATTGCGGAACAGCTGATGCGGTATTCCAAAATATGGACATTATTCGTCATGAATTGCCAAAATATGTCATGATTTTATCAGGCGATCATGTTTATCGTATGGACTACGGCGCATTGCTCGCAAAACACGTTGAAACCGGTGCAGATATGACAGTATGTTGTATTGAAGTCCCCTGTGAAGAAGCTGCTAATACGTTTGGTGTTATGACGGTTGATGACAATAACCGAGTCAGACGTTTTGACGAAAAGCCTGCTGAACCTTCTTCTATTCCAGGAAAAGAAGGGACTTGCCTAGCATCAATGGGCAACTACGTATTTAATACTGAATTCCTATTCGAACAGTTGAAAAACGACGCAGAACGAGAGGGGTCCGGTCGCGATTTTGGTCACGATATTATTCCTGCCATTATAGAAGAACATAACGTGTTTGCATTCCCTTTCAGAGAGCCAACACAAAAAGGTCAAGCTTACTGGCGTGATGTGGGCACAATTGACTCATTTTGGGAAGCAAATATGGAACTTGTTTCTCCAGAGCCACAATTAGATTTATATGACCCGAGCTGGCCAATTTGGACTTACCAAGAACAGCTACCTCCAGCAAAGTTCATTTTTGATGATGAGGAAAGACGCGGTATGGCTGTAGATTCAACGGTCTCTGGTGGTTGTATTATATCAGGCTCAGTCGTACGTAAATCATTACTGTTTTCAAATGTTCATGTTCACTCTTATTGTACTATTGAAGGGTCAGTGATCCTGCCCGGCGTTAAAATTGGCAGAAATTGTAAAGTAAGAAATGCCATCATTGACCGTAGTTGTGAACTTCCTGAAGGCATAGTGATTGGTTACGACTCAAAAATTGACGAAGAGAATGGTTTCAGGGTGTCAAAAAAAGGCATTGTATTGGTGACGAGAGATATGCTTGCTGCTTATAATCAACGTCAACTAGTTAATGAAGAAAAACAAGAGCTTTCAGTAGTTTAAAGGCAGGGTATGCATATTTTAATGGTCGGTGCTGAGAATGACCGATTGCCAAATTGTAAAGTTGGGGGAGTTGCGGATGTTATCCGTGACATCCCTTACGCATTAAGTGAACATGGCTTAACGGTATCTGTTGTAGTACCAGATTATGGTCAAGAGCAATTAAATCGACATTTTATCGCAGACATAGCAGTGCCTTTTAGGCAACATTTAGAAACAGCGAGTTTGTGGTTAGTTGAATCAAGTGAAGGTGTAAATCAATATGTAATTTCACATTCTTTGTTTTCAGACAATGGTGGGAAGATATATTGTGATGATGGTGCAAACAGGCCGTTTGCCTCTGATGCAACGAAATTTGCTTTTTTTAGTGCTGCAGTTTGTGAAATTATAGAGCACAGAATAATTGATAATTTAAATGTTATTCACTTACATGATTGGCATGCTGCGGGCGTGTCTGTGCTTGCCAAGTTTAGCCCGCGCTTTGTGTATTTGAAAACGTTGAAGCTTGTGTACACGGTACACAATTTAGCCCTTCAAGGTATCAGGCCTTTTAATCATGATGAATCAAGCTTAGAAGCCTGGTTTCCAACCTTAAATTATGATGGTCATCAAATCTGCGATCATCAGTACCCCCACTGTTATAACCCGATGCGCAGTGGTCTAAACTTATGTGACGTGATCCATGTTGTTTCACCTACTTACAGTTTTGAGGTACAAGAGACGAGTCGACCCGATGAAGGTTTTTTTGGTGGTGAAGGTCTAGAACATGATATGCGTTTAGCGGCGAGTCAAGGTAGGTTGTTTGGTATTCTAAATGGATGTAATTACAGTGCAGCAGAAAAGGATAAGCTCTCTTATAGTGAGTATCTAACTGAAGCGGAAAAATGTATATTTAAATGGATGTCTAAGTCAAACCTTATCGAAACCAAACATTATATTGCTCACCAAAGAGTGTCTAACTGGAAAGCTTTGAAAGAGAAAGCCATCGTCTCTAGTGTTGGCCGTATCACGGATCAAAAAGTGCTATTGCTAATGCAAAAATCTGCAAATGGTATTGTACTTGATGATTTAGCTCTAGTTGCAGATAAGTTTAATAGCAACATAGTTATTCTTGGTAGTGGCGACCCATATATTGAATCGCAATTTATGCAGGTCATGGCAAGAAGAGACAATGTTTTATTTTTAAATGGCTATGATCAAAAGCTTGGAGATACACTATATCCATTAGGCAAGTTATTCTTAATGCCGAGTTCATTTGAGCCTTGTGGCATAAGCCAAATGCTTGCTATGCGTGATGGACAGCCATGTTTAGTGCATGGTGTCGGTGGGTTAAAAGATACAGTTTCGCATAACGAAACAGGCTTTGTCTTTAATGGTGAGTCATTAGTTCAACAAGTAGAAAATTTAATCGAATCATTTGAACAAGCTTTGTCATTACTCAGCACCAATAAATCTCAGTACAATGATATTTCAAGTAACGCTAAGTCTGCCCGCTTCGAGTGGCAGGGTTTAGCGCAAGAATACATCTCAAAACTGTATAATTAGTCTTCACTTATTTGGCTGAAATGAGTAACTATGCTTATTTCAGCCGTATTCCTAGTTATCTTTTGCTATAATTTTAAATTATTGACTTTGCTTTTAGTTATTTAGTTGGGTTTTTTTGTCTTACTATAATGCTATTATATTAAACGTTTCATGTTGAAAAGATGTATTTGGGAAAAGGAGCTTATGCTTGAAAGTTTTTGTAGCAAGACAAGCTATTTTTAATAGGAAAAAGCAAGTTGTTGCCTATGAGCTACTTTTTAGAGATGGCTCGAGCAACAGTTTTCCCAACATTGCTGAAGATAAAGCAACTGCAAAACTTATTCTCGATAATCAGTTAAATCTTGGTACGCGGTATCTTACATCCGGTAAGAAGGCTCTTATTAATATTGGTCCTGAATCTTTAAAGCAAGAGCTTGCAACATTTCTCCCTGCTAATGATGTTATCCTAGAACTGTTAGAAACTATTCAGCCTACGAAAGACAACTATGAACGTGTTAGGAGTTTGTTTCATCAGAACTATAAACTAGCATTAGACGACTTTGTATATGAAGAGGGGTGGAAACCATTTTTGAAATTAGTTCGTCTAATAAAATTCGATGTGATGCAAAGTCCGCTTGATACACTTGGTCCTATTATTGATGAATTAAAACAGCAAAAAAACATTAAACTCTTAGCTGAAAAGATAGAAACTGAAGAAGAGTATGAAATAGCAAAAAAAATGGGGTTTCATTTTTTTCAAGGTTATTTTTTTGCAAAACCCCGTGTTATTGAAGAGAATGATATTGAATTCAACTACACCATAGTCATGCTCATTTATACTGAAGTTTTAAAACCCAATCTCAATGTGACTAAAATTGCGCAATTATTCTCCCAAGATACGGCGTTAGCTTATAAATTGTTGCGATTAATTAATTCAGGTGTATTTCCTATAAAAAGTAAAATTGAGTCTATTAAGCAAGCTTTGGTCTATTTAGGGTACGAACGTACTAAAAAGTTTGTGGGCTTGATCATGACGGCGCATGTTGCCAAAGGCAAACCAACAGAACTAACTAGAATGAGTATTGTTCGCGCTCGATTTTGCGAACTAATAGGCAGTAAGGTTCAACCAAATTCAGGATCAGCATGTTTCTTAGTTGGTCTATTTTCATTACTTGATGCAATTTTAGATAGGCCAATGGAAAAAGTGGTTGATAAATTACCTTTTCCTGAAGAGCTTCAAAAAGCCTTGTTAGGTGAAGCAAATTTTCATTACTATGTCTTAAATATCGTTAAAGCGTATGAATCAGGGAGCTGGTGGAAATTACAAAAAGCGTGTCAATATTTAAACATCAGTGATGAATGCCTACCTGAATTTCACGCATCAGCCATCTTGTGGGCAGATATGTACAAAGACAAAGCATTCTAGGTTTGGTATGGGAAGAAAAATTTAAATGCGGTTTCAATTAAGGTTGCTCTTCTTATTTCTGTTTATACTAGCTTTTAATTCTGCGGCAAAGCAAACCGTTTTGTTTGTAAACCCCTCAGTGGTTGATGACCCTTTCTGGCGCAAGGTACAGACCATTAGTCAACATGCTGCTTTTCAGTTGGGCTTTGAACTAGATGTGATTTATGGTGAAGGCAATCGTCATATTCAATATCAAGAGTTAAAGAAATATCTTGAGTATCAAAAAAAGCCTGATTACACCATTTTGATACTTTATCCAGGTGCAGCGTTAGAAACACTAAAGTTACTTGAAAAATATAAAGTGCCTTCAATTACTTTAGAAGAGACGATATCTGGGGAAGAAAAGCAACAAATAGCAAGCCCTGGAGAAAATTTTAAATCATGGCTAGGTGAAGTCTACCATGATAATTATCGAGCTGGGTATGATCTGGCGCAATCTCTATATAATTCAAGCAATAACAATAAAAGTCTAAAAGCTGTACTTATTAATGGTCATTATGGTTCTGAGTCAGATATGCGCGCAAAAGGCGCCGTTGACTTCTTTTCTTCTAAAGGTGTGACAGTTGCACAAGAAGTCCATGCATCTTGGTCAGAATCTGTTTCAACTGATCAAACTCTAAAATTACTAAAAAGACATGAAGATATTAATATTGTTTGGGCTGCTTCTGATCTGATGGCCATTGGCGCAATGAAAGCATGCAAGCAAGCTTGCTCTGAAAGTCAGAATATCGCATTTGGAGGGTTTGACTGGTTATCGGTAGGCCTTGAAAAAATAGCCTCAGGTGAAGTACAAGCAAGCGTCGGAGGGCATTTTATGATGGGGGCATGGGCGCTTGTTAGTTTATTTGATCATCACAACAAACATCCTTATTGGGCTGAACACAAAAAATTAGTAATACCCATGGGTATTATTACGAAAGACAATGTGCAAAATTATCAATGGATGAAAAGTAATCCTAATTGGGGGCAAATTGACTATAAATCTAAAAGTCTGCACCTAAATAAACAATCTGAATATCAACTCCACTTAATTCCTAAGGTTTGGCAGAAAAATTAGAGAAAATTAAATACTAATCCTTTAAAATACTGCCAATTGAATTTTTGGGATTGTCTTTTGACTGCTACAACACGTTTAAATAAATACATTAGTGAAACAGGTTTTTGTTCTAGAAGAGAAGCTGACAAGCTTATTGATGCTGGACGTATTAAGGTTAACGGTAATCTACCGGAAATGGGTGTGAAAGTATCTGACGAAGATACAATCCTGATTGATGGTAAGCCACTTAAAGCAAAGCCTAAACGTGTTTACATTGCTTACAATAAACCAGTTGGCGTAACCTGTACGACTGAGAAAAAAATAAAAAGTAATATTGTCAGTGCAATAGATTACCCCGAGCGTATATTTCCAATTGGTCGACTCGACAGACCTTCTGAGGGATTAATATTTCTCACAAATGAAGGTGACATCGTTAACAAAATTCTACGTGCCGGCAATAACCACGAAAAAGAATATGTGGTTACAGTTGATAGAAGCATCAATAAACGTTTTGTCGAAAGAATGGCAGGTGGTTTGCCAATCTTAGATACGGTAACCAAAAAATGCTTCGTGAAACAGACCGGCGATAAAACTTTTACCATTATCCTAACTCAGGGTTTAAACAGACAGATCCGTCGAATGTGCGAATACCTTGGTTACGAGGTAACAGAGCTCAAACGCGTACGAATTATGAATGTTAACTTGAATGGATTAAGACCTGGACAATGGCGACATTTAACTGAGCAAGAAATGGCTGAAATAAACAAAGCCATTGAAGGATCAGCTAAAACAGAAGAAGGTTCAGTAGATAGCAATAAAAAAATCAAAAAGCCATCAGATAAAAAAGCTGTGACGCGTTATACCGATGCAAGGTCTAAAAGAGATGGGCAGCAGCCTAAGAAGAATTCAAGAAAGCCTGCAGAACGAAAAAAAGGCACCTTGTCTTTGAATCGTAAATAAAAATAGTTTTAAGCTAGCTAGATTTAAATTAACTAGCTCTGAATTATTAAAGCATGCAAATACATAAGTAATTACATGCAGAAAAAATGGCCAATTAAGGCCATTTTTTTATTTTTGTTTAATCGAAAAAAACAGGCAATAAATAACTGGCAACACAATCAAAGTGAGAATTGTGGCGAACCCTAATCCAAACATAATAGTCACAGCCATTGATTTGAAAAACACATCAAATAGCAATGGGATCATGCCTAAGATTGTCGTGATAGCAGCCATAGAAACAGGTCTAACACGGCTCACACCTGAATCAAATACTGCTTGATATGGTGATTTACCTTCACTTAACTCTAGATTTATTTGGTCGACTAACACAATCCCATTTTTAATAAGCATACCTGATAGACTTAATAAGCCTAAAAGAGCCATAAAGCTAAATGGTGCTTGAAACACAACTAACCCAGCAGTAACGCCAATAATAGCCAAAGGTACGGTTGACCATATCACAAGCGGTTGTCTTACAGAGTTAAACAGGCAAACAGTAATGATAAACATGACCAAGTAACCCAAGGGTAATGAGCCAAAAATTGCTTTTTGTGCTTTACTTGAGGCCTCAAATTCCCCGCCCCAATCTAAGTGATAGCCTTTAGGTAGTGGTATCGCTTCAATATCACTTCTCACGCGTGCAAATAGTTTAGCTGGCGTTTCGTCGCCTATGACATCATGATCAGCCATTACTGTGATAGTACGTTTTCTATCTTTACGCATGATAAGTGGATCTTCCCAAGTTACTTCAAAGTCATCAACAACCGTTGTTACTGGTACAAAGACATTGAGGATAGGGCTATATATTTGTAAATCTGATAAGTTATTTACCTGATTACGTTCATCAACTGGAGAGCGCGCAATAATTGGAAGCAGCTCTGTGCCTTCTCGGTATAAACCGACCGTTTTACCTGTTACAGAGGTAAGTAATAAGTCATCTATGTCAGCCTTACTAATACCTAGTCTTCTGGCTTTTTGTTCATTAAATTGAGGACGGATCACCTTAGTTCGCTGACGCCAATTATCACGAATGTTAAAAGCGCCTATATCTTTCTGCAGAACTTGCTTAGCTTGCTCAGCAAGCTGTCTAAGTACAACTGGATCTCCACCTGAAAAACGTGCCTCAATTTTTGCACTCGTAGATGGGCCAATTTCCATTCGCTTCACTTTGATTTTGCCATCAATTGGCATATTTATTTCGAACGTTCTTAACTTTTCAATCATAACTTCAACAGAGTCACGGTCCTTCACTCTGACGATAAGTTGTCCATAGGCATTGTATTGTTTTTCTGGCTCGTAGGTAAGCATAAACCTTGGAGCACCTTGGCCAACTGTTGTTGTAACATCTTCAACGAGTTCGTCACGTAACAAGAAACTCTCAATCTTAGCTATGTTATTTGCGGTGCTACGAATATCAGCACCTTGATAATGCCAATAGTCGACATAAAACATTGGCGTATTTGAAGCTGGGAAGAACGATTGTTTTACTTGACCAAAGCCGATGACAGAAGAAACGAGTAGTGCAACCATGAATAAAATGGTTGAAACACGGTATTTAAGCGCGGTACTTAATAGGGCTTTATAGACAGTAAAAATAACGCCTTGATATGGATCTGATGCTTTTTTATCGCTACTTTTTGTTTCTTTGAACATGAGGTCAGCAAAAAATGGCGTTAATGTAATTGCAGTAACCCAGCTCAACATCAATGAAATGAGTAATACCCAGAATAAAGAGCCTGCAAACTCACCACTGGCATCACTACTTAAACCAATAGGAGCAAATGCAGTGATCCCTATAATAGTTGCGCCAAGTAGCGGCCATTTAGTTTGAGCGACAATATTTATGGCGGCTTGAACTTTAGTTTGTCCACGTTTTAGATTGATTAAGATGCCTTCAGTGACAACTATGGCATTATCAACCAGCATCCCTAAAGCTATGATCAGTGCACCTAAAGAAATTCTTTGTAAATCTATGGCGTACAGTTTCATGAATATAAACGTACCGAGTACCGTAAGGAGTAGAACACCACCGATCAGAATGCCACTTTTTACGCCCATAAATACTAGTAACACCACAATCACAATCGCGACGGCTTCAACTAAACTAACAATAAAACCATTAACTGACTTTTCTACTTCATTTGGCTGATTATAAATTGACGATATTTCCATACCATGTGGACGTTGATACTCTAAATCAGCAAGATGTTTATCGATTGCTTTACCAACATCAACAACATTCACTCCGGAATTAAATGAAATCCCTAATAACAGTGCCTGCTGCTCATTGTATTTAGTTAAATGAGTAGGGATTTCAGCAAACTCTCTTTTGACTGTCGCGACGTCTCTTAAATAGATAAGTTCATTGGCGCCAGGGCTTGAAATTAATAAGCTTTCTAATTCAGACACATCATGGAATTCACCAGTTGGGTGAAAACGGATTGACTCATCGCCAACTCGTATTTTGCCCGCATTTGAAACATGGTTTTGAGATTGTAATAGTGAAAAAATTTGTGCTGGCGGAATACCCAATTGCGATAATTTCTGCGTTGATATTTCAACTATAACCTGAGATTGCTGAATACCAGAGACTGTGACTTTACTCACCCCGTCAACAAGTACGAGTTCACGCTTTAAGTAATCAACATAATCTTTTAATTCACTGTAAGAGTAGCCGTCACCAGTTATCGCATATAACACACCATACACGTCGGCAAATTCATCAATTATATTAGGTGTAGAAACGCCTTTAGGAAAACGTCCTGAAAGGTCGTTTACTTTTCTTCTTAGCTCATCCCAGATCTGTTGTAAATGTTGCTTTCTATAAATACTCTTCATTTCAACAGTTATCTGTGATTTTCCAGCTGATGAAATTGAAGAAATAGTATCGACATAAGGCAATTGCTGAATGGCATTTTCTATGACAAAAGTGACTTCTTCTTCTACCTGTTCTGGAGACGCACCTGGGTAATAGGTGATGACCATGGCTTTTTTTATCGTAAACTCTGGGTCCTCGAGCTGCCCTAAGTCTAAGTAAGAGGCTGCACCTGCTATTAAAAGCAATATCGCAAACATCCAACTGATGACTTTGTTATCAATTGACCATTTAGCTAGGCTCATTATTATAAACCTCGCTCTTTAACCCAAGGTTTTACCTTTAGGCCTTCAGATAGGTGATATACGCCAGCCGATACAACTTGTTCGCCAACGTTAAGGCCTTCAAGTACATCAATTTGATCTTGATAGATATTGCCAACCGAGACTTTACGCTTAGATAAAATCTGTGTATCTGGATTAAAAACCCAAACATAGGCGTTATTTTCTAACTGCTCTGTATCAGAAGAGAAAACCGCAGAGGCAGGGACAGTGATTGAATTGCTGTGATGTTCGGTGATTTTTGAAAGGTCTATTGAAACTTGGCCCGTCATCCCTTCAAATAAATTAAAGTCTTTTGGAATGGGTAATGAGAAAACCACCTTATAGCTTAGCGTGGTAGGATCAGCCTGTGTGTCCCATTCTTTGATTGATAGGTCATACGCTTTGTCTGTATAACCATCAAAGGTAACAGAAGGGTGATAATCTAAATCTTTTTTAACTCTGGCAACTAAACGTTCAGGAACGTAAATCACCACATCCATCATATCTCTGCTTTCTAGACGCAGAATATTTTGCTTGGCAACGATATTTTCGAAGTTCTTAACAAAAACTTTGGCAACCGTTCCTGTGAAAGGCGCGCGAAGCTCACTATTTTCTAAATTTGTTTTAGCGATTTTAAATGCCGACTCAGAGACTTGTTTGTTAGCAAGGGCTTGGTCAAACTCGGCTTTGGTTGCAATAGAACGTTTGAATAATGAATCCACACGCTTGAGTTGAGCACTAGCAAGTTCGAATTGTGCTTTACGTTGTTCATACTGTAATTGAAAATCCTCAGGATCTAATTTAGCGAGTAGGTCGTTTTTATTAATAGTTTGCCCAGCGCGAACAGGGAACTCTATAAGCTCACCACTGACACGAAAAGCAAGATATGAGCCTTGGTTAGCCACGACTTCGGCTGGAAAGCTGCGAATATTGTGCGCTGTAGGATCTTTCACTTCGAATAGTTTAACAGGCCGAATAACCTCTATTTTTTCCGAGTTTTCATTTTCTTGACTGCAGCCTAGTGTCAAAACTGTAAGCAGTGCGATAACACTTAACCTCAACATGGTTCACTCCATTTATTTATACCAATCATCTAAATCGATCACTTAATTAAGAGAGTTGCTATTAGCTCTTAAAAAATTTTCGGTAAGGATAAGAAAAAACCTGATAAAATTAAAATTATTAAAAGTTGTATAGTTGATAAGTTTAATTTATGAAGTTGGCAGATCTCGAAATACTCGATGCAGTTGCAAATTCTAAAAGCTTACAAGAAGTTGCATTAAGGATGCACAAGACCCAGCCGGCCATTTCTCAGTCAATTAAAAGACTAGAACAAAACCTTGGGTTTAGCATTGTAGATAGGGAAACATATCGATTAAAACTCACAGAGCAAGGTAGGCATTTTTATCTGGAGGCAACCAAGTTGTTGGCTATTCGTGATGATTTGAAGATTCTGGCCAATGAATTTGCTGAGGGTAATGAAGCTAAGTTTAGCATTTGTTATGAACCCATTTCTTATCAGAATATATACAATGAAGCCATTGGAGATATTTTTAAAACGTATAAGTCTACTGAATTTTCAATTACCAGTGGCCCGCGTTTTGAAGCGCTGCAGCAAGTGAACAGTGGTAGAGCTGAGTTAGGCATAGGCCCTTGGTTTGATTTGTTTCACGCAACGGGTGAGCTTGAAACGATGAAAGTTGGGGAGATAGAGCTCGGAATAGTTGCAAAAAAAGGTTTGTTACCTTCATCTTTGCAATACGAAGCCTTAGAGTCTTATCCATGTATTGCTATGTTTGAAAGTGCGTTTGCTTTTGACAGTGAGCGTTTGGCTTACACGCTAAACACGAACCGTATGAAAGTCGATGATCTGACCTCCATGAAGTCTTTTTTGTTGTCAGGCTTAGGGTTTGCTCTAACCAGTCTCGCGCATTGTAAAAATGAAATTGATAACGGTGAATTAGAGCGAATAAGGATTGTAGACAGACAAGACAGTTTCACAGCTAACATCCATGTGTTTAGAAAGCATACGAGACACCATGGGCCTGTAGCTAGAGCGATTTGGTCTAGATTTAAACAGTTAGGTGAAAAATATGATGGATGATTTTGAATTACGGGTGCATACCATTATCGGTGCAATCCCATGTGGTCATGTTGCAACGTATGGACAAATCGCCAAACTGGCGGGACAAGCCAATTACTCTAGGAAAGTGGGCCACATTTTAAAAACGCTACCAAAAGATTCTAAGTTACCTTGGTATCGAGTGATAAACTCACAAGGAAAAATTTCATTTCCGGTGGATAGCAGCAAGTTTTTTGAACAGAAAGAAAGGCTTGAAAATGAGGGCGTGGTTTTTCTAAATAATAAAGTGAGCTTAAAAGAATTTAAGTGGCTTGATTAAAATAAACTCTAAAACAACTCGAAAGCCCTTTATTTACGGTATTTAATGCGATTTTTCATAAAAATCTGTAGTAAATAGTTGCACTAAGCCGAAAAATACATAAACATAGGTTTTGCTTAGGCAAAATTACAATAAATAGGAATTAAATAATGAATAAAGCTCAACTAGTTGAAAAGATGGCAGCTGATGCTGAAATTTCTAAAGCCGCTGCAGCAAGAGCGCTTGAATCATTCACTGGTGCTGTTACAACTTCTCTTAAAGAAGGTAATTCAGTAGCACTGGTTGGTTTTGGTACTTTTTCAGTAAAAGAGCGTGCAGCTCGTACTGGCCGTAACCCACAGACTGGCGCTGAGATCCAAATCGCAGCAGCAAATATTCCTAGCTTCAAAGCAGGTAAAGGTCTTAAAGATCAAGTAAATCAGTAATATTTACTTATATTGAATTGACTAAAAGGGGCCTCAGCCCCTTTTTTTATTGTTAATTTAGGCTCTTAAAGCCTTATCACCGCGGCCTATCCCCACCGCACCAGAGCGTACTAATTCTATAATATCGCTCTCATGTCTTAGCATATCTAAAAACGATTCAATTTTCTCAGAGCTACTAAGCAGTTGCAGGGTATAGCTTTGTTTACCCATGTCGATAATGGCGCCTTGATACACATCGGCAATACGCGTTATGGCGGCACGCATGGTTTCATCTCTTGCATATACTTTAACAAGTAACAGCTCTCTTTCAATATGCTGAACTTCTGTTAAGTCCTGAACTTTAAGCACATCTACCAGTTTATTGACTTGTTTGGTTATTTGCTCGACGACTCTATCGTCACCATGGGTGGTGATTGTAATACGCGACAAGGTTTGGTCGTCAGTCGTTCCAACCGTTAAGCTGTCAATGTTATAGGCGCGCTGTGAGAATAAGCCAACAATTCTTGATAATGCGCCAGGCTCATTTTCTAAAAGGATACTTAAGATTCTACGCATTATGCTTTCACTCCTTTTTTCAACCACATATCGTCAACTGCACCAAGCTTTATTTGCATAGGATAAACATGCTCTTTTTCGTCTACACGAATATCTAAAAATACCAATCTATCATTGATAGAGAATGCTTTTTCAAGTGCTTCGTCAAGTTGATCAGGGCTATCGACTTTAATGCCGATATGGCCATAACTTTCTGCCAGCGCAACAAAATCAGGTAAAGATTCCATGTAAGAGCTTGAATGGCGACCACCATATTGCATATCCTGCCATTGTCTCACCATCCCTAATGAGCGGTTGTTCAACGAAATAATTTTCACTGCTAAACCATATTGCAAGCATGTTGATAGCTCTTGAATATTCATTTGAATAGAACCATCACCGGTTACACACAGTACTTCATTTTCAGGAAAAGCCATTTTGACTCCCATTGCAGCAGGCAAGCCAAAGCCCATGGTGCCAAGGCCTCCTGAGTTAATCCATTGGCGCGGGTTTTTAAACGGGTAGTACTGGGCGGCAAACATCTGATGCTGGCCAACATCAGAGCATACGTAGGCATCGCCATTAGTAATCTCGTATACTTTCTCGATGACAGTTTGCGGTTTTAAAACTTCAGGGTTGGTTTCATAAGCAAGACATTTTTGTGCTCTCCACTTTGTAATTTCTTCCCACCAAACCTCTTGTGCAGCTCGGTCAATGCGTTCTGAGCTGGCGTTAATTGCACTTAACAATTGCCCAAATACAGTCGCAAGGCATCCAACTACTGGAATATGTGCTTTGATGGTTTTAGAAATAGAAGTAGGGTCAACATCTACATGCACAATGGTCGCATTTGGACAGAATTTTTTAACATTATTGGTAACACGATCATCAAATCTTGCACCTAGTGCTAAAATTACATCTGCATTGGCCATCGCTTTGTTCGCCTCAACACTGCCATGCATACCAAGCATGCCAATAAAGTTAGGGTGAGTGCCACTAATGCCACCTAAACCCATGAGGGTATTTGTGATGGGGGCGTTCAGAGTTTCTACCAGCTCTTTCAATTTATCTGATGTATCAGATAAAACAACGCCACCGCCAGAATAGATAACTAAACGCTTTGCATTTAAGATAGCTTCAACGGCTTTCTTTATCTGTTTTCCGTGACCTTTAACACTAGGGTTGTAAGTGCGCATTTCTATTTGACTAGGCATCTTAAACTCGAACTTTAACTGCGGATTTAAAATGTCTTTGGGTAATTCAACGACCACCGGACCTGGGCGACCAGAATTAGCGAGATAAAAAGCTTTGGCCAGAACCGTAGGGATCTCTTCTGCACTTCTGCAGTTGAAGCTATGCTTAACAATTGGTCTTGAACAACCAACGATATCGGTTTCTTGGAATGCATCATCACCAATCAGATTTGAAGGTACTTGCCCTGATAGTACGACCATTGGAATAGAATCCATGTATGCAGTGGCAATACCAGTAATACAGTTTGTTGCACCAGGGCCTGATGTTGCAAGCACGACGCCGACTTCACCAGTTGCCCTGGCATAGCCATCAGCCATATGTGTTGCAGCTTGTTCGTGCCTAACTAAAACATGCTCAATGTCGCTTTGTTGAAATAATGCATCATATAGATCCAGTACTGACCCACCAGGGTAGCCAAATATATATTCTACTTCTAAAGCTTTTAAAGCTTTCACGACTAACTCTGAGCCGTTAAATTGCGTTTGTACCATCCTCATTCCTCGGTGCAATCGTAAAATTAAACAAAAAAAAACCCCGCAATTGCGGGGTTTCATCGTAAATCAAGTTAATACGTCCCCGCTGAGCTTATTAAAAAGACCAGTACGAGCACGACATTTACAATTAAATTAGAAATCATAACTTGAAATAAAAATACTATTAAAATCTAAACAAAAACATTAAAGGTTTTTTATATGCATAAGTCAAGACGATTCAAACTAAAGTTGCATAAAATTTCTATAAATTTATTTTTGGTGATGATTTGGTTGTTCTTGTGGTCTATTTTTAATAATTGAATGAATAAAGTATTTTTACTGCGATTTTATCTTGGTACAGACGTGTACCCTTTGTAGTGATAGTATCGAACTAATAAACGGATATCGGTGAAATATATGAATTTAAAGTATTTTGTTCTAATTAACCTTGGCATTCTATTTAGTATACATGCCAATGCTATGCCTGATTTATTACGATTGGATGAAGAAAGAGTTGTTTTTTGGAAAGAAAAGAAACTTGGACGTGCTTTAAGCGAATATGAGAAAAAACAGTTATTAAATAATTATATTTCACAAAGCGGAAAGCCAAAATTATCATCGTTAACTATACCTTTTAAAGGAGTCAAACAAACCCGTAAACGCCTTAAACAATATGTACAAAGTGACAACAGCGATACGCTGCATAAAGTAAAGATTTTAGGCATTCTTGTAGATTTCCCAGACTTGAGGTCAAGTGATCCTAGACTTGAATCTGGTGATACCGATATGTTCTATAACAGTTATCCACTCGAACATTATCGTGATTTACTTTTCTCTGTCGATGGTTTTAATGGACCTAACGAAGAAAACTTTTCTAGTGCCAGACAATATTATCAAAATGTCACAGGAAACAATTTTGACTTAACTGGCAACGTCTATGGTTGGGTTACTGTAAAGGAAGAGGCTGCTTATTATGGTCGACAAAGTGGAGACATTCGCGATGAGAATGTAGCTGAATTGGTCTTAGAAGCTGTTGAAGCGTTAGTTGCTCAAGGTGTAGACCTTACTGAGTACGATCAAACTGATCTGAATGATTTTGATGGCGATGGGGTTATCAATGAGCCTGATGGTATCATTGACCATATTCTATTGTTTCACTCAAGCATTGGCCAAGAAGCAGGTGGCGGTGTGCTCGGTGATGATGCGATTTGGTCACACCGATTCTTTGTGACAAATAGCTCAAATCAGCCCGCGAATGTAACTGGTTCATCTATAAAAGCCTATAATTATACAATTAATCCAATTGATGCAGGGATTGGTGTGGTTGTACATGAATTTGGTCATGATTTAGGTCTTCCAGACGAATACGACTTAAAAGATATAGAAATAGGTGAACCTGTTGCTAATTGGTCTGTCATGTCAAGTGGTAGTTGGATGGGGGAAGTCAGAGGGTCAGCCCCAGTCATGTTCAGCCCTAAAAATTTAGAATATCTTCAAAATCGTTTTGGAGGAAATTGGGTTAATCAAAAGTCGCTTGAGTTGACCTCAATAGATGGCAGTGAAAGTTATAATGTAACGCATGCAAGTGTTTTTAACGAATTTACAAATCAAATTAAAATTACCTTACCTCCTTTACTAGAAGACTTTATCGTACCAAGCTCTGGCTCATTTCAATACTATTCGGGCGATGGTAATAATCTCAATAACCAAATGTCATTTCAGGTGTCATTACCAGACTCGGATCTGTTAACACTAAAAATGAAGAGTAAGTTTAGTATTGAATCTGACTACGATATTTTTCAGGTTTATGTGAACTCTGAACCTTTAGCTGGTAATGCAACGAAAACTACTCATCCTAATTACCCAAGTGTTAGGCATTATCTTGATGGTAGCTCGGCCTCAAGTAATGTACAAAATGGTGAATTTGTTGATTTAACTTATGATCTCTCTGCATATGCTAATCAACAAGTGACCATTACCTTTGTTTATCAAACAGATACAGCAGTTTCTTTCTTTGGCATTGTACTTGACGACATATCAATTTCCTCATCACAAGAAATAATACTAACAGACAACGCTGAAAGTAATAATAGTAACCAGTTCAACGGTTTTCGAAAAATAGGTCGATATAAGTCAGGCAATGAGCACGCTTACTACCTACAATTAAGAAGCCATCAAGGATTAGATAAAGGTTTACAGCAAGCCCAATACCCTGCTGGCTTAACGCTTTGGTATTCTAATGAAAATTATGAAAATAATAACACTTCTGAACATCAAGGTTTTGGTGATTTACTTATTATCGATACAGATCAGAGACCAATATTTATGTCTAATGGTACTGATGCTGCTAGTTCAATGATACAAGTCCGCGACGCAGCAATGCGACTAACGCCACAATCAGCAGGACTAGGAGACAATGACCTTTCGTCAGTAAGCTTTTTTGATGATAGTTTAGATTATACATTCAAGTTACAGCCAGAGTCTGGTGTTCAAGTGCCTAAATATGGCTTAAAGATAGAGCTTTTAGATATCTCTGAATCTTTCGATAATGCTGAAGTTCAAATTTCTTATATAAAAGGACAAACAGACATCAGTTATATCATCAACGATAACCAAGTGCGCTTTTTTGCAAATGGGTTTTTGTTATCTGAGACAGATAGCTTCACTTGGGAGTTTTCTGACGGTCAATCAAGTGAAGTTCTTAACCCAACTATTCAATTTGAACAATATCAAAAATACACGGTTAAATTCACACAGCGTAAAGAAAATGGCCAAGTAAATCGTGCCGAAACTGAAGTTAACTTAAGCAAACCTTTAGAGGTTTCAGAGGTAGATTTAGCGCATGCAAATGGTGTTCTGACAGGTAAGGTTTCGTTTAATGGGGGAATTGAACCCTATAAAATTGACTGGGATATGGGGGATGGAAATAGTTTAAATGGTGATGAAATATCCCATAGTTATTCACTAAGCGGTTCTTACACGGTTAAAGTGACAGTGACAGATGGTAATGATAATTCTGTTTCTGAATCGAAGCAGATTACTTTGGCTGTTCCACTTGAAATAACTACATCTGTGACGACGAACGGACTTCAGTTATCTGCCTCAGCAGCTTTGTCTGGCGGGACAGGAAATTACAGTGTTAGCTGGGATTTTGGTGATGGTAATCAGAGAAATGGTGAGAGCGTGTCGCATACTTATTCTGCTAGTGGGCAGTTTACTGTCACAGCAATATTAACAGATACAGAGAGTAATAAAACGAAGACAGAAACAAAAACGGTGACCGTTACTGAAAATCAAAGTGAAGAGTCGAGTTCTGGCGGTAGTATGTTTGTGCTATTGTTGTCTGGCTTGTTATTGTTACGCAGATTTAAGCTTTACTCATAAACAAAGAGCTGCCTTTTGCAGCTCTTTTTAATAATAAACAAAAATAAATCGTAGTTTTATTTTTTATTAAAGGCGATCGATCACAGCTTGTGTGAAATCTGTCGTACCGTGGCTTCCACCTAGATCACGTGTAGTTCTGTCACCAGTTTTGATCACATCAGCTACTGCATTACGGATACGGTCAGCTGTTTCACCCATTTCTAAGTATTCAAGCATTTGGATTGACGCTAAGATTACTGAAGTTGGGTTTGCAAGGTTTTTACCTGCAATGTCAGGTGCACTACCGTGAACTGCTTCAAAAATAGCAGCATTTTCACCAATGTTTGCACCAGGTGCCATCCCAAGGCCACCAACTAAACCAGCGCATAGGTCTGATAAGATGTCGCCAAATAAGTTAGTTGTTACGATTACATCGAATTCTTCCGGTGTCATAACAAGTTTCATACACGTCGCATCAACAATCATTTCTGCTGATTCGATATCTGGATAACGCTCACCGACTTCACGTGCAACTTTAAGGAATAAGCCTGAAGTTGATTTCAAGATATTCGCTTTGTGAACAGCAGTTACTTTCTTACGGCCTTCGCGACGTGCTAACTCGTATGCAAATGTTACAATTTTCTCTGCACCATCACGTGTGATTTTTGACATTGCTTCTGCTTCATTACCATCTTCAGAAACAACCTGACCAAGACCAGAGTACATGCCCTGTGTGTTTTCACGAATAGTAATAATATCAATGTCGTCGTAACGCGCTTTTGTGCCTGCAAAAGATTTTACCGGGCGAACGTTAGCGTATAAGCCAAATTGCTTACGTAGTGTTACATTGATTGAAGTGAAACCTTCACCAACAGGTGTAGTTAATGGGCCTTTTAAAGTGATCTTATTTTTTTCGATTACTTCTAGTGTTTCTTTAGGTAGAAGCTCACCTGTTTTTTCTAGTGCAGTTAAACCTGCATCAACAAATTCATAATCAAAATCACAGCCTGCAGCGTTTAAGATCTCAATTGCTGAATCAATAATGCTTGGACCGATACCATCGCCCTTGATCACAGTGATAGTTTGCTTTGCCATTATGGTTTCCTTTATCAATATATTTTTCACACCTAGCCACTTGGGCACTAAATACAGAGTGTAGTAAACAAAGAAGGAAGGTGTGTGTTCGCTTGAAAAATTAAGCGCGTTTTATAACAATTTATGCAGTCTTATGCCAGCAAGTAATGAAAAATAGGCATAATCACTGTTTATGTTTGTCATTGATAATATTTATAGAATAAATATCACTCAATGACACAATGTGGTGATAGGTCTAGCAGAGCGGCTTTGAACACATCAATATTTTCCCACTCGAAGTGTTTAAGCACATCCGTTGTGGTTTGCTTTTGCCATGGTGTTCCTAAATCAATATCGAATAGTGTTGTCATTGCCAAATACTTAATAGCAACAAATTCTTTGTCGACGTCATTCAACTGACTTTTCGTCTTTGTTTCAGTATTTAACAGTGCGCGATGTGAAAATGACTCAGAAAAGTAATTGCTCACATATTCTATTAATGAATCATGCTGGTAATCCTTTAGCCCAAATAATTGTGCAATTGAAAGTGGTTTACTCGAAAATTCATCCTCGTCTATTTTAATAAAACGCATCATTTTCTCAGGGTGCTGATGAAGTAAGAAGTAAATAAAAGAGGCGAAAGGGCAGAGGTAAAATTCAAACTTTTCGCTGTGTTTTTTACTTATTAACAAGGTGATAACTTTATTAATATGCGCGTATTTATTGATAATATCAGACGCAAATGGGTGACTAATATTTGCAATCATGGTTTCTAGTAATACACGCTGACAAAGTAAAGCTGCTGTATCTAACCCCACCATTGTTAAACTATGCCTCAAACTCCCCGCTTTTTGTCCTTGACGATTATATTGCTTAGCTGCAGTTCTAAGTGCTTGCTCTATATGTTCAAAATTAGTAACTACTTTTTCTAGTTGTTTAAAGTCAGGGTATTTAGTGTTTCCGAGCTTTGCAATAGACTCAAGGTTTTCACTATCGTCTAAAGCTTTGACTTCGGTTTCTGGTAACTGTTCATTAAACCAGATTTTATAAAGTAGAATTGGATCACTGATAATTTGACTTCGGTAATCACCAAAGATGGGCTGAGACGTTCTGATGATCCTTCTGGCTTTATTTTCTATCATTAACGCAAGGTAATGAATATTGCCATTTTTTGCTAAAACAATACATTGCTCATTCTTATAAGACACTGACAGTCCAGAGGGGTGGGCAACAAGTTGTCCACTTAATTCACATAATGCATTCTGTGCGAATTCGTTATAACAGCTTAAATAAAGTGATTTTATCGCTTGATTAAGGCTAAACGTTTTTACTCTTGGTCTAGGTGTAATTGCTTTGGCAATGCGCATAGCGATTGCGACGATAATGCTGGGATTATCATAAAGGGGTATTGCATTAATACCCGTAATGGCTGAAGCATATTTATCCAAACGCGCGAGAATTCTTTGTACTTGTCCAGTGGGCACATTGCCTTTATTCAGCATTTTCACAGCGAGTGCATGTCGATTTTGAACTAACCTTTGAGCTTGTTCTGTTAGGTGTTGCCCTGCAGCAAGCTTATTAGTTTCATTTGATGTGCATATTTGGTCAGATATAGCAGCGATTACTAATGATTCTGTGATTTCTTTATTAAACTTTAATGCGTAACAGATTGCAGTAACAAGTATGCATTGATTTACAACTAGGTTAGTTGTGTATCCTTGATGTTTTGCGTAAAAGTGAAGGTGGGCATGTAATGCGCCAGGTTGCTGACTGTAACACTGAACAAACCTTTCAGCTAGTTGCGTAATACTTGGATAGATAATAGGCCATTTTTCTTTGTTGTAGTAAAGCCTTAGAACTTGATGTGAATGCTCGAAAAGTTTTTTTAATTGTGTAGGAGATGCTTTCACGGTGGCACTATTCTCCACTTATTTTTGTATATTCAAGAGTTGCATTATCACCCCAAACTAGCAAAATACCATTTTTAAATAACAGGCCTGTACATTCGTCTTGAGTTGTAATGCCATCAGATTTAACAAGTTGTGTTCTATAGTAAACTATTTGAAAAACATCATCTTGTTGCTTAGACACATAGGTCAAGTCCGGGCTACCAAGTGTTTCAAGTACTTCCTCCAAAGGCATTACTTCAGATTCATCAAGTTTTGAAATAAAACGGTTATTGAATGCCTCTCTATCTTGCCAGATCATAGCTTGAGGGTCATCTTTATAGAAATTGATCACTAGCATGACAATACTTGCATAAACAGCAAGGCCTAAAATTATGTATTGCAGTACTTTTTTGATCATGACAAGTCCAAGAATTAAGTCAAAGTCAGTATATCAAAGTCTTCAAGAGTTAAAACTTTCTTAGACAATTAACGGGTAACTCTCAAGTCTTGTAGATTAAACCCTAAATGTATATCTGTTCTTAATGAAACCAAGTTCTTACTAGTAATAAAATCGTCTACACCAGAGTGGATCTTTTGCTTTTCAGCGGGTTTTAGCGATTCGTAAGCTAAAATATTTTCAAAATCATCACATTGGTTTAATAATCTTTGTGCTGTTTTTAAACCAATTCCAGCTATACCTGGTACATCGTTTGTTTTATCACCTGCCATAGCCCAAAGTTCAGTAAGTTGATGCTTTTCGACTTTGAATTTATCTCTTATCTGCTGTGCATCAATCCAGGTTTTCTTAAAATAATCATATATTCTAATGCTTGGGGTAAGGTGAGGGAAAAAGCCTTTATCTGTTGAGGCTATCACCACATTTACGTTTGCAGCAGCTGCCTTAGTTGCAAGGGTTGCAATGATATCGTCAGCCTCATCGTGATCTGGTCTATAAACGGGTATGCCAGTTTGTTCAAATGCCTTTTCAATAGTCTTCATGTTTCTAGACAAGATTTCAGGCATAGGTTTTCTTGTGACTTTATATTTGTGATAGTAATGATACCTCCAACTTCCATCACCATCGAACACAGCTATAGCATGAGTTGCTGAAGTAAGATTTAGTAACTTATTAACGGCTGAAGAAACCCGTTGAGCGGTATTATTTACAGCGGTAATATCTTCTTGGTTTGGTTCAATTGCAAAAATGCGCCGAACGAGGTTCAGCGCATCGATTAGTACTAAGGTTCTACTCATTTATTCACTACATAACAAGGCGTATATTTACTGCCAGGTAACTTCATACGGCCTTGCTCTACAAATGCTTGTAATAGGGTGTCCATTTTTTCCATTAACGATGTTTCACCATGAAGCTGGTAAGGTCCATGCTTTTTGATTTCTCTAATGCCTTCATCCTTAACATTACCAGCTACTATACCTGAAAATGCTCTGCGCAAATCAGCTGCAAGAAGCTCTTTATTCTGATTTAAGGATAAGTTCAAATTAGCCATGTTTTCATGAGTTGGATCAAATGGCATTTGGAAATGGTGCTCAATTTTTAGCGTCCAGTTAAAATAATAAGCATCGCCCTGAGATTTTCTATATTCCCTAACCTTAGGCATAGCTTGCTTGAGAGTGACCGCCACTTTTTGTGGATCGCCAACAATCACTTCAAATTTACTTAAAGCTTCTTCACCGAGCGTATCTTCAACAAATTGGCAGATTTCTTTGAAATAATCAGCTGATGACTCAGGACCTGTTAAAATAACGGGCAGGCATTGTTTTTGATTATCAGGGTGTAACAGTATGCCTAATAAATATAGAAGCTCTTCAGCTGTACCTGCACCACCAGGGAAAATGATAATGCCATGAGCTGTTCTGACAAATGCTTCTAAACGTTTTTCGATATCGGGTAATATAACGAGCTCATTAACGATAGGGTTAGGGGGCTCTGCGGCGATAATACTCGGTTCAGTTAGGCCTAAATAACGGTTACTAGTAATACGTTGTTTTGCATGACCAATGGTTGCGCCTTTCATAGGGCCTTTCATTGCCCCTGGTCCACAGCCGGTACAAATATTTAGCCCGCGTAAGCCTAGTTCATATCCGACTTCTTTTGTGTATTTATACTCGATTTCACTGATTGAATGACCGCCCCAACAAACAATCATATTTGGATCTGTATTAACAGGTAACGCAGAAGCATTCCTGAGCATATCAAAGACCATATGAGTAATTTGTTGCTCGTCTTCAGTTGGCTCATGGCGTTGATAAATAAATAACAAATCACGGATTACAGAAAATATATGCTCGTGAATACCTGTGATTATTTTTCCATCTACAAAGGCAGTTTCGGGGGGGTTGTCTAACTCAATTTTTATACCGCGCTCTCTAGCGATGAGTTTTACATCAAAATCTTGGTATTTGTCGTAGATTTCGCTGCTAGAATCAGTATGACTTCCTACGTTTAATACTGCTAATACGCAGTTTCTAAAAAGTTTATACCTTTCTGTACTTGAAGAGGCTTGTAAAAGGTCGACTTCAAGCTTTGAAAGTAAATTAAGTACGCCAGTTGGATTTAGTTGGACTTGCATAGGCATTCTCCTTGTTATTTACGAATGCAAAGGCGATCTCTACCACTGTTTTTTGCTTCGTAAAGTGCATCATCAGCTCTATCAAAAGCTGCCAAAGGTGTATCACCTTTTTTAAATTGCGTCGCTCCTAAAGACACAGTTATTTGTACTTGCTTATCTTTAAACTTAAATGGAATTGCTTTAATGGTATTCCTAATCTTTTCTAATGGCGCTTTGGCATGAGTTAAAGGCATACCTGGCATTAATAAAACAAACTCTTCACCACCATAGCGGGCAATAAAATCAGATTTACGTATTGCTTTCTTTAAAGCTCTAGCGATTACTTGTAGTGTTTTATCGCCAGCACTATGACCATATTGATCATTGATAGATTTAAAGAAATCGACATCTATAACAACCAAAGTCGTTTCATTACCGTGCTGTTCGAACATGTGAAACTCTTGATTAAATCTATCGTCAAACGCTGCACGGTTAGGTAGTTTTGTTAAGCCGTCTAGTAAGCTTTTAAATTGCTGTTCTGAAAGCTTTTTCTTATAAGTATTAACTTTAGTCTCTAAAACATTGATGCGAGAATTAATTTGCTCAAAACTGGCGAGTAAATCCGCTTTATCTTTTTGTTCTAATTCTTCTCGTTTGACTAAGTCTTTTCTCAAAAGCTTTAATTCACCGTCAACCAGTTCTTTTAAATCGGAAATAGATGTCGCTTTCTGCGTTTGTTCATTTAAAAGTTTGATCTTAGTCTCAATTTGTTTATTTAGACCTGAAAGCTCGGCACTCATATGCTTAGTCGAATTGGTCGTACTAAGAATAGAAGCATGAAGCTCTTCTAATGTTTGATTGAGTGAGACTAAAAAACCTTGAGCAGATTGACGCTCTCTGGCAATGCTGTTGGCAATTATCTCTATGATTGCAATAGCACAATCAAGTAATACATCGACTTCTGCAGACTGAGATAGTGTCGTTTTAATATCGATGACTTCTTTTGACACATCGTCTTCGAATGTAATTTCATTGGCTAAAGTTAATAACTCACTGGCCAATTCAGGCTTTTGCATTGTTTCTGTTTTTGCTGAAACGTCAGAGCTTGTTTTGACAGCTAACACTTTTTGATAAATACCAATGAGCTTCTCAAAAACAGGCAAAAATTCATAACTTACATTTACTTCAGTCAATTCGTGATCTAATAAGTTGCGAAGTTTTCGGCGAGTATCATCTGGGATACCTTTAAGCTTTTGCAGTTGTTTACCCGCGTCAGAAATACTGTTTGAAAGCTTTTGATGATTTTCAGCGTTGACAGATTCTTGATTTTTAAGGGATTGAGTAATGGTATTAATAAGAGGAGCTAAATCATCAAAGCTCACGCCTTTACTCAGCGCTTGTCTAAATTTAGCCAAAAGATTATCTAGAGCAACATCTTGACCTTTGCTACTCACTGCGAGCTTCGCCGCAAAATTACTTAGAGTCTGTATTTGATCTTTATGCGCATTCTCGAGCTCAGCTCGTGCTTTAACTGCTTGTTTTAGTTTTTTTTCTATTAGCGCATCTTTATTGGTCACAAATTTCGCCATCTATAAATTCATTAACACTTTAAGTTTACAACAATTATCTCATTTTTGAAGGCAATTTGTTTGTTACATATCACAACAAGCCTGATGATATGTAGTTTATCTCTTTTATTAAACTTTATAAGGGGAGTTTGTTAGTCTTTTCTTATACTTTTCTATGAATATTATAAATACCAGTATGAATAAAATTACACTCTCTCTTCTTGCTGCTTTTACAGCTCTTCCAGCATTTGCTGATGTGGAATATAAATTATCGATACATGAACCTGCGCATCATATTGGTGATGTTAAAGTAACTTTTCCGAAAACAGCTCAAGCGCACTTAGATGTACATCTTCCAGATTGGCGAACTGGTCGTTATGAAATTTTAGACCTTGCCAATGGTATTCGTTTTTTTGATGCAAAAAGTGAAAACGGTGAAGTTCTTCAATGGAAAAAGGTTGATAAAAATACATGGCGCGTACATTTAAATGAGCCAACAGAAGTCAATATTTCTTACCAAGTCTATGCGAATCAATTGGGTATGCGTTCGCGCCATATTGATGATAGCCACGCATTTATTGATGCATCAGGCTTTTTTATGTTCAGTGATTCATTTAGGCAAGAGCCAGTAACTGTAGACCTAGATGTGCCAAAAGGGTGGCGTTCAGTCTCAGGGATGGATTTCGCTGATGACAAGCATAGTTTTAAAGCGGACAACTACGATATTTTATTAGATTCTCCTATTGAAACAGGTATTAACGACTTATATAAATTTGAAGTGGATGGTCGTAAATATGAACTCGTTATTTGGGGCGAGGGTAATTACGATGTTGAATTAATGCTTTCCGACCTTAAAAAGCTTGTTAAAACAGGCAGCTTAATTTGGCATGATTATCCGTATGAACGCTATGTATTTATGGTACATGCGACTAGCGGTGCTCGTGGTGCGACAGAGCATTTAAATTCGACCATTATCCAAAGACACCGAGACTCGTTTGCTAAACGTGATGACTACATCGGCTTTATCGCAACGGCTGCGCACGAATTTATCCATACGTGGAATGTAAAAAACTACCGTCCAGCAGGCCTAGTGCCATACGATTACATTGCACCTAATTATTCTGATTTGTTGTGGTTGTCTGAAGGTTCAACCAGTTATTTAGAAAATTACTTACTATTGAGTGCAGGCATAACAACCAGTGAAGAGTTTTATAAAGATCTGAATAAAACCATTTCGCGTCACTTAAAAACACCGGGTAGAGAAGTGCAGTCAGCTGCTGAAACCAGTTTTGATAAGTGGATTAACGCTGGTGGCGATCATGGCCGTAACTTCAGTACCAATATTTACTCAGAAGGGTCATTAGTTTCACTAGCACTTGATATTGACTTACTAGACAAGAGTGAAGGTAAAGTAAGTTACAGAGATGTGCATTCAGAGCTATATAAACAGTTTAAATTACCTAAAAGCTTTAATAGCCAAGATGTTCAGAATATTTTAAAGCAAATATCTGGTCGTGATTATTCAACGTGGTGGAAAGAGAATGTTGAATCACCGCTTAGTATTGACTTTGATGCACTCCTTGCAATTGTCGGCTTAGAATATACACGTCCGGACAATAGCAAAGCTGTTGCTGGTTTGGATGTGATGGCAAAGTCTAATGGTGAGCTACTTATTTTAAATCATGTAGCGAGAGAAAGCTCTGCATGGCAGGGAGGTTTAACCGCCGGTGATAAATTGGTAGCTTTAGATGGACGCCAAGTACGTAAATCATTAAAAGAGACGTTGGCTTTGTTTGAGCCAGAGCAAGAGGTTACTGCAAGCTTTATTAGACGTCATCAACTTATGACGACAAAAGTAAAGCTTACTTCTGACTTTGATAAACCTAAAAAAGTGAAAGCAGTTAAAGCACCGACTGAACGTCAGGCTAAATTGTATAAAGCTTGGACGGGTGTAGAACATCCAAATGCGATTTATACCAATCCTCAATAATACTTAATCATTTAGAGGGACTAAAACTGACGTTAGCTTCGTTGAAAATTTCTTATTTAGAACAACTAAATAGCAAAATTTTCGCCTTGCTACCGACAAGTTTTATTTGCCTCAAAATAGATCACTTAATTAAGAGGATTGGTATTAATTTTTTCTTTTTAAAGTAATAAAAAAGCCCAAGTGATTATAATCACTTGGGCTTTATATTTTTCGATGAATTAATTAACCAGAGCTCAGGTTAATTATTTATGTCGCTGCTCAAGCGTATCAATCACATCTTTTAAGTTTAACTCGCTACGTTGCAATAAAACGGTAAGGTGATAAAGCAAGTCAGCTGACTCATTAAGTAGTTCTTCATTGTCTTTTTTCATGGCGGCTAGTGCGACTTCTACACCTTCTTCGCCCACTTTTTGGCAACTACGGCTTAAGTCTTTTGCAAACAGTGACGCTGTATAACTTGATGCTGGATCTGCATCTTTACGTTCAACAATCACATTCTCAAGCTCAGCTAAAAAAGCTAAGTGAGGTTTTGCATCTCCAAAGCAACTTGTTGTGCCCAAGTGGCAGGTTGGGCCTTTCGGGTTTGCAAGCACTAAGATCGAGTCAAAGTCACAATCTGTGTGTGCTGACACAAGCTCTAAATAGTTTTCTGAGGTTTCACCTTTAGTCCATAAACGCTGTTTAGAGCGAGAATAAAAGGTGACTAGACCTTTATCAAAAGTCATTTCAATGGCCGCTTGGTCCATAAAACCTTGCATCAGAATTTGCCCAGTTGCTGCATCTTGAATGATCGCAGGCAGCATATCGGACTTTTTAAAATCAAGTTTTGATAAGTTTTCTTTGGTTAGTTGCATAATCTCGCTGCGACCCCATTGTTTGTTAGGAATTGTTTAAGTTCGTTTATGTCTATGACGTTTTTGTGGAATACGCTTGCTGCAAGAGCACCGTCAACTTGGCTTTGCTCAAATACATCTACAAAGTCTTGCATGGTACCTGCACCGCCAGATGCGATAAGCGGCACGTCACAAATCGCTCTTATTTCAGATAGTTGTTTATTGTCGTAGCCTTTGCGTACACCGTCTTGGTTCATGCAGTTTAAAACAATTTCACCTGCGCCTAAATCTTGCACACGTTTAACCCATTCTTGTGTTTTATAACGGGTTCTTGATGACGCATTCGGATCGCCAGTGAGCTGATAAACAAGATATTGATCTGTTTCAGCGTCATAAAAGCTGTCGATACCCACGACCACGCATTGTTTACCAAATTCATCGTGTAATTCTTTAATAAGTTCTGGTCTGTGTATTGCAGGGCTGTTGATACTGATTTTATCAGCACCACTTTCAAGTACTTTAGCGGCATCTTCAACAGACTTAATGCCACCAGCAACACAAAACGGAATATCGATGTGACGGGCGATTTGCTCTACCCAAGTGACATCTAATAAACGTTTTTCTACACTGGCAGAAATTTCATAGAACACCAGCTCATCAGCACCGGCTTTACTGTAAAGCTCAGCGAGTTCTAGAATGTCACCGACAACTTCGTGACCTTTAAACTTAACGCCTTTTACTACTTGACCATTTTTTACATCAAGGCAAGGAATTATGCGTTTTGATAACATGCAAGTGCCTCCTCAACTGTAAAAGCACCATCAAGAATTGATTTACCTAATATGACACCGCCTACACCAATTTCAGCGAGTCGCTTAATGTCGTCTAATGAACTTACCCCACCAGAGGCTTGTACTTTTATGCTGTTATTATGAGCAACGATTTCTTCATACAAGGCAAAAGAGGGGCCTGTCATTGTGCCGTCTTTACTGATGTCCGTGCATAAAAAATCAACAACTCCTAATTCCACATAAAAGTCGAGCAGGGTGAATAGATCTTTGTCGGCATCGCTTAACCAACCGTGTGTAGCAGGCGCCCAACCAGATTCTGTTTTGTTCACATCCAGTGCAATGACAAATTTTTCAGGGCCAAACTCTTTGATCCACTCTGCAACTTGCGTTTGTTGATCTACTGCCATTGACCCAATAACAACTTGAGCCGCACCAGCTTCAATCCATTGTTTTACATCTTCATAGCTGCGTATGCCACCACCGACCTGGTAAGGGACGTTTAATGCTTTTGTTGCTGCTTGAATTTGTTGCCACTGTTTCTTTTGCGGATCACGAGCGCCTTCTAAATCTACTAAATGTAATTTTTCTGCGCCTGAGTTCTGATAGGCAAGCAGACGTTCACCTAATTCAAATGGATAGAACTGGGCTGTGTCGTATTTACCTTGGTAGAGGCGAACAATTTGATTTTGTAGTACATCTAAAGCTGGAATTATCATGTTAACCTCTGCCTATACATTCCAATTTAAAAAGTTTGTTAAAAGCTTAGCGCCGACTTGTGCACTTTTTTCAGGGTGAAATTGCATCCCTGCGTAGTTGTCTTTACAGACGATGGCAGAAAAGGTTTGACCATATTCGCCAGATGCTAAGGTGAAGTCATTCACACTGTGTGCAAAGCTATGCACAAAGTAAACTTGATCTTGTGCAGTGAGTCCCTGCGTAAGCGCGTGAGGTTTTTCAATTACAAGATTATTCCAGCCCATGTGCGGTGCAGTTAAATTGCCTACTTCGAGCTCAGTTACAGCGCCCGGAATTTTTTCTAAGCAGTTAACGTCACCTTCAGAGGTTTTCTCACATAAAAGCTGCATACCTAAACATATGCCCATCAAGGGCTTTTGATATTCATCGATGGCTTGCTGCCAACCATTATCCAGCAAACGTTTCATGGCAACAGACGCATGGCCAACGCCTGGAAGTATTGCTCTGTCAAATTGTGCTAGTTGTTCAGGGGCTGTAATAATTTCAGGATTAGCCCCTAGACGGTCAAATGCAAAACGCACAGAGTTAATATTGGCACAGCCAGTGTTTATAATGGCTATCATAAACACCCCTTAGAGCTTGCCGTTAATTGGCTCGCATCTTTTTGGATTGCCACACGTAAAGCTCTTGAAAAAGCTTTAAATAAACCTTCTACCTGGTGGTGACAATTGCCCTCTGATACAGACAAGATCAAACTCACAGCAGCATTATCAGAGAACGACTTAAAGAAGTGCTCAACCATTTGTACATCTAAATCTCCAACTTTTTCACGAGAGAAATCGGCATTGAGCACAAATGAGGCGCGGCCTGATAAGTCAATCTGACATTCAGCTTTACATTCATCCATTGGCAGCGCAAAACCATAACGGTTAATTTGCGTTTTAGTACCAAGAGCTTGTTTTACAACTTGGCCAAGCGCGATACCGATGTCTTCAACCAAGTGGTGCTCGTCGATGTGTAAGTCGCCAGAGGCTTTAATATTAAGGTAGATATTGGCGTGGGTTCTTATTTGATCCAACATGTGATCAAAGAAACCTAACCCTGTAGAAATTTCTCCGCTTACGCCTCGGTCAAGATTTACTGCAACATCAATTTGTGTTTCTTTGGTGTTGCGCGTTACCGATGCTTCACGATTCTGTGTGGTTAATTGAGTAACAATTTGCGGCCAGTCACCTTCGTAAAGAATACCTTGAATACACAAGTTATCAGCAAGGCCTAAATCAGTTTGACGGTCGCCAATGACATAAGACTTAGCAAGATCGACCTTCCCTGAACGCATTAATTCTGTAAGCAAGCCTGTTTTCGGTTTTCGACAATTACAGTTGTCTTCATCGAAGTGCGGGCAGATCAAAACGTCATCAAACTTGATCCCTTGTGATGAAAAAATTTCCATCATCTTGTCTTGTGCAATATCGAAGTCAGCCGTTGGGAAGCTATCAGTGCCTAAGCCATCTTGGTTTGACACCATCACTAAGCGGTAACCTACAGCTTGAAGTTGTAATAGCGCAGGAATAACATTTGGCAGTAGTACTAGCTTTTCTAGGCTGTCGACTTGTTTATCCGTGATTGGCTCATCAATTAATGTGCCGTCTCGGTCGATAAATAGATATGGTTGACTCATTTTTATTCCTTACTACTTAGAGGCCATTAAGCCAGTCGGTGACTTGTTGTAATTCTTGCTCTGTGCCGATCGAAATTCTGATCCAATCATCTTGGTCGAATAATACAAATGGGCGCATTATCAAACCAGATTGCATGGCAACATCAATGGTTGCTTTGTCTTTTAAACGGATAGTGACAAAGTTTGCATAGCTGTCTAAAACAGTGATTACTTGTTTATTGTTTTTAAGTGCTATTGAAAGCTCAGCTTTCGCTGCGTTTAAAATTTGCACTTGGCGTTTTACTTGAGTGATGGCATCTTTACTTAATGCTTGTGCTGCAATCGCAGCAACCACAGTCGAAACTGGGTAAGGTGCTATGACCTTTCTAACGATATTCAATAGATCGCTGTTAGAAAGCATGAAGCCCGTTCTTAGACCTGCTAAAGCAAAAGCCTTAGAAAGAGTTCTTAAGACAACAATATTATTGAAATCTTGTAACAGACTCACAGAAGAATATGCTTCACAAAATTCAATATAGGCTTCATCTACAACAACAATAGCCTTACCAGACAATTCATCCGCGATTTCAGCAATTTTCTCTACAGGTAAAATTGCGCCGGTCGGATTATTTGGATTACAAATAAAAACCAGTTTTGATTGCGCACACGCTTCGCTAATTGCGGCTTTATCGTCATTAATGAGTTGCTCTTGGCTCAATACATTTAATGCGACATTGTGTGTATCAGCCGTGACTTTATACATGCCGTAAGTTGGTGCAAAAATGCTGATTGAATCTTTTCCCGGCTCGCAGAAAGTTCTAACTAACAGCTCAATTCCTTCGTCAGCACCGCGTGTCATTAATACATTTTCTTCGCTTACACCTGCATAATCAGCGTATGCCTCAATCACTGCTTGCGGTTGTGGATCAGGATAACGATTCAAGTTATCTAGACTTACGTCAAAAGTTTTAGCATATGGGCTTTCATTGGCATTTAACCAAGTTGAGCCCGTTAGTTTCATGCTTTTAGCTGAGCTATACGCTTTTAGCTCATTGATGTTCTTTGGTAACAGCGTGGTGATCACATCACTCATTTACAAGTTCTCCAAACGCACTTTAACGGCATTGGCGTGTGCGTCTAATCCTTCTGCATCAGCAAGCGGCAAAATCGCTTTGCTTAAATTGACTAAACCCGAAGGGGTAATACTTTGCACAGTATATGTTCTATAGAAGTCCATTAAATTAAGACTTGAGTAGACTTTACTGTAGCCATAAGTTGGTAATACGTGATTTGTGCCAGAGGCATAGTCCCCCGCAGATTCAGGCGTATAATCACCAACAAACACTGAGCCTGCATTTTTAACTAACCCGACATATTGGTCGGCTTGGTCAATTTGTAAAATAAGGTGTTCAGGACCATATTTGGCAGAAACGTCAAACGCCTGTGCCATGTCATCGACTAATATCAAGGCACTGTTCTCTAGCGCCTCACGTGCGATATCTACACGAGATAAAGTTTCAAGCTGAAGCTCAATTTGCTGCTTTGTCAGGGCAATGATTTCTTCAGAGTTACACACAAGTAGAACTTGAGAGTCTCGTCCGTGCTCTGCCTGAGAGAGTAAATCAGCGGCGATAAAAGCCGGGTTTGCGCGCTCATCTGCAATGACCATAACCTCAGAAGGACCTGCTGGCATATCAATCGCAAACCCAGGAACAGACTGACTAAGCAGTTGTTTTGCCATGGTCACATAACTATTACCAGGGCCGAATACTTTGTTTACCCTAGGGACTGACTCAGTGCCATAGGCCATAGCAGCGATAACACCCGCGCCACCACTTTCGATGATAGTGGTGATCCCGCAAAGTTTAGCTGCATATAAAATGGCAGGGTGGATGCGCTCATTACCATTTACAGGCGTTGCTAAAACCACAGTTGTTGCGCCTGATAGCTGTGCACACACGCCTTGCATTAAAACAGAAGAAGGCAGTGGCGCACTGCCACCAGGTACATAAAGACCGATAGCATCGATGGCTTCAAATTTTAATTCACACACAACGCCCGGTGCGGTTTCAATCTTTTTAGACATCGGTTGTTGCTGTTCGTGAAACGCTTTGATGTTGCTATAAGCTAAATCAATGGCTTGTTTTAAAGACGGTTCAAGCAAGTCTTCACTTTGTGCTATTTCTTCGCTCGGCACACGTAAACGAGGTTGTTCACGTTTGTCGAACTTTTTAGCAAACTCAAGTAATGCGTTGTCACCGTTTGCAATGACATCATTAATAATCGCTTGTGTTTGCTTCTCAATCGACTCACTGGCTGTAACTGCAGGTCTTTGTAAAATTGCAGCCTGTGCTGATTGAGAACCCTCATTCCACTTAAACACAGTCGTTACTCCATCATTTTTTCAATTGGCATAACGAGAATAGAGTTTGCACCAAGTGCTTTTAGCTCTTCCATGGTTTCCCAGAATAATGTCTCGCTACTTACCATGTGTAGCGCCACATAATCGTCAGAGCCAGCAAGTGATAATAGGGTAGGTTGACCAGTACCAGGCAGTAGTTCACATACTTCTGTTAATTTTGCTTTAGGCGCGTGAAGCATGATGTACTTACTTTCTTTAGCTTGTTTAACACCCTTTAAACGCGGCATTAATTTATTGATTAGAGCAAGCTTATCTTCATCGTTAAGTTTTGGATTTTGAATAAGACATGCATTCGATTCAAGAATAGTATCACCTTGCATTAAGCCGTTTGCTTCAAGGGTTGCGCCAGTAGAAACGAGATCACAGATTGCATCAGCAAGGCCTGCACGAGGTGCGACTTCTACAGAGCCAGTTAGCATTACCGCGCTTGCATTGATACCTTCACGTTTTAGGTAGCCTTTTAGAATTTCAGGGTAAGTTGTTGCAATACGCTTGCCTTCAAACCAAGACTTATCTTGTGGACCAAGTTCTTGTGGCCATGCAAGTGCAAGGCGACAGTAACCAAAATCTAACTTAGACAGTTTAAGTACTTCAGAATATTGGTTTAGGCTCTGGCGCTCCGCTTGCGTTTCTTCAAGTACGTTTTCACCAACGATACCTAGGTCACATACACCGTCCATTACAAGACCTGGAATATCGTCATCACGAACACGTAAAACATCGATAGGCATATTGGTTGAGTGTGCAATTAGGCGCTGTTCACGTAGGTTTAATTTAACACCTAGTTGCTTGAGAAGTTCTTGGCAATCTTTTGAAAGTCTGCCTGATTTTTGAATTGCGATTCTTAAACGATTGTTAGTACTCATAATTTATATCCTTTGTTCTAAAACGAAAAACCCCGAGGGAACCTCGGGGCGATATAAATTCTGAGTTGAGTCGCCGGGAGGTTCCTTTTAGGAATAACCCACCAGCGAAATACCTGACAGGCTATTCGGGTGTATGATGGTGATGATGAATAGTTGTCAGTGTAATAAACATGTAAATTCTCTTAATCAGTTTTGATAACGTAATTAGAAGAACATATTTTACGGTTTCAGTGCAACTAAAAATTTGATTTTTTTAAAGTATAAATTATAACGGTCGATAATAAGTAGTAGGTACAAGCTTGCAGGAGGATATAATGGATGCATTTAAACCTTTGTTAAATAACATAATTAGGCTTGAGGTGTCACATAAGCCGACTTTCTATGTTGCAGGTGTTATCGATAATAAAGTTGAAAAAATAAAACTCGATAAAGCTAAAAAAGAAGACGTAAAAAGAAAATCCAATGAGCAATCACCCAATAAAAAGCAAAAACAAAATGAAAACGACAAGGATGACGGTAAGCATTTAGATATATGGGCGTAACATATTAATCATGTTTTCGAACACTCTGTTGCTCATCTAAACACTAAACCGTACAATTGCAAAAAACACTGCTGTAGTCACTTCTTGCAAATTAAAACGCTTTTTTCAGAATCAGGTCCTTTAGCTTTAAATATTCCTGGATATAAACCAAGACAGCCACAAATTGATATGGCTGAGATGGTGCATGCCGCAATAGAACATAAATCTCAATGTGTGGTCGAAGCAGGAACCGGTACGGGTAAAACATTCGCTTATTTAATTCCTGTGTTACTCAGCGATAAAAAGTCCATTATTACCACTGGCTCTAAAGCACTACAAGAACAGCTTTATCATCGAGATTTGCCACAACTTTCTAAAATATTGAACAAAGGTAGAAAAGTTGCCCTGTTAAAAGGGCGTGCAAATTATCTATGTACCTACCGACTTGAGCAGCATGTCGCCCATGTTCCAACCGATGACCCTGATGTGATGCATCAACTTGCCATGGTTGCAAAGTTTGCCTCTCAAACTAATACGGGTGATTTAGCCGATTGTGTTGGTATTGAAGAAGATGCCAAAGTATTACCTTACGTAAACTCAACAGCGGATAACTGTTTAGGCAAGGAGTGTCCTGATTACGCTGAATGTTATATAAGAAAAGCGCGTATCAAAGCAATGGAAGCAGATATTGTGGTGATCAATCATCACTTATTTTTTGCTGATATGGCGGTGAAAGACTCTGGCTTTGCTGAGCTTATGCCTGATGCTGATAATTATATTTTTGATGAAGCGCACCAAATTCCAGAAATTGCCAGTGATTATTTTGGTGACAGCATAAGCACCAAACAGCTGGTTGCTTTAATCAACGATCTGCGTTTAATCTACCGCTCTGATATTCCAGACATGTTGCAATTGGGTAATACACTCAATAAGTTAGAAACGGCAGTTGCCGATCTTCGACTCGCTTTTGCAGGTGAGAGTTCACGGGGAGATTGGCGAGAATCTTTAACCAGCAAAACCATTTGTGATGCGTTGCACCGTGTCATTTCCGATTTAGATTTCTTATATAAAGTTTTAAAACTCTGCCTTGATAGAAGCGACAAAATTGAACACCCATTTGAAAAGGTGTTGCAGTTCAAAAATCAATTAGAGCGTGCATTTGACACCACACAAACGGGTTACAGCTATTGGTACGAGACGACCAGACGTTTCTTAACGATCAATATCACACCTTTAAACGTCGCAAATAAATTCAAAGAAATTATAGAGCGTACGCAAGCGAGTTTTACGTTCGCGTCAGCGACCTTGTCAGTAAATGATTCGTTAGATCATTTCAATAAGAGTTTGGGCTTAAAACCTAAGCATCAACTATTGGTCGAAAGTCCCTTTGATTATGAAAATCAGGCGGTGTTATGCATGCCTAGATATTTACCTGAAACAAGTGACGATATGATGCCACATAGCCTGGTAAAACTAGCCAAAGAGCTTATAAAAGCAGCAAAAGGGCGGACATTTTTACTTTTCACCAGTTACAGAGTCATGCACTTAGTTTATGAGGGGTTAAGTACTGCCACTGAATATCCTGTGTTTATGCAGGGGCAATCGTCTAAGCGGATCATTCTTGAACAGTTTATTCGACACGGAAATGCGGTATTGATGGGCACAGCTTCTTTTTGGGAAGGGGTTGATGTTCGTGGTGATGCACTCAGTTGTGTTTTAATTGATAAACTGCCTTTTACATCACCTGACGATCCATTATTACAAGCTAGAATGAAAGATTGTGAATTAACCGGCGGTGAGCCTTTTGAAGACATTCAATTACCCCAAGCAATCATTAACCTTAAACAAGGTGTCGGTCGCTTAATTCGAGATCACAGTGATAAAGGTGTACTTGTCATTTGCGATAACCGTCTAGTTACGCGAAAATATGGGCAGACATTTTTACAAAGCTTACCTAATATGCGCCGCACAAGAGATTTTCAAAGCGCATTACAGTTTTTAGAGAACATAGAATAATATGACTTATAACCTTTTAGCGTTAGATGCTTCAACTGAAGCGCTAAGTATTGCCATTCAATTTAATGGTCAAACAGTTAAACATTTTGAAGTTTGTCCTCAGCAACATAGCCAAAAAGTGTTGCCTTTAGTTTCTGAGTTATTAGACAAAGCTGGCTGTAAGTTACAAGATTTAGATGGCATTGTATTTGGTCGTGGACCGGGCAGTTTTACTGGTGTCCGTATTAGTGTCGCCATTGCGCAGGGGCTGGCTTACGGTGCAAACCTTCCGCTGGTGGGGGTTTCAACACTACAGGCAATGGCTCAACAAGCATTGGAAGAAAAAGAACTAGATTCAGTCGTTACGGGTATCGATGCAAGAATGGGTGAGATTTATTTCGCACATTATCGTAAATCTGAAACTGGACTCGCTGAATTAAACACAGATACAAATGAAGTGGTTTGTGCGCCAGCTGATTTACCTGAGTCGATTAAAGGCATAACTGCGGTAGGAACTGCATGGGAAGCTTATGCTGAGCAAGCCGCCGAATTAAATTTAGATGTCATCTCTGAAATTACCTTACCTGATGCCGCGTATATGCTAAAAATCGCAGAAGTTGAGTTTGTTAAAGGTAACACAGTTCAAGCTGCCGATGCGCAGCCTCATTATGTCAGAGATACGGTAACTTGGAAAAAGCTGCCTGGTAGAGAATAAATCCCGCTATCACGCTTAAATATTTAAAAAGCCAGAACAGTGTTCTGGCTTTTTAAAACTGATTATTTATCTATAAATTACTTTTCGATAAAGTGAATTAGTTTTTCTGCAATTTGCGTGTTGTTCTGTGACCCTATAAATTGTTCATAGCCTTTGCCGTAAGCAAATACTTGTACATCGATTGCAGTATGACCGCTTGTCGTCCAGCCAGTATAAGTCGCTGTATTAATGACTTTATTGATGGCTTTGTAAAGCGCTTCATCTCCGTCTTTTTTAGCTTTTGATAGCGAAGCTAAATTGTCTTTACTAAGCGCTAAACTTGTATGTTGAGACCAAGCAGTTTTTAAATCATCGGCTTCAAGTAGTGACTTAGTTATCGTCATAACAGAAGAATTTACTTTCTTCACCTCATCTGGTAGCCAAGTGTATTTACCATTCGCACCTAGGGTTAAACCGCCCGTAGAATGGTCGGCGGTTACAACTAATAACGTGTCGGGGTTTTGGTCAACATATGCTTTGGCTAGTTCAATTGATTTGGCAAAGTCGTGCATTTCTTTCATGGCACATGCAATATCATTTGCGTGCCCGCACCAATCAATTTGGCTGCCTTCTAGCATGATAAAGAAACCTTTATCATTGTTTTTAGATATTAAATCTAAAGACTTAAACGTCATTTTTTCTAAGCGGTTTGGATTCTCATCGATTGCGTGAGGAAACGCTTTGTCAGCAAATAGACCCAGTGCTGGTAATTGTTCAATTTGATTTAATTTTTGCCAATCAGACGTATATTGATAACCCGCTTTTTCAAACTCTTTAATTAAGTTTCTGTCGCTGCGTTTAAAATATTGCACGCCACCACCAAGCATTAAATCGACGGGTAGTTTTCCTGCAATTTTTATGTCGAAGTAATCATCAGCGATCTCATCATAGTTACGACGAGATTCGTTATGTGCTGCGAAACTCGCTGGTGTAGCGTGGTTTATTTGTGAAGTAGATACTAAACCAGTACGCATACCTTTTTCTTTGGCTACTTGAAGCATGGTTTTCAAAGGTTTTTTATGTGTGTCGACCGCAATTGCACCATTATAGGTTTTAGTAGCAGTACTAAGTGCTGTTGCACCTGCTGCACTGTCAGTAACATAAGTATCATCGTCAGGGTAGGTGTGTGCCATACCAACAAGGATTTGGTCAAATATAGTGGGTTCTACTACTTTGGTATTTGGGTTGTCAGAATAATAACGATATGCAGTGGTAAAAGCTGGGCCCATACCATCACCAATCATGTAAATAATATTCTTTGGTGCTTCGGTAGCAAATGCATGACTACCAAAAGCCATTAAGCACGATGTTGTTAATGCGCTCATCGCGTACTTCATATAAGTTCCTTATTTCTTCCCGTGTGATCAGATAGTTATCTAGCTATAACACTCGATTATTAATGAGTAATATTTAGCTATTATTTACTGATATTTTTTGCTTTTAAATTTAAGTAAGGTAAAGATATTACCAGTTAAGTGTTTTTTAAATAATGAAAATATGACAAGTAGCGAAAAAAATACGTTTAAAGCTTTAAAGCAGCTTGGTTTATCGGGAAAGTTTAAAGGAAGTGGTAAAAACTTGATTATCTGCCTTCATGGTTGGTTAGATAACTGCAATAGTTTTGCTCCGATCTTCGCTGAGGGTTTGAATACGCTTGACTACACTTGGCTTGCAATTGATTTGCCAGGGCATGGAGAATCTCACTGGAAAAGTCATGATGCCCACTATTATTTTATTGATTATGTTTATGACTTGAAAAGACTAATTGAAGAGCTTGATTTCAATAAAGTTTTCTTAGTGGGCCACTCAATGGGTGCCATGATCTGTAATCTATATGCCGCCTGTTACCCTGAACGCATTGCAGCTATGAGTTTGATTGATGGAATAGGGATAGTCACAACCAAACCGAGCGATACAAAACAGCAGTTATTAAACGCTTTTAAACAAAGAAAGAAGTCATCTGAGAGTTTGGAAAGCAAATCGTTTAGAAGTTTTGATGATGTTGTAAAGGCAAGAATGAAGGTTTCAGAATTAGATTATGATAACGCCGAACTTTTGATGAAACGAAATACGGAGTTTGTAGAACAAGGCGTTAAACTGAAAACTGATCCACGTTTAAAGCAACATTCAGGTTTCAGGTTCTCTACAGCACAAGCTTTGTCTTGTTTAGATGGTATTAAAACCCCAACACTGTTTATAAAAGCAGAGCAGGGGTACCCCATGATAGATGCTCAGCTAAAATTATTCAGAGATTGTTTTCAAAATTTGACGGTATCTGTTATGCCTGGAGGTCATCACTGCCATATGGAAAATGCAGCGCAAACTTTACAAACAATTTCATCTCATTTCGACGCATATAATGAATCTTGATTGTACATTGAAGAGAAATGTGGGAATATCGGTAAATTAGAGTTTTTGCTCAATTGTTAAAGTGCCTTAGATAGATTAAGGTTAATATTAAAATAAGAACGATAAACGAGGAGTTACTGTGGATAAAATTTGGTTAAAGCGTTACCCAAAAGGTATGCCTGAAACAATTGATCCAGAGCACTACAACTCACTGCTTGAATTATTTGACAAAAGTTTTACTGAGTACGCGTCTTTACCTGCGTACAGCAATATGTCAAAAACGATGACATATCAACAAGTTGATATTGCAACAAAAGCAGTTGCTAGCTATCTACAAAATACATTAGGGTTAGGTCGAGGCGATAAGGTTGCGGTGATGATGCCGAACTTATTGCAAACACCAATTAGTATTTTAGGTGTACTTCGTGCCGGTTGTACCGTAGTGAATGTAAACCCTTTATACACTGCGCGAGAATTAGAGCATCAGTTGAATGACTCTGAAACTAAAGCCATTTTTATTCTTGCAAACTTTGCTAATACGCTTGAAAGCGTGATTGGTAAGACAAACGTTAAACATGTTGTACTTACACAAATTGGCGACATGTTGGGCGGAGTTAAGAAGCATTTAGTTAACTTCGTGGTTAAGCGCGTGAAAAAGATGGTCCCACCATTTTCATTACCAAATGCTATTCCTTTTAATGAAGTCGTTCGTGCTGATCCGAATGCGTATAAAGCACCAGATATTCATAGAGATGACTTAGCATTTTTGCAATATACGGGGGGTACTACTGGTGTATCTAAAGGTGCAATGCTTTCACATGGCAATATGGTGGGTAACCTAGAGCAAGTTTCGGGTTGTTTAGACAATGTACTAGACAAAGGAAAAGAAGTTGTTATTACGGCACTCCCGCTTTACCACATTTTCGCATTAACAGCGAACTGCTTAACATTTATGAAGTATGGTGGTCATAATATCTTAATTACCAATCCACGTGATATGGCTGGGTTTGTTAAAGAATTAGCTAAGTACCCGTTCACTGCTATCACAGGGGTTAATACCTTATTTAATGGCTTGTTGAATACTCCTGGATTTTCGGATTTAGACTTTTCTAAGTTGAAAATGTCGCTAGGTGGCGGTATGGCTGTTCAACGCCCTGTGGCAGAAAAGTGGCAAGCAGTTACCAAGAGCAAACTAATGGAAGGTTATGGTCTAACAGAGTGTGCACCGCTTGTAACAATCTGCCCATATGACTTAGATGGTTACAATGGGTCAATCGGTTTACCTGCTCCGAGTACTGAGCTCAAGATTATTCTTGAAAACGGCGAAGAAGCACCTAAAGGTGAGGCCGGTGAGCTTTGCGTTAAAGGCCCACAGGTCATGCAAGGTTACTATAATCGTCCAGAAGCTACTGCAGAGTGTCTTAAGGATGGTTGGTTTGCTACGGGTGATATCGCAACTTACGATGACGAAGGTTTCTTCTATATCGTTGACCGTAAAAAAGATATGATCTTAGTGTCTGGTTTCAATGTGTTCCCTAACGAAATCGAAGAAATTGTTGCCATGCATGATGGTGTGCTTGAAGTCGCTGCCATTGGTGTGCCGCATGAAGTTAGTGGTGAACAAGTTAAAGTATTTGTCGTTAAAAAAGACCCATCTTTAACAGAAAAAGATATAATTAGTCATTGTCGAGATAATTTGACCAATTATAAAGTACCGAAACTAGTAGAGTTCCGTGACGAGTTACCAAAAACTAACGTCGGAAAAATTCTAAGGCGTGCTTTAAAAGATTGATAAAAACCGGCGAAAGCCGGTTTTTTTATAACACAAGGCTTAGGAGTGAAAGTGCAGTACCAAGTCATTACAGAGCAACAACAATTAGATCAATTTGTAAAAGCGATTGGTGACGCCACTATATTGGCATTAGATACGGAGTTCATGCGTCGTCGTACTTTATATCCTGAAGTCGCACTGATCCAAGTTTATGATGGACAAAACTTAGCATTAATAGATCCATTAGCAGCGTTAGATTATTCTGCTTTTTGGGAAATTTTGAAATCAGATGGTGTATTAAAAATACTACATTCACCGTCTGAAGACATTGAAGTATTCAATAACTTCGCTGGTTTTGTACCAACGCCGATGTTCGATACTCAATTTGCTTTACAATTATTAGGTCAAGGCAATTGTGTTGGTTTTGCAAATATGGTTAAGCAAATCCTTGAAATAGAAATTGATAAAAGTGAATCAAGGACAAACTGGTTACAGCGGCCATTGACAACGAAGCAATTAGATTACGCAGCCAGTGATGTGTTTTATTTGCTACCTTGTTTCAATTATATTTCTGAGCAAATCTCTGAAAAGGGTTTAACCCATATCGTACTTGAAGAAAGCCAATTGGTTATTGAGAAACGTTCTTACGAATTACCAGATGAATTACTTTACCAAGATATTAAAAATGCATGGCAACTTAAACCGCGAGATTTAGCTGCTTTAAAACTGCTTGCGCCGTGGAGAAAGAGTAAAGCTAAGAATAAAAATTTAGCTTTGAATTTTGTTTTAAAAGAACAAAACATGGTCGAGATAGCAAGGCGTCGGCCTACCAGCCTTTCTTCTTTGAGAAATATACCTGGTGTTGAGGCTATGGAAGTAAATCGCTCTGGTAAAGAAATCCTAAATCTCATCGAGCAAGCGAAATCAGTCGATATAGAAGCATGTCCTGAGAAATTACTTCGCTTGATTGATTATCCTCAATACAAAAGAGCTGCAAAAGACATTGCAACTAAAATAAAGCAAGTGGCTTCGACCACTGAAATTCCTGCTGACGTATTTGCTTCAAAAAAACAAATTAATCAATTGATCAGTTGGAAATGGAAACACACTGATGAAACAAGGGATTTATTAATTAGGCCAGATCTACTTAAATCCTGGCGATGGGAGTTTTTAAAAGACGTTCTTGTGGAATGGCAATAGCTAAAGTTTGTCGATGAAAATAAAAAAGCCTAGGCATTGCCTAGGCTTTTTTATTAAGACTTTTCGTCATCAGGTAATGTAACGTTAAGTTCAAGAACTGCTAAATCATCCTCATTTTGTTCAAATTGGACGTTTACAGCGTCAGAATCGACCTTCACGTACTTTCTAATAACATCTAAAATATCTTGCTTTAATTGTGGCAAGTAATCAGGCGTGCCGCGTTTTGAGCGTTCATGTGCAACGATAATTTGAAGTCGCTCTTTAGCCAGCGAAGCGCTTGATTTCTTTTCTGAACGAAAATAATCGAGTAATGACATTCTATCCTCCAAATATACGCTTGAATAAACCTTTCTTCTCAACCTCTAAGAATCTGAAATCAACGACTTCACCGAGTAAGCGATTAATTGCATCAGCGTAAGCTTGACCAGCGTCAGATTCATTATCAAGGATAACAGGTTGACCAGAGTTAGAGGCATTTAGCACTGCCGTTGATTCTGGGATCACGCCAAGAAGGTCAATAGCAAGAATTTCTTGTACATCTTCCACAGACAACATTTCACCTGCGTTTACACGTTCAGGGTTGTAGCGAGTAAGAAGTAGATGTTCTTTAACTGGATCTAAGCCTTGCTCAGCACGACGAGATTTACTCTGTAAAATACCTAAAATACGATCTGAATCTCGTACAGAAGATACTTCAGGGTTTGTTGTTACAATTGCTTCATCCGCAAAATACAGCGCCATCATAGCACCAGCTTCTATACCTGCAGGCGAATCACATACAATATAGTCAAACTCTTCTTTTAACTCTTCTAAAACTTTTTCTACGCCTTCTTTTGTAAGTGCATCTTTGTCACGTGTTTGTGATGCAGGAAGGATATAGAGTTTTTCGACTCTTTTGTCTTTGATAAGAGCTTGATTTAAATTTGCTTCACCATTAATAACGTTAACAAAGTCATAAACAACTCTGCGTTCACAACCCATAATTAAATCAAGGTTTCTAAGGCCAATATCAAAGTCAATAATGGCTGTTTTGTATCCTTTGAGCGCTAGGCCTGTGCCAATTGCTGCGCTAGAGGTAGTTTTACCTACACCACCTTTACCTGAAGTTACGACAATAATTTTTGCCATCTGAATTATCCTTTGACCAAAGCTGTTATTTCTAAAGATTCGTTACGTTGTGTTATTTGTGCTGGTTGTTCCCAATATTCACCTTGAAGTGATTCACTTAACCAATAGCTACCATTGATTGAAACTAACTCAGCTTTTAATTGTTGACAATAAATTGCCGCATCTTGTGCACCTGAAGCGCCTGCTATTGCACGACCTCTCAAAGTACCATAAATATGAATATTACCATCTGCGATTACTTCAGCGCCGTGACTTACTGCTCCAAGTATAATTAAGTCTCTGCCTTTGGCATAAATTTGTTGACCAGAACGCACTGTTGTTTGAATAACTTGAGGCGGTAAATAAACTTCTTTTTCTACAACCTCGGTCGAAGTGCTAGATTTAGGCTTTTGCACGTCCTGACTGTAATTTAGTACTGACAAGCCAACTTCTTTAGCCGAGATATTTTGCTGTTCAGAACCGTTACACACCCCAACTGGGTTAAGTTGTAAAGCAGAAATTGCATTGCGAAGTTCAAGAAAGTCAATTGATTCTTCTTGAACTTGTGAAAGATTAACTACGATAGGCGCACCTTGGAAAAATTTTGGTGCTTGAGAGATCTTTTCGTCTAGCTCTTTGCGTAATAGAGCTAAGTCGACAGTAAATAGATGTAATACAGAAAGAGTGAAAAGGTTGCCTTTTAACTCGAATGTTTGTTCAGACATATTACGCAGTTCTTATAATTATCCAGTTTATAAAATTAGAAAGAGAGAATATGAAGCATAGAACTGAAGCTTAATTTAAGCTTCATTGTTGCTCGCTAAACTTTCCAATTATATTTTTAGTCATGTTATAGTGCTGTCAAGATATAAGCAAGAATTTATAGGGTTATAATGCTAACTGCGGTCTACAAAAGCTCAAAAAGAGCAGATACTTACCTTTACATTGAAAAACGTGATGATTTTAGCAAAATTCCTGAACCTTTAATGGGTATGTTTGGCACTCCAATTTACGTCATGATGTTCGATTTATCTAAGAGAGAACGCTTAGGTGTTGCTGATATCGGTCTTGTTCAGTCTGAGTTAACTGATAAAGGGTTTTATTTACAATTACCACCAAAAGAAGAGAACCTTTTGGATGAATTAAAAAAACAAAACGGAGTAGATAGTGTCTAAATTTGTTCTTCCTCTAGTAATCGCTTCGAGTTTATCATTTTCAGTCTTTGCTAATACGCAAGCAAAATTCGATGAATATGTTTCAAACTTGAAAGTTGAAGCGCTAGAAAAGGGTTATAGTCAGACCTTGATCGACGAAGCGTTTGCAACGGTTAAATTCAAAAAGAAAGTTATAAAAGCGGATAAAAACCAACCAGAAGTGGTTGAAACCCTAGAAACTTATTTACCAAAACGCGTGCCTCAGTGGAAAGTTGATAGAGCCAGAAACTTATATTCAAAACATAAACCTGTTTTAGAAACGATCGCAAAAGAATATGGTGTACAAGCTAGATTCATCGTTGCTTTATGGGGACTTGAAAGTAACTTCGGTCGTATTCAAGGTGGCCACCCTGTTATTAGTTCTGTTGTTACACTCGCATTCGATGGCAGACGAGAGGCTTTATACAAGCGTCAGCTCTGGGCTGCACTTGATATATTAAAAGATGGTCATATTAGTTTAGATAAATTTAAAGGCTCCTGGGCTGGGGCTATGGGTCAAACTCAGTTTATGCCAACTTCTTTTAATTCTTATGCCGTTGATTACGATGGTGACGGGCGAAAAGATATTTGGACGACTGAAGTTGATGCATTTGCTTCAATTGCTAATTATTTAAAACAAGCTGGTTGGAATGACAATCTTACTTGGGGTCGCCAAATCCAACTACCTGAAAACTTTGACCATAAGTATGTTCTAAAACGAGGCACTAAGACGCGTAAACAATGGCTTGAATACTGGAAAGATTCAGAGCGTTCTTTAAGTGACTGGCAAGCTCTTGGTTTACGAAGAGCGGATGGTTCAGACTTACCTAAAGTAGATATTACAGCTGCGTTAGTAATGCCTGACGACATTAATGGTCGTATGTATTTAGCGTATGATAATTACAAAGCCTTAATGCATTGGAATCGCTCTTATTACTTTGCAACAAGCGTTGGTTACCTATCAGATAGAATTGGCTATCCAAAAATTTAGTACGATTCTCATATAAAAAAGGCAGCTTCATAGCTGCCTTTTTTGATTGGGCATAATGCCTGCAAGTGTGAAACTATTTCTTTAAAAGCTTATCTTTTAAATCTATTACTTTGCTAACCGAAGACCCAAGCTTCATGAGAGTTTGTAATTGTTCAGGTGAGAGTCTTTGTAATTCGGCTGACCATTTAGTTACCGTTTCTAATAAGTCATGGATCTGCTGCATTTGCTCTTGAGCATAAGCTTCTTCATTAGACTGAGCCGGTTCTATAATCGAATCTCTAAGTAAGGTAAGTGTTGGATCGATTTCTCTTTTTCTTCGTTCTTCAAAAACTTTATTTGCCAAATCCCAAATAGACCCATTTGGTGCATAGTATTCTTTTCTATCACCAGGGACATGAATGACTTTAACCAGTTGCCAAGATTGTAGTTCTTTGATCCCCATACTGACATTACCACGGCTAATTCTAAGTGCTTCAGCAATTTCATTTGCACTTAGAGGCTGTTCACTGATAACTAACAGACCAACCATTTGTCCAATCGTTCTGTTAAAACCCCAGCGGCTACCCATTTCACCACAGTGCAATACAAAGTTTTCTAATTTCTGAGATAAAATCATTTTTAAAGTTTCAGTAAAATTTGAAAGTCAATTTAGACTTAGCAGAATTTAATTGCAAGGAAATTATTGAATTAATATGAAGGAGATCAATAAAAACAAAAAAGAGGAGCAGGGCTCCTCTTTCATTTATTTCACAGTTGTTATCTTACTGCAAACATGATTAGTCCAGGTAGTACGAAGAATGAACCAAGTACATAACCTAACGCTGCTGGCTTATTTTCAGCGCCAATCTTTGCAAGTTTGTCAGCAAGCTGTAATGGAATCTCACGCAGTAAAGGCATACCGTAGATTAGGGCTACTGCAAATACATTAAACATTACATGAACTAGGGCAATGGTTAGTGCCACTTCTGCTGCCGGACCTGTGATAGACGTTGCTGCAAGTAGTGCTGTGATGGTAGTACCAATGTTCGCACCTAGTGTGAATGGATAAATTTGGCGTGTAGTGAATACACCGCTACCTGCTAGAGGGATCATTAAGCTCGTAGTGGTTGAAGATGATTGAACCATTACAGTAACTGCGGCACCTGATGTGATACCTGCAATTGGACCACGACCGATTGCGCCGTGTAGTAAATCTTTTGCTTTGCCAACTAGTGCTTTTTTCAATAGTTTACCAAGCGTAGTTACAGCAAACAGGATCATCGCAATACCGATAACAACCATTGCAATACCAACAGCTTTGCCGTCTAAGAAGCTAACTGCGTCTTTAACTAAACCTACAGCTGGTTTTACTAGTGGCTTGATGAAGTTGTAGCTTTTAAGTGAAAGGTCTGCATCACCAACAAATAAATGTGCCAGGCTAGATGCAAATTTCTCTAATAAGCCAAACATGATCTCAAGTGGTAAGAAGATTAATACCGCAAGTAGATTAAAGAAGTCATGAACTGTTGATGCTGAAAATGCACGTTGGAATTCTTCTTTAGAACGAATATGACCAATAGAAACTAATGTATTAGTAATTGTAGTACCAATGTTTGCACCCATGACCATTGGAATTGCAATACTGATAGGCAATCCACCAGCTACTAAACCTACAATCACAGATGTTACAGTTGAAGATGATTGAACCAGTGCTGTTGCAAGTGCACCAAGTAATAAGGCAACAAATGGGTTGGTTGCGAATGAGAAAATCTCTTTAGCACCGGCACTACCACCAGATGCTAATTTAAAACCACCACTGACTGTACCAACGGCAACTAATACCAAATAAACTAAGAAAGCAATTGCAGCCCAGTTTAAGATTTTATTGAAAAGTGTTTGCTGATTAGAAGCACTCATAATGTTCTCGTTTTGTTTATGCCTTATATGGCATTTTCATGAAGTTTTTGTTTCAGGCGGCATTAAAACAGAGAAATATTACAGAAATATTTCATCTTGGCGATTGTGTAATCATTCAAGTGTTTAATGACATAAAATTAATTCAGAACACTATAGAAACATATAGTTACAGATTTATGATTTTACATTCATTTACAATCTGATTAGTGTGTAATCTGATACAATCCATATTTGATCCATAGTTGGTTCATAAATTGTAAATATTAATAATTCTTAATTGATTCTATTTGATGCGTTTTTGTTACTTTATTGTTTTTAGTCTATGTTTTGTCCTTTACAGTTTTGCTGTGAAAGCAAGTGACCTAGTATTAGATAAGCATGGTGCGGTCTATGAGCTAAAGGACTTTGGCTTGATGCACCTTAACTATGACAATAAATTATTTGACTCTAATGCTATTAGAGATAACAGAAATTGGGTTGAAGCGTATAGTCTAAAACAGAAGCCACAAATTCATAATTACAGTAAATGGTTAAAACTTGAAGTTGAAAACCAGTCTGATTTAGAAAATTGGTATCTTTCTTTTGGTTATGCAAGACTTCCTTTGTTTCGAATTTATGAAATTGAAGACACGAGCTTAAAATTAAAGTTAGAACTTGATGCTAATGATACATTTTATGATAGACCGATTTTCGACCCCCAGCTTTATATTCCTATAAATTTAAACCTAAATAGAAAACACACACTTTTAATTGAATACAGAACGTTTGCCAACGCACCTGCCAATATTCGATTACATAGCTACAATCATTATTTAGCCACTTCGCAAAAAAGTACACTTATTAATGGTGCAATAGCTGGTATTGTCATGGCTATTCTTCTCATAATTAGTGTAAATCTATTTTTTAACCCTAATAGAACCAATATTTTCTATGCACTATGGACATTCACTTTTTTAATGATTGTATTGGATATGTCTGGCTTCACCTCAAAGTATTTTTGGCCTATGTTAGGCGGTGAGTCCAGCTTATTTTCAACTCTGTTAATGACATCAGTGCCAATTTTTCATTTGCTTTTTATCAAGAGTTTCTTACAACTCAAGCAATTTAATCGTATGCTTTGTAAAATCTATACGTTTTTATTATATGCATATCTTGTTCTGATCCCGGTTTCATTGTGGTTCAACACTGTATTTTTTAATTTAGTCCTGAGCACTTTGATTATTCCACTATTTTTATATACAGCTTATTGGAGTTGGTATCAAAAAGCCCCAGGTATAAAAGTTTTTTCGTTAAGCCTCTTTAATCATGTCTTATTTGTAAATGTATTGACGATTGTCGGTGCAAGTTATGGCAATATTTTTCCAAGCCTTGAGATTTCTGATTACATTAAAATAGGGTACTTACTTGAGGTTAGTCTGTTTACCGTTGCGCTGGCGATACAAAACAAATCAGTACAAAATAAACTTGTCACATATCTTGAAACGCAAGTTGATGTGTTAAATCAGAATCTTCATAAAGAGAAACTTCAGCAAGAATCAAGCATTGAAGCTGTTAAACAAAAAGAAGAAAAGTTATTTGCTGATTTATCTCACGAATTAAGAACGCCACTGACAGTGATGAAAGTACAAGTGGAATCACTACAGCATAATATTGTAGATAATGTGCACACAAGCTACGGTAAGTTGATGAATAAGATCGATGAGCTCAATTTGTTTATCGATCACTTAATGCAAGTTTCACCAAATGTGCAATCTTTAAAAGTGAAACAGTATACGGTTAAAGATTTATTAGCACACATTCAATCTATCAATGTAGACAATACGAAGTTGAGTTTAGCGCTTCCTGATGAGAACTCTTTACCCGCAAAGCAAATGGAGCTTTCTTTAGAATACGATCAACAAGGCCTAATTACTGTACTTAATGAGTGTTGTGACAATGCCATTGCACATGGGGGTTCACAAATGAATATTTCAATAAATATTGATAACGAATCAGATGCACTTAGTATAAATATAGATAATTCAGGTGAAGCAATCTCTTCAGATTTATTCAAAGACATATTCAACCCCCTTGTGCGCTTAGATGAAGCAAGACAAAACTCAAGTAAACATAAAGGTGTTGGCTTAAGTTTATGTAAGCAAATTATCGAAGCCAATCTTGGGAAAATTTTCGCCTCAAACGGTCCGCTGGGTGGATTAAGTGTTCATATTGTGTTGCCTTTAAAAGTGTAACAAAGCGTTTAAACTTAAATTAACACATGGTTTTTTTATTAAGCTCTGGCACACTGTCATAAATACCTTAATAAGGACACATGATGTTTAAATACTCTCTAATAGCTATCGCTTTAACTGCTTCTTTGGTCGGTTGTAGTGCCACAGGCACTGACACACAGCGTTCAGCAGAATCTATCAAACAGCTTAATCAAAATGAACTCGTTAACAGTTTAAGTGAAGATTACTTTAACTCAATGGTTGAACTTAGCCCAATTTCAGGCACGTATATGGGCAGACAAGGTGTCAATGATAAGTTTGATTCGGCTGCAACGGACGAAAGTCTTAAAGAAACATATGAACTACTAACGTCATATCAACAGAAGCTAGATAAAATTGATAAAAATAACTTGTCAGGTCAAGCATTACTAAGTTATGAGATTCTAAAACGTGATCTTGCCTTTTCTAAACAAGGTTTTGAATTTCCAAGTTATATGATGCCAATCAATCAAATGTCTGGTTTGCATAATGTATTTGCCGGCCTAGGCTCAGGACAAAGCGCTCAGCCATTTAATAGCGTTGAAGATTATAACAACTTTGTTTCTCGAGCAGATGGATTTATTGAATGGCTTGCAGGTATTGAATCGAATATGCGCCTGGGGATAGAAAAAGGCGTTGTTTTACCTAAAGCTCTAACCACTAAACTCATTCCTCAGTTTGAAGCCCATATTGTAGAAGACGAAACTCAATCAGTTTTCTGGGGACCAATTAATAACTTCCCTGACTCTTTCACAAAAACTGAAAAAGAACAGTTAACAGCTAAATACAAATCAATGGTTCTTGAAAAGCTTGTTCCTGCTTACAAGAAAATGACACATTTTTTGAAGACAGAGTACCTACCCAACAGCCGTGAAAGTGTTGGCTATAGCTCATTACCAAATGGTAAAGCTTGGTATGAATATCAGATTGCGAACCATACCACTTTAGACATGAGCGCTGATGAAATTCACGAAATTGGTTTAAGCGAAGTTGCGCGTATAAGAAATGAAATGGAATGGGTAAAAGGTCAATTAAAATTTGAGGGTGACTTACAAGCTTTCTTCGAGTTTTTAAGAGAAGATGAACAGTTCTATTTCAAATCTGCAGATGAATTGATCAATGCCTATGTTGAAGTTAAGAAAAAAATAGATGCACGAGTGCCACTGTTATTTGATATCGCCCCGAAAGCTGATTACGAAGTAAAGTTGGTTGAAGCCTTCAGAGCAGAATCTGCAGCGGGTGCATCATATGCTGCGCCTGCACCTGATGGCAGTCGACCGGGTGTATTTTATATTAATGCGCATAACTTAAAGGCACAGCCAAAGTTTTTAGTTGAGACCCTATCAATTCATGAAGCTGCACCCGGACACCATTTTCAAATCGCACTTCAGCAAGAAGTAAAGGGTCTTCCAAGTTTTAGAAAATTTGGTGGGTACACTGTATTTGCTGAAGGCTGGGCACTTTATGCAGAAAGCCTTGGTAAAGATCTCGGTTTATTCACAGATCCACTCATGTGGTACGGTCGCTTAGTTGACGAACAATTAAGGGCGATGCGCCTTGTTGTTGACACAGGCCTTCATGCTAAGGGCTGGTCACGAGCGCAAGCAATTCAGTTTATGCTAGAAAATTCGTCTATGGCTGAATCTGATGTCACGGCAGAAGTTGAACGTTATATTGGTTGGCCAGGACAAGCCGTTTCATACAAGGTTGGTCAGTTTAAAATTCAAGAGCTAAGAGAGTATTCAGAACAGCAACTTGGTAACAAATTTGATATCAAAGCATTTCATACTCAAATCTTGATTGATGGCGCTCTGCCAATGCCAATTCTAGAATCTAAGATTAAAAAGTGGGTTGAATCACAGCGATAATTTTTGCTTTTTGGGTCAACATTAGTTGGCCCTTTGCTTGTAATGCTACCATCAAGTAAAATTTACTTGTTTATAGTAATTTGAGAAAACAATGGGCGCAGAACAATTTTGGCAAACTAAATCGCTTGAGCAAATGAATGACCAAGAATGGGAAAGCATTTGTGATGGGTGTGGTAAGTGTTGTCTACATTCTTTTATAGACAGTGATGAAGAGGATTTTTCTAGTACCGATCACCTACGAGAGGGAGAAATACTTATATATTCAAGTTTAGTTTGTCAGTACATCGATGAACAGACTTGTGCATGTACACGTTATGCAGAAAGACAAACGCTCGTGCCATCTTGTGTCAAACTCACCAAAGAAAACCTGAAAGATATTTTTTTCATGCCTAATAGTTGTAGCTACAGGCGCCTTTATGAAGGCAGGGGCTTAGCAAGTTGGCATCCTTTGCTGAACAAAGGCAAAAAGGACAAAATGAATGAGCTTGGGATCAGTATTCAAGGTAGAGTCACTAAAGACAATACAGTCGATATTGAAGAAAATTTTGAAGACTACATAGTCGATTGGCCAGAATTTGATTGTGATTAATTGAAACTCAGTAAAAAGCTAGACATTCTCTCTCTAGCTTTTTATTTTTCATATTTTTATTTTAGCGGTAAATCAACCTCTATTTTCAACCCACCTAATTCGCTTTCTGAGGCATTAATCTCACCCTGATGTAAGTCAACAATTTGCTTAACAATGGACAATCCTATGCCATGGCCGGGTGTTTCTGTGTTCGACATATTTGGAACACGAAATAGATGATCAAAAATTTGCCCTAGATGCTCTTTTGGCACAGATGGGGCGCTATCTTGTACTATTATTTTAAAATAATGCTCACAAGCCGCAAAATGCACGTCAATCTCACCATCCTTATGTGTGTATTTTTTTGCATTGCTATATAAGTTAGCAATTAATTGTTTAACCCTAAATGGATCTATGTGTGCGAAAGTTTCGTTAAATTTATTAGCCCCAATTGTTAGTTTTTGTTCTGTAGTTTGAGTCGCCAATTCATCATGAATATCGCTAACAAATTTGTTTAGGTCTGTTTCTTGAGTACTTAATGTGAAATTCGCAGTTTCAAGTTTAGCAAGACCTGCTAAGTCCTTAACTAAGTGGTTTAGATCTGTAAGTTTTTCACTAATTTTAGTAAGGTTCTCAGGTTTACACTCGATGATTTGATGTTGCATCGCTTCAATATGCAAGCTTGCTATGGTCACTGGGTTACTCAGGTCGTGAGCAATTTGCGAGAATAATTGGTTTCTTTGTTCAAGTAGTTTATTGAGATGCAGTCTTTGTTGTTGTTCTAAAACACGATTTTGTCTTATTTTAATGTAAATAATGATCGTAAAGGATACGAATACAATAAATAAAATGATAAATACCATTTGTTGATTTTGTTGCTGCGCTAACGCATTACTGATTAATAGGTTTTCTTGTTCTTTCTCAGCAAGTTTTTGCTCTTTTTCTTTAGCCTCAATTGTATTTTGCAAAAATGCTAATCTATTTGCATAGTTTTCTTTATGCGCAATAGACTGTAATTCAAGTAATTTATTTTGTACCAAATAAGCGTTTTCAAAGTCTTTCATTATTGAATAAGCACGATGCATGATACTAAGGCTTGCTTGTCTTCTGTCTTTCAATGTATCTACATCACCAAATTCGAACGCTTGTTTAGCATAGTTAAGCGCTTTCTTCGGGTTGTTAATTAAGAGGCTCAATTCAGCTAGATGATTCCAAACAGAGGTTTTTAACTGGTAGTCTTTTTTAGTTTTGTTTAGAAAGGAAAAGTTTTCTTCCTCAAGTACGATTGCCTTTTGAAGCTCTCCTTTACCAGCATAATTTAAAGCTAGGTTATGCTTTGACCATGCAGTATTTCGTTTATGTTTTATATATTGAAACACAGAAATCGCTTCTTCAGCGTGTTCAATACCAAGATCAAAGAGTTTAAGTTTATAAGCTTGGTAGGATAGTTTGGCAAGGCTATGACCAATATCTTGTTTATTATCTGATTTTCTGTCTAACGCTAACGCTTCAAGAAATTTATTGTAAGATAATTGATGCTCACCAATTTTATTGTATGAGTCCGCTATCCCAAATAAATTGTTTGCCATTCTTTTATCAGCAGCATTAAGTTTCTTATCTATCTCAAAGGCCTTGATCTTAAACTCTAAGGCAGTTTTAAACTCACCAAGATGGTCATAGGCACGTCCATAAAAGTAAAAGAGGCTAGAAAGATCTTTCTCAGTAAGCCAACTTTGGTAATCTTTTTGGTAAGTTTTTACAATGTTGATACCTTTGAGATAATGACTTGTTCTAAGTTCAATTGAAGCTTGTCTTACAATGCCATGCGTTAAAAACTCAATATTGTCAGATTTTTTATAATGGTATATCGCTTTTTTTATTGTTTCGCGTGCATCTTCATAGTCATAGTTGTGGTACTGAATGTCTGCTAAATCTTTGTAGAGTCTTGCTGTCCATCTATGATTGTAATCAAAGCTTGGGCTATTTATTTCATTTAACAACCGTTGTTTGGCTTCGTCACTTCGACCTTCATTACTGAGCGCTTTACTATAAGAAACATAGTATTCACATGCCGCAATTTGGTCAGTCAGGCTTGTAGGATCAATTTGCTCGAAAGCTCTAAGTTTGAGCTTATTATTTGGTAACTTTTGAATTGCTTTGAGTTCAGCAATACTTTTAGCGTTAACGTGTTTGGTTGTAGTTAATAAAGCTAGGAAACAAAAGAACCATAGCCTTGAGAGCATAGACACTCTATTTCGCTCCTTGCAAAAGATTGCGTATTTTACTTATTTGTACTTAAGCTGCAATTGCAAAAAACACATGTTCTATACTAAATGAGCTTAAGATTTATGAAATTCTGTCGATTATATAGAGCGTAACACTAAAAAATTTGTTAAAAAAGAGTTGCAAAGGTTGCGTTCATATAAAAATAAGTAGGATCCCCATGCTCCAATCATTACGTTTTTCTACCAAAGTAACTGCCGCGGCATCTTTGGTTTTAGTGATCATCTTAGGGCTGTTCACAATCAATAACTTCATTGTTATGAGAGCCCAAACTCAAGAACAACTTACCGCTGTTTTGCACGAAATATCAAATTCAGTTTCTCAAAATATCGCCAACTGGTTGAATGATAGGCTCAAAATTGTTGAATCTGTTGCAAAAGGCCATAAACAGTCAGACACTGAATCAGATATCTTACGACGTCTAAAAACAGCTGACATCGCAGGTGAATTTAAAAATACTTACATCGGTATGCCAGATGGTACATTCGTTTTAGATGACCCATCAATTCAGTTACCAGCAGATTATGATGCGACAACAAGGCCCTGGTATAAACTTGCAGAACAAAAGCGCTCTACAGCATTTACTACGCCATATATAGATGTCACGACAAATGAGTTAACTATCTCTGCAGTCGTACCTTTATTTGAAAGTGGTCGACTAAGTGCTGTTGCTGGTGGTGATATTGATATGGCCACCATTACAGACATCATAAACGAAATTGACTTTTTAGGTTTTGGTTACGGCTTTTTACTAGATAGTGAAGGTAGAATTCTTTCTCATCCAAATACGAGATTAAATGACAAACCAATGACTGATTTGTTTGGAGAGCGCCTCTCTCTGCAAAGTGAGTTTATTGAAATGCAGTTAGAGGGTGTAGAAAAAATAGTCTCTTTCGTGCCTATGAAAGGGATTAATAACGTTAATTGGTATCTGGGTGTCGTAATTAATAAAGAAATTGCCTACTCTTCGGTATCTTCATTTAGAAACATGGCTTTGATTTATCTTGTCATCGGTGTTGTGGCAATAGTTGTGATGCTTCAAGTATTGCTTAAATATTTGATGAGACCAGTAAAAGAGCTAAATGATGCCATTAAAGACATTGCACAAGGTGAAGGCGATTTAACTCAACGTTTAAGTTGCTCCAGTGAAGATGAATTTGGTGAATTGTCGACGCAATTTAATATCTTTGTTGACAAGATCCATGACTCAATTAAGCAAGTTCGTGAATCTACCTTAACCCTACAACAATCTATCACAAGTATGAATGAGCAAGCGAATGATGCGCTTTCTTTGTATAACGATCAAACGAAACGTACTGATAGTGTTGCAACTGCCATCAATGAATTGTCTTCTAGTGCGCAAGAAATAAGTAGTAATGCACATAATGCATCTGAACTAGCTTCTGAAGCAAATAAGCTCAGTGCAGATAGCCAACATGTACTTAATTCAAATATTGCCGGAATTTCTTCTTTGAGTGACAAGATGGCTCAAGCACAAGACACAGTAACCAGTCTTGATCAACATTCAGCGAGTATTGGACAAGTACTTGAAGTAATAAAAGGTGTCAGTGAACAAACAAACCTTTTAGCGCTTAATGCTGCAATTGAAGCCGCAAGAGCGGGTGAAGCAGGTAGAGGTTTCGCTGTCGTTGCTGATGAAGTGAGACAACTTGCACAACGCACACAAGAGTCAACTCAAGAAATCGAAAATACCATTTCAGACCTTCAACTTGGATCTAGTACAGCTGTTGCAGTTATGGTCGAAGCGTTGAAAGATTCTTCAGAAAGTGCGGATAAAGCTGCTGCGGCAGGTGATAAAATGCAATCTGTTACATCTGCCATTGACGCAATTGATGTTGTTAACCATGCTGTGGCAAGCGCAACTCAACAACAAAACGATGTTATACATAACTTAGATTCTGATATTCATCACATCAGCGACATCAGTAAACAAGGTGTTGATAACCTTCATCAGACTTTAGAAGAATGTAGAACACTTCAAGCTCAATTTAGAAACTTAGAAGAGATGTTATTAAAGTTTAAAGTTTAATTACACATAAGCTCTATTATAAAAAGCTCCTTTTGGAGCTTTTTATATTTTTGGCGCTGATAGATATAAATATGGATTAAAAGGAGATATAAGCCGTAATTAATTATATCTTCATCCCTCTGGTGTATTTATATAAATTATTACGCCTGTAATAAAATTGTATTTTTTGCGCAACACCACTGTCATTTTACCTCTTTAAACTGCACGCAATTTCATAACAATCAATCTAAGGTGTATGCGATGAAGTGCATTAACCCTCTGCTTCTTGCAGGTGTTTTAGCAACAGCAACTGGTGTTCACGCCAATTCTTTAAATCCTGTTGTTGAAAAAAGTGCAGCGATTAATGACTCTGCTTTAAAAACTCAGGGAAAAATTGACTCTATTTCTGACTCTATGCAGTCGAAATTGCAACAATTCAAAACATTAAATAAAGAAATTGATGGTTTGATGGTTTACAACAGTCAATTAGATAAACAAATTCAAAATCAATTAGCAGAGATGGCAGACATCAATGCATCAATGGACCAAGTGTCAGTAATTGAGCGCCAGATCACCCCGTTAATGCTTAACATGATTACAGGTCTTGAGCAGTTTGTTGCTCTAGATGTGCCTTTCTTATTAGAAGAGCGTAAGCAGCGCGTTTCAAAGCTTCGTGAAATGATGGAGCGTGCTGATGTGACATCAAGTGAAAAGTTCCGCCGTGTACTTGAAGCTTACCAAGTTGAAGTTGAATACGGTCGTACCATTGAAGCTTACCCAGCGCTTATTAACGTTGCCGGTCAAGAACGTGAAGTTGATTTTTTACGTATCGGTCGTCTCGAACTGATGTATGTCACTAAAGATGGAAAAATGGCTGGTATTTGGGAAAAAGAATCAAAACAATTTAAAGAATTACCAGATACAAACATCAGCCAAATAAATAAAGCGCTACGCATAGCACGTAAGCAACTTGCCCCAGATATGTTAACGCTACCAATCAATGCTGCGAAATAAGAGGTCTTAAAATGAAACTGTTAAAGAAATTTAGTCAAGCTGCGATTTTAGCGACGACATTCGGTTTATCAGGCGCAGCAATGGCCGACGAACTTAACTTAGATGCGTTACTTAAAACATTAGAGCAAGGGCAGGTTGCACAAACTGCCGAAAATAAAGCCAGAGAAGCGGAATTTGTCGCAAAACGTAATGAACAAGATGCGGCACTTCGTAAGCTTACTTCAGACAGAAATGCCCAATTAGCGCGCTCAGAGCGTTTTGAAACGTCATTTGAAGAAAACGAAATTAAGTTACAAAACTTGTCTGATACGTTAAGTAAACGTATGGGTACACTAAAAGAGCTATTTGGTGTACTTCAGCAAGTATCAGGTGATGCTAGCAATAAATTCCAAACATCAGTTGTTTCTGCTGAAATTTCTGGTCGCAGCGCGTTCATGGATGAAATGGCAGCAAAGATGGGCTCAAGCTCAAAACTTGCATCAATTGAAGATATTGAAAAGGTTTGGTTTGAACTACAACGTGAAATGACAGAGCAAGGTAAAGTTTCTCGTTATAACGCAGAAGTCATTGTTGCTGGTGGCGAGAAAGTAAATAAAGAAGTTCTTCGTGTTGGTGCGTTTAACTTAATCGCTGATGGCAAATATTTAACTTTCAACCCTGTTACAAACACAATTTCTGAACTAACAAGACAACCAGTTGCACGTTATCAGACTTCAGCGGCAGATTTACAAGCAGCAAATGGCGGAGTCGTTGATTTTGCACTAGACCCAACAGGCGGTTCTATTTTAGGCCTTTTAGTTCAAGCACCAAATACAGAAGAGCAGGTTCACCAAGGTGGCTCTGTTGGTTATGTGATTTTAGCAACCGGTGTTATTGCCTTACTTATCGCACTTGAACGCTTCATTAGTTTAATGCTGATGAGTGCAAAAATTCGTCGTCAACTTAAAGACACAACACCACGTGAAGATAACCCACTTGGTCGTGTGATGAAGGTTAAAGAGCAGTACCCAGATGTTGCTTACGACACGCTTGAGTTAAAGCTAAGCGAAGCAATCCTTCGTGAAATGCCAAAGATTACTCGTAATCTAACCCTGATTAAGATTATCTCTGTTGTAGCACCACTACTAGGTCTACTAGGTACAGTAACGGGTATGATTAACACCTTCCAAGCAATCACTTTATTTGGTACTGGTGATCCTAAACTGATGGCTGGCGGTATTTCTCAGGCACTTGTTACAACTGTACTGGGTCTAGTAGTTGCTATCCCAACCGTATTCTTATACACGCTGTTAAATACGCGTTCTCGTAACCTGTTACTTATTTTGCAAGAACAAAGCGCTGGCATTATTGCAGAGCGTAGTGAGAAAGGAGCGTAAACGTGGTTTTATTGCTAGATGCAATTAACGCACTACGCAGCTTTCTAGATACAGGTGGCCAGGTACTCCTGGTCATCGGTGTCCTTATCTTCGCAATGTGGTTACTTATTTTAGAGCGCTTCATATATTTATTCGGTTTATACCGTCAACAGCGCAAAGAGGTAATCGCTAGCTGGAAAGCACGTTCAGAGCGTAATAGCTGGAATGCGGAACAAATTAAACAAGCTCAGATTTCACGTATTGGGATTAAGTTAAATACAAACCTGCCATACATTGGTGTCATGGTTGCTTTATGTCCTCTCTTGGGGCTATTAGGCACAGTTACAGGCATGATTGAAGTTTTCAACGTGATGGCCATTACAGGTACAGGTAGTGCACGTTCAATGGCTGCGGGTGTGTCTAAAGCAACCATTCCAACCATGGCCGGTATGGTCGGTGCACTTTCTGGTGTATTTGCTGTGACATTTTTACAGCGTAAAGCAAAACGTGAAGTTGAGTTATTAGAAGATAAATTGTTGCTAGATCACTAAGCAACATGAGGTAAAAAATTATGAGAGCGCCATTAGCAAAAGTTTTTCAAGAAGAAGAAGCAGAAGAAATTAATATGACCCCAATGCTAGATGTTGTATTCATCATGCTTATTTTCTTCATCGTTACCGCTTCTTTTGTAAAGGAAGCAGGTATAGATGTAAACCGTCCAGAAGCAGCCACAGCAGTTAAAAAACAACGTGCAAATATTTTAGTGGCGATTTCTGACAAAGGTGAGATTTGGATAAATAAACGTCAGATTGATATTCGTGCTGTCCAAGCAAATATCGAACGTCTAAAAGCTGAAAACCCACAAGGCAGTGTAGTTATTCAAGCTGATAAGAAGGCGACAACTGAGCTACTTATCAAAGTAATGGATGCCTCAAGAGCTGCAGGCGCGTTCGATGTATCAATTGCTGCGCAGGAATCATAGGAGCAACAATGCGTTACTTAACCGCTTTATTAATTGCTGCCACTATCACCTTCTTCCTATTTTTGGGAATGCAGGCTTTGATCCAGAGTGGCGAAGGTGCAATGACTGAGCCTGCAAAAGGTCAAGTACTTGACTTTGTAAGGTTGAAGAAAGAAGAAACGGTTCAAAAGAAAGAGCGTAAACCACAAAAACCACCAACTCCTAAGGAGCCACCACCACCTATGGAGGCGCCTCAAATGCAGGCTAATAATCTAGATGCAGCTGGTACTGATTTTGATTTTAGTGCTGATGTACAAGCAGATGTTGATTTGGGTGGTGGTTTAGCTTTGGAATCAAGCGATGGTGAATATCTTCCTATCGTTAAAGTTGCACCAGTCTATCCAAGACGTGCTCTTTCAAGAGGGATTGAAGGATACGTGATTGTTGAGTTCATAGTAACTAAACAAGGTACTGTTCGTGACCCTAAAGTGATTACTGCTGAACCACAGAGCATTTTCGACAGAGCAGCATTGGATGCAGCCTTGAAATTTAAGTATAAACCCCGTGTTGTTAACGGCGAAGCAGTTGAAGTGGCCGGTGTTCAAAACAAAATTTCATTCCAGATCAATGGATAAGTTTTGTGTGTGTTGCGAGGAAATATAAATGAATATTAGAAAGTTAACTTTAACCGTTAGTATTGTTTTATCAGCGTCTGTTTTACCAAGTTTATTATCGGTTACGCCTTTAACTGACATCAATACAGTTTATGCTGAGACTAAAACAAAGCGTGTGCCGGCACTTAGAAACAAAGTGTATAGCCAATTGGCGAGAGCTCAAAAATTGGCTGATGAAGGTAAGGTACAAGAAGGCCTAGAAGCGTTAGACAACATCAAAGCAAGAGCAAGCAGCATGAATGCTTACGAAGTTGCGATGATGTATAACTTCTATGGTTTTATTTACTATAACGAAAATCAGTTAGATAAGGCCATTGAATCTTTTGAGCAAGTGATTTCAGAAGAGCAAATTCCAGAATCATTAAGGCAGTCTACAACTTTTAGTCTTGCGCAGCTTGCCATGGCAAACAATGATTATGTGAAGGTGATTTCGTATCTTGATAAGTGGAAACTGGGTAACACTAAGCCGATTGCAAACAGTTATTATGTTTTACGTGCCAACGCGCATTACCTGCAAAAGCAATATAATGAAGCGCTTGAAAGCATCAATGTAGCGATAAGCTTTGCTGAAAGCCAAGGCGAACAACCTAAAGAAAACTGGTTGGTTTTACAACGCGCGCTTTATTATTCTTTGAATCAACCTGAGCAGGTGGTTCAAGTTCTTGAAAAAATGGTGAAGCTTTATAATAAGCCAGAGTATTGGGTGCAGCTCGGCGGCATGTATGGCGAAGTGGGAGATGGAAAAAAACAACTCGCTATATTAGAGGCTGCCAAACAACAAGGCTTTATACGTTCTAAGAATGAAATCATGCAGTTAGCCCAGGTGTATATGTACAACGGTTTGAACTATAAAGCTGCCTCGGTTTTAAAAGAGGGCGTTTCAAGCGGTAAGATTGAAAATAGTGCAAAAAACCAGGCATTCATCGCAGAGGCTTTCGTACAAGCTAAAGAGGATGAAAAGTCCATTTCACATTTTAAGCAGGCTGCCGCTAAGGTTGAACATGGTAATTATTCTCAAAGGTTAGCTGAGGTTTATTTGAACTTAGAGAAGTTCGAAGAAGCTGCAGATTATGCTCGTGAAGCCCTTGATAAAGGCGAGCTCAATTTTGAAGCCAATGCATACGTAGCACTTGGTATGGCACAGTACAACCTTGAAAATTTTGACGCCTCCATTTTGGCTTTTGAGCAAGCTGAAAAGCATAAAAAATCCTCGAGACTTGCTAAACAATGGATCAAGTTTGTCAAAAAAGAGAAATTACACTCAGAAAGCTTAAAGCAAGCACTTTTATAAATAAAAGAATCGCAACACCAAAGCCGTTGTTAGTTTAACTATCACGGCTTTTTCTATTTATAATCAATTATAATTTAATTTCTTAATAATTATTCCATTCATAAAGATGTATTAATACTGTCATCTAACTTTATATTTAATGTAACCCAACAGTAACAAAACTCCATTAATTTATACATCAAGCTTTTTTGCGCTTATAACGACTTATTATATTTTTGGAGATTAAAATGAAACTTTCTGGGTTTTTTAAAGCTAGCCTAATTACTTCTGCTCTTGTACTTGCTGGTTGTGGCGGTGGTGATATCAACGTAACACCAACAACAAATGATAACCGTGTAGACAACTCTACTAGCAATGTAACAAATAATACTGGAAGTGATAACTCAGGAAATAACGGTGGCGGTACTACAACACCTCCAACTACTGCAATTGAATGTGCGTCATACACAATGGATGGTGTTGAGTTTAAGGGTAAGCCAGATGACGCAAATAAAAATTGTGTGTATAGCCAAGCATTTGCAAGTAACGCAAAAGATATTACTGCTTCTTTCTTAATCCCTGCTTTGCCAGATGGTGGTGCACACATTTTTGAAGGTGAACTATTCATCGGTGCAGATGTAGACACATCAAAAGGCGGCGTTATTGATGTTAACGGCCCTACTCTAACAATCGAAGCGGGTGTAAACATTGCCTTCACTAAGCCAGAAAGCTTCATCCGTATTGCACGTGGTGCAAACATTGAAGCAATTGGTGAGATTGACAAGCCTATCGTATTTACAAGTATCAGCGACATAGACGGTGATGATTCAACGACTGCACAAATTGGTGACTGGGGCGGTATTCAAATTAACGGTATGGGCCAATCAATTCGTTGTGCTAAAGCTGATGCTGAAGCTGGCCAGTGTAACCATAAAGCAGAAGGTATCGTTTCTTACTACGGTGGTAATGATGCAGCTGACGACAGTGGTACATTAAAACATGTTGTTATCAAATACGCTGGTTACGAAGTAACACCAGATAATGAACTAAATGGTCTTACACTTAACGCAGTTGGTTCAGGTACTGAGATTGAATACATCCATGTACACAATGGTGCTGATGATGGTATCGAATTATTCGGTGGCTCTGTAGATATTAAGCACATTGTAATCACTGAATCAGTAGATGATGGTATTGACTGGGATGAGGGTTGGAAAGGTAATGGCCAGTTCATTTTAGTTCATTCAAAAGAGCATGGTAACCATGGTTTTGAAACTGATGGTGCTAAGAAAGCGCCAAGTGCAGACTCTGAATTAGTAACTTCTGTTTCTTTCCCTACTATTGCAAACGCGACTGTTGTTACAAATGGTAAAGTAGATGCTGAAGCACGTAAAAACACAGGTGCTGGTATGGAAATGAAAGAGTGGGGCAAAGCGAAATTAGTTAATATGCTATTTGTTAACTCTTCTACTCAATCTGGTGCAGGTTGTTTTGACCTGTTCAACGATAAAGACCAATCACATGAAGCGGGTGTTCACGCAAATGCTAAAGCTGGTGACATTTCGTTCTCGAACTCTATCTTCGCTTGTGGTTTAAACTTCGAAGAAATTAACACTGCCCTTACTGGTGATCTAGCAGGTTTCGATATTGAGCAGTGGTTCTTAGCTGGTGAAATGAACAAGCTAATCGGCTTTGCTGATTTCTCAAATGTACTTGCTGAAGACGGTGTTACGACTAAAGGCACAATTACTGATAAAGATGGTAATGCGGTTGCTATCGAGTCAGCAAAACTGAATGCTGACAACTCATTCTTCGACGATGTCGCATTCATCGGTGCAATCGGTGAAGGCGCTAGCGACGAGTGGGTTGAGTTTGTAAAAGCGTCTATGGCACGTAAAAACTAATCTAAACCACAAAATAAACTGATAGGGCGCACTTTTGCGCCCTTGTTGAATCAATTTGGTTTAGAGGAATTAAAAATGAAACCAATAAAGCAATTTAAGGCAAATTTAATTACCTTATCTTTACTTTCTTTATTGGCACCAGCATCACAGGTTTTAGCTGCAGATGAAACTGCACAAGAAATTGAAGAAGTTGTTGCTGTTGGTAGTCGCCTTAAAGGAAGCGCGAGCGCTGTTATTGAAGAGCGTAAAAATCAAGCGTTCGTTGCAGATATCATGGGTTCTGAACAGATTTCAAGAACCGGAGATAGTGATGCTGCGTCCGCACTTCGCCGTGTAACAGGTTTAAGTTTAGTAAATGATAAATTTATCTATGTACGTGGCTTGGGTGAACGTTATTCAAGTGTTCGCTTAAATGGTGCAATCGTACCAAGTCCTGATTTAACCCGAAATGTTATTCCACTCGATATTTTCCCTTCTAGTATTATCGAATCGCTTGCAGTTCAAAAAGCTTACTCACCAGATATGCCGGCCGCATTTGGTGGTGGTGATGTAAATATTCGTACTAAAAGTATTCCATCGGATCGAGTATTTAAAATTGAAGTTGGTGGTGCTTATAAAGACACTAATGATACTGGCCTAGTTTATAACGGTAGTGATGATGATTGGTTAGGCAAAGACGACGGTCTACGCCAAATGCCAGCAGAAATCCAAATGGCATTAAATACCTATATAAACGGCTTATCTGATTTATCTGTGCGTAATATTCGTCAAGTTGAATCTAAAATGCAGGGTTCAGACATAGGCCAAGATGCTGCAATTGCACTTAATAAGGGTTTAATCAAAGCATTACCTCGTGATTTCGGTATGGTCGAAAAAAGCATTGACCCTGACTTCGGTGCAAAGGTTGTGTTTGGTGATCGTTTCGATGATTTATTTGGTTTTGGTGGCCAACTAGGTTTTTTAACTTCTGTTGCCTATGATAATGAATGGTCTAATAGCACAGAGTTCAACTCAGTTTTGGCAACAAAAGACACTGAGGAACTAGAATGTAGTAAAGATACTTTCACTTGTTATTCTGCTAAAGAAGAAAAACAGTCTACCAAGAATAACATCAAACTAAATGCCTCATTAAATGTTGGTTACAAACTTGATGGACACGATATTAATGCAGGTTACATGATGCTGCGTGACACTGAAAATGAAGCGTCATATGCAATGTATCAAGAACCATCAAAGTCATTAAGTATAGAAAGTGGACAAGTTACACGTAAAAACCTGACTTCTTTTGAGCAACGTGAGCTTGAAATTCTTCAGGTTAGAGGTACTCACAACTTAACTTGGTCATTACTTGATGGTGTTGGTGTTGATTGGCATTACACAGATTCAACCGCAACAACTGATATTCCAAGCGAATTAGAAGTATCAGTGCGTGATTTATACGTAAATGGTCAATACTCAGAAACGGTTTATACCGGAAGTTCAGGCGGTAATCCTTATTTATATCGTTACGTAGCGATGGAAGATGAAGTAGAAAACTTTGGTTGGAACGCAAGTAAAGCTTTTTACTTTGATGGATTTGAGTTAGAGCTAAAAGGTGGTGGTTTTTTTGTCGATAAAACGCGTGATTACCGCACAGATTTCCTAAAATATCGCTTTGGTCAAAATGAAAGCCTATCACTTGCTGACACTCCAACTCAAGCTTTAGGAATAGGCTCTTACTTCAGAGATGATTCAACTGTTGATATGACTGATGTTGAACTTCTTTTCCAAGAGCCGGCTGCTGATGATTACTTAGCAGCTCAGAAAATCGATGCTTATTTTGGTAGCTTTGATTACCTAATGGGAGAAAAATGGCGCTTTTCTGGTGGTGTTCGTTATGAAGACTTCCGTCAGGTAGCACTGGCATATTCTCGCTCAATTTTTGATCCAGCATTGCTTGCTGACAAACTTAGTGAAGAAGCAATTCAACAAGCGAGTGTGATGGAAGATGATTACTTTGGTTCTTTCTCTGTCACATATAGCGAAAAGTCTTATCAGTTACGATTTGGTTATGGCCAAACAATTGTTCGCCCGGACTTGCGTGAATTAACACCAGTTCAGTACCAAGATCCTTTAACCGATTATCGTACACTCGGTAATCCAACGCTTGAATCAAGTTATTTAGATAACTTTGATTTCAGAGCTGAGTTTTATATGGAAAATGGTGACAATTATTCAATCGGCGCCTTCTATAAAGACATAGATAAACCAATTGAAGCCTTGTTAACAGAAGCGGATGGTCGTTTCACTCTAGAGTTCGACAATGCTGATACGGCTTTTGTTTATGGTATCGAAGCTGAATGGTTGCTTGAGTTATCTGCTGATGCACTAGGTGGCGCAATATTTACATCAGGTAACGTTACATTGAGTGATTCAGAAGTTGAAATATTAGAAGCTGACAAGGGTGATCTGACAAACCTGAAACGAAGAATGACAGGTCATTCTAAGTATGTTGCTAACTTCCAACTTAACTATGATTCACATAATGGTAATCATCAGGCATCAGTAATTTATAATGTATTTGGTGATCGTATTTTAGCGGCAGGCGTTAATGATTTTGATGATGCTTACGAGCAGCCGATCAATTCATTAGACCTAGTTTATAGTTATTATCCGAACTTTAATACAACAGTTACTTTTAAAGTGAAGAATCTATTAGGTCAGAACTTTGAAGTACAGCAAAATAACGTTGTGATCCGTGAAAAAGAAATGGCTCAACAGATCAGCTTAGATGTTTCAATGGAATTCTAATCTGAGTTAAAACGTATCAGTAAGCCCACTAAACGGAGTGGGCTTATTTTTAAATGCATGTGGAACACATCTTACAATGCATTAAAACTAAAATAGATGAAAGTTTTTAAATTTAACAAGATAAAGCTAGTGCTATTTGTTGATTTTTGCTAGTTTTAGACGTCTAGACTCACGCAATGATTCTAAATAATTTGATACAAGGTAAAAGACTATGAATAAAGTAGGACTCGTTGGTTGGCGTGGTATGGTTGGCTCCGTTTTAATGGAGCGTATGCAGCAAGAAAATGATTTTGATAAGATTGAAGCGCATTTTTTTACAACTTCTCAAACTGGTCAATTAGGACCTAACATTGCTGGCACGCCTAAACTGTTGCTTGATGCAAATGACGTGACTGCTTTGTCCCAAATGGACATTATTATTTCTTGCCAAGGTGGTGATTATACAAAATCTGTCTATCCACATTTAAGAGAGTCAGGCTGGAGTGGATATTGGATTGATGCAGCTTCTGCACTTAGAATGGAAAGCGACAGCATCATTGTTTTAGATCCAGTGAATAACGATGTTATTAAGCAAGGATTAGAGCAGGGCGTTAAAACTTTTGTAGGTGGTAATTGTACTGTATCGTTAATGTTATTAGCTCTAGGCGGTCTATTCGAACGTGATTTAGTTGAGTGGGTTTCTCCAATGACTTACCAGGCTGCATCTGGTGCTGGCGCGCGTAATATGCGAGAGCTGATCACACAAATGGGTGAGATTAATTCAGAAGTTAAATCTCTATTAGATGATCCAAGTTCAGCAATACTCGAGATTGATAAACTAGTAGCTGAGAAAATTAAATCTGATTCGTTACCTAAAGACCAATTCGGTGTGCCGCTAGCTGGCAGTTTAATTCCATGGATTGATGTGCCAATGGAATCTGGCCAGTCAAAAGAAGAGTGGAAAGCGCAAGTAGAAGCAAACAAAATTTTAGGCTCTAGTCGTTCACCAATTCCAATTGATGGATTATGCGTGAGAATTGGCGCAATGCGTTGTCATTCCCAAGCAATGACCATTAAGTTAAGAGAAGACTTAAGCGTCGATGAGATTGAAAGCATTCTTGCTAATCATAATGAATGGGTACGTGTTATTCCAAATGATAGAGATATCACAGCAGAAGAATTAACACCTGTAAAAGTAACAGGCACATTGGATATACCAGTCGGTCGTATTAGAAAATTAACGATGGGACCGAAATATATTAGTGCATTTACTGTGGGTGATCAGCTACTTTGGGGAGCAGCTGAACCTTTAAGAAGAATGTTAAGAATTATTATAGATTAATTCTTTTTCCAAAATTTATTAAATAAATTTGGATAATTTTCTTTAAGGGACTTAGGTTTATTTTTAAATCTTTTTCCCTTAGGTTGAAAGTTAACTACTTGATGATAAGGAAGTTCTTTACCAGTTAGTTCTTCAAATAATAAACCTGGTACTAGATCAAGTTCGTCAATATAAGGGTAAGGTAAACTATCTTTAATTGGGAAATTATAATCGAACAGCTCGTCTGGTTTACTAGTTAGTTTTATATTAAATTCTTTTCCTTGTAATAAACACCAATTACAAAAATCTAAAAAATCATACTCTGTATTACAACCACATATAATAAATGCAACCGCCCAGTTATCCCAATGCCAAAGGTCTTTAAGCTTTTCTGTATAAATTACATCAAAATCTTCGATATCATTGCTTGTTAATTTAGCTAATATCGATTTAAGTGTTTCATTTGGATCTTCTGGAGATTGACTTACTTTTTCTAAAATTTCCCAAAAGGTTTGTTCATTCATTTTGATAGACCAGCTAATAAGTGAGTGCAAATTCTAGCATTATTTTACTGTTTAGTTAATATCGCATAATTTACGTTATGTTAAATTAGTGTGTTTATATATTTAAGAGCTCTTTGGGTTAAAAACTTTAGTTTACATAGCCTCTCTAAATCTCTAAAATATGTCCAATACTAACCAATATCGGACTTAATATGATTTTCCCGTTAGTTGATACTGTAAAGCAATTAAGATATATGATTGCCCATGTTGAAGATGCTACCCTTAGAACCGAATATCCTGAATTAGAATCTCAACTGACAGCATTGAACTCTAAACATGACTTTATAATTTCAGATTATGAATTTTTATTAAAGTTTCTATATGTTTACGGAAGAAAATCTGAAGCAACATTTAATCGTTTTCGAAATGAAATCGAACGATTCTATCTATGGTCTTGGCATTTTACAAAATCATCAGTTTTCAATTTAAAGCGTGAAGACATAGAAGCTTACGTTGATTTCATGGTTAAGCCTGAAAAAGCTTGGTCGACAAATTCTGTACAATGGCGGTTTAAAGATAAAGACGGCATAAAATGCATTAATGAAAAATGGCGTCCTTTTATAGAAAAAGAAAATGGTGTCAGTCAACAAACGCTTGCAGCCATGTTTACTGCGTTAAATGTATTTTATAAATTTGCACAATTAGAAGAAAAATCAGCTTTTAACTATGTGCCTGTAGTTAAAAAAAATTCTCCATATTTAGTTGTGCAATCTCAAATCAATATGCCGGATACTCTAAGTGACCTTCAATGGGAATATGTCTTCGGTGTGACAAAAGATAAATGCATAAAAGAGCCTAAATTCGAAAGGAATTTATTCACGTTAGCTTGTTTAAAAGGGTTATATCTTAGAATTTCTGAATTATCAGATAGACCACAGTGGTCACCAGTTATGAGTCATTTTTGGCAAGATTCTGATAATTACTGGTTTTTGCGTGTTATGGGTAAAGGTAACAAACTTAGAGATGTTACTTTAAGCGAAGAATTTTTGGAATATTTGAAAAGGTATCGTATTCATAGAGGTTTTGAACCTTTACCTCGCGCAGATGATCCATCCCCTATCCTTCATAAATTACGTGGCCAAGGTGGTATGAATGTCAGACAGATCAGAAGAATCGTTCAAGAAAGTTTTGATCTTGCAATCGAAAAATTAGAAAAAGATGGTTTTGAAGATGAATCAGAACAACTTAAAGCAGCCACATCTCATTGGCTTCGTCATACAGGTGCAACGCATGATGCAAAACATCGTCCACTGAAACACCTTTCCGAAGATCTTGGGCATTCAAAAATTGCGACGACAGACCAGATTTACATACAAACTAATGTGTCAGATCGTGCAAAGTCTGGCTCTAAGAGAACTTTATAATAGCGTATTTCGATTATGTTAAATTGAATGTGGTTGAATTATTTCAACCACATTACCTCATGTTTTTAAAGTTTAGAAGCAATAAATTCAATTGGATGAAGTGGCTTTTTACCTTCAAATCTTTTAACTTGTGAACGACAAGAAAAGCCAGTCGACAAAATAGTATTCAATTGTTCATTTTTTATCTTCTTTTTCCAAGAAGATTCATACAATAACTTAGACTTTTCATAATTTTGCTTTTCATGTCCATATGTACCAGCCATACCACAGCAACCAGTAGCGGGAGTATTTAACTCTAAACCTATCTGAGAAAAAATATTTTTCCAAGTTTTTGATGCTGACGGCATAGCTGTTGTTTCAGTACAGTGTGACAATAAGGTAAAGCTATTTTCACTGTTTATTTTTAGCCCGCTAAAATCAAATGATTCAAACAATTCATGTGCAAGTTTAACTTCGAAGCGACCTCTATCTTCAGAGTTTAAAATTGTTTTATATTCATCTCTATATACCATAACTAAAGACGCATCTAAACCAATCATTGGAATGTTTAATTCAGCTACTTGATTCAGAAACTGGCTTGAATTTTTTGCAGTCGTTTTAAATTCTTTAAGAAAACCTTTAACGTGTTGAGGTTTGCCATTTGGAACAAATGGCAGAACAAAAACGTTTTTGCCTAATGCTTCGATAAGTTTAATCGTTGCTGCAACAAGTTCTGCTTCATAGAAACTAGTAAATGGATCTTGTACGATTAAAACTGAATTATTTTTTTCAGATTCAGAAAGTAAATTAACTTTTTCGAAATCAAATTTGTTTTTTGTTTTTATGCGTTCAGATATTGCAGGTACACTCAAGTTAGGTGTATCTACGTAGCCAATTATATTGTTAATGAATTGTTTCCCAGGAAAATTATTTACAATAAAATTATTCAACCTAGGAAACTTAGACATAATTGGTGCTGTTGCTTCGACATTTCCTACGAGTAAATCTTTAGCAGGTCGTAAATAAATACTGTGATAGAAATTTAAGAATCGAGCTCTAAATGTAGGAACATCCACTTTGATTGGGCAAGCTGAAGAACATGCTTTACAAGCCAAGCATTCATCCATCGCTTCTTTGACTTCGTGGTTAAAGTCGTAATTATTAGAGCCAGAGTTTCGGTACCTTTCCCACCAGGTAGTATCACTTTCTTTATTAATTAATTGCTTTTCAACTTCTAGAAGATTAACGCCCTGCTCTTCTTGAAGTCTTAACCATTCTCTAAATAATGATGCTCGCCCTTTTGGCGAATGACGTCTATCTTTGGTAACTTTATAAGATGGACACATTGGTGTGTCATCATCATAATTAAAACAAAGTCCATTACCATTACAATTCATTGCATTTTCAAAACTGTCTTTAACAGTGACATTTATTTTGCGATCAAACCAACTTCTTTTTTGTCCATCAACTGAAACAAGTGAGTCTTTACTTTCTATTGGCGTACAAATTTTTCCAGGGTTTAGTCTATTATTTTTATCGAACACTGCTTTTATTTTTCTAAGTTCGTTAAAAAGTTCTTCACCAAAAAATTCAGGACCATATTCACTGCGATAGCCCTTACCATGTTCGCCCCACATCAAACCATTATATTTAGCTGTAAGTGATACGACTTGATCAGAAATTTTTCTAAGTAACTTTTCTTGCTCAGGATCGCACATATCGAGTGCTGGTCTAACATGTAATACACCTGCATCAACATGACCGAACATACCATAATGTAGATTATGGCTATCAAGCAATGTTCTAAATTCCGAAATAAAGTCTGCTAAATTTTCAGGTGGAACGGCCGTATCTTCCGCGAAAGCGAGAGGTTTTTGTTTTCCTTTTGTATTACCAAGTAACCCGACTGCCTTTTTACGCATCGCATAAATTTTTAGAATTTCTGATTTATCGTTTGTTAGTTGATAACCGATAACACCTGCTTGTTTATTTTCGATCAGTGCATCAAGTTTATTACAAAGGTTATTAATTTTGTCATCCATTTCATTTTCTGTTTCTCCATTGAATTCAACCATGTTTAAACCCAACATTTCTTTGTCAGGGACATCTTGAATAAGATCCGAAACTGAATGCCAGATAATATCTTCTTTTGCTAGATTCAGAACTTTACTATCTACGGTTTCTACGGACGTTGCTTCTGCATCAACTAAAAATGGAGAATTACGAAGTGCAGAATCAAAACTATCATATTTTATATTTATTAAAGTTTTAAATGGTGCAATAGGTGTAATATTAAGTTTTGCTTCTGCAACTATCGCTAGTGAGCCCTCACTTCCTGTTATAATTCTAGATAAATCGAATGTAGATAATTCTTCATTAAAAACATTTTCTAAATCATAACCAGTTAAAAAGCGATTGAGTCTCGGGAATTTTTTTAGAATTAATTCTCTGTTACTTTCACATGAAGTAAGTACTTGCTTATATACAGATGATGTAGTTGCCTGCTGCTCTGCTAATAACTCAGCTTGTTCTTTAGTAATTTTACTTGTATTTAATTCGGTGCCATCAACAAGATATGATTTTAACCCTAAAACATGGTCACTGGTTTTTCCATATACTAACGAACCTTGTCCAGAAGCATCGGTATTTATCATACCGCCAATTGTTGCTCTATTACTCGTTGATAAATCAGGAGCGAAGAAATATCCATAAGGTCTTAAAAAATCATTTAACTGATCTTTAATTACACCCGCTTGAACTTTGACCCATTTTTCTTCTTCATTTATTTCTATAATTTCACGCATATGTCGTGATAAATCTAGAATGATGCCGGGTGTAAGTGATTGCCCATTAGTGCCAGTGCCTCCACCTCTTGGACCAAAAGTTAAAGACAAAAATGGATCTTGGTTGGCTGTTTGAAGTGCAATTTGAATATCTTTATTTGATTTAGGAAAAACTACAGCTTGAGGTACTTCTTGATAAATACTGTTATCTGTTGAATTAACAATACGTGTTGCGTAACTGGTATCAAGATCACCAGTAAAGCCTGTACTTTTAAGCTTATCTATATAGCTATTGATTAATTCATTTGCGTTATCTTGTTGAGAAATTTGAGCAATCATGACGGTTTTTACTTATTACTTATGACTCTATTGTATCACGGTAGTATGTTAAGAAAATTGAGTTTTATATTCTTTGTTACAGTTAGAAACAGAAAATTATATTTAACTTGCTATTATTTAATACAGGAGGCTGCTATGAAGAAATTTTTTACTTTGAGTTTAGGTTGTCTATTTGTAATATTTGCAATTATCTTTTTTGTTGTGCCTGGTCCTTCAATCATATTTGGTTTGGCTGCTCTAATGTGTTTTTCTTTTTATTACCCTAAAGCTAGAATCTATTTGAAGAAATTACAGCGAATTTTTAGAAATGTTTGTTACAGATTAGACAAAGTAAAATGAAAAAAGCCGGCAATTGCCGGCTTTTCAATTAGTTTGCTTTAAGTTTATCTGCTAAATACAACCAAGTTTCTAACACTGTATCAGGATTCAAAGATACAGAATCAATACCTTGTTCAACAAGCCAGGCAGCAAAATCTTCATGATCTGAAGGACCTTGGCCACAGATACCAACATATTTACCTTTGGCTTTAGCAGTTTGAATAGCCATAGATAAAAGCTTCTTAATTGCAGGATTTCTTTCATCGAATAGGTGTGCGATTAAACCAGAATCACGGTCAAGACCTAATGTTAACTGAGTTAAATCGTTAGAACCAATAGAGAAACCGTCGAAGTATTCTAGGAACTCTTCTGCAAGTAATGCATTTGATGGTAATTCACACATCATGATTACTTTTAAGCCATTTTCACCACGTTTTAAGCCATGCTCTTCAAGTAATTGTATTACTTGAGCTGCTTCTTCTAATGTACGAACAAATGGTATCATGATCTCAACATTCGTTAAGTCCATGCCATTTCTTACACGTTTAATAGCTTCACATTCTAGAGCAAAACATTCACGGAAATCTTCAGAAATATAACGAGACGCGCCGCGGAAACCAATCATTGGGTTTTCTTCTTCCGGCTCATATTGCTGACCGCCGACCAAGTTCGCATATTCATTTGACTTGAAGTCTGACATACGAACAATGACGCGCTCTGGCGCAAATGCTGAGCCTAAAGTTGCAATACCTTCAACTAGTTTCTCGATATAGAATTCAACTGGAGAAGCATAACCTGCGATCATTTCTTTGATTTCAGCTTGCAAATCAGCTGGTTGAGTATCAAAGTTAATTAAAGCTTTAGGGTGAATGCCAATCATTCGGTTGATAATAAACTCTAAACGCGCAAGACCAATACCAGCATGTGGTAACTTAGCAAAGTCGAACGCACGGTCTGGATTACCAACATTCATCATGATTTTCATTGGTAAATCAGGCATAGAGTCAATTTCAGAAGTAATTACTTCATAATCAAGCTTGCCTTCGTAGATATAGCCTGTATCACCTTCAGCACAAGAAACGGTTACTTCTTGGTTATTAGTGATTAAGTCTGTTGCGTTACCACAACCAACTACAGCTGGAATGCCAAGTTCACGAGCAATGATTGCTGCGTGACATGTACGACCACCACGGTTTGTAACGATCGCAGCTGCACGTTTCATGATTGGTTCCCAATCTGGATCTGTCATATCAGTAACTAATACATCACCAACTTGAACTTTGTCCATCTCGTCGATTGAGTTAAGCACTCTTACAACACCAGAACCAATTTTGTGACCAATAGCACGACCTTCTGCAATAACATTAGATTGTGCTTTAAGTTGGAAACGCTCCATCACGTTTGCGTCTTCATTCGAGCGCACTGTTTCTGGACGTGCTTGAACGATATAAAGTTTACCGTCATTTCCATCTTTAGCCCATTCGATATCCATCGGACGGCCATAATGTTTTTCAATAATTACAGCTTGCTTTGCTAGTTCTTGTACTTCTTCATCTGTAATTGAAAAACGATTTGATAATTCAGGCTCCATATCAACAATTTCCACTTGCTTACCATGTGATTCATCACTTGAATAAACCATTTGAATTGCTTTAGAACCTAAGTTTCTTCTAACTACAGAAGGTTTACCTTTGGCTAAAGTTGGTTTATGAACATAAAATTCATCAGGGTTTACAGCACCCTGCACAACCATTTCACCAAGACCATAGCTTGATGTTACAAATACTACATCTTCAAAACCTGATTCAGTATCGATACTGAACATTACACCTGAAGATGCTTTGTCTGAACGCACCATGCGTTGTATACCAGCTGATAGCGCAACGCCACGGTGGTCATAACCTTGGTGCACACGATAAGAAATTGCACGATCATTGAATAACGATGCAAATACGTGTTTGATTGCAATCATTACAGCGTCAATACCACGAACATTTAAGAATGTTTCTTGTTGACCCGCAAACGAAGCGTCAGGCATATCTTCTGCAGTTGCTGATGAACGAACTGCGAAAGAAACATCTGCAGATGCATCACCATGGAGCGTGTCATATGCGTCGCGAATAGCTTTATCTAGTTCTGGTTGGAAAGGTGTATCGATGATCCATTGACGAATATCAGCACCCACTTTAGCTAGGGTGTTAACGTCATCAACGTCTAATGTGTCTAGGATTTTGTGAATTTTTTCGTTTAAGCCTGATTGCTCTAAAAATTCATTAAAGGCTTCGGCGGTTGTAGCGAATCCGCCTGGTACTTGTACACCAGCGTTTGCTAGGTTTGAAATCATTTCCCCAAGTGACGCATTTTTGCCACCCACTCGAGGTACATCTTGCATACCTAACTCTTGATACCAGAGAACGTAGTCTTGCACGGAACTGTCTCCATAAACAAATTGTAATAAATGTGAGAGATTGTTTGACCATTAGTATAGTCGAGTGCATTCTACACTGGCAAAGCTAGTCGCGTAAACCGCGATAAGGAAAATAAACAAATTTCATTAGGCTTATTTTATGAGAACTGCTTTTTATATTTCTGATGGTACAGCTATCACATCTGAAGTTTTTGGTCATGCGACCCTTTCACTTTTTCCTGTTGAATTTCAACACAAAACCATACCTTTCGTTGAAACAGTCGATAGAGCGCATGAAATTAAAGAGCTTATAAACAATACTGTTAGTGCAGATGGAGATAAGCCATTAGTATTTTTCACTTTTGTGAATCCAGAATTGTCCGATATTATTTCTTCGAGTAATGCCGTTTGTTATGACTTTTTAACATTAGCCAGCCATGTTCTTAAAAAAGAGCTAAAAACAGAACCTGTCCCTCGTATTCATAGAACGCACTCAATACACGAATCAAGCTATGACTTTAGGATTGACGCCGTTAACTACGCATTGGCAAATGATGATGGTGCAAACATAAAGAATTACGAAGAAGCAGATATCATTTTGGTTGGTGTGAGTCGTAGTGGTAAAACACCTACTAGTCTATATCTTGCATTACAGTATGGCATTAAAGCTGCCAATTATCCGATGACAGAAGACGATCTTGAAAAAGGTAATTACCCAAAATGCTTATTACCTTATAAAAATAAATTGTTTGGTTTAACAATCGACCCTGAGAGACTTTCTTTAATCAGACAGGAACGTATGGCTAATTCAAAGTATGCGTCAATTCGTCAGTGTCGGATTGAAGTGAGAGAAGTAGAAATGTTATTTAAGAAGCATAAAACACCTTACTTAAATTCGACGAAACACTCAGTAGAGGAGATTTCTGCAAAAATTATTTCTGAAGCTGGGCTAGTAAGGCGCAAATACTAGGTTTTATATCTGTACTTAGGAAATTTAAGGACTATTCATATAAACCCCACAACTTTATGTGGGGTTTATAAGTTTATTAAGTTTTACTCAATCAATAATTCAACTACTTTCTAGCATCTTTTAATAAATCAGCGACTAAAAAGCCAAGTTCTAATACTTGGTCAGCATTAAGTCTTGGGTCACATTGCGTTCTGTATCTTTGTGCTAAATCTTCATCAGATAAACCATAAGCACCACCAGTACATTCGGTAACGTGTTGACCAGTCATCTCTAAATGAACTCCGCCTGCATATGAACCTTCTGATTTATGTACAGCAAAGAATTGGCTAATTTCACGTAAGATATTGTTAAAGCTTCGTGTCTTATAACCAGTTGTCGCTTTTTCTGTATTACCGTGCATTGGATCAGAAGACCATATTACCTTACGACCTTCCTCTTGTACTTTTCTAACAAGCGCCGGAAGCTTTTCAGGCAGGATATCAGCTCCCATTCTTGTTATAAGTGTTAATCTACCTGGGATATTTTCTGGGTTTAAGGCATCTATTAATTCAATTAGTTCATCAGGCTTCATACCCGGACCAACTTTAACACCGATCGGGTTTTTAATTCCTCTGAAGAACTCGATATGTGCATGGTCGAGCTGTCTAGTTCGTTCACCAATCCATACAAAGTGCGATGAACAGTCATACCAATCACCAGTTAGATGATCTCTACGCGTTAGAGCTTCTTCATAACCTAACAGTAAGGCTTCGTGCGAAGTATAAAGTGAAGTTTCTTTTAAACTAGGAGCTACAGAAGAGTCTATCCCACATACTTCCATAAACTGAAGCGCATCTTGAATTCTATCTGCTAGCTGCTGGAACTTTTCTTTCAATGGGTTCGCTGCTACGAAACTCATGTTCCAACGATTCACTTGATGTAAATCTGCTAAACCTCCTTGCGCAAATGCTCTTAATAAATTTAACGTTGCTGCACTGTGGTGATAAGCAGTCATTAATCTGTTTGGATCAGGTATACGAGCTGACTCTGTAAATTCAAAGCTGTTTATAATATCGCCACGGTAGGATGGTAATGATACACCATCAATGGTTTCATAATCTGAAGATCTAGGTTTGGCATACTGTCCAGCCATTCTTGCAATTTTAACGACAGGGCATTTTCCGCCATAAGTTAATACTACTGCCATTTGAAGTAATGTTTTAAACGTATCCCTAATATTCGCAGCACTAAAATCAGAGAATGATTCAGCACAATCCCCACCTTGAAGTAAGAAAGCCTTCCCTTCACAAACGTCAGCTAAACTTTTGTACAAACTTCTAGTTTCTTCTGCGAATACTAATGGTGGAGCAGAGTTGAGCTGTTTTTCGACTTGTTTTAATTGTGCCTGATCCGGATATTCAGGCTGCTGGACGATTGGAAAATCTCTCCAGCTATTTGGATTCCAGTTGTTCATTCCTCATTCCTATATTTAATTTGAACTCCAACAACTTACAACATTGCTATATTGAACTCAACAGGTAATTCGCCGGTTAGGAACACAACATACAAAATAAGTAGGTATCCGTAAACACTGGGTTACAACAAGTAATTGAGCTCACAGACCTTCTAAAGTACACATCATAAGATTTACTAAATTGACTTTAGGAACACATCATACTAATATTGGAGGGTAAACTTCAATCGTAATTTTTATGAGTAATCAAAGGAAAGCCTTGCCTCTATACAATTCGGCTAAATCATTGTTTAATTTAGAATGTTTAAGTTATTAACGAGTATATTGATAATTAAACATATCATTTTGTAATTTATAGCTTTCAGTGATGTTTAAATCAAAATTGAGTGTATTTATTAGACTTTTGGTGTTTCTGAAAGGTTACTTTATTAATTATTGGATTGTTTCATAAAACCTGGTTCTATTTCTTATATGAAGTTATTGTTAGCTTATTTAGGCTCCTAAATTTTTTTAGTATGACCAAATTTTCATAGCATTAGTTAGATTTAGCAATAAAATTTAACTAATACTATGAATTTTCAACTAATTTTTGAGTTGAAAGCATCATTGAAAAGCCGTTTTTGTCAGTCCCCTTCCATTAATGAGTTAGATTAGTTTTAAAAATACTGCAATTTCGCGTTTAGATTAAAAGTACTTTAGTGTTCTTCAACTAAAAACCGAACGTTCAAAAAATATTAATTCAACAATTAGTCTAAAGTGATAAATCTCTAGGAAATTAGCGGAATATGTTCTTTTAATGTTGTTGTGTTTGATTCGCTAATTTCATTGTATAGTCCCAACAAGGTCTGGCTTTAATTAGTAAGGAAAATCTTACGATAAATATCGTGTTCAATTTGATTTAAGCTAGATAAAATTAAATTTAATAGCTGTGTAATTATATACTTTTGTTTCGTAAAGAGCATTGAATGTAAACGTTGATACCAACTTAATAATCAATAGGTAGATTCGATAACCAAAGCATTTTATTTCATTGAAAGCTATATCAGTAAAGAGCAAGTTGTTCTCTTTACTGTCATTGTAAATTTCTGGTTTTAAATAACATTAAACTACATTTTAGATAATTTTAATTTCTCTTATCTAAATTAGCTTTTATGATATGTTCATATTTTTTAGTCGGAGTAAGTGGTTCGTTAAATATCAATTGGTGACATTTGATAATTTTTAAGCTTCACAAATTCTATTAACAGCTGTACTAATTTGGTAGAAGCTAGTTCTGCATAAAAGCTTACAAAATTACTTTTAAAACATACAAATGACCGTTTGGCAATTTTGAGTTTCAAGCGAAGCTTGGTACTTATATCTATGTTTATTTTTTCTATTAAGAACTGATATAGCTAACTTGCTATCAAGGTTTTGCCTTTTATCTATTGTATTGATTCACTGCTTTAGTATCTATAAGTTTAACTTTGTCCTTTATAAGTTTAATTTCTGAAGAATTGAATTACGATCAGCATAATTTTTTTGCCCTCTTTGATCAGAGTTAATACTTATTTGTCTATTGTGTTGCGACAATAATTTATAAGTTTATTTAACATAACCTTAAGCATGTGATTTCGTAAGCTAAACAACATTAGACAATCGTAAGTCTAATGTGCTATGTGTAGGAACACATCATACAATGAATTTTAAAAGTAGCATTATCATGAACTTATTTTCATTCAAGGTAATAAAGTTACTTTCATTGGTTGATTCCTATACACTAGAAACAATTACATATGATTGACTTAAAAAATATGTTCTCTTAAAGATAGTAAACGTTTTTTGCCAAGAGATACTTACTATCGAATATAGCTCCGTCTTTAAGTTGTATTTTACAATACACTATTAATGAATCATGGACACAATTAACTTATCTAAGTTTGATTAACGTGTTTTTATTTTAAATATTCAACTGGATACTTAAACTCCAAAACTTTCATATTTCTCATTCAAATTATAGTTTCGTATAATCTATATTCTTTATGGTTTTTTGAGAGAGTTTAAGTAACTGAACTACTAAGCTTCTATTAAACAATAAATTTCTTAATTTTTTTGGATTTATTAGTGTTAAAAAATATTTCCATCCCGTTTAAGAGTTTTAATACAGGTAGTTTTTGGCTTTAACTATAGCGATACTGCTACCTTCTCTCACGAAAACTCAAGACAAGAATAAATTTTATAAGATGTTATTTTATGTTATAATTAAAGAACACATCATACTTAATTGATTAATATAACTATATTATGAATATCAGTTTTCTTATCAAAGCACAATTCGATTTGCTGCAAAATCATTTGGAACTTTTCTCTAAAGAGCTTGGATCAGCAAATATTATTTCAGCTAATTATTACTCTCTGCCAGGCTATAATAAAGAGCAAGAACACACTGCTCCTGAAAAAATTGTTGTAAATGAATTAACAGGTGATGAGGCTTTAAAAAAGATTATATTTTCATTCAATGATTTATTTTTAGAATCAGGTAAAAGCGGTAAAGTTTTAACACGGCACCCAGGCATTGTTTTGGTTGAAGACAAATTTAAACATTTACAAAATAGAATCAATTCAATAAACATTGAAAAGGCAAAATTTAAGGAGTTAATTCTCAGCATACCTAACAATGATGCACGTTTTGAAGCCGTTCATTCAGCAGTTCCAAATTTAATAACATTAGCTGCATATCGTAAAATCCATAGTGAGTCTGAATCACCTTTTTCGGTTCGATTCTCTTGGATGAAAAAGCACGCAACAAAAACCTTAACCAAAGATGCGGCTCTAGAAATGCTAGATCGCTCTTCTAAATATTCTAATCCAAGAGCTATCGATCAAGAATCATGGTTAAAAGCTGTTGAAACCGAAAAGATTCGAGTTCAAAGTTTGCAATCAGATTCAAAGCTTAGAATACGAAGACCAACAAGAGTAACACCAGAAGTAAATATTCGCTTTACAGCTACCAATAGATATCATGTAAGTGGTGCTTTACCTTTTATTATGTTAAATCCAAGCAAGAAGTTAAAAGTGGGAAGTCTTCCTCATTATGATTCAAGTGTGAATGATCCAAGAAAGAGAGAATATAATTTTTTAGTTGATAGAATATATTTAGAAAAAAAAGAGTAAATGAAACATTTACTCTTTTACGATCTCTTCAAGTACATCCTCGTCAATTACTTCAACGGCTTCAACTAGTCGTTTTCCACCTTGAATTTCAATTCTCTTGTTTTGTTTGTTTAATGTAAGAATTTCATCACAAAACTCTTCTGAAGGATGCATTTCATAAACGTAGTCGATAATTTTTCCAGTTTTATCATCTTTCACATTGGTTATATCGTATTCAGAAATAGCACCTTTTTCGATCAAATCCTTCATTGTCGTAGTCATATCTCGACGCAATGCTTTCAATTTATTCTCTGTTATCTCATCAGTTGAATAAATTGAACCATATTTTTCCATGATTGAAAGCAATCTGAAATGGTAAGTTTTACCTGGTGCAGCATATCGCCATAAATGATATAAACGAAGCATCATCCAACGAGATAAACCCCGCTTTAATTCTTGTGCTCTGTTGAAGTAATAACCTTTATATTCCAGATTATCGATCATGTTATGAACAAAAGCGTTCAAACAAGCAACACATTTTACATTGCCACCCTGGCCTTTTTTTCCACTAAAGTGTAATGAAGAAAGAAAATTCATGTTTGATTCGTAGAAAGAATCATCAATATCTGTGTTTTTTGTATCTGTTGCTGAATATTTAAATGATAGTTTCGAACCTTGAAGTGCTTCTAGCGATTCTTTAATTTGAGGATATGGCATAGATTGGCCTACAGCTTTTAATTCCTGCGCCAACTCATTCATAGAAAAAATCACGGCATATTGAATACCTGACTTAAAATTGATTTTTACAATTTTACCTTTTGACGCCAATCGAATTAACGCCCTTTCAACTTTTTCTTCACGATCAGACGGCCAAACTAGGCATTCAACTTCTTCGCCTTCTAGCTTAGTACTCACAACGGCAGGGGTAATTTTTATCTCACCTTCATAAAGAATACCATCAACTTTTTCTGAAATACGTCGAGTGATTATTGTTTTTTTCGGTGCTTCTTCTAGTGGTAACTTTTTATGACCTGAACGAACAAAGCGACCCCAAAGATCATAATGGTTGAATGTATTAGAATATGCTCGAAGTTCATGGGCAGCACTGTCAAGAGTGATGCGAACATCTTTATTGTCTGTAAATAGTGCTAAGTTTTCATTATCGGTTGCACTTTCGACTCCATGAATTTGCCCACGTAATGAATCAGGTAGATTATCTACTGAGATGTTCACCTTTCGGCTCATTGTTTTACTTCCAAATTTCGACGACATGCTATAACAACATATTCCACAGCAAAAGTTAATAATTAAAGTTAGTAAAAAAGTGATCTGAAGATGTTTTTTATTGAGATCATGTTTTTACTAACTTACCCAACAAATCAAAATTTTACTAAGTCATCGTCGATTTGTCATATATTTTGCTGCCTTCAATCTATTTCTTCTCGTTTTTTGCTGTGTATAACTTGGTTCTATATTGATAAAGATCTGATCTGTACTAAGAACAGATCAGATCTTTATTAAGTAATTTAATATTTAATATAAAAGAACCGTGTATAACTCCATGATTTAACTTAGTAAAAATCTGATCTTCAGCACACTTCTGTTAATAATTTTGTTTGCAAACTGTGCATAAGTATCAATCTGATTTTCAAGTTAGTAAAATATAGATCTAAAAGTTAATAAAGATCAGATCTTTACTTCGTAAGAAGATGATCCCAATTTTTCACCATTAGTATTTAAAATCAATAACTTAGTTGAAAATTTTACTCCTTTAACCTTAATTACCTTATACTTTAACCATAATTAAACTTCTTATTTATTCTTTATATGTAATCAATTTATAAATGTCTTCTTTTTTTGTTGTTTACTATTAAAGTTATGGACATTATAATCTTTAGCATAAAGTTAAGGATATTATGTATGTCAATTAATACTCGCGCACTATCAACTTATAAACTTTTAAAGGCTACAGCTGAAGTTGCTGAACAATCTTTAGAAGGTAGGATCCAACATTATCGTGCTCATTTAAAGAGCGATGAAAAAGAGCTCCGCACATACACACAAAAAGCTGCAGCTGATTTACTTGGCTGCAATAATAGAACGTTAAAACGTAGACATGACCAAGGTGACTTTGATGATTTAAACATTCAAAAGGGCGCTAACGGGCATTATGCTTACACACTATCTAATATTTTTGCTATGGCTGAAATTATGGGTATTCCTCATGATCAGCGTAAAGAAAATGATAAACTTCAAGTCATTGTTATTAATTCTTTAAAGGGTGGGTGTGGTAAGACAACATCTTTAGTAAATATAGCAGCCGCATTAGCAACAACGAATATCAAACGTTATCGTATCGGAATTATTGATCTCGATCCTCAAGGCTCTTCTTCTAGTTTTTTTCCTTCCCAAGATCCTGAACCGATCACTGTTGGTGATCTTATGCGTGATTGCATTGAATTAGATGAGGGTGAAGTTTGGTCCGATGTTGTTAGTGAAGCTTTCCAATCGACTCATATACCTAATATTAGACTTTTACCATCGGGAATGGATGATTTTTATTTTGAACATGAAACAGCGACTGAATTAAAAGAGTCATCTAGTTATGAACAAACTCGTCATTATCATAAATTATTAGAGAAAGTGATAAAGCCTGTTGAAGACCAATTTGATATTATCTTAATTGATACTGCTCCATCCCTAAACTTTATGTTTTATAACGCATTAATGGCTTCAACAGCCATGCTTATACCAGTTCACCCTGAAGCCGTCGACTTTGATGCAAACAATAAATATCTAAAACGTTTAGGTGAGATTTATCATACGGTTGCAGCTTTAGGTCACCATGGCTGGGATTTCATGCAGTTTTTAGTTACCAACTACGTCAAAGGTAATCACTCACAACGTGATATCGTTAAAGATGTCCGTAGTGCTTTTGGGCGCCAGGTTATGAGTTATCCAATCAATCATAGCTCTGCGATTACAGCGAGTTCCTCATCTTTCAATACGATCTTCGATCAAAAAACATCTGATAGCCTTGCTAGTCGTGAATCTTTGATCAAATCTCAAGAAAATATCAAAGATGTTGTTGATGAACTTGAAATGCTGATACGTTCAAATTGGATTTCGACTCAATCGTCTCTAGAACAACAAGGTTAATAGGTTTTACATGGCTAAAAAACGTAAAAATGACACTCGCTTAGACCCTTTTGCTTCGCCTGTAAGTACCAGTAGTTTAGATGAGTTATTAGAACAAGCTTCTGTCGGTGAAGTATTAACTATGCCGGCACCGAGTGATCCAAATAGAATGATCACTTTGACGTGTCAGGTGATCAAACATAGCGATATTGAATCGCAAACGAGAGTATTCGGTCAAAATCGCCGTGAACAAAGTTTGCTCTCGCAAAAATCAGTTTCTGACATTCTCCCTGCAATCAAAAATGACCAACGTAACCTCCATCCAGCATTGTGCTGGTCAAAAGGTGATGTTCAATGGGTTTTATCTGGTTCTAGACGCCGTAAGGCCTGTTTACTTGCTGATGCTGATTATGTTGTATTATCTTCTCCTGATTTTACTGATGAAGATGCAAAACTGTTAGCGGTTTCTTCCGATCAATATATAGCGCCTAGCCTGTGGGAGCTAGGACAAGCTTATGCTGATACTAAGCAAGAACTGATTGCTCAAGGTAAGAAAGGCTCTTACAGAGAGATTGCGGAGCTTGAAGGGGTATCTCACACTGCAATCGCTGATTCATTAAAAGCTTTTGAACAAATTCCTTTAAAAGTTTTGCAACACTACCCTACTCCAAATCACTTAGGTCGTGAGGCTGCAAAGAAATTAATTGACGCAATTAAAAAAGATCAAGATATGTTTTTCTTGCTGTTAGAAGATTTGCGTAACCAATCTTTTATGTCTGAAGAAATGAGTGATGAGAAACGTGCTATCAAAATTACACAGTTCTTGATTAACTTTGAGCAACCTGTTCGCCGAAACGAGTCTCTGTTTAGCAATGAATTTATTGATTTGCAAAGAAGTAACAAAAGTGGGGACATAACAATTAAAATTAATAATCAGGTCATCACTGATAAACGTTTAGAGCAATTACAAAAGCTCCTCGCTACTTATAATTGATAAAGGGCTTCGGCCCTTTTTTTATTCCTATATTTCATTGTTCAATTTATATCTTGTCTTACCAGTTAAGTTTTTTGCTATAAAAAGTTTATTCGGTTTATTCGTTGGTCATATTTCCATATACTGGGCGGATGATTTGATTTTTACGCGAATTAAATGTCAACGCAGTTATCTAAAGAACAATTATTTGCTCTCTTTGAGGAAATAAAACAAGAGCAAGCGACTCAATTTCCTCTTTCTGAGCGTTTTTTAAAGCAGTACTTCAATAGTAGTCTTTTATCTAAAGCAAAAGAGTATCTTCATAATTCCCAAATTAGTTTCTTAGAGCATAGCGAAGACTTTTCTACGATCGATAGTCAAGTCATTGGCAATTTTGGTAATACCTTCTCTCAACATATCAAAATTACCAAAGTTAATAATAACCCGAGTGTAGATGCGCAATGTACCTGCTCCAATAATGCTAAATGTCGACACATTGCAGCTGTTCTCCTCAAGCTAAAAGTTGAGCATTCTGGTGGCTTTGGTGAAGCATTTCTAGTGAATGACTGGTTTAATGAATTAGCAAGTTTGCAGCATGGCGAATCTATTGAGACTGACAATGTCTTGTTGTTCACGCTCGAACCAATTGGTCAGGAACTATTACTTTATCCCAAAATGTCGCCCTATCGTCCTGATGGCCAGTATCCATTAGGTCGTCTATTGACTGAACCTCAATTAAATAGCCCTGTAGCGCCTCCTGGCTTGCTTGAGTCTGACTTTAGACTATTTAGTTGGGTTCGCTCGCAAAACTCACCAGGTCATTATGAGCTTTCAGGCAAGTGGGGCTTTGAAGCGGTTAATCAGCTTTTACAAACAAAGCGACTTTTCTTGCAAAATAGCAGAACTTCTTTAAAGCTTGGTCATCAGGCTAACCTTGCGCTGAGCTGGCAGCAAAAGAATGATAAGTCACAACTAGTGGCGTCGGTTGAGGGGGTCGAAACTTGGCATCTTATCAAAACTGATCCGCCGCTCTATTTGGATACAGATACACATACCATTGGTCGCATCAATAGTGCGCTCAGTGCCCAAGAGCTAGCACATATCAACACGATGCCTGCAGTACCGAATGATCAACTCATGCAAGTGGTGAAGCGATTCCAAGAGGTATTTGCTGATAATATCGTCAGCATGCCAAATGGTGCGCACACGGAGCTAGAGTCATCAGGTGTACCTTTAAAGCTTAAATTAGTTGCCTATGACGCATATTTTGGCTTTAAGCTGATCTCATCGCTAAAGACCGATGCAAAAAATACCGAAATCAGCAAAACTTTAAAACGCTCTGAACAATATTTACTAGGTCTAGGTTTTCGTTTTGAAGATGGCCTTTTTGTCTTGCCTCAACAAGATGGTGCATTTATCCATTGGTTTAACCATGAAATAAGAGGCCACTTGCAAAGCAAAGGTTGGCTGGTAGATGAGATCTCTGAATCAAGTTCAGTTATATCAGCGAAAGTATCTTTGTTGTTGAAAAGGGATAAGTACCATCATATTAAAGGCAAGGTTTTACTTGATACAAATCCTGTTCTATTTGATTGGGACAAACATGCTGAGCTTGAAGTGAATACCCTTGCCAATCAGTTTTACTATGTTGAAATTGGCAAACAAACTTATGCGCTTGAAAGGCGCGCTTATGACAAGTTGATGTTTCTAAAAGCGCGGTTTAGTTATTACGCATCGAGTGCGCAATTTAAATTCCCTCTTTCTGTGATCAAGCAACTCTTTACTATCGATGAGCTTAACATTGAATGTAAAGATAAGAAGCTGCTTGATTACTTAAGTGAGCTTAATAGCCCTAATAAAGTTCAATTGAAACCAAGTAATCATAACAGTGACTTGTTTACATTGAGAGATTATCAAGAGCTGGGCGTAAACTGGTTAAAGTTTCTGCACCGCCATCAGCTTGGTGGGATCCTAGCTGATGACATGGGGTTAGGTAAAACACTACAAGTTATCGCTTACTTTATTAATCAGCATAATACGTTAGTGACTAAACCGAGCTTAATTGTGTGTCCAACGAGCTTGGTGGGAAATTGGCAAAATGAGTTTGCACGTTTTGCGCCTAATTTACAGTTGACGACGGTCCACGGCAGTCAACGTGACAGGGTATTAAATAACCTTCATGGTGCACGTTTTATCTTAACCACTTATCCATTATTGAAACGCGATCTTGAGTATTATAAAGGACTCGACTTTGATTCGATTGTACTAGATGAAGCGCAGTACATTAAAAATGAAGCGGCGCAAGTATCTAAGTGCGTTAAGCAATTGTCTGCACAGTTTAAGCTTTGTCTCAGTGGCACGCCGGTTGAGAATAATCTGCTTGAGCTTAAATCATTGCTCGATTTCGTAATGCCTGAAATATTAGGCACCAAGCAGCAATTTAAAGGTTATTTCCAGCAACCTATAGAAAAGGAGCAAGATCAAAGCCGTGTCTCGGAGCTTAAAGAGCTTATTTCGCCGTTCATCTTGCGTCGTACCAAGCAACAAGTGGCTACCGAGTTACCGAGTAAAACTGAATTAGTGAAAGAGTTACAGTTTGCACCAATACAAGCTCAGTTATATTCAAATATACAAAAACAACTGGAGAATAAACTATTAGAGCTCTTTAAAGAACAAGGTGTTGAGCGCAGTAAATTGGCATTTTTAGATGCCCTACTGAAGCTTAGACAAATTTGTTGTCATCCTAAGCTAGTAGATCATGAAACTGACGAAGTAGGTGCTAAGCTGACGTGGCTGGGTGAACATCTACCTGAAATGCTTGCGCAGGGTCGTAAAGTGATTATTTTCAGTCAGTTCACATCAGTACTTGATTTGATTGCAGCGCATTGCAATGAACTTGGTATCACATTTAGTATGCTTACGGGCCAAACACGTCACAGAGACAAAGTGATTTCGACGTTCACAGAAGGTGAGAGCAACGTATTTTTGATTAGTTTAAAAGCGGGTGGAACAGGACTGAATCTGACGCAAGCTGACACAGTGATCCATTTTGATCCTTGGTGGAATCCGGCGGTAGAAAATCAAGCGACTGATAGAGCGTATCGAATAGGACAAGATAAGCCTGTTTTTGTCTATAAATTAATTATGGCTGGCTCAATAGAACAAAAAGTGTTTACTATGCAGCAACAAAAGCAGGCTTTGGTTGATGCTTTATTTAATGATAAGCATATGAGTTTCAATAGTTTTAATGAGGAGCAAATGCTTGCACTATTGCAAAGCTAAAAAAGTTAAAATTATTTTGAACTAACTCGATTAAGGGCAGTCTATAAGTACAGTGATGCAGAGTTACTGTTTTATTTCCCCCCTTAACTTACTTGTTTTTAATGGCCAACTTATAGTTGGCCATTTTTTTTAATGTTTTTCATCATTCCATATTTGATCCACATTGTGTTGCTTTAATTACCCTAACGCTTAATAAATTACATTCTTTAGACGATTTGGAGTCGATTATGCTTTGCCATCAACAATCTGAATTAAGTTTTATTGAACCGATTTCACCTTGTGATCAGGATTTACTTTCAGAAGTTGCAAGTAGTGAAGATCTTTCAAGCATTTTAACTATGCTTTTATTTGATGAAACTTTATCGTATGAGCTAAAGCAAAGTGTTAAAGCTCAGCTTAAACAACTAAAATGTCTAAAGACTCAGTAATAAAATAAGAAACCATGCCACATATTCTAATTGTTGAAGATGAATATGACATCGCCGAGCAGGTGATGTTATTTTTTAAAGCCGCTCAATTCGAAGTCACCCATATTGCCGATGGTGCAGAGGTTGTCGATTGGGTTGCTCAACATAAACCTGATGCCATTTTAATGGACATTATGATCCCCAACCAAGATGGGGTTGAATGTATGAAGCAGATCAGACAATTTTCAATGGTGCCTATTTTGATGATGACGGCAAAAGTCGCTGAAGCTGACAGGCTAAGAGGCCTTGAGTTTGGTGCTGATGATTATGTCTGTAAGCCTTTTAGTGCTGCTGAACTAGTGATGCGAGTTAGGGCTATTCTTCGTCGCTGTGCCCCTTTAGAGGCTAAAGCAGAAAAAATACTGGTGGATGAAGAGCAACTATTGATAAAGCTTAAAGGGCAAGCTTTACCGTTAACTAAAGTTGAGTTTGATATATTTGCACTGCTTTACAAAGCGCCTAGTCGTGTTTTCTCTCGTCAACAAATTCTAGACTTTATTCAACCTGATAACTTTGATATTTCAGATCGTGTTATAGACAGCCACATCAAAAATATCCGTAAGAAAATTAAGCAAATAGGCGTATCTTCTAAGCTGGTTGGTTCTGTATATGGGGCTGGGTATCGTTTTGATGAACAGCAAATAGACACGGCAGTTTAACCCATTAGTGAACCCTCGCCTTGACTAAGGTATTATCAACCTAATAATAATATTAAGAGGTTGATATGATTGATTCATTTATCTCGCAATTAACTTGGGTGCATGGCATAGTTGGCATCCTAGGCGTTGCTACTCCTTTGCCCTTTTTTTGGCAACGCCTTGTAAAAAAACAATCTTTAATCCATCAACTTGAATTGCAACTTGAGCAACACACTGCTCAACAAGCGCAATTGCAACAAGCTCACAAAGCTGAGCAGGAATTAGCGCAACAGCTACAAAATGATAAGTTGCAGCTACATGGTCAAGTTCAACAAACTCAAGCTCGCTTAAGTGAGAAACAACTTCAGGCTCAACAATTCCATAAGCTTTGGCAACAGGGTGAACAAAATTTACAAACGCTACAGCAAGAGAAAAGCCTCATTGCGGTTGAGTTAGCTGAATTAAAGGCGTCATCAGAGCAAAAACAAGCGGCATTAGAAGCACAACTTAACCATTTAGAGCAAACTAAGAGTCAACTGAAACAAGAGTTTGAAAACTTAGCTAATCAAATTTTCGAAGAAAAGTCGCAGCGTTTTGGACAACAAAGCCAAGAACGAATTGGTCAATTGCTGCAACCAGTTCAAGGTGAATTAAAAGGCTTTCGTGACAAAATGGAAGCCATTCACAGTGAAGAGCTGAAGCAGCGCGCAGCATTAAAAACCGAGCTGTTACACCTACAAGCTAATAATAAATCAATCACTGAACAAGCTGATAAATTAACGACTGCACTGCAAGGACAGAAGAAAACCCAAGGTAATTGGGGAGAGCTAATGCTTGAAAATGTTTTAGACAGTGCGGGCTTAAGAGCGGGTGATGATTACAAAAGAGAAGCGTCTTTTACCACTGAAGTTGGCAAGTTTAGACCGGATGTATTGGTCTACCTTCCCCAACAAAGGCATTTAATCATTGATGCTAAAACATCATTAAATGCTTACACTCGCTATGTTAATGCGGAGTGTGATGCTGAAGCGCAAACTGCCTTAGCCCAGCACTATCAGGCTGTGGCAGATCGTATTAAGGAATTAGGCGATAAACGGTATGAAAAACTACCTGGGATCAACTCACCTGAAGTGGTGATCATGTTTATTCCTATAGAGTCGGCCTTTGTTGCGGCAGTCAAATTTAATCCAGCCATCTATCAACACGCGTTAGAGCATAATGTTTTAGTGGCGACACCTACTACCCTTTTAACCAGTCTTAACATAGTTAAACAGCTTTGGCGTTTTGAAGAACAATCAAAGCATAGCCGTGAACTCGCTTTACGTGCTGAGCGTTTTTATAACAAGCTCAATGGTTTTCTCAATAGCATGGAAGGGGTGGGTACTCAATTAGATAAAGCCAAAGAGAGTTACGAGAAAGCCTTTTCTCAGCTTTATGCCGGCAAAGGTAATTTAATCAAACAAGCTTCAGAGTTTAAAGAGCTCGGCGTGTCAGTCACTAAAGAGCTTCCTGAGTCTTTGCAAGAAAAAGCCCGATTAGAACTAGAATAGCAATAAAAAGGAGCCTTTTGGCTCCTTTGTTCTCTCAGTTTTGTTGGGTTAACTGTTTTGTCTTGAATTAGGGTTATTACATTTGGCTTTTTGCCCTTTTCGTTGCAATGACACAAATAAATTCATAGTAAGAGGATGTGTTTTAACATCTTGCCAGATCACACTGCTTGCAGGCGGACAAAGAGAGTGCTGTATGTAATTTCTTAGTACGTCACCGTCCATGTTTAGCTTTTCAGGTACTCTAACATGTGTGATAACACCGTATTCACTGAACTTGACTTCATCTAGTTGCCAAGTACCCATCATAAATTGTTTTGAGAAATAGCGTGCAATGCGAGTTTGCGAGTCATCTGACAGTGGTGTTTGCGCTTGAGTAGCAGGTAAACTAGTCCAATAAAAAACCGCAAAAATAGCCAGGAAGACAAGCCCAATAGAGACAAATTTGAACGATGAGTTACGTGATTTTTGGGTACTATTTTGCTTTTGGCGCGTTTCAATGATTTTCGCCCAATCGCCATGTTTTAAAGTTGGTTGAGACATTTTCTTTCTCCCGTGTTAATGGCGTTATTAAAACAAACCAATGTGGAAGAAAAATGGAGTGAATGTGGAGTAAATTTGTAGGCTTTTTAAAGCCTACAACAGTGTATGCTTGCTTAAGCAGCGAAATTCAATGGCAAAGTTATTTGCACGCATAAACCGCCAGACTTTCCATGTTTGAGTACGATTTTTCCTGCTAAAGCCTGAACTAAGCTTTGGCAAATTGACAGCCCTAATCCTGAACCACCTAAAGCCCGAGAGCGAGACTTATCAACCCTGTAAAGTCGATCAAAAAGCCTTGGTAAGTCTTCATCACTCACACCAGGGCTAGAATCATCGAGTTGAATAAACACTTGGGTTTGATTTGCTCTTACCTTCAGTCTGACATGTCCCGGCGTATCCGTATAGAGACATGCATTTTTCGTAAGGTTGAGGATCACTTGCTCGAGCTTTGATTGATCCGTTTTCAATACAGTATTTGCAGCAAAGTCGATGTCACTTATAAACCTTAGCTGATGTTGCTCTGCAAGCACTTTAATATCGGACATAAACTTTTGCGTAAGCTGGTGCAAATTGATTTCTTGCAAGTCGATATAGAGTGCTTTGTTTTGTAATTGAGATAGTTGGTATACATCAGAAATAAGATTATTAAGTTGTGCTATTTTGTCATTGATCTTGCCGTAGGCTAAAAGCTTATCGTCAATCAGGTTATGTTCTAGGGCTTCAATATGTAGTTTGAGTACACTTAGAGGAGTGCGAAGTTCATGAGAAATATCAGCAAGCATTTGTTCCTTTTGTTCAAGGTTATGCTGATACATTTGAGCCTTATAGTGAGTATTTTTTTGCTTTATGTAGTAAGCATAAATTATAAAACCACTCACAGCTGAGATTAGTAAACTGGCTAATAACCAAATGCGTTTTTGTAAAGTTTCATTTTCTAGCTCGATAGTCGTTAACGCATGTTTCTTTTCTTCTTGCGCAAGTTTTAAAGATTTAAGTAGATTATCTAAGCGCTTCTTAATAGTGACGGCATCACGATCTTCGATATTTTTAGCATAGGTTTTTAAGTTGGCAGTTGCATCTAGTAAGTATGCATAGGCTTTTTCATAGTTTCCTTGTTGCGAATAGGCTTTACTTGAGTACAAGTTATATTGATGAGTAAAAAAAGCTGACTTAAATTGCGCTGCAAGTGGATTTGATAGCGCAAGATATTCTAGGGCGATTTCAGGATGCTGATGCTGAATATAGGCTTGGGCTAAATGAATATAAGACCAAAACTTGCGAACAGTTGATTCTGTCTTTTCTGCATAAGCATGTTCTTTTTTCGCATGCCAGAGACTTTTTTCAGGCTTATTTTGCTTGAAGTAAATATTAAATAAGGTACCGTGAGCGCTTGATAGCCCTTCATTTGCATCTAACTGGGTTAATAATGAAATGGCTTCATTTAATTGAGGAATGGCATTTTGATAGTCGTCACCTTTAGCTGAAAGCTGTGCAAGTGTTAATGCCGTCGATGCTATGTTACGTTTGTGACCGGTTTTTTTGTCGTAAACTAGAGCCTGCTCAAGGAAAAAGCGCGCCTTTTTACCATTACGCAATACATTTGATAAACCATACAGATTGTAGTAATTAGCGGCTTTAAGCCCATAATTATCTGAGCTTTCTAACATTTTTTGTGCGTTAATCTGTAGGTCCATCGCCTTATCTAATGCACCTTGTGCCTCATATAAAACGCCAAGGTTTATCATTGATTGCGCTATAAGGTCGTCATCATCTAACGAAAGTGCGATTTGCTTTGCCGCTAAATAATAATATTCCGCTTTATCCGTGTTCATGTTTCTACGGAAATTAACCCCTAACTCTTTGTTCACGTTATATCTAAATTCAAGAGTTTGCTCAGGCTGGGTAAGTAGCGGTAAAAGTAGTTCTATGGCCTGGTTATATCGCGCTTGCTCACGGGCTATTTTAGCTCTTTGCAAATTAACCTGAGGTTGGAAAATTAACTGTTTTTCTCGTTCGAGCGTTTTCAGTGCGACATCAAGTTTACCTTCCTTGGTGAGTTTTTTGGCTTCAGAAATTATTTCTGATGTTAACGGTGCGGCGCTTAAACTAAAGGCCAAAGCCGCTAACAACAAGGTAAAACGTTTCATGTGGCTTTGTTGAAGGGAATTATTTATTGAATCTTAAGTGCAAATTGTGATTGAAATGTGGAGTGTAAAGGCCCTTTACATATTTTTAGTGAGGTTACTCTAAATGATAAAAGGGCCCGATTGGGCCCTTTGCTGATAAGGAACTATATGACTCAAAAATTAGAACTGGTTCATGGTGTTAGCTTCACCACCTGCTTTTAGTGCATTGTCACCAGAGAAGTACTCTTTGTGCGTATCACCGATGTTTGAACCTGCTAGGTCTTGGTGCTTCACTGATGCTTGTTCACGGCGGATTTCTTGACGTTGAACATCACGTACGTAAGCCAGCATGCCTAGGTCACCGAAGTAGCCTTCAGCAAGAATATCTGTGCTTAGTGCAGCCGTGTGATAAGTTGGTAGCGTGATTAAGTGGTGGAAAATCCCCGCTTCACGTGCACCATCTTTTTGGAAGTTTTGTACTAACACATCTGCTGCTGCTGCAAGCTCTGAGCTATCAAGTTCAGGTGCCATCAATGCTTTGATGTCTTGAGACGGATCAGGGTAAGCTGATAGGTCTTTACCTTGTTCCTGCCACTCTGCGTATACTTGCTCGCGGAACTTAAGTGTCCAGTTGAATGATGGTGAGTTGTTGTATACTAGCTTCGCATTTGGTACTTGCTCACGAACGCGATTTACAAGCTCAGCGATTTGTTTAACGTTAGGTTTTTCAGTTTCAATCCAAAGTAAATCAGCACCTGATTGTAGGCTTGTGACACAATCTAGTACTACGCGGTCTTTTTCTGTGCCTTCTTTGAACTGGTATAAACCATTGTCTAGGCGCACCGGCTTACAAAGCTCGCCATTTAATTTCATCGCCATTTCACCTTCTTCAAGGTCTGCACCGCTTGACACTGGTGTTGTGTCTAAGAATGCAGTGTATTGACTCGCTAAATCACCTGGTGTTTTAGATACTGGCACTTTTTGTGTCAGGCTTGCACCAAGTGAGTCAGTACGCGCTACGATTACACCATCTTCAACACCTAGTTCAAGGAATGCATAACGAACTGCGTTGATTTTTGCTAAGAAGTCTTCGTGAGGCACTGTTACTTTGCCAGCTTGGTGACCACACTGTTTTGCATCAGAAACTTGGTTTTCAATTTGAATAGCACATGCGCCCGCTTCAATCATTTTCTTAGCAAGTAGGTATGTTGCTTCTTCGTTACCAAAACCTGCGTCGATATCTGCAATAATTGGTACTACATGTGTTTCGAAGTTATCGATTTTGCTCAGTACAGCTTCAACATCACCGCCATTTGTTTTTGCTTCATCAAGCTCTTTGTATAGGTGATCGAGTTCACGCGCATCAGCTTGCTTTAAGAAAGTATAAATTTCTTCGATAAGTGCAGGCACTGAGGTTTTCTCATGCATACTTTGGTCTGGTAATGGACCAAATTCAGAGCGAAGTGCTGCAACCATCCAGCCACTTAGGTAAACGTAAGAACGTTTAGTCGTTTTTTGATGGCGCTTAACTGCCATCATCATCTGCTGTGCAGTGAAGCCGTGCCAACAACCAAGAGACTGAGTGTATTGACTGCTATCTGCGTCATAGGTCGCCATGTCTTCACGCATCACCTTTGCCGTGTACTTTGCGATGTCTAAGCCTGTTTTAAAGCGGTTTTGCAAGTTCATGCGGCTTGCAAACTCAGGGCTGATTGATTGCCACGTATTGCCCTGTGTTTGGCAAAGTGTGCTGAAGTGGTCAAGTTTTGATTGATAGCTAGTCATAATAAAAATCCTTCGAACGGGTTGCTGTATAACTTTTTATTCATGTTTATGAGAGTGACACCACAAAGCTGTTGGTTATTTGCTCTGTTTGGCGCTTAATTCAACACTAGGCCGATTTTTGTGATTTTTTAAATTTATAGTTGTTATCCTGGGTATTCTTTTTGTGAATGGCTCAGGGGTTAGGTTTTCGCTGTTTTTGAGATATGGTTTGTCTATACCCGTTCAAATTTTATGCTTAGGAAGATATTCATGAGTGCAACAGTTCAACAAGCTGGCTTAACCATAGATCAGCAACTTTATGACTTCGTTAATCAACAGGCTTTGCCCGGCACCGGTTTGCAAGCAGAGGCTTTTTGGCAAGGTTTTGCAGATCTGGTCAATGAACTTACACCAATCAATAAATCATTACTGACAAAGCGAGATACGCTTCAGTTGCAGATTGACGCCTTTCATAAGCAGCAAGGGCAATGGGATGCAGAAGCTTATAAATCATTTTTGACTGAAATAGGTTATCTAGTGCCTGAGCCTGAAGAAGCAACGATCACCACTGAACACGTTGAACCTGAGATTGCGCTCACAGCAGCCCCACAGTTAGTTGTGCCTGTAAGCAATGCACGTTTTGCATTGAATGCGGCGAATGCAAGGTGGGGCTCGCTCTATGATGCACTGTACGGCACGGATTTATTGCCAGAAAAAGACGGCGCTGAAAAGCAAAAAGCGTATAACCCGGTACGTGGCTTTAAAGTAATGGCTTACGCTAGACAGTTTTTAGATATTGCTTTGCCGCTGCAATCCGGCTCTCACATTGAGAGTACCAACTACTCAGTGCTAGATGAGCAACTAGTTGTCACTTTGAATGACAGCTCGCAAGTCTCGCTTTCGACACCTGCACAGTTTGTGGGTTATCAAGGTCAAGCACAGAATCCAACGGCTTTATTGTTCAAGCATCATGATTTACACATCGAAATCCAAATTGACCCTCATAACCCTATCGGACAAGCCGATAAAGCGGGGATCAAAGACGTCTTACTTGAAGCTGCGTTAACGACCATCATGGACTGTGAAGACTCTGTGGCCGCTGTTGACGCTGAAGATAAAGTGGGTGTTTACAACAATTGGCTAGGCTTGATGAAAGGTACCCTAACGGATACGTTTATAAAAGATGGTCAAGAACTGACGCGCAGCTTAGCAACCGATCGCGAATATACTAGTAAGAGTGGTGAGCGTTTGAGCTTGAAAGGTCGTAGCATGATGTTTGTGCGTAATGTAGGGCATTTAATGACGAACCCTGCGATCTTAGATCAAAATGGTGAAGAGATCTTTGAGGGGATCATGGATGCGGTGATCACGTCGCTGTGTGCAATGCATGATCTACAAGGCAACAGCCCATTTAAAAATTCGACAGCGGCGAGTGTTAATATCGTTAAACCTAAGATGCATGGTCCAGAAGAAGTCGCCTTTACCAATACCCTATTCTCTCGTGTTGAAAGTTTACTCGGTTTACCAGAAAACACATTAAAAATGGGCATTATGGATGAAGAACGTCGCACTTCCGTGAATCTAATGGCGTGTATTAACCAAGCTAAATCTCGTGTGGTATTTATTAACACTGGGTTCTTAGACAGAACCGGTGATGAAATTCATACCTCTATGGTGGCGGGTCCGGTATTGCCTAAAGCTCAGATCAAGGCACAACCTTGGATAGCGGCATATGAAGATCAGAATGTCGATATTGGTCTAAAATGCGGTTTTAGTGGCAAGGCGCAGATCGGTAAAGGCATGTGGCCGATGCCAGATAAAATGGCAATGATGATGGAACAAAAGTTGGCTCATCCTAAATCGGGCGCAAATACGGCTTGGGTGCCTTCTCCAACAGCGGCAACTCTGCATGCGATGCATTACCATCAAGTGGATGTTTTTGCTATTCAGGCTGAGCTGAAAGCACGTCAACAAGCGTCGCTAGACGACTTATTAACGCCACCTTTGCTGCTTGATGTAGAGCTAAGTAAAGAAGATATTCAATCTGAACTTGAGAATAACGCACAAGGCATTTTGGGTTATGTAGTACGTTGGATAGATCAAGGCGTTGGTTGCTCAAAAGTACCAGATATTAATCATATTGGTTTGATGGAAGACCGAGCTACTTTACGTATTTCAAGCCAGCATATCGCTAACTGGTTGAAACATGGCATTTGTACGCCAGAGCAAGTACAAGCGACATTTGCCAAGATGGCCGAAGTGGTCGATACACAAAATCAGCACGATACACACTATACGCCAATGGCATCGAGTAATGATAACCTAACAAGCAATCTAGCGTATCAAGCGGCATTGGCCTTGGTATTCGAAGGTGAGCAGCAGCCTAATGGCTACACAGAGCCGTTGTTACATAGTTACCGCCTTAAATACAAAGCGGCAAATAACTAAAGTGCTCACTTAACTAATTTCTTTCCTAGATTGATGCCAGCGTAAAGTTGGCATTTTTCGTTTGTTACCCATGAAAATACATTTAATTAAAAAAACTTAAAATGTGATGTTGTAACACTTTTAGTTTTGTTATATTGTAACAACTGTTTTAAGTGATGTACTTTCTTTTCCCTTGAAAAGGTGGACTTATTACTAATCGCCCGTATTAGTTGATGAGTATCGATTCAGTTAAAGAGTACGCTTGAGGCGGAGGGTTTTCTCAGTTTCCCTCCGCCTTTTTTATATCTCATTACTCCTCTTTAAGTATGTAAAGCCCCTTTACAAGTTAGTAAAACATCTCTGACTAAACTAGGGTAAAATTTAGTTTCTCAACGCAATCGAGCACAGGTATTCGTGCATTCCAAAATAAAAAAAGCTGGCATTTGCCAGCTTTGGTAATACCCAATTAGGGCATTATGCGTAAACTTTATTGTTAGAGTGGACCTTTATTGTCACTCGGCGTTTGCCATAAACTATGCCAGATGTAATTGCCATGAATGTAATATAAATCATCGCTATGAATTACAGCCCTGTCTAATCCACCCCATACATATGGCGCGCTCTCTGAGCTAATACTTGAATAATCTACTTTGCTGCTACCAAGGTAATTAAGTGCGGGCGCTTCTGTTGTATCTATTTCAAATGAAGCAAGCTCACTCACTCTATGCCATAAATATGAAGTGTTGTTATCAGATTGACTTTGCCATGTCTCTACAGGCATGGTGAATCGTAATACCCCTGCTCCGGTCGCCAAAAAGCTGAGTGATTTATAGTCCCACTCTGCAGGAGTGTAAGCATTTGCAAATACTTTCTCATTAACGACTTTCGGATTTGTGATATCTGAAATATCAAAGAGTGTGACTTTGGCGCCATTTTCAACCTCTTGCGCATTTGGAGCCTGCCAATCTTGAATATTTTGTCCGATACCAAGCAGTAAGTTTTCACTGACCGGATGCAAGTAGGCTGAATACCCAGGGATCTCTAATGCGCCTGCAATTTTAGGCTTTGTTTTATCAGCTAAATCGACGACATAAAGTGGGTCTATTTGTCTAAACGTCACAATAAACGCTCTATCTTCAGAAAAACGAACTGCATAAATATTCTCATCAACTAAGCCCTGCTCATTGGTTTTGCCGATGGGAGTGGGATACGTATCGTTAGGCAGTTTTGCAATGGGCGCTAATGAGTTTTCTTGTTGTTGTAAAACAAATAACTGATGTTTAAATGGCGAGAAACCAGCAGACTCGTTAAACGGTAAATTAGTTGTGGTGACAATACGCAAATCGTTATTAAATTCGCTGAATCTTAAATTCTCAGGCCCTCTACCTAAGTGCCCTTCGACAGCGCCTGTTGCTGTGTATTCAAGGGTATCGCTAGCCAAGTCAAACTTATGAATAACGGTTTTTACGGTATCATCTTGAGATACAGTACCATGTGTATAGAGTGCATTCTCTGAAGCATATATCCCATAGATATTCGTATTTATACAAAGTGACTCCCTTTGTTCAGGGTTACTTAAATTAACTTTAGTGATAGTAATAATACTGTCGAATCCATCTTTATCTGATGCATCAGATGAAATATAACAGTTATCTGGCGTGACCAGCTCCTCACTATCCTGAGTGGCTGTATTAGTAATGTTAGGTGTCAGTTCAGCCAGTTGCACTTTACTGAGGTTTTGATAGTTAGCCAGCACAGTCGCTTCATCATTATTACTCGTATCAAATCCAGTAAAATTAGGGTGGTAGTTGCTCACTAGGTAAAGAGACCCATCAATAACTCTGCTATCGATTAATCCCCCTTCAATTTTAAATTGGTGCTTGATGGCGGCTTGACTAGGTTGACTGACATCAACCAGGCTTAACTCAAATTCATTATCACCGTAATAGAAAAATGGCTCTACAGTCGCTGCCATGTCATTTGCTATGGGGAATGAAAAGTAGCTAGGTGAAAAATTTAAAATAGCGAGTGTATTATCATGAAGGTAGAGCTGTTGGTCTGAATTGTGTACGTCAGAATAAGTCAGGTTTTGTATAGGGTTCATTTCACCCTTTTCATTGCGTTGCATAATACGAATATAGTTTTCACCTTCATCTGAATCATGATCTATATCGTGAAATGAATTAGCCGCAATGAATAAAAACTCACCGTCATATTTAATTCTGTCAGCTTCATCAACATTTAGCTCTTGTTGATTTGTTTGAGAGAAGTCTTTTGATGTTGAAGGCGAAGCGGTTGCATCGTTTTCTGGAGCATCATAGTTAGAAAGGCGCGCTTGATAACGTTTGAATAATCCGTTCTTCAGGTTTTGAGAAAATTGAAACTCAGATGCTTTGATAAGTGGCGCTGCCGATACTTTTATATCATTCAATTTTGGAATTATTTGTTCATCTATTGGTGGTGTATCTGTGTTATTACTACCCCCACAGCCGATTAAAATACCTAATGTCAGTGAACTGAGTAAAAGAGAACGTTTCACTTTGGGCTCCTTGAAAGTGATTAAGTTAAAAGTCGTTGTGTATTTTTTAATCTTAATCAGCCTGTCTAGAATATCTGTTATTTTAGCTAGACGAATTGTTATTTAATGTAACCGAGCGTAGAAAAATAACTTAGGAGTGGTAAATTATAGTCAGGGAAATAGAAAGGTTTGATTTTGAAAGCTTCTTTAAAGTATTTATTGTTGTTGGCTGCGTTAACGACGCCACGATTAGGTTTAGCTGCTGAGCCAGCAACTTGCTCGCAAGCCAATGAGGAATGTATTGAAATTGGTCAATGGCAGGTGTCGTTAGCTGTTGGGGGCGGTGTACTGACAAACCCTTTGCAAGGTGGCGAAAATATTCCTCTCATTGTGGTGCCTTATGTCAGTTACTACAATGAACAGTTTTTTCTTGAAAACACCACACTTGGTTATACATTTCAAGAAGCTGAACACTTTGACATAAGTGCTATTTTAGAACTCAATGGTGAGCAAAAGCATTTTAATCGGCTGCATGCTGGTAATATTATTGGCGTTGATGGGGCGCTGAGTGATGGTGGAAACTCTGAGGTGCCAACCTCTCCAGATTCTAATGGGTCTGAAGACCTTTTCCCCGATACAGATAAACCGGTTGAACCAAAACGCCTTCCAACTTTAGATGATATAGCCAAGCGAGATTGGGCTATAGATGCCGGTGTACTAGCGCATTGGTATATAGGGAAACAACATAAAATAACCGCTCAGTGGTCACATGATGTCAGTGGCGTTTATAAAGGGCAGCATATTAAAGCCAGTTATAAATACCAGCTTGCTGTTTTTGATTGGCCTGCGAAACTGCAGCTTTCAGCTGGATTTGACTGGCAAAGTGCTGAGCTTAATGACTATTACTATGGTCTAAATAGTAAAGATAACGTAGAGCAAGCGTACTTTTATCAGGGTAAGCAAGGTGTGTCGCCTTTTCTTGGGATGGTATTTAATTACCGGATTAACAAACGGTGGCAGTTTAAGTTCAGTGCCAAGCGTACTTTCTTATCGAGTGCGATAACTGATAGCCCATTAGTGAATGATAAGCACCAAGATTATGTATTTATCGGGGGACTTTATGAGTTTTAGTCGCCCATTATTCATATTGGTTTCGAGTTGTTTATTCACCTCTCTTGCAAATGCGCAAAGCGCTTCTGAACATGATAACCAGCATGTGACCTCTCTTGCTATAAAACCTATCACCTGCGTTGTAAAAAGTTTAGGTGAAGCATGCCAAATGAAAGCGAACGTGACTTGGCAGTCAACTATGCCGCAGAGTGTGTGTTTGTTTCAGGATAAACAGCAACTGAAGTGTTGGGCTAAGCAAAATCAAGTATCTGAAATGCTTGATGTGACACTCGATAAAACCATGGTATTTAGCCTGCGAGACTCAAAGGAACGCACATTGGTTGAACAAACAATTAAAGTGCATGCATTGAGTAGTCGAAAGTACCGCCGAAAGTTAAAGTCTGATTGGAGTTTATTTTAATGTCTAAAGTTATCTTAGTTGAAGACGATGTTCGCTTAGCCACTTTGACTGCACAATTTTTAAAAGCAAATGGGTTTGAAGTGGAGATGATCCATGATGGGGCTGACGCCGCTAAGCAGATCATTGCTATGGAACCCGATATCGTGATTTTAGATATTATGTTACCGAATCAAGATGGGTTTAGTATTTGTCGTGCCATTAAAGACGAGTATTCTGGGCCTGTATTATTTTTAAGTGCCAAAGACAGTGATTTTGATCAGGTAAAAGGACTCGAGATTGGGGCTGACGATTATGTCATCAAGCCTGTTGAGCCTTTTGTGCTATTGGCGCGTTTGAATGCCCTACTCCGTCGTTGTCAGACTAAGCCGAAGAATCAAGACTCTTTGTCTTTAGGTAAGCTACAAATAGATAAAGCGGACCGCCGAGTTTACCTTGATAGTGAGGAGGTTGAACTAACCAGTTATGAGTTTGACTTATTGTGGGCGCTAGCAAGCAATGCTGGCGAAACTCAAAGCAGAGAGTTTATCTATAAACATGTTGTAGGCAGAGAATATGATGGACTTGATCGCAGTGTTGATGTGCGTATTTCTCGTCTTCGCAAAAAGCTAGGAGATAACTTAGAGCAACCATTTAGACTCATTACAGTGTGGGGAAAAGGTTATTTATGCTCCAAGTCGGCTTGGGATTAAACAAGCGTGATTCGACTTCTAATTAGTCTTTATTTGGTGGTCATCATCAGTATTGTCGTTATTAATCAAGCCAGTGATTATGTTTGGCAAAATTGGGTGACACACGAGCCAGATGAACTTCGTCATGCCAAACAAGTAGCGCATGTGATGCAAGCACACATTACAGCGCCTGAACAGCTTCAGGCGAGTTATCAAGGGTTAGATATTGATAGCATTGCATGGTTAGATGAGCAACGCACTCAATTATTAAATGGTGAAGTGCTGACAACTTATAATGCCCAAGGTCAGGCATTATTGAGTTTTTTACTTTTTGATAATTATACCTTAGTTCAACTAGGACCATTTTTACCTTCAGAGCCAGCATCAAATAAACTATATCTGTTTAAATTCATTTCTTTTCTGGTACTTGGGTTATTGTTGATTGTTTGGTTACGGCCACTATGGCTTGATCTGATGCAGTTTAAACGGGTCACTGAGCAATTAGCACAAGGGAACTTAAGCGTAGAGCGCAAGGCTTCACGTTTTTCTGCTATTTCTGATCTCACCGAGCAATTTCATATCATGGCGCAAAAAGTGGCTAATTTGATGACTGATCAAAAGCAGCTCGTTAATGCGGTTTCTCATGAATTGCGCACTCCACTTGCGAGACTTAAGTTTGCTCTAGCTATGCTGCAAAGCGCGCAGCCTGAGCAAATCTCAGGTATGCAACAAGACGTACAAGAAATGGAGTCATTAATCGATGAAATGCTCAGTTACGCACGTTTAGAAATCGCGGGTGAGCAGTTTAGTCGTGAAGAGTTTGATCTATCAGAGCTAATGCAGGCGCAGCTTGATAAGCTGCAAGGGCCTAGCAGTAAAGAAATTACCGCATCTATTTCATCTGGTATTACAGTCAATGCCAATGCACATTACCTTGCCCGTGTACTACAAAATTTGCTGCAAAATGCTGATAAATATGGTGCTAGCCAAATTGATGTGTCTTTGAGAGAGGTTGAACAGCAGGTTATTATTACGGTTGAAGATGATGGTGAAGGGATAGCGGAAGACCAATTCGATAGCGTGTTTATGCCTTTTGTTCGATTAGAAAAGAGCCGCAATAAGCACCTTGGTGGTTATGGACTTGGTTTAGCCATAGTGAAAAAAATTGTGAGCTGGCATAAAGGACAATGTGTGGTAGCAAAAAGTAAACTTGGTGGCGCGAGTTTCGTGATCACACTGCCAAAAATGCGCTTTATCAAAGTCTGAAAGGAAGGATTTAGAAACTGTTCCAAAAACAACAAAGGCCTTAAGTAAGGCCTTTGTTGTTTTTACAAATTATTCAAACTCTAAGGTGATGTAATTAGTGACGAACGGGTCAATAGTAATCGTACCTGTTGCATAGGATTTTCTGTCAACACCTCTGGTTTGTGCTTTAATGTAATACTTACCAGCTGGCAGTGTGATATTATCATTAAAGGTTGTATCAAATTTAGTTCTTGTTTTGATTAACCAGCCTTCAGGTGAGTACTCATATAAGTAAGCTTCGAATGCGACATTACCGATACGAGGGTGAAAAGAGCGCCCTATTTGAAGGCTCGTTTTATCATTTGGATTACGCTCGGCTTTAGTTATGCTTGTTTGTCCATAATCTCTAGATGTTTTCTTGGCATCGTGTATGTAAATTTTTTCACGTTTTACCGAATAATTACCAGATTGATTAGGTGTGTTTGTTACTGGAGCTGATGGGCTTGTAGAACCAAGGATACCGTTTATTGCACCGTTAACGCCGTCTTTGACAGTTCGTTCAACAGTGGTTGTTGAACAGCCTGATAGTGCCGTAATAGCGGTGAATAATAACGCGAGTTGAGTTTTCATATTTCGTCCTAGTCGTTTTTGGCTTACCTTAATTTTAAAAAGTCTAATACTTTTTAACGGCATTATTATTAAACAATTTACCCGCTATCTGCAATAAATAATATCTAAAAAGGGTGTAAGGAGTGTTTTTATACCAATCCACTTAATTAAGTGAGCTATTTTGAGGGTAGGAAAGTTTGTCGATAACAAGGCAAAAGTTTTACTATTTAGTTGTTCTCGTCAATTGCTCCTGCATTGCTCTACCTTCTGCATCAATGCAGTCGTAAATAAGAAATTTTTAACGCCGTTAGCGGCAACTTTAGTCCCTAAAAATGATTAAGTATTATTGGGATCGGTATTAGTAATCAACGCGCTTGCGAAGTTGTTTTGTTTGGCCTTTTTTGACTTTGCTATCGACGCGTTTACGTTGTGAGCTTCGGGTTGGTTTTGTATCTCTTCGTGCCTTTTGAACTTTAATCGCATCTAAAATAAGGGTTTTTAAGCGCTCTAATGATTCTTCTTTATTCATTTCTTGGCTACGGTGAGATTGCGCTTTGATGACAATGACTCCCTCTTTGGTGATCCTAGAGTCTTTTAGCGCAAGTAGCCTTTCTTTATAAAATTGTGGCAACGATGAACGTTTAATATCGAACTTTAAATGAATGGCGGTTGATACTTTATTGACGTTTTGACCCCCAGCGCCTTGGGCGCGGATCGCGCTGAATTCTAATTGCCAAGCTGGAATTTCAACATTGTTGGATAAAACTAACATGTTACGTCTCGTGGTTTTTACTTAGTATTAAGAGTTTAACATGTTGGCAGTAGATGTTTGCAGTTTTGAAGATATGGCGTGTCCAAGCAATTGTTTAAGAAAAATCACGGCATCCTTGCCATGGCAAGTGCTTGGGAATTAGTGGCCTAGTTGGTACTTATGCGCTAATTGTTGTTGTGAATACTGAAGAGCGCGTTTTGTTGCTTGTAATAAGTCTTTACCCTTGGCTTTTATCTGCATACTAGGCAAGCCAGGCAATAATAATTCAATGTTGCATTGTTTCATGCTGGTGGCTTGATCTTGATGTATGTCTTTTACATTGATAGTAATTTTACGGATGTTTTTACTGTACTTAGACAGTTTGCTATTCACCAGACGTGAAATTTGCATTTTTGTCGCAGCATTTTGTAGTTTGTCTTGTAGCGTCAAAATCAGTTTCATCGTGTAAATTCCAATCAGTTTATAAAGTTTTATCGCGATATATTGCAGCGATGGAATTAATCTACTAATGTAATAGAAAAGAAAAAAGCTGATTAAATCTTACTTAGGGTTCGGTGAAATCGAATGATTACCAACATAAATTACAACCACCTCTACTACTTTTGGCAAGTAAGCCGTCATGGCAGCATCGCGGCAGCCAGTAAAGTATTACATCTGACACCACAAACGGTCAGTGCACAAATTACCAGTCTTGAACATAGACTAGGTAAACCGTTATTTCTACGTGAAGGGCGAGGTTTACGACTAACTGAGTTTGGTCAAGTCACTAAACAGTATGCTGATGATATGTTTGCCATTGCCGAAGAGTGGCTTGAGACGACTCAGGGTGATATGAGCAATGTGTCTAAAACGCTTAGGGTAGGTATCTCCGACTCTTTGCCAAAGTCCTTGGTATCTAAATGGTTAGCACCTTTGATTGAAAATGAACGCATTTCGAATTTACATTGTATTGATGGCCAACAAGCTGAGCTACTGGCGCAAATGGCTACGCACAAGCTTGATCTGGTTTTAGCTGATAAGCCACTAGATAGCAGTTTACCGTTTAAGGCTTTTTGCCATGAGATAGGTAAGAGCCAACTGGGCTTTTTTGGTAAAGCCAGCTTACAAAGCAGTGTGCAAACCCAATTCCCTAACTTACTGAGTGAGCTACCTGTCATTTTACCAGCTAAAACCAGCCCGGTGACAAGCGCGATTAAGTTTTGGTTAGAAGATTTAGAGTTAGAGGTATCTGTAGCAGGTCACGTTGATGACAGTGCATTAATGAAAGCATTAGGCGAACAAGGGTTTGGTATTTTCCCTGCGCCATTGTCAATTAAGCAAGAAATCGAAAAAGCGCTCGATGTGACTTATTTGGGGGCAATTGAAAATGTTTATCAGCATTATTATGCATTTACACCTGATAGACTCATTAAAGATTCTATTTATTCAGAGTTTGTGAAAAACGCACAAAGTTGCTGATCAAATAAGCTTGGGTTAAAGAAATTAGGGGCTTTTTGCTTTTGTGAGTACAATACGCCCCTATTTACTTTTTTGAGCCCGTTATGCAGTCCTCAGCAATCTCATTCCTCGATTCTCATCTTGCTAATTTTACTCCCTTGCCGAATGAAGTAAGGCGTTTATTTCATGGCCGAGGCAAAGCGTTTGAAGGGCTTGAGCAATTAACAATTGACTGGCTTGATGGACAAATCTTGATTTCAATTTTCAAAGAAGTCGATGAAGATTTTCTGTCCGTGTTAAAACAGCATATTACTGCATGGTTGCAGATGGATGCATGGCAGGCGCAAGTAAAAAGTGTATTGTTACAGTATCGATTTAAAATGAACTCACCGATAGAAGTGGTCTTTGGTGAATTAACAGATCAGCAAAATGTCATTGAAAACGGATTGAAGTTTCAGCTCAATTTGGGTCAAAAGCAAAATAACGGCTTATTTTTAGATATGCGCTACGGTCGTAAGTGGGTATTAGAAAACAGTAAAAATAAGCGTGTCTTAAACCTCTTTGCCTATACCTGTGGCTTTTCAGTTTCAGCCATTGCTGGTGATGCTCAAAGTGTTGTTAACCTTGATATGGCGAAAGCGGCACTGTCAAAAGGCAGGGTGAACCATCAATTAAATGAACATGACTTGAGGAAAGTCAGATTCTTAGGGTATGACTTGTTTAAATCTTGGGGGAAAGTCAAAAAGTTCGGTCCTTACGACTTGATTATCATTGACCCGCCTAGTTTTCAAAAAGGTAGTTTTGCACTGACCAAAGATTATAAAAAGATTTTACGCCGTTTACATGAGTTACTCAGCGAAAATGGGCAAGTACTTGCTTGCGTGAATGACCCTGACCTGACTTCTCAATTTTTAATTGACGAAATGGCGGAGCATGCACCTTTAATGCGTTATCAGCACCGTTTGGAAAACCCGCCTGAGTTCATTGATAGCGACTCAGAAGCCAGTTTAAAAAGTTTATTATTTGTTTTAGATGGCAAATCAGAGCGAAGTTGAATGTAAGTGTAAAGCCCCTTTACACTTTAATTTAGTGGTTAGATCACGATTATTCTAACTCAGAGTATGGATACTTAGCTGGCTTTTCTTAAGTCCTATATCGAAGATATTGAAGGTCTTTTCTAGGTATTAACTCGCAATTTCTTCCTGAGAAAAGAAAATTCACATTATTTTTTAGAATTAAATTGAATTTATTTAAACAATCGAGGGTCAAACCTCAGCTATAAACCGAAATTTTACTAACTTTAACGATATTATTTGATTGATAGATCAAACTTTTACTAACAGAAGCGTCGCTTTGAGTTGCAGTTAACAAGCTAAAGCGTCGTACTTTCTGATCTACATTAACTTTTAAGTTAAATAGTTGTTTATATCGGTTAAATTAACTTGTTCATTTTAATCAAGCAGGTATAGTTTATGGCTGCTTTTAGATATCAAATAGGATTTGACGTAATATGCAATTAGTCGATTTAAACCCAGAAGATCCCAATGCCATTGAGTTATTTGCGGAGATCGATCGGCTGATGAATACGCTTTATCCTATTGCCAGTGATCAGTCTCTTGCGCTTTCTGAATTACGCCAACCCAATGTGCGCGCTATTGGTTTATTAAATGAAGATGGCATTGTTGCTTGTGGTGCGATTGTGAAACAGTTTGATAAAACGCTATATGGCGAGTTGAAACGTTTATATGTAAAACCCGCATATCGAGGTAAGGGGCTATCTAAGCGTATTATGCAAACCTTGCTTCATTATGCCGGAGAAGCGCAAATCCCTCTTATGCGCCTTGAAACAGGTAGTAAGCAGGCTGAAGCAATCAGCTTATACGAAAGTTTAGGTTTTAAGCGATGTGAGCGTTTTGGTCTTTATCGAGATAATCCGCTGAGTGTTTTTATGGAGCTCCCTCTTAGTAAGGCTTAAGCCTTATAGCGTCATTACCTGTAAGCTGCTGTAATGGCTTTATCGCACTTTTTGCAGTAATTTCTTTCTTTGTGTTCTATATTTATTTTTGGTTGCTTGAATTTAAGTAAGGAGACTTTTGGCGATGAAAGTACTCGTTGTTGATGACATGGCCGCGATGCGACATGTAATGATGAATATGTTGAGGCATGTCGGTTTCGAACATTTAGATGAAGCTGTTGATGGTTTCCAAGCGCTAGGAATGCTAAAAAATGCCTCTTACGATCTTGTGATCACCGATCTTAATATGCCCAAAATGGATGGTCAGCAATTACTTAAATCGATCCGCAATGATCAAAAACTAAAAGACACGCCAGTGATCATGGTGACTTGTGAAAACGACAAGCAAAAAGTACAGCAGGCTTTATTAGAAAAAGTCAGCGGTTTTATTTTGAAGCCTTTCAACTTACAGACTCTTGAAAAGCAGCTATCAAGGCTAAGAGAAGCGGTTTAAAAAATATAAAGAGGTATCACTTTTAAAAGCGATACCCTGTGTTTTTTGAACTAATTTTATAAGGCTTCCCTAATTATCTCCATTGCAGCATTCGTTTGGAAAATATTATGGCCGCCTTCGATAATCTTCATTTCTACATTTTTTCCATGCTTCTTTAATTCCCTGTAATACTGTTTGGTCAAATACGGCTTAGTTACATCATCCATTTTTGCAACCAGTAAGCTGATCTTAGTTTTATCTGAGACGTTTGCTGCTAGCTCAATAGGAGAAGAGATTGGCAAGTCACCCCTGAAAGGTTCATATTCGTTGCGCAGTAGCATGTCTTTTCGCCATGCATTAATATCACAAGGGCATGAGATGGCAATCGCATGATCAATTAAGTTTGGATAAAGCCCAATTATTCGCGTTGTTATTGCTGCGCCACCGGAATGTCCAATTAAGACTACTTTTCCTGCTTTATGAATATGTTTTAAGTACTTAATCGCATCAGTGATTTGCTTTACTCTGTCGTCATCATAATTGTCACCTACCGTTAAGCCCATTTCTCCATCTGACTTTCTTCCAAAATCATCTTTGTAGCCAGGTCGTAACATGCCGACTGCAATCACATTGTCATTACTCTCAACAATTTTTTGCGCAACACGGTTTTGAACAAAAGGCCGGATAAATGCACTGTCGCCATGAAGGGCAATGGCTAGAGTTGGGTTATCTGAATTTCCTTGACTCTTATAAGTTTCAATCTTGGTACAAAGATCACCTACCAAAACTTCACGATCGATGTTATTGCATGCTGATTTTGCGAGCGCTTTTTGAGTAGGTAACAGGCTAAATAATATACCTGTGATAAAAAAGATATATTTCATGATTACTCCTTATAACTTTAAAGCGTTACTAACAGTGTTTAGAACAATGTCGTTATTGAAAATGTAATGGTTGCCATCAATAAGTTGCAGGGATACCTGCTTGCCATTTTTTTTAAGAGAATCATAGTATTCTCGAGAATAACGAGGACCTGTGCGCTCATCATCTCTACCAACAATTAAAGAAATTGTGGTTTTATCTGAAACTTGTTTAGCCAACTCCATGGGGGTTTTAGTGTCTAAATCATCTTTTAAGACATCTAACTGCAACCTTTCATAAAGCGTTGCTCGCCAAGCATTTATATTGCAATTACAGGATGCCAGTACAGCACTGTCTACTAAGTTTGGATATATGCCTAAGAGTCTTCCTAGTATTGTTGCACCGCCATAATGGCCAAGCACCACAACTTTGCTAGCATTATGTTGCTGTTTTAAAGCTTGAATTGCTAAAGCAATCTGTTTAATGGTGTCATCATCATAATTGTCACCTACAGTATCTCCAAGACGTCCATCAGATGTTCTTCCCCAATCATCGGTATAACCAGGTCTTAACATACCAACAGCAACAACATTTTTTTGTTGAGATGCGAGTTTTTGCGCAATTCGGTATTGCTCAGCTGGCTGATAATTATGTGCGTCACCATGGAGAATAATGGCTAATGCAGGGGAAGACGTTAATTGTGTACTTTTATAAGTTTCGATTTTTGTGCATTGGTTATTGGACCAAACTTCATTTTCGATATCTGTACATGTTTGTTTTGCGAAAGTGCTAAGTGATGTCATCAATGAAGTAACAATCAGGGAGGTAAAGATTGGTTTCACAGCGGTGCTCCTTACACGCATGATTCAGTGAACGTATATCAGAAGTAAATATTACAAGGAGTATGTATATTCTTCGAGCAAACAGTTGTAAGTTTTTATGACAATATAAGCTTTTACAATAACTTGTAAGAGCTTATAAATAAAAAACCCGGTATTGAGACATACCGGGTTTTGAAAAGGATAAATAGGTAATTAGCTGTGTTAAAGCTTAGTTACACCCATATTATGTAATGTGAACCCAAAGATATCCGCGTATTGATCGATGATCTTGCTCGTCGGTGTACCTGCACCATGACCTGCATTCGTTTCAATACGAATAAGCGTCGGATTTGAACCCGTTTGCTTGTCTTGAAGTTCTGCTACAAACTTGTAAGAGTGAGCAGGTACAACACGGTCATCATGATCGCCTGTCGTTACAAGTGTCGCTGGGTACTGCACACCCGCTTTAACATTATGAACTGGCGAGTAGTTTTTAAGGTACTTGAACATTTCTTTGCTTTGATCTGCTGTGCCGTAGTCATAGGCCCAACCTGCACCTGCTGTGAAAGTGTGATATCTCAGCATATCAAGTACACCAACTGCTGGCAGTGCAACTTTAAATAGCTCTGGACGCTGCGTCATTACAGCACCGACTAATAGGCCACCATTAGAACCGCCATTCAGAGCAAGCTTCTTACTTGACGTATAATCTTTATCGATTAGGTATTCAGCTGCGGCAATGAAGTCATCAAATACATTTTGCTTCTGAAGCTGCGTACCTGCTTTGTGCCAGTTTTTACCATATTCACCACCACCACGAATATTTGCTACCGCGTAAACACCACCCATTTTCAACCATGCGGCACGAGAAGAGCTGAATGAAGGCGTAAGGCTGACGTTAAAACCACCGTAACCATACAGAATCGTTGGGTTTGAACCATCAAGTTCTAAGCCCTTCTTGTAGGTGATGATCATAGGTACTTTAGTGCCGTCTTTTGAAGTGTAGAATACTTGTTTTGACTCGTAGTTATCAGGGTTAAAGTTAATCTCAGGCTTTTGATAAACTTCAGACTTACCAGATTTGATATCTAACTTATAAGACGTGGTTGGTGTTTTGTAGTTACTGAAAGCATAATATAAAACTTCGTCATCTTTCTCAGCACCAAAGCCATAAGCTGTGCCTACACCAGGTAGTTCAACTGTACGAACTAAATTACCTTTTTTATCAAACTGCTTTACTTTAGATACGGCATCAACCATGTATCTTGCGAAGATATAGCCACCACCCATACTCGGGCTTAGCACATTTTCAGTTTCTGGGATAAGGTCTTGCCAGTTAGCAGGTGCAGGATTGCTCGCATCAACAGTAACAATGCGCTTATTCGGTGCGTTAAGGTTAGTTACTAAGGTTAGTTTACTGCCTTCGCTATCCATCACATATGTGTCTGAATTGGTGTGATCAAGGATAGTAACTAGCTTACTGTTTGGCTTAGTTAAGTCTTTGATGAATAACTTGTTGCCAGAAGTTGAAACGCTGGCAGAAATAATAAGGTAATGTTTATCTTTGGTAACGCTCGCGCCAACATAACGATGTTTTTCGCTTGCTGTTGCGCCATAAATTACTTTATCTGCTGACTGAGGCGTGTTTAGTTGGTGGTAATATACTTTGTGCTGATCAGTTTTTGCTGATAACTCACTGCCTTTTGGCTTGTCGTAGCTTGAGTAATAAAAACCTTCATTACCGTACCAAGAAATGCCACTGAATTTCACATCAACTAAAGTTTCACCAATTTGTTTTTTGGTTTCAGTGTCTAATACAATCACCTTGCGCCAGTCACTACCGCCTTCAGAAATTTGGTAAGCAACCAGTGAGCCGTCTTCAGTAAAACTAATGCCCGCTAAAGACGTTGTACCATCTTCACTGAACGTATTCGGATCTAAAAATACTTCTGGCTCGCCATCTTCAAGTTGGCGATAAAGTACATATTGATTTTGTAGGCCATCATTTTTGTAGAAATAAGTATATTTTCCTTTTTTAAATGGTGTGCCGATTTTCTCGAAATCCATTAATTCGGTTAAGGTTTCTTTAATTTGGTTGCGGTAAGGGATATTAGCTAGGTAACCAAACGTTGTATTATTTTGCGCTTTTACCCACTCTGCCGTTTCTGCACTCATATCATCTTCTAACCAACGGTATGGATCAGCAACTTGTTGGCCGAAATAAGTATCTACCACGTTATCTTTACGTGTATCAGGGTAAGAAACTTGTGTTTTATTTTGAACTGCCACTTTTGAATCAACTTGTTCGTTTGAGCTATTACAGCCTGTCAGTGCGATTGCCACAGACAGTGCTAGTGCTTGCTTTAGCATAGTGTATCCCTTATTTATTTTATAATTCATCTCGATATTTCATCTTTGGCTGCAAGTATTCATTTGAGCGATAAGCAAGGGTATTGGCTTTGCTATTATGGAGACGAAACCAGTGTTTTAACCTCTCATTAGCGCATGTCTTTTAATAACACGATGAATTATGCAAAGGTTTGAAAAATCGAAATCTTCATCTTAGCCAGACTAGTAATCACTCTAAAGAGCGCTAGAAGGCTAGGTTTAAGTGATACTATCACTAGGAATAAATACTGAGAAGTAAGATGAGATGAAATTATTTCTTATAAATCAATAGCATATTTTTCTATTAACATTGATTTACGAATACACAGGTGCTGTAAAGGGGGTTAACAAAGTGATGAGTGCTTTACAACTCATCACTTTAGGGGAATATAGGATGTTATTGCGCTAAAGCGTAGCCACCTTTTAAATGGGCCACATGCTCAAAACCAAGTCGGACTAGTGCTTGTGCAGCAACAGAAGACCGACTACCACTACGACATACAAGTACCAAAGGTTGGTTTTTGTTTAGTCGTTGTAGACCAATAAAGTTTGCAAGCCTAGTTAATGGCACGTTTTTATCAAATTGTTGCGCATGGTTGAGTGCATATTCATGTGGTTCACGAATATCAATCAGTTGTACGTCTTTAGTGCTGTCTAAATGAGCTTGCAAGGCGTCAGTATTTAACTCTATGAAGCTATGCTTTTGCGAGCAAGTAGTCAGCGCACCACACATAATTTCTTGGTTGGCCTGGTCATGAATATGGCTATCTAGTTCAGCCTTTTTACTCATAAACTCTGTAACTGATATACGCTGACTCACAACGTCTGCTAATAATTGATTACGCTGCGTTTCTGCATTTAGAGTGGTGACAAACTCATTGTTATAGTCATGACTAGGGCAAAGCAGGCTATCTTGTTCTAATAAGCCACTTAGTAACTGTAGTGATTGATACATTTGAGACGCATCACTGCTTTCAAAGTTTGTTCTGCCTAGTGTGCCCATTAAAATTAAATCGCCGCAGAAGGTATAAAGACTATTGAATTTACCCGTTTCTAACTCAGCTTTGTGGCAAAGCGCCAAGGAGATACTGTCTTGTGTATGGCCTGGCGTGGCAATTTTGACTAAAGCGAATTTCCCTACATCGATAAATGGTAAAGTAAGGGCATCGACAGTTACAACGTGACACTGGGTAGGCCAGCCTAGGTGATCAGTCACTTGGTCTTTTAATTCATTACTTAACAGTTGCGTTCTAGCTGAAGTATGATCAGCATGACCATGTGTGTCTATAACCGCTTTTAAAGTAAGGCCTTGGCATTCCAAAACGGTTAAAAAACGCTGAGTGAGTTCTTCTAGTGGCTCTATAATGATTGCCTCTTGGCTCTCACCATCGACAAATAACCAACAGCAACTACCGCCCACTTTGAACTGCACTAATCCATCGAGTTTTGACTTATTGTCTAAGTCACCCATATTTACTAAGCAACTATGGCCAAGCGCTTTCGCACAATAAGCAATGCGTTCACAAGCAGCATCTATCTCAGCTTGAGTAGCAGCAGGACCAAAAGATAGACGTATTGCGGCTTCACTTTGTGCTTGGGGCAATCCCATTGCATCAAGCACAAAGCTGCCAGTCACTTTCGAACTACACGCAGACCCCGAGCTGACACGAATATTAGCGGCATCGAATAAATCTAAGATCTCTTTGGCACTAAACCCTGGGATCGCGAAGTTCAGCGTAGTTGGGACACTACACGTAAAGTTATTGTTAAATACAATGGTAGGGAATGCTGTTGTTAACGCTTTAGCAAGTTGGTCGCGGTAATTGCATAGTGCTTCTTTGGTAGCGAATACACCCCTACCCTGCCCAAGTAGTTCATCGAAAATCACATTCAGTGAAGCTAATCCTGGCAAGTTTTCAGTACCTGAGCGTAACCCACTCTCTTGCCCTCCCCCTGCGATAAATGGCGTAAAAGGGGCTTGTTCACGAATATAGACAAAGCCGATACCTTTCATTGCATAGAGTTTATGACCGCTAAACGGCGCGTAATCGATACTCGTATTGGCAATATCAAGTTCAACTTTACCGAGTGCTTGAACGCAATCAACCATCCAGAAAGTTTCGGGGTTATTGCTTCTAATCACCTGCTCGAGTTTGCTTAAATCTTGCTCTGCACCGGTTTCGTTATTGACGGCCATAGTGCAGATCATCAAGGCGTTGGGCACTTCTTTGGCAATAAAATCTAAATCTAACATGCCATCTTTATTAACTGGGATGGCTTTAATTTCAGCATGGATATCGAGGATATGATTCCAGTGTTTTAGAGACTCTGGTACGGCTTTATGCTCAGTTGCACCATACAAAATACAAGGCTTTTTATTCGAGCTGAAGTTCTGTTTCGCTTGATAAAGCGCAGATAATATGGCCGTTTGGATCCCTTCGGTTGCGCCACTGGTAAAGATAACTTGCCCGCTACTAGCACCAATTACTTTGCGTGCTTTACTACGAGTTTGTTCCATTATTTGCTTAGCTTGAAGCCCTGTAATGTGGCTACTGCTCGGGTTGCCAAATTGGGTCTGCATGGTTGCAAGCGCAGCTTGTGCGGCCGCTGGTAATACGGGGGTGGTTGCGTTGGCATCAAGATAGATTTGATTCAATTGCTGCTGCTCAGTCATGACATCGCCTTTATTTATATAAAAATGCGCCTATATTGCATTTTGTTATATCTAATTACTTAAAGGAATATTAAGGGGTTTTTGATGCTTATTCAACCATAAAGTTTTTAAGGATTTGGTATTATTTAGCAGTCGTGTAGCGAGTTAGTATTTTGAACAGAAGTTCATGTCTATGTGTTTGGTTTGTGAATGAGCATAAACACGATATTGAGGAGATAGCTAAGCCCTAAAAACAGGCAGTTAATTCAAGAGATTGAAGTATGCCTGCAAGTAAAACAGGACTAAGGTTTATTGTATTTGTTCTTAAGCTGCTCTCTTGCGCTGTCTATTTCTTGCCAAATTTGCTGAACAAGCTCGGGGTTTTGTTTATAAAAATGTTTGTTAAATGGTAAATACCAAACAGTATCTAATAATTGTTCTTTGGAGGGTTTAAGAACATCAGTGAGGTGATTTTCATAAAGTAGATGAAGTCCAATTAAGCGCTCTACCACATACCCATCTAATTTGCCTTGAGCCACCATTTTGAGACCTAACTCAGGGTCATATTGAAATGGGCTTAACCAATTTCTCTGATTCAATTCTTGCCAAACAACATACCCCAATGGCGCACCAAGTCCTTTGTTTGGTAAATAGTCAGTCAGCGAGAATGTTAATGTTTGTTTTATAAAAACAGGATAAGTTGCCGTCCACAGATGACCGTTTTTGTAATCCGGAAAAGCGTACTCTTTGTCTCTTTGCGGAGTTTTTATCATGGCAAATAAAGCATGGCTGTTACCTGCCTTGACATCTTTTTGACAGCGATTCCAAGGTTTGGCATCGAATTGCACGGTCACTTTGGCATTTTCAGCGGCAGTTTTTATGATATTGGTTAATAGTCCTTTAGCTTGGTTTTCTTGTTGATAAATGTATGGCGGGAAATTGCTGGCTTCATGACAAATTTTAAGCGTTGTACGAGCATAGCTGTTTGACGAAGTAAAACATATGCAAATGACTGCACTTAAGTACAAGGCATGCTTTAAGTTTCTTCTGGAAAAGCCAATCGCTATCATCAACAAGGTATTTTTTGTGCTTATTTTATACAGACTATAGTTAATTTTGTGTATTAACTCTACAAGGTGGCGGCTTTTTGATGAAGAAAGAGCAAGAGTGAATCTCTTGCTCTGTGAGGGTCTTATAGGTTGTGTCTTAAATCAAAGCGGTCAAGTTGCATTACTTTGTGCCAAGCTTTGGCAAAATCATCTGCAAATCTTTGCTTTGCATTATCATAGGCATAAACTTCCGCAATGGCTCTGAGCTCAGAGTTTGAACCGAACACAAGATCTACCGTAGTCGCAGTATATTGTTTCTGTCCACTCTTCCGGTTAAATCCTTCATATAGGCCTTCTTGAACTGACTTTTTCCAAACTGTCGACATATCCAATAGATTAACGAAGAAGTCGTTGCTCAAAGCGCCTACATTATTAGTGAATACGCCATGGCTACTACCATTACTGTTTGCACCTAAGACACGCAAGCCACCTACAAGTGCTGTCATCTCTGGCACTGTTAAATTAAGCTGATCTGCTTTATCGACTAACATTTCGGCTGGAGAGCGATAGCTTTCTTTAGTATTGAAATAGTTTCTAAAGGCATCTGCTTTTGGCTCAAGTAGTGAGAATGAGTTTACATCTGTTTGTGCTTGTGCGGCGTCAGTTCGGCCCGGTGTAAAGGGGATTGACACTGTTACGCCAGCATTGTCGGCCGCCTTTTCAACAGCAACTGCACCACCTAATACGATGATGTCTGCCAAAGACACTTTTTTATTGCCATATGCTTTTCTGTTGAAGTCGCTTTGTACAGTTTTAAGTTTACTTAACACCATGCTCAGTTCATCTGGGTTATTTACTGCCCAGTCTTTTTGTGGTGCTAACATAATACGTGCACCATTTGCCCCACCTCGCATATCTGACGCTCTAAAGCTTGCAGCTGAGCCCCATGCCGTTCTTATAAGCTGAGGGATGGTTAAACCTGTACCCAGAATATCGCGCTTTAAGTTTGCAATATCTTTTGCATTGACAAGCGTATGGTCGACAGCTGGTACAGGGTCCTGCCAAATTAACGCTTCACTCGGCACATTATCACCAAGGTAGCGAGCTTTTGGTCCCATATCTCTATGTGTTAACTTATACCAAGCTTTTGCAAATGCGAGGCGATATTCTTCTGGATTTGCTAAGAAACGCTCTGCTATTTTGCGATATTCAGGATCGTACTTAAGGGCTAAATCAGCGGTAGTCATAACCGGAGAATTAAACTTACCTTTCACATGTGCGTCTGGGACTGAAGTATGTAGCGATTCATCGGTTGGGATCCACTGAATTGCACCTGCTGGGCTGCGTGTCTGTTGCCATTCAAAGTTAAGTAAGTTTTGTAAATAAAGTGTCGTCCAGCGAGTCGGTGCTTGCGTCCACGCGCCTTCAAGGCCACTGGTCACAGTGTCTTCTGAGTGACCTTTACCACATTTATTTTTCCAGCCTAATCCTTGTTCTTCAATAGCTGCACCGCCGGGTTCTTTACCCACACATTGGCCTGCTTGGTGCGCACCGTGCATTTTACCAAAGGTGTGACCGCCTGCGATAAGTGCAACGGTTTCTTCATCGCTCATTGCCATACGGCCGAAGGCAATGCGAATATTTTTAGCTGAACCAAGTGGATCTGGCTTTCCTTTTGGACCTTCAGGGTTAACGTAAATTAGACCCATATGCGTCGCCCCAAGAGGACGTTGTAGCTTACCGTCACGCTCCTCACGGTCACTGGCAAGCATTTCAACTTCAGGGCCCCAATAAACAAGATCTGGCTCCCAGTCATCAGTACGGCCGCCCGCGAATCCAAAGGTCTTAAAGCCCATGTTTTCAAGACCAACTGTACCAGCTAGTATCATTAAGTCACCCCAAGAGATGCTTTCGCCGTACTTTTGCTTTAATGGCCACAGTAATCTTTTGGCTTTATCTAAATTACCGTTGTCAGGCCAGCTATTGAGTGGGTCAAAACGCATTTGACCGCCATCACCACCGCCACGGCCATCTAATGTGCGATATGTACCTGCGCTATGCCACGCTAGGCGGATGAACAATGGGCCGTAGTTTCCCCAGTCTGCAGGCCACCAATCTTGAGATGTAGTGAGTAGCTCATTCATGTCTTTTTTGAGTGCGGCCATGTCGAGCTTATTGAATGCGTCTGCATAGTTGAAGTCAGTACCAAGTGGATTTGAGCGGCTGTCATGATCTCTAAGTGGCGATAAATCTAATTGCTGAGGCCACCAAAATTGATTTGATTTAGGCGTGCCAACGGCAACTTTACCAGTCCCCGTCGCCCCTTTTGGTTTACTCATTTGTGGCGAGCTGGCGCATGCGCCTAAACTTAAAATACCGAGACCAACAAAGGTGGCAAGTACCGACTTACGAAACTGAGTGTGGATCTTCATTATGTTCATCCTGTGCGTTAAATTACGTTCAGCTTGATTGGCGTTCAGTGACAACATGAATGAAACGTAAACCTTTTTAATATCTAACTAAATAGGTATGTTTTTAAATCACGTTTTGTTCTGTCATGTATCAAAATTTTGCGCTCAAGTGTTCGACTTGTTTACATCAGGGTTGAGTATAGGAGGTGATCTAATTTTTTATAAATTGATTAATTAGATTCATATGTTCAAAAAAAACAATGAAGAGATGATGTCATTTTGGTTTAAAAAATACGATTAACTTGCTTTACTGTGTTTTTGCCAATTTATCAAAAATTGGCAAAAAGCTTTTTGAGGAATCGGCTTTGACCAGTAGTAGCCTTGACCGTATCGACATCCTAGTTGCATTAAAATATTGGCAGTGCTCTTATCTTCGATACCTTCAGCAATATTCTCAATACCAATTGCGTGGCTCATCTTCAATATGGCATCAACTAAGTGGTACTGATTTCGTTCATGCATCATATTTTTGATAAAGGATTGATCAATCTTTAGAGTCGAAGCATTAAACTTAGTTAAGTAATTTAAGTTCGAATAACCAGTACCAAAATCATCAATAGAAATCGAAATACCCTGGGAAACCATTTGGTGAATTTGTGCCTGTATGTTTTTCTCGTCTTCAATGAATAATGACTCAGTGATTTCAATGTCGAGGTAAGAGGGGTCGAGTTTTTGCTGTTTTAAGGTTTTTAATACTAAACTGCCAAAATTGCCTTTTTTAAACTGTTCCGCTGAGGCATTGACCGATACCCCAAGCTGATTAAAACCGAGCTGATGCCAAGTAAGGCAATCTTTAGCGGCTTGTTTGACTACCCAGATCCCTATTTCATTAATTAATCCTGAGGCCTCTGCAACAGGAATGAAAACAGAAGAAGGCATTAGTGTGTTATCGGGTAGGCGCCAGCGGATCAGCGCTTCTACCCCTGCAATGGTATTGCTACTCAGTTCAATCTTGGGTTGATAGTAGAGCTCAAACTCTTGCTGTTCAATGGCTCGTTTTAACCCTGCCAGCATAGCCAGTCTCGCTTTGCTTTGTTGCTCCATTTCTAAATCAAAAAACGCGTACTGATTATGGCCCATTTGCACCGCTTTAGTTAATGCTGTGTGTGCTCTGCGTAACAGTGCATCATAGTGATTACCATCATGAGGGGCTATTGCAATGCCAATACAGGCCGATACTTCAACCTCGTATTGCTCGACGTAATTGCTAAAAAAAGTGGTTTGCAACGCTTGATGAGCAAAAGCTTCGATATCGTGGTAATCGGTTTCATCAATGAAAATAAAAAATTGATTGTTGGAGCTGTGAAAAATTTTGGCGTTATCTTCCGACAATGTATTTAGTCGCTGTGCAATCATGTTGATTAACTTATCACCAATATCAAACCCCAAAGAGGCATTAATGGAGTTTAAGTTATTTAAGGTGAGCACCATTAATGCACTAAGTTGTTCTGCCTGATGGTGACGGTAGATGCGTCCCTGGACATATTGTGCACAGGCTATTTCATTGGGTAACAGGGTCAATCTATTGGTGAGTGCTTTTCGCTGAGTACGAGTTTTATTTCTGAGTGAATTCACATGCATTTTGACTAGTCTTTCGAGCAGCCTATCAATGTCTTTCGTTAATAAGTATACCACAGAAGCGAACACAAGCAGCACTAGGGCCATGTTGTGCGCTTTACGCCAATCGGCGAACTCAGCCAGTGGAGAGGCCAATAACCCTATGTACTCTGCATAGGCTAAACAATATATGCTGAGCACCATAAATGTGGTTGTAGAGATGATAAGTAGGCGGCTGTTAAGCATGGCACAAAATACAAGAATACATGGATAGGCAAGTAAACTGGTGTCGTAGAGCCCTTCAATATTCCACGCAAAAAAGAATGCCAGTAAGGTCAAAGTCCATATAAAAATACCAGACACTACAGGCAAGGTATCTTCACAGACAAACCAGTGTAAAAATATAAAGATCCCGAGTGCGACCACAAGTGTGTAAGCGTAGCCTTGTTGATAAATTAATATGTTGAGGATAAAGAATAGTGCCAAAGAAAGGCTGATCAGAAGAATAAATGACTTTAAACGCTTCACCTTGTCCGTTGCAATTTGACCAAGAATACTGCTGTAGTCAACACTTTCTCGTCTATTCATATTTGCGCTCTAAAGTTTTAGTGGGAGTCGCAAAAGCCAGCGTTCTTCCTCCCCTTGTTTTAGACTCAGGTTTAATGGCATACATGGCTTTATCGGCTAAGTGGATGAGCTCCGGCTTATGGCTTGTGTCATACGGGTAAAAAGCAGCACCAATACAAAGGCCTACCTGTACATTAGCTTGGTGCGAGATAAGTGTATAAGGCTTAACGATCCTTGTCGTGAGTTGTTCACAGAATAATTCAAAATCAGCTTTGTTAGTGTTTTCTAATACGACTACAAACTCATCGCCTCCCCATCGACACGCTATCCCATTACTCGGGGTGAGCTGTTTTAACTGATTCGCGACGAATATAAGCACTTCGTCACCGGCATCATGACCATATATATCATTCACCTGTTTAAAGCCATTGAGGTCCATCAAGGCAAAGACGAAAGGTGTCTTATCTTTTATGAGTTGATCAATTCTTTTCTCACCAGCATGGCGGTTGGTCATATTGGTCAGGGCGTCATAATCAGCTCTTCGGCTTAATTTATCGAGCTCGTCACGTTTCTTAGATACATCATTGAGTGTGATTTGATAATACGATTTTAAATCATCTGTGATGATGCTAGAAACAACCACTTGTAACCAAATGGTTTTATCTTGTTCTTTAAATTTAAGTCGGTGCTCACCAATGGCGATTTCATCATTCAAAAATGCACTGTTTACAGCGCGTGTCACTAGTTCAGGCGTTTCAAAGAGCTCACTGAGTATAGGGCCATAGTTTTTCTTCATCGGCTGCTCTATTCGTTCTATCAAAGATTTAAAGGCTTTGTTGGTGAGAAGAATATTGCCTCTAGGCTCCATTAAAATGATAGGGGCGACGGAGTTTTCGAATAATAACCTGAAGCGCTTTTCTAAAAGCTCAATTTCAGAGCGCAATAATCGCTCTTGAGAGATTTGCTCTTCTGCTTTTTCTAATAGTAAGTTGATGTCTTCAACTAAATTACCTAGCTCGCTTTTGTCGTGAAAAATAGGTTTTTTTAAACGCCTTGCTGTACCTGGATTCAGTGAGTGCAGACTATTTGCAATAATTAGGATGGGCTTAGTGATGAAGTAAAATGCAATAAAAATAGCAATGACAGTAACAACGAGTGCTTGTATTAGCAAAGAGTTGGATAAGAAGCTTGCCGCATTTTGTGAGTCTTCTTCTATGTAGGCTAAATTGTGCTGAACTTTAATTGTCCCTAACGATTCTGAAGGTACAAAAGGTGAATAAACCATGAACTCCGTTTGTTTCGCAGGCTCAGATTTAAAAGTCTCACTTTGAATTGCAAATAGCTCAGATTCAAACGATGCAGCTAAAATAGCTTGGTTGTTACTAAGGCCATTAATCACTTCCTTTGCTAGTTCTTGATCACCTAAATAGGCCGCAATATTGGCCGTAGGTGCAATGACCTCATAAAGCTGCTCTATGCTGGCCTGAGTTTTATCTAGGTTTTTTTGATACGCCAGTTTAAAAAATACCTGCGATGAAATAAAACCGACAAACACGGCTGCAAAGCTAATTGATATCGCTAGCCTGAGTAATAAGCCACTCTTATTCATACAGCTCCAAGATGACCTTTACTTTTTGTTTTTGTTGTTTATTTAACGCATCGCTAAATACATAACCGATGGCATTGGGGTTTTCGGCTATAAAGTTTAGAACCATCTGCTCGTCAGCATATGTTTCTGGAGGGGTGGCTCTACCGGTAAAGCGAACTCTTGACCAATACGCATTTACTCTCGATAAAGGCATATTCACGAGTCTTTTGTAGAAAGTTGATTTCAATCCCTCTGGTGTAAGTGTATCTAATGGTTGAGCGGATTGGGTGTCAGGGAAAGCAACATATCGGCCCATATATAAATCAATTAACTGCTTTTTTGACAGGGAGTCTGTAGCATTGTCGGCATGCACAACGATAGAAATAGGCTTAGCCGCTACTGTATTCATGATGCAGCAAGCGAGTATTAGGGTGAGGAAGATAATTAACTTGTTCATAGCTAAAAAGTAAAACTCACACTAAAAAATAGGGTGGTAAAAGACTCTTTTGGTGCCAAGGTATTCATACCCTGATATGACCATAACGCCCCCCCTTGAGCATCAATATTAGTGTGATCAATTTGTAACTTGAGGGCAATATTGTCTTTCAAGTCATATCTGACACCGAGAGAGTGGGTTTGTTGATTAGGGCTGAATACACGAAATGATTCATTAACTGCTAGAATAATCTCCTCAACTTGGTTAGGTAAAAATCGCTGAATATTGACTGCATCGTTAAATTCACTGGGATCGGACGCTGCAATCGCAAAGGTATAAAATACCTGTCCTTTATCAAAATTGTAGGTTGTACTGATATAGCCACTACTGACAGCTGAAACTACTGATGAATCGCTGTGAAGGTGGGCAAACTCGGTTAAAAAAGTCAGTGGGCCTACGTTATATTTGAGTCCAGCAGAGCTAAAATATGCTTTTTTATTGATTAACGAAAAGTCGTTAATAAAAGCAACTTTATCGGGCCAAATCACGTCAGGTATCTGTTGTAAGCCACCAATAATGCTTGCCATGGTAGAAATATTGTTTTTGGTGCGAGCTTGGGTGTGCTTAAGAGACAGTGTCCAGTCGAATTGACTGAGTTCGAAGGACACGCCTAAAACATCATCAATTTTTAGTTCTACATTTTCATTATCAAGGGCAATGTGACTCGAAGATTGACCGCCAAACAGCTTGATACGGTAATCTAAATCATTATGGCTTTTAAAATAGGTAAAATCGGCTCCGTCTAAATTGCGGTATGGGAGTAAAGCATAGACTTCAGTGGGGACTTTTGCCCACGGATAAGCAAAGCCAATATCTCTGTATTCTGTAAGTAAGTATAGGTCGAGTTGCGTGCGGCCAACTCTGAGCTCCCAGTCAGGAGCTGGTTTGTATCTCAAAAAAGCTAAGCTAAGCGCGTTGTCTAAAGTGACCTTTTTTTGTCCGCGATAAATTAACTGGGTGACAAGGTCGAAATCTCGAAATAAAGATATGTCAGCTTGAATGCCTAAAGAACTGATTGCGCTAAAGTCTAAACTATCTTCAAAGTTGTCATTATCTCGTGAGATATCAGTTCTAAAGCGATAGGTGTCAGAATTGGAATGGACGGCTCCTATGTTGCCAAAGCCGCTGATGGTTGCACGCTCAGCACAAATACCAAAAAAGCTTGATAGACATAATAAAGCGTACAGAAATCGCAACATCTAACATCTCACCGATAATTTATATAAACTCAGTAAATAAATTATAGCGGATGTTTGGCTTTTCGAAATGAAATGAGTAAGTTTTCAGCGCCTTGTGTGGCTTAAATCAAAAAAGGAGCCAATTGGCTCCTTTTAAATGCATTGTGCGATGATTATTTGTTCACAATTGCGTTGTGATAGATGTTTTGTACATCATCACAATCCTCTAGCATGTTCATGAATTTTTCAAAGTTAGCTAGGTCGTCTTCGTCTGTGATCTCAACATGTGTTTGTGGTACAAAGGTGATTTCATCTACTTCAAAGTTGATGCCTTCGAATGCTTCTGTTAATGCTGTTTTCGCTTTGAAGTATTCAGTGTGAGGCGCGAATACAGATACTTTGCCGTCTTCAACTTCAACGTCAGTTACATCAACATCAGCCATCATTAATGCTTCAAGCACCACTTCATCATCGTCGCCATCAAAGCCTAAAATAGCTAAGTGATCGAACATGTGAGCAACACAACCCGGGCTGCCGATTTTCGAATCTGTTTTTGTGAATGGCAGACGTACATCTTTGATAGTACGATTTGGGTTATCTGTTAAACAGTCAACGATAACCATACAGTTACCCGGGCCGTAACCTTCGTAACGTGCTGGAGAATAGTCTTCACCTGCACCACCCGCTGCTTTTTCAACGGCTTTATCGATAACGTGTGCTGGTACTTGGTCTTTTTTCGCTTTTTCGATTAGACGACGTAAAGATAGGTTTGTTTCAGGATCTGCACCGCCGTTTTTAGCTACAACGTAGATTTCCTTACCGTATTTAGAGTTAACTTTGGTTTTTGCCGCCGCCGTTTTTGCCATGGCGTTTTTGCGGACTTCAAATGCTCTGCCCATCTTAATTCTCGTGTTATGAATTTAAAAAATTGCCAAGATTCTAGCAAGACTCAAGGCTTTGAGCTAGAGGGTAGCGAGATTAGCGACATTTTTTTGAAAACCAAACGTTACGGGAGGACTAACTTAGTTAATTGCGAAAAGTGCTCGATTATATGCGTCGCTGTATCTGCGTAGTCAGGTCGCGCATCAAGAATATACAAACAACTGTCCATTTTCGCATTGTCTGCAGCCTGAATATCAAACAAAAAATCGCCAACGTAAATACACTGCGAAGGGTTTACTTGCCAACTATCAGCAACTTGCAATAGTGCAGTTGGGTCAGGTTTTGCGGGGGCATCGTCTCGAGTGAGTACAATATCGAATTTAAGACCGGTTTTCGCCAGCTTCAGTTGTGCCGCATGTTGGCAGTTACGCGTTACAACCGCCATTTTGATGTGTTGCTCTGCAAGCGCTGCAAGACACTTGTCAACACCCGGCATAAGCACTGCTGATTCAGCATCTTGGTACTCATGGCTTAAGACAATATCCATAGCAGCTTGAGCTTCAACTTCTGGTAATTGTTCAATGTAGGTCAATAAATCGGTGTGTTCAGTACATCCGATTTCGGCGCGAATATGTTTAAAGTTTAAAGAAGAGCTTACTAGCGTGTTGTCTAAATCAAAGATAACACCTTGGTAGTTTGCATTTGCTGCAGCTTGAGTCATAAAAGAGAGTGGTCTTAGTGAGCGTATTTTGAGTATATACGAAAAGACTAAAAGGTTGGATTAGGGCTGAAAGATAAGGGCGAATAAAAAAGCAGAGCTTGAGCTCTGCTTCTGATAAAAGCAAAAAGACGGTTACTTATCAAAATGAACGGTGAGCCAATTATCTTCACCATCAAAATGTAAAGTTTTTACTTTGCCTTTACCTTCGAAGTTGACCATGTTGACTTGATCTGCCCAAACATCCCTGAGCGCACCATGTTGCATTCGTAATTCGCTAAAATTTGCAGGGATCTGCGTTTCTTGGTAAACCCAAAAAAACTTTCCATCAACCTCCTGACCGACCAATGAAAGCTTGAGAGGTGTCTTGTCTGCTAACTGTAAAGCCACTTTACGATTTACATATTGTGCAAATTCGGCTCTATCTTTAGCGTGCTTAAACAGGTCGGCATGACCGCCTATCAAGGTCTCTACAGCATGTTCTGTATCGTGCAGATAAAAGCGATGCATCAGCTCAAGATTACCCGTACGCTCATTGATCAATACGGTTGTCATTGCAGCTTTTAACTGGTGAGCGGTGACTTGACCGCTCAACAGTAAAAGTAAGCTGGCAGCAAGCCAAGCTCTCATGGATTAATCCTTCTTCTCTTTTTCGTCTTTGTCATCTTTTTTCAACTCAGTTTTGATGTCATGCATGATATCACGACGCACTTTGGCTGAACTCTTCTTACGCTTATACACTTCTAAACGAGAAGGAATGATTTGACGCGGGTAATGGTTATTTTCAATGTCGACATCGGCAGTTTCCCAGCGAGGGTCAACCACAATAGACTTTAACGGCTTGTCTTTGTCTGTGATGATTAACTTACTTACTTTATTCGGGCTACGACGCCAAATCTCAGCCGGTAGCATATGCTCTTCAGTCGAACCGTCTTGATACGTCAGTTCTAAAATGATTGGCATCACCAAGCCACCTAGGTTGCTGAACTCCATGACATAATAGTTTTTGTCTTCTTCAACCGCTCTATCTAGGGCTTTACGCTCCCAAGGTTTAAGCTTTTTCAAGAAGCTCTGATACGCATTTCGCTCTTTGTTGGTCACAGTAAAGCGGTCATTGTCATCGTAGAAATCTGACACGTCTTTGTTTTTATCAATCCAAAGCTCGCGGCCTTCTTCTTGGTTACGCTTGTTGAACAGTGACATAGGCTTGCTCTGTTCGAATTCACGTAAACGTGCATAGTCAATGTCTGGGTTCTTAGTATCAATACGTAATTGATAAACCTTGTCTAGTGAGATATCAACATGATCTGTGGTATAGAACCAGCCACGCCAGAACCAGTCTAAATCGACACCAGATGCTTCTTCCATAGTTCTAAAGAAATCAGCAGGGGTTGGACGTTTGTATTTCCAGCGCTGCGAGTATTCTTTAAACGCAAAGTCGAATAGTTCACGGCCTAAAATAACCTCTCGAAGAATATTCAGTGCCGCTGCTGGTTTGGTATAAGCATTCGGACCAAGATTCAATACGCTGTCTGACTGCGTCATAATCGGCACTTGGTTTTGAGACTTCATGTAAGGCACGATGTCACGCGGCTCTACGCCCCAAGGAATGTTTGGATCCCATTCACGGCCAGCGACGCCATCTAAGAAGCTGTTAAGGCCTTCATCCATCCAAGTCCATTGACGCTCATCTGAGTTAACGATCATCGGGAAGTAAATATGACCAATTTCGTGGATCACAACGCCAATCAAGAAACGCTTTTCGGCTTGTGAGTAAGTGCGTGAGCCATCATCTCTTAGTTCTGTACGCGGACCATTGAAGGTGATCATTGGGTATTCCATACCACCTACTGGGCCGTTCACTGACTGTGCAACTGGATATGGGTAATCAAATGAGAAGCGCGAGTACACTTCCATGGTATGGATCACAGACTCAGTTGAGTATTTTTTCCAAAGGTCACCGCCCTCTTTCGGGAAGAAAGACATCGCCATCACAAGTGGTTGCTCTTTACCGCCTTGCTGATAGCCTTTGGCATCCCACATAAATTTACGTGACGATGCCCAAGCGAAGTCTCTGACATTTTCAGCTTCGAAATGCCAAGTTTTGGTTTTGTCTGTGCCTGCTTTTTCGTTCTCAATCGCTTCTTCTTCAGTCACAACAAACACAGGACGTTTAGCTGTTTCAGCTTCTTTCAAACGCTTTAGTTGTGTTTTTGTCAGTACCTTTTTAGCGTTTTTCAGCTCACCTGTTGATGAAACAATGTGGTCTGCAGGTACGGTGATCTCTACATCATAATCACCAAATTCCAGTGTGAACTCACCACGACCTAAAAACGCTTTGTTTGTCCAAGCTTCATAGTCAGTAAAAGCGGTAAGACGCGGGAACCACTGCGCCAGTAAGAAGATATCGTTGCCATCTTCTTCGAAGTGTTCATAGCCCGAGCGCGCGCCAACGGCATCTTCTTCAACAATGTTAAAGGCAAAATCAAGGCTGAACTCTGTCGACTTGCCTGGCTTTAATGGCTCGTTTAAATCGATACGCATCATAGTATCGACAATCGTAACTTTTAGTGGCTTGCCGTCTTCGTCTTTGACATCGCTGATCACAAAGCCCAGCTCAGTGTCATCCATAAATTGTTGGCGACGAAGTTGGTTTAGGCTGATTTTTGCTGGTTTTGCTGCGGGATTACTTTGCAGGCTATTTTTGAATGTAGCGCTTCGCTCAGCAAGTGAATCTTGCTTAAAAATATTTTGGTCTAGTTGCATCCAAAGATATTTAAGCGTGTAAGGTGAGTTGTTTTTGTATTCGATACTCTGCTCAGCGGTTAAACGGCGCTGTTTTTCGTCTAATACAACGTCTATGTCGTAATCGACTTTTTGTTGCCAGTAACGTTCACCTGGCTCACCTGCTGCGTTACGGTAGACGTTTGGTGTTGGCAGTACTTCGTCTAATTGACGAAACTTATCTACAAAGTTGCCTTTTGTTTGCTCAACAGCACTAGCAACCGCTAAGCTCGATGCCATAAGCGGTATGCACAGTGACAAGGCACTGGTTATTTTTTTCATTATGTTTTCCTAGCTACCCAAGATATGGTTGTTCAGCACTTATCTATTCTTTGTAAGTTTGTGAACGAGAGAATGTTTTGCACTTTAATAGTTGCATAACGCATTGAGCGTCGCAAAAGCATCAAGAAAATGCAATTAAATTGAGATAAAGTAACATTTTAATGTTTTTTAGTGACTTTTTGGACGTTTTGTTCCACTAAAGTACAAGTTCGAAATTCATCGATATCAACGAAAATATGAGCAGAAAACAACAGCAGCTAATTCATCTTACGTTTATTTTGGTGGTTTATGCTGGGTATTAACAAATTTGATCAAAAAACCTTAGTTTGACTGTTGATATTTACTGCGAATTATTTTTAAATTCGCGCTCTTTGATTTTTGAGCAAATAGTTACGTTAAAAAGTTGGCGTTAGTTTTGCTCTGTATAGTGTACCCGTTTACAGTAAAATGTGGTGAGCAATATGGATTTCTACATCCTGAAAAAGCAAGACAAGCTGGTGGCTATTCCGGCTGATGAACAAAATTGCAAACAGTATTTAGAAGATGGCTACTTTTATGTTGATAAAGTTGCCGCTTGTAATGAAAAGTCTGCACTTGAAGTGTTGCAGAATAAGCAAACGAAAGTGTTTAAAACTCCAGTTTTGTTATTTTTACTGGCTTTGCCTGTTGTTGCCTTTATTTGGTGGCAAATTACCCGTTAAACAAATACTTAAAGCGGTGTTATAGTAGCGTTTCAATGCGAAAGGGAGCGCTACATGAAAGTATTACACACTTCTGATTGGCACTTAGGTCAACAGTTTTACGAACATCACCGTGTTCAAGAGCATCAGCATTTTCTTGATTGGTTGGTGACAACATTACAACAACAGGCGATTGATTTATTGCTTGTTGCCGGTGATATTTATCATACAGCAACCCCTCCCTCTTCTGCTGAACAACAACTTTACCAATTTATAAAGCAAGCCAAACAGGCATGTCCTGAATTGCATATTGTCATTATTGCAGGTAACCACGACTCTGCGAATCGTATTGAAACCGCAAAACCTCTTTTAAAACAATTTGATACACATGTTATTGGCCGATATGACAAAGCAGCCCCAGCAACTTGTTTAGTAAATATTGAAACTGAAAAGGGTAAGGCACAAGTGGTTGCAATGCCTTTCTTACGCCCTGCTGATGTCACGCTAGATACACAAAATGATAAAGCCTACCAGCAAGGTGTGGCGCAAGCTTACCAATCAGTGATTGAACTGTGTGAAGAGAACACAGCCCCTATTATTGTTATGGGCCACCTGCACGCCAAAGGCGGCACCATTAGTGAAGATTCAGAACGGAATATCAGCATCGGCGGTTTTGATGCGGTAACTGCTGAGGTGTTTACTGACAAGGCTGATTACGTTGCGCTTGGTCACCTTCACAAAGCCCAAGTGGTAGCAAAATGCGACGCAAAGCGATATTGCGGTACGCCGATGGCGATGTCATTTTCAGAAAAAAATTATCAACATCAAGTACTCGTCTGTGAATTTAATGGAAAAGCATGCGTGAGCGTAAACCCCCTTTACACGCCAAGGCTTAGAGAGCTGATAGTGCTTCCTGAAAAAGGAGGGGCGGATATTGATGCACTTTGTAATGAAATCGAACAACTAGATTTAACATCGCACGAAGCAAGCCCTTATCTTCGCTTACGACTTAATGCCAGCGAGACCGATAGCCAGTTTAGGGAGAAGATTTCATTAAGCCTAAAAGATAAAGACATTTTATTTTGTGGCATTGAGCGTGTTCAAGATGTGCAAAAGCATGACGATGAAGTAATTTTCCAAGATTTAGGTCAAGTCGAGAAATTAAACCCACTCGATTTGCTAGATATGGTTTTTAAGCAGCAGGTCGATTCAGAGCAGGACTTACCCGAAGATTTAGCTGATTGTTTAGCTGAGGTATTAAATGACATGGAAGAGGAGCAAAACGCGTGAAATTACTTAAAATAACAATCACAAATTTAGCTTCCATTACTCACGCTGATATTAATTTTGAAAAAGCGCCTTTAGAACAAGCTGGATTATTTGCCATTACTGGTGATACAGGCGCAGGTAAAAGTACCCTGTTAGATGCTATTTGTTTAGCCCTCTATGCAAAAACAGCACGTTTAAAAAATGACTTAAAGAACACCGTGTCGTTCAATGGTGACGACATTAAATTAAACGACCCAAGAAACTTACTTCGTAGAGGCTGTGCAGAGGGCTCTGCAGAGGTGACTTTTTTAGGCCAAGACGGTGAGCGTTATTTAGCAAAATGGTCTGTTGCCCGAGCGCGTAAAAAAGTCTCAGGTAAACTCAAGACACCAGAGCACGAGATTATTCGCCTCAGTGACGAAACCTTGTTGGCCCATAAAAGCGCAGCGGTTAAAACGGTCGAGCAATTAATCGGTCTTAGCTTTGATCAATTTACGCGTACCGTCTTACTCGCTCAGCATGAATTTGCCGCATTTTTAAAAGCAAGTAGTGATGAACGCGCACAACTTTTAGAGTGTTTAACAGCGACCGATAAATTCAGTCGTATTGGTCAGCTGATCTTTGAAAAACATAAAGAAAAGAAAGCAGAGCTAGAACGGTTAAAAGATAGCCTAAGTGCTTATGTGTTATTAACTGATGAACAACTTGAGCAATTAACCCTTGAGGCGCAAAATCACCAACAGCAGTTAGATGAATTAAGAGCACAACAAGCCCAGCACAAGTCGTCACTGCAATGGCTTACAGAATCAGCCCAATTGAGAACTCAATTAGTGCAAACAGAGCAGGCTATTCAAGAAACAGAAGCCAAACTGACAGAAAAAGCACATACTTTTAATGAAGCAGAGCAAGCACAAGCCGCTTTTGAGATTGCCGATAATCGCCAACAATGGACTGTAACAAAAAACAATTTAAGTGCACTCGAGTTAAAGCAAAGCGAGCTCAAAACAAAAGACTTTGCTGTGCAAATCCAGCAAGCACAAGACGCGTCGAATAAGGCGTCTGATGTGCTACAACAAGCCGAAGTCTATGTGACAGAGCAGCAAAGTGTTCTGCTTGAAGTTAGGCAACTTGATACGAAAATCGCGAATGCTGATTCAGTATTACAGCAGGTCTTAAAGCAACAGAGTGAGGTTGAGCAACAGCAGACTAAGCTTTCAATAGAACAGCAAAATACCAATACGCAATTACTACAAGTACAGCAACAAAGTCACGAATTAGAGTCGTTATTAACTGCCAATAACAGCTTACAAAGTACAGTTGAAAACTGGTCTCACCTCAAAGGCTTGTTAGATGACATCATAGGCAAACAGTCTCAGTCTCAGCGTGCGCGCGCTGCATTGCAACATGCGAAAAAGCAGCATCAAGAAAACACCCAACAAGCAGAGCCACTCAAGTCTGGGTTATCACAATTACAATCACAATTGATTTCGGGGCAATCGTCAATTGATGTACTCCAGCAGCAAGTTGAACAGTTAAACATCGATGATTTGCAATCAGCGACTCAACGGCTGCAACACGTGATTGCTTTGATGCAGCACATTTCAGATATCAGTGCGGAGCAGTTGCAACAACAATCTTCAATGGCAAGTAACTTCCAAAAGAAACAAGCCATTGAAGTGCAAATGGCAGATACAGAGCAGCAAAAAGAGCTAAGTAAGCAACGGGTACAAGTGACTCGGGATAGCTTAACGCAAGTTCAACTTCGTGCTAGCGAGAGCATCAGCGCATTACGTGCAGAACTAAAGCCTGGTCATGAATGTATGGTGTGTGGCTCAAAAGAGCATCCCTACGCGGTTGACCATATTGATAGCCATTGGGCAAACCTACTAAATGACTTTGCTACTCAACACAAGCAGGCTGAGCAAGCTTACGAACAAGCGATGCAACGTAGCCAAGTTCACTTAACTGAATTTGAAAAAGTGAACGCTAGATATCAAGAAAGCAAACTACAACATCAGCGTTTAACGAGTAAAGTATCTGAGTTTCAAGGGCAACTTGAACAGTTTAGCGAATACCAAGGGTGGTCGCTGCAGCAATGTTTAGATCATCAACAAATGCTTGTACAGCAGCAACAGCATTTCACAGGTCTTCAGTCGCAATTGCAAAAAGCATGGCACACTCTACAGGAACAGCAAAAGTTGTTTGAGCAACAACAAGCGCAGTTAAATGCCATTACACAGCAAGCCACTGAGCTTTCTCATCAGATTGAACAACAGCAAAATACACTTACTCAACTTTCGCAAGAAATAAACCGTGCGCAACAAAAAGCGTGTGATTATTATGCCGATGAAACATGGTGGGCGCAGTTTGAAAGTGCCCCACAAGATGCTTTGGCCTCTTTAACAAAAGCGGTTGATGAGTTTAAAAATAATAAAGAGAAACTCGGTCAACTTCAGCAGTCTCAACAAGCATTAACGCTGCAGCTGAATCATTTACAAGAATCAGCTGTGAATGTTTCTGAGCAGGTAAACGGCATTAACAGCACAGTTAAAAATGCGCGCTCAGAGAAATTGAGTTTTGAGCAAGCAAGGTTTGAGCGTTTACCACAAGAGATCACCGCTGATGAATGGCAAGAAAAGTGTCAGTCACAATTAAAAGCAAGGCAACATGATTTAAATGCTTGCTCTGAACAATTGAAGCAGATCTTGCAGGCTGAAAAAGATAAAGAAAAAGATCTGACCAATATAGCTGAGCAGATCGAGATTTTACTAACTCAAAAAGCCGCACTTGAGTCGCGCTTTGAACAATGGCTCAATGAAAAGTCACAGATCTATGCTGACTTGAATGAAGAGCTAGTTTCTTACTTACTCAAGCTTCCAAAAGCGGACATTCAGCAAACCTTGTCTGAGTTTAAACAGTTGTCGCACGGCAAAGTAGAGCTATCAGGCAAGCTAAGTCATTTAAAAGAGACCTTGAGTATTCATTTAGAGAAGGCACTTACTGAGCTATCAGAGCAACAAATTAATGAGCAGTTAGTAATTTTAGAGACTCAGTTTCAACAAACGCAACAATACTGGCTGAGTGTGAACACGCAGCTTGAACAACATCACAAAAATGTTGAAAAATTGGCAACTGAGCAGCAAAAGCTAAATAAGCTACAAGCTAAGTATGAACATTGGCACTTACTTGATAAGTTATTGGGTGATGCCACGGGTAAAAAGCTGCGTAATATCGCGCAAACTCAAACATTAAAAATCTTACTGCAATATGCCAACCAACACTTAGCGAGTTTGTCTAAGCGCTATCGCCTGACTGTGATAGGCCACTCTTTGAATATTGCTATCATTGATAAAGATATGGCCGATGAGCAGCGCTCTGTGAATACGCTTTCTGGTGGTGAATCTTTCTTAGTTTCTCTGGCTTTGGCGCTAGGGTTGGCTTCACTTTCTTCCAACAAAGTAAATATTGGTTCGCTATTCATTGATGAAGGCTTTGGCACGTTAGATCCTGAAACCTTGAGTGTGGCGCTAGATGCTTTAGATGCTCTGCAAGCACAGGGTAGAAAAGTGGGGGTGATCTCGCACGTCAGTGAAATGTCAGAACGTGTTGCCACACAAGTACAAGTTAAAAAACAGCCCGGCGGTTATTCGAACGTATTAATAAAAGGTGCTTAATATGCCTGATTTTAAAGGTGAACAAGCCATCAAATATGACGAAAGGATCACGCGACTCGTACCTGGCTACGAGTTACTACATGGTTTGGCGGCTGCACAATTAAAAGTGCTGTTTCCTGATGAAGCGAACATCCTAATTGTGGGAGCAGGCACAGGTAAAGAAGTTATTGAATTAGCTAAGCTTAATGCTACTTGGTCTTTTATAGTGCAAGATGTTTCAGCAGACATGCTCGCTATCGCAGATCAAAATTTTACTAACTTGGGCCTAAGTCATAGGGTAAAAATACAATGTGGTGAGTTAACGTCTCTAATTGAGCGCGTTGATTGTGCCCTATGTTTGCTAGTTCTACACTTCATAGAAGATAACGGTGCAAAGAAAACGCTTTTAAATCAGATTAATAGTGTTTTAAAACCAAGTGCGCCTTTATTTCTTGTTGACCTTATGAAGCCAGAAACCCAGTTTGAACGAGAGGCGCAGTTAGTATTTTGTCGTACTCTGGGTTTAACAGAAATAGGCCAGACTCGTATGCGGCACAACTTAGAACATGAGTTTTATCCAATTGATCGAATGCGTTTAAGTGAACTACTCGATGAATGTGGTTTCAACGCTCCCTACCCTTTCTTTAAGGCGCTTGGTTTTACTGGGGTAAGTTGTAATAAGCGCACTGATACCAATCCGCAATAACACTTAATCATTTTGAGGGATTTAAACCTGATGATAGCGGCGTTAAAGATTTCTCATTTACGACTGCATGGATGCAGAAGGTAGGGCAATGCAGGAGCAATTGTCGAGAACAACTAAATAACGAAATATTTTCCTTGCCTCAAAAAAGACCACTAAGTTAAGCGGATTGGTATGAGTTTTAATTACTCGCGCGCTCTAATTCAGCTAAGAGCCCTACTAGTCGAGTTATCTTAATATTACTTAGTTGCCTGTAGTCTAAATACGGACAGATCACTAAATTACTAACTTTATCGATCGCGAACTCCTCATCTAGCCATATTAAAGAGTTGGTAAAAATGTGATCTCGGAGTAATTTTTTGGCATATGTTCTACCTGCAATAACATGAAATTTATAACTTTTTTCAGAGAAGTTTGGCGGACTAAAGAGCAGCGCCTCTTGGCTATGCCCTTGAAGCAGTACTTTATCTCGGTAGTCTTGCCAACGCTTAAAGTTAGTAAAATGATGATCTCTGTGTTGCCACTCAGCCAAAATTTTTGCATAAACGTTGAAAACTTTGCGCCATCCATTACCACATGCTTGGTTTATAACATCGATCTCACCTTTACTAAGTGATTGTACTAATTGAAGATTATGGTATTCAGACATGCTGGGCGGGTTTTCAACATAGATTGCGATTAAGCCCTCTTTTGCCCCTAATCCCTGAGTTGATAATTTCATGATCTGTGTTGTGCTAGCAGGCTATCAAGGGCGTTGGCGAATGTTTGTTTGTCGGTGCTGCTTAATTTGGCAGGTCCTCCTGACATTTCTACACCACTGCTTCGCATAGTGTCCATAAAATCCCGCATATTAAGGATTTGTTTGATGTTGTTCTCAGTAAACTTTTCACCTCTTGGGCTCAATGCAAAAGCGCCCTCCTCTAGTACTTCTGCAGCAAGAGGAATATCAGAAGTGATAACCAAATCGTTCTTTTTAACTCTTTTTACAATCTCATTATCTGCAATATCAAAGCCTTTACTCACTTGGAGCAAATTCACATATTGTGTAACTGGGACGCGCATACTATGATTTGCGACCAGTGTTGTGTGTGTTTTAGTGCGCTCAGCCGCGCGGAAAAGTATTTCTTTGATAACAGCAGGACACGCGTCCGCATCGACCCAAATATGCATAAATAGACTCTGAGTTAGTAAAAATCTGGTGTGAGAGACGATGATACCAATAAAACCTAAATCAGCAAGTGTAAACCCCCTTTACACTTAGATTGAATATAGCTTATGAGGCTCAGTGTCATCGTATTTTCATAGAAGCTCTTAAAGTAGCGAAGTATTTTTTGCCCAACAAGGGTGTTGAGATCATATTTTTACTAACTAAAAAGACGTTAAGCTTAATGATGCTTTATCAAGATCAGGTTTTTACCAACTGGCTTTGTCACAGATCACGATTTTACTTACTGAAGTCTCCTAATTAATTCTGAGATCATATTTTTACTAACTAAATTTGTGTTTAATTACTTAATTTAGAACTCTAGATCATATTTTAACTAACGAGATGATTTTTTAGTTCTCGAAAGATCATCATTTTACTAACTAGCTTAGTAAAATGATGATCCAGAAAGTGTTATCAATACCTAAGTACTAATAACTTTTCTTTATAGAAGGTGTTTTTTCAGTAAGAGTTAAGCGTTGTCGTACAGCTAACGCTTAAGTTGATAAAATCATGATCTGTATAGCCCAATAAAATAGTGGATTGTTATAAATAGGATTAAAGTAACTCGATTGATAAGGGTAAAAGTTGAAGGTATTTAGCTATAGCAGTCCTCTAGTTAATGAATTTACTTTTTTAGCAAAATTTCTAGCCCTTAATTCAGATTAACTTAGTAAAATAACGATCTGAACATGAACTACTAGTATGAGAATATGAGTTTAATTGAGCAAATTACGACGTGTCGACTTTGCGACGAAGCACTCCCCTTTGGTGCTCGACCTGTCATTCAAGCCTCACCGGATGCTAAAATTTTGATCTCAGGGCAAGCCCCTAGTTTGAAAGTTCATCAAACAGGAAAGTTATTCAACGATCAAAGTGGCGAAACCCTCAGAGACTGGCTTGGAGTAACCGAAAGACAGTTTTATGATCCTGACATATTTGCCATTGTACCGATGGCGTTTTGTTATCCGGGTAAAGGAAAAAGTGGTGATCTACCCCCACCGAAGGTATGTGCACAAACTTGGCGGCAGCCACTACAAAATTATTTTAAACAGATAAAATTACACATATTAGTTGGTCAGTATTCACAGCGTTATTATTGTAATAATTTTAAATCAGTGACACTGCAAGTTCAGCAATGGTCATCTATGCTACCTGAGCGTATTGCTTTGCCTCATCCCAGCCCAAGAAACCAGCCTTGGCGTGCTAAAAACCCCTGGTTCGAACAAGCGTTAGTGCCTGAGTTAAAAGAACAAATACAGAAGTTAATCACTAGTTAAATAATTTTAACGAAAAGGCGTTGTTTTTTTAGATAAGTCAATACATACTTACTTGGCATTACACATGATTACAAATTTTAACAAGTACATTCTCAAGGATAGAATATGCTCAACAAGGTTACTGGCTGGTGTGCTGTTTTATTATCACTGATGGCCTTTTACCCCAGCAATATGACAGGTGGTTTGTCGTGTATCGGCTTTTATATAAGCTTGTTCGCAATGTTTATAGGGGCTTATGCAAGTAGTTCAGGCAAATATGTCTACTTCAATTTAGTATTTCTTTTTTCACTGATCAATATTTTCGTTATCAATGATGGAACGAATGTATTTTTGTTCTCACAGCAAAATGACTGGGTTTATGTGTTATCTATGTACGGTATTTTTGCGGTCGTGAGTGTTGTTTGTTTTGGTCTACTCAGAAAAGAAACACTGCTAGCGCAATTAGACGCAGTTAATTAACCTACTTTAATAAGTTGGCTATTCAATTAGCCAACTTACTTCCCTTCTCTCTTCCTTTTATATCTCTTGCCTTCTGTACTTGGCGTTTTAGTGACTTCATGGTAATTTTTGGCAAATTTATTTTCAAAGAGATAAAAGTCATGCCTAAGGCAAGTGAAATAAAAAAACATAATGCCATTGATTACAACGGTCGCGTAATGATTGTACGTGATATCGAACGTTCAGTACCTCAAGGTCGAGCTGGCGGTAGTTTATACCGTATGCGTATGTACGATGTTGTAACAGGCGGCAAAGTTGACGAAACGTTCAAAGCTGAAGAAATGTTAAATCTGGCTGATTTAGTTCGTCGCCCGGTTATGCTGTCTTATATCGACGGTGAAGAGCACGTGTTTATGGATGAAGAAGATTACACACCATATAACATCAATACGTCTTCAATTGCTGAGCAAGTACTATTTATTAACGAAGAAACGAAAGGCTTACAGGCTGTTTTAGTTGAAGGCTCGCCAGTTTCTATTGACCTACCATCAAGCGTTGAGCTAGTAATTGAAGACACATCACCTTCAATTAAAGGTGCTTCAGCAAGTGCACGTACAAAGCCTGCAACGCTAACAACAGGTTTAATTGTTCAAGTACCAGAGCATATTTCTACAGGTGATAAAATAAAAATTAACACTGATGAGAAAAAGTTCATGGGGCGTGCAGACAGCTAAGCTCTTCGGTTGCGGCTTTTATTAACCGCAACCAATAACCACTTCTTTTTGTTTTAACAAAACTTTAACCTTTGTTTCTTTCCTGATAAACTCCGTACCTATTTTGTTTTTTGTCTTTTTTAGTGACATAAAATAAATATCTTTATTCCATTTTTTGCTACGGATTAGCAAGGGTTTTTAATGAGTTATATTCCAGATACCAGTGCACAGGACTCACAAGTCGTCACGCCTAAAAATAAGAAAAAGTGGATTATTCGCGCTCTTGTCTGCTTGTTTATTGTTATTTCTTTTTACTTTGTTGTTTCTCCCTTATTGATGAGTTGGTCTGGCGGGCAGTCAGCTATTTCAATAGATAAGTTACGCATAGCTAAGGTTATGAAAGGAGACTTTATTCGTGATCTTGCGATACAAGGCAAAGTGATAGCCGCACGCCGGCCGGTTTTGTATAGCCCCGCTCAGGGTTCGATTACCTATTTAGTTGATGCTGGTGATAGTGTAGAACTTAACCAAGTCGTTGCACGTATTGAAAGTCCTGAACTGCAAAGTCTATTTGAACAAGAAACGACTAAGCTGTCGCGCTTGAAAACGCAGTTATCCCGAGAAAAGATTCAAGCCAAACAAATTCAACTACAGCAAGAAAATCGCATAGGCCAAGCTCATGTTGCCTTAAATGCAGCGAAGAGAGAGATGCGTCGTTCTGATGAGGCGATCAAAAATCAAGTTATTAGTGATATTGATTATCAAAAAGCCAAAGATGATTTAGAAAACGCAGAGCGAGAATACAATCATGTAAATAAAGAAGTTGCGCTATTAAAAGAAAGCCAAGCGTTTGAAATTCAGACCTACGAACTGGAGTTTAATGCACAGAAGGTCAAGGTAACTGAGTTGCAAAGACTGGTTACTGGTTTAGAGATCCGTTCTCCAGTTGTTGGTGTGGTCGGTAATTTAAATTTTGAGCAAAAGAATACTGTCAGTAAAAACCAGCCCCTTATGAGTGTGGTTGACCTCAGTGAATATGAATTAGAGGTACAAATTCCAGAAATATATGCTGATGATTTAGCCATCGGTTTACTAGCTGAAATTACCTTTAATGAAAATACGTTTTTAGGAACGTTGGTGGCCATTTCTCCTGAGATCAGTCAAGGGCGCGTGCAGGGCAAAGTCCGTTTTAGCAAGCCGTCTCCTGCTAACCTTAGACAAAATCAGCGTTTAACAACACGTATTATTTTAGAGCAAAAACAAAATGTAGCTTATCTACCTCGGGGTCAATATTTACAAAAGAGTGGACAATTTCTTTATGTTTTTCGTGACGGTGAAGCTATAAGAACCCCAGTAAAACTTGGTTCAATTGGTCTAACAAAAGTCGAAATATTGTCTGGTCTTGCTGTGAATGATCAGGTTGTTATCTCTAACATGAATGTCTTCAAAGAAGCACAGAGCGTGCGGGTAATACAGTAGTTCAAACTTTTAAAAAGTGGCTAATTAACTGAGTTAGTCACTCATTTCGTATTGATGTTTGAAATAATAATAAGGAAAGAAAATGTTAAAAATGACAGGGTTAGCAAAAGTCTATTTAACCTCAGATGTGAAAACACAAGCACTTCAACCTTTTAACCTCTCTATTGAGCAAGGTGAATTTGTCGCTGTGATCGGCCCTTCAGGTTCGGGTAAAACCACCTTTTTGAACATCGCAGGCTTACTTGAAAGTCACAGTGAAGGCGTCTACGAGTTAGATGGCAAAGATGTTTCTACGCTATCAGATAAGCATAAATCAGCCTACCGAAATGAAAAAATCGGCTTTGTTTTTCAGAGCTTTAACCTTATTCCTGAACTTAATCTTTATGACAATATTGATATGCCACTGCGCTATCGAAAGTTCACTGCCAAAGAGCGTGATGAGCGCATTATGAAAGCGTTAGAGCAAGTTGGTCTGGCTGGTCGTAAAAACCACTATCCCACTCAATTATCTGGTGGCCAACAACAACGCGTTGCGATTGCCCGCGCAATAGCCGGCTCACCCAGTGTTATTTTTGCCGATGAGCCAACAGGTAACCTTGACTCAAAAATGTCGCAGGGGATCATGTCGCTGTTGCAAGACATCAATGCTTCAGGCACCAGTATTATTATGGTGACCCATGATAACGATCAAGCTCAGCAGGCTCAGCGCATCGTTCAAATCAAAGATGGGGTATTAAGTGAAGATGCACCTATTTTGGCTCAAGCCATTGCTTAAGGAGTGACGATGTTCTCATATTATGTGAAATTGGCACTGATCAGTTTTAAGCGAACGCCATTGCTCAGTTTTTTAATGGTACTACTAATAGCAATGGGCATAGGGGCAACGATGACGACCTTTACGGTGAGTTATATGATGAGTCAGGACCCACTCCCTTCTAAAAGTGATAGAGTTTTCTCTGTACAGATGGATAGCCGAGGCGACGGTTATGATTGGGGTGAAAGCTCATTGGCAGAAATCACTTATATGGACATGCAAAATGTCATCAATTCAGGGATCCCTAAGCACCATGTGGTGATAAGTGCCGTTAGCACAATGCTCAAAAATCCTCAGCAGCAAACTCAAGCCATCAAAAGCAAAGTAAGAACCACTAATGCTGATTTTTTTACCATGTTTGAAACACCATTTCTGTTCGGCTCAGGCTGGGATGAACAAGCAGATAAGCAAGCTCAACAGGTTATTGTACTAACAAAAAAATCTAATAACCGCTTTTTTAATGGAGAAAATTCAGTAGGAAGATTTTTGCAGTTCGGTGATGCTCTTTACCAAGTTGTCGGAGTACTAGACGACTGGCAATTAATGCCCAAGTTTTACGGTGTAAAATCAGAAGCTTTCTCTGAGCCTCACGATGTCTTTATCCCATTTAATACACAGGTTAAAAATGAGTTAATGGTAGGGGGCTTGGTTAACAATACTTGTTGGAAAAGTTACGAGGGTGATGACTTTGCAGCATTTCTCGCTTCTGAATGTATGTGGGTCGTGTTGTGGGTTGAACTTGAAAATGACACTGCAAGAGAGCAATACCAAGCTTATATAGATAGCTATGCTCAGCAACAACGAGATCATGGACGTTTTGCAAATCGAATTTACAACCGCTTAGTTGATGTTAAACAGTACCTTATAGACGAAGAAATCGTCTCAGATGACAGCAAAATGGCAGTATGGTTATCAGTGCTATTTTTGATTGTATGCTTGCTCAATTGTATGGGCTTGATGATGGCTAAATTTCACGGTAAAGCGGGTGAAGTTGGTTTACGTAGAGCTGTAGGGGCAAGTAAGCAGCATATAGTGGCGCAATTTAGTGTTGAATTAGCTGTTATAGGTTTCATTGGTGGCTTAGTTGGCTTGATTTTGGCGCAATTTGGCTTAGCCATAGCGGAAAATTTATACAGCTATTTGCACGCATCACTCATGCAAATGAACCTCATCTTAGTATTAAGCACCTTATTATTAGCTGTTTTAGTGAGCTGCACTTTTGGTTTACTTCCTATTTTTAAGGCCAGTCTAACGCAACCCTCTAGTCAGCTAAAAAGTCAGTAGGAGTGTAACAATGAAAGATTTAGCACCTATTATAAAGACGTTACTGAAAGCAAAAGCCAGCCCATTTCTATTGATATTGCAAATTGCGATTACCTTTATGGTCATGGTGAATGCCGTCAATATGCTTAGTGAACGCAGCAAAAATATGGCACGACCGATTGGCGTAGATGAGACTAATAGCTTCTATATACAAACTAATTTACAAGGCGAGTCCAATTCTTTGGGAGCGCGTTTAGATGAAGATCTTGTTCGGTTACGTGCTTTACCTTCTGTGCAGGGGGTTACACCTATGTCAGCCATTCCACTTGAAGCATGGGGGCGGGCAACGCTTATTAATAAAGAGCCTGCAAAGGTGTTTGAGTATGGTGCTTATTTTGCTGTAGATGAAAGTGTGGTTGAAGTACTCGGCTTAAACTTAATCGCAGGTGAAAACCTATCTGTTGAAGATGTTTATACTCTTCCAATGGATGGGATCGACCTTTCAACAAATATATTGATAACAAAAGCGGTAGCGCAAAGTTTAAGCCCAGATGATTGGCAACAAGCGGTTGGCATGACTGTCTATCTTTCAAATGATAAACCCCAACAAGTCAAAGGGGTTGTAGAAACAATGCAAGGCCCTTGGCCATTGTGGTACGGTGTCGAGTTCAATGTTATCTCGCCATTACGTGAAGCATACAATGAGGTTCGCTATTTCGTTAGAGCAAAACCAGGTCTTCGGGATGAAGCAATGGAGCAAGTGTTAGAAGCCTTGCTTAAAACACCTGGACGCATGATTGAAAAGGCAAAAACCATAGAAACGTTAAAGTTTGAGGCATATCAGAGTGACCGAGCAACGAGTAAGCTGTTGATAAGCGTATGTACAGGCTTACTCATCGTTACAAGCTTAGGCATTTACGGCCAAGCTCGATTTTCGGTTAATCGTCGTAAAAAACAAATAGGCACGCGCAGAGCATTAGGTGCAAGTAGAGGTCAAGTTATGCGATTCTTTATGCTTGAAAATGCTGTGGTCAGCCTTACAGGACTTGTTATTGGTTTTATTGCTGCATTATCTCTGAGCGAACAATTTTCTCAACACTTTGGTTTAACACCTGTACCGTTGCCGTATTTATTATCGGGTATGGCCGCACTGTTTGTGCTAGGCCAGCTATCAGTGAGTTATCCTGCACTGCAAGCGTCAAGAGTGGAACCTGCTATCGCAACGCGAAGTGCTTAAACACTTTAGCTTAATTGAAAAAGCCAGATCATATTTTTACTAGGTAAAATTTTGATCTGGCTTTTTTGTATCTGAGTAATTATTTCTTTATCAACTGCTTAATCTCTTTCACTAAGGCAATACTGGCTTCATTATCTCCATGTACACATAAGGTATCTGCTCTTAGTGCGAGCGTGCTTCCGGAGCCCGTGGTGACTGTGCCTTGAGTCAATAACTGCTCGACTTGTGCCATCAAAGCAGGCTTGTTATGCACTGCATTCGACTCAGTTCTAGGAGTTAAGCGCCCTTCGTTGGTATATAAGCGATCCGCAAAAGCTTCAAACAACAATGGTAGGTTATATTTTTCAGCCATAGCTAAGTGCGACGCTTGCTCGTTGGTCGCCAGTAGCATTAACTTTAGCGGTTTGGCATAGCTACTCACTGCCTGCATGACAGTTTCTAAAATGCCGTTATCGGCCATCATATCGTTATACAGTGCACCATGTGGTTTTACATAACTAATTGATAAACCATGCACTTGTGCCATACCGTCAAGGGCTGCAATTTGATAGTGCAAACAATTTACTAACTCATCATGACCGAGCTTCATAGAGCGGCGACCAAAGCCTTGTTTGTCGGGATAGCTTGGGTGAGCACCAATTTGCACATTATGCTGTTTAGCAAGCGTGAGGGTTTGAGCCATCACATCCGGGTCTCCAGCGTGAAAGCCACAAGCAATATTTGCCAAATCAATCACTTGCATAGCGTGGCTATCTAAACCCATTTGCCACGCACCAAAGCTTTCACCTAAATCGCAATTTAATAACATGTTTACTTCCTTTAAATACTGACAGGGAGTTGGCCTTCAGGCTTTTCTAAACCCAAAATCACTTTAGCGAGCGCAGTAAACGCAGGACCAGAGATCATATTTTTACTAACTACATCGACATTGTAGGCGTAACTGGCCAAAACTGCTTGTGCGTAAGGTGCATAAGTCGGGATCTCATAGGGCGCGCGCAGGCTAATAAATAGCGTTGACTTTTCAGCAAGTTTTGCCTGCTTAAGCAGCGCTAATAGTGCTTTTGGCTGTTCATTACGTTTGAGCTTAAAACTGTCAAGGGCCTTTACATCATCCATACCACCAATCTCAACAGCACTTTGTTGTGGGCTGGCATGGGCGGCTATAATCAGGTCTGAGTTAGTAATATTTTGATCTGCTTGTTTTGGATCGAATCCTTGTAAGCTGCTACATGTGATATGTAATTCTTGCTTGCCTAAAGAGAGCAAAGCTTGCTCAAGAGCATGGCATTTTTGCGTATCAGGCATGACCAAATGAATGCGTTTGTGTTTAGCTTGAATCGGCAATAGCCCATGGTTCTTCACTTGAGTGATGGCGGCAACAGCAAGTTCACTTTCAAGTTGGCGGTGACTCGGGTTACCTAATGTCGCTTTAGCAATGGCGGCAGAGCGGAGCGTTTGGTTTGCCAAAAATTTCTGTTTGAGTGAAATAATACGCTGCGCTGATAGTGTGATTTCGGATTTCTTTAACTCACCCAAAGCGACCGCCGCTTTAAGGGCACTCATTAGTTCATCGAGCTTTTGAATATCGTCAGGGGTACGAATGGCAATCGGCATCAGAGCAATATCAACCCCGGCTTTAAAGGTTTCAATCACTGCGGATGTTGGGGTAAAGAAATGGCTGATCCCCGCCATATCGAGTGCATCTGTGACTGTTACACCTTGGTAGTTGAGCTTTTCTCGTAGCAAGTCATGCATAATTTTACGCGACAATGTAGCCGGTTTAACCATGGCTTCACCTTGCTTGTTCACAAAGGTGCTGTTATCGAGTGCGGGATATTGAATATGCGCCGTCATGATCATACCCGGTGCGTGCTTATCAATAATGTATTTAAAAGGTGCAAGCTCTACTTGTTCAATACGCTTTAAATCGTGTTTAACAAGCGGCAAACCAGTGTGACTATCGACTGAGGTATCACCGTGACCTGGAAAGTGCTTAAGCGCTGAAACGACGTTTTGCGCTTCAAATGCTTCAACCTGCGCGGCGCCCATTTTTGCCACTTCGAGTGGATTTTCTGAGAAAGAACGAACGTTGATCACCGGATTGCCCGCGTTGTTATTCACATCAACAGTCGGCGCAAAGTTTACATTAATGCCAAGGCTATTTAGCTCTTTACCAATAGCGGTTGCCACTAAACTGGGATAGTGTGTCCCGTGTTTATGATAAGTTGCCCCTATACTCATATTGCCTGTGAAAGACGTGGCTTCAGCACGGTTGATACGGGCTACACGGCCACCTTCTTGGTCAATCGAAATAAACAAGGGTTGTGGATGTTTAGCTTGCTGAGCAGCCGTTTGTAAGTCATTGGTGAGCTTTACGATTTGCGTAGTGTCTGGCACATTCTCGGCAAATAAGATCACGCCACCAATATGGTGTTTAGCAATCAACTCGGCAAGTGGTTTAGGCAACTCGGTCATACCTTGTCTACAGGCTTTTGACTCGCCACTTTCGCAGTAATAACGAAAATCTAGCATCAACTTTTGACCAAGTTGTGCTTCTAAAGGTAGTTCAGAGGCATGATTGAGCGATTTCGCTGCACCGCTGGCACTGATTGTCATGGCGATCACCATCCCGATATTTTTTAAAAATTGCGTCACAGGCTACCTAAATTATCTGGCCTTAAACTGAATGGGTTAATTTAGCATTTGCAGCAATAGATTGATAACCCGAACGACTAAACATACAGTTTTTAACAATTTAATGTTGAGTAATTTATAAATTCTCAAGTCTATAGGAGAGCATTTATACAAGGAAATAAGGATTATGTTTTGATTAGACTCACCTCTTTCTCAGCGTTTAAGCTGGCTAATATTGCTTTAATAAGTTTTACACTCACAGGTTGTGGGTCCGACGTTGCGCCAGAGGCCCCACCAATTGATAAAACCAAACTTTCAGAGCAGGTCGGTATAGGCCAAGACGGCGAGCTACAGCTGCATTTAGAGAATATAAGGTTGGCTTATAACTTGCCGGCGATCACAGCCTTAACAGTAAAAGACGGACTTGTGTTTGAAATAGCCAGTACAGGCTATCGCGATATACATACCCAAACTTTAGTAACTGATAATGATCGTTGGGCTATTGGTTCACTAACAAAGTCTATGACGGCAATGGTCGCTGCGCGATTAGTAGAGCAAGAGGTAATTTCTTTTGACAGCACTATTGCCGATATTTTTCCCGAACTTAAAGGCCAAATTAGGGCCGAGCATGAATCAATCTCGTTAAAGCAGTTATTAAATATGACATCGGGGTTAAAAACAGATATCGATATAAAAGATAGGCGCTGGTTCGATATCTCGAAGACAACACTTATGTTGCGAAGTATGTTGACAAAAGAGGTGCTTAATACCGCACCTGTGCAAAAGCGGGGGCAATATGAATATAGTAATGTAGGCTATACTATTGCAGGACATATGCTTGAGCGGGTGACAAACCAAACTTGGGAGCAACTGATAAGCGAGGAATTATTTTCGCAATTAGGCATTACAAACTTTGGTTTTGGTGAGCCGAGCTTTGAACAAAGTGATCAACCCAAAGGGCATATTTATAAAAATGGAAAATGGCAAGCTATCACTGCTGGCAAAGAGATCATTCCAAAAGTATATGGCCCTGCGGGTACTGTTAATATTAGTTTGTCAGAGCTCGCCTTATATTTATCTAAGGTATTAGAGGGTATGAAAGGTGGTGACAATATACTTAGTAAAGAGAGTTATAAAACCTTACATACGATTTATAGTGAAGCTCAAGAGCCAGGAGTAGGCTATGCGATGGGTTGGTTTGCAAAGCTAGATAATACGGCATTTCGACATGATGGTTTCACAGGGTCTTTTTCTGTTAGTAGCTTTTTATATCCAAATGAAAACAGTGCTTACTTTATTGCTGTCAATGGTGATACGGAGAATGCGGCAAAAGCCCTTTTCGCAGCGTTAGAACTATTAAGAGAAAGAAACTTTAGCAACTAAACCATGAACTTTAAATTTTGTTAAAGTTAAAGCCAGCTAACAGCGCTGTAGGCTCATAGAGTTAACTTTTGTGGGTTTCGGCAATTATTTGTCGAAGCTCAAAACTGTTTGCTTGCTCCTCCTTTATGACACTTGTCATATCAATCAATGACAAAGCTCACTGAAACTCTTTTTCGCCTTTCGCCATACTAAACCCATCAAAGTTAATCTCGCACTGAGGAATTGGTTATGGAAAGCATCATGTGGGCAGTATTAGGTATGGCATATTGCTTAATAGCAGTCGCATTAAGCACTTATAAATACAATCGCGGTAAGCCGTTTAATGGTAAATCAAGAAACACCGAGGTGAACTATGACTAATTCAGCAGTGGTTTCGGTTAACAACTTACACCATAGCTATGGTGAAAAATCCGTCCTTAAAGGTTTAGATTTCTCATTAAAAGCAGGCCGAGTTTACGGATTTTTAGGTGCCAATGGCGCAGGTAAAACAACGTTAATTAATTTGTTACTCGGGCGTTTAAAAGCATCACAAGGCAGCATTGAAGTGTTGAATAGTAAAGCGGGTTCTGCTGCTGCAAAAGCTAAAGTAGGCGCTATGCTACAAATCGGCAGTTTACCTGCAAATTTAACCGTATTTGAGCAATTAAACTTATTCTCAAGCTACTACCAGTCTCCTATGTCTGTTTCTAAAGCACTGCGTTTGAGTGACTTAAATGCCCATGAAAATACACCATTTAGCAAATTATCAGGTGGCTTGAAGCAACGTTTGCTGTTTGCCATTGCCATTATTGGCGACCCACAACTGGTATTTTTAGATGAGCCTAGCTTGGCAATGGACGTAAATGCCCGTCAACAAATGTGGCAAACCATTCGACAATTAAAAGCACAGGGTAAAACGGTGATTTTAACCACGCATTATATGGAAGAAGCTGAAGCCCTTAGCGATGAGCTATTCATTTTAAATGAGGGAAAGATCATCGCACAGGGCTCGCCAAGTGAGTTAAGTCACAATATGCAGTTAAGTGAAGTGAGCTTTGCTTGTGAACTAAATGAGTCTGAAATTTCGACTTTATTACCTGAGTGGTCGTGGCAAGTGAATGAGGGTAAGGCTAAAACCCGCTGTAAATCACCAAACACACTGTTAAAGCAAGCATTTGCAAATGGGCTTAGCTGCGACTTACTCAGCGTTAAACCTTCATCGTTAGAGCAAACCTTTATTTCACTCACAGAAACCGCTGAACAAGAAAATAAAACACCAGTAAATTCAGCATCAGACAAATCAGCCAAGGAGCAAGCAGCATGAGTAGCATAAGTTTATATAGTCTCAAACAAGAAGCGTGGTGCGACTCTAAAAGTGTTTTTAGAAACTTAGGCTTTGTGATCCCGACCTTAGCGTTTCCATGTGCCTTTTACTTGTTTTTTGGAGTCGCTATGGGAGATGAAAAAACCAGTAGCTATTTGCTAATAAACTACATTATTTTTGGAGTGATGGGCCCCGCTTTATTCAATTTCGGGGTTAATGTCGCAACTGATAGAGAGCAAGGTCTATTGGCATTGAAACAACTATCGCCTATGCCTGCTAGTCAATACTTAATGGGTAAAACCTTTACGGCCTTAATGTTTTCGACCTTGATATTTATTCTTCTTTCTAGTTTTGCCGTGTTATTCGCAGGCGTGAGTATGTCGCTACTTAAGTGGGGTCAGGTATATGCATTAGCGCTGTTAGGCACTTTACCATTTTGCATGCTTGGCCTAGTGATGGGCTTAAGTTTTTCAGCCAAATCGGCCCCCGCGCTTGTTAATCTGATTTACTTACCTATTTCGATGCTGTCAGGTTTATGGTTACCAATCACTATGTTTCCTGAAGCACTACAGTGGTTTGCATGGTCATTGCCAAGCTATCATTTATCTCAATTAGGGCTGAGCATTTTAGAGATGCACCAAGGCTTTAATTTAGCGTGGCATTTATTAGGTGTTGCATTATTTACATTGCCGTGTGGATATCTAGCTACAAAAAAGTACAACTCCATGAAATAAAATCATATTGTAACGCCCCTTTACAGAGAGGGGCTTTACCTCTGGGCTTCATTCCTTTACTCTTAACCTGTTGTTAATTATTTCTTAAAAAACATGAAGTTTAGTTTTCAGATTTTCCAGTTCGATTGTGAACACAAAATCCTTACCCGCCACGGAAAGGTTATTAAGCTAAAAGACAGAGCTGCGAATATGCTCAAGTTCTTTATTTTGAATAACGATAGAATTCTGTCTAAAGCAGAGCTGTTAGAAACAGTTTGGCCAGACAAAACCGTGTCTGAACAAGTCGTCTTTCAGAACATCAGTCACTTACGTGCCATTTTTGGTAACGATGCCATTAAAACCTTTTCAAAAAGAGGCTATCAATGGCAATTAGAGCTTACTGAAGTCACAGAGCAAGCTGAAGAAGTAGCAGCGGCCTTAGAGTCACAAGCCGCTACTAGCAAAGCGCCTGCTGTAGAGGAAAGCAAAGCTGAGAGTGAGTTAAAAAACAATGAAAGCTCAGATAGTGCTCAGCAAAATGATTCGCCAGCTTCTGACAGTTCACCTGAGCAGCCTGCAAAAGAGAGCAAGTCAACAGCTTGGCTCGGCATTTTGGGCGCTGCAGCCTTAGTTGTAGCAACAGCGATTTGGATGGCTGTTAAGTCTTAATTTATTTCTCTCTTTCTTGAAATAAAGCGATGACAAACATCGCTTTATTGACTCTACTTTTCTATAAAAATCATCAGCTTTAAAAATCCTTTTGAACTTTTTTGTACGCATCTAAGTCAGTTATACCAATCCTCTTAATTAAGCGAGCTATTTTGAGGCAAGAAAAGCTTGTCGATAGTGAGGCGAAAATTTTGATGTTTAGTTGTTCTCGGCAATTGCTCCTGCATTGCTCTACCTTCTGCATCCATGCAGTCGTAAATGAGAAGTTTTTAACGAAGCTAGCGTCAGTTTTAGTCCCTCAAAATGATTGAGTATTATTGAGGATTGGTATTTCACATAACTACCAAGGAGGCATAATAATGAAATTATCAATAGTATTTGCAGCAAGTGCATTAATTAGCAGCTCTCTTTTTAGCCAGTTTAGTTACGCCGAAGGGCGCAGTATTGAATATGGTGAGATGAACCAAGTGCGCGACATCGCCACTAATCAGACAAAATCTAAGTATTTCAAAACTGCATTTAAACTGACAGTTAATAACCCCGACATTAAGTTTAGTGATGTAAAAGTTTGGCTTGAGCGAGAGGGTCAGGTAATTGCCAATGCAGTCATTGATAAAGAAGGTAATATCAGCCTACCTATTCTGCCTCAAGACGAAGCAGAAAAGACCATGTTACACACAAATAAAAATAAAGATGATGTGGGTATTAGCTTATATACAGATGTAATCCCACTTGATAGTGCTTTGCTTAAATATTCCGACGTATTTGTTTTGCTTGATGATATTAACGGTTTTACCGAGCAGATGGCAGGTGGATTTTCTATGTTCATTCCTAGTATGGACGAAATCAAATTCACCTTTGATGCCCCTGCAACCATTACTGTAAAAGACAGCAAAGGCAAAACCAAAACATACAAAACAGACGATGAGTTTGTGATTGAAATTCCAAAAAAGAAACGCTGGATGCAAAGCGACACTTGGCTGCAATTTAGTGCTTTACCGACTAGATACGAGCCGATTAATTAACTTTTACATTAAGTATAAAGAGCGTAAAGGGGCTTTACGCTCTATTTAGGTAGTATTTCTATCTACTCTTCGTAACCATTAGCAAAGGTTCTTACTAACGCTTCTATTTCTGCAAATGTTTGTTCGCTGTTTTCGTTAAACGCATCGGCGTTGGTCAATAAAACAAAGCCGTTTTTACGTTTTAGGTCGGCAAATATTTTATTTCGAACACCAAAGTCGGTGCCGCCATGAGAAATAAACTGCTGGTCGATATTCCAAAAGTATCCATGGTGGAGCACGGTTTGAGCAGGATCATATTGTATCGATAGCATGTTTTTAACGGCGTTTTGGTCAAGTATTTGTTCATCACCGATTTTGCCTTCATGGATACTGGCAAGCAAAAACTGACTCAAGTCTTTCACGCTCGAGACTGCATTACCATCGCTGTATGTGACAGAGCCGTAATCGGGCAGAGTGAATAATTCGCCGGTTTGTGGGCTAAATCCAGCTCGCTTAACAATGGGCTTTTGAGGTTTGTCGATGGCCCATTCTGTGTTGTGCATATTAAGTGGGCCAAACACCGTTTTTTGGCTCAAGCTAGGTAGGCTTTGCTGACTATCTTGTTCAAGTATATAGCCCGCCAATGCTGCGCCAACATTAGAATAAATAGAGGCATCACCCGGCGTGAGTCCAAATTGGCTGCTAAAGTTTTCATTAAAATAATAGTCGCCTTGAGCTGACAAATAATTTTCGAAAAAGCGAGGCATATCAGGGTCAATCACTTGCGGGCAGTTGTTATTCTGTGCCAATAAGTTCATTAAGCTGCTGTGGTTGTCACGTAAATAGTAGCTGCACAAATAGACGGCGTTATTGTCGAGAATACCACTGCTGTGGGTGATCAAATGTCTTAGGGTAATGGGTTTATCAGAAGTCGGGTTATCAATTGAAAACGGCAGCAGTGGTGCGATGTTTTTATCTAATTTAATCTGTCCTTGACCTTCCGCATGAGCCAGTGTGGCTCCCAGCAATGTTTTACTGACTGAAGCAAGGTAAAAGCGACTATCTGCTGTCACTGGGGTACCGCTTTCATCTGCGATCCCAAAACCATTTTGATAAACCACTTTGCCGTCATGAATTACGCCTACTGCAATGCTGGGAATATGACCTTTGGTTTGTAATTGCTCAAGTGCGGTTTCGAATTCATCTACTGCAAGTGTTGGGTGAGTGTGTTTGTTCAGTTGCTCAAGCGCAAAGTCATAACTTGAAAAGCGTGCTTCGTCGAATGAATGAACTGAGAAAGCGCTCTGTGCATGCTTAGGCTCAATACCTGTTAATTCAAATGCTTTGCCTTGAGCGTTGCGATACACTTCGTTTGAAAGGCCGATCTCCCAGCCATTTGGCAGCGTAAACGTTAATATGTCAGACAGTGCGCCTGAGGTTGGTTCGCCAACAGTATGAACATGGTCGAACTGTTCTAAAGTCATAGCCAGCACTTCACCTGCACTGACAGTCATTTGACTGGTTAGCAAGTAAACTGGGTTCGTATAAGCGCTGTCATTTTTAAGTACTTGATATCTAACTGGTACGCCCATGCCAGCAGGTGTCACTGCTTGTTTATTAACTGCGAGTACGGTTTTATCTGCAAAATAGTTGGCAACTTCTAAGGCGATGGCATCGTGTCCACCTTGATTATTACGTATATCTAAAATGAGGCCATCAGTGTCTTTTAATTGCGCCATTACTTTATCGAGTAATGTTTCTGCAGCTGTCAGTTGCACTTCGGCGGTGGCATCTTCGGTGTCGCTAAAGCTCTCTAAGTTATTGAGTACAATAACCCCGACGTTGTCAGCGGTTTTGCCCCAAAGTAAGGTCGGAAAATCACTCTGCGCAGGAAATTGCGACATGTTGTCAGGTTGTAAGTAAGCTTTGCTAATTTCAGTATAATGGCCAAGCATGGTATTAAATACGTCATCTAAACTGGTTTGCTCGACTGCTCTTAAAAAGTTTCCTTGAATACCGACTGCGGCTTTCATAAAAGGGCTATCTTTACCGACATAAAAGTTGGCATCTTTGGCCCAGATATTCACGTGTCCGTCTTTTAATGGTGCAACCATCGCCGCGAGTGTGCTGAATAGTGCTTCGTCAGTCATGTCGTCACTAATTTGCGGTTTAAATTTTACATATTGCTGTGACCAATCAACGCCTCTTAACTCAAAGAAGGCATAGTAGTCGTTAAAGGCATGCCAAAAATACTCAAAGACTTGGTTAGGACTTGCGTCCTCAGTGACATTAATCGGTGTATTACACAGCGCTGGTAGGGTTTTATTTGTGGTATAGGTTTGCGCATGAATTTCGCCTTTTTCTAGCAAGCTTAATGTGGTATCTGTCGATTTAAGTTCAGCGATGAATTCTTTATTGGCTTGTTCATGACTTAATTGGTTCACTTTAATACAACCAAATGTATTGTATTCATAAGCACTTACTTTGTTATCTTGAATGTCTAACACGGCGCCGTAAGCGGTTTTATTCCATACGCCTTCGGCTTTTTGCAGTTCGGTGCGCGTATCTTTGTCACTAGAACATCCGCTTAGTACTAGGGTGGCGAAAAGTGCGGTTGCAATGGGTGTACGAGAAAACAATTTGACTGACATTTTTTATATCCCTTGATGAAATGAGCGTTTAGTTTAGAGGTATGAGGGGTAATAAACTGTTGTTAAGTTGCGCGAAAATGTATTTTTAAAGGTACACCTTTAAACACTTTTCAACACTCTTTGTGAGTAATTGGACTAGCGGTGCAAAGACTAAGTAAAGCCCGACTTTTACAGTAATATTGGGCTGTCGGTTGCGATTAGGTGTGAAAACTCAACGAAAGGCCGCAAAACAAATGTTTCTTCTATGACGTTTGAATCTTGAATGCGGTCAATTCGAAAAGTGCGATAATCTTGCCTTAAATGATCCCAAGCAAATACATACCACACCGGGTAGTTAAAGTATAAATAGTGAGGTTCTATTAGTCGCTCGGTGACCGTCTTTTTTTCATCTATATAGCTGATGTTGATTGGTTGCTGATATAAAAATGCAGCACTTAACGCATGACATTCAGGAAACTGTGATTGTTCATAAGAGGCATGAACTTGCGGTGAGGCTGAACTACCAATGAGCACGCGATTTCTCAGAGCTTTAATATTGGCTTTTTGATCTGGAGACAACAAAGCCAATAATTTGTAGCGAATAGAGTGCAGGCTTTTCATAAACAAGGGCGAGTTCATCTTTTCGCAAATGGCGATACTGATCAGTAAATCTATTGTCTCACTTGAGGTGAGATTGATTTTTCCGAGCCCCCATTGTCGATGAAGCCGCACACCGCCGCCTCTGCCTTTGTCAGTATCAATTGGCATACCACGCGCTTTGAGAATATTGAGATCGCGAAATAGTGTACGTGTCGATACATTCAAAGCGTCTGATAAATCTTTCGTTGTCAGAAAGTCTTCGGACTTTAGCATGCTTGCTAATCTGTCTAGCCTTTCAAGGTGGCTTTGGGTTTTTGCTCTTTCCATATATTAAATATGACACAAAATGTCACCCAAGTTAATAAGCTACTCATTCTTGGTGCTTTTATCAGTTTTCAAAGTGCCAACTTGCAATTTAATTATTTGATGGAGCAACAAATGACAGAGCAACAAGCGAGTAAAAATGGTGTAGGCGTGCAAGCAGATGTAGCAGGGGCGCAGGATTTTGATTTTGTCATAGGCAACTGGCGTGTGCATCATAAGCGCCTAGACAATATGTTTAGCGAAGACAAGTGTTGGGTTGAATTTGAGGGGCTTTCTTCAACTTCACACATTCTAGGTGGAGCAGGGAACGTTGAAGATAACCTATTGTACTTTCCTGATGGTGCCTTTCGTGCTGTGGCAATGAGAGCATTTAATGCTCAAACTGGCCTTTGGTCTATTTGGTGGTTAGATGGTCGCTTCCCAGGTAAGGTGGATACGCCTGTGGTTGGTTCGTTTAAAAATAACATTGGCCTTTTCTATGCCGATGAAGTCATCAAGGGTAGAAAAACCAAAGTAAGATTTCAGTGGGACGCTAGCACGCCAAACAACCCTAAATGGGCGCAAGCATTTTCATTTGATGAGGGAAAAAGTTGGGAAACAAATTGGACTATGAGTTTTATTCCTCAATAGTCAGCATAGATTTCAACTATCACTGCCTTTTAGAAAGTGGACTCACGCGAAAACACTTTGCTTGGGTTCACCTTTGAGCTTAGGGCTAAATTATCGCTTTAAAAAGCGTATTTTAATTTTAAGCTCATATTTCTCGGCTCACCAACAAAGTAGCGATGATTGCCAAAGGCAAAATCTGCACGCTCTGCGTAGCGCTCGTCAGTGAGGTTCATCATCGCAAATGACGCGCTTAACTGTGGGTTAATTTGCCAGTCGGCTCGCAGATTATAAATTTTATGGCCTGCATAGCTTTGTGTATTGGCAGCATCTAAAAAGTAGTCGTCTATTTGCTGGCGTTCTAACTGAGCCATGATAGTTCGTGTAACTTGCCAATTGATCTGCAGGTTAAGTAATAGTTTTGGCGAGGTATCTATGTCGTTTCCCTTGATTTGAGCACCATTAGTTGGGTTATTTAAATAAGTGTGCTCGCTATAGCTAAAGGCCAGTTTTGTACTAATGGTACGCGTTACTTGGCGGTTAAGTGCAAACTCAATGCCTTGGTGTTCGGTATCTAGACCGTTTAAATATTGGCGGTCGGCGTCTTGGTAAATGCCGTCTTTTTTCTTTAAATGATAAACCGAGAGCTCAGCAAAGAGGTCTCTATCTACATATCGAACACCGGCTTCAGTTTGTCTGGCTTTGACACTTTTTACATCGCTGGTGAGCTGACCGTTCTGTAGGCGGTATAATTCGCTGGTATGGGGGGCTCTGAAGCTTTGATCATGTTTGGCGAATAGTCGTGTTTGTTTATCAATTTTATAGCTGTAGCCAAGTGCATAACTGATATCGTCAAATTGGTTACTTTGACTTGCAGGGCGAGTATAACGACATCCCCCGAAGCCACAGGCTGTGCCATCGTCTTTTAAATTACCATTGCTTAAATTGTTTTGGTAATCGTAGTCGGTGTTATCGTAACGTAGTGCGGCAAAGGCATTGTGTTCGTCTGAGATTTTGACGTCGAGCTGAGCGTAAGTGGCAAAACTTAGCGCATCAATGTCATAATCATAGTGCTTTCCTTTCGGTAATACGCCACGTAGAAACGCAGAGTTTGATTCGGTGTCGTTAGCTTGGTTTTGTTTTAAAAAGCCGCGAGTGATGTCGATGTCAGAGCCAAGCGTTAAACTGAACATATCAGATAGCTGACTTGCGCGACGTACTTGTAAACCAATACTCGAATGGCCATTTTCTTCGACAGGTGTGCCCGGTAAAAAGTGCATTAAAAAGTCCATATCTGTATGGCGTAAATATGGATTAACCTGCCAGGCTGCATTTGGCGTATTTAAGGTGTTAAACATGGCGTAGCGCATCGACAAACTGTTTCGATATGCATCTGGAAAGTCATTAATACGCAGCAATGATTTATCTTGATAGGCGTTTTCGCCACGCTGCAAATAGCCTGCTGTATTTTGCTCTAAGTTGGTCAGCGTCACTCTGTGGGTAGTTTGCCAATCACCTAAACTGTGCGAAGCCGCCAATGAGAGTTTTTGTTGTTCGTAGCCCGAACTATCTTGAAAGCCGCCATCTGAGGTAAGTGTTAAGCCCACTAAAGTATCGAGCGCTTCTGTTTGCTGGCTGTAAAGGCCATTTACACGATAAAAGCTATCTTCACCTAATTCTACGCTCACCATAGGCGTTGCATATAAACTTGGGCTAAATACGTTGATGGTGCCATGAATGGCATTTGAGCCGTAGCGAGATGAATTCGCGCCTTTCACCACTTCGATGTTATCTGCAAGCTCAAAGTGGGTGTCGAATAATTGGTTTACGTTACAAAAGCCTGGCGCGCGCAAGCTAATACCATTTTCAAGCGTTAAAAACTCAGCACACGAGCCTGCGCCGGTTAAAACAGGTGAACGCACCGATAACAATGATTCTTGTCCGTTACCACGACTTAACCAAGTGCTAGATGCTTGGCTTAGCAATTGGTTTAAATGCTCTGCGTTGCTTTGCTCAATGCTTTGTTTGGTAATTTTATTGGTGTTACCAATCAAGTCTAAATGCTGGGTTTGTGTGCGGTTGGCGGTGGTGACTAGGGTTTCGATGTCTTTATCATTGGCGCTTGATAAGGCCTGAAAACTGATGCTCGCGCAACTTAAAAGAGCCAAAGACAAAATAGAAAATTTAAACGTTTCTCGCACAGACATGTTCCTTTATCGCAACTTGACGATAATTATAAAAGTGCCTCATTATACTGAATAAATTCAAAACACGATCTACCGTCGAGCAAAATTATGTATCAAAAAGTGTTTAAAACCACGCTGTTAAGTGCAGCTTGTATGTTGAGCATGGCCTCGCATGCTAATAACCAGAACGTTGAACAGCTATTTAAAACAACCTGTGCGTCGTGCCATGGTCAAGAGTTAACTGGTGGCATGGCTGGTTCTTTAATTGATAACCAGTGGATGACAGAAGGCACAGATACTGCGCTGGCGAATGCCATTAAAAACGGTATTGTTTCGGCGGGGATGCCAGCGTTTGGCGCGACGTTGAATGAAGAGCAAATTCGTACTCTGGTTGTATATATTCGTGAAGCAGGTGCAAAAGCAAAGCAAGCGAAACAGCCAGAATCGCAAATGGGCAAGTCGTTTAATACGGATTACCACAAGGTGACAACCAAAGAAGTGACCAAAAGTGATGGCATCATCTGGGCAATGGATTTTTTACCTGACGGCAGTTTGCTTTATACCTTACGCGAAGGCGAGCTTTGGCACATGACCAAAGGTGGTAAAAAAACACATATTAAGGGCACGCCTAAAGTATGGCATAAGCGTCAAGGTGGGCTGTTAGATGTTTACCCTGATCCAGATTATAAAAACAATGGTTGGATTTACTTGTCGTATAGTAAAGATGCAGGAAAAAACAGCCAAGGCCAAGAAGTGGCGTTTACAGCCATTGTGCGCGGAAAAATTAAAAATGGTGAGTGGATAGATCAGCAAACCTTATTTGAAGCCAAACCAGAAAATCATCAAAATCGCGGTTGGCACTTTGGATCTCGTTTTGCCATTAAAGGCGATTACTTATTCTTTACCAATGGTGACGAAGGGCTTCAAGATGGCGCCCAAGACATCACCACGCAAAACGGTAAAGTGCACCGTATTTTCAAAGACGGTCGTGTGCCAAAAGATAACCCGTTTTATAACGAAAAAGGTGCGCAACAAACCATCTGGACCTACGGCAACCGTAACCCGCAAGGCTTAACGTTACACCCTAAAACTGGAGCGCTGTGGTCTACAGAGCACGGTCCGCGTGGTGGTGACGAATTAAATCTGATCACTAAGGGCACTAACTATGGTTGGCCAAAAGTGACGTATGGTATGAACTATAATGGCACGCCTATTACGCCGCATACTGACTTACCTGGTATGCAACTACCTGTGCACCAGTGGACGCCATCTATTGCGGTTGCGGGTATGAATTTCTACACGGGCAACAAGTTTAAACATTGGCAGGGCGACTTATTTGTCGGCAGTTTGGCGAAGAAGCAATTGCACCGCTTGCGAATTGAAAACGGCAAAGTCACAGAAGATGAAATCATCTTAAAAGGTCTAGGTCGTATTCGCGATGTCGTGACTGCACCCAATGGTGAGATTTATTTAACCATTAATGACCGTAATGCGAATCAAAGTAAGATCATTGCAATCGCGCCTAAATAAGTCTTCATAAGACGCGAAATAAATTCGCTGCTACCGTTGTTTTACTCGGTAGCACCGACTTTACGTCGGGTAAAAGCCTTCACAAAGAAGACGCGAAATAAATTCGCTGCTACCGGTATTTTGCTCGGTATCACCGACTTTTCGTCGGGTTAAACCTTCACAGAAAAGACGCGAAATAAATTCGCTGCTACCGGTATTTTGTGCGGTAGCACCGACTTTACGCCTAGTTAAACCTTCACAAAGAAGACGCGAAATAAATTCGCTGCTACCGGTATTTTTGCGCGGTAGCACCGACTTTATGTCGGGTTGCTCTCAACACGAACATCACCGTAAAGCCCCTTTACATACACTTTGATTCAGATTCAAACCTCACGACATCATCTTTAATTTCTTGCTTTGATTTAAAACATTGAACATACAGCAATTTCGGTCAAGTAAAGCGTTTGCTGTATGATTAAGCTTGTCTGCAGTTTTACTAACACATAGGCGCTTTATGCAAAGCAATCTATTACAGCAACGTATTTCGCTGGTTTGCAATTACATCAATCAACACTTAGATGATGAATTAACGGTGAGTGTGCTTAGCGATGTTGCTGCTTTATCTAAATTTCATTTTCATCGCGTATTTATGGTGTTTATGGGTGTAAATGTGGGCAAGTATATTTTGCTGGCGCGATTAAAGCGGGCATCTTTTCGCTTAGCGTTTGAGCGCGATATTAAAATTATTGATATTGCACTAGAAGCGAAGTTTGACAGTGCTGAAGCGTTTTCTCGCGCCTTTAAGCGTACGTTTGAGCAAAGTCCTTCAAAGTTTAGACAAGCTGCAAATTGGCCTAGTTGGTATGACGTATTTGATTTTTCACCGCAACCAATAGAGCAACAAATCATGCAAGTAGACATTATCAACTTTGAGCAAACTAACATCGCGTTTTTAGAGCATAAAGGTGCAGCAAATCGCATCTTCGAAACAGCTGGGCAATTCATTGCGTGGCGAAAAAATAGCGGGCTATCGCCACTCAATTCGAGTCGAACATTTGGTATGCCAAATGGTGACCCTGAAACTATGACTGAAGATGCATTTCGATTTAAGCTGTGTGGTTCAGTAAATGCTGTCGTACCTGATAACGTATTTGGTGTCGAAAATGGGATTATTCCACACATGCGCAGCGCTAAAGTCAGGCACTTAGGCAGTCACGATAACATGGAGCAAACGATACGCTGGCTTTACCAGCAGTGGCTTCCTCAAAGTGGTGAACTACCAAGCGACCATTGCTGTTTTTTCGAATATCATAATTTTGTACATCAAGTCGATGAGTGTGACCTCATCACTGATATCTATTTGCCGCTTCAGGGGTAAAAGATGACTTTATTTGAGTTACAGCTTTGGATAGCTGATGTTTCTGGCAGTTTAACCTTGAGCTTTGGGTATTTAATATTATCGTCATGCCTACTTTTTTATCTGAGTTATACATTGATAAAACATGCATGGATGAGCAACAACACGCCTTAATGTGTTGTTGCTGATTTTGCATTACTAATTAATGGTTATAGATTCGCGAACCTACCAATTAGGCTCTACACTTTGACTATGTTCATGGTTTTAAGAGTCAATCAATGCGCTATTGTTTACTCGTCTTTTTCTTTACGATGAGCTTTTTTGTGAGGGCTGATGTGCCCAGCACTGAGGAAGTAAAAGCTGCAAAAGGACATGAACAATTAGTGCTTTTAAATCAATATATGCGATCACAAGCTTTTATTGATGCGAGAACGGCACTTTCACTCGCTGAGTCACTTAAGCCTAACTTACCCCTTAATCAATTTCCGAAAGAGAAGCTATACCTGCATTTATGGCAGGGGGTTGCGCTTAACTTTATTGGTAATCGTCGAGATGCATTAATCTTGCTTGATACTGTGATCAATGAATCGACCAGCGCAGGTTTATCGGATGTGACTATTGAAGCTTTGTTGCAACGTGCAACCATCTATGAAGAGCAGTCAAATAGCGATTTGGCTTTAACCGATCGCTTTAATGTTTTGTCTATGATTGAACATAAAGGCGATTACAAGTTGCTGGCAGATACACAAAGCGCCATAGGCATGACCTATTTCTCTCAGGCAAAATTTACTCGCGCCTTTGAATGGTTATTGAATGCCAAAGAAAACTATAAAGCGATCGATCTCGAAAGGGGGGTTGTTCACACCTTAGGTCGAATTGGCTCAATTTATCGGTCGATAGGGGATTTAGATAACGCGTTAAGTTATCAATTACAAACGATTGAAGGACAAAGAAAAGTAGGCAATAAGAAAAGTTTAGCCATTGCTTTTAATAACACCGCCATTGTTTATAAAGACCTCGGAAAATACCAAGAAGCCATTGAGATGCATACCAAATCGCTTGAACTCAAACGTGATATCGGCTATGAGCGCGGTATGGTGTATTCATTTAATAATTTGGGTGAAACCCACCGATTAGCTGGAGATTTAGCAACAGCAAAATCTTACTTAGCAAAAGCTGAGGAGTTGGCGAATAAATTAAACAACCGCATGCTACTAGGCTCAACCAATTTGTACTTAGGACGGGTAGCGATCACCGAGAAGCGTTATGAAGATGCTGAACGCATTTTAGCGATGGCTATGGAAACCTACCGAAAACGAAACTCTGCATCTCGCATAGCTGAAGGATTAGTGGAGCAGGCTAACTTAGCGATGCAAACTCAACAGTATCAGTCGGCGGTATCTCTGTTAAAAGAAGCGATTGAGTACGCCCAAAAAGCACAGAAAAACGTGGTGTTGTTTAAAGCCTATGAATTGTTATCTCAAGTGTATGCCAATATTGGGGACTTTCGCTCTGCGTATGATATGCAAGTTACTTTTAGACAGAGCAAAGACAAATTATTTGATTTAAATAGTCAGCAGCGTGTCGAAATGCTTGTTGTGCAGAACCAAATTGAAGAAACCAAGCGCAACTTGGAGTTTGTGAAGCAGCAAGCCAAACTAACCGAATCAGAATTAAATAACAAAATCAGCAAAAGAAATTTATTGATGCTCGCAGTAATGAGTTTTGTGTTGTTGCTTTGGTACTTATATAGACAAAGGGTAAATAAACGAGAGCTGAAATTAGTTAAACAAAGCCAATCAGAAATAGCCGAAAAAGAGCAAAAGCTAAGTTTGGCACTTTGGGCGAGTGGTGATGTGTTATGGAGCTGGGACTTAAAAGCTCAAACCGTATCGAGAGAGAATGCTGACGACTTGAGTGCATTACCCGATGGAAAAGTAGATCCAACATGGCAAAACTTAAAGGCCCATGTGCATCAAGATGATTTTCACCGCCTGACAGCGCATTTGGAATCAATAAAAAATCAGCGAGAAGAGGCTTTTGAAGTTGCATATCGTGTAAAAAATAAAGCTGGTGAGTGGGCGTGGGTACAAGATAAAGGCAAAGTCGTAGAGACTGACTCCGAAGGACGACCTTTAAGAGTGGCTGGGATCCAGCATGATATCACCATTTTGAAGCAGCAAGAGGCTGACTTGGTTGTGTTAAATACTGAGTTAGAGCAAAGAGTACAGCAAAGAACCCAAGACTTGGTGGCTGCACTGAATGACTTAAAAGCAACGCAACAAAGTTTGGTCGAAGCTGAAAAAATGGCCGCTTTGGGCTCTTTAGTTGCAGGGCTTGCACATGAGCTCAATACACCGCTTGGTACCGCAATGATGGCAGTGACTCATTTACATGCTGAATTACAGCAACTTGATGCCAAGATACAAGAAAATAAGATTACTAAAGCAGAACTAACCGAAGGCTTTAAGGTCCTGGTTGAAAGTGGGGACCTAATATTTAGCGGTGTTAATCGCACCTCCGCTTTGGTTGAACAATTTAAGCGAGTCTCTGTCTCAGAGCGAGGCGAAGGACGAGCAAGTGAAAGCTTTGCTGCTTTGGTTAATGCTGCGTTTAAAACTGCTTGGCAAGCATCTGGAGCCCCCAAGCATGTTGAGCTTCTTGGGGTATTTGGCGGGAATATTACTACTTATAGTGATCCGTTAATGCAAGTCTTGGAGTTGTTGATCAGTAACGCCATTAATCATGCCGAACCGAATGGTCAGTTGAGTATTAAAGTGTCTTGTTATGAGCGTAATAACTTTTATGAGGTGTTGGTTGAAGATAACGGCATTGGTGTGGCTGAAAACGAATTAACGAAGATATTCAACCCTTTCTACACACTAGCGCGTCACAGAGGTCATGTTGGTCTTGGGCTTAATATTGTGTTTAACCTTGTATCACAGGTGTTGGGTGGAGAAATCAATTGTGAGCGCTCTGAACTTGGCGGGGCAAAGTTTAGATTCACAGTCGAAAAGGTGCATGAGAAATTACTTGTATAAATGTTTAAATAGGATGCTACTAGGCTTTGATTGCTTCATTGTACCTCTGCTATTGATTAACTTGTGCTAAATCAATGTTCACAAAAAGAAACTTGCTAATCTAAGTACTCTAGTTCTTAACTGGGCAAGTCATGAAAAACTTTATCTCAGCATTACCAAGTACACGGCCACCTTTCTTGCTCTTAGCACCGCTGTATGTGCTTTTAGGTAATGCGATTGCGCAATATCATGGTTCAGAGTTTCATGGCTGGCATTTTCTTTTAGCCTGCATGGGGTCTGTGTTGTCTGCGGTTGCAGTGAATACACTAAACGAGTATCAAGACTTTCATAGCGGCTTAGATTTAATCACTGAGCGAACACCATTTAGTGGCGGTAGTGGCTTACTTAAGCAAAATAGTGCATTGGAAAAGTCAGTTTTAAGTCTTTTCCAACTGGCATTAGGTAGCTTGTTTCTTATTGGTATTTATTTTGTGTATCGCTTCGGTTTGCCTATGTTGATGATAGGTTTACTGGGGATTGCAGTTATAGTTACTTACACAAACACCTTAAATCGACACCCTTGGTTATGTTTAATATCACCGGGCTTAGGGTTTGCATTACTGATGGTATTGGGCAGCTACATTACACAAGGACTAACACTGAACTGGCAAGTGTTGCTGATAGCGCTTATTCCTTTCTTTACCATTAATAACCTACTGCTAGTGAATCAATTACCTGATATTAAAGCTGATCAACAAGTAGGTCGTAAGCATTTTGCAATTTCTTACTCAGTGAGTGCGGCTATTATCTGTTTTTCGGTATCAGCAGCTTTGGCACTACTTTTTATGGCTTTAGCATTGTATTTGTCAGTCTTGCCTCTTAATGCCATCTGGTTGACGCCTATTTTACTATTAAACTTTTTGGCTATTCCTAAATTAGCAAAGTTGAAACATGATATAGCAAAACATCCCCAAAGTATGGCGTTAAACGTTGTTGCAGCGAACTTATTGCCTCTTGCTTTGTCGGTCATACTCTTTTTAAACGGGCCTATCTGATTTGTATATTCGATTACTTGTTGTTTTATTGAGCGTTTCATTTTCTTTATGGGCCGAGCCTGAAAAGCAGGTAGATTTACCTACATCTTTAACCTACTACGCTGAAGATTATCCGCCATCGGTATTTTATGAAGGCGAGGTTTTGCGAGGGATATCTGTGAGAATGCTGCGGGCAATATGGCAAGAATTAGGAATGAAAGCACAGCCCATAAAAGTAGTGCCTTGGGCACGCGGTTATAAAGAAATCATCAGCAAGCCAAAAACCGTCTTATTTGCCATGTCGAAAACAGTTCAAAGAGCTGATAAATTTAAGTGGGTAGGTCCCATCTATTCTGTTGATTACATATTAATTGCAAAAAAAGGAAAAATACTCAAAGCCAAGCAGCTATCTGAGCTACATAGCCATTCGGTTGCGGTGATACGCCATGATGCCACAGAGCAAATCGTATTAGATGCTAATTTTGCCGAACAGCAAATTGTAGAAACAAACAATATGTATCAAGCACTGGCAATGTTTAAGGCTAAACGTGTTGAGTTAATGGCAATCTCTCGAGCGGGGTTACGTAAAGCCATTAATAGAAAAATGTTACAAGTCGATGATTTTGATGAGGTGTTTCTACTAGACACCGTCGAAGATTATTTTGCATTTAGTAAAGACGTTCCCGATGTGGTCATCAACGCATTTCAGCGTGCTTTCGACAAACATAAACGATTAAATTTAGCCCTCATCGACGAATTTAAACTTTAAAAGTTAAGGTTTTGCGATTAAGCACAAAGGCTTTTAAAATGGCGAGGTGAACCTCATCTAAAAGCCAAATCCATACTATGATCGTACCCGTTGTTATTGCTGGTGGCTCAGGCACACGTTTGTGGCCTTTGTCTCGAACCCATTACCCCAAACAGTTTTTGCCTTTGACTGGCGAGCAGTCTTTGTTGCAACAAACTTTGCTGAGATTAAAAGGCCTCGAACATGACCCCGCGATTATTATTTGTAACGAAGCGCATAGGTTTTTAACCGCAGAGCAAGTTCGATTAAGTGAGATACCGCACTTTCCTATTATCCTAGAGCCTGAGGGGCGCAATACAGCGCCCGCGATAGCATTGGCAGCATTCAAAGCATTGGAGACAAATCCCGATGCAACTTTGTTAGTAATGCCTGCCGATCATGATATTGGCGATGTTGAACTGTTTTTAAATGCGATAACACTGGCCTCAGAGAGTGCGGGAGAGGGTAAGTTAGTCACCTTTGGTATCGAACCTACCTCTGCGCATACTGGCTATGGTTACATCCAGAAAGACCAGCCTTTGGAAAGGGGCTTTACAGTTAAACAATTTGTTGAAAAGCCCGATGAAGTAACTGCAAAGGGGTATGTTGAATCAGGCCTGTTTGTATGGAATAGCGGTATTTTCATGTTTAAAGCCCAAGTATATTTAGACATGCTAAATCGTTTTAACAATGACATCTTTGAAGCTTGTTTTAACGCCATGCAAAAGCAACAAGATGATTTAGATTTTACGCGTGTAGATGCCTCAGCCTTTCTAGCTTGCCCGAGTGATTCAATCGATTATGCGATCATGGAGCCTTTAACAGCACAACAAAATGATGCTGTGGTGATGATACCCATGGCAGCTAAATGGAGCGATGTAGGCAGTTTCGATGCGCTTTGGCAGTTACTTGATAAAGATGATGAGCAAAATGCAATTGGTGGTGATGTGATCGCAATCGACACGCAAGATAGCCTGTTGCTGAGTGAAAATAAACTATTAGCCACGGTTGGTGTAAAAGACGTGGTGGTAGTACAAACCAAAGATGCAGTGTTAATTGCTGATAAGAATAATACTCAAGCGATAAAACAAGTGGTTTCTCAGCTAGAACAAAAATCTCGTGCTGAAATTCATCAACACCGTGAAGTCTTTCGTCCTTGGGGAAAATTTGATGCCATTGATGAAGGCGAGCGCTTTTTAGTAAAGCGGATCACAGTAAATCCAGGTGCACGTTTATCAATGCAAATGCATCACCATAGGGCAGAGCATTGGGTGGTGGTAAGTGGCACAGCTAAAGTTACAATAGATAACAAGGTTCAGTATGTGACCGAAAATCAGTCTGTATATATTCCTATTACAGCCCTTCATAGCCTTGAAAATCCAGGTAAAACAGCTTTAGAGCTGATAGAAGTTCAGTCGGGTAGCTATTTAGATGAGAGTGATATTGTTCGTTTTGAAGATGATTATGGGCGTGAATAAGGCGCTATTTTCCAATAGAAAAGTTATTAATAGGCACCATAAAAAGTGAATGTCTCAAAGCTCATTCAAAATACTTCCATTAAATTTGGCACCAGTGGTGCGCGTGGTTTAACCGAAGATTTTTCGCAAAATGTATGTGTTGCGTTCGCAATGGCTTTCATTGAGCATGGTAAGCGTTGCGATAAATTAAGCGATGACAACCTGTGTGTCGCTATTGGTATTGATAATCGCCCTAGTAGCTACGAGATGGCCCAAGGTGTTGCTACGGGTCTAATAGCATTGGGTCTGGATTATAAATTTCATGGGGTCTTACCTACACCTGCCTTATCCTATGCCGCAATGCAGAGAGGGGAGGCTTGTATCATGGTAACAGGCAGTCATATTCCGTTTGATCGAAATGGTTTGAAGTTTTATTACCCAGAAGGCGAGATCAGCAAGTTTGATGAGCAAGGTATTTTAAGTCAATACATTGCGCTTCCTGATGAACTTAGTGCTCCAGAGTTAATTGAATGTGAGTCAGCGACAAATACCTATATCAATCGTTATTTAAATTACTTTTCTGAGCTGAATTTAATAGATAAGCGAATAGGCGTTTATACCCATTCAAGTGCAGGTCGAGATCTATACCTCAGACTACTCCAGCAAGTGGGTGCAACCGTTGTTGAGCTTGGCAGAAGCGACACCTTTGTGCCAATCGACACCGAAGCGGTAAGTAAAGAAGATCAGCAAACAGCCAAAATTTGGGCTAATGAACTCAAGCTAGATGCCATTATTTCTACTGATGGTGATGGCGACAGACCACTTGTGGCGGATGAGTGTGGTAATTGGCTTAGAGGCGATGTACTCGGTTTAATTGTTAGTCAATTTTTAAAAATAGAAGCTCTAAGCGTGCCCATTAATTGCAATTCAGCGATTGAGTTGAGTGGTTGTTTTCAGCAAGTGGCGAGAACAAAAATAGGCTCTCCGTTTGTTATTGAAGCATTTGTGCAATTACAAAAGCAGCACAAAAAAGTAGCTGGATTTGAAGCAAACGGCGGGTATTTACTTGCAAGCGATATTGATGAAGACGGTAAGTTATTATCTGCGCTGCCAACCCGAGATGCCTTATTACCTATTTTAGTTGTTTTAGCTCAGCTAGCTAAGCAGCCAATATCTAAAATGATGTCGGGTTTACCAAAACGCTATACTGCCAGTGGCAAAGTAGAACATGTGCCTTCTCATGTTGGACTTGCTTTCTTAAAGGCGCTACAAAGCGATACAGAACGTTTACTTGCCGAATTGGATATTAAATATCGTGTCATTGAGTTCGATAATACTGACGGTACTCGATTGATTCTGAGTAACAAAGACATAGTGCATTTTCGTTGTTCAGGTAATGCACCTGAAATGCGCTGTTATGTTGAGTCTGACTCTGGAAAAAGAGCCGAAACATTAATGGATTGCTTAAAAAACAAATTGAGCTATTTAACTGAACAGGCAGCAACAACGAAGTGACATTCACTTTGCTACACTGTCTATAAAAAGTGCTAAACCTTACTGATAAGTTGAAATACAACAGGGGTTTGAGCTGCTAAAACCAGTACCGAAGAATAAAATACAGCTTTAATCGCATTTTTTAGGCCACGATATTCAATTAATAATTGCGAAATAATTAAGCTTGCTAAAGGGAGTGCTAGAGCGCTGCCGAACACAAATGCGAGCTTTTCATTTGCTTGCAGATTAAATCTATCAAAGTCAGCCATAAACAACGATGATATGTAAGCGGTTAATGCCATACAAATAATAGACACAACTACCATTAAGATTTGTTTTATTGACACTGACTTTTGACGTACTTCAATGATAACTTCCATGCTTGCTCCTTGTATCGCTGATATATTTAATTGTTTGTTATTGGGCCATCAGTCAATGCGACTGATGGCCAGATTAATCATACCAATCCTCAAAACAGCTCACTTAATTAAGAGGGGTGGTATAAGAGAGTTGGTGCTAAGTTTATTGGTTACTCGTCAATCTCAACTTTGCCCTTGATATTCTTGATTTGCAAACCGCCTGAACCTGAGTCTTCAATGACTAAAGCACCAGCACCATTTATACTGATACTGCCTGAGCCGTCGTCAATGGTGACTGTGCCTAATACTTCATTAGCATAAATATCGCCGCTGCCATCATCTACTTTCAGGTCGCCCTGCGTGTTGTTTACGGTAATGCTGCCTGAGCCATCTTCAATCTCGATATGCTTACCACCTGAGATTTCTATGCTGCCAGAACCATCGTCGATTTCAATGTCACCACTTACTTGTTTGATATCAATACTGCCAGAACCGTCGTCAATGATCAGACCCAAGCTACTCGGTACTGTAATAGTTAGATTAATTTTAGGTCCTGGGCTATTTACTTGCCAATTATTTGAATTACTTGCTCTTGCAACCAGCTCGGCTTTGCTGCCTTTGTTTTCTAGTGTTAGTGTGAAGTCATCAGCGCTGTAAGCAAAAATTTCTGCATCTACGGTAATGTCAGTGGCGCTGTCACTACCAACAATAGATAAATTACCAGCGCCTGCTTCTGTTTCTAATAGTTTTAGGTTTGCGGCACTTAGAGTGAGTTGTTGATTATCAAAATACTTAGGTGCGCTGCCCGGGCCATTTTTAACATGAACAATACAACCACTTAATAAAATCGCTGCGCTTAAAGGTAAAAGGGTTTTTAGCATCTTAATTCCTACATGTGCTTTTTTGTTATTATAGTTAAAGCAATATAGTGACCAATTTGCAAGTGTTTGATTTGTAATGAATTGTAAGTTTTCGTGTAAAGCGTGATTTTCAATTTAGCGAAAAGTTAGCTTTTTTCCTCACTATATTAGTCAGTTAGCTAAACTGAGTAGTTAACTAGGGCTCAAGTTAACTCGTTTAAGGAAACTGCATGATCGAAGAAACACTCTGGCAAATTTATCAGCACAGTTACTTTCAAAGTACTTGTCGAGTTATGCCTTGTCAGACAATAACAAGTTATAGAGCTGGCGCGATCATCAGCGTATGGAACCCTCATGGGCAGAATTTAACTTTGGCGCATAATAAACGGCTCGAAAGATCGGCGATGCGTTACCTCCGCGACCAAAACGTTGCTTACAAAAGGTTGTGGGGCGGTAATAAGGATATGAGCTATCGCGAGTTAAGCATATTTGTTCCTTGCTCGTTGCAGCAGGCGCAGCATTTATCTGTCCATTTTAAGCAATTAGCATTTTATTATGTCAGCGCTCGAGGGCGAGTGAGTTTGCATTGCTCGAAGCAAACTAAGCCTATGTGTTTTGTAAGCAAACACCTAAAAAAGCGCTGGATTGCTAGTCATGCTTGAATATCTCAATTCTAAATGATCATCTAAACCAACTTACTTTACTAACGTGTTAGTTGATGAATAATTTTTTTGTAGTGATTATGTTGGTTTTTTGTTATTTTTTTATTGTGATATAAGGATATATTAATGAAATTACCAATCTACTTTCTAGTCTTACTTTTTTGCTTTTTTGATAAAGCACATGCCCGTATTAACTATGAATCAGTTATTTGTGATGACTGTAGCTACACTGAAGCAAAGTCAATTGCAAGGCGTTATAAATATCAACCAGAGCTTGAGTGTTTTGTTGAGTCTGTAGGTACATCGGATGAGCAGCAGTGCCGATCATCAACAACTAAGTTAGTGGTTTATGATCTCCATCAAGAACAGTTTTATGGCTTTTACATTGGTTATACCAATCAAGGTCGGCCTTTTCATGAGATGTCTGTTGAAATCAGAGAAATGCAGCAAATTCCAGCTCAAATAAAGTGGATGCTGAGTAACACCGGAAATGGCTATAAGATTATGACTAATGTCACTCGTGATCTTAGAGCTAACTTTGACCTTAATTCTCTTATAAAAAAACAATCTCGTAACTCATTTTCGATGTTTAATCAGCAAAGAGTCGAAAATGATATATTGCTTATGGCTACAGACTGTTCTGATAGTCCAGAAAGTCAGGCTATGGAACTAGCTCATAACCTTATCGCGATGAGTAATATGATGATGCATGCGAATGATAAAGCCAGTAATGATGGTAATTTTAAAAATTCGTTCCAAGGTACTCGTATAATAGGTGCAAACTTTCAAGTTGCTTTAGATGGTTTTGGGGTAGATGGAACGGTCGAGTATTTTGATGAAACTAAGAATGTGATCACTGACTTTACGATAAGTCATTCATGGCACCTTGGAGGTGCAGCCAGAAATAATGTGGTGTTTAAGCTTGTAATGGTTGAGGGCTCAATAGATGTAAGCACTGACGAGAGACGTTCTCATATAGGTGGGATTCCATTGCATCTAATTAAAAACAGTGGCTCCTCCATTGGAGCATTCAAAGCAAGTGACATCTCACCTTGTTTAGCTGATGCTATAGATAGACAGTTCCAAAAGACGGTATCATCTGGCAGTAACCCAGGAAGTGGCGCTGCGCCAAGTTGGCGTAATATACCTCTCAACTCTAGAGGTGGAGGGAGCTTGCAAAGGGAAAAATGTAAACACACATATTACGACTTAAACGGAAATCTATTGTTTTCTTTTGAGGGCCCCTGTCCTTAAAAAATGTGACTAGCAAAGTAGTAAAGTCACTTTTACTGCTTTGCTTTTTCCTACTTTATCTGTTTTTTCAAATTCAAATTATCTATCTACAGTTATTTATATTACAAAATCACATTGGCTTTCTATCAATTTACTTTTTTTGCAACAAAAACGACAAATGTGTTCATCTACCCAAGTTTGCAGCGCTTCTATCGGCAGCGGCTTAGCGTAAAAGTAACCTTGTACGTATTGCCCGCCTAAGTCGTTAAGGCTCTTCAATTGCACCTTGTTTTCGACCCCTTCGGCAATGACTTTAAGGTTTAAACTGTCCGCCATTGAGACAATCGCTTTAACCAAAACTGCGGAGTCTTCACTGGCAGTCAGATCTGAAATGAAACTGCGGTCGATTTTAATGGTGTTTATCGGGAAGCGGCGAAGATAGCTAAGCGATGAATAACCTGTACCAAAGTCGTCAATGGCAAGCTGTGCCCCTGTAGATCTTAAGTCTTGTAGCCAATTCATCACGGCTTGATCGTTATCGAGTAAGATACTTTCGGTTATTTCTAAATTTAATAAGTTAGCATTAAATTGCGTATCTTTGAGAATCGTTGAGAGTATTTCAGCATTAAACCCTAAGCGATATTGTTGACTAGAGACATTAACCGACAGCATACACTGGCAGTTACAATTTAAATTGAGTGACTGAATATCTGAGCAAGCTTGTTTTATGAGCCACTCGCCCATTTCACTGATGAGCCCGCTTTCTTCAGCTACAGGAATAAATTCTGCCGGAGAAATAAAGCTACCATCATTAAGCTGCCAGCGCATCAGCGCTTCAACACCATACAAAGATGCACTTTGGGTGTCGACAATTGGTTGATAGAAAAGGCTTAACTCTTGATTCTTAATAGCATTACGGAGCTTGTGCTCTAATTCAACACGGCGATTAACTTGCTGCTGCATGCTTTTTGCGAAAAAGTGGAACTGGTTACGGCCGTTTTCTTTGGCTTTGTACATGGCTAAATCAGCCAGCCTGAGTAACTCTTTGGCATTGTCTGCGTCTTCAGGCAGCAAAGTGATCCCTATGCTCGCCCCTGAGAATATTTCAAAGCCATGGATCATAAAGGGTTTAGATAGCTCACTGATAATCTTTTGCGCCACGCTCGTGCAGTGCTCTATTGATGCGATGTTATTGAGTAAGATGACAAACTCGTCGCCACCAAATCGTGACACCGTATCGCTTTTGCGTACGATTTGAGTTAATCGTGCTGACACCTCAATTAACAGCGCATCACCAGCTTCATGGCCCATGGTATCGTTGATACGTTTGAATCGGTCTAAATCGATAAATAATAAAGCGCTCAGTTGTTTATAGCGTTCGCTATACAGCAAACTCTGTGAAATACGCTCTAGCAGTAAGCTGCGATTAGGCAGGCCTGTTAAGGCATCGTAGTAGGCTTGGTACTGGATTTTTTCTTCTTGTGTTTTACGCTCCGTAATATCTGAAATTACCGCAATGTATTGTTGAATATGACCGTCTTCATCACGCACTGCACTGATTGAAAGCCATTCAGGATATAGCGAACCATCTTTTCGTTTATTCCAAATCTCAGAAGCCCATTGCCCTTGTTCTTTGAGGGTTTGCCACATTTTTTCGTAAAAAGCTTTATCATGCTTGCCTGAACTGAGTATTGATGGTTTTTTGCCTAATACATCGACAGCACTGTAACCTGTGATGCGTGTGAAAGCTGGATTAATAGCAGTAATTTCGAGCTCGCTATTGGTGGTCATAATCCCTTCTTGGGTGGCATTAAACACCGCTGCTGCCGTTTTTAATTTCGCATGGGCATGTTTTTGCTCTGTGATGTCTTCTTTCACAGCAATATAGTGTGTGACCTCGCCTTGTTGGTCTTTTATCGCTGAGATCCTTGCTTGCTCCCAATAGTGTTCGCCATTTTTTTTCTGGTTATGGAATTCACCGCGCCATTGCCCTTTTTCTTTTAACTCTAGCCAAAGCGCTCTGTAGTCAGTGGTGGTCACTTGTGATCTTAAGATCCTTGGAGTTTTGCCTTGCACTTCTTCTAATTGATAACCCGTAATACGCTCAAATTTTGGGTTCACATATTCAATTTTGCCACGGGTGTCGGTAATAACGATAGATACTGGGCTTTGCTCTATGGCATGGCCCCACTTTTTTAAGGTCGCTTCAGCGTGTTTAAATGAGGTGACATCGACACTTACGCAAGCCATTGCGCCATCATGCGCTTGGTTTAATGTGGTTCTGATCCATTTGCCAGCCAAGCTGCAATGTAGAGTTTGATTATGTGATTCAATTTGATTGATCAGTTGGTTGCTTTGTAATGTTTGCCATTGCTCAAGTGTTTTTGGGGCATTGTCAGGGTCTATCTCATGATGATTAAACCAACTTGTGTTCGAAAGCACCAACTGGTTATTTTTATCAAACAGCGCAAACCCTTCTTCAATGGACGTGAGTGCTTCTTTTAGTAACTTGCCAGATCTAAAGGCACTAAATCGGGCATGGTTTAAACGCCTGTAAATAATGATCAGGGCGAGCAACAGCGCTGCACTGAGTATTAAAGTCAGTTGACGATTTTCTTTGCTGCTTTGAAGTTTCTCTAAGTGATACTGATTGTAGCTACTATTGAGCGTGTTAAAAGCCGGTTTACTGGGGGTTGCGACAAAGGCGTTGTACAGGTTTTTTAAATCGTGTTGTTGTACTAGCTGAACCTGTAAGTGTTGTTTTAAGTTTTTAATTAATGGGCTTTGCTCTCTATCGCCAATAACTTCTAGTTTGCTTTGTATTTCGGCCAGCTTTACTTCATCAGCATAAAAGTTATACGACAACACGTCGCTATATAACTGCTGGGCAATCAGTGCGTCTTTGCTGCCTTGGAGTTGTAGCTCTTTATTCAACTGAGGTAAGTAAAGTAAGGTGTTACGCATCAGAGAGGCTGCCGTTTTTATGCGTTCTAGTTGCAGCATTTTGTCATCAATGAGTGCAAAGTAATGCGATATTTTTTGCTGTAAGTCTGATGTTGTCGCTGCAAAAGGCGAGTGCTGAGAGTTAACAAGAGACTGGAGGCCATCAAGCTTTTGTGTCAGCGTGACAAGTTCATCATATTCCGGCATATCTGCGGCAATGATTTTTAACGCAAACTGGTTGAGCTGTGCATCAACGGCATTACTTGAGAATAAAAACTGAACTCTGTTTTGGTGCGCTTTATTGTCATCCTGTGCACTACTGATTAGCGCATAAGCGACCCAAATCAGCATAAAAAATATGGCTAAGTTAATTATTTTACTTAAAAAATTACTCTGCTTCATAAGGACTCATTAATTCCGGATGCTGACCGACTAGGCTAGTTAAAAAAGCACGAATTGATTGAATATCTTGTTCAGGTATAGCACGGCCCAATTGATATTTGGCCATTACTCTAATGGCATCACTGAGATTGTTTTGACTGCCGTCGTGAAAAAAGTGTGTTTGTAAACTGCTTAGCCTGAGGCTTGGAACCTTAAAAACATGTTTATCATAAGGGTTCTTTGTCACCATATAGCGACCTAAATCGGTTTCTGTGATTTCACCGCCATGGTCTTGAAAGTAATCACCAAAATGGCCAATTTTTGAAAACATGTTGCCACCGACATTTCTACCTTGGTGGCAGCTAATGCAGCCATAGCGCTTAAATAGTTGATAACCTTGCTTCGTTCTACTATCAATGGCGTTCTGATCGCCTTGTAACCAACGATCAAAAGGTGAATTAGTCGTCACTAAAGATTGTTCAAACTCAGCAATGGCATGTTGAATGTTTTGTTGGCTGATGGGAGAGTGATAAATTTGCTTGAACTTTGCCGCTAGCTTTTTATCTGCCGCCAGCTTTGCGATGACTTTAGCCCAAGTGGTGCCATGCTCCTTCGGGTTCGTAATTGGTGCATCGACTTGATCAAATAAATCAATTCGTGCGCCACTCCAAGTCTGTCGAATATTAAAGACCGCATTGTACACAGTAGGCGTTTTAGCTGTGGTTTTCTGGCCATCTACGCCATCAGACAACGCCTTGTTGTCAGCGCCATTAGTCGCAAGCTGGTGGCAGCTTGCACAGCTAATTTCATCATTTTTAGATAGACGCTTATCGAAGAAAAGGGCTCTACCCAAAGCTATTTTTTCTTTATTTAAATGGGAAGGCGTCACAATGGGTGTAATTGGCTCTTTGGCAAATGACAGGTTAAAAAATAAAACAGACATTAAAACTACAAACGACCGAGTTAAAGTCATAACGCGCTACTTATCACAAATAATCTAAGTGAAAATTAGCACTGGTTTTGTTTTAGGCTTTTGATGTGGGTTAATAAAAATGAAAAATGATGAGGTACAGCGCTGAAATTGGATTAAATTAATGGTTTAGTATTGATTTCAAGTGTTTTCATAGTGAGTGGTTCTGAATGTGAATTTTTAAGCTGTTGCACTGAGCAGGAAATAGGAGGCTAAATTTATGCTATTTCATTGTGCAACAGCTAATATATCAACCCTTAAAATTGATCGCTTAAGAGGGTTAGTAATATTTGACTACTTACCAAGCCAAGTATTGAATTCACGATACATAAAATCACGAATAATCGGCTGTGCTTCGGCATTCGGGTGAAGGTTATCTTGCATCATCAATGACTTATCTGTTGCGATTTCAACCATAAAATACGGCATTAAATAGCTGTCAGTCGTATTTGTGACTTTTTTGTATGTGTCTGCAAACATCTTGGTGTAACGAGGGCCTAAATTAGGTGGAATTTGAATGGCCATCACCGCGACTTTAGCCCCAGCCGCTTGGCTTTTTTCAACGAGGGTGGTGAGGTTTTTACGAAGAATTTTCACTGGAAAGCCGCGAATACCATCGTTTCCGCCTAGTTCAACTAATACATGAGTAGGCTTGTGGGCCTGTAACCACGCATCAATTTTTAAAATCGCATTGTCGGTTGTTTGGCCGCTGATGGCGGTGTTGATGATTTCGATATCGCTTTGTTCTTGTTTATATTTATTTTGTAACAAATAAACCCATGCTTGCTCTTGTTCAAGCCCGTAGCCAGCGCTTAAGCTATCTCCAATGATCATGATCTTGTCTTTTGCAAAACTCGTAGAAGAAATAAGTAAAAATGCAAGAAATACAGCTAACTTAAGGAATTCTCGTAACATGTCGGTACTTTCTCAGTTGAATATTATAAATGTCGAGGGACTCAGCAAACGCGTAAACACCCTTGAAGGTGAGCTTACTATCCTTAGTGATATCAATTTTGCTGTCAAGCCCGGTGAGTCAGTTGCGATTGTTGGCGCGTCGGGTTCAGGCAAGTCTACTTTACTCAGTTTGTTGGCCGGTCTTGATGTTGCCAGTAGCGGTGATGTGCATTTGGACGGTGAAGCATTAAGTAAGCTAGACGAAGAGCAGCGAGCAAGGATCCGCGCCGAAAAAGTCGGCTTTGTATTTCAATCTTTCATGCTAGTACAGAGCTTAACGGCGCTTGAGAATGTGATGCTACCGGCTGAGCTTGCTGGCGATCACAGTGCCAAAGACCAAGCCGTCGAATTACTTAAAAAAGTAGGTTTAGAGCACCGTCTAGGCCATTATCCATCGCAGTTGTCTGGTGGTGAGCAACAGCGTGTCGCCATCGCAAGAGCTTTTATTGGCACCCCGAAAATTCTCTTTGCAGATGAGCCATCGGCTAATTTAGATACTAAGAACGGTCATATTATTGAAAACCTCTTGTTCGATTTAAATAAACAAAATGGTACAACGCTTATTCTTGTCACCCATGATGAGCAATTGGCTCAGCAGTGTGATCGTATCATTCATATCGAAGGCGGTATGTTGGAGCAAATTCGAGAAGGAGTGACTGCGAATGTGGGTTAAATTAGCGTTTAAGTTATTCTCTCGAGAATTTCGACGCGGTGAACTGAGCATTATTTTTGCGGCGATTGCGCTTGCAGTGCTGACAGTATTTAGTTTGGCATCTGTGACGGAGCGTATCGGCTTAAACATAGAGCAAAAAACCGCAGATTTTATTGCTGCTGATCGCCGTCTTTCAAGTAACCATGAGTTTGAACCAATCGTACAAAAAACCGCAGAAGAGTTTGGCTTAGAAACAGCAGAAATGCTGTTTTTCGATTCTATGTTGTTTGCTAATGACGAGCTGGTGCTTGGCTCTGTAAAAGCAGTATCTAGTGCTTACCCACTAAAAGGCCAAGTCGAGTTAAAAGATAATCTGGAAGGTCAAAGTTACCCAATTCGCGGCGCACCAGAGCCGGGCACTTTATGGCTAAGTGAAGGCTTGTTTTACAGCATGGGCTTAAAAGTGGGTGACACTGTTGAGCTTGGTGCAGGTGAATTTACCGTGGCTAAAGTGCTCATGAGTGAACCTGATGCGCCTTTGTTTTCTTTGGCGGGTAACAAGCGCGTCTTGCTGAACTATGTTGATATTGAAAGAACGCAAGCGGTACAGCCGGGCAGCCGTGTATTCCACCGCTTATTATTTTCGGGCTCTGAGCAAGCTTTAACTGATTACTATGCCTGGTTAAAACCGCAACTAAAACCGAATCAAAGTTGGCAGGGGATCAAAGATAGGCAATCGCCACTTGGCGAGAATTTAGCCCGTGCCGAGCGCTTCTTACTATTGGCTGGTTTATTTGGAATAATGCTGGCAGCAGTGGCAATGGCGGTTTCAGCCAAGCGTTATTGTGAGCGCCAATACGACCCTGTGGCGATGATGAAAACCTTAGGTGGTAGCCGCGCAACCGTGCGCAAAATCTTTCTTACTCACTTAACTTTGGTGACGTTATTCTCAATTGTAATCGGTCTGGTTATTGGCTCTGTGCTGCAAAGTGTTGCTGCAGATTATCTCGCTAATTTTATGGATACTACATTGCCAGAAGCAGGGGCTAAGCCTTGGTTATTAGCGGTATTCATAGGTCTTGTATGTGCTTTGATGTTCTCGCTTAAGCCGCTGTTAGATTTATTTGATATTCCGCCACTGCGTGTTTTACGCCGTAATTTAGGCGATAGCCTTGCGTTGAGTAAAGTGCATATTGGTGTGTCGATTTTGACTATTTTTGTCCTAATGTGGCTGTTCAGCGGTCAAATCATCACAACACTGGTGCTGTTTGCATCTACCTTACTGGTTATTGGCGTGCTGTTTGGTATTTCTCGCCTAATCTTCGCAGCAGGTCGTAAACTCGGTCTTCGCCCAGGTTCTAGCTGGTCGCTTGCAATTGCAACACTGCAAAAACGTGCTAACACCAATGCGGTGCAGTTGATTACCTTTGCACTTGCTATCAAGCTGATGCTGTTTTTAGTGGTACTGAAAAACGACATGATCTCAGATTGGCAAATGCAGGTGCCGGAAGATGCGCCAAATATGTTCTTAATTAACATTGCCGAAGACGAGATCTCGCCGATTAAGCAATACTTCGATGAAAATCAAATCACGCATGAAGCGTTTTTCCCAGTATTTAATGCGCGTGTAAACGCGGTGAATGGTGAAGAGTTTGCACGTCGTGTGTCTAAGCAAGAAGGTGAAGAGCAAGACGAGAATGCCCGCCAAGGGGTTAATCGTGAGCCTAACTTAACGTGGTTAGACGAAGTGCCTGAAGGTAATGAAATCGTAGAGGGTGAATGGTTTAGCGGCTCAGAGCGCTTAGAAGTCTCTGTATTCGATGGCTGGAAAGAGCGTCTTGATTTAAAACTGGGTGATGAGATTGAGTTTTTAATTAATGAACAGAAATTCACGGCAACGGTAACCAGTTTCAGAACTGTAGATTGGGGCACGCTAAAACCAAACTTTGTGATGATTTTAAGCCCTAATTTTGCGGGTAAAATTCCAGTCACTTACTTCAGTGCAGCTAAACTTGAAGCGCAACATACCAAAGGTATTAGCAAGTTATTACAGCAGTACCCAACAATCAGCATGATTGATATTAAAAATCGTATTCAACAGGCACAATCGATGATATCTCAAGTGTCATTAGCGATTGGCTTTGTGCTTATGATTGTATTGTTTAGTGGGGCACTTGTGCTTATCTCTCAAGTCCAAGCAAGTCTTGCTGAGCGTATGCAAGAAGTAGTGATATTAAGAACTCTCGGTGCTAAAGGCAGTTTAATTAAACTAGCTACACTGTATGAATTTTTATTGCTTGGTGCGATAGCTGGCGTGGTTGCCGCTCTGGTGAGCGATATTGCTTTGCTAGTTATTCAGCAGCAGCTATTTGGTGTCGATGGCCGTTTACACCCTTATATTTGGATTTTAGGACCGTTAGCGGGTGCGAGCTTTGTGGCATTCATCGGTTATTTTATGGTGGCAAAAACCATGCGTCAGAATACCCAAAAACTGCTACGTTCATTGGCTTAAGCAGTAAGTTACTTGATTTATTAAAGGAATTGAAAGATGGAACATCATGCTATTAATTACGTTGAGTTTGCGGCAAAGGATTTAGGTAGTACCGAGGCGTTTTTTCATCGTGTCTTTGGTTGGGAATTTACCCCTTATGGCCCTGAATATGTTGCTTTTAGTGGTTCAGGTTTAGAGGGCGGTTTCTATCAAGCTGACAAGATGGCGAATGTTAATTCTGGTAGTGCACTGGTGGTAATATACAGTGAAGACCTAGAGCGCAGCTTGGAGGAAGTGCAAAAGGCGGGTGGGACAATTTGCCAAGATATTTTTGCTTTTCCCGGTGGGCGTCGTTTTCACTTTTTAGAGCCCAGTGGTAATGAGCTGGCAATTTGGTCTGATAAGTAACTAAACTATTCATTCACGATTCGATTAATCGTCCCAAAAATAAAACCCAAACGTGATGTTTGGGTTTTTTATTCTTTAATGTGTTGTATGACTGAGCTTCTAAGAAGCGATACCCACATCTAATTTGGCAAACCACTCCAAAAACTCTTGTACAGCTTCACCCTTAAAAATGCGACCATGTTGCGGTGCCATCATTTCGATATCGAGTTCTTTTACTCGCGCAATCCAATTGTTTTTGGCGCTATTCGATGGCATCCAACGACGATGAAAGTACTCCATATGTTTTACATGTGAAGCAAAATCTTCAACAAACATAGGAACTTCCCCATGCTCTAAAGAGGCGCCAATATCACCGCTCATCAGTATTTTTGATTGCGGGTCATAAACGTTAAAGTTACCTGATGAATGCAAGTAGTGAGCGGGCACAAATTTTAATGTTGCAGAGCCAACTCTGACTTCGCCGCCTTCATCTTTAATTGGCACGTATTCAATATTTTCCATACCAAAGTGGCGTATAAAGCCTTCCCATAACCAAGGGGCATGAAGCTTGGCATTGGGAATGGTTTTATCCCAAAGCCCAAGTGACGAGATAATGTCAGGATCTTGGTGAGAGGCAAACAAGGTGGTGACGTGCTCAAGGTCAACATGCTTGAGAATGCTCGCCAACATAGGAGAAAAAAGTTCTACGCCGCCGGGATCAAGAATGATGGCTTCTTGCGCGCTTTTTATTAGATATTGGTTGGTATCGATGATTTTTTCTGGTTTGCTCTCATCTCGCCCCATGACTATCCATGTGTGACTCGCACTTGAGTATAGTTCGGTTGATTTCAACGCATCACTCCTCTTAATTTTGAAATTTCACTGAGGTTGTCAGTCACAGCTGCTTTAATTCTTTTGGCAGCACTGGCTATAAAGTCAGAAACCCCTTGCAGGCTTTCACTGAAATCTCCTGCATTTGAGGCTTCTACACGGCTCGTAACAGCAATGTATTCGGCACTTCGCATTTGTTTTTGTATGTCTTCAAAGTAGCTTTCTAAATTAAAAATTGCGTGCTCTAGGGCTTTAGACTTAACCATAAGGTCATCACAGCCAGTTGAGAGCAGTGAGTCTAAGGTTTTATCGCTAGAGGCGCTCTTTGCTTTTTGAATATGGTTTATGAAGTTACTGCATCGAACCACGGCAAGCGCCAAGGTAAAAAGCTGATTAGATAAGGTAGAGATCTCGGCAGTCGTTTTGATGGTTTGATCTGAAAACTCATCAATAAAATTGGTAATGGGCTTAAAACCAAACGCCGAATCGCCAGCACGTAGCGCAACAACGCGCGCATTCTTAGCGGTAAGTGATAGGTTTTTTGCCTCGGTTAAGATGATATCTAAGTTGGCAATGATATTGGCAACCCGGATAAAATTTCCAACAGCATCAGTTGATTGAGCAGCTTTAAGCATTATTTCGCTCTGATGAATATTTTTATTGAGCATAGATAATAAATTCAGAAGTTTCTAGATTTTATTATAGTTGCTAAGTTACCTTGATTATTTGAGCTTCATCATAAACACTTAAAATTGGTCAATGTTGATTTGGGAAGAATGGATGCATCGCAACAACATGGTATTAACAGTTCTTATTGTGTTTATTGTTTATTTTAGTTCAGCTTTATTGGGTGAAACCTTTGCTCTAGCTGAGCCTACCTCTCCAAGCTTAATCATCTTGGCGGATGTTGTTTGCATATTAATTGCTCATCGTTTTTGGCAAGGCTTAAACCGTTTTATTCTTCCAGCATTAGCAACCTTGCTTAGCGTTAGCATGTGGCTATTGTCACTGCCTCAATCACTCATTATCAATGTGGCATTTCATCTCTTGATCGTGGGACAGGTTTACTTCCTGGCTGGAGAAATTCGCCATTACAAAATAAAGAGTGTTGGATTAAAGCGACTTGCGCTTGCATACCTTATAGGTGTGGTGTCGTTTGTCTGTGTAGCGTTAGTTTTGTCTAAGGGAAGCGCTTACTTTATCGGAATGGAGCCAGAGGTAGAACATTTACTACAAACCTTCTCAATATTGCTATTCGCTTCACACATTTTGTCTCATGATGAAGAGCAAGAGGGCCAAGTATTTTCTAGGTCTTGGCTGCTAGCATGTGCAGTATGTTTAGCGACAATGCCGATAGCCTTATTTTCTTTAAGTAGTTTTTTCTTGGTTAATTTGCTGCTCTTTATTGCAAGTCGTTTGCTGTTAAACGGCAAACAGTTTGCTTCGCTAAATGTGGTGTTGGCGATGCTGTTTTCTTCGATGATAGTTTTATCGGAACACGCCCAGCAAATCTCGCCTTTAGGTATAAATGGCAGTGTTGAATTGCTTTTTGCAGTGTGTACATCTTTATTTTTGTTAGCTGTTTTATTGGAGCATGCGCGTTTTCAGCATAGTTTCGAGTACAGTCAGGTAATGTTAGTCACCATTGATGAACAAGGGCAAATTGTTCATGCAAGCAAGGGGTTTTTAGATGCCATGCAATGTGATTTCGAAGACTTACAAGGGCGTTACCTGAGCGAGTATTTGAGCGAAGAAAATGCCAGTGATTTACTTAAGTGTGGTGCACAAGGGCAGTCACATTTTTATTTACCTGAAGTGAAACTAACGACCTTCTCACAAAGAAAACTGTCATTAAGCCTATTTGCAGATGTGGTAGATGATAAAGACAAACACACGCAAACTATCATTTCATTTCAGGATATCTCTGACAAGTTGATGCTAACCCAAGCGCTGTCTGAAGAAAAAGAGCTGTTAGAAGTCACCTTAAGCTCTATCGGTGATGGTGTTATCTGTACCGACAAAGCCAGCCGCATTACTTATATGAACCCCGTTGCAGAAGCGGTTTTGGCGAAATTAACTAAAGAAGTGAAGGGTAAGCCATTTTCTGAGGTTATGCCTTTATTTAATGAGGAAACCTTGGAACCCATAGATCAAGTGACAGATCATTGTATGAGACAGCGTGCGACCTTGGGCTTGCCTGAGCTCACTTGTATTAAGAATCACTTGGGCTTGGTGTTTGCTATTCAAGACTCTATCTCACCAATTTATAGTAAATCAGGTGAAATCATAGGCTCTGTTATGGTGTTTCAAGATGTCACTGAGTCTCGAATGATGAGCAGAAAAATGAATCATCTGGCCCATCATGATGCTTTAACAGGCTTACCAAATCGTTTGTTATTACAAGATAGGCTGGCGCAAGCTTGTAAGCGAGCCGATAGAAATCAACATGCTTTTGCTGTTATTTTTATTGACCTTGATAAATTCAAAAATATTAATGACTCTTTAGGTCATGATGCTGGTGACTTGCTGTTACAAGAGGTTGCGCATCGGCTAAACCGAGGTTTAAGAAGTTGCGATACCGTGGCGCGTATGGGCGGTGATGAATTTGTTATTTTGGTCGACAGCATTAAAGAGCGCGCCCATATCCATACTGTGATTGAGAAAGTACTGCTAACTTGTAGCGGGGAGTACGAGTTAAAAGGTATTCAACTGAATGTGACCTTGAGTGCTGGGATTGCTGTTTATCCTGATGATGGTACTAACTCTGAAATGTTGATGAAGCATGCTGATACGGCCATGTATAGAGCTAAAAAGGTCAATAAAAGTAATTATCAGTTTTACAACTCCCAGCTAGACAAAGAGGTCGAACAACGTATAGAACGAGAAGCTGAGTTGGTTCAGGGGCTTAAGCATGGTCAGTTCGAGCCTTACTTTCAGGCTATCGTCAATGCGAAGAGTTTTGCACTGGAGAAGCTAGAAATGCTCGCCCGCTGGCAAACTCAGGAAAAGTTAAAAGGGCCCCATGAGTTTATTGCTGTTGCTGAAGAAGCGGGGTTGATGAATAAAGTCACGCTGCAGTTATTAGAAAAATCAATGACGTCTTTGGTACGCTGGATCACCACTTCAGTAAATTTACAGCTCAGTGTAAATTTAACCGCTGATCAGTTATTAGACGAAAGCTTTCTGAGTGAATTTGAATCTTTACTGGATCGCTATCAAATTTCTCCTAAAAATATTGAGCTTGAAATCACAGAAACATCGCTGATTGCGAACTTAGATGAGATGCGACAGTCCTTAGAGGTTCTACAAGAAAAGGGCTTCAGTGTCGCTATCGACGATTTTGGTACGGGTTATTCGAGTTTAACTTACCTTAAGCACTTGAAGTTCAATACGCTAAAAATAGATAAAAAATTTGTTGATGACTTAAACTATGACAGAGAAGAAGATGACCTAGCTGTTGTGATCATCAATATGGCGAAAAGTTTAGGGGTAAGTACTGTTGCTGAAGGTGTTGAGTATTGCGGGCAAGCAAAACGATTAGCAGATGCGGGCTGTTCCCAACTCCAAGGGTATTGTTTTGCCAAGCCTATGCCCATAGACGCCATTAGTAATATGGTCGAGCTGGGCACGGTAATGAGTCAAATACATAGAAAGATGACTTAATTAACCTGAGCTTTGGATAATAAATCTATCTCCAGCGGCTACTTTCAGCGCTAACAGCGTTGAATTTACTTACAATAGGCCAGCTATTGATGCGTAAATTCGCCTTGTTATCGCTAAAAGTCTCCGGCTGCAGACTTGAAAAAGTTCTTATCATTTCAATATCAATACTTTAGTAAATCTCTTAACCAAAGCTCAGGTTAATTAGGCTGAGTTTAAGCCATGCTATTTATCTATATGTCCTAAGTCTCTATCTGGATCGAGTTTGTCTCTGACACGGCGTTTTAGCTCTTTTGCCTCGGGAAAACCGCCATCTTGTTTTCTACACCAAATTAACTCGTCATTGTAGTAAATTTCAAACACACCTTTAGAAGCCGGTGCTAGTGCTACCTGTTGTAAGTCATCAGCAAATGTTGAGAGTAGCTCTTGGGCAAGCCACCCGCTTCGCAGAAGCCATTGGCATAAAACACAATAATGTATGGTAATGGTCGGTTTTTTCATTGTTTTTTAGCGCAAATTGGTATGATGCACATATTATGTCTGAAAGGGTTTTGTTGTGAAAGCCAAGCTATTATTGATCTTCATTTTGTTATTTAGTCCTTTATTAAAAGCACTAGAAGTTGGTGCGGAGCAAGTGCAAACATATTTACCATTAATAAAAGACAAACGCGTTGCTTTAGTTGTCAATCAATCAGCACAGGTAAAAGAGCAGCACTTGCTTGATTTGCTATTAGAGAAGCGAATTGACGTAAAAAAAGTATTTTCTCCGGAGCATGGCTTTCGAGGAAAGCAGGATGCAGGCGCTAAGATCAATGACCAAATAGACAGTAAAACAGGTTTACCTATTATTTCTTTATATGGAAAGTCGAAAAAACCAAAGTTAACTGACTTGGCTGATGTGGATGTCATTATTTTTGATATTCAAGATGTGGGCGTTCGCTTTTACACTTATATTAGCACCATGCATTATGTACTTGAAGCCGCCGCTGAAGCCGGTAAAAAAGTCATTGTGCTAGATAGACCTAACCCGAACATAAACTTAATTGATGGGCCAGTTTTAGAGCCTGAGTTTCAATCATTTGTTGGTATGCACCCAATCCCAGTATTGCACGGCATGACAGTAGGAGAGCTGGCAAAGATGATAGTGGGAGAGGGATGGCTAAACACTGAAAATCAACCTGAATTAACCGTGGTTGCAGTATCTGATTACGACTTATCGGAGCCGTTTGAGTTACCTATTAAGCCAAGTCCGAACTTGCCGAATAGTCAATCTATAGCGCTTTACCCCTCATTGTGCTTCTTTGAAGCGACACCCGTATCAGTTGGTCGTGGTACCGATTTTCCATTTCAAGTATTCGGCCACAATGACGTGAAGCTGGGCAAGTTTCAATTTACGCCCGTCTCGACGCCGGGTGCTGCACTAAATCCAAAACTAAAAGACACTGTTGCTTATGGTCAAGACCTAAGAGCTCATCAAGGCACTGGGTTTGACTTAGCTTGGTTTGTGGGCGCTTACAATAAATTTAAGTCAGAAAATAAGGTCTTCTTTAAATATCCAAAGTTTATGGATAAGCTGGCTGGCACTGATAAATTAAGAAAAGCGATGCAGTCAGGGCAGTCTTTAACTGAGATTGAAAAAAGCTGGCAGCCTAAACTTAAACACTTTAAGTTGCGCCGCCAACCTTATTTGATTTATGAGCGTTAGTTGTGACGAATTGCACGCATATTGTCTGTGGCAAGGCTAGCGCGCTTTTGCCAACGACTGTGAGACTGGGTTAAGCCCAAAAATAACACATCGGTGATCAGTGTGCTTGCGGTACGAGTGAGAATACCGGCATGTTCTACAGGTTCTTTTTCGAAAGCAGTAAACAGGTTTAATTCAGCTTGCTCAGTTAATGCATTGTTTCCGTATTTAGAGATTGAGACTACACAGCATTCATTCTTTGCAGCTTGCTCTGCTAATGTCACTATACTCTTACTGTCGCCAGATGTGCTAACCGCAATAAACAAGTCGTCTTTGTGCATGGTTGCTAAATAAGCCGATGCACTGATCTCATCCACTTGTGATAGCGCCGGTAAGCCAATTTGTTGTAGTTTCAGAGCAAAGTCATTTGCAACTAGATTGCTGCTACCAATACCACAAATCAAAATTTTGCGTGCACTTTTAATTTTTGCAATAACCTGATTAAGGTCTTCACTGTGGTTTAATTGTAATGTTTCTTCTAACACTGTGGTTTGATGTTGGATCAGTTTAGCTGCCAAATCAGCAATAGGATCGTCGCTGTTGGTAGGTAGTCGCTCATTCGTATTAAGCTGTTTTAAGCTTTGTAAGTTTAGGTCATCGACGATAGCCAGTTTGAAGGCAGGAAAGCCCTTATAGCCTAGTTTTTGCGAAAACTTGATGACACTTGATTGGCTCACGCCTGCAGCTTGAGCAAGCTCGATAGATGATAGTGTTCTGATCTGCTGTGCGTTGTCTAGAACAAAATTTGCTAGCTTGGCTTCGCTGGTAGAAAGCTGAGGCAATAAGGCTTTAATTTTCGAAAATGATGACATGATGTTTACTTCTTGGATAACGTTGTACCTATTATAGGGTTTTATCTCAAAAAAGGTAGTACGTTTATTGTTGTTATTTTCGATATAGTGTACCACTTTTGGTGAAAGTGTCACATACGTGTTTTTTCTTAAAACGCAAAAGCTTGGTTTTTCAAATATTACTCTTTAAGCTTACTCGTTTAATCGTGCATAGCGAATTACACTTCATTACAGTAATTTGTAGAAAATAATAAACCGCACTTAAGGAAATTTATGTCTTGGTATTCAATTTTACCGCCGCTGATAGCTATATTGGTGGTGTTTTGGCGTAAAGAAGTCATTATGGCTTTGTTATTAGCGGTAATAAGCTCAGAGTTTTTATTGCTATATATGCAAGGGCAGTCTGGGTTACTTACTTTTGTTAACAGTGTTGAACGTGTCATTTCTGTGGCAACGTCAGCAGGAAATAGCCGAATTCTTATATTTAGTATTGTGATTGGCGCACTATTGGCCTATATCCGTGAATCGGGTGGTGTCGCTGCGACGGTCAATAAATTGATGAATCTAGGGGTTGCCAAAAGTAAACGGCAAGTTGGGTTACTTACCATGTTTACTGGCACTTCGGTATTTATCGAATCAAATATGAGTGTGTTGACGTCAGGTATTGTTTCACGAGGTTTGTTCGATAAATTTAAAATGAGTCGAGCGCGTTTGGCCTACATTATAGATAGTACCAGTGCGCCCGTGTGCATCTTGATTTTACTGAATGGCTGGGGGGCTTATGTACTTGGGCTATTAAGCAACTATGAGCTTGAGCAGTCAGCAGTGAGCATTCTTTGGAGCTCTGTGGCCTTTAACTTTTACGCCATTATTGCGTTATTAATTGTGCTTTACACCATTGTATTCGATAAAGTGCACGGCCCAATGAAAGAAGCTGAGCAGCAACTTGAAAAACAAAATTTAGAAATCGATGCGGGTCCTGCTGCGAGTAAAGCACGTTTTATGTTAATCCCTTTGCTCACTTTAATTGTTAGCATGATTGGCTTTATGTTTTGGACAGGTAATGGCGAACTTGCTAGTGGTAGTGGCTCTAAGTCGGTACTTTATGCAACGGTTTTAGCTTCTATGGTTGCTTATTTACAGTTAATTGCGCACAAGCAGTTTACCCATCACCAGCTTGTTGATATTGGCTTCAAAGGCATGGGGGAGCTATTACCGCTAGTCAGCATTGTTTTGTTGTCTTTGACCTTAGGTGCGAGTTTAAAAGAACTGGGTACAGGACAATTCGTTGCTTCGTTAGTTGGTGATTACTTACCTATCTATTTGATTGTACCAGTTCTATTCTTAACTGGTGCGGTAATGTCATTCACTACGGGGACGTCTTGGGGCACATTCGCTATTCTAATTCCAATTGGTGTACCGCTCATTCAAGCATTAGGCTTGCCTGCACCACTGGTGGTCGGAGCGATTTTAAGTGGTGGTATTTTTGGTGATCACTGCTCGCCTATCTCAGACACCAGTGCGGTTTCAGCACTGGCATCAGGATGTGACTTATTGACACATGTGAAAACACAATTGCCTTATGCGCTTGTCGGTGGGTTACTCGCATTGTTAAGCTTCTTTGTTGCAAGTCTTATCATGATCTAAGCTATATAGATTAAGGGCAACTATAGATGCCCTGATTTTGACTAGGGGTTGTTAGGTTTACTAACAGCCCTTTTTTATTGCTGGTAAGGGCTAACAGTTCACCTTGACGAAGTTGCCCCTCAAGGTTGAGATCTGATAAATCTCTCACCAATGACTTTTCAATCTCTAGCAAAGTGTTTTCTTTACAGTCAGCAATTAGTAAAAACTCACTGTTGTTCTCAATGATACGACCATGGAATGAACGCGCTTGAGCGAGTAACTCTGAATGTTTTGCTTGAATGCTTTCAGGGCTTTGTAATGTGTGATTTCGAGTGATCTGCACTTTATATTGACCATCTTCTTTGCTGTGGTGCTCTATATGTTCGTACTGGGTCAGGTCAAGCGCGTAAACCTGAGTGCTTTCACTTTCAGGTTGTATCCATAACGCACCTAAAAATAGCAAACCAGCGCAAGCCATTGCCCATTGTGCTTGTTGCCAAAATTTGTTTTGTTTTGGCTGGCGACATTTGGCCTTCATCAGCTCAAGGTCTTGTTTCGTTAAACCCTGCTGTTGCTTTCGCTGTTGGTAAGCTTGCTTCAAGGTTTTATCAAAATCATGATCATTCGCCATGGGAGTCTCCTAAACGCTGTTTTAAAGCTTGTTTGGCGTAGCGCAATCTGGTTTTTGTGGTTTCTACTTCGCTGTGTGTGATCGTTGCAATTTCTTGTAAGCTGAAGCCTTCTAATTGCAGACTGAGCGCTTCTCTTTGCAAAAAAGGCAGAGTAAGGAGTGCATCATAGAGTGCGTTTTTTTCATCCGCTTCAGTTTCGTTACTCACAGCTTCATGGTGTTGCTCATCGAGTGAAGATAGACGGTTCTGTTTCTTAAATTCGTCTAGTAGAGCATTGCGAGCGATTGAGAATAGCCATGCTTTTGGTGTTTGCTGATCACGGTATAGATGGCTTTTTTCTACAACGGTGAGCCACGTTTTTTGGCAAATATCTTTTGCCAGTTCACGATCGCTTTGTCCACTCAAAAAATGAAACAGGTCTTGGCTATAGGTATTGATTAAAATCTCTATATAGATATCTTCGCCAGTCTGTTTATACGCCTCTAGTGGATCTCTGCTGGGTGAAACCTTGTGTAACCATGTCTTTAATGCTATCAGCATAGGCACTTTCCCGATTGTTCTTTTCCCTATTGATTGGCTTATCTCGCTGACAAGCCAATCAACTTAACTTATACCAATCCTCTTAATAAAGAATTATTGAGGATGGGTATTTAGCTTACTGCTGTAATTTGAACTCTAACACAACTTGTAAACCTGTTTGCACTATCGCCTGACCGTTTTCCATTTTAGGACGGTACTTCCAGTCTTTTAGTGCTCTTAATGCTTCTCGATTAAAAATACGCTTTGGCTCAGCATTAATAACTTGTGCATCAATTACATTGCCTGCTTTATCGATTGAAAATGCCATCTCAACCCAGCCCTCTTTGCCATCACGAGCAGCAGTGGCTGGGTATTTAGGGTCCACCCTAACAATCGGGGTTGCATCGCCATCTTGTGGTGCAAATATTTGCGTGTTGATTGGCGTGCGATCTAATTCTATCACTGGGCCGCCTATACCAATTTGTGGTCCAGCTACCTCAGACGGTACCGATGTTTGTGGTCTTGGCGGCTGTGCTTTAGGTTGTGGCGGTGGCGGTAAAGGCCTTGTTTTAGTTTGTACCTCAGAGTCAGGTCTGTCTTGCATGATCTCTAATTCAAAGGGGGGTTTAACTTCAACAGGGGCTCTTTCTTCACTGCTGATCAAATAATCCATAAAGGCAAATGCAGCTAAGGTCACTATGGCACCGATTACAATTGATGCAGATACTTTAGTCATGGTTTGAGCCGGAGTTGGCATGGTGTAAGTCATCATAATAAGCGCCTCTTTTTTGTTTGCTTATCCCTAAAACGACACAGCAAGAAAAAAGGGGTGAAAAAATTTTAAATTTTTTTATCAACCGTTCCACAGTACAATACGTATAGGTTTGCCGAGGAAGTAATATGCAGTTACAAGAGATTGATAAAACGCGTTATAGAAAACATCTGAATAAAGTGATTTTTGCCTGCATTGCAGCGCTCACCGTGGGCAGTTTAGGTATAGCACAACTGCTGATTTTATTGTTCCCTGATGCTGACGGTAGTCACTTTCATTGGAATTTACTGGGCGTGGTTGTGACTTCAATTGTTATAGGTTTGACTTTAAAAAAGGTTAAGTCGCACCCATTTATGTATGAAGTTGCGTATGTGTGGGATTTAAAGCAAGCACTTAATCGCATCACTCGCAAGATGATGGCTATTAAAAAAGCCGCCAAAGAGGGCGATATTGATGCGATGTTAGCGATGCAGTTTAGTTATTCTGGGTCTAAGCAACTTTGGACGCTAGATGACAACACCATCACGATGGAAGATTTGAGTATGTGGCAAGCTGAATTAGATGCATTGGCGCGTGAATATCAAGTTGAATTGGATATTACTAAATACGACGAGCGCATTTTAGCTAAGTTTTAATGGGCTCCTAAATTTCAAGCTATCAAAATGTGATAGTATAACATTTTAAATTATTAGGTTCGCAAAAGTCGTGGCAGAAGTAAGAGCGAGAGTGAAGCTGAATGTAGGACAGCACAGTCATATTCCTGCAGAAATTGTATCGTTTCATGGTTTAAAAGATGGTGAAGAGCATGTTGCTTTGATCTTTAATGAAGCTGATAAGAATGAGGTACCTCTTATTCGTATGCACTCAGAGTGTTTAACGGGAGATGTATTCCATTCTTCACGTTGTGATTGTGGTGAACAGTTAAATGAATGTATCGAAACCATGCATGAGCAAGGTGGCATCATTTTATACTTACGCCAAGAAGGTCGTGGCATTGGCCTTTATAACAAAATCGATGCGTATGTTCTACAGTCGCAAGGTATGAATACCTACGAAGCGAATAACCACTTAGGTTTTGATGACGACTTGCGTGATTTTTCAGACGCTGTTTTGATGCTTCAGGCTATGGGCTTAAATCACGTTAAACTCATGACGAATAATCCACGTAAACTAAATGCGTTAAAAAATGCAGGCATTGAAGTTGATAAGGTTGTAGGTACTCACGCACACATTAAAGACGGTAATCGTCATTATTTAGAAGCGAAAGTGAAGCATGGTTCACACATGTTAGATATGGAAAAAGTACCTGAGAAAAAGTAGCTTTTTCATCCTCTTTTGTATCCGAGAACACAATGCGACCTACTATGGTCGCATTTTGTGTTTTGATAGGTATAATTCCAGTGTTTTGATTAGTTTTAGGTCTTTATGTCTTCAAAGATAAATGTTTTTAGTGCTTCTGCGGGTTTGCAGTGGTTAAAGCAAGGTTGGAATATCTTTAAAACCCAGCCGATGACTTTTATGTTTATGTACATCTTTATGATTGTTGTTGCATTGATCCCCTTGGTGCTTCCTCCATTACAATTAGTTGCAGCATTTACGGCGCCTTTTCTAACGATCGGCTTTTATTTGGCCGTTATTAGCAAGCAGCAAGGTAAAACCATCAGTCTTGCCGATATACTTAAACCGTTTTCGATCAAAGGCCGTCGCCTAAACTTATTTAGACTTGGCTTATATCAAATGGGCGCAGTAATTTTACTGACACTATTAGCTGACAGTTTATTTTCTGAAACTTTTGCGCTGATGCAGCAGGCAACAGAAAACCACAATCACGAGCAATTATTGGCTGAAGTGATGAGTACCTTGTCGATTGGCAACATTGGTATATTTTTATTAGCTCATGCAGTGAATTTAATGGCCTTCGCCTTTGCGCTACCTTTGGTCTTTTTTAAAGGTGAAAACCGTATTTTTAAAGCGCTGGGGCAATCTTTAAAGGTGTTTCAAACGAATATGGCACCGCTTACTGTATTTAGCTTAGTGATCGGTGTATTAATGTTGGCTGCAATGCCATTAAGTTTTGTACCTTTACTGGTTATTATGCCGGTGGCTTATATTGGCTTTTTCTGTTCATATCAGGCGATATTTCCTGCTGATGATATCAGTGACAATAACGGACAGGGCGAAAAACAAGCGTCGCAATCAAGTGCAATCAACACAGGCCGATTTGACGCTTAATGGATGAGCAAACAAAGCAAAAACTAAAAAACTACGTGTTGTGGCTGTTAGGCCGTCAAGAGTACTCAAAAAAAGAACTCGCACAAAAACTGAGAATGAAAGATGCGAGTGAAGACTATATTGAACAGCTTTTAAGCTGGTGTGAGTCCTTAGGGTATATTGATGAAAAGCGCTACTGCGAGAGCTTTTTACGCAGACAAATAAATAAAGGCTTAGGTCAAAAACGTGTTTTGGCCGAAGCGACAAATAAAGGGGTTGATCGGGCCCAACTGATGACGCTAATCGAAGAACAAGAAATAGATTGGTTTGAATTAGCGTTAGAGACCTACCAAAGAAAATATGGCTTAGGCGATAAACAACTCGATTATAAAGAAAAAGCCAAACGGGTGAGATATATGATGTACCGTGGATTTGGCTATGAAGAAATTAATTTTGCAATGCAAGCAACAATAGGTGACTGATCAAATGCAGCAAATGACTACCGCACAGTTAAGGCAATCGTTTTTAGATTACTTTGCCAAACAACAACACCAAGTTGTACCTTCAAGCTCACTAGTGCCGGGTAACGACGCAACGTTACTTTTCACTAACGCGGGTATGGTGCAATTTAAAGACGTATTTTTAGGTGGCGAAAAGCGCCCTTACACGCGAGCGACGAGCTCACAGCGTTGTGTTCGTGCTGGTGGTAAGCACAATGACCTTGAAAATGTAGGTTACACTGCACGTCACCATACTTTCTTTGAAATGCTTGGTAACTTCAGCTTTGGTGATTACTTCAAGCAAGATGCCATCAAGTTTGCATGGCAGTTCTTAACTGAAGTTGTTCAGTTACCAAAAGAAAAGTTGATGGTAACGGTTTATCACACTGATGATGAAGCGTTCGACATTTGGGCAAAAGAAGTGGGTGTGCCTGAAGATCGCATTATCAAAATTGATACGTCTGATAACTTCTGGTCTATGGGTGATACAGGTCCTTGTGGTCCATGTTCTGAAATTTTCTATGATCACGGTGAGCACATTTGGGGTGGTCCTCCGGGTTCTCCTGAAGAAGATGGTGACCGTTTCATCGAAATCTGGAACCTAGTATTCATGCAATACAACCGTCATGCTGACGGCACAATGGAGCCATTACCTAAGCAGTCAGTTGATACAGGTATGGGTCTTGAGCGTATCGCTGCAATTTTGCAAGGTGTTCACTCAAACTATGAAATTGACTTATTCCAAAACCTAATCAAAGCCGCTGCGGCAGTAACTAATGCGCAAGACTTAGAAGATAAGTCACTTCGCGTGGTTGCTGATCACATTCGCTCTTGTGCGTTCTTAGTAGCCGATGGTGTGATGCCTTCAAACGAAGGTCGAGGTTATGTACTGCGCCGTATCATTCGTCGTGCAGTTCGTCACGGTAACAAGTTAGGCGCAGAAGGTGCATTCTTCTTTAAGCTGGTATCTGCGCTTGTGCAAGAAATGGGTGAAGCGTATCCAGAGCTTGCTAAACAACAAGAGATCATCGAAAAAGTACTGCGTATTGAAGAAGAGCAGTTCGGTAAAACACTAGATCGTGGTTTGGCGATTCTTGAAGAAAACCTAGCAGACCTTAAAGGTGATGTGATCCCGGGTGATGTAGTATTCAAACTTTACGACACATACGGTTTCCCTGCTGACTTAACTGCTGATGTTGCGCGTGAGCGTTTCATGACAATTGACGAGCGTGGCTTCCAAGAGTGTATGGAAGTTCAGCGTAAGAAAGCGCAGCAAGCGGGTAAGTTTGGTGCTGACTACAATGAGCAGCTTAAGTCTGAAAAGTCGACTGACTTTAAAGGGTACGATGCAACTCATTACAGTGGTACTGTGGTTGAACTATTCAGCCAAGGTGAAGCTGTTAATGTATTAGAAGATGGTCAAGAAGGTATTGTTGTATTAGACCGCACTCCATTCTATGCAGAGTCTGGTGGTCAAGTTGGTGATACTGGTTCATTAAAAGTGGCGGGTGGCGAGTTTGTTGTTACAGACACGACGAAACTAGGCAATGCATTTGCTCACCATGGTAAAGTAGTTGGTCGCATTGGTGTAAACGATAAAGCCGATGCACACATTGATGCTGAGCGTCGCGAAAACATCAAGAAGAACCATACGGCAACTCACTTAGTACACGAAGCATTACGCCAAGTCGTTGGCGATCATGTAGCACAGAAAGGCTCATTAGTGATGCCAGATCGTTTACGTTTTGACTTCTCACATTTTGAAGGCGTGACTAAAGCACAGCTTCGTGAAGTTGAAGACTTAGTAAACGCCGAGATCCGTAAGAACTTCGCACTACAAACAGAATTAATGGACATCGACGAAGCGAAAGCAAAAGGTGCGATGGCGCTATTCGGTGAGAAGTACGATGATGAAGTACGCGTTGTGTCAATTGGCGATTACTCTATCGAATTATGTGGTGGTACACACGTATCGCGCGCTGGTGACATTGGTCTATTCAAGATTGTGTCTGAAGGTGGTATCGCAGCAGGCGTTCGTCGTATCGAAGCGGTAACCGGTGAAGATGCGGTTAACTATGTGTCTGAGCAAGAAGCACAGCTAAGCGAGATTGCAGCGCTTGTGAAAGGTGATGCAAGTAACGTACTTGAAAAAGTGGCAGCCCTAATTGAGAAATCTAAAGGCCTTGAAAAGCAAGTTACTCAGCTTAACGACAAGCTTGCAAGTGCAGCCGGTGCCTCATTAATTGAATCTGCCGTTGACGTAAATGGCGTGAAATTATTAGTTGCTAATGTAGCTGGAACTGAATCGAAAGCGCTTCGCGGCATGGTTGATGACCTTAAGAACAAGATGGGTTCTGGTGTTATCGCGCTAGGTGTTGCGAATGGTGATAAAGTAAGTCTAATTGCAGGTGTGACGAAAGATTTAGTTGGCAAAGTAAAAGCAGGCGAACTAGTAAATCACATGGCTGCACAAGTTGGCGGTAAAGGCGGTGGTCGTCCAGACATGGCTCAAGCGGGTGGTTCACAGCCTGAAAACCTTGACGCTGCGCTGCAAAGCGTTAATGCATGGGTGAGCGAAAAGACGCAATAATTGCGATGTAACTCGTGGCATTAATTGTTCAAAAATTTGGTGGCACTTCGGTAGGCTCAATTGAGCGTATCGAGGCTGTCGCCGATATCATCATAAAAACCCAACAACAGGGTCATCAAGTCGTTGCTGTTGTCTCTGCAATGTCTGGTGAAACCAATCGTTTAATCTCTCTCGCACACGAAATTGACAGCCGTCCTAGCAGCCGTGAACTTGATGTTTTGGTGACTACTGGCGAACAAGTGACTGCGTCGCTTTTGGCTATGGCCATCATTCGGCGTGGACATCCTGCAATTAGCTTACTTGCCGATCAAATTGGTATTCAAACCGATAACATGTTTGGTAAAGCAAGAATTGAATCCATCTGTACCGACCGCTTAAATCAAGAAATGGAACATAACCGTATCGTGATTGTGGCGGGTTTTCAGGGGCGAGATCGGGAAGGTAATATCACGACGCTCGGTCGTGGTGGCACAGACACAACCGCGGTAGAGTTAGCGGGTGCATTAAAAGCGGCTGAATGTCAGATATTCACAGACGTAGATGGTGTTTACACCACAGATCCCCGCATTGAGCCAAACGCACGTCGCCTTGAGCAAATTACCTTTGATGAAATGTTAGAGATGGCAAGTCTTGGTGCGAAAGTCTTACACTTACGCTCGGTTGAAGCGGCGGGCCACTATCGGTTACCACTTAGGGTGTTATCGAGCTTTTGCCACTCAAAGGGGACATTAATTACTTACGAGGAGCCAGATATGAACAAAGCCCCAGTTTCAGGTGTGGCTGCAAGTAAAGATGAGGTGTTAATTACGCTTAAGCAGTTACCAAATCAACCACAGATCTTTGCAAGCCTACTCACCGTATTGGCTGATGCGGGCATTGCGGTAGATATGTTGAGCCAATTAAATCACCAACTTGATAAAATAGACTATGCTTTTACTGTGCACAGTAATGATCATCATCAAGTTATTGAGCTTTTGACACACCAGCAAGAAAGTCTCGGTTTTGTTGAATTGGCGTGTGATAAGGAAGTGGCTAAAGTGTCTGTAATAGGCATTGGCCTGAAGTCTCATGTAGAAGTTATCGCACAGTTCTATACGGCAATGTCTCACGAGAATATTAGAGCTGACTTAGTGACAACATCCGAAATGAAAATTTCGGCTTTGCTGCCGCAAAAGTACTTAGAATTGGCTGTTAGAGCATTGCACAGCACATTTTTATTGGAAAGTATTGAGTAAATTGGTTTTTTTGCTTACTTTTATGACAACTTTTCATTAAAATGAAATTGACGCGGAATCTTCTAATTTTTGGAATAACAGGAGCAATAGAATGCTAATACTAACTCGTCGAGTGGGTGAAACCCTAATGATTGGTGATGAAGTAACTGTAACTGTACTAGGTGTTAAAGGTAACCAGGTACGTATTGGTGTTAATGCACCTAAAGATGTTTCAGTTCACCGTGAAGAGATTTACATGCGAATTCAGGCTGAAAAGTCTGGTCCTGCAACAGGTAACATCTGATCAGCTTTTAGCGAATAATTTAAGGAGCCACTATTCATTAGTGGCTTTTTTTTGCGCTAAGATAAAGTCAACCGTCTCGTCATCCAATGCACTTAAAGATAAATATTGTGCACCTCTTAGTGAATAGATCAGTAGACCTCTGTCTGTTTTTATAACTTTGGTGATGTCTTGCCAATTAAATACAAACGATTTGTATGGGTTAGCTGCTTTAATTTTTTCTTCGTCAATCTCAACAATCACATTGGAGCCACTTGCTCTGCTGATCATCTGTCTGGCAACCCACCAAGGACGGCGATAGTAATATGAAATGCATTCAATGACTGCCAAAATGATTAAGAAATTCCCCAGGTAGCCATTCTCTAAACCATAAATAGACACTAAACCGAGCAGGGTTAGAAAACCGACTAACGCATATTTAGGTTTGTTGGCTTTCCCAAATTTTTCGGACTCATCAAAGCACTCCTGATAGTAAGGCTTATCAAGGGTAAATTCGTGTTTATACATAGCAACTCATTAATCTTTATTTACTGCCAATTTTATCAAAAAAGAATGGTGTATGCGTATTTGAAGTTTTTTAATGTGACTTGCATTAAGTATGAAAATACATTTTTTATTCAGTCATAACGGTGTTTTGTTTAGTGTCTTCTTGGTCTTACCATTTTTCGTTTCCGTTTTTAAAACTTATCTTTGTAACCTATTTATCACTTTTATTTAAAAGTATTTAAATAAACCTGCGCTATTTTGAATATTTTTCATATTTATCTCAGTAATTCATTCGTTTAATCAGTATTTTACAGTTAAGTTGTTGCTATTGTTCAGTTTTTAATATTGGTATTACCAATTTACAATGTTGTTTACAAGTTGAGCTCGTTTGTTATGATGTTGAATAAATATTTATAAAAAATGATTAATGACGCAAAGCGCGTTGTGAAAAAGGGGGAGAACATGGATATAGGCGCATTGTTGCTAGAGGCAGCCAGTTTAATGCTTACCGGCATGGTTGGGGTTTTTGCCTTCTTATCTATCTTAATTTTTGCTGTAAGCAAGTTATCACTTATCGCAGGTGGTGATGAACCAGCAAAGCCACAACGTCAACCTACTAAACGCCCAGCATCAACAGGCGTATCTAACGCGCACATTGCTGCAATCAGTGCAGCTATCGCTCAGTACAGATCAAAATAATAAAGGGGTCCACTATGTCAAAGTTAAAATTAACTGAATTGGTTTTAAGAGACGCACACCAATCATTGCTTGCTACGCGAATGCGCCTAGAAGATATGCTACCAATCGCAGAGAAACTAGATAAAGCCGGTTATTGGTCTGTTGAATCTTGGGGTGGCGCAACCTTTGATTCTTGTATTCGTTATTTGGGCGAAGATCCTTGGTATCGCATACGCGCTTTAAAAGAAGCCATGCCAAATACTAAGCAGCAGATGCTTTTACGTGGTCAAAACTTACTAGGTTATCGCCATTATGCCGATGACGTGGTGGAGAAATTTGTAGAACGTGCACATCATAATGGTGTTGATGTTTTCCGTATTTTCGATGCCATGAATGATGTCAGAAACCTCGAAACTGCGATTAAAGCCGCTATTAAAGTCGGAGCGCATGCGCAAGGTACCATTTCTTATACTGTGAGTCCGGTTCACACTTTAGACATGTGGCTAGATCAAGCGAAAAAACTAGAAGCCATGGGCTGTCATTCAATCTGTATTAAAGATATGGCTGGCTTATTAAAGCCTTATGATGCAGAAGAACTGATCACTGAACTTAAAAATACCGTATCGGTGCCAATTGCCATGCAGTGTCACGCGACAACGGGTTTAAGCACAGCGACATACCAAAAAGCCATCGATGCGGGTATTGATATGCTTGATACCGCTATTTCGTCTATGAGTATGACTTATGGTCATAGCGCCACAGAGACCATGGTGGCTATCACTGAAGGCACAGCGCGTGATACAGGTTTAAACCTTGGTGAGCTTGAAGAAATTGCGAGCTACTTCCGTGAAGTTAGAAAAAAATATGCGGCATTTGAAGGCAGCTTAAAAGGCGTTGATGGCCGTATCTTACTCGCTCAAGTGCCTGGCGGCATGTTAACTAACATGGAAAACCAGCTTAAAGAGCAAGGTGCTGGCGATAAGCTAGATGATGTTCTAAAAGAGATCCCAGCTGTACGTAAAGACCTTGGCTTTATTCCGCTGGTGACACCAACATCGCAAATCGTCGGTACTCAGGCGGTACTAAATGTTCTTACTGGTGAGCGTTACAAGACCATCACAAAAGAAACGGCCGGTGTGTTAAAAGGTGAGTATGGTTCGACCCCTGCTGAAGTTGACTCACAATTACAACAACGCGTATTAGATGGCGCAGAAGCGATCACGTGTCGCCCTGCTGATTTAATCGATGCTGAGCTTGATAGCCTTGAGGCTGAGCTAGTTGCGAAAGCCAAAGAAGACAACATAGAGTTGGCAGAAGAGCAAGTCGATGACGTGTTAACTTATGCGTTATTCCCGCAAATTGGTCTTAAGTTCCTTAAGAATCGCAATAATCCAGATGCATTTGAGCCGAAACCAACTCTAGTTACCACTGAAAAGCCTGCACCTGCTGCAAAACCGGCTTCTCCACAAAAACAATCAACAGAGCGTTACAGCGTGCAAGTTGACGGCAAAGTTTATGATGTTGTCGTTGCACCAGGTGGTGAACTTAAAGAAGTACAAGTCAAAGATAGTGAGCTTATTCCACAGTCAGCATCGGTCAGTACGAGCGAAACACTCAATGCCCCGCTTGCCGGTAACATCTTTAAGTTATTGGTGCGTGCAGGTGATGCAGTCGCTGAAGGCGATGTAGTCATGATCATGGAAGCCATGAAGATGGAAACAGAAGTGCGTGCGACGCACAGCGGTACGGTTGCAAATGTCTTAGTCTCTGAAGGTGACTCTGTCGCAACGGGCGATGCCATGATTGAGCTTGCATAGGAGGTCACATGGACGGGTTGTTAAATTTATGGCAAGCAACGGGCCTTGCCAACTTTACCGTGCCAGCTCTAGTCATGATGGCGGTGGGCTGTGGTTTACTCTACCTTGCTATAGCAAAAGGGTTTGAACCTTTACTCCTTGTACCAATTGGTTTTGGTGCAATCTTAACGAATATTCCAGTTGCAGGCTTGGCAGAGCCTGGTGGCTTGTTGTACTACGTTTACTATATCGGTATTGATAGTGGTGTTTTTCCGCTGTTGATATTTATGGGCGTGGGCGCGATGACAGACTTTAGTGCACTGATTGCAAACCCACGTATGTTATTACTGGGGGCTGCAGCGCAGTTTGGTATTTTCGCGACACTATTTGGCGCCATTGCGCTGAATTTTGTGCCGGGCTTTGAGTTTACCCTACAGGATGCTTCAGCAATTGCCATCATTGGTGGTGCAGATGGTCCAACGGCTATTTTCTTAGCCTCAAAGCTTGCACCAGAACTTTTGGGCGCGATTGCGGTAGCTGCATATTCTTATATGGCATTAGTACCAATTATCCAGCCGCCGATCATGCGTGCGCTAACGTCTGAAGAAGATAGAAAGATTGAAATGCCACAACTTCGCCATGTGACTAAGCGTGAGAAAATTATCTTCCCACTGGCAGTACTTGGTCTAGCGATTATGTTCTTACCGTCAGCATCGCCGCTGGTTGGTATGTTTTGTTTAGGCAACTTAATGCGTGAGTGTGGTGTTGTCGATAGATTAAGTAACACAGCACAGAATGAGCTTATTAATATCGTGACTATTTTCTTAGGCTTAGCTGTGGGCTCTAAGTTATCAGCGACTGAATTCTTAACTGTTGAGACGTTAGGTATTTTAGTGCTTGGTGCCTTGGCTTTCTCAATTGGTACAGCATCGGGTGTATTTATGGCGAAAATTATGAATAAGTTCTCGAAGCATCCTATTAATCCACTTGTCGGCGCGGCAGGGGTATCAGCGGTACCAATGGCGGCGCGTGTAGTGAATAAAGTGGGCCTAGAGAATAACCCGCATAACTTCTTGTTAATGCACGCAATGGGGCCAAATGTAGCAGGTGTACTTGGCAGTGCCGTGGCAGCAGGTATTCTGCTAGCACTTGTTGGCTAGCTAGTAATAAGTTTCTTCCAACCTAAATGCGCAGCCGTTGGCTGCGCTTTTTTTGATTTGGCGTAATTGTATTAGTTAACCTGAGCTTTGGTTAAGAGATTTATTATCCAGAACTCAGGTTAATTATAACCATACAAAAAGCTTTGCTCTGTATGTTCTTTCTCTTGTTCTTCGAGCTGCATAAGATTTGCGACTTCTTGTTTGTAAGACTTACTTTTCTTTAAATCTTTTTCATTGTTCTCTTTGATGACGCCTTGGCTTTTTAATTCAGATGGCATTTGGGTGATCTCTGAAATCTTCATCTTATCTCTCCTCGAGTTGCACGCTTTGAAGTATTGGTATCTCTGTGTAGTTTGTTTTGCAGAAGTTGTACCAAGAAAAACTTATGTAGACACTTTAAGTAGTTATAGAAAAGATTTATTGATCTCGCTTGCTATTTCTTAAATTAATTGCATCAATAACGGGCAATAACTCCTCAATTTAGTGCAAAACGACGATGACAAAGCTATATTCTCAAGCGTGTGAAAACAATAAAGACCCAATTCTGAGTAAGTTAAAATCTTATCTAATTGGCAAAGAAGATATTTTAGAAATAGGAAGCGGTACCGGACAGCATGCGGTGCATTTTGCAAAGCATCTTCCGAATATAATTTGGCAAACGGCAGATCAAGCCGTGCATCATGAAGGGATCAATGCTTGGTTAGACGAAGCTAAGCTGGGTAATTTAATTGCACCAATGACACTAGATTTAAACCATGATTGGCCTGTGACTGAAAAGTACGATGCAATTTACACTGCGAACACGCTTCATATAGTGTCTGAGTCTTTGGTTGAAAAGCTAATCATAGGTGCCGCTAAACACAGTCATTCGCAAAGTCATTTATTCATTTATGGCCCGTTTAACTACAATGGACAGTTTACCAGTGAAAGTAACCAAGGCTTCGATGCCATGTTAAGGGCAAGAGACCCACAAAGTGGTATTCGGGATCAAGAGTGGGTTGTGTCTTTGGCGAAGAAACAAGGCTTTGAGTTAGTTCAAGACCATGAAATGCCAGCGAATAACCGACTATTGGTGTTTAAACGGTAATTTCGCTTCACATTCAATAAAGTACTGCTGTAAGGCTTGGGTTTCTCTTTCGCAATAGTCTTGTAGCGCGATTTTAAACTCAGGTCTAAACAAGGTGTGGTAAGAGTGGCGCCAAACGGGTTCAAAGCCACGGGCGAGCTTATGCTCGCCTTGCGCGCCGGCATCAAAAGTAACGATGCCTTCTTTTATCGCAAGTTCAATGCCTTGGTAATAACAGAGCTCAAAGTGAAGCGAGTCATATTGAGATTCAATTGCACCCCAATAGCGGCCGTATAGGGTATCTCCTGAAACAAAATAAAGACTAGTGGCGACAATATCTTCATCTTTGAACGCGCAGCATAAACGAACGTCATGCGGTAAGTTTTTTATTATCAAGGCGAAAAATTCGCGATTCAAATAACCGTTATGACCCGAGCGTTTTAAATAGGTGAGACGGTAACTTAAGTAAAAAGCGTCAAGTAAGGCGTCATTAATCTCGTCACCAGAAAACCAGCGAATGGTTAAATTCTGTTGTTGTACTTTTAAGCGCTCTTTACTGACCATTTTTCGCTTTCGAGCATTAAGCGCTGATAAAAAGTCACTGAAGTTTTGATAACCTTTATTTTGCCAGTGAAATTGCACATTGCGTCTTGGGATCAATGTGGTATTAGTAAAATTTGCATGCTCAGATAAAAAGTTAAGATGAATGCCACTGAGACCATTTTCACCAAACTCAAGTAAAGTTGCCTCTATATAATTTATTAATTCAGGCGTGATGTGCTTGCAAAGAATGCGAGGACCTTGCACTGGGGTAAAAGGTACACCACATAGCCATTTAGGATAATAATCTAGCCCGTACCTTTCGTATGCTTCAGCAAATGCCCAATCAAAGACGTATTCACCATAAGAGTGGTTTTTTATATAGCCAGGTAAGATAGCCACAATATGATCGCTTTGTTTAATGACAAGATGCTGAGGCTGCCAACCTGTTTGTTTATTTACGCATCCGCTTTTTTCTAACGCACTTAGCCAAGCATAACTGGAAAATACATGGTCATTTGTCAGTGTGTTCCAAGTAAACTCCGAAATATTTGAAATAGAGTTTACAAAGTTATGCTGGTAGGTCATCGGGTACACAAAAAATTAAGGCTATTTTAAATGGCATGATATCAGATTTAATTTAGCCTTAAACCGCCCTTATGCTCTAAATAAAAAAGCAAGCTCAGAACTTAGTGTGCTCAATAAACATTCAGCTTTAAAACTCCTGTGACTTAAGCCAATTTATTACTCGGTTTAATTGATGGATCATAACTATATTGATTTATATACAATAATATCACTTGTGAGCGTATGCCTTATGCTGTGTGAGAGATCTACCTGTAATTAAAAATTAATCATTTTTTGACCTAAAATCGTTTGACTTAGTATGAGAGGGCTTTACTATGAAGAAAGACAAAAATTTGTCAGTGTTTATAAATTTCCACCACGTTATTGTATGAGTCATACTTGTAGTACCGTCCTGAAGTTTTTAAGTACCGTCTAGTTTTTGCTCTATGCGCCCACAAGGGCATAGTTAATTTTAAAGATCAGGATATACATATTATGTCTAATACAGTTACTGGTACCGTTAAGTGGTTTAACGAGTCAAAAGGTTTTGGTTTCATTGCACAAGAAAATGGTCCAGATGTTTTCGCACACTTCAGCGCTATTAAAGGTGACGGTTTCCGCACTTTAGTTGAAGGTCAGAAAGTAGAGTTCACATTAGCTACAGGTCAAAAAGGCCCACAAGCTGAGAACATCACTGTACTTTAAGTGTTAATCACTTAACAAGAAAGCAAGCACTAGCTTGCTTTTTTTATTTGTGGTGCAAACTAGTGAACGAAGTTCGCGCTGTTTGCGCAAGGTGAATTAATCAAGTTTAAAAAGTGCTGAGGCATTTTCAAGCTACATGGATGTAAAACAACACCTAACCTAATTTATCTCCATATATCACTAGAAAGTAACTCTGGTTATAAAGATACACCCCAACAAAAAACTCTTCATCTATAACCTAGTCTATACACCCCACACCCCAATATTCACCAAACTTATAAACACTATACCCAAATATTGTCGACAATCTTGTCGTTTCAAGGTTGACGTTCACGTCAACCACTACTATATTGTCTACAACTTATTAAACACGGCTTTTAAGATTTACTATGTCGATTTTTCAAGAAAATGCTGTAACAGCCTCAGATAAAGCGTTTTTTCGCTTAAGAAAAGAGATTGTGGAGGGTGAAATCCCAGCATCAGCAAAACTCAGTGAAACTGAGTTGTCGACAAAATATGAAGTAAGCCGTGCTGTTGTTCGAGAAGCAATTAACCGTTTAGAAAGCTGTAACTTGGTTGAGCGCAAGCCAAATGTGGGGGCACGTGTGGTGGCATTAAGCCCTGAGGGGTTAGTTGAACTTTACCAAGTACGTGAGTCACTAGAAGGCATGGCGGCGCGTCTTGCTGCAACTAATATGTCTGATAACGAAGTGGCTGAGCTGAAAATGCTCCTAAATAGCCAATCAGAAAATATCAAAACCACAGAGCGTTATTATCAAGAAGCGGGCGATTTAGATTTTCATTACCGTATTATTCTCGGCAGCAAAAATAATCATTTAATTAATATGTTGGTCAATGGCCTATATCACTTGGTGCGTATGTACCGTGTGCAGTTAGGCATGGCAGGTCCCCGTGTGAGTACCGCTTTTGACGAGCATAAACATATTGTTCAAGCCATCACCAATCGCGACCCTGAGTTGGCCGAAATGCTGATGCGCCGACACATTATGTATTCAAAAAATAATATCGAAGCCAAGCTTAGCCAGTGAGCTTCTTACACTCATTTTCAGGATAACCAGAGAGATCATCAAGATGACAACAGGATATATCAGTGCGGGTAAAAAATTCCGCGATGCATTAAAAGCCAATCAGCCACTGCAGATCGTGGGCACCATTAATGCCTACAGCGCAATGATGGCGAAGAAAATCGGCCACCAAGCAATTTATTTGTCAGGTGGTGGTGTTGCAAATGCCTCTTATGGTCTTCCTGATTTAGGTATGACTTCTCTAAACGACGTCATTGCTGACGTACAACGTATTACATCTGCATGTGACTTACCTCTGATGGTTGATATCGACACAGGCTGGGGTGGTGCATTCAATATCGCAAAAACAGTATGTGATATGGAAAAAGCCGGTGCAGCAGCCGTGCATATGGAAGACCAAGTTGCACAAAAACGCTGTGGTCACCGTCCAAATAAAGAGATCGTATCAACCGAAGAAATGGTTGACCGTATTAAAGCGGCAGTCGATGCGCGTACTGATCCTGATTTCTTCATCATGGCGCGTACAGATTCATTCGCACAAGAAGGCCTAGAAGCCGCGATTGAGCGTGCAAAAGCTTATGTTGCCGCGGGTGCGGATGGCATTTTTGCAGAAGCCGTACAAACTGAAGAACACTACCGTGCATTTAGCGAGGCGCTAGATGTGCCAATTTTAGCGAACATCACAGAATTTGGTAAAACAGAGCTTTGGAACAAAGAAGAACTTGGAGAGTGGGGCGTAGATATGGTGCTTTACCCATTAAGTGCTTTCCGTGCAATGAACAAGGCTGCTGAACTGGTTTATCAAAGCATTTTACAAAACGGCGATCAAAAAGCTGTCATCGATACCATGCAAACTCGTATGGATCTTTATGATTACCTTGGCTATCACGACTACGAGCAGAAGCTTGATGCGTTGTTCGCCGAAGGCAAAAATAAATAAAAGCAGTAATTTTGAAGTGCAGGCAATGAACCTGCACTCAGCACATATCAATACCCAGCAGGTAAAAATAATTCAGGAGACAACATCATGGCAAAAGTACTAAGCGGTGCAGGCCTACGCGGACAAGTAGCGGGTAAAACAGCATTATCAACAGTAGGTAAATCAGGTTCTGGCCTAACTTACCGTGGTTACGACGTAAAAGACTTAGCTGAAAAGTGTCAGTTTGAAGAAGTGGCGTACCTTATCTTAAAAGGTCACCTACCAACGCAAGCAGAGCTAGACGCATATAAAGACAAACTACGTGCGATGCGCGGTCTGCCACAAGCCCTTAAAGATGTACTAGAGCGTATTCCAGCAGACGCACACCCAATGGATGTGTTACGTACGGGTTGTTCAATGTTAGGTAACCTTGAAGGTGAAGCGACATTTGATGAGCAAGACCAAGTAACAGATCGCATGCTAGCGGTTTTCCCAAGTATCATTTGTTATTGGTACCGCTTTAGCCATGATGGCGTGCGTGTTGACGTTGAAACAGAAGATGATTCAATCGGTGGTCACTTCCTGACAATGTTGCACGGCGAAAAAGCCAAAGAATTACATGAGCAAGTGATGCATGTGTCTTTAATTCTATATGCAGAGCATGAGTTTAATGCATCAACGTTCACAGCGCGCGTTTGTGCATCAACGCTTTCTGACATGCACTCATGTGTAACGGGTGCGATTGGTTCACTTCGTGGTCCACTACACGGTGGTGCTAACGAAGCAGCGATGGAACTGATCGAAGGCTTTACTTCACCAGATCATGCAGAAGCTGAAATGATGGGTAAACTTGAGCGTAAAGAAAAAATCATGGGCTTCGGTCACGCGATTTATTCAGAATCAGATCCTCGTAACGAAATCATCAAAGGCTGGTCTGAAAAGCTAGCGGCAGATGTAGGTGACGACGTACTTTACCCTGTATCAGTACGTTGTGAAGAGGTAATGTGGCGCGAGAAGAAGCTTTTCTGTAACGCTGACTTCTTCCATGCATCAGCTTATAACTTCATGGGTATTCCGACTAAGCTATTCACGCCTATCTTCGTAATGTCTCGTCTAACGGGCTGGGCTGCACACGTGATGGAACAACGTGCTGACAACCGTATTATTCGCCCTTCAGCGGAATATACAGGTGAAGAGCTACGTCCTGTAACGCCAATTTCAGAGCGTTAATTTAAAGTTTGAGTGACAAAGGCCGACTTTGTCACTCGCTACCGTCACTCAAACTTAAGCCTAGAGCTTGAGTTTTACCCTATGGATTTCATATTTCACCTAGGCAGCTAAAACCTATGTAATTTGAAAGACGATGGGATAAAGAAGTCAGAAAGTTATGAATACCAAATACCGTAAGATCTTACCCAACTCTCAGCTCGCTTATTACGATACGCGTGAAGCTGTTGATGCCATTAAACCGGGCGCGTATGCCACACTCCCTTACACATCGCGTGTACTTGCAGAAAACCTAGTTCGTCGTTGCGAGCCTGAAAAGCTAGACGCAAGTTTGTCACAACTAATTGACCGCAAACGCGACTTAGATTTCCCTTGGTTCCCAGCACGTGTTGTGTGCCACGATATCTTGGGCCAAACCGCCCTTGTTGACCTTGCTGGCTTACGTGATGCGATAGCTGCTAAAGGCGGCGATCCGTCTAAAGTAAATCCAGTGGTTCCGACTCAACTTATCGTCGACCACTCACTAGCGGTTGAGCACGCTGGTTTTGAAAAAGATGCATTCGAGAAAAACCGTGCCATTGAAGACCGTCGTAACGACGACCGCTTCCATTTTATCAACTGGACAAAAACTGCATTTAAAAACGTTGACGTTATCCAGCCGGGTAACGGCATCATGCACCAAATCAACCTAGAAAAAATGTCGCCGGTTATCCATGCGCGAGATGGCGTTGCATTCCCTGACACATTGGTTGGTACAGATAGTCACACACCACATGTTGATGCACTTGGTGTAATCGCAGTAGGTGTAGGTGGTCTTGAAGCTGAAAGCGTCATGTTAGGCCGTGCTTCTTATATGCGTCTACCAGATATTGTCGGTGTTGAACTAACAGGTAAAGCTCAACCGGGTATCACTGCAACTGATATTGTATTAGCAATCACGGAATTTTTAAGAGCTGAAAAAGTAGTCGGCGCTTACTTAGAGTTTTATGGTGAAGGTGCAGAGAGCTTAACGCTTGGTGACCGTGCAACCATCTCAAACATGACGCCAGAATATGGTGCGACGGCGGCGATGTTCTACATCGACCAGCACACCATCGATTATTTAAAAATTACAGGTCGTGACGACGAGCAAGTTCAGCTTGTTGAAAACTACGCAAAAGAAACAGGCCTTTGGGCCGACAGTTTAGAAACAGCAGAATACGAGCGCGTTTTAACTTTTGATTTATCAACGGTTGGTCGCAATATCGCAGGCCCTTCTAATCCGCATCGCCGTGTTTCGACAGCCGATTTAGCTGAAGCGGGTATTGCGGGTACTGTTGAAAACGAAGAAGGCAAAATGCCAGATGGTGCGGTGATCATCGCAGCAATCACCAGCTGTACTAATACCTCTAACCCGCGCAACGTAATTGCCGCTGGTCTACTCGCACGTAATGCCAACGCGAAAGGGTTAACTCGCAAGCCTTGGGTTAAGTCATCTCTGGCACCTGGCTCAAAAACAGTAAAAATGTATCTTGAAGATGCAGAGTTATTACCAGAATTAGAGCAACTTGGTTTTGGTGTTGTGGCATTTGCATGTACAACATGTAACGGTATGAGTGGTGCCTTAGACCCGAAAATACAACAAGAGATCATCGACCGCGACTTATATTCTACAGCGGTACTGTCAGGTAACCGTAACTTTGATGGTCGTATTCACCCTTATGCAAAGCAAGCTTTCTTAGCGTCTCCACCATTGGTTGTGGCATACGCGATTGCCGGAACCATTCGTTTTGACATCGAAAAAGATGTCCTTGGTCATGACCAAGACGGTAACACTGTTACCTTAAAAGACTTGTGGCCAACGGATGAAGAGATCGACGCAGTTATCGCAAAAAGCGTGAAGCCAGAGCAATTTCGCCAAGTATACGAGCCAATGTTTGACTTAAACGTCGATTATGGTGAGAAGAATGACCCGCTTTATGACTGGCGTGAAATGAGTACCTACATTCGCCGTCCACCATATTGGGAAGGTGCATTAGCCGCTGAGCGCACCATGAAAGGCATGCGTCCACTTGCTGTACTAGGTGACAACATCACCACCGACCACCTATCACCTTCAAATGCGATTTTAGCAAGTAGTGCTGCCGGTGAATACTTGGCGAAAATGGGTCTGCCAGAAGAAGATTTTAACTCATACGCAACACACCGCGGCGACCATTTAACGGCGCAGCGTGCCACTTTTGCTAACCCGAAACTGTTTAACGAAATGGTGTTAGACGAAAACGGCGAAGTAAAACAAGGCTCACTGGCGCGTATTGAGCCAGAAGGCAAAGTAACGCGCATGTGGGAAGCCATCGAAACCTACATGCAACGCAAACAGCCATTGATCATTGTGGCAGGTGCGGACTATGGTCAGGGCTCGTCACGTGACTGGGCAGCCAAAGGTGTGCGTTTAGCCGGTGTTGAAGTGATTGCAGCAGAAGGTTTTGAGCGTATTCACCGTACAAACTTAATTGGTATGGGTGTATTACCTCTGCAATTCGCAGCCGGTACAACCCGTAAAACACTGGGTCTTGACGGTACTGAAACCTATGACGTTATTGGTGAACCAAGCCCGGGTGCAACATTAACTTTATTGGTTCATCGCCAAAATGGCGAGCGTGTAGAAGTACCTATGCTATGTCGTCTTGATACAGCAGAAGAAGTATCAATTTACGCGGCAGGCGGTGTTCTTCAAAGATTCGCACAAGACTTTTTAGAAGCTAATAATTAATAAATAAGCGAATGAGGCTTTCTCATTCGCTTTTGAAGGATTTTTAAATGGCTTTCAAACCACAAATTAAAGTACCAGCAACTTATATGCGTGGCGGCACCAGTAAGGGGGTCTTTTTTAACCTTGCTGATTTACCCGCTGCAGCACAAGTTGCAGGCGAGGCTCGTGACAATTTATTGCTGCGCGTGATTGGTAGTCCTGATCCATACGCAAAACACACCGATGGTATGGGCGGTGCAACGTCAAGCACCAGTAAAACTGTGATTCTGGCAAAAAGTGATGTGCCTGATCACGATGTAGATTACCTATTTGGTCAGGTAGCAATTGATAAGCCTTTTATCGATTGGAGCGGAAATTGCGGCAACTTAACTGCTGCGGTAGGCGCATTTGCAATCAGCAACGGCCTAGTTGACGCTGAACGTGTGCCTGAAAACGGCATTGCGGTTGTACGCATTTGGCAAGCAAACATCAAAAAAACCATCATCGCGCATATTCCTATGACCAATGGTGAAGTGCAAGAAACCGGTGATTTTGAGTTAGATGGTGTGACTTTCCCTGCTGCCGAAGTGGTGGTCGAATTTATGGACCCAGCTGACGGCGAAGGTGATATGTTCCCATCAGGTAACTTGATTGACAGTCTTGAAGTACCGGGTATTGGCACTTTCCCTGTGACCATGATCAACGCAGGTATTCCAACTCTATTTTTCAATGCAGAAGATTTAGGTTATACAGGCACAGAGTTACAAGAAGTCATTAACAGCGATGCTGCCGTGCTTGAGCGCTTTGAAACCATTCGTGCCCATGGTGCGGTGAAAATGGGCTTGATCAAAGATATTGAAGAAGCAAAAGTGCGTCAGCATACGCCGAAAATCGCATTTGCCGCACCAGCTCAGGCTTACACTGCCTCAAGTGGTAAAGCGATTGCAGAGTCGGATATCGATGTGTGTGTCCGCGCACTTTCTATGGGCAAGCTTCACCACGCCATGATGGGCACAGCGGCTGTTGCAATTGCGACCGCTGCTGCAATTCCTGGCACCATAGTGAATTTGGCTGCTGGTGGCACTGAGCGCGAAAGCGTGACCTTTGGTCATCCATCGGGCACATTAAAAGTCGGTGCAGCTGCAAAACTTGTAGATGGTAAATGGTTGGCTGAAAAAGCAGTCATGAGCCGAAGCGCGCGAGTGCTAATGGAGGGCTCGGTACGCGTACCGCAGAATTAATTAAAAACCTACTCAAGTTAATTTAAGCAAATTGTTCATGAGTTGTGATACTCCCAAGGCCCGAGAGGGCCTTTTTTAATGGCTGAATCACTCCGTATTTATATTTTCAAAGTAAAGGGATTAGGAATAAATGATAGAAGCAATCACCACCTTGGCACTCACTACCGCACTTTTATTAGGCTCACCTGGGCCAGCACCACTTGCCCTAGCAGGTGTGGGTGCCAGTTTTGGTTTTAAGCAAGGATTAGGGTTTCTTGCTGGTATTCTACTCGGCTTGCTGGTGGCAATTAGCTTAGTTGCATTGGGGTTAGGCAGTTTGTTTGAACAATTCCCAACGGTCAAACTCATCTGCCAAGGTATCGCAACCGCTTACTTAATTTATGTGGCGTACAAGATTGCGAGTAATACCAGCGGTATAGAGCAAAGAGCCGGCGCAGCGCCAAGCTTCAAAGATGGTTTTATATTAAATTTAATCAACCCCAAAGCTTATGCCGCGTTTTTAGCCATTTTCGCTAACTTTATGATCCCAGCAAGTTCACCTTTTTACAGTGCCATGTTAACTGCTACGGTGAGCTTTGTTGTTGCAGTTATCGTTGATGGACTATGGATGGCAATCGGCAGTAAACTCAGACCCTTTTTTGCAAAACCCGAACAAGCAAAATGGTTGAGGATTGCGTTTGCATTGCTGTTATTAGCGAGCATTGGCGCGTCTTATTTTCTTTAAGTTTTCACACCAAGCTTTTGTTGAAAGAAACACACAAATTGTTACTTATTAGTCGTTTACATAGTAAGCAGGGTGAGAGAGGCTAATACCAATCCGCAATAACACTTAATCATTTTGAGGGATTAAACCTGATGATAGCTGCGTTAAAGATTTCTCATTTAGAACAACTAAATAACGAAATATTTGCCTTGCCTACATGGATGTAGGTACCTCAGCGATAGCAGGACGCGTGAGCGGTGCTACCAACAAGGTTTTCTTGCCTCAAAATAGACTACTTAGTTAAGCGGACTGGTATAAGAGCAGAACTTTCAAGGAACACCTATGTTGAATTTAAAATCTAGTCTACAAGTCATTGCGTTTGCAGCCGTAGTGTCTTTCTCTGGCGCTAGTAATGCAAAAGCTACCTTTAATGCTGAGCATAACAATATTGTTAAAACGGTAAACAGTTACTTTAAAGGCATTGCAGAGTCAGACGAAGGCTTAATAGCACAAGCTTTTGAGCTAGAAAATGGTCATATAAAGTCTATCGTGACAGATAAAGAAACTGGCAAGCAAAGTATTCGCAGTCAAAAGTTGGGGGACTTTGCCAAGATATTTAAGCAGCCGACTAAAGATCACTGGCAAGCCCATATCCTTTCAATTGATGTTGTTGACGAGCAAATGGCCATGGTTAAGTTGAATTTTGAAACATCAAAAACCCATTACATAGATTATCTGGTGCTTTATAAATTTAATGATGCATGGAAAATCGTAAATAAGACCTTCGTATCTAAACCAAGAACATGAGCACTTTGATGACAGTAGCACTTGATTGTTTATTGAGAAGTTTTTTGCATCTAACGCTTTAAGTAAAGACCTAAAACTTAACAGATAAGATGACTTTTAAGGCTAATCTAATGCTATATTGCGCTTAAATTTACTTGTTATAAGAATAATCTAATGCGCATATTAGTTGTTGGAGCGGGTATTGCAGGGTGTGCTCTGTATCGTCGCTTAAAGCCACTCGGTCATGAGATTGATATTATTGAAAAGTCATCAGAGTTGGCTTCTGAAGGCGCCGCGATTTGTTTACCTGCCAATGCCATGCTTGCGCTAAAGCAATTAGATTTGGCCGAGCAGGTTAAACAGCTTGCTTTTCAAGTTGATCAAATCGAATACGCACTGTCATCGGGCAAGACCTTAGCCTCTGCTTCACTACATGAAGCGCCTTTAAATAAAGCACCTTTTGTCGCTTTAAAGCGCGATGCGCTGATGTCTATTTTAAGAGATGGTATGGCGGCTGATGTGCAGTTAAACACTTGGCCAACAGCACTCAGCCAAGAAAATAATGAAGTGTCGGTGACTTTCAATACCGGCGCTTGTAAAACATATGATCTCGTCGTTGCGGCTGATGGTATTAACTCAGCCACAAGAGGTATGGTTCAACCAAATGCATCACTGCTGACTCATCAAGTCACTAACTGGCGTTTTATTACTAAAAAGCCTAAAGCCAATATACAGCCGACTTACTATGTGGGAAATGACTCTGCATTTATGATTTACCCAATCAGTGACAGTGAGGTGTATTGCTATGGTCAAATTATGGATGAGCAAGGTCAGTATGCTGCATTATCGAGTGACAAAGCACTACAAGATATTTTCTCAGAGTATGATGCCCCTGTTGCGCAATGCGTAAAAGACTTAACCGAACAACAGCATATAGTGCTTGGGCAACTTAAGAGTGTAGGGCAAACAGAATCAGTATTTGATCGTGTGGTTTTAGTTGGAGATGCGCTGCATGGTTGCCCGCCTAGTCTGCAGCAAGGCGCTGGCATGTCTTTAGAAGATATAAACTGTCTTGCAGATAACTTGAGTAATAAGCAAGTAGATGAAGCGCTAGAGGCCTATAAAACAGCAAGAGCTGAGCGGATCTCTTGGACGGTATCTGAGTCTAATAAAATTATTAAGTTAGCAGGGTTAGGACGCTCACCAATTGGTCGATTTATTCGCAATAGTATTATTCGATTGAAAGGCCCAGCTAATGTTGTGGGTTGGCGAAAGCTGCTAAATGAACTTGATTAAAGCCATAGATTAATTTTGAAAAACGCGGTTAAAGTCAAACCGCGTTTTTTATTTGCTTTAATGGTATTTTAAATCACTGACTTCAACAACTGCACTGGTATTCAGCGGGCCATAAACATGTGGAAATAGCCCCAATTCAGGGTTGTTTGTGGCACCTTCATATTTCACCTCAGCAGTGATCAAATCAGGGTCAACTTTTAAAAGAGCAAGCGGCCCTTTGTCTTTATAAAATCGAGCAACTACATAGTCGATTTGTAATTCACTACACGCGTGAATAAACCCCTCAGACTCAATTGAAGGGGTGATATAAAAAGGCTGAGCGAGTACATCTGTAACCTGTGCTCTAGGTAAAATTAAATAAATGGCACTTTTCATAATAGAGTCCAACAAATCTTATTTTGAGTATTATAAAGAAGTGCCTCAAAAGCGTTAATTAAAAACTTTTACAGATTGCAGTTATTTATCGAGTACTTTTAGCTTTCACTTGTTTAACCGTTTCTTCAAGGGCAGGGGAACTGTAAAGGGGTTTTACAGTGTTCTAATTCGATATTGAAACTCGGTTATGATGTTTTGAGCTGAATGAATAAACCAGTCATTCATTTGTAATTATGCAGACTGAGTTGTCAAAATCACCTAGCTTTAACTAATCTTTAGTAATCAACGATTAGGCGCATTTATCTTCTCCAAATATGACGGCTATGTTACTGATCTAGATACACCCCTGAATGGTATAATTGAAAGAACATTTTTTAAGGAATGTACATGCAACAATTATCTGCTGGAATGATTACTTTGGCTTTTTTGAGCTTGATTAGTCTCTATTCTGTGGCTGAAGAGAAAACTGTCGATACTACAGAGCCGACTGATATGGAGCAAATTTGGCAACCTGCCCCTGATCTTCCTGTCGCCATACAAGAGATTTACCCAGCGGTGTTTTTAGATCGCATATTCGTTGGGGGTGGCTTCGTACCATCAAAGTCAGAGAGTTTCTATGGCCTAGGGCCAACAAGAAAGATCTTTATTTTAAACCCTGCAGAACAGTTTTGGGAAAAAGCGCCCGATTTGCCTGAGTCTCGGCATCATTTGGGCATGACGAGCAATATTCATTATGTATATGCCATCGGTGGTTTCTCCGGCCCTAAAGAAGATGCGTGGCAACCCCAGCGGTCAGTATATCGCTTAGACAGCAGAAAGAGTCGCTGGATGAGTGCGTCTTCTTTACCTATTCCTTTGGCTGAATCTGTATATGCAAGCGTCGGTAAAAGCATTCATGTGATTGGTGGGAAAACGCGAAAACGAGGCGAGGCGCAAAACATCGACACCAACGCCCACTATGTGTTGGTGAATAACGCATACTGGCGTAAGGCCAAGCCAGCACCGACTGCGCGGGCCTCAGCGGCTGGCGCGGTAATTGGCAATAATATTTATGTGATTGGGGGCCGAACTGGCGGTGAAAACCGACAGAACTTAAACACTGTTGAAGTATACGACACCCAAACCGAAACTTGGCAAACTCGCGCTCCTTTACCAATTGCCGCAGCAGGCCTCGCTGCTGCCGTGATTGATGGCAAAATAATCGTCTCTGGCGGCGAAGCTTTTTCCAACTCGGGCAATTGGCAAGACGGCAAAGTGTTTAACTCGGTCTTTTTGTATGACCCTAACATTGACGAATGGCAGGAGCTTGAACCCTTACCTACCCCGCGTCATGGCCACGGTAAAGTGAGCCTAAACGGAGAAGTATATGTACTCGGTGGAGCTGCTAAAATTGGTCCGCAAGAAACCTTATCAAGTACTTTGATTTATCAGCCAACACAAAACTGATTAAAAGAAAAAAGCGTTAGCGCCTTCTAACGCTTTTCACTCAGCTTCTGCTTAGAAGCTATTATAAAACCAATGTAAAGCTTGCCCCTTCGCCTACTTCCGAGGCAACTTTTATACGCCCTTTATGGCGATGAATAATTTGCTGACTAAGCGCTAAGCCTATGCCTGAGCCTTTAGGTTTAGTGGTAAAGAAAGGCACGAAAATCTTCTCTAGTGCACTCTGTTCGATGCCATCGCCGTTATCTTGTATGGTGATTTCACATTTTCCATAGCGGTTAATACTCGCAGTGATATTCACTGCTTTCTCATTTTTTTGACTTAACTTTAAGGCATCTAGCGCATTGGTGATTAAGTTAACCAGCACTTGCTCAAGCATCTTTTTATCGCCTGAGACAGTTAAGTTTTCGGGCTCAATCGATATCGTTAAAGCGATATTAGCCTCATCAAATTGTGGTTTCACTAGTGGTTGTAAATCATCAAACAGGTTTTGCACTAAAATTGGCTTTAGCTCTAAATGAGGAATATGCGTGAGCTTACGATAGTCTTCAATAAACCCAAGTAAGGATTGGCTGCGAATACCAATGGCGTTTAGACTTTGTAAGTAGTCGTCGACTAAGTCTTGGTTATCTATTTGGTTTGCAAGTTGCTGCTCAGTGATGGTCACTAAGGTGTTCGAGAGTGAATAAATTGGGGCGACAGAGTTACCAATTTCGTGAATTAATACACGAATAAGCTTTTGCCACGAATCCATTTGCGTACTTTCTATTTGCTCTGAAATGGCAGTAAACAGCCAAAGCTCGTAGCGATTGTTATGGTAATTAAAGGCGAAATATTTAAACAGCATGTCGTCTTCGACACTGGCACCTTGCTTGGTTTGTTCAAGAATGGGTTTTGCGCTTAGGAGTTCTTTCGCATCGTTAAACGTTCGAATGTCTAGGCTTCGCTTAGCGGTATTGTTACACACCACTACGTCTTGCTGATTTTTGATGAGGATAACCCCCGCATCAATGTGTTGTAGCATGGTTTCAAAAATAGCGACTTGTTCGGCTTGCTTGAATTTATCGGCTTGTACTTTTTTGATCAGGTCATTGCAGATCTGCTGCTCTTTAGCACCTAAGGTGTGGGTTTCACTGAGGCGAAAACTACTGTCTTGATATTTCAGTGCGTTGATGACTTCGTTGAACTGCTGTTGCTGTTTGGCAAAAAGTTTGAGTGTTAGGGCTGCAAATAGAGCTGAGCCAAGTAAAGCCAAAATGCTGAGCAAAGTGGCATGGCTGAATGCAACACCATAGAGCCCAATACAGGCAAAACCGACTGCCGAGATAAAGTAACTCAACACCGCTGCGCTGTTTTTATTAAACACCGTACTTCTCCATTTTGCGATATAACGACGCACGGGTGATCCCAAGTGCTTTAGCTGCATGGCTGATGTTACCTTTAAAGTCAGCAATAGCACGCTCTATGGTCATTTGCTCAATGTCAGCAAGGTTATAGGTGTCGAACTGTGCGGCAGCGCTTTGCGTTTCTTGATTGGGCATGAGCTGAAATTGCAGTTGCTCACCGTCTGACAAGATCACTGAACGTTCTACTAAATGCTGTAATTCACGAATATTGCCCGGCCAATCATAGGCAAGTAACTGCGCCATGGTTTTATCGCTGACCGTTTTATGGCCTAGTTTGTATTTTTTGCAGTAAAGGTCAGCATAAAACTCTATCAGTAACGGAATATCTTGTGGTCTATCGCGCAGTGCGGGTAGTGTGATCTCGACGGTATTGATGCGATACAACAAGTCTTGTCTGAACGAGCCTTCACGGACCATGTCGTATAAATTCATGTTGGTCGCGGTGATCAAACGAATATCGACCGAGATTTCTTTGCTGCCGCCAACTGGGGTGATCACACGGTTTTGAATAGCAGTTAACAGCTTGCCTTGTAATTCGAGTGGAATGTTCCCAATTTCATCTAAAAATAAGGTGCCGGTGTCGGCCAGTTCAAAGCGACCTTGTTTGTTTTCTTTGGCATCGGTGAACGCGCCTTTGGCATGACCAAATAGCTCACTTTCAAATAACGAGCTGGCAATGGTGCCCATATCAACCGATAAAAAGGTGTCGTTGGCACGCAATGATTGTTTATGAAACTCTCGGGCGATAACTTCTTTACCTGTGCCACTTTCACCTAAAATCAGTACATTGGCATCGGTTTTTGCTGCTTTTTCGAGGGTTGTGAACACTTGCTCCATGGCAGGGCTTTTCGCAATGAGGTTCTCAAATGGACGATTTTGATCTGCCAAAGACAGCGCCGCGATTTGGTTCAGCTTTTTGCTTTTTTGGCGCTGTGCGCTTAAGTCGATACAGTTCGCCACGGTTGCCAGTAGTTTTTCGTTTTGCCAAGGTTTAAGCACAAAATCACTGGCACCTTGTTTGATGGCATCCACCGCCATCGACATATCGCCAAAAGCGGTAAATAGCACCACAACGGCGTCTTCGTCGATGGCTTTGATTTGTTTTAACCAGTAAAAGCCTTCAGCCCCTGAGGTTGATTCCCGGGTGAAATTCATATCGAGTAAGATAAGAGAAAAAGACTCTTTCTCCATGGCGTCACTGATGTTGTGCGGGTTATCTAGCGTGACAACACGTTTGTAGTGTTGTTTTAATAACATCTTAGTGGCAATTAAGATCTCGGCGTTGTCATCAACCACCAAAATCGACTTATCAATTACAGCCATGGCGCATTTCCTTACTTTCAAAGTGTACGATATCGTACACCAAGTGTTTTAAAGTTTTACACTTTTATCTGCGTTAAATCGCACTTAAAAGTGTAACCTGTTGTTTTATATTGATTTCTGTTTTTGGCACAGTAATTGTCTTATATCTAACAAATCTAAACGATTAGGATGTTAGAAATGGATAAAGTGATCAGCAAAAAGCGCACATTTAAAGCATGGTGGTTGGCAGCGCCAGCAATCGCCATCGCGTACTTCTTGATAAGCAATACGGCAAACAGCAGCGGCAGTCGTTACAACCTAGAAATGGACAAAATTAAGGTCAGTACAGTCACTCGTGGTGAATTCACTGACATGATCCCACTGCGCGGCAATATTACCCCGGGTAAATCAGTGTATTTAGACGCCATTGAGGGTGGCCGTGTAGAGCAGCGCTTTGTAGAAGAGGGCGCCATGGTTAAAAAGGGCGATAAAATTTTAGCTTTGAGTAACACAGGTTTGCAGCTTGATGTTATCTCTCGTGAGGCGCAAATTTCTGAGCAGTTAAATAACCTACACAATACCCGTTTAGCCATCGATCAAAACCGTTTAAATCTAAAGCGTAACTTATTAGAGCTGGATTTCGAGATCAAACAAAGCGAGCGCAAACTGGCCCAGCATAAAAAGCTAGTGGCGAACAACTTAGTATCGCAAGACGAATTAAAAGCTGTGATTGACCGCACACAATATTTAAAAGACCGTCGTACATTGGTAATTGAACAACAAGAGCAAGATGAGCTTATCCGTACCGCCCAAATTGCCCAGCTTGAAGACAGTGTTGCACAGCTTAATAAGAACTTAAGCTTTGCCCGTAAAAACCTTGAAAACCTAGTGATCAAAGCACCGATTGACGGCCAGCTAACCGCATTCAATGCTGAGCTGGGTGAATCGAAGTCGCGTGGTTCACGTTTAGGTCAAGTTGATATTGTCGGTGAGTACAAGGTCAGTGCGTTAATAGATGAGTTTTATTTGGGCCGTGTATTTGCAGGTCAAACCGCAAAAATCACCCACCAAGGTCAAGATTACACACTGACACTGGCAAAAGTGTATGCCGAGGTAAGCAATGGCCGTTTTGAAGTCGATTTAACTTTTAACGATGCCTTGCCTGAGCGTATTCGTCGCGGCCAAACGTTACAAATGGAATTGCTACTTGCCGATGCAAAACCAGCCAAGATGATCCCAAATGGCGGCTTCTTCCTCGACACAGCTGGTAAGTGGGTGTTTGTAATCGAGCAAGGTAGTGATGTTGCAGTTCGTAAACAAGTTCGTTTAGGCCAGCGCAATAACAAATTCATTGAAGTGTTAGAGGGATTAAACGAGGGCGACAGAGTCATTACCTCAAGCTATAGCACTTTTATCGACATGCAGACTTTAAAGCTGACGCAGTGAACGTGCGTCACCAATTAGAAAGATTTAAAAATTAAAAAGAATTAGGACTAAACAGATGATCAACTTAACTAACATTAGCAAAATATTCCGCACAGAATCAGTCGAAACACATGCACTTGATAGCGTCTCGCTGCATGTAGAGCGTGGTGAGTTTGTAGCCATTATGGGTCAGTCTGGCTCGGGTAAATCGACGTTACTGAATATTGTCGGCATGCTCGATCACATTGATCAAGGTGAATACATTTTTGATGGCAAAGACATCAGTGGCTTCACCGAAAATAAGCTGGCCGACATTCGCAAAGACAACATTGGCTTTATCTTCCAAAGCTTTAACTTAATTGATGAATTAACTGTTTTTGAAAATGTTGAACTGCCATTGGTTTACCAAGGCATAGCGAAAAAAGAGCGTGAGCAGCGCGTATTGGCAATTTTAGAAAAGGTCGACATTGCGCACCGCAAAGATCATTACCCGCAGCAACTTTCAGGTGGTCAGCAGCAAAGGGTCGCAGTTGGCCGTGCCATTGTCGCAGAGCCAAAAATGCTACTGGCCGATGAGCCAACAGGTAACTTGGACTCTAAAAACGGTGAAGAGGTCATGAAGTTACTTGCGCAATTAAATCGTGAAGGGGTAACCATTGTGATGGTTACCCACTCAGATCACCATGCCAATTACGCACATCGCGTGATCAATGTATTAGACGGTCATATTGTGTCACAAAATATGCAGGAGGTGCGTTGTGCTTAATAACTATTTGATCATTGCCTATCGCAATCTGTTAAAACAAAAACTTTACTCAGGTATTAATATTCTTGGCTTAGCCATTGGCTTGGCCATCTGTATCAGCATGGCAATCTTTGTTGAGTCTGAGTTAGGTTACGATAAACACATTAAAGGCCACGAAAACATTTACCGTACGTCATTAAAGATGACGGTGCCAGGCTCGCCTGCGCAGCACTTTGCACAAGGCTCGGTATATAACGCTGAACGTTTTTCGGCAAACTTTGATGAGATCCAAGAAGCAACGCGACTACGTGAAGTCGGTGCCACTTTAGGGTTTGGCAATACACATTTTAGTGATGATGGCATTAATCTAGCCGATGCCAATGCGATTGAGTTTTTCTCTGTAGAAATGTTACAAGGCGATGCCCAAACAGCCCTTGCTGCTCCAAATTCTGTGGTGCTGACAGAATCTGCGGCACAGCGTTACTTCTCAAGCACTCATGTGATGGGCGAAACCCTAATGTTGGCTAATCGCATTAGTTTAAAAGTCACAGGAGTAATTAAAGACTTACCAACGCGTACTCACTTAGATATTTCAGCGCTAATTAGTATGGGTACTGCCCCTGAGTTTTTACAAAACCCAAATTGGGATCAAAACCCAAGCTTTAACTATCTGACTTATTTTCAGCTTGCGCCGAATACAGATATCAAAGCCCTTGAAGCTGGCTTTCCTGATTTCTTAGAAAACCATGTTGGCGAAGGGGTGAGTGATGCACTGAATTATACGCTGATTAACATCACTGATATTTATCTCAACTCTAACTTCTATGGTGAAATGAAAGAAAATGGCGACATTAATATCGTCTATTCATTCAGTATTATTGCCGCGCTTATCTTACTAATTGCGTGTGTGAACTTTATGAACCTGTCTACCGCAACGGCAACTAAACGCGCAAAAGAAGTTGGGGTACGTAAAACCCTAGGCGCAAAGAAGCACAGCTTAGTTACTCAGTTTATGGTTGAAGCTATTATGCTTTGCTACATTGCTTTATTCATCGCCATTGCACTGGTTGAGGCGACCTTGCCTATCTTCGCTGATTTTATTGGCAAAGAGCTGGCATTTAACTACTTCGATTTAGGCACATTGGCTATCTTGTTATCGTTGGGTTTATTTGTCGGGTTGATCTCAGGTGCATATCCTGCGTTTTATTTAAGCGCCTTTAAACCTGCTAAAGTACTGAAAGGTGAAGTGACCCAAGGTAAAGCCGGCGCGTTGCTGCGCAAAGGCCTAGTGGTATTTCAATTCAGTGTGGCTATCATCTTGATTGTGGCGACCGTGGTTGCAAGCTTACAGTTAAGTTATGCGCGTAACATCGACCTAGGTTATGATAAGTCGAATACCTTTGTACTGCGCGGCTTATATACCACCGAAGCCAGCCCACAGCGCGATGCCATTAAAACGCAATTATTGGCGAACCCGAATATTAGCAGCGTCACCAAAACATCGCGCTTCCCAACTGGCTCTCTAACAGATGCTATGGGCTTAATTCACCCTGCAACGAAAGAGATGCAGCTTATGCCTGTGCTGGCAGTCGATGAAGACTATTTTTCGTCTTACAATATTAAGCTACTGAGTGGCCGAGGGTTCAGCCGTGATTTCACTGCAGATGCGATTTCTCGACCTTCAGAAGAAAACCCAAACCCAGAGTTTAGTGTTGTCATTAATAGCGTAGCCGCTAAAACATTGGGTTATACCCCTGAAGAAGCAGTAGGCAAGCAGTTTAAAGTATTATTCACTCGTACCTCTGAAGGCACAGCGACCATTGTAGGAGTAACAGAAGACTATTATTTCTCGTCATTAAAAACGGAAGTGGCACCAACCTATCATTTGCTTAACCATAACAATGGTTACAACATGTCGATTAAATACACAGGCGACACCGCACAAGTACGCGACTACATTGAGCAAACATGGAGTAAATTTGTACCTGAGCAGCCGATCGCATTGGATTACTTAGACGATAGATTCAACCAGATGTATCAGCAAGAAGACAGAGAATTCATTGTATTCAACCTGTTCTCTTTACTGGCTATTTTCATTGCATGCTTGGGATTATTTGGCCTTGCATCCTTCACCACACAACGCCGTACCAAAGAAATTGGTATTCGTAAGGTGCTAGGCGCATCGGTGTTAGACATTGTTATCTTGATAAATAAAGAGTTCTCAAAGCAGGTGTTGATTGCCAACATCATTGCTTGGCCTGCTGCTTACTTCATTATGCAAGAGTGGTTAAATAGCTTTGTGTATCGTATTGATTTATCAATACTGCCATTTGCTGTTGCAACGACTTTGGCCTTTGTGATTGCGTGGGTAACGGTTGGCTCTCTATCAGCTATTGCAGCAAAAGAGCGACCAATTACAGCATTACGATATGAATAGGGTATATCAAGATATATTTCTCTTTGATAAACCCAGACAGTGATAATTGGCATTAAGTTTCAGCAAAAAAATGGCTTCTCTCCAGAAGCCATTTTGCTTTTGCACTACTTGTGGGGGGAGTCGCTTTACCAGCAACCGTTTGCGCAGTTTACATTGTGATGATTGTGAATTTGAGATTTATGACCCGTATGAACGTTGACTGTCACACCGTTATACGTCAGTGTTGCCCAAGCCACCGTGCCATTGTTCATCCACCAAGTACTTTGGCTGTCTCCTGCATAAGCAAAGCTGCCAGACAGTGTTTTCGTTGCTATTTTTTGACTACTGATATAAAAATTAACAACAGTGCCTGCGGGCGCATTTGGAAAATACCCTTTAATGCCTCTAATACGCTGGCCGTGACAACAACCATCTGAGCCTTCCCAGTTGACTTGACCATTTTTAGCGGCATTTTGTAATTGTTCAGCGGTATTCGGGTCATTTTCTACAATGGTTGCTGTTTGCTGTGCACTCCCTGTGGCGTGCTCTGCAGCGGAAACATGTACATTAAATTGCTTATTTCCTTCGTATACCGAGTTATCAAGGGTTGGGATCTGAATACGATAACTGGTTTCACCAGCTGCAATCGTTATAGTTTGATCTGGGTAGGTGTAATCATTATTCGGTGTCGTGATAGGGGTTGTTGAAACATCAATTTTAACGTCTTGCCCTGTTGCTCTATCAAGCGTGACTTCAAACTCTAATGTGCCACCTTCATTCACAGAAGCTGTAATTGCAGAAAGAGAAATTTCAGGTTGTGTGAGAGGTTGGCATAATGGTGTTTCTGGGCAACCTATACTGTCAGTGTTATCAACGGCTAAATCATTTATCTGTGCAGGCAGCGTTGCCATTTTACACGCTTCACCCGTATAAGGTTGAACCTGGTAGAGGTCGGTTTTATTTAGACTGCCATAATCATTGCTTTTATCTCGGCTAACAATCAAAGCACCAGCGCCATTAAACACCGCTCCCGTTAAAGTTGGGATAGAGTGAGATGAAAGCTTGTTTAATGTTAATGATTCAAGGTTAACGGTAAAAATGGCTGAGTTAGTAACCAAATATAATTGCCCTTGATTAAAAGCCAGATCGCCTCGCCACATTTCACTGTCTTCTGTGTAGCCTGAGAGTGTGCCAAGTAAAGTCGTCGCGCCAGTATGAGGGTCTATGCTGTATAACTTATTGAAGTAAGAGCCGACTAGCAAGCCAGTATTCTCATTATAAGCTAAACGGTACATAGGTTTACTTTTCGCAAGAGAAGTATGTGTTTTGGTTGTCATATCTACATAGGCAATCCGAGTGTATTTGTGCCGACTGGCCGAAATAGGCAGTGACTTCAACTCTGTGCTATTTAAATCAACGTCAAATAAATCAAGCTGATACTCATGCGCTCTAGGCGCACTGATATAGTACAAGCGATTTAAGTCGCTGGCATAAGCCAAGGCCGCAGAACTAAAGAGTGCTTTTGAATGAATAAATGTGTCACCACTGTACTCATTTACATCAAAAACTAAGCCGACTTCTCCTCGACCTGCATTAATACCATAGAGTTTGCCAGTACAAGCAGCTGAGTAAACTTGCGCAGATATGAAGCAACATAAGCCGATCAGCAAGGTGCCAAAATGGTGGGGTTTTAACATAGCTTACCTCTCTAGAAATTAGATGAGTTTTGGCCAGTCCTTGAAAGAGTGTTTTATTTTTGAGCTATTAGTAATCCATAAAAAGAATAAAAAGTAAACATTAAATTTACAATTGGTAGTTAAAAGGTTGTGGTTTTTGATTTTTTTATGTGCTTTTAGCAATTTACTTTTCGTTGTGTTGTAGTAGCAGGGTATGTGAAAACACAGAGGAGGTAGATGGTGTGAGCGTAATTTATATATCGAGGGCTCAGGTTATTCTGCCCTCGATTTTCTAAAGTCTCGTCGTTTATGATTGAGTTAGACGGTGTGATTACTCGGCAATGTGCGTATCGTTTTTACTAATGGCGGCATACCTTTGATTTACTCCTTGAATATGCGTTTTAAATGCCACTAAATCTTCGCCTTTCAACTGAATATTACTTGGTTGCTTCATGGTTAATGGGTTGATTGCTCTGCCATTTTTATGCACCTCATAGTGTAAGTGACGGGCTGTAGACATACCGGTATTACCTAAGTAACCAATGATTTGCCCTTGTTTTACACTGGCGCCTTTTTTAATGCCTTTTGCGAACCCTTTTAAATGTGCATACAAGGTGCGATAGCCACCATGGTGCTCTAATAACACGCGATAGCCGAAGCTTTTGCTGTAATTGGCTTTGAGTACTTTACCCTTACCAGCCGCCATAATAGGTGTACCAGTTGGTGCACTGAAATCAATGCCTTTGTGTTGGCGAGTGTAGCCTAAAACAGGGTGTTTTCGCTTACCAAAAGACGATGAAAGTCGCGCGCCATTGAGCGGTGTTTTCATTAAAAAGTTTTGTGCCAGCTTCCCATCTGCAAAGTAATAGGCGTCTTCAAACTGGTAGAGCTGATAAACATCTTTGTTGTTCACAAATTCTATGGCAACGAGTTTTTGCGGGGCACTAAACTTTTCAAATAAATGTGCGTCTTGTTGCACCGTTGATTGGCTAAAGTTTAATGTGATCTTATCGCCAGTTCTGATCTCACGTTGAAAGTCGACAAAATGAGACATGGCTAAAATCGCACTGTTGATGACATTGGCAGGGATCTCAGCCTGACTTGCCGCTTTATAAAGACTTTGACTGATCTCAAATGATTTACTGAAGCGGCGCTGTCTCACCTCTATTGAAATAGGCGACAACTGCCAAGTGTTATCAATTAATGTGGCTTCAATTAATTCGCCATAGCTGGTGGCAAAGCGAAGGTGTTTTTGTTCTTTTACTGTATCAGTGCCTGCTGTGTCGTTGCTGTTTATATCGGCATCAGTCATTGTTTCAGCGGTCATAACAGGCGTATTGACTATGTGCGTGACAACATCGAACTGAGTGCCAGATTTAATTTTCTTAAAATCAAAATGAGGCTTTATGTCGCGTGCTAGCGCATAAATTTGCGACAAACTGAATCCGGCTTCTTTCAAAACATGGGTAATGGTTTGGCCGCGTTTTAAAGTATACGTTGTGACTTGAGGTGGAGTTTCAAGCGGTTCAGGCTCAGTGTTAATCTCTGCTGATAATTCAGTATTGGCAGTATTTTTATCGCTGTCAGTGACAGCTGTATCACCGGCCGCCTGTGCTGAAAGAGGCTCATTTGGTTGTGTTGCTTGCTCATTATTGTCATTGCAGCCAACTAGAAATGCGCTTAACAATAACAGTCTTTTTAAAGCCATATTACTTCCTTGAAACATCGCTGTTGAACGAATGTATTTTCATTTTATTTTTATAGTTAGATTTTTTATCAGTTCAGGCATTCTAATTGCGCAGGGTGCACGTCAGCTGAACGGGTTATTTAGTGTAGGGATTTTTTGATAGGAATAAAACAAATAAACCCTGAAAATCAGGGTTTATTTAGGAGATTGAGTTAATTAGTGAAGACTAAATTAACCTTCGTCAGGTGTTTTGGTTTCAACCGGTAAAGTGACTGGTTCAAAGCTATCGTATACGACGCTAGTCGGTTGAACTACTTTTTCATCACCGCGAGTTGGAGGGGGAGGACTAATTACTACACCTCCAGTACCACCAAAAACTTTAATTAACTTTTTAGGCTCTAGCTGCTTCATTCTTATGTCCTTTACTTGATGTGAATGAAAAAGATAAGGCTGCTAAGCAGACCAAAATATGAAGAAATAATTGTAAGTTATCTAGAATATATTGTTTGAAATAAAACATATCAATAACATAATATTTGTACATTAAAATTTCAACATAACTCACTAAATTAGCGAACATTGATAAAAAAGATATAATCAAAATCGCAGCTTCTTGTTGAGTAAATTTCAGTTTTGAAGCTTCATGAAAAAACTCTTTTTTTGTATATGAATAAACTTTTTGTGCTATTGAACTTCTATAGAAGGATGGTGTTAGAAATAAAAGGCCTATAAAAGCAGACCAAATATAGTAATGAGTTGTCCACTTTATAGAGAATTGACTGGTATATAAGTCAATGCACTCTACTGTAACCAGTAAAGTTAAAAACCATCTAGCGCCAATACTTTTCCAGCATACAGCTAAAGAGAAAAGAAATATCGCGATTGGAGCGTATGTGAAATAATTTAAATACACTGATAATGCTTCCATTTAATCTTTCCTTAAAAACGAAAAATAAGAATCTAGGTCGACACCAAAAATGAATAACACATCTAAAAGTTGTGTCATGGTCATTTCACTTTTGCCAGACTCCCAATTGCTTATCGTAGATTGATCAACATTGGATATCATTTTTTTAGCCAATTGCGCTTGTGACATACCTTTACTTTGCCGCATTTGCCGTAGTGAACGTTGCACATGAAGCTTAAAGCTTTCTGCACTGCGCTTTCTTTCGATTTCCTTCATTCAACCCCTATCCGTGTTTTAACAAATTAATAGATAAAAACCGGGACAGGCTACCATGAGAATATTCATTTGTATATATTTTGTTAAATACCGTGCAAAATACACTTTGCGAAGCAAAGTTACTTTTGCGCAACCATAAATTAGCCATTTTAGCCGTAGTTGAAGTAATAGCTGTTGTGTGCGAAGCAAAGTTACTTTCGCGCAAGGGCGACGAGTGACCGAAACGAAGTTTCGCAGCGCGAGGAGGTGAGGGTATGGATACCCGATGGGCGTAGCTACATGGATGTACAACAACATTTCTCTCAAAACTTTTTAGCATCTCGTCATTTATGGCGACATTTTAAATTAACCTTCAATTTCACTTTTTGTCGCGTTGGCGACGGCAACCAAAGGGCGGCTGCCGCCGACCGCCCTCTGGACTCCCACGGCGCCCCTCCATCTCGCTGTTTCTTCAAATAAGTAATTGATATGAACGTAAACGGCTGAATAGTCCGTCCATGGACTAAATCAGCCTTGCAGCGCATCCATGCGCTGACATTACTCATCAATTGCTTACTTTAAGGCAAGATAGAAGGGGGTAGAGGAGTTGTCTGTTGGTTTTGTGTATTTCGTTTAGCAAATTTTGAGTCTGACAGTTTTGTGGGTCGTCATTTATTGCGACATTTAACACTAAATCAACCTTGCCGCGCATTGCCTAGATGGATTTAGGTACTTGGGATTTGTCTGGAACAAAAATCCCGCCATGCGCTGACATTACTCATCAATTGTTTAATTTCGGCGATATAGAAGGGGTAGGGGGCTGTCTGTTGGTTTTGTGTACTTCGTTTAGCAAATTTTGAGTCTGACAGTTTTGTAGGTCGTCATTTATGGCGACGGCAACCAAAGGGCGGCTGAGCCATGCAATTTGAAATAGCTTCAAAATTCTTCCCTGAAGCATCAGCCCGTCGGCATCCATGCCTCCACTTCCTCGCGCTGCGATGCTTTGCATCGTTCACTCGTCACTTATCCATGAATTATTTTCAGATGAGGTGGAAGGGGAAAGGGGCCTCAGTTGGTTCTAAGAATAGATTGCACTGTGCAGACCTTCCCCCCGTCTATTTGCTAACGATTAAAACTCAACACCTCAGCGCAATGCGGGTAGTCAAAAGCTGCTTGATAATACCGCTTAAGATCAGGGTATTGGTTAAGCAAGTTCAAATCGCCCTCTAAGCCGTGAATGTAATCCAGCATTGGTAGTAAGATCGCATCAACTAAAGTGAATTGCTCCCCTAAAAACCAATTACTTCTCTTACTTTGCGAGTTATATTTTTCTGCCAATATTTTCAATGTTGAATGTGCTGCTTGCTTTCCTTTTTCCAAGGCTTCTGCACAAGGTGTTCCATCTTGATTTGCTGGAAACTTTAAGGTTAAAACATACAAAGAGATCAAATCACGATAACCATAAATCGACAGCATGCTACTCCAAGCATCTATTGAGGCAGCTTGTTTTGGGTCACTTGCAAACACGCTTGGGTCTGTAAGTGTATCTAGATAACGAGCAATGGCATTAGATTCAGGCAAGATAAAACCACCATCAATTAATACCGGCACCTTGCCATAAGGGTGGAGCTTTAATAGTCCTTCAGAGCCCAATGTGACATCTTCACCTTGCCACTGATTTTGCAACGAATAGGGTAATGACTTTAATTTACAGATCATCTCAATCGAGCGAACAAATGTTGAAAAATCAGGACCTACAATCTTGAGTGTGTTCATTTTTACTTTCCTTTTCTGAATGGTTGCACTCGATATTATTTGCAACGACAATATGTTCAAGATCATATTTTTAAGGAATAGCCATGCCTTGGGATGTTACGCACAAAACTAAAAGCAAAGAGAAAATTCTGATCTGTGCCGCCAAGCTTTTTGTTGCAAAGGGCTTTGATGCTGTGGGGATCAATGATGTGATGAAATCAGCAAACATGACGCGTGGTGCATTTTACGCGCACTTTAAATCAAAAGCCGACTTATATAACCAAGCGCTGGTGGTTGCTGCATTTGAAGCTAGAGAGAACATTACTCAAGGTTGCGACCAAGGTTTTGCAAGCTTGCAACATAATTACTTACAGCAAGGGCAAAACCCAACTCTAGAAGACAATCAGCAATGCCCGATAGCTTTGTTGATTTCAGACATCAGACAGCGAGAACCTTTAGTCAGGGAAACTTACGAAAAGGTATTCACAGGATTTGTGAAATATATTGAGTCGCAAGGACTGACAGAAGCAGAAGCACTAAAAGAAGCTGCAACAATGATTGGCGCAGTAGCTCTGTCAGAGTCGTTGACTGATAAACAGCTGGTGGAGAAGTTATTAGCTGCGTGTGAGGGATAAGGTGCAAAATATACGTTGCGAAGCAAGGTTACTTTTGCGCAAGGTGAAATGAGCTGTTTTGACTTAAGTTGAGGCAATTGAAATTTGCCTTCAATTTTGCTCTTTGTCACGTTGGCGACGGCAGCCAAAGGGCGGCTAGGTCATTCAATTTGAAATAGCTCCGAAATTCTTCCCTGAAGCATCAGCCTGTCGGCATCCATGTCTCCACTTCCTCGCGCTGCGATGCTTCGCATCGTTCACTCGTCACCCATCCATGAACTAAATTAGCTTGAAGCGCATTGCCAAAATGGATTTAGATACTTTGAATTTGTCAGGAGCAAAAGCTTCGTTATACGCTGACATTCTCATCAATTAAATCTTTTTGAATAAGTATAAGGTGGATGCATTTATCAAGTTTAACTCCATTGTCGTGAGTAAGTATTTGTTGTGTTGAGTTTTTACTTCAAACATTTCTTTGTGCAATGATTGTATTTAAGTTTTTGAAATTTTTTAGGTATTTATTTATTAGAGGTAAGTTTCTTAAAATGTAATGAAATTTTAATGTTAAAACCTCTTGATTTATTAACATTTGTATTGATAATGGGCACCGCAAATCGTTCTGATTTGTATTATTAATAAGGAAATGGATTAATAAATATGAAAAAAACACTCTCATTGTCTGCGTTAGCACTAAGTGCGACTCTATTTAGCTTTTCATCATTTGCGAAATACATTGAGTATATTCCTGCAAACGGTTGGAGCGCTGAAGGTAAAGTGACTTATAAAAATGGCAGCACTCAATTTAGTAAAACTCATAAAAGCTCAACACTAAGGAAAATCACGAGTAAGGCGCATCAGATTGAGTCATATGAAACTCAACTAAGAAGCCAAATTAGAAGTGAAATTCAAAAGCAAATCAATGGTAAAGCTTCCCTTAAATCATACAGCTTCAACGTAAATGGCGATCTAGAAATTAGACTTCGTGGTCTATCAAATGGCAATATTGAAGCTCGAGTTGGTAATATTTCTGTCGCTTCTAGTGCAAAAATTAAGAAGAGCTGGTACGCAAGCGGTAGAATCAATATTAACTCTAACAAGCTTTACCTAACGGGTACTTATAACCCAATTACGGGTAAATTAAATAACTTAACTGCAAACTCAAACTTCAAAGTGAATGTTGATGTTGATGTTGACTCAGCGCTAGACTGGTTAATCCCTGGCTTTAACTGGTTAGTTACTAATAAGCTAGAAGACAAAATTGAAAGCAGCGTAAAAAGCTCTATCTATTCAGCACTTAACAGCAGAACAAATGGATATGAAGACGTGCTGTTTGGTTTAGACAGATATTTACCACATGGTAAATATGTTTATCGTGGTAAAGACTATGCAGTAGAGCTTGAAAATGCATTTAAAGACTTGGTGAGCGGCGAATCAATTACAGTTAAAGCATATACACGTTCAAAGAGTTTGAGAAACAATGGTTCAGTGAACATTGGTTATGTTGATATTAATATCTCAAACCACCTGTTCTTAAAGGTAAATGACACAATTACCACAAGAACACGATGGGAACCTGAATGTGGTGACTTTGGTTGTACTGCAGAGCCATAAGCAATAGCCAATATTTATTTAAATAAGCAATAGAGCCACCAATGAAAATTGGTGGCTTTTTTGTGTTTCTGATTTCGCTTTCGTCGCGCTGTCGAAGTTAATCTAAAGGCGTTCAGTATGTCAATTTGATTTAGGTGCAAAATATACTCTGCTTCGCAACGTATATTGTCATAATACTTCGCGGCATAAAGTTATTTTTAAAATAGCTTGTAAGCCTCTCCACCCTCATAAACCACCGCTTCTTCCATCAAACCAAACTCTTTTAAATATCGGCCAATGCTCGTAAAGCTGGTCGTTTGAATCTTTCGTTCATGGTCTTCTGTACTCACCCCTTTAGCAAACCAATTTCCTAATGCCAATTTAAAGCGGCTCACTTTCACAGGCTGTGGCGTGAAATAGGCTTCGGTATTGGCTTTAATACGCATCATGTCGTCGGTTTCGTATATTGCAGCATTGATCACATTCAGCGTATGCTCGGTACAGTTTTGAAATTGGTTGTTAAACGGGTTGGCGATTAATGAGTAATTCGGGTTATGTAGTGCTTTATTTTTACCTGATGCGATGGCTTCAATTAAACGGTATTGCAAGTCAGGCGAGGGAATAATAACCCCGGCTTTTAGACTCTCTACGCCCCAGAAAAAGTCGACAGGGTAGTCAGTCATTAACGCACTCTTTGCTGGGTTATCGGCATTTTGATAGAGGTTATAAATGGCATAGCCTTTGGCTTTTTCGCCATTCTCTAACGTGATCTGAGAATAAACAGCAATAGCAGTGTGAGTGAATTGAAAGCCGCGAGGTAAGTCTTTTTCTGGTTGACCTAAACGCGCAATAATAAACGCACGGGCGCCCTGTTTCGCTGCATACTTTTCTACTGATTTGGCAAACTTAGCCACTTCTTCGGCTGCAAATTTAGACTCTCTGTTTTGCTGACTGCCAGCAAAGGTGTTTTGAGAAAGCAGAAAAATAAATAAGAAGATAAGAGATTTAAAGTAGCGCATTATGTGCTCCTTATTTAAAAGCTGTAAAGGGGCTTTACAGCTTTTGTTAGGTATTTGAGTTAAATAGCTTTATCAGTCTTTCTTTTCTGACTTCTTCATTTGCTCTGCGGGTGAGCGGTCAACGGTAATGGTGATTTCGGTAATTTCGAGTGGCTCATGTTTATCGATTGTATGTTTACCTGATGCAGCATCAATTAGTGACTCGCCAACGGCTTGGCTAGCTGATGCTGTGCTGCCAGCAACTAATAATGGCACTGCGACCACGCCGCTGGCTACTTGGGCGCTGGCTGTAGTGCTGTGTGCACTAGCTAGCGCTGAGTGGCGGCTGCCTTTGCTGGCATGTTCAGACGCTGACTCTGCGTAAGATGCAAATGATGTCAATGCAATTAAACCTAATGTGAAAAGTTGAGAAATGCGTTTCATAGTGGTGTCCTTTAAATTCAACATACTGTGTTTGTTTGCGTTGACTACAAGTTAGACCAGAGGATTAATTACGTAAACTCGGTTATTAGATGTAGCAATTTAAGAAACTCTAAGTATAGTAATCCTAAACTATCTGGCTTTTTGCTTAGGCTATTTCAATTTGCTTGGTTGTTAGAGGCAATGACTTTTTTGCCAGTTTGAACGCTTTTGAAAGCCATTGGTAAAACTTTTAAGGAACACTATGAGCCAAATTTCGCAGGTGAGCGATACTCTGAAAATGCTGCTTAAACAGCAAAAGCTAACGTACAAAGACATTGCTGAAAAGCTCGATATGAGCGAGGCAAATATTAAACGTATTTTTGCTCAGCAAAGCTTTACCTTGCAACGGCTAGAAGAGATCTGTCATTTATTGCAGATAAGCCTGTCTGATTTATTTTCCATCACCGAGAAGCAACAAGAGCAACTAACTGAGCTCACATTAGAGCAAGAGCAAGAGCTTATTGATAATCCTAAGCTGCTACTGGTGGCGGTCTGTGTTCGTGATGCATGGCAGTTTGACGATATAATTGAACAGTATGATATCGATCAATTTGAGCTTATTCGCTTATTTGCACGGCTTGATAAAATAAAGCTTATACAACTTCTGCCAAACAACCATTATAAACTCCTCATTGCCCAAGATTTCAGGTGGATCAAAAACGGCCCGTTAGAGCGATTTATGGAACAAGAAGTGTTGCATCGTTTTATGGCGAGTAAGTTTGATGAAGAAGATAGTTTTCGTTTTTATTTACGTGGTCGTTATTCCAATTCTTCCATTGAGATCATTCAACGTAAATTGAATCAGCTCACTAAAGAAGCGGCGATCTTAAATCAAGAAGATTCAGCACTACCAATTTCGAAACGCAAACATATGGGGCTCTTATTCGCGATGCGAGCATGGGAACCAACTTTATTCGAGCAGTTTAGACGAAATAAATCAAAAGTTTAGAAGGACACTTTCATGTCAGTTAATACTATTTTCAAAAAAGCGATGTTGAGTGCTGCAGTTTTCTTTACAAGTGCTTTCTCAGCCAATGTGTTTGCGGCCAATGTTTCTACGACTAAAGACGCTAGTTCGCTTAACTGTGTGACGATTAATAACGACCTTGTGCAAATTGAAAAATTTAAACAAGCAGGCACTTATCGATTTGTCAAAGGCGGTGTTAAGCGCATCAACTTCGATTTTGCATCAAACAAACCTTTTCAAGATTACTTGGCTGCTGCGCGCGCGCATATTAATGCGCAAAACCCCAAAGCAAACATGCCTTGTCCAATTAAAACAGAAACCAGCATACGCTTGTATGCAGATAAGCCACTTCAAGTTGTAGACTTAATCACGCCGTTTGAACTCAAAGCCGTTAACGAAAAGGCAGCTGTATTGCTGATTCATGGTTTAACTGATTCGCCATATTTATTTCATGATTTAGCCAACTCATTTTTAGAGCAGGGTATATCTGTGCGTACTCTGTTATTACCTGGGCATGGTACAGCCGCAGAAGCCTTGGTTGATATTGACCAAGCTGATTGGCGACAAGCGGCATCGTATGCCATTAAAAGCATGCTTAACGATTTCGATAACGTGTATTTAGGTGGTTTTTCAACAGGTGGTGCTTTGGTTGTTGATTACTTGAATCACAATACCTTGAACGAAACTGAGCAGCAAAAACTTAAAGGGGTAATGCTGTGGTCGCCAGCCAGTGAAGCAAAAGCGGGTATGGCGTGGGCAGCGAAATACGTCAGTTGGTTTACCGACTATTTAGATGAAGCGGCTGATATTGACTTTGCTAAGTATGAGTCGTTCCCTGCCAATGCGGGCGCACAAGTTCATGCGCTTATGAAGCGGATCGAACCGAAAAAGTTAAAAGGGCTACGCAATATACCGTTTTTTGTGGTGGTGAGCGAAGTTGACCAAACCATCAACAGCGAAGCAACGGTAAACATACTGGCTCGCTGGCACGCACAAAACGGCGCAGCGCAAGCACAAGATAAGCTTGTGTATTACTATGCCAATAACGTTGAAGATCAACTTAATGCCTTACCTAACTCATTAAAAACCGTCACGACTTTTTCGTGTGAAGGGCAAGTGTATTGTAAGCGTGTGCTTGATATAGCACACACATCCCCAACAAATGCGCCGAGTAACCCGCATTATGGTTGGCAGGGTAGTTATCGTAATTGCGAGCATCTAACCGGAACTAAACTATTCGTCAGTTGTAAAACAGCCAATGCGGTTACTTTAGGTGAGCTGACAGAGGCGAACTTAGAAACGACCCCTAATTTGCAGCGCTTAACCTTTAACCCCTACTACGAGCAAATGCTTGAACAGATGCAGGGGTTTATTAACAGCACTTTAAAGTAATCATCTCGTGATTTTAAGCCTTTCAACTCATTAGCTCCTGACCTTCGTCAGGAGCCATATTTAATAAAACCTCAATAAAGTTTATTAAAACAATACTTTTAGTCCCTAAATACTAATCTTTGATAGTTTGGGTTTACTAAATTTGCTGTGTCTCTAATACTGAATCCACTTACAAGACGTAACGAATTCAAGAATAATGGAGACACAGGTGATGAATAAACAAGTACTTATCAATAAACCAAGTAAGGCATTTAGAATGGCATCCGTTGCCATGTTAGTAGCAGGTGTCGCGGCATTTCTAATTGGTTTAGCAAATGCCACCATGCAATTGAATGAAAAAGGTTATTACCTAGCAGTATTGTTATTTGGCCTGTTTTCATTCGTGTCTTTACAAAAGACCATCCGCGATAAAATGGAAGGTCACACTATTTCAAAACCTTATTTTATGATGTGCTGGGCCGCTGCAGGGTCTGCAATTGCCCTGTTAACAATTGGGTTAGTAAATGCAGAGTTGTTACTGAGCGAAAAAGGCTTTTACGCCATGGCGTTTTTATTGAGTGGCTTTGCAGCAATTACAGTGCAAAAGAATGTTCGTGACGTGATGGCATTGGATGATGATGAAGTTAGAGAAGAAGTTGACCTAGAGTCTCAATCATAAATAAGCATTACTATTTTACAAAAACGAGGGTTCACCTCCACGTTTTTTTTGCAATTACTTTGCGCGACATAAAGTCGCGCCTACAGTCAGCTATTAAAGCCGGGATTGGTCCTTTCTGTGGGCGTTGGTTTACCCGACGTTTTTTTTGCAATTACTTTGCGCGACATAAAGTCGCGCCTACAGTCAGCTATTAAAGCCGGGGCTGGTACTTTCTGTAGGCGTCGGTTTACCCGACGCTTTTTTACACTTTTTACACGATATAAAGTCCCGCCTTCAACAAAGAACCGTTTTTACTTTACTAATCAATCCTGTGCTTTTAACTACACATAAAAGGTCTACTCAGGTATATTCTTAGGTGAGTTTAACTACGAGTTTAGTCTGTGAAAAAAGCAACGTCTTTCGATATCGCTTACCTTGCTGGGGTGTCGCAATCAACGGTCTCGCGCGCTTTGCGTAATAGCCCTTTGGTGAACCAAGAAACCCGTGAAAAAGTGCAAAAAATTGCCAAAGAACTGAATTACAAAGTTGATAAAAACGCCAGTAATCTGCGTTCTCAACACAGTGATACGTTGGCCTTGTTACTTTTTGAAGACCCAACCGACGATGGTTCAGCCATTAATCCTTTCTTTTTGTCTATGCTGGGCAGCATTACTCGTGCCTGTGCAGATAGAGGTTATGACTTATTAGTCTCGTTTCAGCAAGCCAGTAACGATTGGCATGCCGATTTTGAAGACAGTAACAAAGCTGATGGTCTCATTTTGCTGGGCTATGGTGACTATGTCGACTTTGCTGAAAAGCTAACAAAACTGTCAGCACAAGGCACGCATTATGTGCGCTGGGGTGTGGGTGAAGATCAACTCAAAGGCTCTGCAATTGGCTGTGACAACTTTGCGGGTGGTAAAGAAATCACGCAACATGTATTGAAGCAAGGCCGTAAAAAATTGGCTTTCTTAGGTACAGCTTCAAGCCATGCGCCGGAGTTTTTCGACCGATATAAAGGCCATTGTGCAGCGCTTGAAGAGCTTGGTATTAAGGTTGATGAGAAGCTGCAAATAAACGCTTTGTATACTGAAGAAGCAGGTTATGATGCAGCGAAAAAATTGCTCGACTCAGGCGTGGAATTTGATGCGATTTGTGCAGCGTGCGACTTGATCGCGGTAGGTGCAATGCGAGCTTTAAAAGAGCATGGTTTAAGCATTCCTGAAGACGTGGCAGTCGTTGGCTTTGATGATATTGCCGTTGCTAACTTTACTTCACCCCCTCTCTCTACGGTGAAACAAGATACAAAACGCGCAGGCGAGTTATTGGTCGAAGCGTTACTGGATATGATCGCAGGCAAAGCGGTAGAAAGCCGTTTGATAGAACCTCAACTTATTGTTAGGCAGTCTTGTTAGCTTTTCTAAATCGAACCAGAAAACTGTTCATCACAAAGTGTTAATTACAAAGCAATCAAATCTATTGCGCTTAGGCTGGTTGCTTTGCTTCAAATCTCTCTTTTATATATTCAATTAAATGCTTAATTTGGCTTTGTGCGTGTCTACGCCCCATGTAATAGGCATACATGACTCGAGTTCTAGGTTTTAATCCTTCAATATCAATAAATTCAAGGTTAAGTCCATCAAGCATAGAGGTGGGTAAGTAAGCCATATACTGACCTGTTTGCACTGCATGCAAAGCTAACCCCAAATCATCAACAGTGAGTTGCTCATTGGGGGTTATTAGTCGTTGCGCTTTTTTGTCATCAATGAATGCCCATTTTTCAACAGGTTTAACAACAACGCTTGGTAATTCTATAAGTTTCTGTTTAGTAAGTAAATTTGACTTAATCTTGTGGTTTTTAAAAAAGTGCTGATTACAACAAACTGTGTAGGGAATATCCCAAAGAGGCTGAGCGATTGCAGCTGAGTCAGTTAAAGGACCGACTCTAAACGCTAAATCTATACCGTCATTAACCAGTTGTTTATTCTGGTTTGATAACGCCACCTCTAGTTTTAACTCACTGTGTAGAGTTGAAAAGTCTATTAACCACGCCCCTAAGAAGTCTATTCCTGCACGGACTGGCATAGATACACTGAGTTTTCCTTTAAATGAAACTTCATCGTCTATTGCAGATGTGATGGCGCTTTTTAGACTCGTTAGCATCGGAGCACTGTCATTGTAGAGATTAAGGCCTCTCGATGAGACTTTAACTGCTCGCGTAGTTCGGTGTAATAGCTTTAATCCTAATTGATGCTCTAGGTTATCAATTCTGCGACTAACAGTGCTATGTGGGATATTTAGCTGGGCAGCGGCTTTTTTCAAACTGCCAGACTCCACTACTGCACAAAAGATAGTTAAATCATCAAGCACTCTATCCATCATTTACTTCCAAAAGAGGTTTAACTCGATTATTCCATTTTTGCAATTGTGATGTCCAATATCACCAATTACACACGTATATAATTCTCTCTATTATTGCTTCAGTTCATTTATGAACACTTTTTTAAGTAAACAGGAGCAGGTTATGAAAGCAATTCAGTTAGCACAAACAGGCAGCAGTGAACAGTTAAATTACATGCAAATTGAAACCCCAAAACTTTCCGAAGGCCAAGTATTAGTAAAGGTTGCAGCAGCACCTGTGAATTTTATAGATACGATTATTCGTGAAGGAAATATGCCACCGGGCATGATGCCTGAATTACCTTTTATACCTGGTGTTGAAGGTAGTGGCATTATAGTAGATGCAAATAATAGCAATTTGTCTGTCGGTCAAAGAGTTGCATATCTGGGACCAATAGGTGCTTCTATGTATGCAGAGTATACGGCAGTTGAAGCCGATAAACTTGTTTTGATAGATGACAGTGTTGATTTAATAGAAGCAGGCGCTATGCCGGTCACATATTTCACGGCATATCATATGTTACATAATGTCGCGCGAGTTGAAGCAAATAAATTTGTGCTTATATATGCTTCTACTGGCGGTGTTGGCACAGCCTTAATCCAACTGGCTAAAGCAGCAGGGCTGAAAGTCATTGCGTTGGATAGAAAAGACGAAAAAGTAACTAGAGCGCTTGAGTTAGGTGCTGACTTTGCATTTAATTCGACTCATGATTGGATTCCCGCGGTTAAGAAGGTAACTGGAGGTAACGGCGTTAATTATATTTTTAACCCTGTTGCTGGAGATACCTTTAAAGATGACATAGAAGTTCTTGCTACTTTGGGCCATATAATAGTTTTTGGTTTTTTAGCAGGCGCTGGCGAAACAAATACACAGCAAACAATAATGCAGCACTTTGGTAAATCACCGACAATTACTTATTCTGAGATTTATGCGACTTACTTTAATAACTTCCCTTTAGTGAAATCGTCTTTAGAGCAAGTTTATTCGTTATTTAAAGCAGGCAAGGTTAAACCAATCGTATCGACCTTACCATTAGGTGATGCAAATAAAGCACATGATCTGATAGAAAGTGGTCAGGTAATGGGAAAATTAGTACTAACACCTGGCTTTTCTTAATATCCACATAAGGACAGTCGGTGATAAGCCAATACTGTCCTTATTTTGCTGCGTTATGCCTAGATATTTCCTCCAGGGGTTAAGCCGCTAGGTACATTTTGTGGAATAATCTTATCAAAGTTTTTATCACTCAAAGCATGAATAAAAGCCTCAATAGCATCTAGTGTTTCTGAATCTACATCATCAAAATTCAAATTAGCCAGCTCTTCTGAGTTTCCAGGATTGGCAATGTCATCATAGAATAGAATTGCATCACGTAATGTGGCTTCTGTGCCGTTATGCATATAAGGCGCAGTGAAAGAAAGGTTGCGCAATGATGGAGTTCTAAAGCGCTTCTCATTACCTTCATCAACAACTTCGAGTTGTACTAACTTGGCGTTTTCTTTTACAGGAAGTTGATGCAATTCAAAGTCAGAGAACATTGGACCACCATGACATTCTGCGCAACCAGCTTGAGCAAAAGCATCCATACCGCGAATTTGTTGCTCGGTTAAGGCGTTTTCATCACCGCGTGCGTACAGATCAAAAGGGCTGTTTGAGGCGATTAAACTGCGTTCAAAAGCCGCAATTGCTTGTGTGATACGTTCGGCGTTAATAGTTTCATCGCCAAATGCATCATTAAAAAGGCTGCGATATTCGGCAATATTGAGTAAACGTTCTGAAAGTACCTGCATAATGTCGTCTGCTGAGATAGTGTCACCACGCATTTCAACGCCAGATTGCAAAACGAGCAGTGCTTGCTCTTCTAATGAATTAGCACGATTATCCCAAAACATTGGGCTATTTAGCGGCTCTACTGCTCCGTCTTCATCCATACCATTAAAGGCGGTATTTAAAATCGTTGGTGCGTTGCGATGAATAAGCTTTCCGCCATGCCTATTTTCAGACAAGCCTGAGCCGCCAACACCAATGCTTAAGTCTAAATTTTCAGCGTAACCATGATCTGGATGATGGCAACTGGCGCAAGCAATATCTTTATTTCCCGATAAAATAGGGTCCCAAAATAGTAGTTTACCTAATTTAACTTTTTCATCAGTTGTTGGATTATGTTCTGGTGAAGGGGGAGTGCTTGGCAGGCTGCCTATGTTGTTATCATCTTCAATAAAAACAGGTGTGTCATTATTGCATGCGCTAAGGGCTATCAAGCTAGTAAGTAATAATAATTTTCTCATACACATCTTCCGCAGAAATACAGAGTTCACTGTTTTATTTAATAATTGGAACAGTGAACGGTTGGAGAAGCAGCAAAACATGGCTACAGAAAGTTGTACCATCGCTTCCAGTTTATTGCGAAAAGGATAAAAGCAGAGCAGTCTAAAAAATGTCTAATGAATAGTACGAGGGGAATGTTCAAAGGTTCTCAATCAGAAGGGATAACGATATAAAAAAGCCGATTGAAGTCTGGCTTCAACCGGCTTTTCGCTTGGGATAACGTTAAATCAACTTTAACTTTTAAACGTTACTTTGATTCTCGTATTAAGCTGTTGCCTGCTCTGATGTGGTCTCAGTTGTTTCCGACCCATTTTCTTTTACAAAGTAAACGGCCAAGGCTGCGAGCAGCATTGCACCACCGGCCATCATCATGATGTAAATTGCTTGGTTCTCAAATACTGAGGTTAAGATCCAACCCGCAAACAAGCCCGATACAATTTGTGGTGCGGCAATAGTGAAGTTGAAAATACCCATATACACACCAGTTTGTTTCGGCGGTAAACTGCCTGCAAGAATGGCATAAGGCATGGCTAAAATCGCCGCCCACGCCATACCAACACCAATCATAGATATAAGTAACATCACTGCACCTTGTGGTACTTCGATTTCAGTGATCCCTAAGTTCACCATTGTCAGCGTACTGTCTTGCCAGAAAATGATACTGATATAACCAATGGCGCCAGCTAATAGTGAGACAGAGTAAGTCAGCTTACGACCAATTTGGTTGGCGACTTTCGCCATAAATAATGACGCAATAGCAGCAAAAACCGAGTATGCAGCGAACATAATACCGACCCAGTCACCTGCAGTACCCTTAGCTTGTGCAATGTGCGCTGGAACTTGGCCAACTTGAGATAAGTAGTCAGGATCAAACCATTTAGCATCTACTCCCCAAATATGTTGAGTGATGGCAGGCATGGTGTAAACCCACATAATGAATAGAGCAAACCATGAGAAAAACTGCACCACAGCAAGACGTTTCATAGTCTCAGGCATGGTTTTCATAAGCCCGAAGAAACCAGCAAGACGCTCACCAAGTGGCAGTTTTTCGGCTTCTTGGTTTAATTCAGGTAAGCCATTCTCGCCTGGTGCATATTCTTTAGTACGCAGAACAGTCCAAAGCACTGAGCCTAACATCACAGTCGCACCAATATAGAAAGCCCAAATCACAGAAGGGGCAACTTCGCCTTTATCTGCAACGTTTTCTAGCCCAATAACATTGGTCAGTAAGAAAGGTAAAATAGAGCCAAAAACCGCACCGATATTGATCAGGAAAGATTGAATTGAATAACCCAGGTTGCGTTGGTCTTCAGAGACCATATCAGACACAAGTGCGCGGAATGGCTGGAAAGCTAGGTTAAATGCTGCATCCATCAATGCTAGCATCATGGCACCAAATAAGAGCGGTGTCATAAAGGTGGCAATATTTGATGAGTTTGGCATAAGTAACATACCAAATGCTGCAGCAATACCACCGGCTAAAATATACGGATTACGTCGTCCTAAACGATTCCAAGTTTTATCTGACGCTGAACCAACAATGGGCTGAATGATTAAGCCCATTACAGGGGCTACTAGCCAAAAAAGAGAAAGAGAATGAAGATCAGCGCCGAGGTCTGAAAGGATCCGACTGGCATTGGCGTTTTGCAAGGCAAAGCCAAACTGTACGCCTAAGAAACCAAAACTGACATTCCAGATCTGCCAGAAGCTCAATTTTGGCTTGGTGTTTTGTGTTTGTTGTCTGGTCATAAAACGACTCTTATTTTGAATTTATACCAATATTTTGGCTGGTGATTTTGACCAATTAGTATTCACTTATTAGTCAGTTTAAACCGTAAAAAAATGGCATTTAATATGGCATTCAATCAATACTACCGAGTATATGAAACAACCACCATGTTATGCATACGTATTCAGCATTGTGTAAAACACTAGGTTAAGTGATCGTAAAGAGAGGTAGGCTGATTATTTTAACGACCACTCTTTGAGCTTTTCAATGACTTGCTCTTCTACAATTGGTTTTGTGATGTAGTCACTCATACCTGCATCAAGGCACTTTTGTTTGTCGCCCTGCATGGCATTCGCAGTCATAGCAATAATTGGAATGGCAATATTGTTATCGCCAGCTTCACCTAAACGAATAGCTTGAGTTGCTTGATAGCCATCCATTTCAGGCATTTGACAGTCCATTAAAATTAAGGTGAATGGTTCAGATTCATTTGATGATGAGAGCTTTTCGATAGCTTGTAAGCCGTTCTCAGCGACTTCTGTTTTTATGCCAATATTACTTAAAACTTTTAATGCAACCAGTTGGTTAACTTTATTATCTTCTACTAGCAGTAGGTGAACATTGGCAGTCCAATCAGACTCTGAATTAGGTGCAGCTGTTGCCTGTTCAATACTTAAAGCCTGTGAATTATTTGCTTCAAGCTGATGACGAAGTTCAGCGCTTGCTATCGCGATAGATTTTAGTAAGGCGGCTTGGGTAATTGGTTTGTAAAAATAGGCATCAACGCCTAATTCGATAATTTGTATTTGACTATATTGCTCATTAAGCCTGCCCATCATGACGAGTTTAGTTTCTCTGAAACTAGTCGTGGTTCTGAGCTGTTTCGCAAATGACTCGCCTTGCATACAGGGCAAATACTTATCAAATAGCACAATATCGAAAGATGCTGTGCTTTGCATATCCTGTGTTTTTAAGATGTTTAGCGCCGCTTCACCACTTACGCAATCTGCTACTTCTACCCCCCAGGCGTTGAGTTGTTTCTTCAATGCAAAGCGACTTGAACTATTGGCGTCGACGAGCAACAGTTTCAACCCTAGGTGCCCGAGTTCATGATGCTCTGTGGTTGATTGATTTTGACTCGTTACAAGGCAAGTGATAGTAAAGCAGCTTCCAACACCAACTTCACTGGTGACACTAATATCACCGCCTAACAACTGACATAGGCGCTTTGTAATACTGAGACCAAGGCCCGTACCTCCGTACTTTCTGGTTGTGGACGCATCAACTTGGCTAAATGCATCAAATAATGAGATGAGTTTATCGTTAGGTATACCAATGCCTGTATCGCGGATTTGGCAGTTTAACTCGAAGGTATCTGGCGAGTCTGTTGCTAGTAGTTTTGCAGCAATAACAATTTCGCCATGTTCGGTAAATTTAATGGCATTACTAAGAATGTTTGTCAGTATTTGCCTGATCCGACCCGGATCAGATTTAATGGCCGTCGTTTTAAGCTCCGTTAAATCGAGCACAATCTCAACACCTTTACTTTGCGCGCTGAGTGACATGGATTCGGCAAGTAATTCAATCAACTCCCTGATATCAAATTCAATATTTTCTAATTCGAGTTTATCAGCTTCGATTTTTGAAAAGTCTAGAATGTCATTGATTAAAGTTAGCAAAGAGTTGGCACTGGTTCTAGCTATATCAACCGTATGCGCGTGCTCAGGGTTTAGCTCTCCGGCTTTAAGCAGGTTCAACATACCAATCACCCCATTCATGGGGGTTCGGATCTCGTGACTCATATTGGCTAAAAAATCAGATTTCAATTGCGTAGCTTCTTCTGCTTTCTCGAGTGCAGCAGCTAGCTCTTTGGCTTGAGATTCCAGTGATGCAGTTTTCTCAGAGACTTGTTGCTCAAGTTTAGTCACAAATTGTTTCTGTCTTATTATTTCAACTTTTTGCAGTCGTGTTCTTAAATAAATAGCGCTGAAAATAAGGGTCAGTAATATCAAGACATAAATACAATAAGCCCACCACGTTTGCCAAAGCGGTGGAGAAACATGCAGGTTTACGGTGAGCATGTTCTTGCTCCATTCCCCGTTACTGTTAGTCGCTTTGACCATAAACGTATAGTCACCGCCATCTAAATTGGTAAACGAGGCAATGTTACGATTGCCGATTTCAATCCATTTATCGTCATAGCCTTCTAATTTGTATGCGTATTGGTTTTTGTTGGGGGAAATAAAGTCTAAAACTGCAAACTCGAAAGAAAATACATAATCTAGATAAGACAGGTTGATGTCAGTGACATAAGAGTAAGGCATATCTAACTGTACAGGTTGCCCCATCACGTTAAACCCAGTTAATATTAAGTTTGGGTCAGCTTGGTTGCTGGTCAAAGAAGTAGAGCTAAAGTACTCAATACCACGCTGGCTACTGGTAAAGAAGGTGTTATTACTGCCCTTTACAAGGCTATTAGGGTAATAATTCAAGCCTAACAAACCATCTTGGCTGTCAAAGTTTTTAATGGTGTCGTTTTTCGGAGAATACTTTGAAACCCCTTTGTTTGTGGTCAGCCATAGATAGCCTTCAGCGTCATCGGCGATGGCTCTAATTAAATTGGTGGGTAGTCCATCTTCTTTTTTTATATGTTTGAAGTTTTGCGCATCAGGTTGGTAAAGGTTTAGTCCCTTTTGCGTGGCAATCCATATCTCGCCACTTCTTGTTTGGTGTATGTCTTGGACTATACTTCCAAGCAAGCTATCAGGGTTGTAACGGTTATTTTTAAAGGGCATGAAGAACTGCATATCTTCTTGCCATAAGTTCGCACCATCGCCTGTGCCTACCCACATATTACCTTTATCGTCTCTAAATATTTCGAGTACCTCGGGGTGGGTAAGGCCATAAGTTGAATCTAGATGTGTGAACTTTCGTTGTTGTGGGTCATAGGTATAAACCCCGTTTTTGTATGTACCTATCCAAATTTTGCCTAATGTGTCGGCACTTAGAGCGCGGATCTCTCTAAACTCTTTGTGACCTGGATCATTTTTGGGGTAGGTGATTAACTCGATATTTCGCGTAACAAGATCAAACGTTGCCAACCCTTCATCTTGCGCAATCCAGAGTAAATTATCGTCAGATAAATAAAGCACAGGTCGCTCTAGCAAGCGGTTGTTTTTAAAGCCATTTTCCTCATTAAAAATAGCACTTGAGAGCTTTTCAAGTTTTTGAGAGTCCACTTGCCATTTAAACAATTCGGAGTTGGATGTCGCGATTAGTAAATCACCGTTTGTATTGCTTAAAATACCATTTGGTGCCACAAGCTCTGGGTTTTGAATTGATTTAAACTTTCGGTGAGGCACCAGCTTGTAAATACCTTGTACTTCATTGGTGATCCAAAGCGTTCTGCCACTGTCTTCGAAAATGATACGTAAGCCATTATTGTGCTCTAATTCGAGTTGCTTGATTTCATCATCGGCAGGGTCGAGCCTAAACACGCCTTTGCTGGTGACAAACCAAATAAATCCCTCTTTGTCTTCAATCATAGAGTTAACTTGGCCTAAGTTCTCATTATTAAAAAGACCTAATTGCGTAAATTGCTTAGAGTCTGGGTTGAACTTAAAAGGACCTTGTTGTGTGCCAATATAAATTTGGTCATTACGAGTTTTGAGAATATGGCGAATTTCGTTCGCACCTGTTGGGGTATTATTAGTTGGATCTGGAAAAAAATACTTAAAAGTTAAATTCTTTTTGTCGAACAAATTTAATCCGAAACTGGTGGCAACCCAGAGAGCATCTTTGTCTTTATTCTCAATATCCCAAATACGGTTATGACTTAAACCTTGGACTTTTTCAGTGGCTTTTTTTACATGAGAAAATTTGTTTCTACCTAAATATAGGTTTAAGCCTTGATCGTAAGAGCCAAGCCAAATCGAACCGTCTTCGTCGTGGTGCAGTGATTGAATGCGGTTTGCTGAGATAGAGTCACTGCGTTTTGGGTCATGTAAATGGTTGTCGAACCTACCCGTCGTAGGGTTATATTTATTAGCTCCGCCGCCCCAAGTGCCAATCCAAATATTCCCATCTCTATCTAGCATTAAGTTGCCTGCGTCATTATGCGAAAGGCCGTTTTCACTCATGCTGTCAAACTCGAATAGTGTGACTTTGCGACCGTCATAACGCATTACGCCATTTTCTGCTGTGCCAAACCAAATCAGTCCCTGTTTATCTTGAATGATGGAGTAGATTTCAGAGGATACAAACCCTTCTTCGGCAGTGAGCTTTTTTACCGAATATTCATTGGTTAGTAATGGGATCTGAGCGACGCTGTTGCTTGAAATAATAAGTAGCAACACGAAAACAGCATGCGCGAATTTAAATAGTTTATCCATAAAAGGCTTTTGATATTTTTAGAGGCAGCTCGATTAATTTAAGCCTAGTTTAAAAAAGGGACTATTTCTAATTAAATTTAGCAGGTTTTTTAGCGGTTTAGCTGAAAGATTGAGGGAAATAAAAGCGCAATATTTAATAAGTAATTAAGCTAAAAGCTAAGTAAGAGCTCTACTTAGCTTTTAGTTTTTAGCTTTGCATCGCATAAGCTGCAGCACCTAATAGGCCCGGTTGGCTTTCTGTTATCACATAAGTCGGTGCTTGACGCGGAATGTGTGATAAGCGGCCTTTATTTTCAAAGCGCTCTCTAAACGCCGTTGATTTCAAGAAATCAACAAAGCGTGGCACTATGCCACCTGCGATATAGACACCGCCGACGCTGTTGCATGTTAGCGCCAAATTACCTGCAAAGGCGCCGAGTACACGACAAAACACATTGAGTGCTAGGTTGCAGTATTCACAGTCATTGTTTAAACCGCGCTCTGATACTTGCTGTGCTGAGAGTTTTTCGGTGTTTGGGTTTTGTTTAATGGCAGAAACAGCCTGATAAACCTGTTCTAAACCATAACCCGATAGCAATTGCTCGTAAGAAACTCGCTGCTTAATCTTGTTTAAGAAACGCAAAATCTCGATTTCGAGCTCGCCAACTGGCGCATAATCAACATGACCGCCTTCGCCACTGACACAGTGCCATTTGTCTCCAACAGGAATAAGGTTCGCAACACCTAACCCTGTACCTGGACCACACACTGAAATAGGTTTACCTGCAACGGCTTCACCATCACCGATTTTTACTTTTTGTGCATCACTCAAAAGTGGAATAGCCATGGCAATGGCTGTGTAATCATTAATCAGCGTTAAAGACTCAAGCTTTAATGTCTCTTTTAATGCCGATTGCGAAAATTGCCAAGGCAAGTTTGTCATTGAAATTAGATCATCATCCACCGGACACGCAATGGCTAAACAAGCACTTAATCGGCTGTTTTCTAATTGCTGCTCGCTGATATACAGCTTTAATACTTCGGTAAGACCGGCGTAATCAGCACATTTATAGGTGCTGATATTGCGGTAATAGCCGTCGGCTTGCTCGTCGACAATGGCAAGACGAATATTGGTGCCGCCAATGTCGGCGATAATACGAGTGATGAGCTGTGCATTTGTTGTCATAATGGGCACCTATCTATTTAGGATCTTCGGCAATATTCTGTAAGCGATGATAAAAGTCGAGTGTAACGCCATTCGTCCAGCCAAAACCTTCCTGTACTTCGTATTCTCCGCCACTGGCAATATCAACGACCTCACATACATTATATTTCTCCATTAATTTGCCCGTTTGAGCAAAAATCGTTTCAACCGATTGAGTCCAGTGCTGCATGATTTTTACAGCAAGAGAGTTGTGTTGATAGTTCATAAGACCTTGAACACTAAACCATTGCAGTGGTGCCCACCCATTTGGCGCGTCCCATTGCTGCTTGGTTTCAGACAAAGTTGTGACCAGGCCGCCACCTTTTAAAAAAGCCCTTTCAAGTTTGTTGGCGACAGACTGTGCTTGCTGCTCCGAAGCAACTTCGGCAAATAAGGCGACGCTTGCAGCTAATGACTCCACCTCTGAACGTTTATTTTCGATATGGTCGTAGTCAAAATAAAACTGTTTTTCATCACACCATAAGTACTGATTGATTGCGTGTTTTCTTTGTTCGGCACGAGTCATATAGTCGTTTTGTTTTGTCTCGTTACCTGTTATTTCAAAACAGTGGGCGAGATTCGTCTCAAGCTGTAGCATTAGGCAATTCAAATCAACGGGCACAATTGCGGTAGTTTTCACTGACATTAAGTCATTTGGATTGGCTAGCCATCTCGAGCTGAAATCCCAACCTGATTCGCAGGCAGCACGAATATTGCGATAGAAATCTGAACGCTGTTCTTCTGGGAGTGTTAAAGCCATCTCATAATCTTCTCGATATGACTCGGGTCTTGGTGTTGCTGCATTATCCCAATAGCGATTAAGCAAGCTGCCATCAGGCATTTTTACCACTCTAAGTGTTTGCGTATTTTCCCCATTTAGCGTGTCAGCGCCTTGCATCCAAAACTGATACTCAGATTCTATAGCATCAATATATTGGCGGATAAAGGCGTTACGATTGGCTTTTTGTTCGGCGAGTAACATAACGAGTAATGACATAACTGGGGGTTGTGAACGTGTTGCATAGTAGCTACGGTTACCATTTGGGATGGTACCCACACGCTTGAGAAGACTCACCATATTATTGAGCATACTTTCGACAATATCGATTTTTCCCGAATGGATCAGACCAGCAGCGGTGAAGTAACTATCCCAGTAATAAATTTCTTGAAACCGACCTCCGGGCACAATGTATGGATTCTCTAAAGCGATCAAAGAACTCTCTACTTGGGTGTCCGCTGGCTTTTGTAAAATATCCCAAAGACGTTCAATGTGCTCTTTGATGTCACTGGTCTTTTGTGATGCTGATAACTCCCTGACATGTTCAAGCTCAAAATGCGTTGAAACAAACTCAACTAAATCAAAGGTTGAACAGTTTTTTTGCGTGGTATAACGAGCGAGTGTATCTGCGTAGCTGGTTTTGGGTTTTGCGTCGGCAAACGTTTTACTATCTTGGAAAATTGCTGCAAGTTGCACGCGTTGAAACAGCTCGCTTTGGAAAAACGCGACGCTTTCATTACAAAATGACTTCATTGAAATGACCTATAAAAATTACTGTGAAACACGTGCTGTGGCAGTGCGAAAACCTCGCAGAGCGATGAAAACACCGAGCATAGGTATTAAAGAAAGATAAAACGCAGTTTGACCGTCAAAAAACTCAAACACTGTGCCGGTAATAATTGAACCTGTTGTCCCGCCAAGTGCCGAAAATACCACGATAAGTCCTGTCATTGGCGCGTGTTTTTCGGTTTCTAATGAGCTCAACATAATAGAGTTTAATACCGGATAAATAGGCGCCATTAAAAGCCCTATAAGTGGCAGCAAGTAAGCCGCTAATGGCAAATCGCTTAAGCTAGAAATGTCACGAGCTTCAATGCTCTGTGTTAGAGGTAAGATGCCAATTATTAAAGCTGCCATGCCGATAATGCACACCTGTAGAAAACGATACCAATTAACATGCTTTAGTATTTGCCCAGCGAGTAACCTGCCAGCGGCGAGAGAAGCTGCGAATATACTGGTCATTTGCACGCTGATATCGACGGGCAACTGGAGAATTTCGCGATTGAAAGTAGGTAACCAAGTGCTGATCCCTTGCTCAATTAAAACATACAAGAAAATTGAAATAATAAAAATCAGAACTAATGGTTGGTAACTCATCTTCAGCATAGAGATAAACGCATCAGCAAAGTTAACGTTTTTTTCTGAAAATGCAGGTGCTTTGATAGGTGAAAAAGCAACTAAAACACTGGTAAAGATGAGGAGTGCGGCCAATACATAGTAGACATTGAGCCATGCAAGAGACTGCAAGTTATTAGTGTCTATAAAGTAACTAAATAACCAATAGCCAATTAAACTACCCACCATAAAAATCCCCTCAACGGTATTGAGTGTTGATGAATGAGATTTTTCTGAATCTGATATTTGTCCAATGATTGAGTAAACAGACACTTTAACGAGTGCGAACGAAGCACCAATACACGCGAACAGTAGCTTTATAACGATGAAATTACCAAAAACGGGTGCCGCTAAGCTGGCAGCAGTGACTGCTAAAAGCCCGGTTAATAACGCTATTTTGTAACCGATACGAGGAATATATGCGGCTACTAAAAATGACACAATGGCGATGGGTAAATCTTTAAACCCTTCTAATGTGCTTGCTTGCACTTTAGAAATACCAAAGCTGTTTATGGATTGCAAAATGACCGTACCAACGCTATTCAACAAGATAGCGAAGATAAAGTAACATGCTGAAATAGCAACTAAAGTGACAAGTCTGGACATGCTAAATACCTAGTTGTTACTACCCGTTAGTGATAGTTATTTATTGTGGTTGATTTAGCTAGTCTATGCCGATAAAAAAACAAATGCAAACGTTTGCATTTTGAGTGTTTAAAATTAACTGTGTCACTTGTGAAGAGAAATACGGACTCTAAACGTTTGCAAGATTTTGAAAATTAATAACTTTAAGGTGTAGAGCGTCGCTTGAACAGTTCAACTTCAAGTACTTTGCTTTGAGCTGGTTTTTGCTCAAATTGGCAAATTAACTGCTCAACCATCAATTGAGCTGCCAAATCAGTATCTTGTCGGACAGTAGTGAGTGCAGGGTGGAAGAGTTCAGCCATGTTTATATCATCGAAGCCAACTACGCTAACATCGCCGGGAATACTGACATATCGCTCTTTAAGTGCTTTTAAAGCACCAAATGCTACCATATCACTGACGGCAAAAATGCCATCAAAAAATAGCCCTCGATTTAAGATTTCTTGATTTACTTTTTCATAAGCTGCTTTACTGGTGATATCGATATCTATGGTCAGGCTAGGATCAAAATGAAGTTTAGCTTCTTTTAATGCTTGCTGGTACCCAAGGTAGCGCTGCGCCATTTCAGTGTGCTCGGTGTCACCAAGGAATAATACTTTTTTACACCCACTTTCAATAAGTTGCTTGGTAGCCAAATAGCCACCGTATTGGTTGTCACTGCCAACAATCGGGTATTTTTTATTGAGTTTTGGGTCGCCCCAGACTACTAAAGGCGCTTTTGCTGTAACGACATCATTGACGTTGTCTTCGCTTTTTCCTTGACCAACAATAATTAAACCATCAGCGCGACGGCTGCTGATGAAATAACTAGCCCAGTCACTATCAGCCATCATTGAGTTGGAAAGCAGCATTTCATAACCGGCTTTGTTAAGCGCGAGGTTCAATGCACTGACCATTTTGAGTAAAAAAGGGTCATTGATGCTTTGTTCAGTATGATCTGTGAGGTTCAGAATCACTGCGACGACATTGGTTTTTTGCGTTCGTAATTGGCTTGCCGCATGATTAATACTGAAGCTGTGCTCTTTGGCTAATGCTTGAATCCTTTCTCTAGTTTCTTTTTTTATCAATGGGTTATCTCTTAATGCGCGAGAAGCCGTTGAAGTAGAAACGCCAGCGAGTTTTGCTAATCCAGTTAGCGTTAAGCGAGACTCTTGAGTCAAAGCCACATCCTCAATTTTAAAATAGACGGTAAGACAAGGACATAATGCAAAAATTCGGTAATTTTTGCAAACGTTTGAAAAAATGGTTTGCAAACGTTTGCAAAAGCTCATATGTTAAATAACAAGTATTGACTTTTAAGCAACATAATCTCAAAGGTTTAATACGCCCTAATGCAACAAACGCTACACTTTAACCGTGTAATGAGAGTAGCGATTGTTTAAATGACAACGAAGATAAAACACGCTAGGGGACAACAGCAAATGAGCAAAAAGTTTTCTTATAGTGCGATTGCATGTGCAATATCAGCAACGCTACTCAGTCAAACAGTTATGGCTGAAGATGCTGCGAAAGACGAGCAAAAGATAGAACAAATCGTCATCAGTGGTACACCAGGTGGTAATGGGATCAGTAAAAAAGATGCCAGCTTCGCCGTAACAAACTTAGACATTTCACTTATTGAAAAGTTATCTCCTAAAAGTACGGCAGACTTGTTTAAAGCGGTACCTGGCGTGTGGGTAGAAACTTCGGGTGGTGAATCAGGTGCGAATGTATTTGTACGTGGTTTTCCAGGTGGTGGTGATGCACCATTCTTAACATTATCGTTAGAGGGTTCACCAGTTTATCCTGCGCCGACTTTGTCATTTTTAGAGAACTCCTCGCTATTTCGTATCGATGAAACCATCGAAACGATGGAGGCCCTAAGAGGAGGTCCAAACCCTGTGGTATCAAATGGCCAGCCGGGTTTAACGACTAACTTTAGATTAAAGCGTGGTAGCGAAGATACAGAAGCGCTTGCGAAGTATTCAACTTCTGACTACGGCTTACAGCGTTTAGATTTGGTGTTAAGTGGCGAGCTCTCTGACGACTTTTATTACATGATTGGTGGCTACATCAAGCGTTCTCAAGGTATTCGTGATGCTGGCTTTACTTCAGAAAGAGGTCAGCAATTTACGATTAATCTGACCAAAGAATTCGATAACGGTGAAGTCAACGTCTACACCCGCCAAACCGACGACACAGGTACTTGGTATTTGCCTACCCCACTTAACGTAGAAGGGATCGATGCGGGATATACCCAAATCGGTACTCTAAATCGTCAAGCACAAGTGTATTATGGTGAGAATGACCATGCTCAAACCTTTGATTTTGGTGAAGGCAGAGGTTGGAACGGTCATGTGTCAGGCGGTAGCATTAAGTTTGAATTAGGCAATGGTTGGGAGATCATCGACCGCTTTAGCCTAACGCAAGGTAAAGCTAACACATATGGATTAGTACCAAATGGCTCTTCAACAACGGTTGCCGAGGTTGCTGATGATGGTGTTTCTGCGCTGGGTGCTGTTACAGGTAAAGAGTATGCAGGTGACACGCCTGTTCAGCAAATTGGTCGCTGGGTTGTGCTCAAAGACATTGAAGCTTTCACAAATGATCTTGCAGTATCAAAATCGTTTGGTGACTTAAGCATGTCAGTGGGCCTATACAATGCTTCAACATCAGCAAAAGATTGGTGGACACTTGGAAACCATGCGTATCATGTACTTGAAGCGGGCGGTGAAATGCTGTCGGGCATTGAGTGTAACGATGATGTAGAAGGGTGTGGCTGGAACTACGATATCAACTCGACCGGTGATGCAACAACATCAGCATTGTATACAACATTGAGCTATGAGCTGAATGACGACATTACTCTTGATGGTGGTATACGACGCGAAACGCACGAAGTGGAATATTCTGTAGATGAAGGTCTTGATGGGGTTATAAACAAGACGGTGTCTTATGAGCAAAGCAAAACGTCATGGACTGCTGGTATTAACTACAGCTTGAATGATGAAATGGCTGTATTTGGTCGTGTGAACCAGGGCTACAAAATGCCTTACTTTGATGACTTTAGAGACAATTATGGCGTGTATTCGTCGGGTGAAGACTTAATCAAAGAAGTCACCCAAGGCGAGCTTGGTTATAAATACATGACTGATAGCCTACAAGCATTTGCGACTTTCTTTAGTAATGAAGTGAAAGGTGACACGTTTGTAAGAAGACCTGGTGATCCAGCTGAAATTCTGACAAACGAAGCATATGGTGTAGAACTTGATATGAACTACGAGGCGGAGCAAGGCTTCAAAGTTCATTTGAATGCGACTTTACAAGAAACTGAAATTACCGAAAGCCCGAATAATGCAGGTAATGAAGCACAGCGTCAGCCAGCTTGGCAAGTTCGTTTAACACCAAGTTATGAATTTGACTTAGGTGACGACCAATACTTGACGGTTTACGGTACATTATCTTCAGTTGATGACCGTTGGGGTAACAATGAAAACACCGTAGTATTGGGTGGGTATAGCAAGGTTGATTTTGGTATTTTGTATGAACCGTCAGAGCGCGTGAAAATGCAATTAGCAATTGATAATGTGACGGATAAAATGGGCATTACCGAGGGTGATCCACGTAACCCAACATCGCCAAATGGCCGATATATTCTACCAAGAAGCGTAAAATTCAGCGTATCTTACGCGATTTTCTAAATTAGAGGTTTTTAGCTAGCACAAAGGCCATACGTTTCAACGTATGGCCTTTTTTGTTTTGTGGCATAACTAAGTTGTTATGCCACCTCAAAGTAATATTAGCTTTGCATCGCATAAGCTGCAGCACCTAATAGGCCCGGCTGGCTTTCTGTGATCACATAAGTCGGCGCTTGACGCGGAATGTGTGATAAACGGCCTTTATTTTCAAAGCGCTCTCTAAACGCCGTTGATTTCAAGAAATCAACAAAGCGCGGCACTATGCCACCTGCGATATAGACACCACCGACGCTGTTGCATGTTAGCGCCAAATTGCCTGCAAAGGCGCCGAGCACACGACAAAACACATTGAGTGCTAGATTGCAGTATTCACAGTCATTGTTTAAACCCCGCTCTGATACTTGCTGTGCCGAGAGTTTTTCGGTGTTTGGATTTTGTTTAATGGCAGAAACAGCCTGATAAACCTGTTCTAAACCATAACCCGATAGCAATTGCTCGTAAGAAACGCGCTGCTTAATCTTGTTTAAGAAACGCAAAATTTCGATTTCGAGCTCGCCAACAGGGGCATAATCAACATGACCGCCTTCGCCACTGACGCAATGCCATTTGTCACCTACAGGAATAAGGTTCGCAACACCTAACCCTGTACCTGGGCCACACACTGAAATAGGTTTACCTGCAACGGCTTCACCATCACCGATTTTTACTTTTTGTGCATCACTTAAAAGTGGAATAGCCATAGCAATGGCAGTGTAATCATTAATCAGCGTTAAAGACTCAAGCTTTAATGTCTCTTTTAAAGTCGATTGAGAAAACTGCCAAGGCAGGTTTGTCATCGAAATCAAATCATCATCCACCGGACACGCAATGGCTAAACAAGCACTTAAGCGGCTATCTTCTAATTGCTGCTCGCTGATATACAGCTTTAATACTTCGGCAAGACCAGCATAGTCAGCACATTTATAGGTGCTGATATTGCGGTAATAGCCGTCGGCTTGCTCGTCGACAATGGCAAGGCGAATATTGGTGCCGCCAATGTCGGCGATAATACGGGTTAAAGACTCAGACTGTTGTGTTGTCATGTTATTGAACCTGTAGTGTCAATGGCTGATGCTGCCAGTTAAATTTTACCGTTAAGGTGCTGTTTTTATTATTCCAATCATAAGATCGAATGATTTGGTCGCCTACCTTAACCTGCTTTGGCTGCTGTTGCCAGTTATGGATTCTTAAGGTGATTTCACGTGCTTTAGGCATGCCCTTGTAGCCTTTGCCTTGGCGCATAAGCAGCATGCCCAATTGGCTATTATTCTGCTTCGCAGCGAAGTTAAGTAGTTCAAACTCACCACGTTTGTCGGCATTCATGGTGTGGCCATCGTCTTCATACATACTGCCCGTAGCATTTTGTACTTGGTTATCGGCCCAATAATGTAAGGTTAAGTGCTCAGAGCTGTAGTTTTGCGTGGCTTGGAACTTCTCAACCATAGGCACAAATGCTCCCGCTTTAACGAACACAGGGATTTGCTCAAGGTTTACTTCGACTTTATGTGTTTTGCCACCTTCGAATTTTTTGCCTGTGAAATAATTAAACCACACACCTTCTGGCAGCGTGACGTCGACAGAACTTAAATTCGCTGAGGTAATAGGGTGTACGAAAAACGCGTCGCCCCATAGGTAGCTGTCTTTGTTCGAAAGGTCTGTATTGGCAGCGTCACCCATAAAGGTTGGTCGCATCAGCGGTAGACCAGATTGACTGTTTTGATACGCTAACGTGTAGTTATAAGGCATCAGTTGGTATCTAAGTTCGATGAACTGACGCAAAATATCTTGCGTTTCTTTATCATGGAATACCACTTCTGAAGGAATATGTTCTTGACCATGCGGGCGATAAATTGGTTGGAACACACCGTATTGTAACCAACGGATATACAGCTCTTTATTAAACTGCTCACCACCGGCAAAACCACCTAAGTCTGAGTGCGTGTAGCCCAAACCAAACATGCCCATTTGCAGTGATAACTCAACTTGTGGTTTTAATCCGCCCCAAGTTCTGTTCACGTCTCCAGTCCAAGGCACCATGCCGTAGCGCTGAGAGCCTGCAGCACCTGCACGCATTAAAATAAATGGACGTTGTTCAGGCTGCGTCGTTTGTAAATGTTGAAATAACATTTTTGCCCATTGATGTCCGTAGGCGTTATGAATGGCATCGGCAGACACTTGCTGGCCATTATCTAGGGTGTGCAATGCATCACTCGGGTGTACTTCTGGTTCACCTAAATCGCCCCACCAACCTTGTACACCTTGTTCAGCAAGTTCTTGATAAATTTTATTAAACCAGTTTCGACCTGTGTCGTTGAAGACATCGACAATACCGGTATTACCAAAGTAAAAATCAAACGTTTTTGGGTTGCCTTCGGCATCTTTTGCCAGTACTTTTTGCGCAACTGCATCGTCCCAACGTTTTGAACTCGAAAGAATAAATGGTTCAGTGATCAAAATAGGTTGAATGCCTTGCTCACGTAGTTCATGTAGCATTTTTTCAGGCTCAGGAAACGCGTCTTTATCCCAAGCAAGGTTGCCCATATGGCCCTGAATGTCTTTACCAAACCAATATAAGTCAATGATGATGGAGTCGAGTGGGATATTCAGCGCTTTGAATTTGGCAACTGTGTCCATCACTTCTTGTTGTGTGCGATAGCCAAAGCGAGAGGCAAAATTACCAAACGCCCAGCGAGGTAACATGGGCTGAGTGCCACTGATATCGGTGTAGTTGGCGATCAATTCTGGGTAAGAATCACCCGCCACGACAATATAAGCGTTACGCCCTGCCACAGCTTCAAACTGCAAGACATTTTGTTCTGACTTTGCTAAATCAACCCAGCCTTTGGCGCTATTATCGAACAGTAACATATATTGTTTATTCGACATCACCGCAGGCAAGCTGTAATTCATTTGTACTGATTCAGTTTCGTAGCCGTAATGTGCACGGTTGTACAAAGGTAAACGATGGCCGCGGCGGTCCATACCTAATACGCGCTCGCCTGTGCCAAGTAATTGCTCACTGTCATTTAAGTTAAAGCGAACACCATGTACGTTATGTATTTCAGTTTGGCTGTCATGCTGTTCAATCACTGTGCCTGAGTAAAAGCCCTGCTCTTCTTTTACCAGTAATTGTTTGCCTTTAAAGTAACTTACTGAATAAGGCTGCGTGGTAATTTCGACACGCATATTGCCTGCTGAGCCAACAAGCACATTGCCTTGCTGTGAAGCCTTTTGACTAAAGAGTAAGGTATGGTCTTGGTGTGTTTCACTGATAGTATAAGAAGGTAGGTTACTTGCCGGCACCGCAGCTTGTTTGGCATTGAATACCGCTTCAATGGCACTGTCATTCAATGCTGAGAAGGTAACATCACCCAATGTTGTGGTAACCGTCAGCTCACCATTTTGATAGCTGTGAGACACATATTTATGCGCTTTTGATGCAACCGTATAAGGTTTGTCATTGTTCTTATTTTCAACAGCTTGTACTGCAATTAGTGGGTTTAAAACTAGCCCTGTAACTAGGCTAATACCCAAAAAAACTTTACTCACACCCAACCTCTTTGTCATTTTTCTTGATGATTGCATCATAGCGCCATTCATAAAACTGCAAATCCTGAATACGTATGCAAAGGCTGTTACGAAAAAATCATAACGCGTATTCTTTATGACAATATTATAACGACTATCCGATTATGCCTCGGGTCTTTTAAAACTAAGTGCCACTAACTGTGACACTGAGAACAAAATGAGGTGTAGGGCGATGAAGAAGAGTCTTTGGGGTTTTAAATGAAAGAACAAATGTGGTGGCGCGGCGCCGTTATTTATCAGGTATATCCACGCAGCTTCTATGATGCCAACCAAGATGGTATCGGTGATATTCCGGGTATCATCGCAAAATTAGACTACATCAAAAGTTTAGGTGTAGATGCGATTTGGGTATCGCCATTCTTTAAATCTCCTATGAAAGATTTCGGTTACGACATCAGTGATTATCGCGATATCGACCCACTATTTGGTCAGTTATCAGATTTTGATGAGCTGATCGCCAAAGCCCATGACCGTGGCATTAAGATCATGATTGACCAAGTATTAAGTCATACATCTGATCAACATGCTTGGTTCTTAGAAAGTCGTGAAGATAAAACCAATGACAAAGCTGATTGGTACGTATGGGCCGATGCTAAGCCAGATGGCACACCGCCAAACAACTGGATGTCTATTTTTGGTGGTGTTGCTTGGACGTGGGAACCGCGCCGTCAACAATACTACCTACATAACTTCTTAACCAGTCAGCCAGACCTTAACTTCCATAACCCAGAAGTACGTCAAGCAACGCTTGATAATATTGAGTTTTGGCTAAAACGTGGTGTAGATGGCTTCCGTTTAGATGCAATTAACTTCTGCTTCCATGACGCGCAATTACGTGACAACCCGCCTAAAGCGCAAGAACTGCGTACCAATATCGGTTTTGACTCAAAGAACCCGTATGCATATCAGTATCACTACTACAACAATACCCAAGATGAAAACTTGGGCTTTATGGAAGACATTCGCGCACTATTAGACAAGTACCCGGGCACAGTCGCACTTGGTGAAATCTCGTCTGAAGATTCATTAAAAACCATGGCGGAGTACACCCAAGGTGATAAGCGCCTACACATGGGTTATAGCTTTGACCTGCTAACAGACGACTTCAAAGCTAGTTACATTAAGCAAGTTGTAGAGTCATTAGAAGCACGCGTATCGGATGGTTGGCCATGTTGGTCAGTGTCGAACCATGATGTTATTCGTGTTGCGAGCCGTTGGGGTAGAACACAAAACGCTGAAGGGAATGCTACACTCGCGAAAATGCTGTATGCGATGATTTCATCACTGCGCGGAAGTGTTTGTAGCTATCAAGGCGAAGAGCTTGGCCTAGTTGAAGCTGAAATTGCTTACGAAGACTTACAAGACCCGTATGGCATTACGTTCTGGCCACAATTCAAAGGCCGTGATGGTTGTCGTACTCCGCATCCTTGGGCAAGCCAAAAAGACAATGCAGGTTTTAGTACTGCTAAACCTTGGTTACCTGTGCCAGAAGCGCATTATACTACTGCAGTAGATACCCAAGAACATGATGAAAACTCAGTACTAAATAGCTACCGTCATTTCAGTGCATGGCGTAAGGGCTTTGAAGCAATTCTTTACGGTGACATCGAGTTTATTGAGACGCCAGAGCCAATTCTTGCGTTTAAACGTAGCTACAATGGCCAAACACTTTTAGTCTGCTTTAACCTAAGTAATGAAGCGCAAACAATCAGCCTTGAGCAGTTAGGTGTAAGTGAGCTATCACTTATTACAGATCACAAGCTTGTGACAGCGACCATTAATGACAACAACTTAGAAATGCCAGCGTTTGCGAGCGTTTATGCAAAGCTTTCTTAATTGAAAGTAAGCATGATACCAATCCTCAAAATAGACTAATTAAATTAGAGGATTGGTATAAAAAAGGAGATCCTATGTTTAAATCACCACTGAATAAAATTGCCTTATCGCTGATGTTAGCGACAGGTCTTACAGCGTGTAGCCAATCAGCGAATACAGCAAAAGAGTCAGCAGCGCAGGCGAATACCGCAGTTGCAGCGACCAATGTTGAACAGTTTGAGCGCAAAGCGGCTAAACTGACACCGTATCAGCAACGAGATTTTCGTGATGAAGTATTCTACTTTGTGTTGCCAGACCGTTTTTATAATGGCGATCCGAGTAACGATATGGGCGCTGCCGAACACGATACTAAACGTGCGCTATCACGTGGTGGTTTAGACGTTACTCACAAGGGCATGTATCACGGTGGTGACTTAGCAGGTTTAACTAAAAAGCTGCCTTACCTAGATAACATGGGTATTACCGCGATTTGGTTAACGCCAGTACTACGTAACCGTGCAATGCAAGCCGATACATCGGGTTACCACGGCTATTGGATTTTAGATTTTACCGAGATTGACCCGCACTGGGGTTCAAACGCTGAGCTTAAAAACTTCATTGACCAAGCGCATGAACGCAATATCAAAGTGTACTTTGACATCATCACGAACCACACGGCTGATGTGATCAAATATGAACAGTGTCATGGTAAAGATGGCCTAGGGTGGTTGGTTGAAGGTGACCGCTGTCAATTTAAAGATAGCAATACACCAGAAAATGAGCGCTACAAGCCACTGATCCCTAAAGGTGAAGAAGCCATTAAAATACCCGCTTGGCTAAACGACATTGATTTGTATAACAATCAAGGTGACTCACACTGGTCGGGCGAAAGCTCAATCAAAGGCGATTTTGCAGGATTAGACGATGTCGACACCACACAACAGAAAGTGGTTGATGGCATGATTGACATCTATAAAAATCTGATCACCGAGTTCAAGCCAGATGGTTTTAGAATTGATACAGTAAAACACGTAGACATGTCATTCTGGGAGCAGTTCTCGCCGGCACTGATGGATCATGCTGCCTCATTAGGTATCAACAACTTTATGATGTATGGCGAAGCGTATAGCTTTGAGCCAGAACTACTTAGTACATTCTTAACTGAAGGTAAAATGCCATCGGTACTCGACTTTGCTCTGCAAGGCAGTATTGAAGCGGTTGTGGTGAATCAAAAAGGCACAAGCGAGCTGACTAAGCTTTTCGCAAAAGATCATTTATACAAGCATGAAGACGGCTTTAATGCCAATCACCTTGTGAGCTTTACGGGTAACCATGACATGGGCCGTATTGCATATCGCTTAAAGAGCAGTGATTTTAATTACAGCGAAAGCGAAATGGTTGAACGTACTCTTCTAGCCCATGCATTGATGTACTTTAGCCGTGGTGTACCGGTTATTTACTACGGTGATGAGCAAGGCTTTGTGGGTGACGGTGGCGACCAAGATTCAAGACAAAACATGATGCCATCATTGGTTAAAACCTATAACGATGATGACCTGTTAGCCACAGATAAAACCACAGCTGATGACAACTTTGATACATCGCACTTGTTCTATCAGCGCTTTGCTGAATATGCTGAGCTATATCAAGCGCATATCGCACTACGTCAAGGTGAGCAAAGTATTCTATTCTCACAAGATGAACCAGGCTTATTCGCCATCAAACGAGCGTATCAGGGTGAGCAAGGTAAGCAAAACCTAGCTGTTATCTTTAATACCAGCACGAAATCTCAGAGCATTAAGCCGACTGGGATGAGTGAAAATGCGAAACTGATTTATCAATCAACTGAAGGTGAGAAAGGCCAAGTAGCTGGTCTTGGATTTAGCGTTTATCAGCTAGATTAATACCAACCCTCAATAATACTCAATCATTTTGAGGGACTAAAACTGACGCTAACTTCGTTGAAAATTTCTTATTTAGAACAACTAAATAGCAAAATTTCCGCCTCGTTATCGACAAGTTTTCCTTGCCTCAAAATAGATCGCTTAATTAAGAGGGTTGGTATAAGCGTAAAGACACAATTCATCACACCGAAAAAAGCCCCATTTGCTTATGCTGATGGGGCTTTTTTTCATTGCCTGAGATAGCTATCTCAAAAATGCAAGCTGTTCATAGTTTTCTAAGAATGTTTTTAAATTCGCCGAGAGCTCGATGGCAATAAAACTCACGTCTTCGACTTGTTCGACATTGCTTACTCTGTCGATATCCTCAGCGGCAAATAGCCAATATTGTTGATCATGTTTTGGGCCTCTCACCGCTCTAAGTAAAGATTTATAGTAAGCCCTATAATGCTCGCCAAGAACTGCATCGACTTCTTCGAGTGTGATGCGAATATTATTGTTTAATTCTAACCATTCTCTTGATTTTTTAAGCTGTTGCTCAAATGGAAAGGCCATCATGCTTTCTACTGCGACTTCATCGAATAGCTTAATATTTTTCTGTGCGTCTTTTAGGTTAGCTTTTAAGCCAGCGCAGAGCGCATCACAGGTTGCTGTTTTAACCCTGTTTAAAAGCTGCTGTTGCAGTAACTTAAGTTGCTCAATGTGCTGTGTGTTTAATGTGATTAAATGGTAAACCTGATTGCTTTGCTGCGAAGGCGATAATGCAATTGTTTTTTCTGAGTTTTGAATCAGTGAGTTTAGTTGAAATAAGAATTCGTTTAACTCAATGATATTCCACTCTATTGGTGCTTCACTTAGCAATTGCTGCCCTTGTGAAATTAAAGCAGGATGTTTGTCTAATAAGGTATGAGTGCTTTTCACTAACTTTTGTAACGCGTCGTCGCTGAGGATCTGTTTAAGAACAGAATCGGCCGCCATTGAATTGTCTAATTGCTTTGCCTCCGCAGCTAAATTAAACGCAGTTATCAGATCTTTTTGAGTAAGGTGTGCTTGTGATTGTGTGACTTTATCAATGGCTGTTTTGTGTTGCTGTGCTCGCTGTTGCCACGATGTCTCACCGAGTTCAACAAGTTGCTGCGCGAATTGATATTGGCTTTGGTGATCTCTTTGTATTTCAGCCTGATAGTAACTTTCTTCAAGTTTACTTTCTTTACTACAGGCGGCAAGTAGACAAGCACTTAAAAATATAAGACTTTTTCTCATAACAATCGCTGTTTTCCGTAACCTGAAAGTTACTATAGTGGAAACAGGTTTGAAATGTAACCATTATTATTTTGCATTTTATGTTTCATTGGTAACGCTTTTTTTACTATAAGGTTAACTTTTAGTAAATCGGTACAGTTTGATTTATTGTCACTAAAATCAGTCGCTTATGATAGTTGACTCAGTTGTTCACATTGTATACGGTGAATATCTGATAAAAATAATAATCAAGGATTGTAGCAAGTGATTGAAGTTAAAAACTTATATCGCGAATACGGCAATGGGGAAACGCGCGTCACCGCGTTAAACGATGTTTCTATCTCCATTGATGAGGGCGAATTCGTTGCCATTATGGGCTCTTCGGGCTCGGGAAAATCAACCCTCATGAACATCTTAGGCTGTCTTGATACACCGACACAGGGTGAATACTTTTTGTCGAGTCAGTCTATTCAAGATATGTGCGATGAAGACTTATCAAAAATAAGAAACGAGCGTATCGGTTTTATTTTCCAAACCTTTCACCTTTTAACCCGTTTGAGTGCACTTGAAAATGTCACCCTGCCACTGCGTTACAGCGAGACTTCACCAGAAGAAGCCAAGCAAAAAGGCTTAGCCATGCTTGCCAAAGTCGGACTTGATCATCGAGCAGGGCACAAACCGAATGAAATGTCGGGTGGTCAAAGACAAAGGGTGGCAATTGCTAGAGCCCTAGTGAATGAGCCAAAAGTCATTTTTGCCGATGAGCCTACAGGTAACTTAGATAGCAAAACCTCTCACGAAATTATGTCACTGCTATGTGACTTACACCATCAAGGGCACACCATTGTGATGGTGACCCACGAAGACGATATTGCCGAGTATGCAAAACGTATTATCCGAATGAAGGATGGTGTGAAAATAGAGGACAGCCGCCGATGAAAGCTAATTTAAAACGATGCACATTAAAACCATTGTGTTTGGCTATGTTGCTTTCAAGCTCAATGCTCAGCGCTAATAGCTATGCAGAGGATGTTCAAAGCATTTTCATCACAGGTGAAATCAAGGCCGGTGATAGCCAAATTTTCTTTTCGCCACAAAGTGATACTTGGCGTGTGCAAATTGAATGGATGTTGCCAGAAGGCGAAGTGGCGAAGCCCGGCGATGTGGTGGTGGTTTTCGAAGGCGGCTCAATCGCCAGCACCATAGAACAAGATGAAGTGAGTCTTAATAATGCGGAAGATGAATTAAAAAGGCAGCAGAATAAAGGTCAGCAGGCGATTTTAGAAGCTGAATTTGCGTTAACGCGCGCAGAGCTCTTACTTGAAAAAGCGAAGATAGATGCCGCGGTGCCGAAAAGTCATGTCAGCGTGTTCGACTACGAAGAAAACCAGCTCAAACTTGAGCAAGCGGTGATCCAAAAACACAAAGCTAAAGCCAGTCTAGCTGAAGCAAAAACCACAGCACAGGTGAATATTCGTAAACAAGAAATTGAAATCGCACGTTTACAAATTAACTTAAAAGAAAACCGAGAACGCTTAAACGACTTAACCCATAAGGCAACCAATCAAGGCCCGATCTTATATGCAAATCACCCTTGGTATGGCTCTAAATTATTTTCGGGTGCGACGGCACAACCAGGCTGGAAAATTGCTGAAATTCCAGCGATGACAGGGCTCTACCTTGAGGCTTGGGTACATGAAATTGATTATAAGCACCTTACGCTTGACCAAAGCGTTAATTTGACCCTAGACGCCTACCAAAAAACACCTATTACAGCGAAGTTAACTAATTTATCGACCCAACCTGAAGAACGTAAAGAATGGGGGAAAGACGCCTATTATCGTGCTGTTTTCTCATTTGATGAAACACAAAAGCTAAAAATACTGCCGGGTATGACTGGGCGTGTGCGTTTACAAGGAGGCCAAAGTGAATAAATTTAAATTAGGCGTAATAGCCAGTATTGTCGCTTTATCATTAGCAGGCTGTGGCAGTGATGAATTTGATTATCACACTGTCGAGAAAACCAGTTTTCAGTTGGCTGTACAGGCCAATGGTGAACTAGAGTCAGCAAAACAGTCGTTGATTGCGCCACCCTCTATTGCTCGCATGTGGCAATACAAGGTGAAGTTTCTAGCACCTGAAAACAAGCAAGTTAAAAAGGGGGAGGTTGTCGCGGCATTTGACGACAAACCTGTTCGCGATCGCTTAATTGATAAAAACAGCGAATATGATCGTGCAGTCAAAGAACTTGAGAACCAAAAAGCACTAGAAATTAAAAACCAAGAAGAGCTTAAACTAGCCCTTGCCGAAGCGCAGATGAACTTTGATATTGCTGAGCGTAAAGCCGACATTAACGATGATTCGCTTTCAGACAACGATAAGCGCAAGGCGCAGATAGATTTCACCATTGCTAAAAATGACCTAGCGCTGGCACAAAGAAAACTGGCGTTTCAAAAAGAAACCAAAGAGCTCAATATTCGATTGGCTGAAGGAAAAGTAGGCCGCTTGAAGGCCGAAGTAGACGCACTAAAGCAAGACATCGAAAGGCTTAAAGTCAAAGCCCCTATGGATGGTATTGTAATGTATTACAGTAATTCGAGTGGTGAAAAGCCGACTGTGGGTGAAAGTGTGCAATTTGGCCAGCCAGTTATTGAAATGGCAGTAATAGAAGACATGCAAGTAAAAGCACAAATAGATGAAGCAGACTTTGGCCGTATTGCCCTTAATCAACATGTTAAAGTCACCATAGATGGCCCCGAGCCGCTCATTACTTCAGGTAAAATTACTACCATTGGCAGTGCTTTTCGCGAGAAGTCACCACAAGACAAACGCCGCATAGTTGATACCCTGATCACCTTAGATGACATTGATGCTGCGATCATGCGTCCAGGCTTAACTGCTCGGGTAGAAATCGCCACAGATAAAATTGAAAATGTGTTAGTTGTGCCTATCTCGGCCTTACACAATGAGCAGTCAAGTGGCGAGCGAGCCAGCGCTTACGTGATAGAAAAAGGCGGCGATAAACTGTCTGTTCAAGTCGGTAATATCAGTAATGGCTTTGCTGTGATCACAGAGGGAGTAAAACAAGGAGATGAGGTACGTCTATGAAATATTTAGCGATAGTGATCAGTGCATTATTATTAACGGCTTGCTCAGAACCGGCAGAAGTTGATGCGCAATTAACCTATGCGGTTAAAACAGCGCCATTTAAGAACTATGTTGAGGCAAAGGGTGAATTAATCGCAGCAACAGAAACTGTGATCAGTACTCCCGCTTCGTCTCGTGGTCCACAAACGCTCGCATGGTTAATGCCTGAATATTCGCAAGTGAAAGAGGGTGAAGTGGTAGCGAGATTCGACGGTCGTGTCATGAGTAAGCAAAAACGTGAAAGTGAATTTTCAAACGACAAGGTCTCACAAGACTTGTCTGGCAAAAATACTGAAATTGACACAAGAAGAAAGCATTTAGGGTATGACATTGATATTGTTGAAGAAGAAAAGCAATTTGCTGAAACCTTTTCAATTGATGATGTACGCATCATCTCCAAACTCGATATTTTAGAGCAGGCGCAAAAGGTTGATTACCTAAATGCAAAAACAGACTATTTTAATTGGCAATCAGAGCAATTTAATAGCAGTGCCCAAGGTGAATTAGATCTCTTAAATATGCAAAGTCAACAGCACCAAAGCAAAATCGATATGCTCAATGGTAACTTGTCATCACTAGAAGTGGTTGCCCCTCACGATGGTTTGTTAACGCACAGTGTGAACTGGCGCGGCGAAAAACCAAGAGCTGGGCAAACACTTTGGCCGGGCCAGAAAATTGCGGGTTTACCGGATATCTCAGTGATGCAAATTAAACTATTCGTGAAAGAGCGCGAAGCCATTAACTTGCAGCAAGACCAAGCGCTGGAGTTTTCTTTGATTTCAGATCCGAGTAAAACATTCACTGGCAAAGTGACCAAGCTTGCGCCCTTTCCAAAGTCAATCAAACGCCAAGACCCGCAAAAATATTATGAGCTGACCGCCAGCATCGATGAACAAGGTGCCCATTTACGACCTGGTCTAAAAGTCACAGCCAATATTATTGCCAACCAAGCAGCCGAAAAACTGGTTGTCCCTAAGTTTAGTGTATTTGCCGATGAAGACGGTGCGTATGTGCAACTTAAAACGGCATCGGGTTATAGCAAAACCCCTGTGAGTTTGGGGCAAAGTAACTTAAGCCATGTTGAAATTACCCAAGGCCTCTCAGAGGGAGATGTGATTGCGTTGGTCGATAAGGAGGGCAAATTATGAATCTAGTGGGCTTATTTAAAGATGCTGTAGTACAGCTACAGCAACATAAACTACGTACCTTTTTGACACTCCTTGGCATGATCTTCGGTGTAGGTGCCGTAATCGCCATGTTAAATATTGGTGAGGGCGCTCAGCGCGAAGCGTTGAAAATGATCGACTCTATGGGCCTAAACAATGTTATTGTTGAAGCGAAAGATTTTGAAGAAGAAGAGCTCAGAGAGCAACGTAAACATTCAGATGGTCTGTCGCTGAATGACGGTAAAGTCGCCGTTGAAGCCTTGCCATTTATCACTGATTTTGCAGCAGAAAAAGTGGTCGAAACCTACCATGTGTTCAGTGAATACGCTAAGTTCGAAGGCCAAGCCGTGGGGGTCAGTGAAAACTACTTCAAGCTGGCGCATTTCGATTTAAGTGCAGGACGCTTGCTAAACGAGCAAGACGGACAACACTTTTCACAGGTAGCGCTGCTAGGCGCCAATACCGCTAAAACCTTGTTTCCACTTGGTGATGCGGTAGGCAAGTCAGTCAAAATCAACCATCTGTGGTTTGAAGTCGTAGGTATTTTAGAAGCGCCATTTTTGAAAAAGAAAGAGTTTCAAGGGGTGAAGCTAGGTGACGAACAAAACCAGATTTTTATTCCGTTAAAAACAGCCATTCACCGCTTTAAAAGTGAATTACTCGACCCAGAAATATCGCGTATTAAGCTGGCAACTGAGCCGGGCTTTAGCCCAGTGATGGCTGCACAAGCCATTGATGCCATGGTTAAGGGGCGTCATAACGACATTGATGATTACAAGCTGATTGTGCCTGCAGCGTTATTAGCACAGCAAAAGCAAACCCAGCAAATTTTCAATATTGTAATGTCGTGCGTGGCAGGTATTTCATTGCTGGTGGGCGGTATCGGTATCATGAATATCATGCTGGCAACAGTGTTAGAGCGCACCAAAGAAATTGGTTTACTACGCGCCATTGGTGCCACGCAAAAAGACATTCAAGTTCAATTCATTACTGAGAGTTTTACTATCTCTATCTTAGGTGGCTTGCTTGGGGTGTTTTTCGGTATTGCTTTATCTGAGCTAATTGCATTCTATTCAGAATGGGCAGTATCTTGGTCGCTCAGCGCTATCGTTTTATCGTTCAGCATCTGTGCATTGGTGGGTTTGACATTTGGTGTTTACCCAGCGATTAAAGCGTCAAAACTTGATCCGATAGAAGCACTGCAGAGCGATTGATTTTAGGTGAAGCAAGCGAGTTAGCTAGGGATGAGTTAGCGAGCTGAAAGTAACAAGCTTAAAGTTAAATACACAAAACGCAGGTGCAGAAATGTGCCTGCGTTTTTTTAGTTATATTTATATCTTATTGAAATGATTTTAATACTTTAGAATACGCTAATTATTGTAGGCGCAGGTTTATACTGCACAAAATAGCGCGATGTAAAATCGCGCCTACAAGGTTTTTATGCTCCGGTAGCACCGACTTTATGTCGGGTATTTTATGTCGCCATGGTTTGAATATTTTGTCGGGCTGAAGCCCGAACTACAACATGAACTTACCTAAAACCCCAGAACTAACCAATCCTTTAGGCGCTGGTTTATTATGCGTAAAAAAGCGCGATATAAAATCGCCCCTACAGCAATCATCTATTTAGTTTTTTGAATGTAGGCCGTCGTTTACGGCGACAAAGTTTTTATGCTCCGGTATCACCGACTTTATGTCGGGTATTTTATGTCGCCATGGTTTGAATATTTTGTCGGGCTGAAGCCCGACCTACAACAACATGAACTTACCTAAATCCAAGAACTGACCAATCCTGTAGGCGCTGGTTTACCTTGCGCAAAAAAGCGATGTAAAGTCGTGTCTTGATTAGTATTCTAGATGACAGTTGTGATAACGGATTGTTACTTATGTTTTTCTCAATTAGTCCAGCTTTGAAATTTTACGGCCAAGTTCATATAAAAGTATCCATAATTAATTTCTTAGAACAGCAAGAAATATCAAAAAACACATTTTAGCCACCCCTATACTGGCTCCATATTCAAACGCCGAAGGCATAGGAGCTAATATGAAAATCACTAAGAAAACGGTAATAAACAAACCCGCAGAGCAAGTTTGGCATTTAGTTGCTAATCAGTTTGATAAAGCTCATTTATGGATGAGCCCAATACCTAAATCTGTAGCATTAGGTGAAGGTGAAAGTAAGTTGGGAGCAAAGATGCAAGGTCGAATTTGCGATTTAAGTGATGACCCAAATGGTGCAAAAGTAAAAGAAGTGATCACTGCCTATGATGAACTTAGTATGTCAATCTCATTTGATGTTTTACCTGTGAACAACCCTGCTGTAATCCCTATAAAACAAAACCATGTTCAGATGACAGTGCGTTCTCTCGGGGTTAACCAATGTGAAGTGTGTTGGACTGCGTCGCCAAGTTTGAAGTGGTTTGCGTATCCGTTTTATCCGCTACTGCGTTTGGTATTTCCTGTCGCATTTGGCAAACTATTAAATGGATTAAAAGAGTACTCAGAGTCAACAAACATCACTTTGAAAGCGACTACTGCGTGAGTTCAACTCGAGTAATATTGAGAGCAAAAGAGGATAGTGGCATGGAACGTTTCTTTAAAAGCATTGATTACATTGAACAACACTTAGATCGAAAGATCAGTGTGCATGAAATTGCTGCTGCGTCTCACTATTCAACTTATCATTACAGTAGGATATTTAAAGCATTGGTTGGTGATACTCCAAAAGAATATTTACGAAAACGCAGGCTCACTTTGGCAGCTAAACGTTTGTTGACCGAAGATGTTGGTATATTGGAATTAGCTTTGGAATGCCAGTTTGATTCACAAGAAGCCTTTACCAGAGCATTTAAAGCGTTATTTGATATGACACCCGCGCAGTATCGAAAAATTAATGAGCCGTTTAGATTATTGTATAGAAAGCCCTTTAGTGAGAGCGACCTTGATCATCTTCAAAACAGCGTTAGTATGGAACCCGAAATCATTAATCAACCAGCTATGAAAATTGTTGGTATTGCGAATGAATATGAAGACGGTGACTTAAGTTTACCAAAGCTATGGAGTGGCTTTAGGCCTTACAGAGATAGCATTCCCAACCGTGTTGGCGATCATTGGTTTGGTATATATGAAAATTATCAAGAAGATGAAGACATCACTCGGTTTGTTTATATTTGCTCTGCAGAAGTAGAAAATTTTGAAAATGTACCAGATGGATTGATCACCCGTGAAATCGAAGCACAAACCTATGCCAGATTTACTCATCAGGGACCCATAGCTAAAATTGAAGAAACTTTAAGGTATATCTGGGGTAGTTGGCTGCCTAAAAGTAATTATGAGTATGCTGATAAACCTGACTTTGAGTTATTGCCCGGAGGCTTCAATGATGAAGACCCTGAAAATAAGGTGTACCTGAATATCCCTATAAAATTAAAAGCCTGACCTAGTCGGGCTTTTTTCATTTTTGCGATATCAAAATTTTCTGACTTTACGGTATTTTTCTGACTTTCAATACACACCTCGCTTATTAAACACAGCAAGAAATATCAAAAATTACTTTTCCTAAACACCTATTCTAGTCACATAGCCAAGCACATATTTACATATAGGAGTTCAGATGATCAGAAGCGTATTAATAACAGGCGCGAATGCTGGTTTAGGTAAAGAGGCGGCCAAGCAACTGGCAGCTCGTGCAGAAATAGACGTGATTTATTTAGCATGCCGTAACCCAGAAAAAGCCCTTGCCGCACAAAAAGAGTTAGAAGGTGAAACAGGTCGATCTATTTTTAAAATATTGATAATGGATGTAAGTAATTTACATTCGGTGCGCACAGCAGTACAAAATTTGGCAAAGCCTGTTGATGCTTTGGTAATGAACGCAGGAGGGACAGGTGGAAGAAACTTTAATCGGCTTAACGAACAAGGTGTAACGGAGATCTTTGCGGTAAATTTACTAGGCCATGCTGTTTTAACCGAAGAGCTAATTAAAGCTCAGAAACTTACTAAGGTTGCTGTGTATGCGGGTTCTGAGGCTGCAAGAGGAGTTCAAGAAATGGGCATGAAACAACCTGAGTTTATAGATTCTTCGGTGGAGGAGTTCATTTCCGTATGTGACGGGAGCCTCTTTGGAGACATTACGGATGCGACAATTCCTTACGGTCCTATTAAATACATGGGGGCTATGTGGATGTCGGCTATGGCAAGGCGCTATCCTGAAGTGAGATTTATAACTATGAGCCCTGGGGCGACGACTGGGACTGAAGGGTTTAATTCTTTGTCGTTTGTTAAACAATACGTAATGAAAACCATGATGAAAGTAATGCTATGGCTAGGTAAAGTACACCAAGTTGAAACAGGTGCTCAGCGTTATTTAAGAAGCTTGTTTGATACAAGTTTGGTCAGCGGTACATTTTACGCGAGCCAAAAAGGTTTAACTGGCCCTATAAGTGATCAGTCGAAACTGTTTAATGATTTAGCTAATCATAAGTACCAAGATAATGTATATCTGGCGATAAAAAAATTCGCAGATTAGTAAAAGCTTAAGTTTTTCTCTAAGTGGTTATGCAGGCCAAAATATTCGTCTAGAACTCCTAGAAAGTACTTAAAAACTAGATGTATTAAATGTAAGGCCTAGTAGAGGACTTCTTATGGGCTGTTAGAGAGAATGCATTAGCAAAAGTCGTTTTTATGTCATCCTTAACAACGAACAAGGCGGATGTATAGATATGTTCAAAAGTTTAACTAGTAGTTCCCGTAGGCGCAGGTTTATCCTGCACAAAATAGCGCGATGTAAAATCGCGCCTACAGCAATTACCAATTTAATTTTTTGAATGTAGGTCGTCGTTTACGGCGACAAAGTTTTTATGCTCCGGTAGCACCGACTTTATGTGGGGTATTTTATGTCGCTATCGTTTGAATATTTTGTCGGGCTTAAGCCCGACCTACAACACGAACTTACCTAAAACCCTAGAACTAACAACTCACAGTAGGCGCTGGTTTACCCTGCGCAAAAAAAAGCGCGATATAAAATCGCGCTTACTTTTCAAGTCAAAAATTGTTTTGCAGTCAGTGGCGGTGCTTCACACATACCGCGCTCTGACTTTCACATTTTTAAACCTTAAACTCTCTTACTAAATCACTTAACTCTTGCGACATAACACTGAGCTGTTGGCTAGCTGCATGGGTGTGTTCAGCACCTGTTTCGGTTTGCTCTGAAACTGCTGCGATGCTAGCCATGTTATCTGCAATAACTGCGATGTTATCAGACTGCAATTGCGCTGCAGCGGCAATCTCAGCGTTTGAAAGCTGAATAGCCTGCATCGCGCCATCTACTTGCTGTAGCGTCTCATTACACTGCTTACTGATCAACAAGCCTTCATTAGCAGACTGTTTACACAGTACCATTTCATCAACAGTGGCTTTTACCCCTGTGTGAAGTTGGTTAATAATGGCTTGAATATCTTCTGTTGATTGCTGGGTACGCATTGCAAGCGTTCTAACTTCATCAGCTACAACGGCAAAGCCTCGACCTTGTTCACCTGCTCGAGCAGCTTCTATTGCGGCGTTGAGGGCCAGTAGATTGGTTTGCTCAGCTACCTTTTGGATCACATCAAGTACTTCGGTGATTTTATCTGAGCTATTTTGTAGTTCCTTCACCGCATGCTCTGCGCTATCTACTCGTTCAGCTACTTCATTGATTGAGACAGCGTTGTCATTAATGTGCTTTAAACTCTGAGCTGTTAACTGACCAGCATGCTCCACGTTATCAAGGGCACTTTGTGTTTGTTGAAAAACTTCTTGGGCAGACTCGTTTAGGTGGCTGACTTTGTCTTGTACTGACGCAGTTTCTTGATGCTGTTCAACAATGCCTGTTTTTATCTGCTGTGTTACCACAGATAGCTCTTCGGCTTGAGACGCTAACGACATGGTATTTTCGTTAATATTGTCTAGCACATGTCTAAACTGGGCGTTACTTTCATTAAAGGCGCGTCCCATTTCAGATAGTTCATCATTACCCTGATGCTTTAGCTGAATTGTCAGATCTTTCTCATTCGCCACTTGAGTCATGGTACGAGTCAATTTATTCAATGGCTTTGTGATGTTGCGCGCCACATATTGCGAAACAAAAAGTAATATTGCGATGTAAACCAACATTTCAATTAGAATGCTGCGTAAGGTTTGGTAGTAGGTCTCTTGAATATCTGTTAGGTAAATGCCTGTACCAATTACCCAATTCCAATGTGCCTGTTTTTGTACATACGACACCTTTTCTTCTTGTTCATTTGACCCTGGTTTTGGCCATTGATAGGTAACAAAACCCTGGCCATATTGTTCTGCAGTATCAACAAATTGTGTAAAAGCATTACGAATAAATGGTTTTACATGGGTTGTCATTGATTGATCATTGAGTGCAGGTTTAATTGGGTGAGCAACCATGTCACCTCGGTTGTCGAATACAAAAAAGTAGCCTGACTCACCGAAACGGGTGTTATTGATCAAATACTTTGCTTGTGCCTGCTTTTGCTCAGTGGTTAGGTTGGCTGATTTAGCAATGGCATTCAATTGAGAGCTGACAGATTCCACAAGGCCAATCGCCTTTGTTTGTCTTTCAGCTGTCATTGTGTCTTTCAGTTTGTTTGCAGCAGAGAGTTGGATCCCCACTATAATTGCGATAGAGATAGCAATAGAGATTCGCAGCTTATTGGCAACTTTTACTTTGCCAAGCAGGCGGTTGATGTTCAAAACAATGACCTCACATTTTGTATGTATATTGTTAATGAAATGGCTGTGAGTGAGGAGTTTACCCTAAAAGGGTGCAATAATGAGATTTATTTTTATTAATGAGTTATTACTTTTTGGATCTTTATATGCAAAAACCTGATTAAACATCAGTTTTTTATTATTCAGTTAATGTAAATGAAAGTGAAAATTAGCTAGGTTAAATTCAGTTAATAGGTAGAAAGCATTAAAAACTTTGACTCGCTATTTTAACTTAATCCAATTCATATATTGTTCGTCGGCGAGAGACAAAAGTGCATGGTCTTCCGGCGTGTCACCATAGGCATAAATACGTTTAAATTGGTCGAGATTAAACATTGATTTTACTCTCTCAGCCTTAATGTGATTGCTCACATCTCCGTTTAGATAAAGCCCTGTAAATTTATCATTCTTAATCGCAAGCTCACTGCAAATTAGCCCAATACTAAGTGACTTACACCAAGGCTCTAAGTACAGGTTTAGAGAGGCTGAAACCACAACAACGGTATCACCTTGTTGTAAGTGCCACTGCAAACGCTCAATGGCTTGTTTGCGAAGGTGTTTGGGGATCACCGTAAGCGCGTATTCTTCTCCAATAGGGCACAGGAAGCTAATGGGCTTGTTTTTATAAGCAACAAAGCTTGCTAATTTTCGCAAAGTTGGCGCTGGGAAAAGGCCCAGTTTATAAAATCCATAAAGAGGAAGTAATGTCAGCCTAATTAACCAAGCGCGCTTTTTTGTCGCGGAAAACTTTAAGAATTTAGTGAACATATCGGCATCGGTTAAGGTGCCATCAAAATCAAAAAGGGCTAAGTTCTTATTACTCAATTTTTCAGTCATAAGGGCTTAACCCTGTAAATGAGCCAGTAAGTGCGGCTCCAGTTGCTTAATTAGGTTGTCGACCTTTTTAGATTGAATATCTAGAAATAACCAGCCATCAGTACCCATGATCTCTAGTTGCGATATTACCAAAGCTTTTTGATCAGACACTTCTCCTGACACTCTAAAAATACCTAACGGCGTATGTATACGGCTAATTTCGAAAGATTGCTTCATTATTGATTATTAACTAAAAGAGATGACTAAAGAGAACATGCTCAACCAAACTAACTGCGTGCCATAAGAAATACGCTGATATAGCCCGACTTTTTGTTTCTGAACATAGGCTTTTTTCATCAATATAAGGGTATAAATAGTAGCGATAAGGCTCATGATTGAAAAAGCTTTAAACGCGAAACTGTTAATGGCAGATAGCGGCGCGATGAGCATGAATATGGGGGCTAGCAACAGTGAAAGCAACATAAATAAGCCCGCCCACGAATGGATGTTACAGTCACGACTCGGCGCTTTGGTATAAGGATCTGCATCCATAGGGAAAAAGCCTGCAACCCAAGTGCCTAGACCATGCACGACAATACATACTCCAGTAAGCTGAAGCCATATATTAGGTTCTAAGTTAAATACATACGCACCAAAGAGGCAAAACAGCACACCGAGCGGGTAGTTATTGATAAGTGGAGAAAACCTTTGTGTTGGGCTACCAACGGCACCAAGTTCGCTACAAAACTGCTCACTATGATTGTAGTTTGGGTAAAGCTTTGCAGCATAAAACACACCTAAAACCAACCAAATTGACGCGATTAAACCCATTAAAGACATGACTTGTTCAAGCATCTGATAACTCTCCTTAATTCATCTTTTACTCGATGCTTATTGTTCCATTACAGCATGAGATTGTCTAACCATTCGATGAACATATGGGTGTGTCTAGAGGTATTTTTTTGTTTGTTTTCGATGTAGTAACAAAAGGCAGAATCGATAGCTTGGGTGCTCAATTCTTTAAGTAGTCCGGCTTGCAGGTATCCTTGAGTGAGTGTTTTTGAACAAAACACATAGGCGTTTTCGAGCATGGCTTGTTGAATGCCAAACAGCTCTTGATCGAAATACTTAACGACAACATGTTTGTCTTGTAATGCATTAAGGGCCAACCAGTCTTCAAGTGGGGCGTTTGGTAAAGCGTTGTTTTTCCACTTGGTGGTGTAAATAGTTACGCAATCATTGTAGATGAATTTATCTGCGACATGCGGCGCACTAAACAGATTAAATTGCTCGCACTTGATGATATCTGCTTGGTTTTGTTGCTCAAGTATTCCAAATCGAACGGGTAAGGTGAAGTTATCTGTTGTGAGTTGCTCACCACTGGTGATGTTGACAGTTATCTGAGGGTATTGCTGATAAAAGTGGTGTAGCGCTGGAATAAGCACTAATGCGGCAAAAGATGAGGTGGTTGCGACATTGATCAATTTGTCTTTCGCCGTCACTTTATCAATACCAGCTTGTATGATGTTAAAGCCTTGGTTTGTGGCTTCTGCCAATTGTCTTCCTGCAGCTGTGAGCGTGACTTTTCTTGTTTCACGAGTAAACAAGTTCACATTGAGTCGTTGCTCAAGGTTATTTATGTGGTGAGAAACAGCTGTGGGTGAAATTGCCAGCTCTGTGGCTGCCGCTTTAAAGCTCCCCAGTCTTGCTGCCGACTCAAATGCTTTTAGTGCGGGTAATGAAACATTCATAGTGCTTATCGTTATCTTAAAAAAGTAAGATAGATAAGTTTAATTCATCTGTAAATGTTTTTTACTCGTTTGTTTAAGCATCAAAAAGTGACAAAAATGGCACTCAAATCAAACCAATGAGGACAAAAAATGTGTGTTGTATTACATATAGATGCAAGCGTAAGAGCGCTCTCTAACGACAACCCTGATCATGATTCTATTTCTAAAAAGCTGGCAAGAACATTTATCTCAGAGCTGAAAAAGCAAACTCACATAGATGAGTATATGTATCGAGATGTAGGAGTGAACCCACCGCAGTTTATTACGCAAGATTGGATCGGTGCGGTGTTTACGCCAAAGGCTAGCAGAACGGCACAGCAACAGAAAATCTTGGCTCAGTCTGATAAGTATATTGCTGAGCTTGCAAAAGCGGATGTGATCGTAATGTCATCGCCCATGTACAACTATGGTATGCCTGCACAGCTCAAGGCGTGGTTTGATCAAATCATTCGTATTAATGAGACTTTTGATTTTGACTTAGCCCGTGGCGATAAGCCTTTAGCGCCGTTAATGTCGGGTAAGGCTTTGGTTATTATTACTTCAAGTGGTGAATTTGGCTTTGAAAAAGGAGGTATCAACGAAGCGCATAGTCATTTAGTGCCGCATCTTCGCACATTGAGCAAATATTTGGGGGTTGATCAGGTTTTCGAAGTCGCCTCTGAATATCAAGAATTTGCAGACGAACGACATACAAACTCAATGAACATGGCACTGCAGAAATTAAGTGCTATTGCCTGCGTATTATCTGAAAAGAAAAGTGTGAATTTAAATTGATTTCAGCTTTAGGTAACTAGTTTTTAGTTACCTAGCTTCCTAGTTACCTAGCTTCCTAGTTACCTAGCTTCCTAGTTACCTAGTCTTCTAGCCCAATTACCATTATGTTCAGCTAGGCAGTTTTCTTCAGAATCGTAACTGACTACTTTAGCCACTGACTTTATTTTTAACTTCATCATATTTAACTCTTTACTGATAAGATCGAGTAAATATGCATTCTGTGACGATTTTAAGTAGTCATTCAATTGTTCGTTTGTATCAAACACACAGGTGATCTTTAAGCTATTTGGAAAATCTGAGTAGTTAGCTTGGTGAGTTAGCCACTGAAACCCTTCGATATTTTTGAGGGCGGCATCACACACCTGAGTCAGCGATTCTCTGAGTTGATTGTCTATTTTTTTGTCGGACTTACGCATAGAAAAATTCCTGAACTGCTCTATCACATTTATTGGTTTTGGCGGGCAGTATACAGGGCTAAAAGCCATTTGAAATCGAATTATATAGGCAAAGCTGATCATAGGGGTTATCTCATTGTTGTAACCTCGTCCTGTGGTTGTGAAAAATGGCAAAGCCAGAGTGTGCACATATAAATAGCATTACTCTGGCTATTAGATTTTTAAATAGTTTTGCATCAGTTGTACCCTAATACACAAGCTTCTTCACGAGACGCTTCATGTTTTTCACCCATGAATTGTTCGTTTAAATCATGCAATTTACACTCTTGTTTAGCCATCATTTCAAGCACTTTCTTGCGGTAATCGTGTGAGCTATTGAAAAGCTGTGCATTTAATTCAGGAAATAATTCTTTAAGGTTTTGATAAGTAGTTAGCGTATACATGGCGGCTTCCTCTTTATATCATCTTTAATTTACTCACTATAGATAAAGCAGAGTGTGTGCCAATTGTAACTTATTGATTCTTATTAAAACGAAACTTTTAAATTTCGTTTTGAAACTTGTTTTGCAATTTGCGAATTAATTTGAGATTTCTTTTGAAGTGCTGGTGGCAAGAGTACAGTGAGTAATATACACACCAATGTGTTCATCTTTATAGTGATGGTTAAAGTTGTTGATATAGCTGATATGTGTCTCGAACCCATGGGAAGTTAATGTGTTGGCTAAATTTTCAATGACAGTGAAGTCTTGAACTAACTTAGGCATAAGAATCGAATTATGAAGCATGCCATTTGGCAACTCAGCGTCAGATTTGACCACACTTACCCGTTTAATCTCCTCTAAGGCAGAGTAAATCTTTGTGAGTTCATCTGGGGAACACTGAGGTGCAATGACATGCACGTTGCTTTTGGCTGCACAGCCCAACAAATAGACAGTTGCTAGGCCTATAAAAGGCAGTAGAAGAAAGAGTCTTAATTTTGAGATCGCCACAGCTTTACTTTTTAAAATATGAAAATTACAGCTTGCTGTTTTTGATTTCAGTTTCAACGATGATGATTTCAGTGTCGCCGATGTTTTTAACATTGTGCGTGCCGCCAGGCATATACATAGTTTGGCCATCTTTTACAGTAATAATACGGTCTGGCTTATTGGTATCTTCAGGCGTGATGGCAAGTACGCCACCTTTAACAAAATACACAACGCGGTTTGCATAAACATGAGTATGTACGCCTGATTCGCTGCCCGCAGGGTAAGTGGCTCTGATCACTTCAACGTCTGTGTTGTCGAGTAAGATTTCTTTTTTCGCTTTGATGGCTGCAAAGCTCGATGTGCTAAAGATGAGCAGCGTGGCTAAAAAAGTGTATTTCATCATGTTGATATCGCTGTTGTTTTAAGTTGTTAAATACTATGACGTATTTTAAATGTATTGCAAAGCGTGATGTAAAGTTGCGCCTACGGGTAGGGAAGTTGTGCGGTTTCAATGGTGATTGCAGGCGAGGGGTTAACTCTCTCAAAAAGGTGCAATTTGCGCGATATAAAATCGCGCCTACAGGGAGTGAACTAACGCGGTCTCAACTGTGGCTATAGGCGAGGGTTAACCCCTCGCACAACATAGTTATTGCCACATCAGTTGTCGAATGCCATTCACATACTTTGAATGACGGGACTGACGAAGCGGACAAGTAGCTAACAAACGGCTTAGCTCTTTCTCAAATTCAGCATCGGCTTTGAGCTCAAGTAGCACATAATCTCCGAGCGGCACACTTCTGTGCAGGTTTGCATCGGCTTTATACCTTTGATCATAGACGCAAATGTTTTTATCAAATGTCGCCCTAATTTTCTGGCAGTTCGAAATAAAATACTGGCGCGTATATCGGCAGATAAGCACGGGCGTGTGCTCAACGCCCCAGAGTAGCTGCCCTTGCTCAGGCAGCTTGTCGAAACTGAGTTTAAGTGCTTTGGCCCAGCTAAACTCTGGATCATCAAAATCAAATTGGGTATCGAAAGTGACCTTGTAACCTTTGCCTCCCTGACGATGTTTAAACTCCAGTTTGGCTTTATTGGCATCATCGAGTTGGTTGTACCAACGAATGCGCACTTTCTTGCGGACACTGATCCCACTGAGGTTTTCTTCATAGCGTTCTAAATGAGGGGTGTCCAAATATAAGCTGTTTACATCTCGATCAGGAAAATGCGGCTTAAACCATAAAGCATGGGTCATTAGCCATATTCTAACTTCTTCTAAACGGTTAAGCGGAATAGGGATCTTAACCTCGAAACGATAATTTGGTGTGTTATCTGTATTCATCTTGGTTTATCCGATTTCATAATTGTTCTGTAAAGGCCCTTTACATCGAGGTCTTGGCTATCTATTGCGGTACCATTAATGGTAAGTACGCTGCCAGTTTCGACGGTGATTTTATTTTCACATTGCGTGTCTAAGCAATCAAACTGACTGACATCTAAAATTGCACCACCAAAAATTGGCTTTTTCGAATAGCTCATAAGGGCATGGTGTTTAATATTCTCAGCCGTGATATTGGTTGCTGTTATCTTGGTATCGTCTTTGGCAACTAGGCCGAAATTAACGTTATTAAAGCGGGCAGTATTAACGATTAAATGACTGCGTTCACCACCCGATATGGCTTTGTCTCTTACACCATTGAATGACACATTATTGAGGGTCAGTTTTGAACCACTGACGTCGATACCGTCCCCGCCAGAGCGAAAACCTATGCTTCTAAACTCACTGTCATTGACGGTGCCCACACAGAAGTCACAATCAAAGGCATCAGACAGTGCATTGGTTATTAACATGCGATTAATTTCGATATCGCCATTAATGATATTTAAGCCATCTTCTGATTGGTTTTCACTAATGTGAATGTCTTCAAGTAACACTGGTGTTTTAACAAAGTAGGTTGCGCCGCGTGGTTGCCATAAGCCCAGCTTCGGGTTGCTTGAATAGCTAATGTTGAGGTGTCTAACAACCGATTTAGGACTGTACTCGTTTGAGAACACGCTGAGTCCCGACCATTTTCGGCTACTGACTTGTTTAGTTAATGACGCAGGGTTATCCGCAGTGCCTTTTACTGTTAAGTGGCCGAACACCATCAAGCCCGCTTTGGTAGCGAACTCTAAGTGAGCGCCTGCAGGCAAAACCAACTCAGTGTTATCAGGAGTCACCAAAAAGTCGTTAATTTGCCAAGTTCCGGGTTTTACAAACCAATGCCCTTCATTGACTTCAATAAACGGGTATTGACCCATTAATGAAGTATTTAAAGGTTGTGGGCGAGGAATAAAGTGCAGTGGCGCGATGTCTTTTTTAAACTGAAATGTTGCAATTTTCTTGCTCGCTAAAGCGGCACGTAAATCAACTGCGACAATGTCAGCAGGTAAGTTAATGTCGAGTGTCTCACCAGGGTTCAATATCCGAGGAAAGTCCGCGTTAACCTCTTCAAGCTCAGAGCGATCTTCATAGCGATTAAGACCGGTGATACTTTTTAAGTGCAGTGGTTCCTTATCGTTGTTTACGAGTTTTAATACGCCAGTTCCAGATCTAGAATTAAAGCGCGCTAAGATATCCCAATTGGCGTGGCCTGCGTAATCTTGCATATGTTGGTGCAGGCTCGCATCAAACTGACCAATATTTTGGCAACCAGCACCTTGGTAATCACTTTGCCAGCACATGACTTGGGTTTTCATAACCGTTAAATCAAAAGGCGCCAATAGCGGGCTGTCGCCATGTAATTTGTTCAGTAGTGTTTGCTCATAGGCTTGTAATTCAGGGATTAAATTTTGATTAATACGTTCAATTAAGGTTTGCTTGGCCACATCATAATGAGAGCGAATAATAGGGTCATTTAACATGGCTTTTGACAATACAAAGTCGTGGCTTGGTGGTGTCATCAACCAATTGTGTTTAGCTGGTGTAACCGCTACATCACTTTGAATTGGTTCAAATTTGGCTAAATGCGGATTGTAATACCAGCGCCAGTTATTCCATGTGAGTGCATGCCATGCGCCCCACAGGTCAACCGTGGCTAAGTATTGACCCATTTTTTTAGCATCAAATACATCGCTGGCAGGGCGTTTTTTATTTAAAAAGTCATCCAGCAGCGCAAGTGCAATTTGTCTTTGTTGGCTCAGAGCTGGGTTGCCGAGAATGGTGCCGCGTTGCAGCTCTCGAGGTTTAAGCACGCGCGTGATCTCACCGGCACTATTTTGAGTTTGTTCATGTATATCGAGTCGAGCTATTAATCCTTCGGTACGATCATTCACAGCAAGTAATGATTGGCTAAAGGCTTGCTCTACAAACATGGTGCCCCAATCGACGCCGTTTAGCACGACGCGAACTGGAATGTTTTTAGGCGCAATAATATCAAAGTCAGCCAACTCCATCGTTTTACTGAATAAGCTAGGACCTTGATGAATGCGCACATTGGGGGCGACTAAAGCAAATTTTCTAGATTCAAATAAGGCTTTTTTCTTTTTCAGTTCAAAGCGCAATGACCAGCGGGTGTCGTTGCTAACATGATCAAGCATGTCACCTTGAAGACGCACTTTGGCAAAGTACTTTTGTTGGTTTAAATAAAGGGTGGCATTCACTTGATTGCGCTGCTCGGCAATGATGCCGTTTTTAAGCGCGTTGTTTCTATCTTGTTCAAGTTTGAGCCAGTCCTGATATTTAATATCAACTTTGATAACAGGCAAGTCTTTATCGGCAGTCAGCAGGCGCTTAGGTGCAAGGCTGATGTCTTGCACCAATTGAATGAGTTTGCTCTTACCATCTTCGTAGTGGGCAACATAGCCGTTATGGATCAGGGCTATTTTTACTGCATTCACTGAGGGTATTAACAGTAATATAAGAATTAACACGCCCAACATAAACGCCTTGCGTTCGGGTGGGGTGTAGGCGGCTTTAGGCGTATCGAGTCTCATAACTACACTCCCGCAATATTATGTTGCTCAAGCAGTGAAATGTTGATCCCTTGGTACTTTTGCTTCAATGCATGCATGAATTCATCGATTTGTTTGGCTTCTTTGATTGAGATAAAGAAAGCGGCATCGAAGTGTTGCTCGCCAGTATCAAAGCGGCGCAATTCAAGGCGATCAACATATTGCTCTAAAATGTTTTTTACATCCGAAATAGCAATGCTCACATCGGGGTCATCGCTGCGATAGTTGAGCGATAGAAATAAGCCGTTCTCTTGCACATCTTTACTGTGACGCTTCTTAACCCAAGTCACTAACAATAAAGTCACAACACAAGCCACAATGGCTGCAAGGGTTTGTCCGGCACCTAGAGCAACGGCGACACCTATGTTTAAGAATAAATAAACAAGCTCTTCAGGCTCTTTGATGGGTGTTCTGAAACGCACAATCGATAATGCGCCAACTAAACCAAGCGCTAAAGCAAGCGACGCTTTGACCACAGTGATGATCAAAATAACCGTGAGCATAAGCAGTGGGAAAAGACGAGAGAAGTCTTGGCGATTACAAAATGCACTGGCGTACTTTCTAAAGTGGTAGCCAATTAAACTCGCCATAATAAAGCCCATTAGCAAGTTCAAAATCAAAGCGCCAAGTTGCACGCTGGCATAAGGGAAAAACATCGAACGGATGTCTTTAGGTAAAAACGCAATTAAGAGGGGGTCGACAGTTTCCATAATCAGTCCTATTTATGATCTAGCAGTATAAGCGCGATGGATTTACTACCTAAAAATCCTTATCGATATACTTAAGTTGTAAAATTAACTGGGGAAATTGCAAACTTTGTGCGCAATTTTTTTTGGTATAAAAATTGAGCGTTGGTTTTTATTGAATAGGCACAAATGAGATATGGACCATGATATTACTGAAAACTGCGCCAATATTGGTTTTACTGGGCTTAACAGCGGGTTGTAAATATGAGCCTGTGGCTGAAAATAAACAAACGACAGCGAATAATACGACTTCAAACTCAGCGGGAAATTCGCAAAATGCAAATACAACTGCACCCTTAGCACGAATTGAAATTGCAAAATGCGACGGCGAATGCTCCTGTGATGAAATTGTGTCGCCTTATAACGATACCGGCGTGACGTTTGCGGGGGATTATCCTGACACTAACTTACCGCAATGTGATTTACAGTCGGGTTTCAACCAAGACTGCACCACAGGCAGAGATACACAAGCTAACTTACTGAAAGTTGGGGCGGGTGATGCGAGCTTTGATTACACCAAGCTAGATGCGCAAGGTCAGCCGTTAGCGGCTGATGCCGAGCAATGGCAATGTGTACTTGATAATGTCACTGGCCTAATTTGGGAAGTTAAGAGCCCCGAAGGTTCTGGTTTACCTCAAGACAGCAGCTTTTCTTACTCTTGGTTTGATGAAAACTTACCAGACTACTCAACCGCAGATAATGGCGTGTGCGATGATAATTGCGACACGCAAAGTTACCTTGAAAAGCTCAATACCAAAAAACTCTGTGGGTTTGATGATTGGCGACTGCCTAACAAAATCGAGTTACAAGACTTGGTGCATTATGGGCGCTCTCAACCGAGTATCGATGCAGATTACTTCCCTAATACTAAGCTAGGTTTTTACTGGACTAGCAACCTAGATGCGGATGATTCTAATAGTTCATGGTCGGTCGGCTTTAGTTATGGCCGTGTTGCTGGAGGCGTTAGCTCAGAGCCAAGAATGGTGCGCGCGGTAAGAGGCACTCCCAATCTCTATGCCTTTTCGAGCACCTTGAGTGACACAGAAATCACTGCGGTGAATCGTCAGCAATTTGCCTCAAAGCAACGTTGTAATGAAAAAATCAGTTTTACCAGCCCCGCTGAGCGTTACTTACATGACGAACAAGGCAATATTCTCGATAAACAAACAGGGCTAATTTGGAAACGCTGCGCTGCCGGATTAAGCGGCGAAGATTGCGAACAAGGTGAAGCCGAATTTATGGATTGGCAGCAAGCTTATCAATATGTTGCTACGCTCAATGATGAAAGTCCAAATTCGAATTGGCGTTTACCTAGTATAAAAGAGCTACAAGCCAACAATGAATTTGCCTGTGAGGAGCCAGCGCTAAACCCATTTGCTTTCCCAAATATTCCCATGGGTAAGGTTTGGAGTGGTACACCGCATAATAAATTTGAAGACAGCAGTTATAACTACGAATATCAGAACAGTATTATTTTTTATAGCGCTCGCACCGTTAAGCACTTTGTGCATGCCGTAAAGAGCTGTGCTGCGAATACCAAATAGAAGGAGAGCAGTATGAAGTACGCTAAACATGCTTTATTTGCTGGTGCCCTGTTGTTAAGTGGTGTAAGCAAAGCCGAAAACGTTAATTTTTATAATTATTCTTATGGATTTAGTTATCAGGCTTTGAGTGTCAATGACATCAATGAAGGCGCTGAACTCGATATGCAAGTAGACGATATGGCCCATTCCATTGGTATTTATTACAAAGGTGAACCACGTAGTTTTTACCAGTTCGCCATCGGTTTAGACTATGTGTATATTGAAGACGATAACCCGTTTAGTGAGGATGTAAAAAACGCCGTTACGGGCGAGAAGCTAAGTCGAGAGTCGAGTGTGACGGGCACCTCAATTTATGGCGAATTGGGTTTAATTTTAAAAGATCACTTAGTCGAAAACCTCACCATAGGTGTACTTGGCGGTTATCGTTATAACAACATTAGTCGCTCCATTTTCCGCTGTAGCAGCTGTGAAGAGCAAGAGCTCGATAATTTCAAAAGCTCGAGTTATGTGAAGCCGTTCATTGAATATCAGTTCACTCGTCGTATTCATGTGCAGCTTGGCTATAGTCATTATTTTAATGATGAAGGCTTTGAAAATAGCATTGGTCTGCACATTAGTTTTATGTCGTTGTAGTAATTTAACTTCCAGAGTCTTGGCATTAAGGCTTTATCGACGGCACAATTTGCTTATAGGCATAAACAATGTGTGCAACATCGTTATTTTTGCCTTTTGCAATGCGCTGGTAGTGGCTGAGCGTTTGTTTTAAATATCGTTCGGCTACTTCGAGTTGTACTTCATTGTCAGCGTGCCAGATCTGCTCACCGACCGCCGAGACTGGCTGGTTGTTTGATTCAGATGACAGCAACATGACTTCGTAATAACGTTTTTTATCTTCAACTAAAGCCTCTTGCACTAAACCTAATTTCAGTTCATTTAGCTTGGCTCTTAGCATGAATAAGTGATGCACAGGGCAAACTAAGTAATCAATGTCTAAGTTTGGATGTTGCGCATTAATGTTTGATATAAATTGCGCGGTTAAATCGCCACCCACGCCAGCAATAATCACTAAATGTTTGCCTTTATAATTTTGTAAAGGCAGGTGAGACACATCTAAACAGTGAACTTGCCAGTTATGCTCGTCATAAAATGCTTGCAGCTTACTTTCGAGACTTTGCATCAGCTCAGGTACAATATCGACAAAATGTACGGTTTCATTGCTTTTCTTATCTAAAAGCGCAGCGCCTAAATAACCATGATCACAGCAGCAGTCCCAAATATGATCATAGTGAGGTGACACCATAGACTCGATTAATTTTAAGCGTTTGCTGAGTTTCAAAATTTGACCTTGAGAGTATACATATCACAAAACACGCTATTGTAAGGCGTTTAAAAATTTTGGCGAGCATCTTAAGGATTTAGTGTTAAGGTGTTCCACTTAAGTGAAAATAAGGAAGTATTATGCAAGCGAGCTGTCATTGTGGTGATGTCACCGTAGAGCTGTTACAACCCATTGATTTAGTTACGAGTTGTAATTGCTCAATTTGTTATAGGTATGGAGCAATTTGGGCCTACTTCTCTCCTCAAAACGTCAAAATTAGTTCGGTAAAAAGCGAGACAAAAACCTACAACCATGGTGATAAGTTAATCGACTTTCATCATTGCATCGGTTGTGGATGTATAACCCATTACACCCCGACTGAGTTAGGCAATGCTGACCGAATGGCTGTAAATCTAAGAATGTTCAAACGAGATATATTAGAGCAAGTCAATATTCGTTATTTTGATGGTGCAGACTCATGGGCTTTTTATGAGCCAAATGTGACCCAAAAGGAACTTACTTCTTCAGTTTAGGAGCGAAAATATGGAAATTCAGAGAGTTAACAGTGAAGACTTAACCGCTATTACAAATTTAGTCGAAGCCGTCTCTAAAGTTGCTGTGCTACCGCATTTTAATGAGCAAGGTAAGCAAGAGTATATTGCACGCGTGCTACCCGATATAAAAACGACATTCGACAATGATGACTTTGTAACTGTAAAAGCAATATCAAACGACACATTATTAGGCTTTGCCGCAATGAGAGCCGGAAATTACCTCACGCATTTGTTTGTGTCGCATCAAGCACAAGGTCGAGGTATAGGGCAAACGTTACTGCAATACTTACTTGATTCAACAGATGCGCAAGAGATAAAACTTCGTTCAGCAGTTAATGCCGTCGATTTTTATTTAAAACATGGTTTTGAAATAACCGAGGAAGAAGGTGAGTTTAATGGCATACGATTTGTGCCAATGTCTTTGATAAGGTTGTAATTGTAATAAATTAATATGTAAGGAGAAAACATGTCAGGCATTAAAGAATTAGAGACGCTTTTGCAAAGTATGTCACCTGAATTACAAGCAGGTGAGTTTGTATTTTGTACTGTAAAAAATTCGCTTTCAGAGGTTGTGTCGCTGCAACCAATTGCGACCTTTATGGAGAAAGAAGGGCTTACTTTAATTGTTGAAAAGCAACAAGCAGAACAAGCTAAACTAGAATTTGATGGTGTGTTTAAACTGATCACCTTAACTGTGCACTCAAGCTTAGATGCTGTGGGGTTAACCGCTGCTGTTTCTACTAAACTGGCTAAACATGGTATTAGTGCGAATGTAGTGGCGGCGTTTTTTCATGATCATATTTTTGTACAAACCGACAAGGCAGAGCATGCAATGGCTGCACTAGAAGAATTTGCCAGCAAGTAAGGCTTTGCCATGAAACCTGAAGAAATAGGCAAAGCCTATGATCAAATAACCGAGAGATGGGCCGAAGACACTTTCAACATGTCTAACGGTATCGCGCAGCATGAAAAAGCAATAGCTTTTTCCAACAACAGAGGAAAAGCGCTCGATATTGGCTGTGGGCGAACTGGGCGTTTTATTACATTATTGTCTCAGGCTGGTTTTGATGTTTCAGGGCTTGATGTCTCTGAAAAGATGCTCTCGCTTGCAAAAGAGCGACACCCGCAAATCGCTTTTGTGCACGCTGACATCTGCAGTTACGACTTACCCCATAAATATGACTTTATTTCTGCATGGGACAGTATTTGGCATATTCCTTTAAATGAGCAGCGCAATGTTATCGCTAAAATCGTCAACAGTTTAAATGCGGGTGGCGTGTTTATTTTTTCGTTCGGTGGCACAGAGTCAGAAGGCGCACATACTAACTGCGCTATGGGTCCTGAGGTTTATTACTCTTCTTTAGGCACAAATGGTTTTGTGGCGTTGTTAATGGAGTTGGGCTGTACCATTAAGCATCTGGAGTTTGATCAATATCCAGAGTTGCATACTTATATCATTGCTCAGAAGTAAAGTGCCCAAAACAAAGTGATAGCAACGAGCCGTTAAAAACCATACTGATAAAACAGGGTTGCTGCTTTAGATATTTTCTGAAAAAGTGAATGTATGAAAATATATCAACAGGAGTGCTCACAATGAAAACAATAGGTCTATTAGGTGGGATGAGTTGGGAGTCTACGGCAAGTTATTACAAGGCCTTGAATGAAGGCATTAAAGCGAAACTTGGCGGCTTAAACTCGGCAAAAATTTGCTTGTATAGTGTTAACTTCGACGAGATTGAACAGTTACAACATCAAGGTAAATGGGCCGATACCGCAGAAATACTCGCCGATGCTGCAAAGTCAGTAGAGCGTGCTGGTGCAGACTTTTTGATGATTTGTACTAACACCATGCATAAAGTAGTGCCAGAAATAGAAGCACAAATTAACATTCCCATTCTTCATATTGCCGATGCGACAGCACAGCGTCTAGTTCAAGATGGTATTTCAAAAGTGGGTCTACTAGGCACTCAGTTCACCATGGAGCAAGACTTCTACAAAGGCCGTCTGAGTGATAAGTTTGGCATTGAAGTTATCGTGCCTGACAAGCGTGATAGAGAAACAATTCACCATGTTATCTATGATGAGTTATGCCGTGGTATAACCACAGCAGATTCCAAAGAGCAATATCTTAAGATTATCACCCACCTTCATGAACAAGGTGCGCAAGCTGTGATCTTAGGGTGTACTGAAATTGCATTGCTCGTAAACCAAAATAGCACTTGCATTCCTTTATATGACACCACTGATATTCATGCCCAAAAAGGCGTAGAGCTTGCCTTGCAAGGGTTATAAACTTCGCAAGTTAGTGTATTTATTCACAGAAATTGGCATATAACCTCAGGCTCAACTAGCATAAATTTAGCTCAAATTTATTCTAGGGAGTATTATGAAGCATTTATTTGTATTATTAATCAGTGTACTTTGCATTGTTTCATGTACGCATAAGTCTAAACTTTCTATTGCCGATACCATTTACATCAATGGCACCATTATCACTGCAAACGATAGGCAGCCAAGTGCTGAGGCTGTGGCAACTCAAAATGGCTTAATATTAGCAGTAGGTGACAATGAAAAAGTTTTGGAGCTTAAAGGTCAGAACACAAAAATAATTGACTTAACAGGGCAGACATTAACGCCAGGTTTTATTGATGCCCATAGTCATTTTGCTGGTGTAGGTACACAATCAATTGTTGCCAATCTTCTGCCTGCACCAGATGGCCCCGTAAATAACATTGCCGAACTACAAAATGCTCTGATCCGATTTCGAGACACCTCGTCTATCGTAAAAGACTATCAAGTGGTACTAGGTTTTAACTATGACGACTCTCAATTGGCAGAAAAGCGTCATCCAACTCGTCATGATCTGGATGCGGTAAGCACCGAGTTGCCTGTAGTGATAATGCATCAGTCAGGGCATATTGGTGTTTATAACAGTAAAGCCCTCGAATTAATGGGAATATCATCCGAAACGGTGGATCCGCCTGGTGGTGTTATAGAAAGAGAAGCCGATGGCAAAACACCCAATGGCGTGCTGCAAGAAAATGCACATTTTATGGTCTTTTTTAAGATGATCCCCCAGTTTACAGCCGAAGATTTAATCCGTTTGTATAAAGCAGGAGAGCGCAGTTATGCTTCTAATGGTTTTACAACAGTACAAGATGGTAAGTCAGACTTATCAACATTGAAATTATTGCCGGAGATTGCTGCTAAAGAAGGCTTTGATATTGATATTATTTCCTATGCTGACCTCAAAGTGCTAAAAGATGCGCCTATTTTGAATAGTGATTTAATGTCTAAAACTTATCAAAACCGCTTTCGGATCGGTGGGGTAAAATTAACATTCGATGGTTCTCCTCAAGGTAAAACAGCTTGGTTCACTCAACCTTATTTAATTCCTCCAGCTGGGCAAAATCATGACTATTCCGGTTACCCTGCATTTAATGATGAAGCTGCATTAGCTTTATTACAATTGGCTTATAAAAAGAAGTGGCAGCTACTTGTTCATACCAATGGCGACGCCGCGATAGAACAGTTAATCGACCTTGTTGGTCAAATAAATCAAAAGACGCCGTTGAGCGATCATCGTACTGTCATGATCCATGGTCAATTTACACGTTACGATCAAGTTGCAAAATTACAAGCTTTGGGAATTTTTCCAGCTTTGTACCCTATGCACACATTTTATTGGGGTGACTGGCATAGAGACTCAGTAGCAGGTCCTGAGCGGGCAAAGAATATTTCACCGACAGGTTGGGTTAAAGCCGCAAATATGCCTTTTACTATTCACTCTGATGCTCCTGTAACTTTTCCGAATTCGATGCGATTAATCGACAGTGCCGTGAACCGTGTAACTCGCAAAGGTAAGGTACTGGGTGAAAACCATAAACTTTCCCCTGTCGAGGCCATCAAAGCAATGACGATTTGGGCCGCTTATCAGCACTTTGAAGAAGATATAAAAGGGTCTATAGAGCCTGGTAAGCAAGCGGACTTTGTGGTTTTAGATAATGATCCGACGCGTATTTCGCCTCTAAAAATAAAAGACATCAAAGTGCTAATGACCATAAACGATGACAAAGTAATATTTAAAAAAACTCATTAAATCTGGGGTATTTATAATCGATGGTTATTTTGATTATGCATAAATCTGAAAAATGCTTAGCAGCAAAAAAGAGTAGGCAAGATTCTACAGGCAATCTTATCGTTAATTTAGTTAGTTTTAGAAGTATTACGTAAATATCCTGGTAAGTTACTTACAGCGACATTCAACTTAATCTGTCTTTATTCTCTTGTAGATTGATTAATGAGATTAATTTCATTAAAAATAAAGCTTTTTGCTAATGCATTGGTGTATTTTTCAATGATTGTAAAATACATGCCATAACTGATAAGGAAACTTCACTTTCCTACTCAACTGGCTATGTAAAAATATAATCAAAAATATAAAGGATTAGAATGACAATTGAATGCGTAACCATCGCTAGCGCGCATAGGTTTGATGGCAACCCTATCGCAAGTCAACACCGTTTGAGATACAAAAGTTTAATAGAAAGACAGTCTTGGGATGTCCCATACTTCAATAATATGGAATATGACCAGTACGATAACCCTGCAACGATTTATTTTGTTTGGCGAGATAAAGGTGAGGTAAAAGCAGTCGCTAGGCTATACCCAACCACTAAGCCATACATGCTTAAAGATGTTTTCCCCCACCTAGTTTCTTTTACTGATTTGCCCTCGGATCAGAGCGTTTGGGAAGGTAGCCGGTTTTGTATAGACAAAAATTTACCTGTCGAGCAAAGAAGCCAAGTAATTAAAGAGTTAGTTATTGCTTATATAGAATATTGCCTTGCTCATAACATTTCTTCAATCATAGGTTTAATGGTTCCCCCATATTGGAAAAGTGTGTTTATAAATAATGGCTGTGAGATAGAGTGGTTAGGTGAAACTGGTCTTGCTGGAGATGGAAAAAAAGTTAGAGCGGGTAAATTAGAAATTAATTCAGAGCTGTTAGAAAACGTAAGAAATAAATCGGGTATTTCCGAAAACGTACTTTGTTATGGTAAGCAAGGTACACTTTTGCATGCTTGTTAGTTCTTAGGTTTTGCTGAAAATATGTTGAGTAAAGCAGTTGATTTAAATATTAAACCAACTGCTTAGTAAATTTTTATTCAAAATCCAGAGCGGCTAATTGAATGGTTTGACTAGGTACAGGTTTCCCTTGTAAGAACTGCACCACTTTTTCACCGATTTTCGGACTGGTCATATACACATTGTGACCGCCACCTTCTACGGTTAACACACTGCCATTTTTAAAACCTTTAGCCAGTTCAACTTGGCTTTGATAAAGGGTTCTGCCATCGAAAGTGCCCGCTACAAATAAACTCGGAATAGGGCTGTTAGTGATCTCTTGTCTGAAATTATCACCTAAATCAGCGACAGGTACTAAGTCGTTAATATCAGGATAGGGGAAGTTGGTGGTTCTGCCGACCAATGAAGTTTTCGCTTCTTGCTGAACTTGCTGCCAACGCTTCTTGTCGATACCAGATGCCGAATCCATTGCCACTGACATTGGGTTGTAACTACCTGCTCTTGATTTTATAGTGCCTACATAAGTGCCAATCTCGGCAAAGTTACCCGCTTTCATATCGGCTACAATTCTAGGCAGTTTTGCGAGGTGTTGCGGGTCAACTAAAAACACATAGCTAAGTGTAAACTGTACATCTACATCGCTGATGCCGACTTTCACAAGCTCTTTGCTGCCCATAATACGCGTAGTGACAATTTGAGGTTCGGCTTTAAGCTGCTGCATCACTTGGCTTAAGTCCGCTTTTAAATTTGGATACTTTTCTTTAGTGTCTTCACGATTTGCTAATAAGTCACTTACTTGAGAAATTAGGTCGTCTACTCGTTGTGGAGATTTAATGGTATGGCTGAGCCCTTCTAATGACGCAAGCACCATTTTATCGATAATTTGTGGGTGGTATTTAGCAGTGGTAAATGCCAAATGACTACCATAGCTAATGCCCCATAAGTTTATCTTTTTTGAGCCTAGTGCGTTTGTTAAAGCAACTAAATCAGCGGCGCTCTCTTTGGTATTGTAGCCAGCTAGATCAATGCCCATATCTTTCCATAGCGTCACACAATCTTTGATGTTTTTTCTCACTTGTGTGATGGCCTCTTGCCAAATGGTTGGAGAAGCTAAATCAGGCTTTGCACCTACACAGCCTCTATTTTGATTAGATAGCCCAGTACCACGTTGGTCAAATAAAATGACATCCGATACCTGGGTTAACTGCTTAAACATTTCAAAACGTTTTCTTTTTGCTGTACCAGTTGCACTGCCGCCGGGCCCGCCTGACAGGTAAACAATCGGGTTACCTGGTTTTTTGCTGGTGGTTGGGAATTTCACAAAGGTTAGTTCAAGTTGCTTACCATTGGGTTTTGCTCTGTTTTCTGGCACTGTAAAAGAGCCTTTCTGGGCTGCCACTTTTTGCCCTTGATAACCGACATACTCATAGTCGCTTAAAGGTACAGTCGCATGTGCTGCTTGGCTAGTAATAATACTGGCAATAGACAAGGCTAGTAGGTTTTTGAACACTGTTTTCATAATTGGCTCCTTAACGTTGTGTCGTCATTTAGCCATGTGTATGAGCCTTAGTGAGGGAATATTTCATCAGTTGCACTTGCGCTGCATAAACAGCACCCAAAAAATGATACCTTCAGATATACTAGAATAATGCTAAAAATAATTTTCTATATATTTCTCATGTGTTTAAGCATGAGCACACAGGCTAGCGAGCAGTCGTTTTATCTCAGTTTGAATAAAGCCTCTGTAGTGCAGCCAATTTCAATGGGCGAGTGTTCGCCATTGCCGAGCAATGAAAATCTCAATGCGCAAACCCACCTGCGCACTTTGCAAGAATGGCAGCGCTATTGTGTCTATATACCTGTTGAGCTCAGCGAAAACGCACCACTCGGTACCAGGTTAGACCTAATCTTTTTGGGCTCAGCAAAGGTGTATTGGGATGGTGAGTGGTTAACGAATAAAGGTGTACCCGGGCATAATCGTTCTCAAGAGCAAGTTGGCCCTATTAGTCACTCGGTGCTTTTGGCCTCTGGTCAAACATCTGCGGGCTTGCATTGGTTAGCGCTAGATTTATCTACTCAGCACCATGAGAGTGACTTCCATACCTTATTTTACCGTGCTTCCTTGTCAAATAATCAGCAGGGACTTAAAACCAATCATATTGTGCCGCTTATGCTGATTGGTGCCATGGTGTTGTTGGCAACGTGCTTCGCTTTTTTATTCTTCCGCTATCAGCGCGCATTGAGTTACTTGGCATTTAGTTGTTTATGCTTGATGTCGGCATTTATCATCGCACTGGAATTGATTAAGTTTTATTGGTCATACCCATGGAATTTACACCTTTGGCGCTTACGAATTATTCTAGCCAGCGTGATCTTAGCGGGTGTGTGCTTAGTGAGCTTTTACGCCAGTTTCTTCCAATCAAAGTATTTAAAATATTGGTTAGCAGGCACATTGGCATTAAACCTATTAACCGTGTTGACGGTTAAAAGTTTCGATATGAGTAATTATGTGGTGTTCATTTCATCACTGTTAAATAGTGCACTTATAAGCTTGCTGGCGCTGAAAAAGCAAGCCCAAGCCAAAGCACATTTACTTATGCTGGTGTCAGGCATCGCGGCGATGTTAGTAATGCCGATGAGCTTTATCGATACTTGGTTTGCTGCGTTATTTTCGGTGATAGCTTTAGTAAATCTGTATGCGTTAATCGGGCACTTCAATTTGCAACGACAAGCCGCTTTAAAGAAGTCTCAATTAGAAGCCGAGTTGCTGCGAAGAAACTTACAGCCGCACTTTTTAATGAATAGCTTGACGCTTATTTGTGAGTGGATCGAAACATCGCCTAAGCAAGCCATAGAGTTGGTTGAGCAGTTATCCGAAGAATTTAGAATACTCAATAAAATGTCGGCGCAAACTTGGGTGTCACTTGAGGACGAAGTTGCACTATGCCAGATGCATTTCGCCATTATGCAAAAGCGTCAACAAAAAGCGCTTTCGTTGAACATTGATGTGCCTGCAACACGTTATTACTTACCGCCAGCCATTATTCATACTGTGATTGAAAACGCCTTTTCTCATAATCGCATCAAAGCCGGAGACAACTTTGAAGTAACCGCAAGTGAGCAAAATAATCGCCTTAAGCTATGTGTTAAAACCCCTTACAGGCAACGTAAACATCAAGGGCAAGGTACTGGCAGCGCTTACATTCATTCTCGTTTACAGCAATGTTTTGATGATGACTATGAGTTTGAGTCAGTTCAACAAGACACGATTTGGTTGAGTACTTTTTTAATCCCTTTGCAGAAGCAGATCCCCGCATGAAGATATTGATCGTCGAAGATGAGCCTGTCATAGCTCAGCGTATATCACGCCAAGTGAGCACCTACTTTGAGCATTCACCCTGTAGAATAAAATGGGTCGAAGACATAGATGATGCGCTCGACTATCTCAGCGACAACCAAATCGACTTATTATTGCTAGATCTCAACTTACATGGTGAAGATGGCTTTGAGGTACTTAAAACCATGAGTGCAGAGAGCTTTCATACCATTATTATTTCGGCCTATAGTGACAAAGCAATTAATGCATTTGAATATGGCGTTTTAGATTTTGTCGCAAAGCCATTCAGTGAAGAAAGACTATTCAAAGCACTGGCGCGTTATCAACAAAAGCATGTTGGACATGAGCAATTAAAAAAGCTCGCGATCAAGTCTGCGGGTTTACTGTCGTATATTGAAATCAACGATATTCAGTTTATTCAAGCTGATGGGCATTATAGTCAAATACATTTACTCGATGAGAAAAAGTTGCACGATAAGAACCTAGACAAACTCAGTCAGTTATTATCAGAGCAATTTGTTCGCGTGCACCGCTCGTTTATTGTTAACCTGACTTTTGTGAAAGGCCTCAGAGTGGCTGGTGGCGGGCAATATCATCTAGATATGCAAAATGGTGAGGCGGTGCCTGTGAGTCGGTCAAAGTACAGCGATTTAAAAGCGCGCTTGGTAAAATGAATAAACAAAACAAGCAATCAATGGATGAAAGGAATGCAACGAACACGTGTTATCGCTCTAAGCGGAGTATCGGGGGTAGGGAAGACCTCAGTCATTAAACGTCTTTCTGAAGAGTTTAATAGCCCAACCTTATTGTTCGACGATTTTGTTGAGCCGAACACTTACCCTATAGATATGAAGGCATGGCTGCATCAAGGTGCAAATGTTTCGCAAATACAGTCACCCAGATTTACCAAAGCGCTCAGTGAATTAAAAACGCTCAGTGAATTAAAGGTACATAGTGATTCGCAGATGATTTTCATTGAAGAACCCTTTGGGCGAGAGAGGGCTGAAATCGCTCATTTAATTGATTATGTGATCATGCTCGATATGCCTATGGAAGTGTGTTTATCAAGAGTGGTCAAGCGCCATCTCAAACACAGCAATGACCCGTCTACAACCCTAAGTAACTATTTGCGAAAATATGACGACCATTTGCGAGATGTTTATATAGCCGCAGCCAATCATGTTCGTCAATCGAGTGACCTTATCATCACAAATGTTGGTACAATTGCGTCCATACAAAGCACAATAAGCGATTGGTTGCATGACAACGGCAAGTGATCGTCATTTTAAAATAAGAGATAGCCATGAAAGTGTTAGTGACGGGCTCTGCGGGCAGAGTAGGACGCGCAATTTATATTAAGTTAATGCGCACCCATCAAGTTGTAGGCCTAGATAAAACACCTTGCTCTACCGCCGATTACATTGGTGATATTCGCGATAAAACGCTGATCCAGGAAGCTCTCGAAGGGGTTGATGTCATTATTCATACCGCAGCCTTACATGCGCCCCATGTTGGATTATTATCTGACGATGAGTTTCAATCTATTAATGTGGATGCCACAGAGCAATTAGCTCTTGAGGGCATCAAGCTAGGAGTAAAGCAGTTTATATTCACCAGTACAACAGCACTGTATGGTTATGCATCGACTCCCGAACACACTACAGGCTGGGTGAATGAGCAAACCACACCACAGCCAAAAACTGTGTATCACCGAAGTAAAATAGCTGCAGAAGACAAACTAAAATCGATTTCTGACGTATTCAAACTACCTGTGACCGTACTACAAATGTCTCGCTGCTTTCCTGAGCCCGCCGACTTAATGGCGGTATATCGACTCACTCGCGGCATTGATGCACGCGATGTGGCAAGTGCGCATTTAGCCGCGTTAGACACGCGCCTTACTGGGTTTAATCGTTTTATTGTCTCAGGAAAAACCCCGTTTAAAGCATCAGATTGCCCGCGTTTATTCAATGACGCCGCAGGTTTAATAAAAGAACAAGCCCCAGAACTGGCTGAGATGTTTATAGAGCAGGGGTGGAAGTTACCCAATCAACTAGACCGAGTTTATGATTCTTCTGCTGCACAGCAAAAATTGGGATGGCTGCCAAAATATGGCTTCGAGTCTGTTTTAGATATGCTTGATAACGAGTTGGCGGAGGTACTCCCTGTTTAAAGCATGATGAAGTTAAATATTAAATTTAATTTCATCTAAACGATGTTATTTATACGCTTAAATTGTGATTTTTATTGCTCGCGTTTTTATGTAAAAGTAAAAAAGCTTGAGATAGAGGCGCTATGGTATACAGACAAATAAAATTAACAAAAAATTCAATATCTATTGTTGATGCTGAAGCGTAATAAAATACACAATATAAAGGTGCTGTTAGCATGACTATCTTTTGATCAATTTTTAGATAGTTGGCTAGCACCATTAAAAGAACCCCAATATTCAAACTACCAAGAATGATCTTTACCACTGTTAACTCAAGTAAATGCAATATGGGGAATTCATAATGATAATTCAATGAAGCAGATATCCCATAAATTGCAGTCATTGCGTAATAGAAATAAATATTAGCAATAATGATAAAAGGGATGAGTTTATATGGCTTTTGATTTTTCATTTTTATTCTTTTGTGCGCATCTAATCAAACTTAATTTAGAGAAGTAATAGCATAAAAAATTTTAGACTTACAAGCTAAGTCGCTCATATTTGGTTAAGTTAGCTGAGCTATGATTTAGCCTGTTGAAATAGAAATAACAAAAATTTAAGGATGTGTGATGCAATCTAAAGCAAACAACAATCTGCTATTGGCTGCGGGGATCTTTTTAGGCTTGACATTATTTGCGGTTATCGCCTCGAATGCGGCCATTTCAATTAAAGAATATGAGCGCACCGTTACCGTAAAAGGCTTGTCTGAGCGTGAAGTACTGTCTGATGTGGTGATATGGCCAATTCAATTTAGTGCTGCTGAAAATGATTTAAAAGCTTTGTATGAATCACTTGATGAGAAAACTGCGCATATCAAAGACTTTTTAGAAAAGAATGGCATCAAGTCTGAAGATATTTCTTTTACCTCTCCTTCTGTGACTGACAAATCGGCGCAGCAATGGGGTGATAATGCTCGCGCTGAGTTTCGTTACACGGCGCAGCAAAACGTTACCGTCTATTCGCAAGATTTAGATGCGGTAAGAAATGTTATGGGCAAGCTGTCTGAATTGGGTAAACAAGGTATCGTGTTTACCTCGGGTAGCTATCAGTTTCAAACTGAATATATTTACTCAAGCTTGAATGAACTCAAGCCTGATATGATCGAAGAAGCGACAAAAAACGCCCGTAAAGTGGCGACTAAGTTTGCCGAAGATTCAGGTAGCAAGCTAGGCAAAATTAAACGTGCTTCACAAGGCCAGTTTAGTATTTCGGCACGAGACAGAAACAACCCGCATATTAAGAAAGTTCGGGTTGTATCAACCGTTGAGTATTATTTGTCCGATTGATTTTATACGCGCTTTTTGAACGTGTTTGCGTGGGGTAAACCCATGTTGTAGGTCGGGCTTCAGCCCGACAAAATGTTTAAACCATGTCGAAATAAAATACCCGACATAAAGTCGGTGCTACCGGAGCATAGATACTTTGTCGCCGTAAACGACGACCTACATAAGTAAAACTACTCATGCTGTAGGTCTGGCTTTAGCCCGACAAAATGTTTAAACCAAGCCGATATAAATTACCCGACATAAAGTCGGTGCTACCGAAGCATAAATACTTTGTCGCAGTAAACGAAGACCTACATTCAAAAAACTAGATTGGTGGTTTCTGTAGGCGCGATTTTACATCGCGTTTTTTGAATGGTGTTGCGTGGGTTAAACCCACGCAACACCATGATCACAATGAATTAGCAAACTTAGTCTCAGTTAATGAGGCTTCAGTTTCCATTTCACCACGGTGGTCTTTTGCCAACATTTGGTAAAGTAGCGGTAATACAATCAGCGTGAAGAAGGTACCAATCAACATGCCTGCTACTAAGATAATACCAATACTGTTTCGTGCTTCTGCGCCAGCGCCGGTTACTAATACTAGTGGGAAGTGACCAAGTACCGTTGCACCTGTTGTCATTAATATTGGACGTAAACGTGTCGCTGCAGCGCCTTTAACCGCTTCAAGTTTCGATTTACCTTCAAGTTGAAGGTGGTTGGCAAACTCTACGATTAAAATACCATTCTTAGCAATCAGACCAATTAAAGTAATAAGACCAATTTGGCTATAAATATTAATCGTCGTTAGCTGTAAAAACGGTAGCATCAGAGCACCTGCAAGCGCTAATGGCGCACAGCCAAGTAACACCACAAGTGGGTCGCGGAAGCTGTTAAACTGAATCGTCAGTAAGAAATACACCACAATCATAGACACTAACAGTACGCCGACCATGGTATTGCCTTCTTTACGTAACTGGCGCGATTCACCGGCATGATCGATTGAGTAGCTTGCAGGCAATACTTCTGCTGCAATCTCTTCAACGGCCGTTAAACCTTGCTCTTTGGTTACGTGTGGCAAAACACCCGCTAAGATCCTAAATGAACTTTGCTGATTAAAAGACCCCAATACGCGCGGGCTTGTGAAGGTTCTTAAGCTCGCAAATGCTGATACAGGAATAAGCTCACCAGAGTCTGTGCGGATCTTCATATCTAAGATATTTTCAGGGTTGTAACGGTCACCGTTATCAACAGCTGGAATAACACGATACGCTTTACCGTCTTTGTTGAAGTAATTCACAAAATTGTTCGACATTAAAATGCTAAGCTGCTCGTTCACTGATTGAAGGTTTAGGCCTAAATCAGCTATCAATTCGCGGTCAATTTCTAGTTCTGCTTGTGGTAAATCGATTTTTAAATCGGTATTCACGAACAAGAAGTTACCACTGGCATTCGCTTTCGCGATGATCTCGTCAGCATATTTCTTCATTGCTACAGGGTCGTCATTGGCTCTGACTACCATTTCGATATCGAACTGGCCCGCAGTCGGTAAAGAAGCTGGCAAAATAGGAAACAAACTTAAACCATTTACACTACCAAGGCTTGCAAACAGGTCGAAGTATAAGTCGTGGACCGAGTTTTCTCGCTCTTCATAAGGTGCTAACTGAACCCCTCCGAAACCTGCGGCTGCAGTGATAATTTGCCAAGTGAATTTTGCACCTTCAGTTTCATTCATGACCTTTGCTGTGTCATTCATTCGACTTGAAGTATAAGCCTGAGAAGACTCAGGAGGCGCTTCAACCACGACTTGAATACTGCTTTGATCTTCAACTGGCGCAAGCTCTTTTTGCGACAGTAAATAAAAGGGTCCAGACAACACAGAAAAGATAATGGCAATAAAGAACACTTGTGGACGCCATGCAAACAACTTATCTAATGACTTAAAATAGAAGTTTTGTAGCTTGTCGAAATAGCAATTCACTCTGCGTGTTAGCTTGCCTTCTTTACCCCCTTCAGGGTTCACATAGGCACTCATGATAGGAGACAGTGTAATAGCCACAAGACCTGAAATCAGTACTGCAATAGCCAAAGTAAACGCAAACTCTCGGAATAAGAAACCAGTTAAACCTGTTAAGAAGCCAATGGGGGCGTAAACTGCAGCAAGGGTTAAGGTCATGGCAATTACGGGCACTAATAACTGACGTGAGCTGATAAGCGCAGCTTGCAATCGAGGTTTGCCTTCACGCATGTGGCGCGCTACGTTTTCAACCACCACGATGGCATCATCAACCACTAAACCAACCGATAATACAATAGCTAGAATGGTTAATAGGTTCAAAGAAAAGCCCATCATCGAAATGACTGCGATGGCACCTAAAATCGAAATAGGAATGGTCACCAATGGCACAAGCGCGGTTCTGAAAGAGCCCATCATAGCAACGATCACAATACCTACAAGTAGCACTGTTTCGGCAAGCGTCGTGAAGATCTCTTTAATTGAGTCACGCATGTACAGCGTACCATCGTAACCAATTTCGATATTCATACCATTCGGTAAACCATCGTTGATCTGTGGTAACTTGGCATAAAGCGCGTCACCAATGTCGATTTCATTGGCACCAGGCAGCGCCCAAATAGCCAGAAAAATTGAATCATGAGAATCTAAACGCGCAGTAACCATACCTTCGGCTTCGCCGATTTCGATGTCGGCAACCGTACCAAGGCGAAGTTGCGAGCCGTCTTGCTCTTTGATAATTAGGTTTTCAAAGTCAGCTACACTTTTCAGGCTGGTATTGGCCATTAAATCGATGCGTTGACGGTTGTTTTCACTGTAACCTAATGTCGCAATGGTGTTGTTTGCTTGAAGTGCAGCAAACACATCACTGGCGCTTAAGTTATAAATAGCGAGTTTATCTGCGTCTAACCAAATACGCATTGCAGGGTCGCGGCCACCTTCAAGGGTGACTTTTTGCACGCCCTCAATATCACTCATGCTTGGCACAACATTGCGAATAAGATAATCACTGACTTCACTGCGCGGTAAGCCTTGCGACTGCACATCTAAATAGAACACGGCATAGGGGCTATCGGCACGCACAATTTGGATAGCGGGGTCTTCAGCCCCTGTTGGTAACTCAAACTTAATTTGGTTGAGCTTAGTAGTTAATTCGGCAAGTGCATCTGTGGTGCTATGGTTTAGCTCGAGCCAAGCTGTGACTTTACTAAAGCCGGCAGTGGTGACTGAATCAACATAATCAACGCCGGGTACGGTTGAGGTTACGCGTTCAATCGGCTCTGTCACATAGCCTTTGACGACATCAGCAGACGCACCGGTATACACCGTATTAATAACCAGTGACGCACTCTCAATCTTAGGATATTGCTGTACCGAAATCTTTTGCGCGGCGTTTAGGCCTGCCAAGATGATCAATACCGACAGTACAATCGCAAGTACGGGGCGATTGACAAAAATGTCCATAAAAGAAGGTTTGTTTTCATGTAATGCACTCATTACTGACCTCCGGTGTTGTCGTCCGTCGTGGCTAATTGCTCATCGAATGGTGCGGTATAAACCAAAATACCTTCTCTTAATTTAAATGCGCCTTCGCCTGCAATAAATTCACCGCCATTAAGACCAGATAAAACAACTTGTTGGTCACCTAACTTTTCACCTAACTTTTCACCTAATGTCACTTGGATTGGTTTGGCGCGCCAGTTTTGTTGCTCATCTTTTTCAAGTGCATAGACAAACTCACCAAAGTGACTGCGAGTGATTGCTGCGGTTGGCACGACTACCGCTTTGGTTGTGTATAGCGGAACATGAACACTGGCGATTTGGTTATGGCTGAGCGCGCCATCTAGATTCGCGATTTCAGCTCTGTAACTTTGTTGTCGAGAGTTGGCATCTAGCATCGGCATTTTAGCGATGACTTTTGCTGCAACTTCTGATGTTTTTTGATTCACCAGTGCGATTTTCATTTCTTCGCCGATTTTAGGCTGGCGAAGTGTTTGCGGCACTGAGAAATCGACCCAAATAGTATCGTTCAGGCCCACTAACGTGGTGATTTGAATATTTGCATCGATGAGCTGACCAATTTGATATTGGCTTAGGCCAACTTGACCTTTGAAAGGGGCGGTAACGGTTTTTTTGTTAATAACGGCATTGAGGTTTTGTACTTCGGCTTTAGCAACGGCTACGTCAGCGTGGGCTTTGTCGACTTCATCTGGGCTAATACGCTTTTGTTGCAGAAGTTTAGTTACACGCGCATAGGTTGATTCAGCTAGAGTAACACGTGCTTTTGCAGCAGCAAGCTTAGCTTTTTCGACACTGGTATCTAATCGCAGTAACACTTGGCCTTTTTCGACAATGTCACCGGGTTTAAAGCCAACGTAAGTGATAGGGCCCGGATACTCATTGCTAATATCAATAATGCTCGGTGCTTTTAACTGGCCGATCACCTTGCTCGTTTGCGTATACTCAATCGTTTCAGCGTAAACGCTAGTCACTGACGCAGAAGGCTCAGGGAAAGATTCGCCAAAGGCGATCATGGCTTGAATTTGGTTAAATTTGGTAAGTCCTAATCCGCCTATAACCGTAAAAATGATGACAATGCTGACAATCCAGCGTTTAATATTCATGGTGTTGCTCCCTTAACGTAATTCTAAATTAATAAGTGCTTGCTCAATTCGCTCAAGAGAATCTGGCGTGATTGGAGAATGCCAGGGATAACTGTTGAGAAGGCGAATTGTGCTGCGAATGATTGGTGCGTTGAAGGCTATAGGCTCTAGTAGTGAGGCTGTACCCTCGATAATTTGTTGCTGTTGCTTAACGCGTATAACTTGCTCGTAACCCACGGTCAGAGCCCAGCCACTAACGATAATTTCTTCAATAACTTCACTTAAATTAGGCACTTCTTTGAGCTCGCCAGCATTGATCCCATCCATGATGGCAAGCTTGAATCCTTGCTCGCAAAGGTTACAGGCTTCAATCATTTTGCCTGACCACAATGACGAAGCACGTTTGATTACCGCTTCGTTGGTTGCGTAAGACTGCAGCTCGTAATCAAACTCAAAGCATTGCAGCTTTTTAGGTGCAATGAGAGTGATTGCCAGCATTTTCTCTGGGGTAGACAGAGGAAGTTTTAAAACGCGTTCGAATACCGATGAGGCATGTCTAAACGATTGAAATGCAAGCGCAAGTACGATGTCTTCTTTACTTTGAACAAACTTATATACAGAGCCCATTGACAAGCCTGCAAGGCGGGCAATCTTTGCCATGGTGAAATCGGTAATTGAGGACTCTTGAATACACTGAACAGCCGCATCAAGGATCATTTCTTGTTGCTGTTCAGGGCTAAATTTTGGTGCTGGCGCCATACTTCATATCTCTTAAATTTTTAGAATAACAACATTCGAATGGCATTCGAATGTTGTTATTCTAGTTTGCTTTGAGGTTTTGTCAACCAATGGCGGGCTAGAAAACCTACTTATGTGATTTTAAAAATTGCTTATTAAATAAACTCAGAGAGTTAGCTTAAAGCGATTGAGTGAAGCACTTTAAAACCTCGAGTAAGGCTAAGGTCAAGGACTTATTTGAAAGTTTTTAAGAGAGGTTTTATCGTTGTTGATCAAAGAATTATTTGGTTTATCGGTCAGTTTTATGAAAAATATGCGACTTTAAGATTCGCAATCAAAGTTAATTAATCGCAATATATAGCGCTTAGTTGTTTGCTAAAGTTTTCTATAGTTAGATCTATGCTGGTTAACAGCGTAATTGATTGTTTTAAATAAACTATCTGAGTCGATCGGTTTATGCTCTACAGCATCAAAGCCACTTTCTATAAACTCTTTAATACTGCCTTCTTCTACTTCTGCTGTGACCGCAATGACAGGTAGGTAGCGCCTATCATCCTTAAGTTTTCTAATTGCTTTTAAAGCTTCTAAGCCATCCATGTTGGGCATGCGAATATCCATCAAAATCACGTCATAGTTATTTTCTTCTAGTTGCTCTAAAGCCTTAAGCCCATCATTTGCAAACGTGTATTGGTGTCCTTCAGCTTTTAACATTGCTTCGATTATAATTTGATTTATCTTTACATCTTCGGCAACCAAAATTCTAAGATAGTCCTTACTATCTGATTTAACTAAAACTTCTAACTCTTTGTTGTCTAGTCGTTCTGCACTTAGTAACGGAATTCGAAACCAAAAGGTTGTGCCTTTAGATAGCTGACTGCGCGCACCGATTTCACCATCCATTTGTTCAACCAAACTCTTAGAGATAGAAAGTCCCAGCCCTGTTCCACCAAACCTTCTGGAGAGCGTCTGTTCTGTCTGTTCAAATGGATAAAAGACTTTAGAAAGTGATTCTTCATCAATACCTATTCCTGTATCTGTTATTTCAACCAAAAGCATTTTATTTTCCCAACTTAATGCGATGGTTACAGAGCCGCTAGACGTAAACTTAATAGCATTGCTTACAAGATTGAATAAGATTTGTCGTATACGGGTTGGGTCTCCGTATACATATTCTGGAACGCTGCTGTCGATTTTTAGTTCGAGCTCAATAGATTTGTTGGTAGCCTCAGAAGAAAAAATTGAAACAACCAAGTTAGGAACCGATCTTAATTCGAATTTACTTTTTTTGATTTTCAACTTACCTGCTTCAATTTTAGACTGGTCTAAAATGTCATCTATGACTTGCCTTAATGTTTTCCCCGCATCTTGAATATTGCCTAGTATTTGAAACTGTTTATCACTTAGTTGAGTTTTCTTTAGAATGTCAGTTAGGCCCAATACACCAGTTAAAGGCGTTCTAATTTCATGTGACATCTTAGCAATAAACATAGACTTTTCTTTGTTTATCTTTTGGTTAAGTTCATTAATATTGTTAACTGAAGCAGCGATAAACATCATGGTCGATATGATAGAAAATAAAGCGAGTTGGTACTGTAAAATCACTTGGTTATATTCGAGTAAATTGGCTGGAGGGCTCATAGCCAAAACTAATATTGCGAATATTCCTAATGTAAACGCTGAGGAAGTAATGATCACTTCCTTTTGCCTAACAGAAAAAAGTGTTAACAAAGGGATCAAAATAAAGATTGAAATGTGCGACAAAAATTGCCCATGAAATCTGATTTCTATAAAAATTAAAATGATTGCAGTGAAAAGAATGGAGAGTATTTCTATCGCTTCGTATTTGTTATTAAGGTTGAGCCTTTGTTTTTTTATCAAAGCCGACTCTAAAAAAGGAACTAATAACAAGATCCCCATAAAGTCACCGATTGTCCATGTGACGAATACATTTAGGAAGGCACTGCTAGGAATTAATCCGGCTATCCACAACCCTGTTACGCCAAAAGTTGCACTAATTAATGAGCCAAGAATTACAGGTACAATAATAAAAACTGCAACGCTACTAACATTATCAAGGATGTATTTGTTGGGGAATAGCTTTTTCATTGTGCTCACACCCACCCAAATACATAGTAAGTCACCCAAACCATTCATTGAACCTGCAAATAAACTAAGTAAGGTAGAAGGCGATTCATCATTGAAGATATAAGCTGAAACGTTACCTATAAACGCACCCAGAAAGACACCGGGCAATAGCTTATTGCCCATTAGGTAGACCCAAATAAAACAAATACCAGAAGCAAGCCATATAGGAGTGACATTTCCAGGCTCAATTGCAAAATATTGGCATAGCTTGGCAGCAATAACGTAAGAGGCTGCTAAGTATAAATTTTGGAGAACTAGTGATAAGTTCATTCAATACTTTTGAAATAAAAGATGATATTGAATAAATATAGCACCAAAATAAGCAGTGGTTATTTTGTTTAGTCAGTAAACACACTACTTATCTTACGGTGGGGTAGTAGCTGTTAGTAAATATGTGCAGAGGGAAGACGTAAAGCCAAATTTATGAATTTGGCTCTATGGCTTCTTTGTAAGCGATTAAATGGTCAAACACCTGCTTTGAAATGGCTTCTAGCGCTTCTTGAGTATCGCCTTTTGCTAAGTTTGTGACGATGAAAATACCAATATTTTGCTTCGGATAAATAGCTAGCCAACTAGACGTGCCCATTGAGCCGCCACTTTGATATAGCATGATTTCATTTGAATTGTCTTGAGTTGTGTTCCAATAAAACGCTGTGCCATGACCCATCCAACTTTGTTCCAAAAGTTGATGAGAAATAGCTACTTCAGGCTCTGAAGATAATTGATGGCGCACATAATGTGTCATGGACTCAAGGTCTGAAGTTAACCCGCCGCCTGCATACCAATATGCACTGGCCAAGGGCATCTGATTGCCGTTTCCATCTGATCCGATTGTAACTTTACTCACCTCAGAATGTGCGCGTCTGAATTTAGTATTCAGCTCTCCAGATTTGCTGGTGATTATGTCAGTAAGAAGTGTTTCAAAGGGTTTTTGATATACTGATTCAACAATATAAGCCGCTAAATTAGTCCCCACGCTTGAATAGACATAGTCCTCGCCAGGTATAGAGCTAAGCGTCACTGCTTTAAGGTCGTTAAAATAATCGGCTCTGGTGTATTTTGATATTTTGTCAAAATATCTGCCTTGCTCTATATCTTCGCGACTAACAGCAAAACTATATGGTAGACCACTGGTGTGGGTTAGAAGGTGTCGCAAAGTTATATATTGGTTGGAAAGTTCTAAATTTTTGTATTCGAAATTTTTAAGGTATTGGCGGATATCTTTATCAAGCTCAACTTTGCCGTCCTGAATGGCTTTCGCAACAACTAATCCTGTATACGTTTTGGTGATTGAGCCAATTTCGTAAAGTGTTTGGTTATTAGGCGTATCACCATTACTTAAGGTTCCTAAGTGATATTGGTACGTTTTGTCTGCATCTACCACAGAAATGGAGACGACCTGCCCAGCATTTCCATCAATAAATTCACTAAGCTCCTCTTTTGTGTTTGCTTCAAAATTTATTGCATCATGACTTTTACACGCTGCCAACACAGAGAATAATAAAGCCACCAATATAGACGGTATTGTGCGGGTTAGTAAGTGGTTCATTGTTTTCCTTTTACAATTATCAAAATCACTCATTAGACGTTAAGAATGAGCAAAAGGTTTAAATGTTGAATTCATTCTATTTATTGAAAAGCTATCTAATGAGTTAGTCATCACTGAGGTTCAAACAACTCTCTAGACTCTACCTCTAGCCAATTAAGAGCAGCGCCTTTAACGCTGCCCATTTGCATAACGCGATCTACAGGAATAGTCCAAGTTTTAATGTCGAAACTAATTGGTAGTTTTACAAGATCATGTTCAGAGCAATGCTTTTCTACTAAATGATTTGGTAAATAACCCCACCCCAAGTTTTGCTCCAGCATATCTCTGATAGCAGAAAAATCATTGCTGTAGTATTTGTTTGGCGATATTTCAGGTAGCAGTGCGGCTTGCTTTCCTTCAGTACTTTGGAAAATAACTTGTCGATAAAGCGCAAGTGATGATCTCGATACACTCTTTAACTTGCTTAATGGGTGGCTTTTATGTGCCACGACTGAAAAAGGCAAATGACCCAATAAGCCAAGTTCGACTCCTGTTGGCATACTGCCGTCAATTAACATCAGCCCAAAGTGTGTTTTTCCTGACTTCACGAGTTCTGGAATATCACAGCTTTTAGCAACATTGAGGGTAATATCAGTATCTGGAAAATGAGCACTGAATTTATCTATCAGCCTATAAAGATCAGTAAATAGTAAAGATGGATCAACGGCTATCTGAATAGAGGTCTCATTCATCAATTCCAGTGAGCGCGCGGCAGACTCAAACTCTTGTGTTTGTTGTAGAACGGCTTTTGCATGAGCTAAGAGTCTCTCACCTTCTTTGGTTAGACTCGGCCTGCGAGTCGCCCTATCAAAAAGTTTAAGGTTTAAATCTATCTCTAAGTTTGAAACTGTATGGCTTATTACGGATTGAGCTTTTCCAAGCTTTCTTGCGGCTGAAGAGAATGACCCTTCCTCAGCAATGACTACAAAGACTCTTAACTGTTGTAAATTTAACATATCAATACTTTAGATAGTTACTAACTTTCTATCATAGTAATAATGGATATTATTTTCTTCAATCTAATTGAGGAAATATCTATGAGTACCAAAGAAAGAGTTTTTCACAGCATCCTTTTTGAAGTAATCGCACTGATTATATTGATCCCATTAGGCGGTTTTCTTGGGGGGCTGAGTTTTAAGAATATGACTGAGGTCGCCATAGTTTTAAGTTTGATAGCAATGTGTTGGAACTTCGTGTTTAACAAATTGTTCGATCACTATTTCGGAGAAAATAGAATAGAAAGAGGGGTCTTGATGCGTATTTTTCATGGATTATCATTTGAACTAGGACTGTTAGTGATCACACTCCCTATTATAATGTATCTCTTAGACATAGACCTGCTAAGTGCATTAATACTCGACTTAGGCATTATTATATTCTTCTTAATCTTCGCAGTGGTATTCAATTGGTCTTACGATTCAATTAAACACTCGATGACCAACAAAAGCTTTTAACAAAGCTCATAAGTGGGTTGCAGCTATATGCAATAAGGCAAATATAATCTGCCTTATTGCATTTGATAGTTAAATAAGAACGAAAAGAATTTTCTTATTCGATTATTTAAGTACGGTTTTCTTTAAAACTTCCGCACTATCCGTGGTAATAAATTCAATGATTTTGCCATTTTCGATTTTGAAAATACTCACCTTGTCATCTTCGCTTGGCAAAAATGCCAGTTCATCATCTTCTTTGGCCAGTACGATGTTGTACTTTTGTTTTTGCATTTTTGGAATTGCAATATAGCTGCTAATAAGCCCAGGCATTCCACTGATGTCAGCGTAGTATTGAATATTGGCTTGTTGAAGCGTTTCATCAGTTTGCCCTGCAAACGCGTCGCGCGTTACTCGACTGCTGTCCATGTCATGGGCGAGCACTAGCCATTGGGTGCTAGATTTTAGTGAATGCGGTTTATCGAATTGATCGTTAAGAGTCGGGAGCTCGACGTTATCGCCAATCGACAATACTTTTGCGTTTGCAGCAAATGTCAGTAATAAAGTAGAAAGAACAGCGATTTTTTTGAACAGATGCATAATGGCATACCTTAAAAAGTGATGCGTGATATTTTTAGCTGTTATCTATAAATTGTCTAGCATCTTGTGCAAAGTGAAGCGTCAGATAAAGTCGATGAAAAAAGCCAGCATCCAGCTGGCTTTGGTGTGCAGTTAGTGCTTTAGCGATTAACTAAAGCTTGTTTTTTGAAACCGTGATTTCGGCAAGGGTCTCTTTAAGCATATTTATATGCTCTTCGCCTTTGACTTTTGATAGCCCGATATCAATGACGCTTTTAGCTTCGCTAAGTTGGTCCATTTTTGCCAAAGCGCGTGCCCAGTACTCGTATAAAAAGGTTTCTTGCTCGTTAAAAGTGACTGCAATTTCTAACAAGAAAACGGCGTATTTTGGTGACGTTTCCCAGCTGTCATACGCTAAGTTTGCCAGCTCTCTATCAGTGAGGTTAAGTGTATTCAACAGGGCTTTAGTTTGCTTTTGATAACCTTGTTTTAAATCAGTTAATGATTTTTCTGATTGTTTTACATCATTTAATAGCGCGAGTAGTTTATCGAGTGATTGCTCGCGTTCAGTTTTAAGTGCTTGCCAGCTTTTCTCGACTTCAGTGCTTGCTAGTTCAATGGCTTTGTCGAGCGCTTGATCTTTTTCTGTTGTAACATGTGGCACTACACCCACCGTTTCCCAATTGGTTTTGGTGATAGGGTTTATTGCAGCACCCGTTGCGACAAACATTCTAAAGTTATCGTTGATGGTAAACATGCCACCAGGGTTCGCCGCGCCTCGGGTGGTTTCGCCCACTAAGGTAGCGCGTTTTCTGGTTTGCATGTTATAGCTAAATTCTTCAGCAGCAGACGCGGTGCGATTACTGGTTAGCACATATAGAGGTACATCAGGCAGTTTGTCACCCGACACTTCATCTAAAACGTGGTAGTCGATGGTTTCGTTGTCTTCTCTGTAATATAAGCTGTTTAATAACAGGGGTTCATCAAAGAAGTAACTACATAAATACTGAACTGTTCTTGGTGAGCCGCCTCCATTTTTACGTAAATCGATAATGATGGCGTCAGTATTTGCTAGTAGTTTCATTGCCGAGTCGATATATGGTTGGCTTTCAGTTAAGCGATAAAAACCACGTAAATCCATATAGCCTATGTTATTTTCAAGTACTTTTGCGCCAACCACACCTTTATTTTGCGAGCCAAAGCGGGGTGGGTTGAGCAAGCTATCGCGTAAACGAGATTCTGCGCCTTTAACTTCCTTATTAACTGGATTTGCTCTCACTCTTAAATGGCGATCTTCAGCGGTTTCTTCTAACCAAGTTGAGAGAGCTTTGGCAAATTCTTCGCTGTCAGTGTGAGCGGCAAATTTCCCTTGTTTGAAGGCCTGTTTTAACTTTTGATTGGTTTTTGTTGCCACTTCAGGATAAACATAATGTTCCGCCATTAACTCGCTTACTTTGTCGATAACTTGTTGTTTTTCGGCTTTTGAAATAGCTTGGGCAAGTGCTGTTTGGCTGTTTAAGCCTATGAGAAGTGCAATAGAAAGTGCGGTTTTCTTAAATGATGTCATAGTATTTTTCACAAAGTGTCCTTGTTAAGAAAAACCTACCAAGTTCGCACACGTAAAAATTGTAAAAAAGTTAAGCAAGCTCAAAAAGGGTCGTATTTACCTATGAATCGATTGTTGATTGCTGCTTGAAAACCTTGATTTAAATGTGCTTCAGCAGAGTTTAAATAGCGTTTGGGTGTTTGTCCAAGCAGGCTTTTAAACTCTCTATTTAAATGAGCTTGGTCAAAATACCCGGCGTTGATTGCTGACTCTGTGAGTGTTTGTGTGGCCGATTGACTGTGTAGTAAAAAGTTGTTTAAACGCCAAATTTTGCAGAGCTCTTTGGGGAGTAGGCCAATGTTATCGAGAAAGTGCTGTCTGAGAGTGACTTTACTTATCGAGAACCTATCACACATGTCGGAGATTTTTATATCGCCTCGGGCATTTAATATGGCGTTGGTCTCGGCTCTTAAAAGCTCAGAGATAACATAGTCATTGGCAATAAATTGGCTATGCAGCCAAGGCGTTATTTTCTCTATTAATACCTGCATCTGTATGTTGATGTGGTCTTCATTTAATTGAGTTAATAGCGGTAAAACATCGTTTAAGTAGCCTGAATGACTGAGATATTGCGTGATTGATTCTATGGTGTTTTTCACTTCGAGCGATGACATAAACTGCTGCTTTAGAAATGAAAAAGGTTTTAGCCTCACGCCAAAAATCCACTGCGGATGTTTGCTATAGAGTGTGTATGCACTGATCTGTTGACCAAGAATCGATACGCCAGCGGGAACTTGCTTGATAGGTAATTGATTATCAAATTTTGAAAAGGCAATAGGATGACTGTGTAAAAGTAAATCAAAGACGCCTTGGGGGATAAATAACGCCTGCTCTGAAAGCTTTTGGCACCAAAATACTTCTACCGAATGAGATAACCAAGCAGGGGGAGGAAGATCGAAGTAGTCCCTTGATTGCACCATTATTTACCTATCATCGGATACATAAAACAGACTCAATGGCTTATGCCATGCTGCCAAACGATAAAATATTAACAACAGTGAGCGTTGTTTTTAAGTCCTGCGACATTCAATTTCCTTCTGGGCTCATGGCTAATTTAGTTAAGCCAATATAAGGGGTCTTACTGAATTTTTAAATTGATAAATCGTTACGGTATGTGTCATTGAGTCATTAAAACTAGTCCTTTTTTATCTTTAATTTTTATTTTGTTCATATTTTTTCCTTAATTCGTATTTAGCCTAACAATTGGGGCACTTATAAGTGGCTTAATAATTCATAACCTCATGAATCTAAATTAAATAATAATAAATATCGAATTTACACAATTAAGGAAACGTGTAATCAAACACTCAAAAGTTGTTTACAGGAGTAAGCAACTGAGGAGAAAACACATGTTTGGACAAAGTCACCAAAGCGGTTTAGTTAAACTCTGTTACGCATCTTTGTTTAGCGCCGCACTTTTCGCAAATGCAAGTACGTCAATTGAAACGAGCGCACCGACTGAACTCATCGCCAAAGTACGCACCAGTACTGAAGTGGGTTTAAGTTGGCAAGCACCAGAAGGTGTATCGGGAATACGTGCTTATCGAGTCTTTCGTGATGGTCAGCGTATTGGTCGCACTGCAATGACTTTTTTCGTCGACTCAACGGCGTCACCCGGCGTGGAACACACTTATCATGTTCAAGCAGTGGCGCGTGGCAAGATCACAAGCCTAGCTTCGAATAGTGATACTGTTAAACCCTTAGCGCATGATAATAATGATGGTCTGAGAAATGGCTCGGTGATCCGCATTGGTATTGAAAGGTTAAGTGACCATTGCGGCAGCAACGATGTGACAGCGATTGCCGATGATGCTTTAAATGACTGTTTAGACAAAGTCCTTGATAGTGCAGGTATTGCCCCACAATTAGAAAATTTACAGGCGTATGTTGCTCGTTATCGCCGTCAAGAAGATAGAGAGCTTATTGAATTAGGTAAACGTTTATTCTTTAGTAAAGCCTTAAGTCAGAACCACGATACCTCATGCGCATCATGTCATCATCCAGCTGAAAGCTGTGGTAGTGATGGACTTTCTCTGTCAATTGGCGTGAATGCTGAAAACCCAGATGTAATGGGATTAGGTCGAACAGATGGCAGTATAGTACCCGCGGTGGGCAGAACCTCACCAGCGGTGTGTAACTCAGCCCTTTGGGTTGGCAGTATGTTTTGGGATCAACGTGTGAAACTTAGACAAGCCAACCGTGATAGTGAGGTTGGCTTAGTTTCAACAGCACCTATTCAAACCCCTGAGCTTGATGTAACTCGTGCAATGAACGAACAAGTTGATGCAAACGATCCGCTACGTTTATTGATGGCGCAAGCACACTTTCCAATTACTGCCGCTGCTGAAATGGGTGACCCAAGTGGGTTTGAATCACCGCAAGCTTACCGCGAATTTATCGCTGCAAGATTACCGACTCAGTGGAAGCCGCTATTTGAAAAGGCATTTGGTGACGACTCAGTAAACTTTATGCGAATTGCCCGTGCAATGTCGGCATATCAGGCGTCATTTATGTTTATCGACAACCCTTTCTTTGATTATGTTCAGGGTGAGCACGATAAATTAACAGCTGAAGAAAAACGTGGCGCGCTATTTTTCTATACCGGTGCTGGGTGTGCCAATTGCCATGATGGCGCGATGTTCACCCCAGAGCGAACGCGCGGGCCACTTTATCCGCAAATTGGCGTCCATGGTGTCGCCGATGGTAATGCGAAAAACCAATTCAGAATGCCAAGTTTGCTTAATGTCGGCATAACAGCACCGTATGGAGATAAAGGCGTATTTGCTTCACTGGAGCGAGTGATTGAGCACTACTCAGATGTAACCGGCTCTCTAGAAAAGTTTTATGGCGAAAAAGAGACTTGTCAGTTGCCGCAATTTCAGCACTTGAGTGAGCTACAGTGTGATGAAGTCGTGGGTGAAGCTGGCTCATTTGTGTTAGACCTTAATGCGCAAAATAGAGCTGCATCTGATAGAAGTGATGATGCAATAATCCGAGGGTTTAGCGAGCAACAGGTGAGTTTATTAGCTGCATTTTTACGCTCATTAACTGACCCAGAAGCCATGGCTGGCAGTAATGAAATTAAAGCGCTTATTCCACCTCGAGATGGTGGACCTGATGGCCATCAGTTTGATGTGATTGATGCTGAAGGTAATGCGCTCTAGATAAGGAATGAATGTATACTGAGTGACCTCTCTTAGAGGTTACATAGTGGATATACCAAGTAAGCAAGACAAGGTGCTTTTTAGCACCTTTTTTTATTGCTATTGCAGCAAAAAAACTGATTAAACCTATACTTATATTCGAACCTAATGACACAAGAGTCCTTATGTAGAGTATGAGAAACCTGATAATTAAAAGTCTCCGCTTAAAGTTATTTTTGCTCTTTGCACTCTTGTTGATTGGGTTTTCATCTGTTCATTTATTGATCCGCTATCATTGGACCTTACCTCAACTCATGGGCCTTGAGGTTGAGAATGATAAAAAAGACATCAAAAAATTAGGGTCTGCGTTTGCGCGGATCCAAAGTGAAATGCAAAGGCTGGTGTACGATAATGCCGTATGGGATGAGATGACTCGAGCTATCGAGCGCGAAGATAAAATGTTCTTATACGAAAATTATCACATTAGAGAATCCCTGCAGTCTCTTAATTTGAATGGTATGCACTTCTATGATTATAAAGGTAAAGCCATCAGTCATTTTGCGCTAGAAAACAATGGAGAGGTTATCACAGACTCACTTTTTCAAGTTGCCTCTCAGCAGCAAAAAGCGCAATTTTTAAGTGTTCAAAGCTCAGAACCCTTAGAGCAACAAAAGCTACAATTTAAGTCAGGTTTAACAAGGTTTAAAGAAGATTTAATTCTGTTTGTAAGTAGTACCATTGTGCCTTCGGTAGGCACAGGAAAGGTTTACGGTAATATGCTGGTTTGGACCTATTTAGATCATAAAGTTAGTCTACAACTCTCTGAGTTAATGCAGCGGTATATTCAATTACACACCTACTCAAATATACCAAAAGATAAATTGATAATTCCTTTTGAAGAATACAAGCGCTATCCCACGATTAGAACTCAGGATAAGTTGATATATGTTTCTTTTAATGATGTTTTAGGTAATGCAGAACTTGTTATGGCCTACTTAAAGCCAAAACGTATGTTCGCTGACCAGTTAATAGAGACCTCCATGGGGATTGCTTTAATTAGCTCGATTTTTATTCTCGCGTTTATTTATTACCTGATTAATAAAGTGGTAATTAGCCCGCTTAGCTCATTAAGAAAAACTGTCTATCGGGTGATTAAAGAGGGCGATTTTTCGCAAGAGACCAACATAAAAAGACAGGATGAAATTGGTCATCTAGCACATCTAATTGATGGGTTGTTTGCGACCGTTGATAATCAAAAAACAGTTCTCGTTGAGGCAAATAAACAACTGCAAAAGCTCAGTGACACAGATGAATTAACTAAAATAGCTAACCGCCGTGCTTTAATGAGCTTCTTAGACATGCTTGCTAATAAGCGCGAACCAGCTTTATTTCCCATCACTATGATCATGTTAGATATAGATCACTTTAAAAGTTATAACGACCACTATGGACATCAAGGAGGTGATGAGGTTATTTGCAAAGTCGCAGAGGCGCTTGCTGAAAATACACGTTCAAGTATGGATTTGGTAGCGCGATACGGCGGAGAAGAATTCACTATTTTGCTGACACAAGTGAATGTACAAGAATCAATATTTGTTGCTGACAAATTAAAACAAGCTGTGATGGAGCTTAACATACCCCATGAAAAGTCTACAACAGCTGAATGTTTAACAGCATCTTCAGGTTTAACAACCTGTAACGCTCCAGATGAGTTTGATATTGAGCAGATGTTTCGCATCGCTGATTCGGCATTATATGAAGCAAAAGATAATGGTAGAAATACTCTGGTGAGTAAAAGCTATAAAGGCTTAGATGGCATTTAGCTTTTAAGTATTGTGTAGAAGTTTATTGACTGCTTTTCTCTATATTACTTAACAATTTTCCTATTTGGCGATCTTGATTTTTTACTTTATTCGCATTTACTTTATTCGCAAAATGCGATTCAGAACGCAAAACCCTCAGCTGTTCAAGTATTTCACTATTGATTTATATCACGTTTTTGTTGGTACGAAAGTTGGTTGTTCGAAGTATAACCGCCTTTGGAGAATGTCAATGAAACGCATACTGATCATGTCAATGTTATCACTACTTACAGCATGTGGTGGTGGGGGAGAGTCTGAAGCGCCTCAACCTAGTCAAGCAGCGTCATCAACACAAGCGCAGCCACAACCTCAATCAGATAAATTATCGGATAATAAAGCGCCAGATAATGCACAGTTTTCGCAGTTTAAATCTCAGAATATGGAGATTGATATCTCCGGATTGGGCTTTGAAGCAAAGACGGTATTTCTGAAAATTTATACACTGGACAATAAAACTTTATTTCTAGGAAAAGTACCAAATTCACCAAGTTTTGAGTTCTACCTACCTAACGATGTAAGTAAAGTTAAATATGATGTGTTTTCGACTTTAAAGACCGATCCGCAAATTACAAAGGAGTATGAGCTATGAAAATGTTAGTGTTAGCGTGTACTTTATCAATGATGAGCGTGTCTACTTCGGCACTTGAGAGTATCAAACTCAAAGACACGATTAATAAAGGCTTTGGTGTTGTCGATATTCTTAAACCCCATGCTAGAAGCACTTTTAAATCTGATTTGACTGGCGAAATGTTAGAAGCCTATAAGCAGCAAAATTCGGGAAATCTTGTGTTTGCTATCGATGTAAATGAGGCTGCCAATGGTACAGAAAAAGCATCGACACAAGGTGTGGCAGTTGAAAGCGCGGTATTAGAGTTTGATATGGGTGCTGAAGTTGTGACTTGTAACGTTTTTACGACCAACACTGCTGCTATGCTAATGAAAAAAGGTGCTTCACAGCGTTCTGAGTACTACACTTTAATTGGTGCAACAGGTAGTAGCCATATCACACCAAGTACAGATGGGGATATCTTTGGCTCAGATTTTGGCGGTACCATGACAATGCCCATAAATTCTGATGCTTGTACTGGGACGTCTTTTGATTTAACCAATGTTCAAAGTGCTTCACTTACACTGCAATTCTTAGAAACCGATGACAAGCTTGGCGATCCAGAAGCGTTTTATGATTATTCAAATGGCCCTGAAGATATCGCAATTTTAACCGCCAATGATGTGTCTTTTTTAAATTTCGCGCAAATAGGTGTAGATGAAGCACCGCTAGTTATTGCTAAAAGCCAAGTAACTGAGCCTGTAGACAGTTGGTTATACTATCCAACCAGCGACAGTTATTTTGTAGTGAGCTATGAAGATCAATATCCTAATTTAGGTGATTATGACTTTAATGACCTTTTGGTTGGTTACAGAGTAGGCTTTGGTTATAGAAACAATGATCAAAGTGGTGAGTTAGAAGTTGTGTCAATTATTACAACCGGCTATATGATAGCGAGAGGGGCAAGCTACGATCATGATTGGTATTTACATATTCCTATTGATGAATCGGTGTCTGGTAGTTTAACTATGAATATGTTCAAAGAAGACAGTGAAGAGCAATTAAATGGTTTCCCTGTTATAAGTCAAGTCAACGATGCACTTGATGTGAAGGTATTAGCTAACAGCAAGTCGCTAATGCATCTTAGCAACCAAACTTTTGTGAATACGCTGAGTGATGTCGAAAAAGTCAAGGGCAAAAAGTTTTCATTTACCTTTAATTTAGATACACCTTTTCCTGCTAGTGCGTTAGGTCAACCACCTTATGACCCATACCTACATGTACTAAATACAGGTCAAGAAATTCACTTACCAGGACAAGTGACGCGCATTGCAAGTTCAGCAAACTTTGGTGACACCAGCAATTTTAAAGACGAAAATAACTATCCGTATGCACTAATTTTCCCCGATGACTTTTACCCGCCTCTAGAAGGTGTTGATATTGGTGATGCATACACTGATTATCTGAATTACACACTAAGTCCAAATCAATCAAATGAAACTTGGTACATGTCTCCAGATACCAGCAAAACGAAGAATATAGGGAAGGCTTTCTGGAAATGGTGAAACAAGGCGCTGAGGCGCCTTTTCTTTTTAATTTTTGCAGAGGTTATTTAAAAGATGAGAGGTTAGCGAATTAATTTCACCTTTTATTGCTATGTTCATAATCTGTCTTTTTGATCTAAGCTTATTTTATAGTCATTTTTAAGGAAGAATGTGTGCGAATTTTATTATTACTTATTTTGCTAGTCAGTGGGGTTTCCCATGCTAAGCAACTCACGATTGCAATAGGGGAATATCCACCTTTTGCGAGTCGGGAGTACCCTCAGCAAGGCATTGTACCTAAAATTATTCGTGCTGCATTTGGAGCCCAAGGTTATACGGTTAAATTTGAATTCATGCCATGGGGAAGAAGCTTTGCATCGGCATTACAGGGTCACTATGATGCAGCTGCTTTTTGGTTTTGCGTACCGGAGAGAGAGAAAGACTTTTATTGCTCAGACCCTCTTTATTACGAAGCCACTTATTTCTATTTTCATAAAAGAAAACCGTTGCAAGACTGGCAAAACTTATCAGAGTTAAGTCACTTTAATATAGGTGCTACGACTGGGTACAGCTATACCGAAGAGTTTTGGCAGTTCGCCAAGCGCGGCGTACTCAAGGTTGATACGGTTACGACAGACATACAAAACTTTAAAAAAATGATTAAAGGCAGAATAGATCTATTTCCTATGGCAACTATTCCTGCAAAACATCTTTTAAAGAAGCACTTTACAACGGAAGAAATTGAGCAAATAGCCTTTCATCCAAAGCCTCTCATGGTCGAGAGCAGTCATTTACTATTTTTGAAGCAATCTAAGCATTCTAAGCAATTACTTGAGACATTTAATAAGGGGCTAGAAGCCATTAAAGAGTCTGGAAAGTACGACACAATCTTAAATTCAGTTGGATCATTTAAGGCATCATCTTCAAAGTATATTTTTCTAAAGTAACTTTAATTGAGTAATTACCAGTAATAATCTAATGTCAGATACCAAGCTGAAAAATCGCCCTTATTGATTTTCATGTCTCTATCAAACCAAGCATCTTGGTTTAGGTACTCTAAATAAACCCAGCCTGGGCCATAATTATATTTAACACCCGGAGCCCAAGCACTCACTGTTGAATCAACACCGCCTTGAGTGTCTGATTTAGCGAATGTGGCATCGACTAAGAATGTCCAGTCACCCATTTGATAGCTGAGTTCTGCGTTATATCGAGAGTTTTTGATATCTTGAGGTAAATTATTCGCTGTGAAATAGGCATTCGGTAGCTGACGTTCTCCGTCAATGTAACTGAGTTTTACCGCCCAGTTATCATAGTTACCTAAGTAGTAAGCAGTCATTGCTTGGTGCTTGCCATCTGTTTGCTTATTGCCCGTAATGAACTCTTCTAGTTCAGCCGTTTGAGTTGAGACCCCTAAGGTATGCGAATCCGAAATATGCCACTGAAAGTCACCGACTAGCGAGTTTAATTTTCTATATGTTTGGCGACTTCCCCAGTGTCTGTTGTCATCAGTGCTGTCAGTTGATGTGCTTCGCCAATCATCCCTAGGATAATAAGCAATTTGAACAGTGGTATTACTAAAGTTGCCTTGATACTTCAGACCGACGTCCATTTGGTCGCCATATGCAGCCAAAAACATATCGCCGGGCCAGAAATTACCGGTTTTCCAAGCAAAGGGGAGTTGGCTTTTACCTATAACCAGCTTGTGGGACGCATTAAAGTTATAACTAACCCATGCTTTGTGCAGCACATAATCAGAGCCTGTGGTGTTGTTATCTGAATCAGTGAACCCGCCAGGCCCAAGTCTAAGTTCAGCGGAATAATGCCAAGGATTGGATTTGTCTTCTTTCTTATCTAAATAAAAGACAAGCGCTTGGTCGCCTAGGTTAGTGTCATAGCTATTCTCATCATAGCTGTAGTTAATCCAAAACCCGCCAGCAAAGCCAATTTCAGCAACCGCATTTGCCGACATAAACAGATAAGGAGCTAGAAAAAAAGAAGACAATAGACGCATAACATGCCCTAAAAATAGAACCATATTGCAATAATGATAGCTTACTTTAGCAACTTGACGTAATTGAGTGCGCTGACCATATTTATAAAAATGGTTTTTCATGAAAGTGTTATGTCGATTTCCAAGAAACTCATTTGGGCATTGTTAGCGACCTTATTTGTCCCTATTGTAATTGTTGCTGTGATTATGGTGACACAAGCAAGACAGCAAGCATTTGATAACTTCTCATCAGCGAATACCCGTGAAGTTGAGCAAGTTGATAATGCCATCTCTATGTTTTTTTCAGAGATCAGTAAAGATGTCATGTATATCGCACAGCACCCAAGTGTAATAAAAGGGCAGTCTGGTATTGCGACTTATATGGCAAGCAACACCACCAAAACCATGACACCGGAGCAAAATGGCACCATAGAGGCCAGCATATTTAATTTATTTAATCAGTTCGGTTCTTCTCATCCAGGTATTGCTTATATTTATATGGGAAACCAGCAAGGTGGCTACACTCAATGGCCAAAAGGGAGTGTAAGCGCTAATTACGATCCTCGTCCCCGTCCTTGGTTTAAAAAGGGTCTCAATGCGAGTTCAGAGCCTGTCAGAACAAACGCTTATTATTGGGAGCCTGATGATGCTGTTATCGTTTCCACAGTTAAATCCTTGAAAGATAGTCGTGGAAATGTATTTGGGGTAACGGGCATGGATGTGTCTTTAAAAGGCCTGACTGAACTTATTCAAAATATTAAATTGGGAGAGTCAGGTTATTTAGTGTTAGTGGAAGATACAGGGACTATTTTGGTTGATGCTAAGCATCCACAAAACAATTTCAAAGCGTTTTCTCAAGTCTCTAATGGCTTATATCAAACGCTAGCTGAAAAGTCTTCAGGTCAAGCAGAAATCGACATAGATGGTAATAATTATATTGCGAATATTTATACCTCACCAAATTTGAAATGGAAGTTTGTGGGGTTACTTAAAAAGAGTGAAGTGATGGCATCGGCTAATGCAATGACTTGGGTTATTGTTGTAGTTAGTATTGTATTGTTACTGCTTTTATCACCCTTAAGTGTGTACTTAGCAAGGTTGATTTCGAATCCAATCATTGAAGTAACCGATGGACTCGAACAAATATCTCAAGGGGAAGGGGACTTGAGTCAAAGGCTGAAAATTCGCAGCAATGATGAAACGGGCAAACTGGCAGGTAGTTTTAATCAGTTTTTAGGTTCAATTGCAGCGTTAGTAAATGAAATAAACGACAGTTCAGGCAGTATTAATCAGTCCTCAGATAAAACTAAAACGTTATCGCAAAACCTCAGTAATTCAATTCAGATGCAACAAATGGCTTTAGAGCAAGCTGCAACGGCTATTAATGAAATGGCTGCAACAGCCAATGAAGTTGCGGCCAGTTGTGCCAGTGCTGCCGACTCAGCTAATCAAACTAAAGACGCAGCAACAGATGGTAAAATGGTGATTGAAAAAACCGTTGAGAGCGTGCAGGTTTTAAGTCATACACTTAGAGACTCTGCGTCGAATATCGAACAGTTAGATAATGAAAGCGAAAGCATCACGTCTATTTTAGATGTGATCCGTGGCATTGCCGAGCAAACTAATTTACTTGCACTGAATGCTGCTATTGAAGCTGCAAGGGCGGGAGAGCAAGGACGGGGTTTTGCTGTGGTAGCTGATGAAGTGAGAGCCTTGTCGGTAAGAACATCAGAATCAACAGAAGAAATCTCTACTCAGCTTTCTAAACTTCGCCAGATGACACAAGGCATTTCTCATGAGATGAAGTCTAGTTTGCAGACTTCAAGTCAAACTGTGGAATATACACAAGAGGCCCAACAGGCATTCAATTCAATTACTGACTCGGTGGATTTGATCAGTGATATGAACTCGCAAATTGCGACTGCAGCCGAAGAGCAGCAACATGTTGCTGAAGATATAAATCGTAATGTGGTCGACATAAAAACTGTGGCGGATGAGGTTGCAGAAGTGTCGGTGGTTGCTGAGGGGAATGCACAGAACTTATCTGAATTGGCTGCAAGGCTGAATGCCCTAGTTGGTCGATTTAAGACATAGCCGAAAAACAACTCACTCGTAAAGTGTAAAGGGGGTTTACAGCTTGATTAGGTTATTTCCTTTCTGATGGCGTATTTGTTTCTACGATATCATCAATAGTGAGTTCGTTATGGGCAAAGGCATAAAGCAATTCATAACTCAGTGGTTTTCTGGTTTTTCCTCTTAACTCAGTCACAGTTTGCAGTTGCGTTTTTTCATCGCAAGTAATGAGCCCCATTGCCCAATCTCCGAAGTTTCGCTTATCGATAGGGTTTTGTATGAGAGCTTCAATATTGTGATGTCTGGGATCTGATTTTATCAGTTCAAACAGTGCTAGCACCTTTTTTTCTTGGCCCTCTAACACTTGCATAAAATGTTTTCCATCATAGAGCAGCATACCGGTTATTTTTTCAATATTATTTCGCTTCTCGCACTCGTGCCTGAGAACTTCTAACTCTGTCCAAGAAAAAGGTTCTGAGGGTGTACTGGTATAAATGAATTCGATGAGCATAATAGAGCAGAGTTAACTATTCATAATGTTAGAATAGTCGATAGGAGAGTAATTGAAAAAATATAGAAGAAGTAGGTTATGTTTTAAATATGAATGCATAACCTACAGAGCAGCTCTGAAAATCTAAAATGCGTAAGTGAATCCAATTGTCGATGCTTTCCAGCTTTCAGACACTGAAAAAGGATCAAAATCAGGAAGTACTTGGTGTTCAAAAAAGATGCTTATTGAATCGGTAACTTGATAGTCTAAGCCAACTCCATAGCTTGCTCCGTTAAATGTCTCAGTATGAGTGAACTGGAAGCTTCCTACGATATTGTCGTTTATATCGTTATAAGCACCGAACCCTTCTATCTCTAATTTTGTACTTGTGTAACCAACTAAACCATAAATGCTCAGTGTTTCAAGTAGTGGATAAGAGGCTTTCAGCAAAAACATGCCCTGACTATCAATATCTTCACTGTACTTGTCTTTTGTACCTGAGTAAACGCTGGAGTAGCCCGATGTTCCAACTGAAATTCTTGTTTCCAACGCTATAAATTGATTAATTTCATAACCAGCGATTAACCCAGCTGTATTAAAGTCTCTACCCGGTAGAGAAATTTCTTGGCCCCCATATGATGCACCTGCATACCAGTTACTTTCGGCTTGTGCTGAAGAAATGTAGAGTGAGCTTATGCATAATAGGGAAGAAATAAGTCGTTTTTTCATTTAAAAAATCCTTTTGTCTGTTTAAAAATAAATCTAACCTGAAAGCGATGTTGGTTTCCGGATTACTTGAAGAGACACGCGTTAGGTTTGTCCCTATAATGGAGTTTTGGAAATGTTCCAGCAAGCACAGAATTGTAAGTTTTTGTTTTAATTTTGATTTTTTCATTAATTATATTGGTTGGTTGAAATATTAATAGTTCAACAAACCAATATATTTAAAAGAAGTATTTACGGTGATAAAACACCGCTGTATTTTTATAAAGTCCTAACTATTTGGGTCTTCCATCAAGTTTTTCATTATTAATAAGTCATTATTAACTTGCCCAACGTAATTATTTGCTGTTCGAATTAAACTCTTTACTTGGTTAGGTAAGCAAGCAACGACAGCTTTTTGGAAGTCTATAGAGCGGCGATCTCCTCGCATATGCGCGAGTGCCAGCGCTTCACCACAACTCAGTGCATATTGAATAACGCCGCCTTTTTCTGCGGCTCTTTTACCTAACATAAAGTGCTCTGAATCTATACCAACACGGGCATGGTGGCGAGAGCGAAGTAACCAATGTTTGTCTTGCCAAATTGCATCATCGAGAATTAGGTCGGGTCGGCGTTGCATTTTTCTTTGGCAATTGACGGTTAAATGCGCCGCGGAGAGTCGGTTGTTTACTGATACCTTTGGAAAGTACTTAATTGGCGCTGCTTCTCTTTGCTGCTTTATTTCAACAATATGTGTTTTACCTGCATCATGGGGCTGGCTTGGGCCAACTAAAACATAGTAGCGACCTAAATTATTTGAGCCTGTACCAGCGTTATGGCGCATGACGATATCGAGAATTTCATCGTCCATAAAAGGCCTGAATTGCATGTACAGGTTTTCATAGATGTCATCAGGTAGAGGAATAAACTTGTCAGGGTTTTGTTTAAATCGCCATTGAACTAAATCGACCTCTTTAGCCAAGGTGCTTTTAGTCATAAAGGCTTCGCCACCGACTACTCTTGTCAGCGCCTTATGCCAGCGCTTATACAAAATATGACCTTTTGAGAACTCAGTGAGTGCGGTTTGACTGTCGTTTTTGTGTTGTAGAGAGCGCTCACAAGTTTCGATATATGCACTCAAGAAAGCTTGCTGAGCTGAATGTACTTGTTGCTCATCAGCAAGGGGTTTTGCTTTGAGTTTTTCACATTCTGACTCAGTTTGAATTTGAGCTGCTTCGGCTTGTGCCAGTGGCAGGCTGACTAAAAATCTGAATAGATCCCAACTGGCATGACCAAAACAGGCATCATCGAAGTCATTTGGTGAAAACACCACGGTTTCACCATGCGAACCCTCTTCACTTAAAAAACCAAAATTACTGGTATGACAGTCGCCCATAATTGTTGTGAGTGGGATACTCTCTAAGGAATCAGGCAAAGTGATTATGTGGCTTGCTAAGTCTAGATACATAAGCGGCGCTGAGCCGCGCAGAAACTGAAATGGGCTGTTCACCATTTTTTTGTGTTTTGCTAAATCAAGTGATGGTTCGCACCCATCATGCTCTTTGAAATATTGAACCAGCGTTTCTTGTCTGTCCATGAGTAATCCTTTGATAAACGTTTACTCACAGTTCATGACTTTGCGAGCAATGTATTTATTGCCATTGTAACTATAAATACATTGCTCGCAATATTAGAAATTTGCTCAATGTCTTGCAGTGAAATTAAAAGATTGTGCTAGCCCTTACTCTGTTTTCTCAGCGAACTTTTACAGGGCGAATAGGCCTTGCTTCAAAGTTGCCACCGCAGTTGGGACACACATTATCAAACTCAATTTCTACACAGTGTCTACAAAAAGTGCATTCATAACTGCAGATCATCGCCTCAGTTGAATCTGAAGGTAAAGCTTTATCGCAGCATTCGCAATTAGGTTTTAATTGGAGCATGTGTTGTTCTCTATTTTTCAATTTCAGCCAGTACCGCTGAGAGCACAGGGTCGTTGCCTTGCTGGTAATCTAGCCATGAAGTTGCAATCAACATATCAGGGTACACAGCATCTGTATCTTCAAAGAGAAACGGGTAATAGCGTTTTGATACACTCAACTTTCTTTTCGAGTTAGGTAAAACGAAGCGATAGCTTTCGGAGAACTGATTTGGATCACCACCGGTTGGCGTGCCGAAAATACGCGCATTGAGAATTTGTTTAAACTGTACGGTGTTACTCATTGCCGCAGAAAAGGTCTGTTCATCTGTGAGAACAAACACACCCGTTCTCCAATCAAATTGGTCCATAGGTAACAGGCAAGATGAAAAAGCCAAACCAGTGTAAAAACTGCCACCGCCATTGCCTCTGAAATCGATAATCAAATATTTTGATTTCGCAGCCATTAATTGTTTTTGCAGTGTTTTGCACTTAGCGATGACCTGCTCAAAGCTAGGGTAGGCATTAAAATCAAAGTAAGCGATTTTTTTATCTTTTAACAAGCCTAGGCTTATACCCGGCATGCCAATATCTAGCATATTTAATTTATCTGAGTGACTTTTAAAGGCGGAACTGAGTTTGGAAAATTCGCTCATCTCAATAGGCGCTATTTGTTCTATAAGCAAATTACCATTGAGTTCAAATTTAAAACTTGCCACAGCATTATCTTTTACAAAGCCAAGACCAAGTAAGAGCTTATGTAACGTTAAGTAGTATTCAAAGCGGGTTTTGGCGCTAAATTGGTTATCGATGCCAGGCAACAGAGGTGTGATTAACTCAAAGAGTGCTTCAACGGTTAAGCCATTGATGGTTTTGAGCTCAGCGCCGATTAGGTGCTGATATTGCTTAGTTGTATCAATGACGCGTAATTTATTATCAAAGAATTTATACCTAACAGGAAAGTGCTGGTGAGGTCCTGACATCATGAAATAGTTAGTGTGCCCGTCACCAAGGGCTCCAGTGATAGCCATTAATCGCGCTTCTACTTGAGGCTCGCTTAGTAGTGGTAAATCTTGTTTGAGTTCTTTTAAAAGTTTAGCAAAGTCTCCCTCTGCAAGCGTATGAAACGGTTCAATATGCTTGGTTCTGACTTGGGTTTCAAAAAAGTTAATGTCTTCTAGCCAAGCTTGCTGCTGTTTAATTGAAAGTGTGTCGGCATTGGTGCTAAAGCTACACAAGGCGATAACGAGTAATTTAAAAATTATTTTCATGCGTGTGTGCCTTTTGCATACTGTGAAGGTGAGAGGCCAAATTGCTTTATGAAAGCACGGCGGAAACTGTCGTAATTGTTAAAACCTAATTTTTGCGAGATAAACTGCAGGCTGATGTTTTCTTCACACAATAGATCTCTGGCATGATTAAGTTTGAGTACCCGAAAATAATGACTAGGCGTGCAGTTAAGGTGCTGTTTAAATAGTCGAGTGAGTTGTCGCTCGCTCAAGCTGCAAAACTCTGCCATACGAGTAACGGTGACAGATTTGTCTAATTGCGTACTTAACCAATCAATTAATGGCGAGAGCTTTAAACTTTCACCGGATTGTAGCGCTAAAATATCTGAATATTGCTGCTGTGAGCCTGCTCGCTGCAGATACACCACCAAGTCTTTAGCGACTTTAGCAGCCATGCTATTGCCATAGTCTTCGCGAATAATAGCCAGAGCTAAATCAACACCAGACAGCACACCGGCTGATGACCATATGTTTTCATCACGAATAAAGAGGGGATCAGGCGTGACGGTTTTATTTGGGTTCTGCTTCGCTAGGCTCTCACAATGACGCCAGTGTGTTGTAATCGTCAGAGCTTTCTCATCAAAGAGTTTGGCAAGAATAAACGCCCCGGTGCAAATGCTAAAGACACGTTTTGCTTTTTTAGCTATGTCAGAAAGCGCATTAAGCTGTTTTGTAGTTAGTTGCAAGGTACGCATGCCAGTGCCCCCGCAAATGATCAAATCATCATACTCAAACTCATCACTTAGAGAGTAATCGACAGACACGTTTTGCCCGTAAGCGGTTTGTACAGGCTGTTTGCTGATCCCTAACAACTTGCACTGATAGGCATTGGCTTGAATGCTGTTAGTTTCCATAAAGGCATCAAGCGGACCAAAGAGGTCAAGAGCTTGAAAGCCATCGGCGATGAAATAGGCTTGTTTGATGGTCATGTAAGTTGTTTTTTAGGTTTTACTCAGAGAATGAATCTATATTAACGTGATGAGCTTTGTCAGTTGAAACATAAAATCGACATAAAAAGACATTTTGTGAGTGTGCTCGCCAGAGCAAATAAATTTATTGCAGAAATATCAGGGCGTGTTGAGCTTTGCTATATATTCGCTTTAATCAAAACAAAAAAATGCCCCGACGAGCGGGGCGATTGGGGAAGTTATAAGTTTATATTAGTCCATAATCCTAAATATTCAGGTGCTGTTATGTTAAATACCTTAAAAACAGGGTTAAGTATGGCTGATAATAAAAGTGTAGATATTTTGGTATTAGCAACAAGGTATTGCTTAATGTTACTTAAAGGTAAAGTATTTCTGTTTTAGAAATAGTCTGTTCATTTGTTTACAGCAGTAATTTTTGTACTACTCTCATTTCATAAAGGAAAATTATTTCAGAGTTCAATAATGAAAAAATCGATTTTATATACACTGTGTTTATGCGCTTTTCCGACTTTGGCTGATACCTCAATTACAGTGACGGGTGTGTCTGATTATTTGTTTAATGGGGTAAGCCAAACTCAAGAAGACCCAGCCATTCAGGCAAGCTTTGATTGGGCTGGGGATACCGGGTGGTATGCAGGAGTCTGGGGTTCAAATGTCGATTTTGGCGAAGATACCAACATCGAGTTTGATGGTTATGTAGGTTACTACACGGCTCTGAATGATGTGCTTAATTTAGATGTCGGTATTGCGCAGTACACCTACCATGGTGCCGATGTGAGTTCTAGCTATAACTATGCAGAAGCCTATGCAAAGTTTAATTACGGTAACACTAACCTTAACTTTTGGTATGCGTGGGATTACTTTGGCACTGGTGCAGGCCATAGTATTGTGATGCTGACTCATAACTTCCCTGTGAACGAGTCATTTTCGGTTGATGTAGGCATCGATTACTCCATGAGTATGGATGATGAAAAGTGGACTTGGGAGGACAAAGACGATGACTACATTCATTGGCGAGTGACGGGGAATTACTCCGTCAGCGGCTGGGACTTATCTTTGGGTTATGAAGACACCGATCTCGACACCTATGGCGATTCGACAATTTTGTTTACCGTAGGCAAAACCTTTAGCTTATAAACACCCTCTATATTTCACTTAACGGCCATTTCCATAATTCATTCAGGAAATGGCAATTCTCTATTTTCTTCCTATGCTTAAATTTAGACATAAACTTGAAACATAAGTTTTTCATACTCTTATTTTTATCTAAGGTGTTGCTTGATGAAGTTAAAAAGGTGCTGTATTGCTCTGCTGTTTGCTTCGACCTATGCTATTGGTTCTGAGCAATCGCTCACCATCTATACCGAAGAATTTCCACCTTATAACTTTCTAGAAAAAGGCGTTGTCGTTGGCGTGAATGCCGATATTGTGGCTATGGCTTGTAAAATGGCAAATTTAACATGCAATTTTGCATTGTACCCTTGGAAGCGCGCGATGACATTGAGCCTAAAACATGAGCATAGTGGTCTAGTGTCCACATCTAGGCTGCCAAGCCGTGAACAGCAATTCCAATGGGTTGGGCCACTTATTTCAAGCCCTGGGTGCTTTTATAAACTTACTGAACGCGATGATATTGAAATAAACAACAAAGAAGAGTTGGCAAATTACACGGTTGCTTTACATAAAGGCGATGCATATGAAGAAGTGCTCAAGCAGTGGGGATTTAAAGAGCATATAAATTACATTCTTTTTTCTGAAAAGTTTGCAGAAATAAAAGCGTTTACTGAGGGCAAACTCGATTTGTTTATTGCCTCCGCGAATAGCTTGAAATTCCACATTCAGAATTATCGACTTCGACCTGAGCAGGTTGTTCCAGCTTACTATATAGATGATCCTCGACTAGGTGGAAATTATTTGGCTTTAAATAAGAGGGTGCCTCAAACATTGGTTACTCAACTACAAAATGCAATTGACGAAATTTATTCAAAAGGCTTGGACTTACCCATCAAAGAGCGTTATCTAGAAACTATCACACAAATTTCAGAGCAAGAGCTCTCGCTAGAAGCCCGTTGCACTCACCAATAATATGCATTCTATGAATAGCCGCTATTTGCTTAAGAGATTGTGAATTTTTAATTTTAACTGCTTAAGTAAGTACTATCTTGACTTAAATTGGAATCATAAATGTCTGTTTTCACGACCCCCGATCTGTACGACGAATACGGCGATACTTTACAAGTTATGGAGCATGGCTTGTCACACTTTGGTAAATCACGCTATATGAAAGGCCAAGCCGTGATTATCCGCTGCCCAGAAGATAACAGCCTAGTTGGCGAGTTTTTACGACAACCAGGCGAAAATAAGGTGTTAATCGTTGATGCTCAAGGCTCTAAATCATTTGCTTTTCTTGGTGATAATCTGGCTATATCAGCCATTAAAAACCAATGGTCAGGCATTATTGTAAATGGCTGTGTTCGCGATGTGGAAATATTAAAAACATTGTCCTTTTGTGTCATGGCGCTAGGGCACGTACCGCGTAAAACCAAAAAGCAAGGCTTAGGCTGTGTGTTAAGTTCGCTTACTTTACTCGGTGCAGAGGTATCAGAAGGTGATTGGGTGTATGCCGATGAGAATGGGGTAGTGATTAGTAAAATGGAGGTTTAGAGGGTGGTGGCTGGTTGTTGTGAGCGAATTATCGCTCTAACACTTTTTTGGACATTAATGAGTTAGAGATGAAGGATAGCTTTGTGTCATTATCAGACGTTAAACAATTAACCTATAGAACTAATTGCGATCAATAAGTATGTGCTTATGTGATCGACATAAAGCAAAAGCACATGGTTGAGTTTAAGCTAAACACTAAATTACAGAGATTTGCCAACTTTAGTCTATTTGTTTGCTATTTTTTCTGTCGATGTCCAATAAAGTCCTTTTTCGTTCTATACCCCAACGATAACCACCTAGGGAGCCATCTCCCCTGAGTACGCGGTGGCATGGAATAAGTACTGCTATTGGGTTTTTACCACATGCCGTTCCTACTGCTCTAACAGCTTTAGGATTATCAATATGAGAGGCAACTTCACCATAACTCGCTACGTCTCCTTCTCTGATACTAAGCAGAAATTTCCATACTTTGATTTGAAAGGCTGTTCCTCGAATATCAAGAGGAATATTTGGTTTTGGTGCATCTCTACTTATATGAGCATCCAATTCAATCATCCATTGATCTAGCTCTGGGGCATTCTGGGCTTCAGAGTGTACTAATTGGGCTTTAGGAAACTCTTTAGATAGCATGTCAACTAGCACTTCCTCATCTTCTCCGAATTGTACTGAACATACTCCTTTTTCTGTCGCTGCCATTATCATGTGGCCGATAGCGCTTTTTCTGCAAGCGTAATGAATGACTTCTCCTTCACCACCGGCCCTGTATGCTTTGGGTGTCATACCTATGTGCCGAGCTTCCTCACCATAGATACGACTGATTGAACCAAAACCAGATGAGTAAATAGCTTCAGTAATTCCTTCACCACTTTTTAACGAGTGCTTAAATTTTCTCATACGCACAGCATCTTGATATTGCTTTGGCGATACACCGAACATTTCTTTAAATACTCGCTGTAATCGAGAAGATGAAAGATTGGCTACAGTACCTAGTTGAGCTAACGTAATTTTATCTTCGAAATGGTTTTCAATGTACCGAGCAACTTCAATCATTAAACCTGTTCGGTCATTTTGCTTTGATGGAGAGCAACGTTTGCAAGGACGAAAACCTTCCTTCATTGCTGACTCTGTACTGAAGAAAAACCTCAAGTTTTCAGGGTTTGGTGATCTGGTTGAGCATGATGGAAAGCAGAATACCCCTGTAGTAACAACTCCGTAGAAAAATTGCCCATCAAAGGCGTTATCTCTTCGTGCTACTGCTTTTCTCATTTTGCTTTCAGATAAATCTGGCATAACCCTTCTCATCAATTAACCTGTTGAATATTATCTAATCATATAAGACCTGTGGAAAACATCTGAATCTTGCTAAGGAATTATTTTTTACTATAGTTTTTACTTTACAAGAAATAGCAATATTCGGATGTTTTGAAATTGAAGCGATAGTTAGTATTGAAAACAATTATTATCTCTTAGGGTTAAAACAACAATGACAACATCCATCAGCCATACAATGAACTTTAAAGTATGGGCAATGCTCATTATTCTTTCTGTTTTGTGGGGTGGTTCCTTCTTTTTTGTGGGTGTAGCGGTTAATGAATTACCTCCATTCACAATTGTTACTCTTAGAGTTGCCATAGCCGCAATCATTTTATGGGGAATAGCTTTTATTCTGGGACACCGTCCGCCAAAAAAAATGAAAGTTTGGATTTCATTTTTTGCGATTGGATTATTGAACAATGTCATTCCATTTGTATTAATTGCATGGGGGCAAACTCAAGTAGCCTCAGGCATTGCATCAATCCTCAATGCTGCAACACCTATATTTACTGTCATTATCGCGGGCATTATGCTTGCAGATGAGCGTCCTTCTATATTAAAAATCATCGGTGCAGGAATCGGATTAACTGGCGTGGTCGTTATGATTGGTGTACCTACATTCGGTGGCGAAGGTAAATTGTTAGCGCAAATTGCAATTGTAATAGCAACAATATCTTACGCCTTTGCTGGAGTATATGGTAGAAGATTCAAATCGATGAAAATTAACCCAATCATAACCGCAGCAGGTCAAGTAACTGCGTCAACATTTATATTAATTCCTGTAACATTGTTTATTGATGGTCCAGTCAATGTACAAGGCGTAAACCCAAGTACCTGGGGTGCTGTTATTTGTCTTGCGATTTTCTCTACCGCTATAGCCTATGTGCTTTATTTTAGGATTTTAGAATTAGCCGGAGCCACAAACCTATTGTTAGTCACGATGCTTATACCTATTTCCGCAATACTGCTTGGTTCACTTTTCTTGAGTGAGTCTTTAACCGCAATACATTTTTTAGGAATGGGATTAATTGCATTAGGGTTATCAGCAATTGATGGTCGCATATGGAAAAAAGTTAAACTGGCTGTAATGAAACGAAGCGCTCTTAGCTGAGCAGGAAGCAAGTAGAGTATTATTAGGAGTGAAAATAGAGCGAAATGAAGAAGAATTGTAGGTCTCTTTTTCGCTCTTTTGAGTATGAATTCACCTAAACACGTTTTGGGGCAGAAACGAGCTAAGCTGATGCTCAACTCATTTCACATTTATAGGTGTTATTGCACCAAACAGTTTTAATAAGACTATTTAAAAAGGCTTTTACAGCCCGCACTTTTGATGACTGCTACTCACAAATCAAATTGTCGATAGAAAACGTGCGCTTGGTATCTGAATCATTTAAGAAGTTGGCAAAATTACACTGATTAAAACGCTTTTGCTGCAAAGCCGACATAAAGGCTTGGTAGGCTTTGATGTTACTGTGTTGAAAAATAGAATGTTCTATTCTTTCAGGTTGCCTTTTGCCTTCAGATAACTCTTTGATCATAACCATGGCATACGCGCCTAGTGTGACATGACCACCAACAGACACGGCTAGTCTTCCTTCAGGAATATCGTCATCCCAGTTTATGCCGCCAATTCTCATTGTTGGTAACAAGTTGTAACTCGCTACTGCAGAGGTTGCGCCACAGGCCATGGCATCATTGGCTGCCCAAATAATGTCTACCTTTTGGTGTTTCAAAATGCCTTTTACTTTTTCATAAGCATGTTGTTTTGACCAGTGTGCAACTGTGCTATCTATTAAGTGCACTTCAGGGTGCGAATTCAAAAAGCTATTGAGTCCTTCAGCTCGAGCAACTGAAGCAGGAGAGGTTGTATCTCCATGTAGGGCGAGCACATTGACTTTGCCGTGTGTGGTTTTGTTTGTGACTAATGCATCATGGAGTTGTTCGGCTAAAGAAAAGCCTGCGTCAAAATTATTCGGGATTAAGCTGCCAGCATAATATTGTCTCTGCTCTGCGGAGAGAGAGCTAAGCTCTTCATCTGAGAGGTCATTGAGCAACATAAATACTGGAATTTTATGTTTGGTGATCTCTTCAACCAATTTGACCGCGACCCCTTTCTCATTGACCAAAATCGCATAATCTGGTTTTTTAGCTATCACATCCGTAGCAAATGACTTCATGAGAATGTGATTACGGTTGGCATAAATGGTGGTGAGGTTGATGTCTAAGTCGTCAGCAGCTTCTTGCATGAAGTAATTAACATTCGGCCAAAAATGCCCGGTTGGATTATTTGATGGGTGACCCGGGTTCAAAAACATAACATTAAGTTGATTTGCCTGAACGAAAAAACTAGGCAAAAAACAAAATAGAATGAAAAAAACGAAAACCCTAATCATGATTACTCACAAGATGTACCTTTCTTGCCATATTACTAATCATAGCCAGTTAAGCAAATTTTACTGTTGAGTTTTTTACATGTACAAAAAGCTCTAGGAGTATCAATTTACTTTTTATCGTTACATTTTGTCACAACCAACTTATCTCAAAAAGCTTTCACAGCAGACTTAAATGTTATTATGTAACATTAGTCATTATAAAAACGAGCGAAGAATGAAAATTAAAAATCTTGTTTTGGCCATGGCTGCCGTCGTTGCGCCTTTGGCTTCTGCGTTTCAAACGCAAGATACCCGTATCTTACGATTCCCTGATATTCATAAAGAGCATGTCACATTTGTATATGCAGGTGACATTTACGTTGCTAACACCAAGACAGGAAAAAGCCAGCGTTTAACTCATCATGAGGGGTTCGAAACTTTTCCTAAGTTTTCTCCAGACGGAAGTAAAATTGCATTCTCAGCCCAATACAACGGCAGTCGCCAAGTTTATGTAATAAACCGTGATGGCTCAGGTTTGAAACAATTAACTTACTACAATGATGTTGGCCCTATGCCACCTCGAGGTGGTTATGATTACCGTGTTATGGATTGGACGCCAGACGGAAAAAATATCGTATTTAGAGCAAATAGAACGCCTTGGGGTAAGCGAATGGGTCGTCCATACATGGTGCCAGCAGGAGGGGGCTTAGAGCAACCCATGGCAATACCTGAAACGGGCGGCGGTATGCTTTCTCCAGATGGTAGCAAGTACGTTTATACCCCAATAGACAGAGAGTTTAGAACGTGGAAGCGTTCACGTGGTGGTCGTGCTCAAGATGTGTGGGTGTATGACTTAGAAAATAATACTTCAAAACAACTCACGTCTCATCGCGCTACAGATCAACAGCCTACCTGGGTAAATGACAGTATTTATTTCGTCTCAGATAGAGATTACACCCTTAATTTATATAAATACCGTGAGGGTAAAGCGCCTATTCGAATGACAACGCACGATGACTTCGATGTATTGTGGCCTTCTTCGGGTCCAGATGCGATTGTTTATGAGAATGGGGGTTATCTATACCGTTTCGATGAAGCGACAAAGTCCTCTGAAAAACTAACGATAAATGTTGAGGGGATCAGAGAGCATACTTTGCCTTACAGCAAAAATGTGAGTGACTTTATTGACTCGATGGACATCTCTCATGATGGCAATCGCGCGGTGTTTACAGCCCGCGGTGAAATATTCACAGTACCTGTAAAACAAGGTCCGACTCGTAACTTAAGCTACACGCCTGAAGGCCGTGAGATAGAAGCCAGTTGGTCGCCAAATGGTCGATATATCGCTTATATGAGCGATATGACTGGCGAGTATGAAATTTATATTAAAGATCGTGCTAACAATAATGAAGTTAAACAGTTAACAAGTAATGGCACAATTTGGCGTTTCACGCCTAAGTGGTCACCTGATAACAGCAAACTACTTTTTGCAGATAAAAACCATACACTTTGGTTACTTGATATCGTATCTGGCAAACAAACAAAAATAGATGTAGCAAAGTTTGATGAAAACGGCCTTACTCAATATGTTTGGTCGCCAAATTCAAACGATATTGTGTATGTAAAAAATAACGAAAACCGCTACTCATCGTTATTTCATTTCAATATTGAGTCACAGAAGGTAACACGCTTAACAGATGAGATGACATCTGAAAGTAACCCGACTTTTTCTCCTGACGGTGAGTATCTGTATTTCAGCTCTGAACGTGATTACAACTTAACGTTCAGTTCGTATGAGTTTGATTATATGTTTAATCGTGCCACGCGAGTTTATGCGGTTGCTGTAAATAATCAAATCACACCCATTAACGCATTAAGCTCTGATGAAGCGGGCATTGTTACTGAAAAGACTGAAGATAAATCTAAACAAGAAAACACGAATGCGCTTGAGCCTCAAGGTTTTATGAAGCGTGTCGTCGCTACAAATGCACCAGCAGGAAATTATCGTGGCTTAACGGGTGTAGAAGGTGGGGTTTTAACGCTATCTGGTGGTGCCCTTAAGCTTATTTCGAATAAGCCTGATGGCAAAGTGGCGACAGTCGCTTCTGGCGTGAGTCAGTATAAAGTGTCGACGAATGGTAAACACATCATTGCTCGCTCAGGTAAAAACATCAGTGTTATTAAGCCTAAAGCAAAACAAGACCTTAAAGCGAATCAGCTCGATCTCTCGAAGATGAATTTAAAAATTGATCCTAAGGTCGAGTGGCAACAAATGTATGTTGAGGGGTGGCGTACATTGCGTGATTGGTTCTATGATGAAAATCACCATGGCCAAGATTGGGATGCAATTTTAAAACGTTATCAACCCATGGCGGATGCGGTAGCACACAGAACTGATTTAGATTATGTGCTTAGCGAAATCGCGGGTGAAATTAATGCGGGTCATATTTATGTTCAATCGGGCGATGCGCCAACCGCTGAACGTAAAAAGCATGGTCTATTAGGTGCTGAAGTAGAAAGTCACCCGTCTGGTTTTGTAAAGATAAACAAGATTTATCAAGGCGAAGACTGGCATGAAGACTTCCGCTCGCCTCTGGGTCAAACAGGCATTAATGCCTCTGTAGGAAACTTCATTTTATCGGTGAATGGCCAAGCCGTAGATCAAGTGAGTAACTTCTTTGAATTGCTAGAAAATACTCAGGGTGAGCCAGTTGAGCTAATGCTGTCTGATTCACCTAGTTTAGATGCTGCTTGGAAGGTGACAGTTAAACCTGTAGCCAGTGAGCAAGGTCTACGATACTTGGAGTGGGTGAACAGCCGAGCTGAATACGTCAGCAAGTTATCAAATGGTAAGATTGGTTATGTACATTTACCAAATACACACTACGAAGGTAACCGCTCTTTATTCAAGAACTTTATGCCACAAACGACAAAAGAGGCCATGATCATTGATGATCGTTACAACGGTGGTGGTTTTATTCCTGAACATTTAATTACTTGGTTATCTCGCAAGCCATTAAATTACTGGAAACGTCGTGGTGTTGAGCCAACTAAAACGCCAGCATTTGCACACGATGGTCCTAAAGCCATGCTAATTAACGGTTATTCGAGTTCAGGTGGTGATGCATTACCTTACTATTTCCGTCAAGCAGGTCTTGGTAAGTTAATTGGCACGCGAACTTGGGGTGGCTTGATTGGTATTTCTGGTAACCCATACCTTGTTGATGGTGGGCAAGTGATTGCTGCTACTTTCCGTATTCTTGATAACGACGGCAACTGGATCATAGAGAATGAAGGGGTAACACCAGATATCGAAGTGGTCGATCGTCCAGAGCTTATTCATGCAGGAAAAGACCCCTCGGTCGAGCGCGCAGTTAAAGAGCTTCTTAAAGAATTAGAAGCTAACCCTAAAAAGCCGCTTGTCGTGCCACCTGCGCCGAGTAACTTTAGAGACTAAAAGTCATTATTCTTATAAGGGGCGAGTAGCCCCTTTTTAATCTTTGAACTCAGGGTATTGCTCTTTGATGGTTAAGATTGCTTGGTTGAGTTTATGTATTAAATCTTCTTTATAAGCAAACTTAATATGTTCACTGTTACTAAAGCCAATATGCGCGGTTTGACGACTTATCTCATCAACTTCAACAAATTTTATATCAAGTGCACTGGGCATTTGAGCTAAGTTAAATTGTATTGCACGGCTATCATTTACATAGCAGTCGAGCTTTTTCTCAAGTAATTTTTGCAAATTCGACTGGGTGCTTTTGTTTTCCCATACTTTAATAGCGCCGCTTTTTATTAAAGCTTTATATCTGTCATCAAACATTAAATAACCTGCATTGATACCCACGTTTAGCGGTTTTCTGTTAGAGAAATCTTTTAAATCAAGATTGCTTGGAGCTAAAAGTTCTGGCAAATATGTATTTGGGTGACAAACAGTGACAACCCTCTCTGTTAATAATGTGACTGAGTAGGGTCCAATATATGGGCGAGCTTGCCTGTGTATGTACGGGGGCAAAATTGCAAAAGCATGGCCCAATTCTATTTCCTTTAAAGCTCGCTTCCATGGCATCGCTTCAAACTGAATATCGTAGTCATTTTTCAGTAAATTAGCCGCTTTTCTGATCAGAGTAATGTAAATCCCTTGTGGGTTACCATTGACCGCATAGCTATAAGGGGGGTAATCCTCGTCAACAATCACTTTTACTTTTACGGCTTTTGCTTCACTGATGTTTGATAAAAACAATGAGCAAAAGAGTAGCAATAGTAATAGGTTGCTTTTACTCATCTAAAAACTTCACATAGTCATATCTAAAGCCCACAGAAATAGAATCAAATCCTGTGCTATTGGTATAGTCCTTCGTTAAGTACTCTAAATGAAAGCGTAGTTTGTCGGCCGGTAGCCACTCCAGCGTCACGTTATAGCCGTCAAAACCATTGCCACTGTTATCTAGGCCGTCGTCGAAATCAAAATATCCGAGTTTAAGTTTATAGTGCTTGGAGATTGGATAGCCCATAGAAATATCGAATGTTGAGCCATCTCGGTCATTATTTGTGATGCGATCGTAACTTTTGTCTTGATAACCCACAGCAAGATAGAGGTTTGATGGGAAAGTGTATGCACCCGAGAAGGCTAAAATACGGTTCTCTCCTAAATGTGTTTCGGCGTCATACACCTGGTTGTTTTGATAGGTCATCGCGAGATGAAGGTTATCGACATCATAGCTTAGGCCTGCATTGAATAAGTCTGAGTAATTATCACCATTTTCACCGTCGTATTGTGCGCCTGCTTTAAAGGTAAAGTCACCGAATTGTTTTGAGTAGGTGAGGAAGTTGTTCACGAAGAAAATGCTTTCGGGGTCGTAGGCAAATGGACTACTGGCATGGTTGAAAATATCAATATATTCAGCAATGTATAAGTACTGTGCGGGACGCTGTTTGCCTATACCTACTTCACCGAGGGGCGTGTCGAGCGCGACATACACTTGCCTTGCTTTACCAAAATCGCCATTGTTAGATAAATCTATGCCCCATTCGCCATGCAGCGTGGCTTTATATTCATTCGAAAATTGATGAGTTGATTTAACGCCCATGTGCGATAACGCATCTCTGACGTCTAAGGTGCTTTCACCAGCGTTATCTATATATCCATAAGTCGGTCTGATGGTGGCGTAAAACTTTAGGTCTTTGTCAGGCTTAGCCTTACCAGTTTTATCTATACTCGGTTTTGGCGCTGACTTTTCAGCTACAGGATGATTTGCTTGGGCTTTTTCTAGCGCTTCTATTTTTTGCTGCAATAGTTTTAATTGCGCTTTCAACAAGGCTATTTCGTCTTGTGTATTCGAAGTTGCTGATACGTTTACTGCATAGATAAGACTTAACAAGGCGGCGACAAAAGCGATGCTTCTCATAAGAATTCTCTGCAAAAGTGCGTGTTTTTTTGAGTATAGTTTATATTTACACAATGCTAACGGCTTTCTTGCTGAATTCGAATAAGGCTGAGAAATGAAGATTAGATCTAAGTTTTCGGTGGTATCTGGGGTTGTTGTTTTTGTGGTGATTTCGCTTCTGGCGCTATCAACATATATTTTGGTTGAAAATAGCTTAAAGCAAAAAACACAAGCCTATGTAGTCGATAATACCGCTTTACTCAGTAGCAGCATCAGTAATTGGATGGCCGGGAAAGCATCGCAAATTCGTATTCTAAAACACCAGCTTGAAGCTGATTTTTCAAAAAGTAACTTTCAGAAATCCCTCGAAAATAATGCGCTTAGAAATGAATTCTTGCTGGTGTTTGGCACCTTGGCAGACGAGCGGGGACTTCGCTCCAATAACAAAAATCGTGTAAACCCACCAGAGATCGACTTTCGCGAGCGCGCTTGGTATCAACAAGCTAAAAACAGTCAAGGCGTAGTGTTTACACCGCCTTATGTTGATGCAGCTACGAAAGAGCTTTTAGTTTCTATTGTTACTTCAGTAAATAGCGGAGGCTTTAAAGGAGCAATAGGCGGCGATTTATCTTTGCAAACAATCGCAGATAGTGTGAATACGATTAATTTCAACAATACCGGCTTTGCGTTTATTGTTGACGGGAAAGGCACGATTATTACCCACCCTAATGCCAGTTTAAATGGTAAGTCTAGCCAAGCAGTGTACGAACTGGGTCCAAATAGGCAAGGCGAAATTTTAGAGTTGAGTCATCAAGGCGAAGATAAGCTGGCTTATTTTTTTCCGCTTGATGACAGTGCAGGGGTTGATTGGTATTTGGCTGTGCTACTTGATAAGTCACTGGTTTATGATTCTTTGTCTACTTTTACCAGTCGCACATTTATTTTTGCGGTGTTCAGCATTGCGCTGTGTGTGTTTTTATTAAGAAAACTTGCCAAACATCTGTTGAGTCCGCTTGATACGTTAGAAAGTGCAATTGGTCAAATTGCCAGTGGTGGTGGTGATTTGACTCGTCGTTTAAATGTGCAAAGTGAAGATGAATGTGGTGTTGTGGCTAATAACTTCAATCAGTTTTTATCTTACTTGCAACAGTTGGTGTCAGACATTAAGCACAAAGCTGAGAATATCACTTCCGAAAGCAATCATGCTTCGCAGTTGTCAATGCAGTCATCTGAGTCTCTCAATCAGCAATACTTGTCGATAGATAATTTAGCCACAGCAATGAATGAAATGAGTACTACATCGTCAGATATTGCTGCTAGCGCTCAAGATGCGGCGGCTTCAGTGACGGCAGTTAACAAGACTGCAGATGAAAATAAACAGGTATTTGCGAAAACCACTCAAGATATTGTGGAGTTGTCGGCGTCTATTAGTTCAGCTCAACAGCTCAGTAGTGAACTGGCCTCTTACAGCAATAATATTGAACAAATTCTATCTGTGATCAACGGTATTGCAGAGCAAACTAACCTGTTAGCACTTAATGCGGCAATTGAAGCCGCACGAGCAGGAGAGCAAGGCCGCGGTTTTGCGGTCGTAGCCGATGAAGTTCGAACACTGGCTTCAAGAACGCAAGAGTCGACCACTGAAATTAAATCTATGATAGAGCAAATTCAGCACTATTCTTCGCAAGTGCAAACTTCTATGGATGAGAGCAAAGATAAGGCAAATCGCTGTGTTGAACATACACAAATTGCCAGTGATTCTTTAGAGATCATATCGAACGAAGTGAAAGAAATAATGGATCGTAATATTCAAATTGCAGCAGCCATTGAAGAGCAAAGTGTGGTGATTGAAGACATTAACAAAAATACCATTAGTATTCGCGATATCAGCCAACAAGTAGACAGTTTTGCGCACGAACAGATCACCGCAAATGAACAACTACTTGGTGATGTGAAGTCACAGCAAAGCTTGTTGAATAAGTTTATTGTTTAAAGGTGTTATACGGGTTATTCATCACTGAGCCATTTATACATAATGAGGCTATCAACATAACCTAACTTCGGATGATTATAGGCTTTTGGTATTGTGCCAATAATTTCATAGCCGAGCTTTTGCCAAAGCGATACGGCAACGGTATTACTCGAGACCACCGAATTAAATTGCATGGCCTTAAAACCCAGTGCTCTGGCGGTGTTTTGAGAATGCTCACAAAGTTGTCTGGCAATGCCTTTTCCCGCTGCGAGAGGCGAGACCATATAACCGCAGTTACAAATGTGTGAGCTTGGACCCATGGCATTGGCTTTTAAATAATAACTCGCTAGTACTTGCCCTTGCTCTTCGTAAACGAAAGACTTTAGCGGCGTTTCACACCATAGTGAATATGCGCTCGACTCGTTCATATCTGGGTCAAAGGCATAAGTCTCTTGTGCTTGAATAATACTCTGAAAAGTCGGCCAAAATGCTGAAAAATCTCCACGTGTCATTGCTCTTATCATATTAGCCTCTAGTTTTTGTATATCGTGCTAAAAACATAGCAATTGTTTGCTCAATAATATGCTTTTGCTGTTCAGGGGTTGGTTTTTCGAACCCATACAAGTGAGGATAAAAAATAAACGACTTTAGCTGAAAAAGAAACTGTTTTGCTGCAAATTCAATGTCTTCTATGTCTAATGCGTTGTCATCGACGGCATTTTTTAAGAAGGCCTCGATAAACGTCATGCAGCCCACTTTATTACTACCAAGTTGTGAGGCTAATTCTGGATCTTTTAGCATCTGCATAAAGGCGATTTTTGCTATGCGTAAAAAATTGTCTGAAGTCAGTAGCTGTACTTCTTGCTCTGCAATTGCTTGCAATTGCGCATGTAAGGGTTTGCTCTGGTCAAATACCACAGCTTCGGTCGCCATTAATTCGTCTTTCATTTTGAATAAAATGGCGTGAAACAGCTGATCTTTAGTATCGAAATGATTATAAACTGTGCGTTTTGATACTTTGGCAAGTTTGGCTATGTCGTCCATGCTGGTGGCATCGACGCCTTGTTCATAAAACAATTGCTCTGCGGCAGTTAAAATGTGCAATTTCTTTTGATCAGATAACTTCATAATTTTCCTCTCGATAATCGCCATATTCTAAATCCAAATTAAAAAAGTTGTACTCAGTAGTTTACTTTTTATGTTTTTAGTGAAAAACTACACCGTGTAGTTTACTTTTGTTTGGTGCATTATGAAAATCAGTAAATGGTTAGGTGTAGGTTTTATTGCTTTAACAGTGGGAGCATGTTCAGTGAATAATCAATTAGCAACACAAGATTCAACTTTGTCGCAAGGGTCGAGCCATTATCATAATGGTAAATTTCATAACGACGACACGATGGAAGCGAATGGCTTTGGCAAAGTGCTAGGGTTGATCGGTCGTTATATCACTGAAGAGAAAAAACATGCAGTGCCAGACCAGCCTCTGCCTATGAAAGCCTTGAGTACTGAACAGTTACTGGCACTTTCAGATGAGCAAATCCATATGGTCAAGCTAGGGCACTCGTCAATATTGCTTAAAGTGTATGGTGAATTTTGGTTGCTTGATCCGGTATTTTCAGAGCGTGCGTCGCCATTTAGTTTCTTAGGCCCTAAACGTTTTCAACAGACACCTATCAGTATTGATGATTTACCTCAGATAGATAAAGTGCTTATCTCTCATAACCATTACGACCATTTAGATAAAGCCAGTGTTAAGAAGCTGGCCGATAAAACCAAGCAGTTTTTAGTGCCATTAGGAGTTGAGGCTGATTTATCGCGCTGGGGCGTAGAGCCGTCAAAAGTTTTGTCATTTGATTGGTGGCAAGAGCTAGAAACAGACAATGCACTGGTTGCTTTTACCCCAACTAAGCATTTCTCTGGCCGTGCTTTATCAGATGGAAATAAAAGCCTGTGGGGGTCTTGGGTGATCAAAAGCGCTAAAGAAAGTATCTATTTCAGCGGTGATTCTGGCTACTTTGATGGCTTTAAGAAAATAGGCGATAAGTATGGCCCGTTTGATTTAACTTTAATTGAAACTGGCGCTTATGATAAAGACTGGGCCGATATTCATATGACACCAGAGCAAAGCTTACAAGCACACCTTGATTTACAAGGTAAAGTGATGGTGCCGGTGCACAATGGCACGTTTGATTTAGCATTTCATGCATGGTTCGAACCATTGGAGAGGGTGTCAAAAGCGGCGGATAAGCATAATGCTGTGATTAGAACACCAATAACTGGAGAAATTTTCAATTCAGATAAGCAATTTGTACAAACTTTTTGGTGGAAGCCACTTTTGCCAAGTGTGTAACTAAAATTTAACAATGTTAATTGTGTCAAATTTATTAAATTAAACAACTGAATTTAATGAATAAAATGCTTATATGTAAAGTTATGGGTACGAATTTAAAGATGAAGAAGTTTAAATTAATGTAAATAAAATGTGATCTTTAAGATTCCTTGCGCTATGGTTTGAGTGATTTTTAATCAAACAACAAAGTAAAAGGAATCATTATGCGTAAATTATCGACTCTAGCATTTGCTATCGGTGCAATTGTATCTGGTCAAGCTTTAGCTCAAGCGGAACTAAAACAAGTTTCTGAAAGCAAAGCCATTCCAAATCAATACATTGTAGTATTTAAAACCCCTTCAGTTTTAAATATTCAAAGCGCTGATGCAGTAGCAAGTTATGCTGAGCAGGCCAGCCAAAAACTCGTAAATAGCTATAACGTAGATGTATCACGCAAGTTTGCTGGTTCTTTAAATGGTGTGGTTGTGAATGCATCTGCAAACCAAGTTCAAGACTTACTAAACAACCCTGATGTTGACTATATCGAGCAAGATCAGATTGTGAGTGTGTCTCCTCTAGCAGCAACCAATGTTGATCAGGGAAATGCAATCTGGGGTTTAGACCGTGTTGACCAACGTTCACTGCCGCTTAACTCAAACTATCATTATGATTATGACGGTGCGGGTGTAACGGCTTATGTTATCGATACAGGTGTGCTTATTTCACACAACGAATTTGGTGGCCGAGCGTCACATGGTTACGATTTCGTCGATAACGATGCAGATGCAACAGACTGTAACGGCCATGGTACTCACGTAGCGGGTACAATTGGCGGTAGCCAGTACGGTGTTGCAAAGAATGTGAATATCGTTGGTATCAAAGTACTTGGGTGTTCTGGTTCAGGTACTAACTCGGGCGTTATTGCAGGTGTTGATTGGGTGAAAAACAATGCTTCTGGCCCGTCTGTTGCGAACATGAGTTTAGGTGGTGGTGTTTCACAAGCACTTGATGATGCTGTTAACTCTGCAGTTGCTGCTGGCGTAACCTTTGTTGTTGCAGCTGGTAATGACAACTCAAATGCATGTAACTATTCACCAGCACGAGCTGCTGATGCAATTACAGTTGGTTCAACAACGAGCAGTGACAGTCGTTCAAGCTTCTCTAACTATGGTAGTTGTTTAGATATTTACGCGCCGGGTTCAAGCATCAAGTCTGCTTGGTACAACTCTAACACATCGACTAATACCATCAGTGGTACATCAATGGCTGCACCTCACGTCGCAGGTGTTGCAGCACTATACCTTGATGAAGATAGTACGCGTACGCCAGCGCAAATTGATTCACTTTTAAGTAGCCGTAGTTCGAAAAATAAAGTAAGTGATGCAAAATCAGGTTCGCCAAATGAACTTCTTTACAGCTTATCGGGTGATGGTGGTCCGGTTGACCCAGTTGACCCTGATCCAGTGCTTGAAGATGGTGTTGCTGTGAGTATCTCTGGTGCTAATGGCTCTGAAAGCTTCTTCACATTTGAAGTACCAGCGAATACGTCGGGTGTGACATTTAATATGTCTGGTGGTTCGGGTGATGCAGACCTTTATGTTCAACAAGGTACTAAGCCTACACAGTCATCATATAGCTGTCGCCCTTACAAAAATGGCAATGAAGAAACCTGTACTTTTAATAACCCAGCTGCTGGTACGTGGCATGTAATGGTTCGTGGTTATAGTGCGTATGCTGGTGTATCGCTGGTAGCACAAACTTCATCGGGTGGTGGCTGTGGCGCCAACTGTCTTGACAATGGTGTACCAGTAACCGGTGTTTCTGGATCACGTAACTCTGAAATTATTTACACAATTGATGTACCTGCAGGTGTTACACTAAATGTAAATACATCAGGTGGCTCTGGTGATGCAGACCTTTATGTTCGTAAAGGAGTAGCACCAACAACTGGTACATATGACTGCCGTCCTTACCGTAGTGGTAACAATGAGAGCTGTAGCTTGAGCTCTGGTACAGGTGGTACTTACTACATCATGCTTCGTGGCTACAGTGCGTATAGTGGTTTGACGCTTCAAGCTAGCTACTAAATTTAAACGTTTTAAATCCAATTAATTAAGTCGTTAAGTAAAAGCGCATAAAGCAATTTGTTTTATGCGCTTTTTATTCTTTATAACCCTTTCAGGTAAAAATCTGCGCAAAACTCAAATTATTTCTCTGTTTTAGTTAAAATGTTAACAATATGTATTGCTTCGGCTTCATATTTCTACCTTAATTCCATATTAGACTTGTTCTGATAGGGCAATATCGCCTGAAGTTTAGTGAATTAATATTTTTGAAAATTTAAACACAGATTGGAAAAACAGCGTGCGTGTAAAAGATCCCTGGGATAACCAATTAACGAAACCACTTTTGACTTTATTTTTAATTATTTCTGTTTGTGGTTTTATCTTAAATAGCTTTTATCAAATCCAGCAGACACGGTCTTTTAGTGAAGGTGTTCGTGAGCAAGTCAAAACACAGACTTTAAATGCCGCGGCAGAAGTGGGAAGTGAACTAGAAAAAATCATGACAAGTGTTGATAGGTTTGCCCGTGAAGTCACGGCAACGCCAGATAAAACATTTGTGTTAAAGCTGTTAGAAGATGAGTTTGCCGTCAATGAAGATATTTATTCTTTAAATGTGACCTTTCATCCATATCAATACCAGCCTAATATCCGCTATTTTAGCCCTTATTATGAAAGGTTAACGGGGGTCGAGCGTAAATATAACTTGGTTGATTATGACAAGCCTTATAAAGAATTTAGCTGGTATCACAGGCCGTTAAAAGAGGGTCCTATCTGGACTGAACCTTATTATGAGCCGCAAAACAATGTATTGATGACGACTTACTCAGTGCCTTTTTATCAATATAAAAATGCCAAACGAGAAGGGAAAATGCCAGTGGGAGTGGTTCCCTCTGATATATCGTTGGATCATTTAACTGCTTCACTCAAAGAGCTTGATTTGGGTTTAGGTGGTTATGGTATTTTATTTTCTAAGCAACAAAACCTAATCTCTCACCCTGTATTTAGCCATGTCAGAGAAATGGAAAACTTACAAGACTTAGTGTCAGAGACTGAGTTTGCTTATCTCTCTAAAATATCAGGGTGCTTTGAAAGCGATTTAGATTACCTGTTTTTTAATGGTGAAACACTTGATAACAGCGAGCATTATGCTGCTTGTACAAAAGTGCCTCACACAAATTGGACATTGATAACTCGGATGTCTTCTGACATGTTTTACATGGACAGAGACGAACGTCGCCAAAATAATATTCATATTATTGCTTGGGGCGCAGCTTCATTTATCTTTCTTATTTTATTGATGACGAAAGTAAGAAAGCTGACTTGGACTCAAAACAATGTACTTTTATCAGTAACGCTGATTTTGAGTACTTCGTTGGTGCTTGAATTTGCAAGAAGCTTTAAAACTCTTGAGCAAACTGACAATGTTGTGATCACAACACAAGCGCAAAGAGAGGCGTTTTCATCAAGTTATAGTGACAGGATGGAAACAATGCATGTTGCGCAGCCTGAATATGTGGCAACGGGTTTGTATGTTGAGTCTCTTGAATTTGTAAATGCCAACAACGTGCATTTGACAGGTCATGCTTGGCAAAAGCTAACCGCTTCTCAGAAAGCCTTTATTGAGCCTAAGTTGGCTTTTAATCACACCGTTAGCAGCAAAGTTGAAGAGGCTTACCGACAAGATTTAAAAGATGGTGGTTTGTTAGTTGGCTGGCGCTTTTCGATAGAAACAAGGCAGCAGTTTGATTACAGCAAATACCCGTTTGATCATAAGAGCATAGAGCTGAGTTTTAATGAAGCCGATATGGGTGGCAATGTCATTTTAGTGCCAGATCTTGAGTCGTATGAAAAGCTGTCAAAGATGGACAACCCGGCTGTATCTCCCGATATAGTGCTTGATGAATGGTTATTAAAGAGTAGCTATTTCAAGTACCGGTTTGAGAGCTACAACACGAACTTTGGTCTTGATACATTCTTTAACCAAAATGTCGCACCTGAGCTTAACTATAACATTAATATTGAGCGTGAATTTATCGGACCATTTGTGACGACCCTTTTGCCAGTGATGGTCATGGTGTGTCTGTTATATGCGTGTGTTGTGAGTATGAAGTACACACCTTATGGTGACTTGCGTAACAATATAACCGCAGTTGTATTTACTATTTTACTTGCCCATTACAGTATTAGAGAGCATTTACAAATTGATGAGGTCGTCTATTTTGAAATCTTTTACTTCTTGCTTTATTTAGTATCTTCATTGTTTATGTTGATAGCACATCAATATTACAAAGCGAAAGAAGAAACCGGAGATGGACGAATATACAAACGCCTAGCCAATATTTGGTTCTGGCCTGTGATGACAATCTCAATTTTTGTTATCACTATACTGACCTATTACTAAAGTTCAAATTGCAAAAAAGGCGATCATGTATCCTCATGGTCGCCTTTGCTAGCAGTTGTTAATAAAGGTAAAATTAGTTAGCTGTAGCCGTTATGCTTACGCCATTATAAGCGCTATAGCCTCTAAGCATAACGTGGTATCTACCTGCACCAGAGCTCACAGTACAAGTCTCTTCATTACCCCAGCGATAAGGTCGGCAATCATAAGTTGTTCGAGTTGGTTCGCTGCCCTTACGAACATATAAGTCAGCGTCACCTGAACCACCTGTTATCACTATGGTGGCACCTGACATGCCAGCTGGCACATCAAAGTAGAAGAATTGCTCATTGTTTCTAGCGCCACTTAAATCAACTTTAGCTACACCATCTTTAAGTAGTTTAGGGTCCGAACCATCATCGACGGCAAGAGTATAGGTTTTGCTGGCTGTTGCGCCAGTTTCATCAGTGATCGTGAGCGTTGCAGAGAATTGACCCGCTGAAGCGTAAGTGTGGCTTACACTAGAGCCAAAGCCGTTGGCTGAGCCATCACCGTATTGCCACTCGTATTGCGTAATTGCACCATTTGGCGAAGTAGAGCGGCTGCCATCAAAACTACAGCTCAGTAGATTACAGTTAATATCGAAGTCTGCGATAGGTTGCGGATCAATCGTGCCATTATCACCAGAAGGCACTTGACCATTGAAATGACCCGAAACCTGAGGCCAAATTAAACTGATTTTTGCGCCCTTGTTAGTACATCCACCTAAATGGTGAAGTGCGATAACATTGTTCGTTGCTGCAGCAAGTACTGGAGAGCCTGATGAACCGCCAATCGTATCGCAGTAGTAGCCTAAGTCAGTACCTGTGCCACGGCCATTCGCGTTTGCATTGTTTACAGAGCAAAGACCGTTAGCATCTCTGTCAGATTCAATCGACAGCTCTTTTGGATTACCAGAGCCATGTTGAGGAATGTAAATGCGCTCACCTTGTGTTGCATCACGTACATCTAGCCCAAAATAACCAAATGGTGCCGCTTTTGCGAAATCATTAATGGTAAATAACGTATAGTCGAGGGTGTAATCGGTTTTTAATAGATCTTTACCTGTGACTTTAACAACACTCTCTAGCGTATTCCCATCACAGCTTGTGTGTTGATAGTTAAACCAGACTTCTGTATTTGCCAGTTCAGATGCAGATTCCACACAATGGTTATTGGTGAACATGCGGTTATCACTGCCAACTCGCCAGCCAGTACATAAGCCACTGCCGTTCATAAGTAATCGGGCAACTGGTCGAGAGCGTTCAAACTCTGTTGGGTTTGAATTAGCCCAACACTGCACGTCTCGGCGTTCCATCGCACCACAAGTAGAGGCAATGCCAACATCGGTATCAATAGACTGTGCAAAGTCATTCTCTGTGCCATGGAAGTAACTATCGATTTCAGCATCTGCCAGCGAGATTTGGCTTTGCGTAGCGAAGGTATTATTAATTTGACCAGGCGTGTATTCAACAATTACTTTGTCTGCTGAGACTGACATAGCATAAAACGATGAAACGCCATCATCACCCTGCGCTTTTGTTGCGGTACTCATATTGAACTCAGTGTATTCATAACGCTCGCTACCATCTTCAGAGCGCACGACAAGTTTGCCGCCATTCTGTAAGTTGATATTCTTAAAGTGCAGCTTAATGTAACTGGCATTTGGGTGTGAGACCGTTTGCGTAATGACCGTTTGGTTCACGGTATTTGCAGTTGCAAATTGACTGTTAAGCGGCAGGTTAAGCTGTGCAGCTTTACCTATTGTGGTTTTTTGCGCTTGAGATGTGTATTTCATCATTTGTGCTTCTGTCAGTGGCGCTTGAGCTGCTACAGACAGTGAAACCGCACTTAACAGCGGCAAGATGTGGCGTGCTTTCATTATCATATCCTTACAATTACTTGTTTATGGTTTTGGGAACCGAGAATAAAAGTAGCGCATATTAATTGTTGTGTAAAATAAACGTTAAAAAAACCCTTAACTTTAATTTTACATTGGATGGTGGTTACGCAGTCGATTTTTTAATGTGGTGAAAACAAGGTAATAAAAAAGGTGATTAATAACATAAATATCAATCACCTTTCGGGTAGTTTAATTGAGTGTCAGCCCGTAATCTTATAGATTAATACGGGAGAGTATGGCTTATTTGACTAGCGCCCAAGGTCCGCTATCAGCCTTAGGTTGGTCGCCTTGTGTCCACCATTTCGCGGTGTAAATTGCTTTATTGAAGCTGACCTTGTCACCTTTTAGGTAAACTTTTGTTGCATCCCATGCCGCAATTCCCCCCACTGGCGGTTTGTCTTTAGGAGGGTCAAGTTTTTCAACCACAGTTACATTTGGCCAATTAACATGAGATTGATAAAAATTCGTGACACACTTTTCATAGTCGCCTGGTACAAGTGCCGAATAAGCAGTTTGGTAACCTACTAATTTACACTCGAATGACTGACCTCCTGGGCGGTCTGAGTGATAAGTCCAGTCAGCTTCCCAGTTTGTGTAAAGTACATCGGCAGAGCCGTTTAGGTTTAAGCTACCAAAAGGCGTTTGCTGCCAACAGGTATTTTCTTCGTCAGCTTCAATTGGGATGTTGTAATAGTTCGATAAACCTTCCCAGTAACGAATACGGTTTACTGGCTGACCTTTAGTACGGTTTTGCTCGCCACACTCAATGCCCCCATTGATCACATTTATGGTGGTGCCAAATCCATAACCAATACCGGCAGCGAGTTCTTTTTGAGAAGGTGTCCAAGTTCGGTCGATAACATGCAACATGGCGGGCTTTGGCGCTTGAGGTGTTAAGAAAAACCAAATAGCTGAAGCTAAGTTGAGCCAAGAATCAGCAACCAAACCTGGGTTGTTTAGTAGTACAGTTGCATCACCGTTGAACATGACTTCAGAGAAAGCACCGTAATTGAAGTGATAAGAAAGTTGTTTTGCTCCTCGGCCAAAATAACCTTGACCATCAGCGCATGGCCAACGACGGTTTTGCCAGTCGTTTTGCCCACACCCTGTCGTGTAACCAGGTTGACCTTCAGACCACCCCATTTCACGTACATGCACGAGTGCCTGTTGCCACTCTTCTAACTGCTGTGGATTGTCAGAAATATTGTCTTTGGCAATATGTCCACCAGTTTCTTGTGCAAAGTGTGCAAATGCTGTGATGATAGACTTCTTACAAATGGCATCAGAGTCACGGCCATCTGTATATTCACCACAAAATGCTGGGAATTTACCTATGGCACGTAAGAAACGCGTATAAGTATATTCAGGGGCAGCCATACCGGTTAAAAAGTCCCATTCTTGCTGACCAAAAACACGCTCAACTCGTTTCACGTTTTCAGGATTATTGGCATTGCTAGGCGTGATCGCTTCAACAATGCTGTTGTCGCGTGTTTCTAGTGCTTTAGCCCAAATCTGATACATAGGGTCTGAGGCTTTAGCATCACGAGCAGCATTAATTTCTGCTCGAGATAATAAATAACCGTTTGGGTTGTTTGGATCATCAACAATAGTTAGCGCATTGGCTGAAGCAATTAAACCAACTTGCAAAGCAAGCAGTTTGAGAGAATGGTTTTTCATTTGAGTTCCTTTGAATCGCATGTTTCTGAAATAGGTCGCTTAACCTATTTTTAACATTAGATGTCAAATGACATCGCTGTCAAGTGCGCATGTGAACCATTATGAAATTAGCACTCATTGGAGGTGAACCTGTGTGGGGAGGCCTTGCCAATGAGTGCTGGTATCTAGCTTACTCTCATTTACTCAAGTCACGTGTATCAGGTTGGGTGCCAACTTTTCAAATTTTATAAACTTATGATCTTAATAGCTTTTCGATTTTTTAGAAAAAAGGCATCTGAATGTACGAAGCAAAATGCATCTTTTGTTGCGAATTTTAGGATTTTTGATGCAAAAATAAAGGGGCATCATGCCCCTTTATCAGTCGCTTATGGAGGGTCTTACTTTCCTTTACCTTTTCCTTTTGATTGTTTGCCGCAATTACTTTCACCAGCGGCTTCTGTGAGGGCATCTCCTTCCTCCTCAGTAAGTAATCCGTTATTCACTTCAATATTCTTAGCATGGGCTACGCAGCTCACGTATTGACCATGGTTTTTCCAGAGTACATCGGTGGCAGGGCCTGCGCAATTAATAGAAAAGCTAGCTTATTGTTGTGTTAATTCAAATTGTATTTGGGCTGCAAATGAATTTTCAGTGTTTGTTACGGGATTTTTAAAATCAGAAAAGGTAGAAAGTAGTATAAATCTGCAGTGTGGTCGTACCAGTTTATCTGTGTTATAAAAAACACATACATTTTATCTGATTCCACTTTAGGTTTTTACTATGAATTTACAAACTGTCCTCTCGCAATTAGAACAAGGACTGTCAGGGATTGTCCTTCCTAGCTCTTGGTGCCAAGGTCGTACTGCATTTGGTGGTGTATCTGGTGCGCTACTTTTCCAAGCAGTAAAACAAGTTGTAAAACCAACGCGTCGTGTCTTATCTATTAGTACAAACTTTATCGGTCCGCTGATTGCTGAGCAGCCGTTCGATATTAAAGTTGAAGTGTTACGTGAAGGTAAAAGCGCCTCTCAAGTATTGGCGCGTATTGAACAAGATGGCAGCACCTGTGTACTGGCGCAATTTTGTTTTGGTGAATCACGTAAGTCTGAGTTACTGGTGAGCAATGATGAAACCCATCAATTAGTTGCGCCTAAGCCTGAACAACGCATTCCTTATATTCCAAATATGACGCCAGAGTTTTTTCAGCATGTTGAAATTTGCTTGCAACAAGGTGGTATGCCATTTACGGGCGCTATGACATCTCACTTAGGTGGTTGGATGCGTTTTGCTGAGCATGAAGGTTTTCAAGATGAGCTGCAATTGCTGGCATTGAGCGATGCATGGCCGCCGACTATGCTGCAAATGTATCCTCGCCCAGCACCTGCAAGCACTATGAGTTGGTATATTGAATTTTTAAAACCAGTGCAATTAGAACAGAGTCAGTGGTTTGGTTTTGAAGCGGTGACACATAATAGTGCTGATGGATATGCGATTGAAGAAGCGAAAATTTGGCACCCTGATGGGGAGCTTTTGGCACTAAGTCGACAAACGGTTGCGGTGTTTGCTTAACGCCTGAAAAGAAATGGGGCTTCAGTGAAGCCCCATTGACTATGATTGTTTATTTCTTAATGTAATTAGGCCGAACATTAAGCCTAGCAAGTAGAACAAGCTACCACCTGAGCCTCCCCCTTGGGTCTCACTTTTTTGTTCAGCATTTTGGGAAGACGATGAATTATTATTGTCGCTTCCTGTGTTTGTGCTACTACTATCAGAGCCAGAGTCACCAGAGCCAGAGTCACCAGAGCCAGAATCACCAGAGCTATCTTCTTTTTCTTCTACTTTAAACATTAAAGTATGCTTACTTGAAGCGCCTTCAATGTCATAAGTGGTGATTGGTAATTTAAATTCGCCTGCTTCAGAGAAAGTAATGGTTAACGTATTTTTTGATAGTGTCATATTGTCTAAAACACCATTTAACTCAACGATTATCGGTAAGTCTTTGTCATCAACAAAGTGCTCGGCAAATGTGATTGTTAACTCTTCATTTGTTTTCGCAGTAAACTCTAAATTGTTTATCGCTGTTGGCGCACTATTGTATGTGAGTTGCAATGACAGCTCTGCATTTTGCTCCAGTGAATTGCTGACAGAAACAATGAGACTTTGAGAGTTTGAAGGCTGACCATCAAATTCTAACAAACCCTTTTCAGATAATGACACGCCCGGCAGTGTTTGTGTTGTGACAAACTTAAGGTCCTGACGCTGTTGTTCGCTAAAGTAGGTGGTTAAATCCCAGCTAGCTGGATTGCCTTGGTTTAGAGTTAACTCGACTGACTCAGAGGTTGGTGACAACTCATTGGTGATAACCATAGTACCTTTTGAGTAAAAGTGTAAGTAATGGTTTTTTTGTGCATATTTTCCCTCATATAGATTGAACTCACCAACACGTGAAAATATGTTTTCAGCTTCAGTATCAAGCAGGTAAGTATCTAAAGTGTCGTAGTTTCCAACATCAAAAAACCACAAAGATTGAGTGTCACTCAACTGGGCTGGCTTCATTTTGGGAACTTGGGGTAATGCAATATCTTCTTTAACGAACCCACTCTCTTCAAGACGGTAGATACCATGTTCACTTATTTTGCCAAACCCCCAATATGCAGGTAAATAAAAACGCTTATTAACGTAAGTAACTTCTCCATAGTAATCAGTCAGGCTATTAGTAAATATGGGTAAGTCGATAGTTTTATGAAGGCTTAATTTAGCATTATCGAAGAGTAAGTGATGTAATTTTTGTAAATCTCTGTCAAATGCATAAATATTAATGCCATCAATAATATAACTTGTATGTTTGTTAAGCATTGTGCTCGAAGCTAAATTTAAGTCAAATACTTGTTTGTATGTTAAGCCTTCTTCACTCGCTTCAAATAAGTAATAGTCACCAGCAGAGACAAACACGACTTGAGTGTCAGTTAATGCAAAAACAGCCTGCCACTCTGCAAGTTCAGAGCTGTTTTCAAGTACTAATTTACCTTTTTTGAAATCTAAATCAGTCTCGTCTGCGTTCGTCGAAATTAATGTATAAGAGTCATTTTTAACAAATAAAACTTGCTTCCCTAATTTATAAAAACCCTTATACGAAGTAGTTTGATTATGAAGCTGATCAGTCAGTGGGATATCTTTAGTGAATGTTTGTCCACGCTCAGATGAAAGAGCAGATAAAGTGAAAAATCGACCGTTGAAGTTTAAGCTACTGCTGTCTCCAATTACTAGATTTGGGTAATAATCAGGACTGCTGGTTTTGAGTCTGCCTTGCTCTTTTTGTCTTTCTATTGAGCTAAAAGAGCCATCATTATTAATGGTATTGACTTTTAAGCTTGTACTTTTTGAATAAAGTCGAAGTGTTTCTTTATCAAGATTTGGGCTACTCGGCACACAGCCTGCACATACTTCGGTCGCAGCGTAATTATTATCAGCAGTTAAAGTCAGCTCTAAAAGTTGTGCATAGTTATACGCAAGCAAACGATTGTCAGTGCTGAAGATACCATGCACTGACAAATTTTCTGGCAAGAAAGTTTCGCGAGAAACTTCACGGTGGTTAGCCACACGGTTATCGGTTGTTAGTGTCAGCTCAATGACAGTGTCGTAATTATGTATAAGCAGAGCATTGTTTACTGGATCATATGCACTGGCAATCCTTCCTGGGTATCTGAAATCAAAAGAACCGTTAAACATTTCTTGATAGTTGTTATTTAAATCAAACACCTTTAAGGCATCTTTAGCTATGTGTAAAACCAAGCCTAAATCTGGGTAATGGTGCTGTTTACCTTGGTCGAAATCTTCATCATTTATGGTGACACTGTTTCCTTTAGAGATTGAAAAGTTTGCAGGGTCCCAATAATAAGGTGTGAATTTGGTGACTGTTCTTTCACTATTTTCGTAAGCATAAAAAGCAGAGCTGGTTAGCTGACCCGATGTACTCCATGAATCAGGATTAAACTCTGTGATTTGCTTTTCAACTAGCTTATATTCTTCAGTGATCTGCCAAACAATGATATTACCGGAGAAATCAACCGACAGAAGTGATTTACCATTTTCAGAGAGCGCATATTCCACGGTATTTCTTGCATCTGAGGCAAAATGCAAATGAGGATATTCAGACTTTAAGATAAAGTCATCATCGGTTACTTCAAAAATGCTTAGCCCATCTCGACCATATAAAACGAGCGTAGATGCGTTTAATAAAGTTTTTGAAGAAGTTGCTTCGTATTGATTTATCTCATGTGAATTAATTTTTTTTAGTGTGAGATTGTTCGTATTAATTGTCGCCAAGCAATCTGTACTAAATAGATAAATGCCTAAAGCGGTAAAAGTTGAGAGTATTGTTTTCATTATATGCTCCTTTAAGAGGAACGAATTCTAACTGGTTTTTAAGGTTTATGCTCTGATATGTCAGCTTTTTATGTAATTTTGCATAGGTCGAGGTTTATCAAACAACCATTTAACCGTCCATCAATCAGAAATAGGTTTTTTATTCATCAGTATCTCTAATATGGTAAGGAGATTAGAGTGCTAGACAGAGTAAATTCTCATCAATTTTTCTGTTGCAGGTACTACTTTGAACATATATTGACTTAACAGTCTTGAGCAAAGAAAAAACTTCAATCCAAAGCGTTTCTTGAAACGTAGCTTATACTTATAAAATTAAAATATTCTAAGCCCTGCTGGAGATAGGAATGAGTTACCCTTGGATAAGTAAAGCGAACAGAATTTTCTCTGGCGTGTTAGTTGCGCAGTTTTTACTCTCCCTCTTTATCGCTTTTTTCACTCAAACCTGGTTTGAGGCCATTGTTATTGGCTTGTTTACTCTGAGTCTCCCTTTATTTCTCATTAAGAGCGCACCGCAATCTTCTATCACAAGATACAGTGTTGGTGTTGCTGTTCAGGTGTTTGCTGCCCTCCATATTCAGCAGACTATGGGCTTAACAGAGCTACACTTTGAAATCTTTGTCATGTTGGCATTCTTAAGCTTTTACCGGGACTGGAAAGTTATTTTGGCGAGTGTGGGTTTTGTGGCTGTTCACCATATTTTGTTCTTTGTGATGCAGATCCAAGGCACTAATGTCTTCATATTCGAAGAGGGTCATTTATTGTTTTACATCTTGATGATCCACGCTTTATTCGCCGTTGTTGAAGCCGGTGTGTTGATGTATGTGGCGAAGCACTCTCACCGAGAAGCAGTTGCAGCACATGATTTATCGTCCAGTGTTAAAACCATTTTGGCAAATAATGGTAAATTTGATTTAGCTAGCTACCAGCCTAGTGATTCAAAGCAATTGGCTGATTTTAATAAGCTGATCAGTTCATTCTCTAGTTTGATCACACAATCAAAACAGGTATCAGACTCCGTGGCAAACATGGCAGAGGAAGTGGCCGTTCTTACCGCTCAAGCACAAAGCGCTAGTGAAGATAATGCGAATCAAATCAATTTAATAGCTACGGCTACAGAAGAAATGACAGTGGCCAGTAGTAATGTATCTGGCCAGGTTTCCAGTGCAAATGACAATGCCAATGATGCTTTTATCAATACAGATAAAACGAGAGCGATTATCGACAGCTCGGGTCAAAATATAGATGCTTTAACTCAAGAGTTAGCAGATACCTCAAACACAATCAGCGAGCTGGCTAATAAATGTAACCAAATTGAAGAGGTTATGAATGCGATTAAATCTATTTCTGATCAAACAAATTTACTTGCGTTAAATGCGGCGATTGAATCTGCAAGGGCTGGTGAACATGGTCGAGGGTTCGCGGTTGTTGCAGACGAAGTACGAAAGCTTGCTATGAAGACCCGTGAAAATGCCGAACAGATCAGTGATATTACTGCATCTTTAACCTCTGAGGCTTCTTTGTCAGTCGAGCAAATGGCTAAGTGTTTAGAACAAGCACAAGGTACTGTGACGCAAGCTAATGAAGCATCAGGTATGATGTCAGGCGTGGTGCAAAGTATTCAAAGCATTGTCGATAATATGACGTCTGTGTCGAGTGCAGCGGAGGAGCAAACAACAGTATCTGACAGTATTTCTCAGTCAACTCAGTCACTTGCGAGTAATTCAAAGCACTTGCAAAGCTCTACTGCCGAAATGGGACAAAAATTTGCAAGTATGCAACAGCAAATCAATAGCTTAAATCAGGAAATGAGTCGATTTGAAGTTTAAGTGGTTGCCAGTCCTATTAATTTTTTGGACTGCGGGTTTATTACTTGCAGTCTTATATGCAGCAAGTAACAAAGCCAAATATTTCGACCCTCAAAATGTATTACATCAGTCGGCGCTATCATTATCTTTCGATACTGTATTTGTTGAAGCGTTATTGAAAGATAATTTAGAACTTGCTGGCAGTGTAATCCATTTTCAACGCAGTGATTGCTTTTGTCAGACTGTTGCGCAAAGTCATATTAATTCGGTAGAAAAGCTCGCTGAAAAACACCAGTTTAACAATGTCACTGTCACGCTAGATAAGCCGGGCATACTAAAAGCGTTTGTTCCCTCAGTTCCAGCGGTTGCGGTGATCGACAAAGCAGGCAAGTTAAACTATTTCGGCCCATATTCGTCCGGTATGTTTTGCACAGAGGGGGATGGATTGGTTGAGCCATTTATTGAAAAAGGCAAATTTGCTAGATCTGGTGCAACCGTGATATCTCAGAGTCAGGGGTGTTATTGCAACCTAACCTCTCTGTAGATATTTGTTATTTAAGCTTTAAACTTCAATCGATTATTATTATCTCGTGAATCTAAAATTTGCTGTGTATTAAACTGCTGCGTGTGTTTTGCAGCACGGTCATATAAAAGCACATTAACCGTGGCGGCTAAGTTCATACAGCCAGTGGTTGGCATATAAACGACGGCACTGGCTTTATCGACCACTTCTTGTGGTAGACTGCCATCTTCAGGGCCAAAAATATAGAGTGCTTGCTCTGGGTGCTCAAACAAAGGCAGTGGCGTTGCCCCTTCAACAAGTTCAACACAGACAATGGGAATATCTTTGCTAACGGCTTGAGTTAAGTCTTCAACTTGCGTAAGCGGAATTTTCTCACTGACATTTTTAGTATCGGTTTGATGCTTTGCTGCGATGGCGTAACGTTTACCACAAAAAAACACCTCATTGGCCTCATAACAGCCAGCTGCACGCATAATACCGCCAACATTCGTCGGTGATTTAGGGTTGAATAAGCCGATGGCGCAGTAAGGTGAATGTTGCTCTTTCATAATGACACTAAATTGATGACAAAAACCGGCGCATTATAAACCTTTCTGAAGATATTTTCTCTAACTTAACCTGAGCTTTGCTGAAAGCTAATAAACTGCATAGTGTGATTGAGTCATTAATTCTAAATGCTCAATAGCACTAAACTACTTAAACTTACCCTATTTTATAATCACTTGTTCTTACTGAAGGGGTTACTTAATCTGTGCTTTTTCATTACACTTTTTTTGCCAATAACGGCACTAAAAGGATATTTATTATGAAACTGAACAAAAAAAAGCTGAAAAACTTAACATCTGAAAAAGTACTCGCTAATGCAGCAACACCCAATGTGGCTGGTGGTTACTTCAATTCTGATACGCCGGACTGTATTCCAACAAACCGAGCAGAATGCCGTACGGGTGTGATTTCATGTTGGAATGGTAAAGATTGCGCATTTACAAATCGCTACTTTATGTGTGATTAATACATGATAGCTTTGAGGCTTAGGTAACTGAGCCTCTTGTGGTTTTATCTAGGCAAGTTTTTGGTTAGCATGGGGTTTTAAATTGCCCTGAGCGCCAAATGAAAAAAATTGCTGTTTTTGTCGATGTACAAAACATTTACTACACCACACGAGACGCGTTTTCACGCCAACTCAATTACCGAAAAGTTTGGCAGTTTTTATCTGAGCAAGGCGATATTACCCTCGCAAACGCCTACGCCATAGCCCCAAACGACGACTCACAACATAAGTTCCAAAAGGCCCTCAAACACATTGGCTTTAATGTAAAACTCAAACCTTTTATTCAGCGTAAAGACGGCTCAGCGAAAGGCGATTGGGATGTGGGGATCACCATAGATGTGTTGGAGTATGCGCAAAATGTAGACGTGATTTGCTTGCTTTCGGGTGACGGTGACTTTGATTTATTGATGCAAAAAGTTGCCGCTAAACACGGCATCGAAACATGGGCGATTGGGGTTGAGCAACTTACAGCGAATTCATTGATTAATAGCTCGAGTCAGTTTATTCCAATCGAAAGTAAGTGGTTACTATAGGTTTCTAATAATTAGGTCAGTTCTAGAGTAAAAATTCTTAACTTTACATTAAAGCGTAAAAATTAAACTTCAATTGTTCATAAAAAAAGCATTGACATAATATGTCATGTTGTGCGAATTTGAGAGACAAGGATGCAGCAATCGATAAAAACCTTGCTGCTATTTTCTTAGGATAAAGAAATTTAAGGAATCGCGAACATGGATCTTAATGAACTCGCCCTGCAACTTTCTAAACAAGAAGCCGATGGTGCTTCTTTTGAATCATTTTTTATCAACCGCACTGGTCAAGATGTGCTGCAAGTCATTGTTGATGGCAACGATGAGTTACCTATTTTTGTTACTCAAACCGATGAGCAAGTTTTGTGTATTTGTTACTTGTTTGAAGAGCAAGAAGTCAAAGCTGAATTACGCGCAGAATTAAACGACACCTTGCTGCGTTTAAATGTGCCAATGCCACTCAGTGCATTTGCGAAAATAGATAATAAAGTCGCCATTTTTGGCGCTTTGTCTACCAATTCCACTTTTGAGCAGCTAAGTCATGAAATAGTGACTTTATCTGGTAATGCCATTGATGCATTAGAAGCTGTCAGCGAATACTTTGTCGAGTAAAAGGAGAGTTAATTATGAGTATGTTAAGAAAACTATTTACAGCAGTTAAGGGTGGCGCTCGTGAAGCAGGTGAAAGCATTGTTGATGCCAATGCCATTCGCATTTTTGAACAAGAGATCCATGAAGGCAAAGAAGCCATTACCGCTGCCAAACGTAACTTAACAGAAGTAATGGCTAAAGAAATGCAGCTAACACGTCATATTAAGACCTTAGAAGATAAGATCGCACAACATGAAGAGTTTGCTTCTCAAGCACTCGACAAAGGCGAAGAACCATTAGCATTAGAAATTGCTGGTAAAATAGCCGAATTTGAAGAAGAAAAAGCTGCACAGTCACCCACTCTAAGCCAGTATCAACAGCACATTACGGCACTGAAGCAACAGATAAAAGATGCAGAAAAGCAACTGCAAGAAAATCAGCGCCAACTGAGCATTGTTAAAACCACAGAGAGTGTTCAGCAAGCAACGTTAGCTGTGAGCGATACACTGACTGCGGGTGACTCTTCAATGGCTTCGGCAAAAGAGTCTCTTGAACGAATTAAACAGCGCCAAGCTGATCGACAAGATAGATTAGCCGCTGAAAGAGAGCTTGCCGATGAAGCGCAATCATTAGAACAGAAAATGAAAGCCGCCGGCATTGGTGAAACCAATGATAGTAGCGCCGATATTCTCGCCCGTATTAAAGCGAAAAAAAATAGTTAAATACCATGAACATTAAGAAGGATACTTGGCAAAAGCAGGAGCGCGCGGTCAGGGCAACACAGCTTGCCTTTGACCTCAGTTCAGAGGTGCAAAAACATATTAAGAAGCAGGCGATCGACGACGAGGTGACTCCCTCAGACATGATCCGCCGAATTCTTGGCCTTGAAGTCAAATCAAAAAAGACCCGACAACGTTTGAGCTTTAACTTAAGCGATGAAGAGCTAAATCAACTCGGAGTGCAGTTCGGCATTGTTGAACCGGATGAAGCGCGTAAAAAGCGCTTAATCAAGCAACAAGTGGCCGACTTGCTGATCCAATTTACAGAGCAAAATAAATAAAGCTAGCCTCTGAAAATTAATAAACATATAGGGAGCTTATGGAATTTTTAAACATTGCACTCACTTTCCCCACAGCCATTTTCAGTACTTTATTACTGATAGTCATTGGCTTTTGGTCAATTGCCTTACTAGGGTTTGCTGATATCGACATGCTTGAAGGTGATGTCGATGTGGATGTAGGTGAGTCAGATACAGGCTCATTAGGATTCGGCGGCGTACCACTGACCGTGTCGTTAAGTTTAGCGATTGTGATTAGCTGGTTTTGTAGCTTCTATGCGCACAAATTCTTTGCCTATTTATTAGGTGATGGTGTGATGTTTTATGTGCTGGGTATTGCCATGATGTTGGGCTGCTTTTTTGTCTCACTGCTTGTCACAGCCATATTAGTTAAGCCGTTGCGTAAGTTCTTTCAGAGTAAAGAGGCTGCCTCTAAGAGCGATTTTATTGGTTTGGAATGTGTCATAGCTACAGGCAAAGTCACTACAAGCTTTGGTCAGGGCAAAGTTCAAATCAATGGCACAGAGCAATTAATAGAAATTAGATGTGATGAAGACAAGGCTTTCTCACTAGGTGATATTGCGGTGTTAATTGAACACAACGATGCCGCTAACACTTACACCGTGGTTCAAAAGCCTTGGTAACTCACTTTTAAAACACAAAATTAAACACTTGGGAAAATAGACTGGGTTTATACCGGTCAAGAAAACACAACTTAGGAAGAAAACATGGAATTTCTTAATAATTTAGGACCGATTTTAACAGTTGTCGGCGTTGCAATCGCGGTTATTTTTGCCGTTATTATGATTGTTGGTAAGTTCTACCGTAAGGTCGATCAGGGCCATGCGCTTATAATCAATAAAATGAAAAATGAGCCAGATGTCACCACCACGGGTGGTATTGTTTACCCGGTTATTCACAAAATGGAAGTGATGGATATTTCAACCAAGCGCATGGTGCTAGAGCGTCGTGAAAATAGCGGCTTGATCTGTAAAGACAATATTCGTGCAGACATTGCTATTACCTTCTATATTCGCGTCAACGAAAACAAAGACGATATTCTTCGTGTTGCAAAGCAAGTAGGTTGTGAGCGCGCTTCTCAGCCAGAAACGTTACAAGAACTGTTCGAAGCTAAATTCTCAGAAGCCCTTAAAACAGTGGGTAAACAGATGAACTTTGAAGAGCTATTTACTCACCGTAATGAGTTCCGTGATTCAATCAAAGAAGTCATTGGTCAAGACTTATCGGGTTATACCCTTGAAGACGTTGCTATTGATTATCTTGAGCAAACCTCAATCAATAAACTAGACCCTAATAATATTCTTGATGCAGAAGGTATTCGCCGTATCACCGAAAAAACCGCTGAGCAGAATGTTAAAACCAATCAATTAAAGTGTGATGAAAAAGCGCAAATCGAGATCCAAAACCAAGAAGCACTTGAGAAATCACTAGAAATTGAACGCCAAAAAGAAGATGCACAAGCTAAACAACAACGTGAAATTGAAACCGTGCGTGCGCGTGAAACCTCAGAAGCTGAGCGTGTTAAACAAGAAGAGCGCTTAAAAGCCGAAGAAGCAAAACTGAAAACTGACGAACAGTTAGAAATTGCAGAGCAAAATAAACAGCGTGAAATCGATATTGCTGAGCAAAACCGTTTACGTGTACTAGCGATTGAAGAAGAAAAAGTAGCCAGAGCGCGAGAGATTGAGACGATTGAGCGCGAAAAAGAGACTTCTATCTTGCGTATTAATAAAGAAAAAGCGCTAGAAGTTGAGCAAAAAGAAATTGCTGATGTACGTCGTGATCGCGTCGCGGTTGAAAAAAACGTGGCTGAAGAGCAAGAGCGTATCAAAGATGTACAAGTACTTGCAGCAGCAGAGCGTGAGAAAGAAGCGATTGTTATTAGAGCTCGTGCAGAAGCCGAAGAAGCGTTAGTGAAAGATATCGAGTCTGCTAAAGCCAAAGAGCAAGCGGCTGAATTTAAGGCTCGTGAGCAAGAGAAAATGGCAGAAGCTGAGCTTCGCATTGCAAACCAAAAAGCTGAATCTAAGAAGATTTTAGCCGAAGCTGAAAAAGTAGAAATTGCGGCATCTGGTCTTGCAGAAGCCGATGTTATCAAAGCGAAAGCAGAAGCAAGCGCAATTCAAGGTGAAACAGACGCAAGAGTGTTACAACAAAAATTAGCTGCCGAGGCAGAAGGTAAACGTAACATTGGTGAATCAGAAGCTGTCGTGATGCGTCAGAAGCTTGAAGCAGAAGCTGAAGGTAAGCGTGAAATTGGTCTTGCAGATGCACAAGTACAAACTGCCATGGCAGAAGCTGTTGAGAAGCAAGGTGAAGCAGAAGCAATCAACCTTGAACGCAGAATGTCAGCAGAAGCGAAAGGTCTAGAAGAGAAACTACAAGCGCTTAATGCTATGGACCAAGACGCCCGTGATTACGAGAGCTTCACGTTACAGCTGAATCAGCAAAAAGAGCTAACGCTTGCGAAACTAGACATTGAAAAAGACATTGCAGCGAACCAAGCTGAGATCTTATCTAAGACATTGGGTAATGCAGATATCAACATCATGGGTGGTGACGGCCAGTTCTTCAATCAGTTCATGAAAGCCATTACGGTAGGTAAATCAATCGATGGCTTAGTCGATGAAAGCCAAACAGTTCAAACTTTGTTTAAAGATCACTTAAACGGTGACAGAAACATCATGGATGACCTAAAAGGGGTGTTAGCGGGTGCGAACGCGTCGTCAGAAACGATGAAAAACCTTAGCATGAGCAAACTTATGCAGCAGCTTAGTAACTCATCAGAGACTGAAAAGCAGCAGTTATTAGGTATGTTAGGCGGCTCATTGTTAAACGGCAATGCCAAAGAAGTTGAAAAGCAAGACTAGCGCAGCTTAGTAGCGAGTTGTTTACCCTGAACAAAATACTTTTTGTGCAAACGATGTAGGTTGGCTAAACACCAACCTACAGAAGAATAGGGTTTTAATTGTAGGTCGTCGTTTACGGCGACACATACTCAGCTACGACAACACTTCACTTGTTACACGTACTTTGCTCTTTTTGTGAGGGCAACTTCTTTAAAGATTATTAGGACAAAGAGATTATGGCAGATCCAGCAAATGAAGCTGCGCTCGAACAGGGCTCCTATGACTTAATTAAACGTAGATTGAGTAACTCAGGTACACAATTACGTTCTCTCGCCAATGATTTAAACCAACAACGCGTTGATACCTTTGGTAGTACTGAGCTGAAAGTAAAAGGCCGTGCGCGTGTACGTACAGAGCACAACTGTATTCCAAGAGACATCGTCTTAATTGGCGATAAACTGATTTTTGCTTACAACGTATTCTTGGGACTAAAGAAAAACATTCATGTGAGTGATGTCTTCACGGTTCAAAAACTGGTTGAGCAGGACGATCACTATGAAGTAGAGCCTTATCCAAGCGAAACTAAGTTCCTGACAAATCCACGATTTTTAAGAGACTTTGAAGAGCTTTATACTTACTACAAAGAAACCCGTTTACAGCATTTATTCCAACAAGCGGGCAAAGTGTTTGCTTGCTTCCAAATTGGTGAAAAACTCACTGATGTTCGTGTATTTCGTTGGGAAATCGCAGCTGATAACACCCTTGAGTATATCGACAATCGCGGTGAGCGAGACTTACAAGATAAGCAAGATTATGACTTTGAATGGGTAAAAACCGACCGTGCCGATCATGTTGAAGGGCGCTTTGGTCATATTAACGTACTCGATAAAATCTTTGTCGAATCCACAGGTGGCGACTTAACCATTAAAGTCGAAAATAACACCGATAGTGGTGAGGGGATCTATTCAGAGCCTGTTGAAGATAAAAACCAATCGTTGGCCGACTGTGAGCTTGAATACGCTCAAGTGGGTGAATTGATCTTACTTAAAGTGCAGCCTTACCGTGAAAAAGATTGGCGTTTCTTTATCTTCAATTGCCGCACTGAGGCGGTTATTCGTCAAGATGCCATTGGCGATGCCTGTATTCAATTACCAGATGACCACGGTATTATTTTTCCGGGTGGATATTACCTTCAGTCGGGTCAAACGCGCTACTTTGATGATCAAATTGAGAAACTAGAGTTTCATCGTCAGGTTAAATCACCCAACGGTGAAGATGTATTGTATGTGTTTTACGAGCCAAACGAAGGTCGTTACGCACTCTTTGCCTATAATCTAATAGAAAAGAATCTACAAAACCCAATCTACTGTCATGGTTATGGCGTGTATGATGATGGTTTAACGCTGACTTTCAAAGCGGACAAAGAAGAAGCTGAGCGTGTTCATCCCATTCAAATTTGGCAAAGCCCATTTTGCTCTGTCGAATTTGCCGCAAATGCGCCAGCACCAACCAGCATACTAGGCAAAATAGGTAACCCAGACTTAGTTCGTGGTATTTCAGACTTATACTCAGTTTGCAAAGCCATCAGTGAACAAAACCCAAATATCAACCATTATGAAGCCTTAATTGCACAAGCACGGAGTGTGCTTGATAGATATCATTGGTTAGCAGATTTCGAGGCGCTCACTGCGCTGATACATGAGATTTTTGAAACCTCAGAGCAAGTGCTTGATGAATTTGAAAAAGTAAAACAAATTCAAGAAACAGCGTTAAAGTCTCTCGCTGATATAAAGCAAACGGTGGTCGACACCCTGCGCGATATTCGCCCCGATAGCTTTAAGTTAACCAGCGAATTTGTAGCTGGGTTAGATGCTTTAAAGCTATTAAAAGGCAAAATCATCAGCCTTGAAGAGGTGAAGTACATTGACCTTGCAGGTTTAAAAGCTGAGCTTAAAACCGTTGATGAAAAAACCGCACAGCTCAGTCAAGCAACGGCGCAGTTTTTACAACAAGACAAGGCGCTTGCACCTTATCATAATAAGCTTGATGAGCTCACTGCTGCCTCTGAAAAAAGCGAGGCGGTGACTGAGTTAAATGGCTTTTTAGCTCAGCTAGATACGCTAAGCGAGGAACTCGACTTACTTAACCACACTATGCTCGATTTAGACATCGAAGACAGTCGAGTGCGCACGCAAATTCTTGAAGATGTCAGCGGTGTGTATGGTCTGGTTAACCGGGCTAAGGCAAGCATTGAAATTCGCCGCAAGAGCTTAGGCTCTGTTGAAGCTAAGGCGGAGTTTTCGGCACGCTTTAAACTCTTTAGCCAGAGTATTACCAGCAGCTTAAACAATGCCAAAACCCCAGAGCAGTGTGACGAACAACTGTCGCGGTTATTAATTCAGTTAGAAGAGCTGGAGTCTCACTTTAGCGAGTACGACGAATACTTAGCCGAGATCATGGCTAAGCGCGACGATGTATACGAAAGCTTTGAAGCGCATAAGCAACAGTTGATGGAAGAGCGCCAGCGTAGAGCTTTAAATATTGCTAATGCCGCTGAACGTATTTTACAAGGCGTGACTCGACGCTCGCAAAGCTTTACTGAGCTTGAACAGATCAACAGTTACTTTGCGTCAGATCCGATGATCAGCAAACTACGCGGGTTAACCCAAGAGCTGCAAGAGATTGGCGATGAAATTAAAGCGGATGATATTTTATCTAAGCTGAAGTCATGTAAAGATCAGGGCATTCGTGCCCTACGTGATAAACAAGACATTTATGTGCAAGGTGGCAACCTTGTAAACATAGGCAAGCACGGTTTTAGCGTTAATAAGCAAGCACTTGATTTAACGCTTTTGCCTCGTGACGATACCTTAATGCTGCACCTTACTGGTACTGAGTATTTTGAGTCAATTCCAGATCAAGCAACTCGTTCGCAGCTTGAAACGGGCAAAGCCTATTGGGAGCAAAACCTTGTTTCTGAAAATGCCGAAGTTTATCGTGGTGAATACTTGGCCGCTCAGGTTTTGGCATGCGCCAATAAAGGTGAGCAAGGCTTGAGCTTTGATGTATTGAATGAGGCGGTTCAAAAAGATGAATTGCTGACTTTGGTACAAAAATTTGCCGAGCCAAGGTACCAAGAAGGATACGAAAAGGGCATTCATGATCATGATGCGTGCGCGATTTTAACGAATCTATTAGTGCAAAAGCGGGCTTTAGATTTACTGATTTATCCGGTTGGTTCACGGATTATTGCTCAGCTTTATGCAGTGCAACTGTCAAAACAAGCGTTTACAGCATTGCAGCAGTCAGCTAAGCAAGCGCATTTAATGCAGACCATGTTTAATGATGCCGCCTTCTATAATGCTCAAATTCAGCAATTAGCTGCCGACATTAAAGCGTATTCTGAACAAATTTCGGATATTTGTACGGTATTTAATGACTTTTCGCTGCAGTTAAGTGCGCAATATCTATTAGATGAATTAGCTAAAAGGCATACTGAAGCAAAGTTTATTGTGTCAGGTAAAGTTAAAAACTTAGCTGAGCAGTTTCAAAGCAGTGCGAAAAGCAAAGGCTTTTGGGGCGAGTTACAAAATGCTCTAAAAGCTGCAAGCAATGTGAGTGACAAAGCTAAATTATTATTCAGTTGGTTAGTGGCTTATTCGCAAAACAGCCAAGCGCAAAATAATGAACAAAACAGCACATTTAACATCAACATCGCCCTTGAAGCGGCGACTGTGGTGTTGCTGAGCAATGACAAACTGGCAGGGTTTTATGCCCACGATGCCAATGTATCTGAGCAAGTAACCGGTTTAATGGGGCAGCATCGTACGATTCAAGATCAAACTTTACAACTTGATTATGCGGCATTTTTTGCCCGTACTAATGCCTACATTGAGCAGCATGTGACTGGCTTCTCTGCATTCCAATCTCTTAAGAGTGATATTTTAGCGACTCAAAAAGAGCGTTTACAGCTTGATGAATTTAAGCCAAAACCACTGAGTTCATTTGTTCGAAATCAGCTGATTAATAAGGTCTACTTTCCGATCATCGGTGATAACCTTGCCAAGCAAATTGGTGCCTCAGGTGGTAATAAGCGTACCGACTTAATGGGTATGCTGCTGCTCATTTCTCCACCGGGTTATGGTAAAACTACATTAATCGAATATGTCGCAAACCGTTTAGGCCTAACTTTTGTCAAAGTGAACTGTCCGTCGATAGGACATGATCAAGTATCGCTCGACCCATCGCAGGCCATTAATGCCACCGCAGCCAAAGAAATAGAAAAGATAAACCAAAGTTTTGAAATGGGTAACAATGTCATGCTGTATCTCGATGATATTCAGCATACTAACCCTGAGTTCTTACAAAAGTTTATTTCATTGTGTGATGGCTCTCGTCGTATTGATGGTGTATGGAATGGTCGCAGTAAAACCTATGATCTGCGCGGTAAGAAATTTGCGGTTGTGATGGCCGGTAACCCTTATACCGAGTCAGGTGAAAGCTTTAAGATCCCAGACATGTTGGCAAACCGTGCCGATATCTACAACTTAGGTGACACACTCAGTGGGTGTGAGCAAGAATTTGCCATGAGTTTTGTAGAAAACGCATTGACCTCGAATGCCGTGTTAGCCCCATTGGCGAACCGCAATATGGAAGACTTATACAAGTTGGTACGTATTGCCGAAGGTGAAGATATCTCGTTAAACGAGCTAGAGTACGGTTACTCACAAGCTCAAGCCAACGAAATTGTCTCGGTGTTACAAAAATTTCTGACCATTCGCGACACCGTATTAAAAGTGAATGCTCAGTACATTGCCTCAGCCGCACAAGATAATGACTACCGCGTAGAGCCACCGTTTAAACTGCAAGGCAGTTATCGAAACATGAATAAGATGGCCGAAAAAGTCGTTGCAGCCATGAACGATGATGAACTCGAAAACCTTATTCGCGATCATTACCGTGGCGAAGCACAAACCCTCAGTAAAGGCAGTGAAGAAAACTTGCTTAAACTGGGCACCATCCGCGGTACGTTAACGGCTGAAGAGCAATCCCGTTGGGCGCAAATTTGTGGTGACTATGAACGACTCAATAGAGCGAATGATGCAGGCAGCCCGGCGCTCTTAGCTGTCGAAGAGCTAGCCAGATTAAATAACTCTATGACAGCGATTGCGGGTAACTTGAACAAAGATACTTTAAGCTTTGATTATTCAGAGGCGTTAGCGCAGTTAATTGGCGCACAGCAAAACCAACAGAGTGCTGAGGCAATTAATGAGGGTCTGAACGGTATTAATCAGACCTTGCAAAACCAAGTTGCACAAAGTCAGCAAAGTGGTGAGCTTATGGCCAACAAGCTGGTGGACATTGCACGGGCGTTTAATGTGATTGCTAATAAGCTGAATAAAACCCAGCTGAGTCATAACTATACTGACGTTTTCCAAGCGCTGCTTGCCAATACCGAAGGCAAACCCAAGGCGTCGGACTTACAAGCATTGCAAGATGCCTTAGTGAACAGTCAGGCTCAGTCTTCATCGCAGCTCAATAAAGCTTTAGCACAAGGGGTTACCTCGCTTACTCAGGGCATACAAGACCTTAAAGCGCACAATGCGGCGAGTGCTTCTGCGGAGTTTGATATTGAATTGAACACGCAATTTGATGCACTCAAGCATAGGCTGTCTCAAGCTGAAGCAGCTTTACAGGCAAACAGTAAACAGCTTAACCAACAGGCAGAGCAACAAGCCGAGCAAAGTGAGCAACAACACAGTGCGGTGTTGAGCCAGCTGGTTGAAAGGTTAGAGGGGCTGCATACTCAGTTTGATACTGCCCGGTCGCAACAACAAAGTAGCGAAGGTCAATCATTAACGGCACTCACTGAGTTGCTACAAGTGACACTGCCAAGCTTTGTTCAGCACCTTAATAAACATCAAGCGCTGGACCCAGCAATATCAGGCAAGCTTGATGGCATTCTTGCCAAGCTCACTCAGCTTGAACACTTACCCAGCAAAGAAGAGGGCAGTAGTTCAAACAACCCGTATATGCTGTAATACAAGATTCAGGGGCCATGTGCCCCTGATTTCTTATTTGTAGTTAGGTTTAAGAGCTAATTTTTAAAATTCGCAACGTGCAAAAAATAATAATTGGTTATGCCATTTTAGTTGTAATAGTTATTTCATCTCTGATAAGTGCAATGCTACTGAAATTTCTTAAAAAGAGCGGGGAGAACCTGCGCCTACAGATTTAGAAACTTTGATAATTCCGTTATAGAGAAGGTGTTATCAAATTAATCTCTCACTTGGCCTGTACCATTCACTAAATACTTTTCAGTGGTTAATGACTCTAAACCCATCGGGCCGTAGGCGTGTAGCTTAGTAGTTGCGATACCAATTTCGGCGCCTAGACCTAACTGACCGCCGTCGCTGAAGCGCGATGACGCATTGACCATGACTACAGATGCATCAACACTGCGTTGGAATAGTGTGGCTGTTTCTTGGTTTGTGGTACAGATCACTTCAGTGTGATGGCTCCCAAATTGGTCGATATGATCAATTGCACCTGCAAAATCGTCGACTACACGAATGGCAATCTCTAGCGCTAAATACTCTTCACCAAATTCGTCATCGTTTAGTACAGTGACGTCGTCAAAGTATTCTGCAGCGCGTTTACAAGCATTCACTTTTACGTTGGCAGCACGTAAAATAGGCGCTACTTGGTTTAAGAATTTATCAGCGATGTCTTTATGAACCACTAACCCTTCTAGGGCATTACATACGCCAGTACGCTGAGTTTTACCGTTTAAAAGCAGCGCCTCTGCGATGTGCAAATCGGCGTCTTTATCAACGTATAAATGACACACGCCTTTAAAATGCTGAATGACAGGCACAGTACTGTTTTCGGTCACAAAGTTGATAAGCCCTTCACCGCCGCGTGGAATGATCAGGTCGATGTACTCTTTTTGTTGCATCAACTCCATCATTAAACCGCGATCAGGGTCGGGTACGACGGTAATAAGTGCTTCAGGCAGATTAAACTCAGCTAGAGTTTTGTGCATGACCTTGGCAATGGCCATTGAGCTGGCCAGTGCTTCTTTACCACCGCGTAAGATCACGCCATTACCTGATTTAAAGCACAGTGCGCCCGCATCGGCTGTAACATTTGGGCGTGCTTCATAAATCATACAGACCACGCCTAAAGGAATGCGCATTTTATTGATTTCGATGCCATTTGGCCGGGTGCCCATGCTGCGTGTTTGGCCCACAGGGTCTTCTAACGACACGATGGTTTCTATGCCTTGTGCCATATCTTCGATGCGTGCGGGAGTCAGGGTTAGGCGATCAATCATTGCGGGGCTTAATTCATTTTGTTTGGCATGGGTTAGGTCGGTTTGGTTTGCCACAAGGATCTGATCGGTTTCGGCACGCAGTGCATGTGCCATAGCGTGTAATACTTGGTTTTTTTGCTCTGTTGTGAGAAGTGCTAGTACTTTGGCTGCCTTAGCTGCCTGTTGTGATAATGATTGAATTAAACCCATGTTATTTTCTCCTAAATAATTGACCAAACCGATTACATACTAACGTTATATCGGTTCGAATTTAAACCACTAATGGCTTGGCAATGAAGAAAATTCACATACTTTGTTAGCATGTGTTTTTAGTGGGTACAAACAGCCTGAAAGTTTAATCATCAGGCTGCATAATAAAGCGTGTGGGATTATTTGAATTGCATTAAAAAGTCTTGGTGAGTTGGCATGTTTTCGACGGTTTTATCGACCAGCGTTCGCAAACTTTCCATCATGTCTTTGATTTGTTCGTCACTTAACCCATCAACAAGTGGGTGAGTATCGGTTGGCGTAATACCTTGCCCGAGCATTACTTGTTGCCAAGCGATTTCGGTAAATAAATCGTTTGGTTCGCAGTGTACCTTGCCTGTTTGTTTAAATAGCTCAATTTTAGTATTCAGTGTGTCAGGAATGTCCATTTGCTGACATTGTCGCCAAAATGCACTATCGCTACGATTATTTAATTTGTAGTGCAAAATAATAAAATCTCGAATGCCTTCAACTTCGGCTTTGCACAAGCGGTTAAACTCATCGACTAAGGTTTGGCTAATGCCATTGTGCGGAAAGAACTTGAGTAAACGCGTTGCCACACTTTGCACAAGATGAATATTGGTTGATTCTAATGGCTCTAAAAAGCCACTTGATAGACCAATGCTGATGACGTTTTTATTCCAGACTTTTCTGCGACGACCGGTTCTAAATTTTATAATTCTTGGGTCACTTATTGGTTTGCCCGGCAGGTTACCAAGCAGCGTTTGTTTGGCCTCTTCGTCGCTCATGTGTTTTGAACTGTACACTAAGCCATTACCTGTCCTGTGTTGCAGCGGAATTTGCCACTGCCAGCCAACATGATGAGCGATAGAGCGCGTATAAGGCACTACTGTCTCTGCATTCTCACTCGGGACTGCCATAGCGCGGTCACAAGGTAACCAATGTGACCAATCATCATAGCCTGTACTAAGTGTCTTTTCGATGAGTAGAGCATGCATGCCGGTACAGTCGATAAATAAGTCGCCGCTAAGCAGTGTATCGTTATCTAATAACAGGCTTTCGATATGACCCGTTTCGTTATTTTGATTTACTTGTTTTACCGTGCCGATGACATGATTAACACCGTGCTGCTTACCGTGTTCGGTTAAAAACTTGGCATATAACCCAGCATCAAAATGATAGGCGTAAGCAATGCCCGGCAGGTTAGTGTTTGGGAGGTGTTTGAGCTTTTGGAACTTGTTATGTTTAGCGGCTTGGTAATTAAGTGAGAAATCCCAATAAGTGAGATTATCGACTTGGTCATTTTTATTTTGCTCTCTAAGCCAAAAGTGATGAAAGTCACAAAACGGGAAGTTTTTGCCTATGCTACCAAAGGCATGCATATAATTATGTTTAGGTTTTAGCCAATTCTCGAACTGAATCCCAAGCTTAATCGTGGCTTTAGACGCTTGCATGAAGTCGTGCTCATTCACACCAATGGCTTGATTAAATTGCATAATCGGTGGGATAGTAGCTTCGCCAACCCCAACAGTTGCGATGTCATCTGACTCAAGTAGAGTCACATTAATGCTTTTACCTAGCACCCTTGCGAGTAAGTTTGCAGTCATCCAGCCTGCAGTGCCGCCACCAACAATAACGACATCGTTAATTTTGTTTTGCATATTCTACTCCCAAAAAAGCCCTTGGATTTTCATCGCAAGGGCTATCATAACTAACTTAGCTTTATCACGCTCGTTTAGAACTTATATGCGAAGCCTAACGAGTAGTTACGGCCGTAATCTTGGTAATCACGTACCTGTAACGCATTGTCACCGCTTAGCGTAGTGAATGGTTCTTCAGTTAGGTTGTAACCTTGTAGGAATACAGATAGGCCTTCAAGATCTTTGAAGCCACCTTCACCAAAGTCATAACCAATTTGTGCATCCCAAATTGTCTCGCCCATGATGTCTACTTGTGTCGCTGTGAAACCGATACCGTTTACGTCACCTTTGAAGTCATCACGCTTACGCATGCTAGCACGAGCAGAGAAACCGTGGTTTTCGTAGTAGAAAGTGAATGTTGAAATACTTTCTGAAAGACCCGGGATTTTGTATTCTGCGCCTTCAGGGTTCTTAAGGTCAGACTCCACACCTGTGTAGCTTGCAATAATACCGAAGCCGTCTAGTGCTTCAGAGAAAACGTTTAGCGGTAATGTACCAGACAGCTCATAACCCCAAAGCGTACCTTCACCACCATTCACTTTACCACTACCTGTACCATTTGGATTTGCAGGAATAGCGCCAGTTGCCGGATCTGCAACACCAGTCATATCAACCGCATATTGACCGTCGAAGTGCCAGTTGGTGATGTCTTTATGGAATAATGCAACTGCAAAGTAACCTTCACTGCTGAAATAGTTTTCATAAGTTAGGTCTAAACCGAACGCTTCTTTTGGTTCAAGTTCAGGGTTACCACCGCCGATTGACCAGTTGTTACCATTAGAATCAGGTTGCTGATTGTATGTTGCACTGAATGACGCATTCATTTCATCAAGGCGTGCTCGAGAAATGGTTTTCGCTGCACCAAAACGTACTGATTGGTCGTCGTCTAGTTTTAACGTTAAGTTAAGGCTAGGTAATAAGTGGTTATAGTCATGACTGATATCAGTAGGTGAAGTAACTACCTTACCATCCACGGTGTTAAATGCATTACCTTTTGATGACTGCTCAGAGCGAACGTAACGCAGACCCATGTTACCACTTAATGGCATGTCAGCGAATTCTGTGTCGATGTCAGCTTTTACAAATAGTGATGTTACTTTTTCACGTACAGTCCAAGACTTAGTTGCGTGAGATGAATTAGTTAAGCTTTCTTGCAGACCATAGTAATAACCGTCACGAACAAGGCCGTTCACGTCATAAGCAATCATTTCGCCCATGCCAATGAAATCTAGGTTAGCTGTACCCAGACGATATTGCTCAGGTACTACCATCATGCCAGTGTTACTTGGGTACTTGAAGCTTGAAAGCGTTAAGAAGTAACCTTCTGATAACTTCGCTTTTTCGCGGTCACGGTATGAAATACCCGCAGAAACTGATGAGATAAAGTCATTCTCGATTGCTTGTGTAGCTGCAAATTTCAGAGATTTAAGTTCGTCTTCAACTTCAGGAGTATTAATGAAACCATCTTGTAGTTGGTTTTCAAAATCAGTACCTGTTACGTTGAACGCATCATTTAATGCGCCACTCCAACCCCAGCTTAAAGGGCCACCTAATTGAATTAGGTCGTAGTCTGCATAGTTAAGGTTGTGATTGAATTTTGCGCCCGTGTTACCACCGTCAAGTGTATAGCTTAGTGTGTCAGCTTCACCACGGTCATTGCCTCGACCTGTACCTGCGTAGCTTTCAATACCAACGATTTTCTTTTCTACTTTTGAGTAGCTTACGTCAAAGTCTAAAGTTAGGTCAGTATTAACATCCCACTTTGTATTGAAACCTAACGATTTCATCTCAGCATCACGCTCGTTGTAATCATTACGCACTACAACACGTTGACCCATGGTTGTGCCAGAAGTAATAAAGCCTGACGCATCATCTACTGAATTTGCGCTTACAGTACCTTGGCCCCATGCAAATGGAATTTCAATACCACGCAGGCGCTGCTTGTCTAAGAAATCTACATATAGTGCATCGAAGGTCATACGTACGTCATCACGCGGTGCCGCTTCTAGTACGAACATCATAGAGTCACGTTCAAGCTCAGAAGAGCGAACGTATGGCTTAGCACCACCTAAGATAGAGTACTTTTTACCATCTTGTTCAAACTCAGGGTAACCCCATGCATTCCAACGTTTTTCTTGGTTTGGAGAGCTCATGGTGTTAAGTGCAAATGCCACACCGATTGTGTCATCAGCGAATTTGTCTAGGTAGAAGAATGTTGCCTTGTGGCCTTGGTCTTCACCGTCTGGGTTTAGCTTTTCAAAGCTGGTTTTTTCGATAACGCCATTAACTTGAATAATACGACCATCTTGGTCTAATGGCTTGATTGTTTGTAGGTTAACTGTACCTGCAATACCTTCACCTTCGATACTTGCATCTGGTGTTTTATAAACGGTTACGCCGCTCATGATTTCAGAAGGGTAAAGGTCGAATTCAGCGCCACGGTTGTCGCTGATAGAAACTTGTTCACGGCCATTTAATGTTGTGCCGCTTTCATTTTCACCGAAACCACGGATAGAGATCTTACTTGCACGGCCATCTAAGCGCTGTGTAGCAAGACCAGGCAGGCGAGATAAAGATTCTGCGATTGAAGAGTCTGGTAGTTTACCGATGTCTTCAGCTGAAATGGTTTCAACTACGCTGGTAGAAAAACGTTTAGCGTTGATAGATTCAACTAGCGAGCGGCGGAAGCCTTTTACTTCGATAACTTCAACGTCTTTTTGTGCTTTTTGCTCTGCATCTTGTGCAGCTGCAAACATTGGTGCACTCATTGCAGCAAAGCCACTTGCTAAAAGTGCCAAGGTCACTTTACTTGGTTTTAGTTTTTGCATTTGTTTTATCCCCGTTGCCATAGGTGTTCGGTTATACCGTTAACATGCCAAATTTTATAGTAACTTATGTAATCGTTCGGTCATGCCAACATGTTATGGGTTGTCGGAGCTTAATATATAGCCGTGTTGTGTTGATGAATAGTTAATGCATACGTATTCATAGTTACCAGTTTAGACTAGGTGCGTTGAATACGTATGCAAAAGCTATTCATTTGGTTGTGTCAAATATAGGGCTTTCAGTAACGTATGACCTAGTTGAAAATACTTCTATAATAATGGGACTCGCCAATGCGTAAAGTAACAAAGTCTTTAGGTTTAATTCCGAAAATGACAATAATCCCGCTAGTGGCATCTTTAAGTGCTTGCCAACTGGTAAACACACAGCAAGCTTTTGAACAACAAGCCGAACAACTCGCACCACAAGCGACTTATGCAGCGCACTGGTTAACCTCAGAATTACTATTACTGGCGCCTTCAGTTGCACAATCTAACTTACAGCTAAAAAGCGCCTTACTTGAAGGACAAATGTCACAACAAGCAGCACTCGCTAAGGTTGAATTACCGGCTTGGGTTGCGGCTAGCTATCCACATTTAGCTGATTTTAAAGCGTATAAAGTTGCGCTTACCAATCAAAAAGCTAAAAGCTGGGCGAAAGGGCAGATCAGTGTGGTTGATAGTAAAGGCGCACTTGTGAGCTTTGTACAGCAAGGTGAGCTATTAGATTCGCTTTATACTTTAACTGCGAATGATGCCAATGAAGTGTCTGATCTAGGTGCCACCGTACTGGCAGATTCTGTGCAATTTAAACTGTGGGCACCTACAGCACAAAAGGTATCTTTACTAGCGTTTGGTAATAGTCTTCATAATCCGGCTAATAAAATACCGATGCAGGAAGATAAAAACACCGGCGTTTGGCAGGTTAATGCTAATACTGTCGCTGCACTTGATTATTACCAGTATGAAATCACCGTTTATCATCCAGAAACGAAAAAAGTCGAAACAATTGTTACCACAGATCCTTATGCATTGAGCTTGTCGACAAACAGTACTCATGCACAAGTTGTTGACTTGGATGACAAAGCCACGCAACCAACGGGGTGGGCAAGTCATTCGGTGCCAAGCATCAATAAGCCTGAAGACAATGTATTATACGAAACCCATATTCGCGATTTTAGTGCCAGTGACAAAGCGCTGAGCAACCGTGCTTGGCGCGGTAAATATTTGGCGTTTACCGATATGAACTCAGATGGCATGAAGCATTTAACTGCGCTAAGGGATGCGGGGTTAAACAACATTCACCTTCTGCCTACTTATGATTTAGGCAGTATCAACGAAGATGCAGCAACGGTTATCGATCATACTTCAAGTATACAGTTTGTGTGTAAGCAGCTACCTAAGTTAGAAGAGTGTCAAAGCACCTGGGAAAAAGGCACACGCGTCGTCGATGTATTAAAAAATTATCCAACAGACTCAGCGAAGGCGCAAAAGCTTGTCAGTGCGCTACGTCAATTTGATAACTATAACTGGGGATATGATCCATTCCATTACACCGTGCCAGAAGGCAGTTATGCGACAGACTCGATGGGCGTAACGCGTATTGTTGAATTTAGAGAAATGGTACAACATTTTCATTCAATGGGTTTTCGTGTGATCATGGACGTGGTGTACAACCATACTCATCAGTTTGGCTTAGCTAAAAACTCTGTGCTCGACAAAATTGTGCCGGGATACTACCACCGTTTAAATCCAACAACTGGTATTGTAGAACAATCAACGTGTTACACCTGCGGTAATACTGCAACTGAGCGTACCATGATGGCAAAGCTGATGAATGATTCATTAGTGACTTGGGCGCGTGATTATAAGATTGATGGCTTTAGATTCGACTTAATGGGTCACCAGCCAAAAGCTGAGATGCTACAAGCGCGAGAGTTAGTACGTGAAGTTGATCCAGATACTTACTTTTACGGTGAAGGTTGGAACTTCGGTGAAGTAGCCAATAATTCACAGTTCGTTCAAGCTAGCCAATTAGAGCTGGGTGGCACTGAGATTGGTACTTTTAGCGATCGTCTTCGCGATGCAGTACGTGGTCCGGGTAACAACACTCGTGACACGCAAGGTGTCGGCAATGGTTTGTTAACGCTACCTAACGAGTTACAAACTGATGAACAAACTAAGCAACGCTACTTTGTGGCGATGGATCAAGTGCGCATCGGTATGGCGGGTAATCTTGCTGAATATGACCTAGCTAATAAATACAATGGCTTAGATAAACGGCTAGGTAAAGAGGTGCCTTATGGCGACCAGCCTACGGGCTATGCGTTTGACCCGGCAGACACCATTAACTATGTGTCTAAGCATGATAACCAAACTCTATGGGATAACAGCCAATACCGCCTAGCGTTTGATTTAACCACAGCCGAACGTGTGCGTTTACATGCACAAAGCATGAGCTATGTGATGTATGGGCAAGGTATTCCGTTTATTCATATGGGATCTGAGTTATTACGTTCAAAGTCATTTTTACGAGATAGCTATGATTATGGTGATTGGTTTAATGCGACGGACTTTGCGGGGCAAAGCAATAACTATGATGTAGGTCTTCCTCCTGCCGATAAAGACAAAGATAACTGGCCTTTAATCAAAACGGTACTTGCAGGTCACCAAGATCGTGATGATGTGAATTCAGCAGATATTAAACTGGCAAAAGGCATGTTTATCGATATGCTGAAAATCAGAAATAGTTCTGAGTTATTCCGTCTCGCAACCGCAGATCAAGTTCAGCAAAAAGTCCAATTTTTAAATACGCAAAAATCAGTGAATGATAAAAATCATCAATCAGGTCTAATTGTTATGCAGTTAGATGATACTCAGGGTGAGGCTGTAGATAACAAATTTTCGCGTATTTTGGTGATCTTCAACGCTAATAATGAACAAAATTCATTCAAAGTTGTCGAAAGTCAAGATTACCAGTTACATCCAGTGCTAAAACAGGGTCATGACCCTGTGGTCAAAGAGACAAAAATTACAGCAGAGGGAATTGATGTACCGGCACTGAGCACAGTGGTCTTAGTCAAGTATAAGTAAAACGACCTATACTTTACTGGACTTTTAGTGATTTCATCTATACTGGTTAAATTACTGAGAGTAAAGGTATTCAATTCCCCTTGAATACGAATCTAAAAGCGCCGGCTGCCCCCGGCGCTTTTTTCTTTTTAATAAGTCAAAGTAGTCTTATCTTCTTAGCAAAACCTGTAAAATAATCGACAGATAATCTTTACTCTGTTTCGCTCTGATATGACAACTCTCTCTGACAGTTACTTTTCGCAAATTCAATCTCAAAAGCTGACCCAAGATCCTGCCCAAATTATCGCATTGAATGCCTTAGATACGTTGGCGAATGCACTTGAGCAGGGCAAGCCATGTCAAAGTTTGTATTTGTATGGCCCAGTTGGGCGAGGCAAAACCATGCTGATGGATTTTTTCTTTGCACATTTATCGGGGGTAACAAAACAAAGACTTCATTTTCATCACTTTATGGCGCAAGTGCATCAAGCACTTAACGCACTTCAAGGTACGCTTAACCCTTTACAGCACGTTGCAAAAGACTGGGCAAGTAAAGCCAAGGTACTGTGCTTTGATGAGTTTTTTGTCACTGACATTGGTGATGCCATGATCATGGCAAGACTATTTGAAGCCTTATTTAAAGAAGGTGTGATACTGGTAACGACCTCAAACGCACACCCGTCTCAGCTTTATCATAATGGCTTAGCAAGAGAACGTTTTTTGCCGACTATAGATCTATTACTTTCGAAGTGTGAAGTCATTAATGTTGCAGGAGAGGTTGATCATCGTTTTGCTTATGGTGCGAATTACACCCATTACTTTGTGCAGGATCAGGCAGGTTTTTTAACTCAATTTGAACGCGCTCATGGTGTGTTAGAAACGAAACAAATCGAGGTATGCCGCAGAGAAGTCGAAGTATTAGGTAAAAGTGAACACGGTTACTTGTTTGATTTTATGGCCTTGTGCTCAACCCCAAGAGCAACTGCAGATTATATCGAGCTGGCACAAAATCACCGGGTAATATTTATTAACAAAGTGCCACAGATGGGTGCAGAACCTGACGAAAAGCAAGTAACTCAAGGTATAGAAGACGGTTACCAACGCGCACATTCAAGCATTCAAAATGCCCGTTTTGATGACGAAGCGCGACGTTTTATTGCGCTGGTTGACGAGTGCTACGAACAGCATTGTTTATTGGTAATCGATGCACAGTGTGATTTAAACGAATTATATGTGGGTGAACAATTGGCCTTTGCGTTTGAGCGAACTAAAAGTCGTTTAGTAGAGATGCAGAGCTGGCCGTTTGATTAAACATTATCAGGGTATGCAACACTTGAGTTGTCAGAAAAGAACATCCTTGCTTCTTTTGATTTGTGTGAGCCACCTTGCAGGTGACTCAAAGTAGGTCTGTGTTTAAAAAGGCGTTATTCTTTAAATAAGCTTTCATCAATCACATAAATGTTACTGCTGTCATTGAGGTCGAGCACGCCGTAACATTGGCCATCACTGCCCATCAGTGCCATACGGTCGCCTACAACCCAATTACTATTTGCGTAACTGTCGCCAAATTCGAGCGTGCCATAGTTACCATAATATAAAGACCCATCACTGTTGTTAACCCATGCCAGTGTCACAGGTGTGTCAGACTGATTATGTACTGCAAACTCAGGGGCATAGTTACTTTGTCTAGAATATGTGGTGAGTAATTCGCAGCTACCAATTTCAGCGGTTGCGACAGGAATAGGGGCTTCGCTCACTGCATCTTTTACAAACTCAGCATCCACTTCGAAGTTATTATCAGTATCGTTGACGATGGCAACCCCTAAACAGTTACCCGCAACATCGCCTAGCATCATACGATCGCCGATCACCCAATTATCCGCGCTGAATGTCTCACCTGCTGCTAATGTTTGGAATGCAGAGCTTGGCTGAGTACCCGAGTAGTTGTTGATCCAATAAAGTTGAATATCTTTGTCAGAGCTATTATTGACGGTGAAACCTTCAATCTGCTGGCGGCTTCGGCCATAGGTTTCAACTAAATTACAGCTGCCCAATGTGCCTTTTTCTGGCCAGTGAGGTAAGTATGGTTCGACAGGTGTGATCAGTGGCATAGGTGCTGGTAAATCTACAGTACAGTCTGTGCCCTTACATGCCGTTAAATATAGGTCTAAAATATCTGCGCCAGCGAAATCAGAGCCTACTGTGACAAAGTAAGTGCCTATTTCTGGTGTTTCAAGCGTACAGGTTTCTTCATTGGATGACTCTGTGGTTGAGCTGCAAAGCACAGCCTGATTTATAGCAGGGTGTGCAGGTGAGTCTTTGCTCACCCAAAGGTCTACGTTGGTCGAGCCACCAGATGTTTTGAAGGTTAACGCGGGTGTTTCTTCTGATAGAGTGACACTATATACCCAGCCACCACGCCCGTTAATTGGCATCGCTTCACCTAAGGTTAAAGGGTGTGCGCTTGCTTTAAAGTTATCAACCAAGGTCGTTGTGCGCCATGTTTTAAAGCTTTCTTCGTAGGCTGTTGAAAACTCTGCTAACTGTGTACTCACCGTGTCCCATTCGCCAGCACGCATATTCGCAATGAGTGTTTTAACTTCACCTGGGTGCTGCTCAATCATATAAGCGACGGCTAAAGTGCCCCAATCATAAAAAGAGCTGTAGTTAATGGTAGGGGTTGTGATATCGCTGAGCGAATAACTTGTTTCTTGATTAGCATCGAGTAACATTTGATATGGGCGCTGATAATAGGTCCCTACATATTCAGCTAACCCTTCGGTCCACCATCCTAAGTCGCCGTTATAACCACCTTCTTTGTTATATCGGCCATCAAGCGCGTGTACATACTCATGAGCGAGTGACCGCACAACTGAACGGCCGCCGCTCCACTCTAGGGCGTTAAAAGTAAGGATGGTTGAGTCGTGATACCATTCAGTAGGCGCAGTTTCAAAATAAATACCGCTACTGTTATCTGAGTCCCATAAGTGTTCAACCCAGCTCATATGATTCGATAGACTCGCAAAGATATTTATATTGGTGATCTCATTTAAGTCATTCGGTACAGGTACGCCAGTATCCGCTGAGAGCTTGTCATTAAGTACTGTTTCGAAACGAGCTTTGGTTTCTATCAAGGTGTCACAAATACGCTTTCTTGCTTCGTCATTCATTGTTTCTTGAATGCGAACCTGAACCATATCAGCACATAATTCGCTGCTAGCAAATAATGATGTAGTAGCAAAGAGTGTTGCATCATTTACTGCCGAGTCTTCATAAGCGTCAATGAGAATGTTGTATCGACCCGGTTGAGGGTTATCGATTATGCAAGTTTCTTGGCTATTAGGGCTATTAAAAGACACACAGTCAAACACGGGGGCGTCACCAGCTTCAGGGAGGCCTTCGTATTTAATGTAAACATCTGGATCACCCAGATCTAAGCCAGTTTCGCCACGACCTAAACTTATTAATAAGCTTGGGGTAGCTTCTTCTAGGTCGATGTAAAAGCCAACGGGTTCTGATGTAGTCAGGCCTTTTTTAACCATATCTAAGGTTAAACTAGGCTCATCTGCGTATGGAAAGCTGCTTTCACTTGAGTTTTCACTGTCTGACCCTGAGTTACCAGAATCAGATTGTTCTTCGACTTTAGGTACCTCAGGTTGATCATTACCACTGCCGTTACACCCTGTTAATGCTAAAGCGATACACAAGCTTAGTAATCTTTTCTTATTCATTTTTTGCTCTCTTTTTTTGTTGTTTTTTAGTACTTGATGTTAAAGAGGGATAATTTTTTAACATGAACAACATATATTGTATACAATTATTGCGTTTATATTATAAAGCAATGATCTGAAAGCAAAGGGTTTCAGTGTTTTTAGATAGTCAATTTGGGATTAAATTAAGAGGTAGAACGCTGATTTTTATCAGAGAGATAACCATACCTCTTGATAATCTTGCATTACTGGTGTGATCTTGTTTTGTTGTTTTAATTCACGAAGGCGTAAGTTGAACTGTTTTACTACTTGCGGGCATTCTTTTGAAAAGTGCAGAGTAAAGGCATTGTGTACATCATAGTTATTTAGCTTTAATACAACATCAAATTGATTTTCTAACGCGTTGCTTTTTAAATAATTTTGGGCAGATAATAAACCTGTGAGCACATAATCAACTCGTTTCATCTTTAACATTTGAAAGTTCTGAGCAATACCATGGATCTGCTGAATATTGTGTTGTTGTTTTAGAAAAGTATCTATCTGTTCACCATGCCTATCCCCTGCATTTATGCTGCCGTGACTATTCGATAGTTGCCACAAACCATTGAGTTGCGCTATTTCTCCTTTTCGAGTAAACACAGCAACTGGGTTAGCCGCAAAGCTCTCTTCTGTAAATTCTAAATATGCCCTTCTTTCAGGCGTTTTTTTCAGAGCGGGTATAAAGTCTATTTTGTTATCTTTGGCGCTTTTTAGAACTCTTTTCCAAGGTCCCATGTAAACAACATGTGTTTTTACATCTAACTCTGCAAATATACGTTCACTTACTTCAATTGATGCTCCGGTCAGGGTATTTCCATTTCGCCAATGAAAAGGAGGGTAGTTAGGGTGTGCTGATATAGTTATTTGCTGGCAGTCTGGTGTGGCATATATGTTTATTGCGATTAGAAAAAAACAAAAAGTGACGATTTTTACGAGCATTGTTTATCCTTACTGTAACTGGTTTAATCATAGTCCATTTAATAATGTGCTGTTCGGCTTTTTGTTTTTTCTTATCAATTTTTGAGCAAGGCTATCATACTATAAGAAAGTTGAAATTAATCCAGCCACACTCAATGTAACTAAAATGCTTACAAGCGTGCCTAACATCACATATTCAGTGAGCTTTCTGTCTTTACTTGCGGTTAAATCGCCAAAACGAAATACTGATTTAGCCGCTAAAATAAAGCCAACAGCTGCCCAGCTATCGATAAGAATACAAGTTAGTAAAAGCACTCGCTCAAGTTGCCCGATTAAATTACCCGCTTGCGGTAAGCTTTCTTCTTCGTTCCCCATGTATGCCCAGCGCTCAAGTAGCATTCTGATCATCACAGAGGCTGGTGTCAGTACCAATAAATAGCCAATTCCAATGATGAGGTTACTAGGTGTGCTAATGAATGAGAGTAACTGCTCACTTATATAGAGTGACTCAGATAAATTAAGGGTTATGAGTAAAATGACGAATAAATGCGCCAGTTGGTCGAGCAAAAACGGTATCACTCCCTTACTCGAATATGATTTACCAATATCAATAAAATAGTGGCTGATAGTTATAAGCGTCGCATAACCAAAAGCTGCACCACTGACCCCAAAGTCATAGTAGTGTTGCCATACCACCAGTGCGATAAAGGCAAGTACACCATGCACTAAACTGTGCCAAACGACTTTAGTTGATTTAAAGTGCCGATTATTTCTGTCATGCACCCAACTCATGGGTTGCAGATAAAAGTCGGCGATAACATGACCAAGGACCAGCCATAATAAAAGTGTTTGCCATTCAGCCATATTACGTCTCCTTGCTGAAAATATAAGACTTGCTCAATGTGATAAATGCATCAATTAAGGTGTAGTTAGCTAAATTAAGTAATTTAGTCACATTTGCCCTACTGGTACTGAGTTGTGTTGCAAGCTGCGCATGCTCAGGTTTATCTTGTTGTAGATATAAAAGCAGTACTTGGGCTTGTTTGTGGCTTAATTTACCCAGTAATAGATCAATAAATCGAATATTCAGTAAAAAGCTTTCGTCACAGGCATTGTTATAGACCAAGCGTTGATGCTTGATATTATCAAGGCCATGACCGGCTTTTACCAATGCTTCACCCGTTGCTGTGGCAAGTCCACCTAATGATAATTTAATTGGGCCGTGGGCAAGGCTCACTTTTACATCTAAACCTCGCTGTATAAAGAATAGTCTTATTGCAATGGCCTGTTTGAATATGGCTCGTGCTTTTGGCAGGGCGATTTGGAAGCTATCGCCACGGAAAATATGAAACTCTGCGCCAAATTCAGCTCTTAAAGCGGTTAGGTAATATTTTAATTGAACAAGCAATTGCTCATAATCACTTTGACGGAGTGACTGTGAGTTCACAATGTCAGCGGTGATCACGCCCATATAGTTTTCTTGTGAAATCGGCATAATAAGTAACCAAAATGAGTAACTTGACATAATGTAACTTAATTTGGTTACCTATTCAAATGTAACCACTATTGGTTACATTTCTGGTGGTTTTCTATTTGCAGATATCACTAGGTTTTAAATTTGATTGTTTGCTTCAAGAACCCAGACATTCACGATGGGGTTTTCTTTCTGATAGCTGATTTTGATATCGAGGAGTTGCCCTGAGACCAGCTCATTGACTGTCATTTTACTTTTCGAGAGAAAATAAAATCCATCGTTAAATGACAAGGTACTGTTATTTTCAATGGCGATCCCTTTGATTTTAGCTAACTCTATTAAGGCGTCTTTAATAGCTAACTCTATGGCTGTACTGAGTAATAAATCTGACGAGATAGCTCCACCATGACCAAAGCTGCCTCGGATCAAACTGCGGTCTTGGTAAATAGCTTGAGATTGCCAATTCTCTTCTAGTTCAATTGAATTAATGGGCAATACAAAATTACCGATCAGCGTGCCATGATACTCACAGAGCTCATTTAAAATCATACCATGATGCTGGTCCACCTTTGCTTTCACATCACTTTGCTGATTAAAACTGACAGTGTGGCGATTCGAGTGAGAGTCCGAAGATTGGCTAATAAATTCAGTTGCACGTACTTGGCTATTACTCAGTAGATTAGCGATTAAGTTGGCATTTTGTTGCGCCATTGAAAGCTGCTGATGGGGTGAGCTGGTATAAAAACTTACGCCAGTAATGGTGTTTGCTTGCTCATCACATAGCCATGTTGGATTACATTGATTAAATTGGCACGTGGATAAACTTGTGAGGGTCTGTTGTTGGCTCAAGGCAAAAGCATCTTGCTCTAATGTTGCGTAACTATAAATAACCCCTTGATAGAAAAACTCAGGCATAAACCGCACTGTGTTTCCTGAAGGTAAAAGGAGCTTAGCGGTATTTGCAAGTTGCTTAGCGTCTATCTCTGTTATAGCGAATTGATGATGGCTTTGTAATTTGACTAAGGCCGCTTTTCTGCTGCCAGAGATATTAATTCTACCTAGGCTGTCATACTTTGCTGCTGCACCAATAAATCCGATGATTTGATTATGAACCGGTTTGATAAACCAGTGAGGCGCACGATTAGTTTGTTGTTTTTTTAGCCCTAAAGTGCTGTTACACCCTGAGGTAGATGCAAGTGTGATAAGTAAAAAAGTAAAAGAAAAGAGGCTCAACTTCATTGTGCTATTCATCCTTAAAAGCAGCATAAAACGTATTTTGATTAGCGCATATTAAACAGGAATGACTGCTAATCGCAAATTTCTGTTGAACTGTCAGTTTGAGCTTGTTGTTCGGCTTCTAACTTGGCACGTTCAGCTTTAGAAATGTACTTTGGCTTATTGCTTTTATGCAATTTTTCATTTGCTTTTTTGTCTTTCTTCTTTAGCTTTTCGTAGATTTTCTTACGTCTATTCATAGTTGGGGCGTATGCAGCCAATCCCGTTAAGTTGATAGAGCGCTATTTTAATACTAACCCTCAATAATACTCAATCATTTTGAGGGACTAAAACTGACGCTAGCTTTGTTAAAAATTTTTTTTAGAACAACTAAACAGCAAAATTTTTGCCGTGCTATCGAGCAGTTTTCCTTGCCTAAAAATAGAGCGCTTAATTAAGAGGGCTGGTATAACTGTTTTTCAATAGGTAAAAAAGCGACAAGTACTTTCTTATTGTACTAGCACAACGCCTTTAATTGTATACAATGTGCAAAGTGAACTTAATAATAAAAATGACCAATATTCACAGGTAAATAAAATCTGGATATTGATGAGAATACCTTGGAGCCAAATATGATCAAACAAGCCCTAACTGCACTTGCCGTTTGTGCGGTACTCGCCAGTTGCTCTACTGAAACAACACATAAAACAAAGTCAGAAGCGGCGCAACAAGCTCAAGTAAGTCGAGCTGAAGTTGACAGCGTGGTTAATACCTACACGAAAAACTTCATCAATCATCAACCTGCTTTAGCAACGTCTTTAAAACTTGATAGTGCTGAGTTTGGTCAGTACGCAAATCGTTTACCAAATTACTCATTGGCAGGCATGCAAGCCCTGCAAATTGATATGGACAAAGCGGCGGAGCAACTTAACGCATTACAGAGTAAAAACCTCTCTGAGAAAGACCGCTTACATGTTGCCGTAAATGAAGTGATAGCTCGTTATTATGCGGGTGATAAGCAGTTCAGTGGTGGTTATATTGATACGTGGGGCGGGCATTTACCATATGTAGTAAATCAAATTTCAGGCCCATTAATTGATATTCCAAATATATTAAAAGATCAGCACGCTGTTACGTCAGAAAAAGATGCAACAGATTATCTTAAGCGTTTGGCTGCGTTTGCAAATTTAACAGAACAGGTACGCAGCAAGTTGGCAGATGATGCTAGCAAAGGCATTATCTTACCTAAACCACTTTTTCCGAACACCTTAGGGTATTTAAATAATTTCACAGCACCAGATGCATCTGAACACCCATTGGTGAGTAGTTTTGCTGAGAAACTTAATGAGCTCAATACGCTTGATGATAAAACCAAAGCAGTTTTAGTTAAAAAAGCAGCGAATATTGTTGAGTCGGAGATTTATCCTGCTTTTGCTAAAGTAAGTAAAGATATGCAAGCCCTTGAGGCAACTGCGCCGACAAAAGTAGGCATTTGGGCACAGCCAAACGGTGAAGCGTTTTATCAACATGAGATCACTTATTTAGCCGACTCAACTATGACAGCAGAAGAAATCCATAATGTGGGTTTAGCTGAAGTAAAACGTATTTCAGAGCAGATGGATGCGATTTTAACAGCGAACGGGTACACAGAAGGCTCAGTTGGCGAGCGCATGCAAAAGTTAAGCGAAGAGCCGCGCTTCTTATTTGCTGACAGCGATGAAGGCCGTGAAGAGTTACTAGCGTTTTTACGTGGTGAAATTAAAACCATAGAAGAGAAAGCGCTCAATCTATTCTCATCTTTGCCTCCTCAAGCGGTTGAAGTAAAACGCATTCCCAAAGCCGTCGAAGCCGGAGCACCAGGTGGTTACTACAATGCCCCATCACTTGACGGTAGTCGCCCGGGTATTTTTGCGATTAATCTAAAAGACATGAAAGCTGTCCCAAGCTTTGGCTTAAAAACACTGACTTATCATGAAGCTGTACCAGGCCATCACTTCCAAATTGCATTAAATATGTTGCAAACAGATATTGGTTTAATGCGTCAAAACGCATCGTTTAACGGCTTTATTGAGGGCTGGGCGCTGTACTCTGAACTAGTCGCTTATGAAATGGGGATGTACCAAAATGACCCATTTGGCGATCTGGGCCGCCTTCAAGCAGAAGCTTACCGCGCGGCGCGTTTAGTGGTTGATACCGGTTTGCACCACAAGCGATGGACTCGTCAGCAAGCAATCGAATATTTCGCAGAAGCCACGGGTTCAGCCATGAGTGATGTAGTATCGGCAATAGACCGCTATATTGCATGGCCGGGTCAGGCGTTAGGTTATAAGTTAGGGATGATTAAGTTTGTTGAATTGCGTGATAAAGCTAGAACAGAGCTTGGTGACAAGTTTGATATTAAAGCGTTTCATGATTTGATTTTGCTTAAAGGAGCGCGACCTCTTACGATCGTTGAAAGCGATGTCGATGCTTGGATTGCAGTACAAAAACTCTGATAGTTAAAGAAAATGACAACGTCATTACATTTGTGATCAAAAATGGCCACGTAAGTGGCCATGGTCTCTCAGCTTTGGTTCAACTTACCAAAAAACTTTAGTCACTCGCATAGTTCCACCATCTGCTGCACAACGTGCACCTATAGAGCGATCATAAGTTGAAGAAATTTCAAACCATAATTGTTTACTATTACTGTCTAAACACTGGAAATGATAATAGCGAAAATCTTCTATACTTGAACCTCTAGCATCTGTGGTAGCGCTAAAAGAGAACGTGCTTGCTGCAATTAATGCAGTTAAAATTAGTTTTTTCATTTTAGTATCCTTCATTTTTAGTTTTTTTCCTTTCACATCTGACAAATTCATTTGAGCTATTAAATTATCAGTATGAACAAAATTAATACTACTCACATGAAGGGGAGCTGTCTATATCTAGAATAATCTCTGATTAAAACGCACCATTTTCTTTTAGAAGTAGATGAATTGATTCTGCCATCGCTTCATAACCGGCCCTATTGAAGTGAATGTAATCAGATTTCATGGATGGCTTTTTCATTAGCTTAGCGATTAATGAGGGCTCAAATACAATTTGATGCTTGTCTGCTAGAGCTTGATAAAGCGGCGCAGAACTCGAAAAAAGACTTTTTTGAGGTACACCAATGAGCACAACCTCAACACCGTAGCTTTTCGCTATGTCTATCATGTCATTAAGGTTTGCTTGGGTTTCGTCAAGGTTTTTATTTTGTAAAATATCATTCCCGCCTTCTAATAAAATGACAATAGCAGGCGCATGTTGCTCAATGACATCGGTAAATCGATTTAGCCCCTCACTGGTTGTTTCTCCTGACACACCAGCGTTGATTACTTTCACACCAGAGAGTGTCTCAAGCACGCTTGGATAACTATATTGCTTAGACACCCCAACACCTTGCGTTAAGCTGTCACCAAAGGCCAGAATAACATCATGTTGCTGTAAACGGGTTAGCTTAGGCGCATCACTGCATCCTGTTAAAAAGAAAATGAAAAGTAAGCTGAATATTTTCAAAAACTGCATGCTTAAACCTTAGCTGTGAGAAAATTGCTTTAAACAAGATATTAGCAACATCAAGTAAACGATTGAAAAGAATATAAAGGACTGCTTTAAGAAGCAACAATTAGGATTACGTTATTCACCTATTGAAAGGTGTTAAACGTAGTAGGCTTTTTCGTTTTCTGCTCTTTAAATTTAAGTAGGTTAAAACGTTGGTTAATACCAAAGAGCAAAGAAAGGAAAAATAAGCAGAAAAATAACATTACACTATAAATGTTATCTTCAATCATATTGAATACCAATAAAGCCAAAAAACAAAACGCAGCTAAAAAATATGAGCTTGGTTTAAAGACTTGTTTTGCCATTTAAAAGAGACGCCCTATTAAAAAGTTTATTAAGAATCATTATCAAGTTCCTAAATTTGCACCTGATTTTTATAACTTGCAACTATTGTCGCTAGAATACAGATAAAAACATCCTTTATTATTAATTTTTAATGATACAGACGGCGCATTGATAAAAATGTTTCCACTATGAAAACGTACGGGATGAACTCACCGTATAGCAAGATGACTCTACTTGTGAGACTTGCCGTAAAGGCATAACTTAAACGTTAGAACAATAAAAAAGGCGACAATACATGAAGAGCTTCATACCCATTGCACTGTCATCGTTATTCAGTCTGGTTGCGACAACAGTGAATGCAAACACGCAAATAGAATACATCGATCAACAAAAACTTCATGACATCAATCAAGCCATATCGGCGGAGAATATTGAAAAAGACATCAAAAAACTTGTCAGCTTTGGCACGCGCCATACGTTGTCAGAAACAAAGTCGGATACTCGAGGTATTGGCGCAGCTAGGCGCTGGATAAAGGCTGAGTTTGAAGCTATTTCAAAAGCCTGTGGTGGCTGCTTAGAGGTGTATTATCAATCAGATGTTATCAGTAGTGAAAAGCGCATACCAAACCCAACTGAAGTGGTGAGTGTTATCGCTGTACAGCGAGGGCAAACAGACCCTAATCGCTATGTGATGATGTCGGGTGACATAGATTCTCGCATCACAGACGTGATGAATTTCACCGATGATGCACCGGGTGCAAATGATAATGCTTCTGGCTTGGCTGGCACCTTAGAAGCTGCCCGCGTACTAAGTAAATACAAGTTTAATAGCAGTATTGTCTATGCGGCGCTTGCAGGTGAAGAGCAGGGCTTGTTCGGTGGCAAGATCATGGCAAAGCAAGCAAGGGCTGATGGCTGGCGATTAAAGGCGGTATTGAATAACGACATGATCGGCAATATCGAAGGCGTGAATGGGGTGATCAATAACACTACAGCACGCATATTTGCCGAAGGCACTCGACAAACAGAAAGCGAAGACGATATTCGCAATCGCCGTTTTCGAGGTGGCGAGGTTGACTCGCCAAGCCGTAATCTGGCTCGTTATATAGACTGGATGGCTGACCGCTACATTCCAAACCTAGATACCATGGTGGTGTATCGTTTAGATAGGTTTCGCCGCGGTGGACATCATCGTCCATTTAATGATTTAGGTTTCCCAGGTGTTCGTATTATGGAAACTAATGAGAACTATAACCGACAGCATCAAGATTTACGCACCGAAAGCGGTATTGTCTATGGTGACACCATTGATGGCGTCAACTTCGATTATGCGGCTAAATTAACCGCGCTCAACGCCGTCTCACTTGCTGGCATGGCTTGGGCACCGACGCCACCAGCAAAAGTCAGCATAAAAGGCGCTGTTTCACCCGATACCACACTGTCGTGGCAACTGGCAGATAACAAAGAAAACCCACAGCTAGCAGGCTATAAAATTTATTGGCGACTAACTGATGCACCGCAATGGCAATACAGCAAGTTCGTTGGCAAAGTTAATAGCTATATACTGAAAAACGTAGTGATTGATAACTACTTCTTTGGCGTTGCCAGTGTCAGTAAAGACGGGTTTGAAAGCCCAGTGGTGTTCCCTGGTCATGCTGGAGATTTTGGGGACTGAAGTATGTACTGATAGTGGCTATGAAGAACAATACAAAGCTAGTTATGCTCCAGACATAAATAAAAAAGCCTCAGTCATGACTGAGGCTTTTTAGTAAGAAAATGAACTTCTTTAGAAATTAGTGGCTGGCAGTCAGCGTTAAACCACTGTAAGCGTTGTAACCACGTAACATAATGTAGTAAGTGCCACCGGTACCCGAATTTAAGCTACAGCTTTCGGTATTTCCGTTACGGTAAGGGCGACAGTCATAGGTCGAAGTTGTCGGTGCTTGACCTTTTCTAACATACAGATCTGCATCACCTGTGCCACCTGAGGTATTTACATTAAGCGTTACGCCCGCAGGAACATCAATGGTGTAAACTACTTGAGAGTTAGAAGCGCCAGATAGGTTGGTTTTAGGCACACCATTTTGCAAACAGCTTTCACCACAACTTGTGCCATCAGCAGTCTGAGCTTTCAACGATACACCAGAGAAAGCTTGATAACCATGAACCATGACATGCCAAGTACCCGCAGTTGGGTTATTTACAGTACACGTTTCTTCGTTACCATTTTTGTATGGACGACAGCTATAAGACGACTTCGAAGGTTTAGTACCTTGTTGGATGTATAAATCAGCATCACCAGAGCCCCCAGTCATGTTGAACGATACTTCTGCTTTGTTTGCTGGTACATCAAAAGTAAAGAATTGCTCTGAATTAGTCGCGCCAGAGATTGATACTGCAACACCATCTTGAAGTTCATTGCTTGGTGGATCGACCGGATCAACAGGGCCAGTACCATTATCGCCATTCGGGATCTGTCCGTTGAAGTGACTCGATACTTGTGGCCAGATCAGGCTGATTTTAGCGCCTTTGTTAGTACAACCACCTAAATGGTGAAGAGCAATGACTTTATTTGTTTGAGCTGCTAAAACAGGAGAACCTGACGAACCACCAATGGTGTCACAGTAGTAACCTAAATCAGTGCCCGTTCCACGACCTGTTGCGTTTGCGTCATTGACTGAACATAAGCCTGTCGCATCACGATCTGATTCAATTGATAACTCTTTAGGGTTACCTGAACCATGTTGAGGGATGTAAATTCGCTCGCCTTGAGTGGCATTACGCACATCAAGACCAAAATAACCAAATGGTGCCGCTTTCGCGAAATCATTGATAGTAAATAGCGTGTAGTCAAGCGTGTAGTCAGTTTTAAGGAGATCTTTACCTGTTACTTTTACAACGGTATCTAATGTTGAACCATTACATGAGGTATGCTGATAATTGAACCAAACTTCTGTGTTGGCAAGCTCTGCACTTGAATCTACACAGTGGTTGTTGGTAAACATGCGGTTGTCACTACCTACACGCCAACCTGTACATAAGCCTGCACCGTTCATAAGCAGTCGAGCAACAGGGCGTGAGCGCTCAAACTCAGTTGGGTTAGAATTTGCCCAGCACTGCACATCTTTTCGCTCCATGGCACCACAGGTTGAGTATATGCCCGTGTCAGTCTCAGCTGGCTGAACGAGTTCATTTTCAGTGCCATGATAGTAGCTGTCTATCTCAGCATTTACTGTATTCATTTCACTCTGTGCCAAAAGCGCATTACCCACATTGTTTCCAGGCGTATATTCAACAACGACTTTGTCCGCAGAAACAGACATAGCGTAGAAAGAAGACACGCCATCATCACCTTGCGCAGTCGTCGCTGCATTCATATTAAATTCTGTGTATTCATAGCGCTCGCTGCCATCTTCTGAGCGAACCACCAACTTACCACCATTTTGCAGTTTGATATTTTTGAAGTGGAGTTTGATATAGCTTGCATTGGGATGCGAAACAGTTTGTGTGATCACAGACTGACCGTTCATGCTCGCCGTTGCAAACTGACTGCTAAGCGGCAAATTCAGTTTAGAGGCTTTACCAATTGTGGTTTTTTGCGCTTTTGAAGTGTATTTCATCATTTGCGCTTCGGTTAATGGTGCTTGAGCCAGTGCAGAGGCAGAAGCAACGCCAAGAATTGGCAGTAACATTTTTAATTTCATTTTATAGTTTCCTTCAACTTTGTATTTTTATTGGTACTAAGTACCGGCGGTAAAACTAGCTTAGAAAACTCAGTAGGTAAATTTAATGTTAATAATGTTTTAATATTAAGTTTTTAAAATTCCTTCAGTTTAGAAATATAGACGGCTACAAGGTTTCCTAAGTCTAAATTGGGTTTGTTTTTAAGTGTATGATTTTAAATGAATCGATTCTGTTATTTCGTTAATTAGTAAGGTTGTTGCGATTATTAAAATAAAAAATATTGCAGATGAAATTTTTTAATATTATGTTGGTGTATATACAAAAGTATTAGCTTTTTGAGGGTTCAACTTGGCTTGTGATGAGTGACCGAAAGCATCAAATAACTGAGTGCACACAGAGTTGTTGGGTAAGGACAGAGTTTATGTAGGCTTTTTATCGGGATATTCAGATACAGGTCAGGTTAAGGTTTTATAATCCCCGCACTTTTTCAACAACGACTATGATTAATAGATAAAAATAAGGTGTGAGTGATAGCGTGAAATCCATATTGGCATTTTTAGGCAATCGAAACTGGATGTTATGGGCATTATTGCTTGGGGTTGCAACTGGTTTGATATTTGGTGAGCGGGTGGCATTTTTGCAACCCATTGGTACCGGCTTCGTGAAGTTGATGCAAATAACCATATTTCCTTACATTGTTGTGAGCCTGATAGTAGGTCTTGGCAAATTTAATCCTGAACAAGTAAAAAGCATTTTAGTAAAAGCAGCGACTGTGATGGTAACTTTGTGGATCGTTGGTCTAGCCGCTATATGGTGCTTTACCCTCACTTTACCAAAGCATGATGCGGGTACGTTTTTCTCTCCTGCTCTGATCTCTCCGGCGACATCGATTGACTTTGTTGCACAGTATATTCCAGATAACCCTTTTGCCTCCTTAGCTGAAGGTAATGTACCGGCTATTGTGATTTTCTGTATTGCTTTAGGTATGTCACTGATTGCTAACAAACGAAAAAGCCAAGTCTTAGACTTTCTTGAAGTTGTAGGTCAAGGGCTGACCGTGATCTCTAAAAAAATCATCGCTATTTTCCCTATCGGTATTTTTGCAATGACTGCCAGTACAGCAGGTACATTGAGCGTAGAGCAATTACATAACTTGCAAGTGTATTGGGTGTTGGTACTGTGCTTAGGCTTATATTTAATGCTGGTGTTATTGCCAATGTCAGTGGCGGCTGCAACGCCAATAAAATACAGAGACTTAATTTATGTGATGCGAAATGCCTGGATAACGGCTTTTAGTACAGGCAATGTATTTATTGTGCTGCCAGTGATCACCGAAGGGATTAAAGCCCACATGCGTAAAATTGGTCGTAATGATGAACAGTCAGATCATATTGCCGAGGTTTTGGTACCAATTGCATATACTTTCCCGAGTTTAGGTAAATTAACGACCCTGATATTTGTTATGTTCGCGGCTTGGTTAACGGGCAATCCCGTTAGTTTTAGCGATATTCCCAATGTGACGCTCTCGGCTATGTTGAGCTATTTTGCAAACGTACATATTGCGATCCCGTTTTTATTAGACAGCTTGCGGATCCCCGCTGACAGCTACCAACTCTATCTTTCAATGTCGGTACTTAGTGCCAAAGTTGTCTCGCCAACCACAGTGGTGTATATCTTTGCCTTTGTACTATTGAGTATTTTTTATTGTCGAAAACAGCTGCATTTTAAAAGGTTAAGAGCGGCTTATTATGTTATTTTGCCATCGGCGTTATTGCCTGCTTTTATGCTGGCCAGTTTTACCCTTAACACTCAACTGGCTGCGAGCAGCAAAGCAGCGAATGAAGTCATAGCGAACATGGTGGTGTCAGACAAAGTGCCAGCACATGTGTTAAACCATGTGCCAAAAGCTTATCAAAGCGGTGAATTGTCTTTAACAAATATTGACGTTATTAAGAGACGTAACTTACTGCGTATTGGCTATGTAGTCGATAATGTACCGTTTAGCTATTTCAATCAGAAAAATGAACTTGTAGGCTTTGACATTAGCCTGGCCCATAAATTAGCCAGTGACTTAGATGTTGAAGTCGAATTTATTCCATTCAAAAAGTATCAATTGAGCGAATACCTTAATAAAGGATATTTCGATATTGCGATGTCGGGCCTCGAGATAAATGTAGCCGACTTAACAAAAGTGCGTTTCAGCCACAAGGTGTTAGAACTGCAATTGGCAATTTTAGCGAAAGACTATGAACTCGCGCGTTTTAAAAGCATTGAGCAAATTAGAAGCTCAGGTGATTTAAACTTTGCGCATATGGAATATGGCCCTTTGTTAAAGCAGGTAAGCCAGCGCACCAGCTCAATTCAGTTTAAACAGCTGACGACTTTGCAAGATTACTTTAAATTATCAGAGCAATTTGATGGTTTAGTCATTAGTGCTGAAGCAGGGTTTGCATGGAGTATGTTCTACCCTGAATATGGTGTCGTTGTGCCTGCAGGCGGAATGCAAAAGTACCCGATTGGTTTTGCCGTTGCAAAACGCAATCTAGACTTATTGAGTTATGTCGATGCTTGGCTGGCTATTCAACAAACCAATGGCAGCATTGATAATGCCTACAATTATTGGATTTTAGGGCAGGGAACCCAGTCAAAAGAAACCCGCTGGTCGGTACTTGATGATGTGATAGAGTCCGACAAGAAAGAGTAGCGAAGCACCAGAAATATTAGAGTGAGAGCACGAGTTAATTCCGTGCTCTTTTTGACTTAGTTCTCAACGGAACTGAGTAAATTATTATTATCTAAGCGGTGATGCAAAAGAATAGCCAAACTCCATGTCGATAATGAGAGAGCCGTGGCAAGCGCAGCACCAGTTAAACCAAATTTAGGAATAAACAACATATTGGCAATCACATTTATTGCAACTGCAATCATACCAAATTCCACAACTTGCTTACCTTGCCCAGTATATTGCAGCCAAGTTGCAGTGAGCGCCGCAACAGCCGTTATCGCATAACTTGGAATTAAAATCAGTAGGGCATTTTTCGCATCAGAATAGTCTGTACCGAACAGTTTCAATAAGTCATCAGAGATAAACCAAAGTAATGAACCGACTACAGTGGTCATAACTAGAGTAATAAACCGTGCTTTACCAAAAAGTTTGCTAGCTAAATCTGTATTATTATCAAGTTGCCTGCCAATGAGTGGCAGAAATAAACTCGCAATTGTAACCTGCGTCACAGGAATGATATGCGCAAGGGTATTGGCTGCAGAAAAATGCCCAACATCGTGCTCATTTGCCAACCATTCAAGCATTAATAAATCAGTTTGATTTAACATTAGCGTTACCAACATAGCTAACATCATGGGTATTGATTGTTTTAGCAATGCTTTGTCAGGAGTGGCGGGCTCAAAAGGCATGAGAGTAATGATATTCTTTTGAAATAATAACCATATTTGCCATACCACAATGACAATCACGATCATGATCCCCGCAAAAATGACAAGTTCAACACTGATATCAATATAAAAGTACGCTAACGCTAGGACTGCGCATGTTTTTAAAAGAGGGAGAGCAACACGCCATGGTAAATTAGAAAAAGCCAGTAGTTTGGCGCTTTGCAGTACTCGGCTTAGTAGAGCACCCAGCGCAATAATAGGGACTGCAACAATCATTAAAGATAGGGCATGGTGACCATCAGCATCGAAATGAATAACGTGGAAATAACTTAAAAACCAAATCAGTGAGATAATAAAAATTGAAATGATAAACGCACGTTTTATATAGCAAGCTAAATACGCAGATACCGCTGAGTTATCTTTATTAGCGATATGCTTAGATAAAATTCGAGGGGCAAGTCTGTCACCACCAAGTAAAACTAATACTGATGCAAGCATAGTGATACTGTATGCGACTTTATAGTCACCATATTGATGTGCTTCTAAGTGCTGACTTAAGGTGACATTGAACCAATAATCAGCTGCATAACCAAAGATGATTGAGAAAACGAGTAGCCAGGTACCTCGGCTTAAATAGTTTTTTTGGTCTTCCACATTCTTACCCTAATTCGCGTTTTTTAATAAATTATCACTAAACTTTGAATAGAATGTGGAAGTAGACAGCCTGAGATATTATTTAACACTCACGCTTTGTATTTTGATGTAAGCCTCACCACCTTTAGCATCGGTTAAGTCTGGGACAAAATACAGCGCAGAGACATGATTTGTAATAATGCCTTTATCAATTGAAGAAGCGGGTGTCCAACTCGGTCGTTGAAAGTCATTTAGGGTGACCGTCTGAGTCGTCCAAGTACTGGCTGCAGGTAAAACAGTTTGGTAATGAGCATATGTTTTATCGCCTTCTCCCCCATAGTCTTTTTGCGATAACTTGATGACCATATCTTTATCACTTTGATAGGTCAGAGTAATACTAGCCTGCTCAGGCAACTGCTTGCTTGGGAGGTCGTAAATGAGCTCAACCCAAGAGTTGTTCAGCTTGTCTACTCGAGGAACTCGTTTAAAAGCAATTTCTACACGCTCAGTGGTGACGAGTGAGCCATTCAAAATAGCTTGGCTACCGTGAGGATCAGTTGCATAACGCCATTGCGTTTCATCCAGTTTGGTTGAGTCTGTAACTTGGCAGCCAAGTAAAACAATAGAGAGTATGGCGCCTATGCCGAGAGCTAACTTATTCATGAGAGTGTCCCTTTATTATTGATAACGTCACGATAAAGGTGAGGTGATATAAAAAGCAAAAGAATCCGACAGGCTGAAAAGTGCATATATGAAGCTTTTGAAAGCCATTGCACTGTTATAGCCAGTTAAAAATACTAAGTTGGTGCAATACAAAAATAGCAGTGAATTTTTTTCAATAAAATCAGAGCGAAAAATATGGTCTAGGAGTTGCTTGTAAGTTGTCGGATAAATTTAAAAGTGACTTTATTATGACAGCGGCATTATGTTACCAAAACACAGCTTCCCTTCATTTTTTACCAGCTCAAATACGCATAGGTGGGCTTGAAGAGCGACAAGTGATCAAGCTTTTGAAAGAGCATATTATTGATATGTATGCAACCTCACCAGAAGAGTGCGTGCATACTCTAAATATTAATGCACTACAAAGTGAGACCATTAAATTTTGGAGTGCGTGGCGCGGTGATGAAGCCGTAGGATGTGTCGCGATTAAATATTTATCACCTTATCACTGTGAAATAAAATCAATGCGCACTAGTAATAAAGCTAGAGGCACAGGAGTGGGTCGTCAATTGCTCGAGCATGTTATTCAGTATGCCAAACTCAACGGTGTAAAACGTTTGAGTCTAGAAACCGGCACCATGGATTTCTTTGCCCCTGCTCGCAAATTGTATGCTCAAAATGGCTTTGAACCATGTGGCCCATTTGGTGATTATGAGGTTGATCCACACTCGTGTTTTATGACTTTGATCCTCTAACAAGAAATATCTGTACCTAAATGTAATATATTTGAAATAAATCTGTAGTAATGTCAGTGCCTCCAAAGTTATAGCAAGTTATCAATAAGCTTGCTGAGGTGGCGGCAAAGTCAGGTTAGGGTAAAGTGCCGAAATTCAGATATAAATTCAAAGCATTCAGTATTGCGCTGGCAGGGATGCTGATCGTCATCGCAATACTTTACCCAAGAGAAATAGCCAATAAAAAGCAAGCTTTGCTCACTCAGGTACAGTCTGACTTTAATTGGTTATTACGAGATTTAAACCAACAGCTTGAACAACTTAACCACTTCTTTACAGAGCATGACGACTTAGACGCGGCTTGCACTGAGCAAACCTTGTATGAGCTTCGCCGTGCGCACTTTAAAATTCCAAATATTGCCGAAATGGGCATAGTGAACCCAAACGGTGAATTAATTTGTACTAGTTGGAGCAAGCTCGATACCCCTCTTAAAACCGCGGGGCCAAAGCCGGCTCGTTCGGCAGAGTTACGTTTCTTTGGGCCAATTCACACTAGCTTTATTGGTGAGGCTGCACTGGTTATCGCGAAAACCCGTAACGATGGCTATGAGATAAACGCACTGTTACCGCAATCTATATTAAATCGCCACTTGGATGACTTAGATAGACCTTATAACTACATTGTGATTGCCGACTCAAAATCGGGTGTGCCTATTTTTAAAGTAGGCGATTACAGCTTGCCGATAGACAATCCGTTGTTTCCTATAAATAAGCCAATTACGTTCGAAAGTAGCCTATTTGATGATGGCCAGTCCCATGTGTTGGTGGCATCTCCTCTTGCAAACTTATCATCCTTGTCGTTGATGTTAGCCATCAATGAAGATGCGCTTTATAAAAAAGTCTATCAGCCATCTACTATCAGCTTAGTCATTTATGGGGTGACATTTTTACTGCTGTTTTTACTAGTTAAAAACTATCAAAAATACTATCAAAGCCGTAAAAGTCAGCTCAAAGATGCCATTTCACAAGGGCAAGTTACTAATTTCTATCAGCTCATTTGGGATACCAGAGCCCGTGGTTTTATCGGTGCAGAAACCTTAGTACGCTTAAATGATCCGGTTGAGGGCATGTTAACCCCCAACTTGTTTTTGGCAGATATTGAAGCCAATAACTTACTTAAAGAAATGACCTATGAAATCATAAAAACACTGATACTTGACGCCGAAGTGCTCACTCAACAACATAAAATTAAAAAGGTGAATATCAATATCACTGGCGAGCATTTAAAAGACGCGCACTTTAAAGCTCTAATTTTAGAATTAAATCAGCTTATTCCTTTATTAGTACTTGAGCTGACCGAAAATGAGCTGTTAGAGCTTGATAATCAACAAGTGATTCAAACGATTCAAGATTTTAAAGCTGAAGGTATTTTATTAGCGATTGATGACTTTGGCACAGGCTACGCGGGCTTACAGTATTTAAAGTCGTTACCGCTAGATATTATCAAAATCGATCAAAGCTATGTGGCGGCCATCGGCACCGAATCACAACTTGCGACTATGTTAGATGCCCTGATTGAGCTTGCTAAAACCTTTAAAATTGATGTGGTGGCAGAAGGGGTTGAGACTGAAGCGCAAGCAGATTACTTAGTCGATAAAGGCGTGTATTTACATCAAGGGTGGAAATACCACAAAGCGTGTTTGCTGAGCGGTATTCCCATTCGATAATAGGTTTATAGTTTAGTCAAAGCTATAACGTCTTTTAACCTCGACAACTTCGACGACATAAGATTTATACCATTTATCACGACCTAACTGCTGAGCAACGGCATGTTGGCTATCTTGGTGCCAGCGTTTTATGTCATCTTCGTTAAGCCAATAAGAGACTGCAACTTCTTGCTCGCCCTCTTGCACTGCCAAAAAATCTTGGCAGTTGTACTTTTCAAAAGCGAGTTCTCGCATTACTTTGACCATTTTCGAATAGTCAGAATCTTGTTGATTGGCGATGGCTTTAAAAATGACGGCGGACATACTCGCTCCTATATACTCAATAAACGATTTATAAATGTATAGCCCTAAAAGCTTGGTAGGCTGTAAGCGCTTTTGGAACCGATATCACCGGGTTCTCGCCATGTCCTGCACCTTGGCTGAAGCTGTACAGCCAAGTGAGGTTGGCAGGCCCTTCTTGCTCAAGCGTGTTCACTAAGCCATTAAATGACCCTGTTATTATACTGTTCTCTTCTGCCCCTAGGCTTAAATAAAAGAATTTAGGTTTTCCAGCTAATTGTTGAATGTCTTTTCTAAATTGTTCAACAACCACTGAACCGTCATACCAAGCTGCGGGGCTAAAAGCAAAGTAACCGTTAAATAAGTCGGGTTTGGTGACCATGGTGTAAATTACAAAACTGCCACCAGCAGAAAAGCCGCTTAAAATGCGCTCGCCACTGAGAGAATAATGTTTATGCATATAAGGCAGTACTTCGGTCTCGATAAATGACAAGAACAAGTCTGCTTTGCCAAATATCTCAGGGTCGTTATCGCTTGCAGGGCGTGGGTCGATATTGACATCGCGACGCGCATAAGGGGGCACTAAATCTCGGTTGCGGGTATTGGTCCAAAACTGATTCGGAATAGACACCAAAATGGCTTCGGGGTAAGTTTTTTGCTCGGCAAACTCGTCCAGTACAGCGTCCCAACGGGCTAGATTAAAGTTGCCGTCAGAGCGAATAATGAGAGGGTATTGTTTATCAGCAGAATAATTTTCGGGCAAGCGGATAAATATTTTTCGAGATTCATTGAGCACCTGAGACTCTATCACGCGGTCTTCAAAGTCAGACATATAGTATTTGTTATATTGATAGGCTTTAAAACCTGAAAACCCTACTGCAGCGAGTAAAGCGGAGCCTAACAACCAAGATTTCTTATTTGATTTTATTTTTCTTAACATACTTTAATTACCCAAGTCCTTGTTTCTGTTTGGGTAACTTAATTTAAAACATCGAATATGAAAAGTCATCGGTGCATTCTTGTTAATCAAAATTGTAAGCAAAGATGTGAAAATGTCTCTTCACATTCCTTTCACAGCCAATCATCAATACTAAGCCCAGACATAAAAATAAACGGAGTTCACCATGGGCATCGCAATCAACTTAACCAACCTGACACACCATATTCCTGTTAATAAGGACTTAAACTTAGCATTACTTGAAGACGCATCATTGCAAATTAAAGCAACTGAACAAGTTGCCATAGTGGGCGCGTCAGGCAGTGGTAAAACGACTTTGTTGAGCATTTTGGCAGGTCTTGAGCCGCTGCAAAGTGGTGAACTGTCTTTTATAAAACAGCAAGTAGCGCTTAAATCTGGCGATATTAATCAGCATAGTGGTTTTGTGTTCCAACAATTCCATCTAATTCCAGAGTTAGATGCATTGAATAATGTGGCACTGCCTTTGAAATTAAAAGGCGATAAACAGGCATGTGAAAAAGCGCGCAATTGGTTGTCTAAAGTCGGTCTTGCTGAGCGTGCAGACTTCTCTGTCAGCAAGCTCAGTGGAGGGGAGCAACAACGCGTAGCCATCGCGCGGGCTTTTGTCTCTGAACCTGCACTTATTTTTGCCGATGAGCCAACGGGTAATCTTGATGAGCAAACCGCTGAGCATATCAGCCAATTGATGTTGCAATGCTGTCGCGAGACCAAAGCGACTTTAGTATTAATTACCCATAACCAAGCCTTAGCTGAAAAGCTCGACACAGTTTATAAACTAGAACATGGGAGGTTGCAGCTATGCTCGTAAATGCACTTTCAAATCTTATAGATAAACGCGCGCCAGAGTCAGGCAATGGCTATTCTATTAAGTCGTTATGGGCGCTCTCTTGGCAATTTCATTGGCAGCAAACTCGCTCACGCGTCAATTTAGTTCAACTACTCACGCTGTTCATCTTATTCTTTTATTTGAGTTTCACAACATTGCTTGGCAATGGTGTACAAGGGTATTTAAAACAAAACTTGCAGCAACTGCTGGGTGCAGACTCGGTTATACAAACCTTTCAACCTCTAAATGAAGTTCAGCGTTCAGCGTTTATTCAAGATAGCCATGAGTTTAGTGAAACCCAAACCTTTAATGTTACGCTGACTCATCAAATCGCTGATAAGCACTTAGCCCAATTAGTGAGGTTAAAAGCCGTTGACGATAATTACCCTGTACTTGGCACGCTTGGGGTAACTGAGGCACAAGGACTCACTACAACAGAGTATGTAAAAGGGCCAAGCCAAGGAGAAATTTGGTTAGAGCCACGCTTAGCCGCAGCTTTGTCACTTAAGATCAATGATGAAATTAACGTTGCGGGGCAGACCTTTAAATTCACTCATTATTTAATCTCAGAGCCTGACAGATTAAGTGAGGGGCATAACAGTGATATGCGTGCCATGGTGCACATAGACTCACTTAAAAAGTTAATAGAAGGCAATACACTTGAAGCCAAATCATATCGATACTTAATGGCACATGATGAAACACAATTACAAAGCCTAGTTTCAGCAAGTGATGACATTGATGGCGCGACGCTCATCAGTCAAACCTTGGGAAATCATCCTTTAGCTAAAAGCTGGCAGCGAGTCGAAAAGTTTATGGGGTTAGTGTCTGTGTTATTGGTCATTTTGGCGAGTATCATTTTGGCACTGAGCAATCAAAACGTCATTAAACCATTACAAACCTTCAGCGCTATTTGTATAGCGAATGGTTTAGCAAAACAGGCCAGTAAATGGTTGGTTATTTTTGGGGGGTTATTTACGACTGCAATTACCCTAGTTCCAAGTGTTTTATTGGCAACAGCGACCACTTATGTTGCGGTGCAATGGCTAGAAAATTACCATATTGTGATTGCGCTTGATTGGCAGTGGACTGCGCTGTTAGAGGTAATAGCCATCGCACTTAGTCTTTATATTGCACTCACTCTACCAGCTTGGTATTCGGTACTCACTTCACCGGTTAAGCGTTTACTTATGAGCTATCAAGCGCCAGAGCGTAAGCAATGGCTCAAGATTATGATGCCTGTCGTCGCTATTATTGCACTTATTGTATGGTACTCAGACAATTGGACTTTAACCATCATGGTCGTCGGCACACTGGCGGTTTGCCTATTCGGTTTAGTTTTGTTGACTTGGTGTGTACTTGGCTTGGGCAAATGGGGGCTATCTAAGCGCGCTCAGCTATTTGGTTTTGCACTTTATCTTATGCAGCAACGGATTTACGTAAAAGGCGCGCAGATCATTGCCTTAGGCTTGAGCTTGACTCTGTTATTGCTATCACTGCGGATCACGCAAGACGTCACCAATATACTTGAGCAACTTACTTATAAAGACCAAGGCAATGTGGTGATAAGCCAAGTAACTAAAACTGAGCAACAGGCCTTAGCGCAGTTTTTAACTCAATACCAAGGGCAAATTAACCATATCGCCCCCTTTCAATACGCGCAGCTAACGCATATCAATCAAGTAAAGCTTAACGAAACCGGGCTGCAACCCAGTGAGTCATCAGCGCGTTTAGAGCGACCAATTCGTCTGCACTGGCAAGCGCAAGTGCCAAGCAACAATGAAGTTGTATTAGGCAGCTGGCAAAGTGACCAAGTTCTTAAAGCAAATCAGTGGCCGGTTTCTATCGAAAGTGAAGTGTTTGAAGACATGCAATTTAAATTGGGTGATGTATTGCAAATGCGCATGGGGGATCAGTCTGTGGAGTTGCTTGTTGCCGCTAAACACGACTTTGTTTCGGGCGGTAGTAATACGACGTTTTGGTTTGTGAGACATAGCAATGATGCGGTTGAAGACGTTGAGACATTTTATATGGGAGATGCACAACTGAGTGATGAAGCGCTGTCAAATCTTGGCCAAGTTTGGCAAGCACATCCAAGTATGCGCATGATGTCGGTGGATACTATGTTGGCTGATATACGTTTCTACATGAACTTTTTAATCATGATAGTGGTAATTTACAGTGTGTTTATTGCACTTCTTACAAACTTACTTTTAGCGGCTGCAATTTCGGTGCATCAAAAGCAAGATAAAGCGCGTAATGGTTTATTGACTGTATTTGGCATTGATAAAACAAAGCAAAAATTACTGATATTTTATGAATGGGCAATCATTACTTTGTTGCCAGCACTGGTTGCCACCTTGTGCGTTTACTTATCAATTGCTAGTTTTTACAAATATGAGTTGGCCATGCCTTATCAAGCAAACTTTTTTGCTGTGTTAACGCAGGCCCTAATGATGGCAACAATGATAGCAATCACAGGTATTGTCATGTCTCTCAGGCAGTTAAAGTCACCAACTCGGGGGCTACTCGAAGAACAGTAATATTTTGTTAAGCTTTTTCTAAGAGTGGTGCTTGGCTAAAGCACCACTCTTGTGTGATAGTGCGTTCCTAAAGAGTGAACGTAAGCAATAAAAGATGATGAGCTAAAGGTGAAATCGTATGCACAGACCTTGGGTTAATTGGGCAATTAAAACCATTGAAGCAGATTACACGCGCTCTGCAGATACACATTTAATTCGTTTAGATCTAAAGTCTCACCCTGACGTGCTTTTGTATCTAAAAGATGAAAGTACACATCCAACCGGCTCTTTGAAACACCGCCTTGCTCGTTCATTATTTTTATATGCTTTATGTAACGGCCATATTACTGAAAATACCCCCATCATAGAGTCTTCATCTGGTAGCACTGCTGTTTCGGAAGCCTATTTTGCAAAGTTACTCGGTCTTGATTTTATTGCCGTTGTACCAAAGTCTACGGCACATGAAAAAATCAAACAGATTGAATTTTATGGTGGCCGCTGTCATTTGGTTGAACAAACAGATCAAATTTACAGCGAGTCGCAGCGTTTAGCCGATGAGTTAAACGGTCATTATATGGACCAATTTACTTATGCTGAGCGTGCGACTGATTGGCGCGGTAATAATAACATTGCAGAAAGTATCTTTAAGCAAATGCAAGATGAGCCTCATCCTATACCCAGCTGGATTGTGATGAGTCCGGGGACCGGAGGCACTTCAGCGACGCTTGGACGTTATTTACGTTTTCAAAAATACGATACAAATTTATTGGTTGTAGACCCCGAGCACTCAGTATTTTTCGACTATTTTCAAACCCGTGACAACAGCATCACGCTCGGTCGAGGCAGTCGAATTGAAGGTATTGGCAGACCGCGAGTTGAACCTTCTTTTATTGCAGGGGTGGTAGATGAGATGCAAAAAGTACCAGATGCCGCCAGTATTGCCACCATGCATTGGCTTAGTAAAAAACTAGGTAAGCGTGTGGGGCCTTCATCAGGGACCAATATGTTTGGCGTCTTGAATAAGGTCTTGGAGATGCAGCAGCAAGGGCAGTCAGGCGCAATCGTGACGCTTTTATGCGACAGCGGCGAAAGGTATTTAAATACTTATCATGATGATCAGTGGGTTGATGAGAACATTGGCGATTACAGCCAATTTGATAAATTTTTGGCTCAATTTAATTAAGAATTAAAAATAAGAAGTAAGCAGATGCATTTAAGAATCGCAACTCAGGATGATATAAACGATTTACTACACCTAGAGCAAGCCGTCGTTGAGGCTGAAAGACCTTACAACAGTCATATTAAAGCGAACAACGCGACATATTATGATTTACCCGCGTTGATAAGTGAAACAAGCAGCCAAGTACTCGTACTTGAAGAAAAAGATCAGATCATCGCGACTGGCTATATTCAGGTCAGATCAAGTAAGCAATCTCTGTCTCATGAACAACATGGCTACCTTGGCTTTATGTATGTTGCACCTGACTTTCGTGGACGAGGCTTAAATAGACTGGTCATGGATGCGTTAATGGGCTGGGGACGAGCACATGGTGTAAATATATTTTACTTAGATGTGTATGCCGAAAATCAAGCTGCAATTAATGCTTATCAAAAGCTAGGTTTTACCCCTTCATTGGTCGAGATGAAACTTGAATGCGCATAACAAATTAGGGCGTGTATATCATTGATAACTTTGAGCAACTAAAGCTTAGGTTAATTAATTTCAGTACGCCCTAACCCATCTAGACTTTTACTTATTTAAAGGCTTGTCAGGCCAAAAAATGAAAATGACAAAGTAGCTACCGATCCAATCGCCAACATAGTGTATTCAGTTACCTTCTGTTGGTAGCGATATTCATCACCTTTAGGTTCTAAAATAATCATCAAAATACCAGTAATGAAAAAAGCAAAAGAGTAGATAACGAGGATCGTTAAAAGCGTATCAGTAAACATGATGGCCTCAATGTATTAAGCACGAATAAAAAACGTTGTTTCATTGTGGATCACAATGAAAGCAGCACAGACCGCGCAATTCTATCTCAATGTTCATACCTCATCTATAAAATCTAACCTGACGATATCAAAATAAAATTCGACCTTTTTCATATGCTTTGCATATAACATCTCTAAACTGAATTTAAGAAATAAAACAATATTGATAAATGAATGCTTTTGTTACATTATCACAATTGTGGTTAGAGTAATTGTACGAATTTAAATTTGGGGGGGGAAGTAATGGTCTCACGTAGACAATTTACATTCAGTGCTGCGGCATTGGCTTTTTCGGGGTTAACCGTCAATATGATGGGCTGTCGCAGCAAAGAAGGCAATAGTGTGGCTTTGGCTGACATGCCGCTGTCATCAGGTTATGGCGATTTAGTTTCCGACAAAAATAATATCCTAGACTTGCCGCCAGGGTTTAGCTATCGAGTAATCTCACAACTCGGCGATAAAATGGATGATGGCATGCCAGTACCTGACAATGCAGATGGTATGGGGTGTATCAAATTAGATGAAGACCGTGTTGCTTTGATTCGTAATCACGAATTGGCTCAAAAGCACATAAATAAATCTGCAGCGCCATGGCAATCTTTCCAATCGAATAAAAGCTATGACAACTTAAAGTCAGGTACAGCTTTACCGGGCGGCACCTCAACACTCGTCTACAACTTAAAAACGCAAAAATTAGAAAAACAGTACATGAGCCTGATCGGCACTATCAGAAATTGTGCAGGAGGTACAACGCCTTGGGGCACTTGGCTAACGTGTGAAGAGTCAGTAGATCGCCCCGATGGCAACATCTCAAAAGACCATGGTTATATTTTTGAAGTACCCGCAGAGGCGAATGGGTTGGTAGAGCCTAAACCATTAGTCGCTATGGGTCGTTTCAACCATGAAGCAGCAGCTGTCGACCCAAGAACCGGCATTATTTACCTGACAGAAGATAGAGGCGATAGTCTACTTTATCGCTTTATTCCAAAAGTAAAAGGCCAGTTAAGTGAAGGGGGAGCATTACAAGCCCTTGTCGTTAAACAAAAGCCACAGTTTGATACTCGAAACTGGGCTGAAAACAGCATGGCATTGGGTGACTGGCTAGAGGTTGAATGGATCACCCTATCAAACCCTGAAAGTCCCAACGATGATTTACGCGCGCAAGGCTATGAAGCGGGCGCAGCGCTGTTTGCACGTGGTGAAGGCATTCATTTTGGTACTAATGAATTGTATTTCTGCTGTACCAATGGGGGGCAAAAACAGTTTGGCCAAGTAATGCGATACCAGCCATCAGCCTTTGAAGGCACAGCGCAAGAATCTCAGCATCCAGGCTTATTACAGCTATTTGTTGAGAGTACTGATGGTAGTCAGTATAACTTTGGTGACAACTTAACTGTGACTCCACAAGGCCATTTATTAGTGTGTGAAGACCAATACACCGATGTAACCCGAAATTTTTTAAGAGGGGTGACACCAAAAGGTGCAGTGTATCCGTTTGCAAAACTTCACATTCAAACAGAGCCTGCAGGTGCGTGCTTCTCCCATGATGGAAAAACGCTATTTGTAAATCTTTACTCACCGACTAAAACCCTCGCTATTACAGGCCCTTGGGAGCAATTTTCAGCGCAAAAAGTCTAACCAATTTTTATGCTTAAAATTCTACAGTTTTAAGTGGGTTAAGGACTTAAGGAAGCAATTTATTACAATTGCTTCCTTTCAATTCTAATTTTGTGCTTGTTTAATTATTTGGCATTTGACACAGCTTGTTCCTGGTATGGGTTTTTGTGTTAGCATCAATATGTAGCTAACTGTCTAAAAATTATAATTTTTACTCTGTTAGGTAACAAGCAATAAGGAAAATAGAGAAATATAACAATGAAGAATATTATTTCAGCCGTTGCACTGGGCGTGATCAGTGCTTTTTCAGCCAATGCGGCAGATGAAACCAGACTGTTAAGACAGCCGACGCTCAGCGATTCTCATATCGGATTTGTTTATGGTGGAGATGTGTGGGTGTCGGACCTTGACGGTGAAAACGTTAAGCGTATTACCAGTACGCAAGCAGTTGAGACTGAACCACATTTATCACCTGATGGTGAGACCATTGCATTTAGCTCTAATCGAAATGGTCAGCAATCTGTCTATATTGTGCCTGTTGCGGGTGGAGAGCCAAAACGTCTCACTTGGCATGCAAACAATGCGTATGTAAGAGGCTGGACGCCAGATGGCAAAAAGGTGTTATTTGCTTCTTCTCGTGGTACCGCACCAAAGCGATATGAACGTTTATGGACCGTGTCTGTCGATGGCGGAGCACCAGAACTTGTCACGCATCAATGGGGCTTTAATGGCGTATTTTCTAAAGACGGTGACAAACTCATTATTGACCGTATGAGTCGCTGGGATACCGAGTGGCGTAACTACAAAGGCGGCCAGAATCCCCCACTTGTGTTACTTGATTTAGAAACACAAGAAGAAACCCAATTACCTCACTTCGATACGTCAACAGATATTGAGCCGGTATGGCTTAAAGGCAAAGTGTACTATTTGTCTGATAGAGATTGGGTATCGAATATTTGGGAATATGACCCAAAAAGCAAGAAGACCAAACAAATCACCAAATTTAAAGGTGGTGACATTAAGCAACTTGCCAGCAATGGTAAGCAATTAGCCTTTGAAAAAGACGGCTATTTGTATACTTATAATGTAAAGCGCAAGCGTGCTAAAAAGCTCGACATTAACATACAAGCCGACTTCCCATGGGCAGAAACTAAGTGGCAAAACGTCGCAAGAAACGCTAAAAATGCCTCTTTATCGCCTTCAGGCAAACGCGCGTTATTCGAATCACGTGGTGAAATATTCACAGTGCCTGTCGAGCATGGCTCAACGCGCAATTTAACCAAAGATCATAGCTCAGCCGATAGAGCGCCAATCTGGTCACCAAAAGGCGATAAAATAGCTTGGTTCTCTGATGAGGGTGAGCAAGGTTATAAATTAGTGCTACAAAACCAAGATGGTATGGGTGATCGTAAAACCATTTCTATTGGTGAGTCGAAAATGGCCTGGGAACCACAATGGTCACCAGATGGTAAGTACATTGCCTTTGTTGATGACGATGTGCGTTACCGTTTAGTTGATTTAGAGTCAGAAACGATTAAAACCATTGATGTCGGCGGTAACAATTTAGAACGTGGTCGCACAGGTTTAACTTGGGCACCCGACTCAAAATGGCTAGCGTATGCTAAGCAAGCTGATAATGGTTTTAAACAAATCAAAGTTTGGTCTTTAGAAGAAGAGCAAAGTCGTGCCATTACAAACCGCATGGCTAATTCAGTTTCGCCTGCATGGGATCAAAGTGGTAAACATTTATTTTTCTTAGCCAGTACTGATTATGGCCTAGACAGTGGTTGGGCAAATACTAGCTCAATGTCGGCAGATCATGAGTATGCGCCTTACATTATTAATCTTGCCAAAGACTTAGATTCACCTTTTGCGCTGCGCAGCGATGAAGAAAAGGTGAAAAAAGAAGCTAAGCCTGACGAAGGTAAAGCAGATGCAGATAAGAAAGCTGATAAAGCAGAAAAAGCTGAGTCTTCAGATAAAGCAAAAGATGCGGCTAAGAAAAAAGAAGGCAAAGACAAAAAGAAAGATGGCGTCGTTGTTAGCATAGATTTTGACAACATTGAACGCCGTATCATGCCATTGCCTATGCCAGAAGGTCGATACAGCGGTGTGATACATGGTCCAAAAGGCAGTGTGTTCTTTGCTAAACGTGCCGACAAAGGTTGGTCGTTCTCACTACATAAATACAGTGTTAAAAAGCGCAAGGCCAAACCATATGTAAGCGGTATCAGCGATGTGAACATTTCTGCTGACACCAAAAAGCTCATAGTGAAAAAAGGTCGCAATTGGCATGTGGTCGATGCAACTAAACCGTCTGTAAAGTTAGGTAAGCCTCTTAAAGTTGATTTAGAAACGCGTTTAGACCGTCAAGCAGAATGGCGTCAAATGTTTGTTGAAGCGTGGCGTTATCAACGTGATTACTTCTACGACCCTGATATGCATGGTCGTGATTGGGATGAAGTGTTTTCGCGTTATGAGCCTTTGGTTGAGCATGTTAAACACCGCTCGGACTTAACTTACTTACTTGATATGGTTAACGGTGAGCTGTCTGTTGGTCACAGCTTTGTATTCGGTGGTGATATGCCAGATGTTGAAAAACGTCGAGCGGGCCTATTGGGTGCAGATTTAGTTCAAGATAATGGTTATTGGAAAATCGACCGAATTTATACCTCAGAAAGCTGGAATCCTAAACTAAAAGGTCCACTTGATCAGCCAAATCTAAAAGTGTCAGAGCAGCAATATATCGTTTCGATTAATGGCCAGCCGCTTACAGCAAACGATAACCCATATGCGTTGTTAGACGGCACAGCGGGTAAACAAACGACTTTGAAAGTAAACGACAAGCCAGACTATGAAGGGGCGCATCAAGTGATTGTTGAGCCGATTTCAAGTGAGTATGGTCTTCGTCAGCGTGCTTGGGTAGAAGACAACCGTCGCTTAGTTGATAAGTTGTCAGACGGCAAACTTGCATATGTATGGGTGCCAAATACTTCAACACCTGGTTTCACTTCATTTAACCGTTACTTCTTTGCACAGCAAGACAAAATGGGCGCGGTGATCGATGAGCGCTTTAATGGCGGTGGTTTATTAGATGACTACATGGTTGATTTAATGAATCGCAAGCTGCGCGCGGCGATCACCAATGAAGTACCAAACGGCAAACCTATGCTATTGCCTGCGGGGATAAAGGGGCCAAAAGTTCTGCTTATCAACGAGCTAGCTGGTTCGGGTGGTGACTACTTCCCATGGGCGTTTAGACAGCAAAAAGTGGGCAAGCTGATTGGTGCTACAACCTGGGGGGGCGTAGTGAAATCATCGGTGCATTATCCACTTGTTGATGGTGGCGCACTGACAGCACCAGATAATGCCGTGTTTGACCCTATCAACAATGAGTGGGTAGGTGAAAACAAGGGGATCGCCCCAGATATCAAGGTTTATCAAGATGCGCGTTCGCTTTCGCAAGGGAAAGACCCTCAGCTAGAGCGCGCAGTATCAGAGCTAATGAAAGAGCTTGAAGGCAAGTCGCCACTTGATATTAAACCGCCTAAGTACTCAACCCCAGCGGTAAAACCATAAATTAAAATTGATGTAAATCGATAATGAAAGCGACTACTTCGCAGGAAGTAGCCGCTTTTCTTTGCAAAGTTGCAAGTCAACTTGCGAGAGAATGAACTTTTAATTGTTACATTATCTCGCTTTTATGTGGTTTTATCTTGTTTGTTTCTGATTTGTGACAAAATCATTAAACTATTTGCGCTATTACTGCTCTAAGTGGGTTAATGCTGAACAAAGAGCATAATTAAAATAACAAAATAGGAAGTAAAAAGGTGTCGACAAGTGAAGTAGCTCAGCCGAGCAGCGGTGGTGTCATCGCATTTATAGAAAAGGCAGGTAAAAAAATACCCGATCCCATCATTATTTTTATGTGGTTCTTGGTATTCGTATTTGCCTTAACCGCATTAATAGGCGGCTTAACGTTCGAAACGCAAAGTGCCGATGGCAGCGCCATAACCCATACCATCAAAAACATGACAGAAGCCGAACATGTCCGTTGGGTATTTGATAATGCCCTGCTGAATAATTGGCTCGGTTTTGGTGGCGGCGTATTAGGGGTTATCTTAATCGTGATGCTAGGTGTTGGTGTGGCTGAAAGCTCTGGCTTATTCAATGCCCTTATCAAAAAAATTGGTACACGTTTAAACGAGAAGTTCTTAGCGCCAGCGCTTATCTTTTTAGGGATCATGAGCTCAATCGCAACCGATGCGGGCTACCTTATTCTTATTCCTTTAGCCGGTCTTTTGTATGCGGGTCTTGGTAAAAACCCGATGATAGGTATGGCGGCTGCATTTGCCGGTGTATCAGCAGGGTTCAGCGCTAACTTAATCCCAGCCACGCCAGTGGATGTGATCATTGGTTTGAATGCACAAATTTTTGCTGAATCTCAAGGAATTCCTTTCCAAGCAGCAGATGGCAGTGCACTTACGCCAGCAACCATGCATTACTACTTTATTTTTGTCTCGACCTTTATGCTGGTGGGATTAGGTGCTTGGGTAACCAAGAAGTTCATCGAACCTAAGTTTAAAGACATGCCTTATGACTTACCTGAGGGCATGGACTTGTCTGATTTCTCTGTGACTGAAGACGAGAAAAAAGGTCTTCGCGCCGCATTCTGGGGCTTGCTTGCCTCAATAGGTGTAGTAGTTTTGTTGGCGCTAGGACCGCTAGCTCCATACGAAAATGAAGCGGGTAAAACTGTGACGCCTTATTTAAATAATGTGATCTTGTTGATCACCTTTATTTTTACCTCTGTGGGTGCTGCTTTTGGTGTCGCAACAGGTAAATTTAAAAGCCTGATGGACGTAGTAAAAGCCATGGTCGCGCAAATGAATACCATGGGCTACATCTTAGTCCTTACCTTCTTCTGTTATAACTTCTTAGGTATTTTAGGTTACTCAGGCTTAGGCACATACATCACTTATTTAGGTGCAAGCGGTTTATCTGCGATGGGCCTACAAGATTCCCCAATTATGTTGATTATCGGTTTTGTATTAACCACAGCACTGATTAACTTATTCGTTGGTGGTCTTACGTCAAAGTGGATGCTATTGGGCCCAATATTCGTACCTATGCTGTATGCAGTAAACCCAGCCATGACGCCAGAGCTTGTCGCTGCTGCGTATCGAGTTGCAGACTCATCAACAAATATCATCACTCCGATGATGACGTATGCCGGCGTTATTCTAGCGTTTATGCGTAAGTACAATAAAAACCTGAGTTTTGGTGATGTGATCACCATGATGATCCCTTACTCACTGACCTTCTTAGTATTCTGGACTGGTTTATTAATCGCGTTCTTCGCGTTCAACATGCCGTTTGGGTTCTAAGTGCAAAATACACGTTGCGCAGCAAGGTTACTTTTGCGCAACGTGAAATGAGCAAGTTTAACCGCTGTTACGTGTAACTTAGTTGGTAGCGGCGGTTATAAACCGCGATCTATAGTCGTGTAGGTCGTGCTTTAGCGCGACACATCTTAGTCATCCAGTTTATCTATTCTGCGCGATATAAAATCGCGCCTACAAAGTAGCAATCTACTCGAACTCTACTTGTAGGTGCGGCTTTATGCCGCGCTTTCTCTTTGGTTCTAAAACGCACAGCAAAGCTCAATTTGGCGTAAATATTCAATTCACCTGCTTTGCAAATTCATACACTGGCTCAGTAATTATCATTCAGGAAATGAAAGCATGAGCCTACTGACCGCAAATAACTTATTTGCCTCTGCAAAAAGTTACGACTTAACGCTGCAAAACCCAAGACCGACCTTTTTTATGACTATGTCGCTGAGTGTCGACAACCAGTCCGTATTACACATTTGCCGTAAATGGTTTGCTGTCGGGCAAGACCCAGTAGCCACCGAGACACTAGCTTGGTCTGTCGCAAATGGGTTACATCGTCTTGAGATGGCACAACCGAGTTTAAATGAAACAGGGTTGCTCTTTCATAAGTCAGGGGAGGGGGAATTTGTGTTAAACAGTCCGAAAACACAATTACAACGTAAAACCAAGACTAATCGTTTTTCGCACGAGCCTGCATCGTTATTAAGTATCCCTTTTGAGGTGGCTAAACGTTGGGATGCACTCAAAGCTGGTGAGGCGTTTTACTTTGATTATGTGGTACTCAAAGTTCAAGCACACACCAAAATAAAAGTGCAAGCCAGGGCCGAAAACGATCAGCTTGTTGTTAAAGTCATGCCAGCTTCTTGGTTGTGGCGATTAGTGTTTGGCTCGACTCGATTTTATTTTGATAAAGACAAACCAGTACTCAGAAAAATAACCGGTTTGATTGAACCTAGAGACAAAAAACACAACGGAAAATATAAAGAGTACCTTGCTAACGTCGAGCTTGAGCAAGGACTAGATCTCAGTGCATTGGTAAAGTTATAAGGACATGAGCATGACGAAAACGATTTTAATCACAGGCGGCACTCGCGGGATCGGCGCGCAACTTGTTGAGCAGTATTTACAAAAAAACTATCAAGTTATTGCCACTGGAAGTAATCCAAATTCAGTTGACCAAGCTCGCAAGCTTAACCCTCAAGTACATTGGTTGGTCTGTGATTTATCAGTGCTCAGTGATGTTGAAACACTGGCAAATAAGCTCGAGGCTACGAAATTAGACCTTGTTATTCACAATGCAGGGGTGCAACAACCCAGAAACTATGTATCGAGCGCCCTGTATGAAGTAACAGAGCAACAAGAAACGATGATTAATCTTACCTCGCCCATGTTGCTGACACGTTTACTATTTAAAAATGTACAAAGTGCTCAGGGGACTTGGGTATTTGTCACATCAGGCTTGGCCATTGCACCAAAACAAAGCTCGGCGGTGTATTGTGCTAATAAAGCGGGCTTACGGGTTTTTAGTAAGTCTTTACGAGCTCAGATCACTCAAAACAATCAGCAAGTCCGAGTTTGTGAGGCTATTTTACCTTTGGTCGATACAGATATGACAAGAGGGCGTGGTAGGGGGAAAATCTCTCCAGAGCAAGCTGCAAGAGAAATAATGGCAGGTATTGAACGTCACGATAAAGAAATCAGAGTGGGTAAAACCAAATGGTTGATGCGCCTGAGACGCTTGTTTCCCAACCTTGCTGAAAGTGTCATGTTGAGGGCGTAATTATGCGTAAGAATAATCAAAGTATCGCAACCAAGGTGCTGTCTTGGCTAAAACGAAATGGCAGTAAACCTAAAGCAGTGCCTATGCTTGCAGGCCTCTCGATTGGCGACTTTTTTATACCTGCGTTACCGACGCAAACCTCAGTGATGTTGCTCGCTTGGTTGCAACCTCAACAACGGGTATTTATCGCTTTGCTATTTGCAATGGCAGCAGTTATAGGTAGTGGCATATTGATTGGTTTAAGCTTGTTGCTCGAGAGCTTTATTCAGGCATCTATTCCAAGCGAGCAATCAGATTTTTATGCAAAGTGGTTACAGCTAAAAGCATGGATAAACGATTATGGCTTGCTGGCCTTGTTTGCCATGTCTGTGTTTCCAACACCGCCACGAAGTTTAGTAATACTCAGTATTTTGTCAGGACTGTCTGGTTTGGCCATCATGATAACGGTCTTTCTAGGTAAATTACTTTGGTTCTCATTGGTGGTATTTATCGTCACAAGCGCGCCAAATTGGTTGATGTCATTACCTTGGCTTGGTAAAAAACTACAACCTCTCTTAACGCGCTAGGAGTTTTAAAATGAGTGCATCTGCGAGCAAAAATGCGGCTTTTGCAAGCCAAGCTATGATGGATATATTACGTGCAGGTGCAAAACTGAACGGGTTTGCCATTGAACCTTCTGTCAAAGCGGTAAACCAAAGCAAAGTACCTATTACTTCTAAACGAGCTTTACTACAGGCTTTTGTTGATAAGTATGGCATCGAGAATATTTTAAAGTTGGGACAAGGTGTGTCTCAACTGTTACATACACCGCTGAGTATGGCCTTGTTAGTTGGCTCAGAGCCACAAAGTTTATTATCTAAATGGCATCGACTTGAGCGCTATGTGCATGCTTTGCATTACACTGAAAGCGATTTCAGCCAAGGTCAAATTAATATAAAGCACCTTTCACGAGGCGAGCAGCCGCCAAGTTTGCTCGAAGATTTAGCCGTGATGAGTGTGTTATGTGCACTGTTATCTCACTGTGGCGCCAGCAAAATAACCTTGTCTGGTAAGGCCAACAGCGAAACTTTACTATTTGATTTTGAGGCGCAAACTACTTTGTGCGAGTCGATACAAGCTTATTCTAGTTGGGTGATCCGTTATGAGCCTTGCGCTCGCCATAAACAAAATAGTCTGCCCCTATTTGCAAATGATGACGAACAAGCTCTATTAGCCAGTTGGCAGAGCAAAGTCGAACAGGCGATTATCGCAACAGGATTTGTTGAAACTACTATTGATAAAGTCGCCATGCAGGTTTGTGTTTCATCGCGCAGCTTACAACGGCACTTGCAGCAAGAAAACCTGAAGTTTGCGCAATTATTGCAACAGGAAAGGGTGAAATATGCTGCCAAACTGCTCATGCAAAAACAAACGAGTTTGGCTGAAATTGGCTTCTTATGCGGTTTTAGCGATCAAGCTCATTTCACTCGTATCTTTTCTCAATGTAACGGCATGACACCTAAGGCATATCTTGAGATGGCTGATACCTTGCCCGTTTAATTATTTGCAAAGTAATGAGGTGCCGGTAAACAGAGTTGCCGGCACAAGCCATCCTATTCTTAAATTGAGTACAACGACTCATTAAAGTTTTGAACCAGCGAATACAGCTTTATCAATTGTGGCTATGGGGTAATCTGCTTGGCTAAGTTCTTTCACCTCTAAGTAGGCCATCCTGCCTAAAAGCCTTTCAGGTGCGGGTAAAATGCCGCTAAAATCCTGCAAGTGAGTTGCGTCTTTGTTTAACGTCATCGTAATAGGGTTCATAAAAAACATCATGCCTATGGAGCCCGGACCTACTTCAATGATTAACGAATTGGATGTCTCGGCGATGAGTTCAAACTCAAATGGCGCAAGCTTTTTTGCCTTTATGATTGGGCCATGACACTTTATGCTTTTCCCCGCTTTGAGCTCTTTGAAGTACGCCTTCGCAAACTCAGGAAATAATTCAGGAATACAAATTGGAAGACTACTTCGTTTGTCTTGCCAAAGCATTCTGTTGGTACTATCAAAAGCAATCACCTTGCTGTGTGTGATGCTCAAACGTCCTAACTGTGAGGCATGGCCTTGCAGGACTTGAAGGTCAAGGCCAGTTTGATGCCATGAAACCTGAGTGTCGTACATCAAGGTGTTGTTATCGTGTACACGATAAGATTTGCTGTTATTAGCTATATGTGAAGTTAGTTGGGTTGTTGCATTAGCCGACAGAGCGAAGAGCAAAGCGGCTAAGGGTAGGGCGGTATTTTTCATTGTGATCGCTTAATTATCAGTTTTGATATTAAAAGCGTAATCAAATAGGAAAAGGATTAATTGAAGATATCCGCCACACTTTGGGAATGGTTACTTCTGTGCAAAATTCACCAGCGTTTCACCACTCATGCGATAACCAATCCACTCATGTTGTGGCTCAGCGCCTAATGATTCGTAGAACTCGCGAGAAGGCGTATTCCAATCTAAACAGCTCCATTCAAATCGGCCACAGCCTTTTTCAACAGCGATTTGAGCTAAACGTTTAAGTAGCGCAATACCTGCACCTTTGCCTCGGTGTTCTGGTGACACGTATAAATCTTCAAGATAAAGTCCAGGCTTTGCTAGCCAAGTTGAGTAGTTATAGAAATACACTGAGAAACCAATGGCTTCACCGTCTAATTCACAAATTAAACCATGCACACCACTGTGCTCTGCGAACATGCTCGACCTAATGGTTTCTGGTGTAGCTAACACTTCATGCTCTGCTTTTTCATAAATGGCGAGCTCTTTAATGAAATATAAAATAGTGTCGATGTCGGTGACTTCAGCAGGTCGAATAGTAAGTTGTGACATAGCGCTTCCTCTTAGAGCGTATTCGCTCGGTATTTACTTTTTAAATATATTAACCGAACAAAATAATGAAACCAGTGCATAATGTTCATAGTTAAATGAATACGGTGCAGGTTTATGGATCTCAAACAGTTTGACCTCAATTTATTACTGCTGTTCGATAAGCTTTATCAATATCGGTCGGTCTCAAAGGCCGCTGAGTCGTTATATTTAAGTCAGTCTGCGTTTAGTCACGGCTTAGCTAGGCTTAGAAAACGTCTAGACGATCCTTTATTTATTCGAGTGAATAATCAAATGCAGGCGACTGAAAGAGCTGAGCAATTAGCCCAGTATGTAAAGCAAGCCTTGCCGTTACTAGAGCTCGGACTAGGTCAAGCAAGCGGATTCGACGCAAGTCACAGTGAGAAAACATTCCGTATCGCCGCGACCGATTACACTGAGTTTTGTTTTTTGCCTAAATTAACTCGGCACTTTGCAAAACAAGCGCCGCATATTCAGATTGAGATCTTGCCAGCCAGCCCTTTACCAATTAAAGAACAGTTGGAGCAGCGAAACTTAGATTTCGTATTAGGCTTTCAGCATGATGAACACCCGCAAGCCGGTGTTGAGCAGCTTGCTTGGTTCAGCGACAGTTACAGTACCTTAGTGTGTAAAGCGCACCCGAGAATAAAAAATGCGCTGTCTCTAGAGCAATTTTTACAAGAGCAGCATATACGCATCGCACCGTGGGGAGAGTCACAAGGTATTGTCGACCAAGTATTAGCGAATTTAGGTCATAAGCGTCATGTTGCGTGTCAGCAAACCAGTGTACTTGTAGCACCGCACCTAGTGCCAGGCAGCGAGTATTTATTAACCCTGCCGACTCAAGTTGCCAAACAAGTACTGCAAGGGCAAAAACTAACACGATTACCACCACCAATCACGGTGCCAGACTATCATTTACAGCTTTATTGGCACCCTTTAAAAGCCAGTAATCAGGCCAATAGATGGTTTGTAGAGCAAGTTAAAGCCCTGTTTTTATAGGCTTAATCAAAACAGACAAAGCCGGGGTGAAAAAACTTTAAAAATAATTAACCCCCTAATTCATAGTCGTCCGTTTATAGCAGTAAACCTTCTATAAAAAGAGACAGCATATGAAAACCAACAAAACTTTAATTGCATTAACCCTTGGCGCTTTGTTTAGTTCTTTGCTTATGACTGGCTGCTCGAACCAAGACAGCAAGAGTGAACAAACGGCGCAAAAAAACCAAGAACAATCGCAACAAGAGCGTAAATCAGACCAAGAAGCCGTAGAAAAAATTATGGTGACGGGCAGTCGTGTTGCAAAAGTGCAAGCTGATGGCTCAGCCATTGGTACTGAGGTTGAATATATGCAGATTAGTCAACCACAGCCTTTAATGGCCGCGCCTGTAATGCGAAAAAGAATTGCACCGCCAGCCCCTGAGTTTTTTGCTCATCCTGAGGATCGTGATAATTACCTACCGAGCGACAGCAATGGGGTATTTCAAGCCGCAACCACCCCTCTGTCGACCTTTTCGGTGGATGTAGACACGGGCAGCTACGCCAATATTCGCAGTTATTTAAATATGGGGCAGATGCCACCTACCGATGCTGTACGTGAAGAAGCCTTTATTAATTACTTTGATTACAACTACAACGTGCCGGAAGACAAATCGCAGCCGTTTGCGACTTTCACTGAGTTGGCTCCAGCTCCTTGGAATGATGAACGCCATATTTTGCGTATCGGCCTGCAAGGTTATGACTTACCGGCAAGTGAAAGAAAGCCATCGAATCTGGTGTTTTTAGTGGACGTGTCTGGGTCGATGCACGACAAAAATAAACTGCCTTTATTGGTGCAAAGCCTAACTATGATGGTAAAGCAGCTATCAGCCCGCGATACCGTGAGTTTAGTGACTTACGCTGGTAATGTGCAGGTGGTGTTAAGCCCTACTAAAGGCAAAGAAAAGCAAACCATCATAAATGCCTTAAAAGAGCTCAAAGCAGGGGGCGGCACCTATGGTGAGAGCGGCATTAAAATGGCTTATCAAGAAGCGAAAAAAGCCTTTATTAAGGGCGGTGTGAATCGAGTGATTTTGGCCACTGATGGTGACTTTAATGTTGGTACCACAAGTATAGAAGCGTTAAAAGACTTGATCGCAGAGCAGCGCAAGCAAGGTATTTCGTTAACGACATTAGGTTTTGGACGAGGCAATTACAACGACGCCATGATGGAGCAATTAGCCAACATAGGGGATGGTAATCACGCTTATATTGATACCCTACATGAAGCACAAAAAGTCCTGCTAAGACAAATGAGTGGCACACTGCAAAGCATCGCCAATGACGTGAAAATTCAACTTGAGTTTAACCCCGCCGAGGTTAAAGAATATCGTCTGATCGGTTATCAAAATCGCTTATTAAAAGACGAAGACTTTAATAACGATAAAGTCGATGCCGGTGAAATTGGGGTAGGCCATACCGTTACGGCATTATATGAAGTAACACTGACAGGTAATAAAGGGCAAGTGGATGAGCTGCGTTACCAGCAAAAGAAAATGGTCAGTACCAGTGATGAATTACTTCATGTGAAAATTCGTTATAAATTACCGGGCGACACTGAGAGTAAACTGATCAGCCAAGTGGTCAATAAACAGCAGGTGTTACCAGACTTTAATAGCGCCAGCTCCGACTTTAAATTTGCAACCTCAGTGGCAGCATTTGCTCAAAAGCTTAAACAAAGCCAGTACCTTGGTGACATGAACTATCAAGATATTGCCAGTATTGCGCGGGCAAATAGAGGGGAGGATCCGTTTAACTATCGCGGTGAATTTGTTAACTTGGTCGAATTGGCCAGTTCATTATAACGCATAGAAACTTTAATATTTATGACTCAAATCGCGCAATTACAATCAGACACGGACGAAGCGCTGATGCTCAGCTATGGCAAAGGCTGCCAAGCCGCCTTCGCCGAGTTATACGGCCGACATAAAGGACCAATGTATCGTTATGTGTGTCGTCAATTAGGTGCAAAGCATCAGGCTAAAGCTCAAGAGCTATTTCAAGAAATCTGGCTTAGAGTCATCGATAATCGGGCCAGTTATACGGTTGAGGCTAAGTTCAGCACTTGGCTTTACCGCATCGCCCATAATTTGTTGATTGATGAACACAGAAAACACACCGCGCGCGGTGAGCATCTAGTATTGGTTGATGAGGCGCTTAATAGTAACGATAGTGAGTCACCTGCTGTGCTAAGTTCAAGCCAAGACAATCACGAAAGCGAGATACATAATGACTTTTTGCAACGGGCGATTAAACACTGTGTAGAATTACTGGTACCACAGCAAAGAGAAGCATTTTTGTTGCGCCATGAAGCCGGATTTAGCGCAAGCCAAGTATGCGAAATTGTTGAGGCAAAACCCGAAACCGTGAAAACACGATTACGCTATGCCATGTCACAACTAAGAGATTGTTTGCATCGCAAAGTAGACGCATCAGAAACAGGGGGCGCACGACAAGCATGAATAAGCAATTTAGTGATGACGAACTCATCAAGCTTTATCAGCAAAATAACGATGCGATGCCGCCTAAACATATCGATGACACTATTTTAGCGCGTGCTGCAGATGCCGTTAATTATGAAAATAAAGTTTTTGATCAAAAAATATTTGGCAACAACGACTTAGGGCGTAAATCGCAAGCGAAAAAAGCAACAAAAACCTCAAGCAGGTGGTGGCAATACTCAGGACTCGCAGCTGCCATCGTCGCCGTAGCCGTGTTAGCGCCTTGGCAGTATTACCAAGATCCTATGTTAGTTTCAGTTGAAGTGCCTGCGATGCCAAAAGCGAAGCAAGCACAAGAAAGTGCCCCTCAAATTGAGCGAGTAGAGATACTTGCTGAAGACGTGCAAATGGAACGAATAGAAGTCACAGGCGCGAGAATTGAGCGCGCAGCGCCAGAGCAAAAAGCGCGAGCTGTTCAGGCTGTCTCGCCTGTTATGTATGGCATTAATTTGTCTGAGCCAAATGCCAAGCTAAACACCAAGTTTAAAGATATTTTGGCAAAGCTAGAAAACAAAGATGAAGCAGGTGCCCAAAGCGCATTAATTAAGCTACTTAAAGAGAAGCCTGAATACCATGATGATATTCCAGAGCCATTAGAAGACTTATATCAAGCGCTTGTAAAAAGTGGCAAAATTGAGCGCCCAGAAACGTCGTCAAAATCAGACGATAAATCGAAAGGTAAGAATTAAAGATTGTGGCTTTATTAGATGAACAAATATGTACGAAATTAAACAAGGTCAACTCAGCGATATTTTGGCTATAGAAACCAATATCCCTGAGTTTGGCACACCAAAAACACTAGAAATCATAAAGCAAAGACTAGCTGGTAAAACCTATTTACTGCTGGTGGCTTATCACAATGAGCAACCTGTGGGATATAAATTGGGTTATGCGCTGAGTCACACGGTTTTTTATAGTTGGTTAGGTGCAGTTATGCCTGAGCATAGAGGGCATGGTCTCGCTCAGAAAATGCTCAACGAGCAAGAAGCTTGGTTAAAAGCGCAAAATTATCAAGCGGTGCAGGTTAAAACTATGAACCGCTTTCGAGCTATGCTCGCCATGTTAGTGAAAAACCACTACCACATCATTGATATTGAGCCCGGTGATACGTCACTCGACAACAAAATACGCTTTGAGAAAGTGTTTTAATCTTTACCGACTCGAACACTGTCTTCTAAGTTAAAAACCTAGATAAAAAGCTAAAAGGAAAGTAAAAACAATGCGGTTTATTTATGTGGTCGACCCCATGTGCGCTTGGTGTTATGGCTTTGCGCCTGAGCTTGCGGCATTTTTAAAGCAGCACCCAGAGATTAAAGTTGACTGGATCATGGGCGGTCTAGCCCCCGATAACGACCAACCAATGGATGAAAGCCTGCGCACCGCAATTGCCAGCTACTGGCAGCAAATAGAGCAACGCACGCAAGTAAGTTTTAATCACGATTATTGGCAGTTAAACACCCCATATCGCTCTACCTACCCAGCCTGTTGCGCCGTGATAGCAGCAGAAATTTTAAGCCCCAACAGTGCAGAGCTCATGGTTAAAGCCATTCAATCTGCGTATTACCAAAAAGCACAAAACCCGTCTTTACAACAAACGCTTGTAGAATGTGCGCTAAGCATAGGTTTGGATGGCGCTGAGTTTGAAAAAGCGCTGTTATCGGCTGAAACTGAAAGTCAGTTACAGCAACATTTGGGCTTAGTGCAACAGCTTAGAGTGAGTGGTTTTCCGGCGTTGTTTTATGTGAATGATAATAATGAAGCGTTTGCTTTGGCGTTGGGGTTTTGTGAGGTGGGGGATTTAGAAGAAAGATTTAATAAGTGCAAAAACAACATTGCATAGCAAGGTGAGTTTTCGTGTGTAGGTCGTGCTTTAGCGCGACAGGCTTGAAAGCAGCCTTCAATTAAACCTTTTGTCGCGCTGGCGACGGCAACTATTAGCACTTGCTCAGTTGGCTGTATTTTCGGTAGCAGCGGCTTTACGTCGCGATTTCTAACTGTCTTTCGTCATTCTGAACTTGTTTCAGAATCTATGCTTTGTTCATCATTTATCTTCAATTTTACTTTTTGTCGCGTTGGCGACGACAACCAAGGGGAGGCTGCCGCCAGTCTCCCCTTGGAACCCCTCGGCGCCCTTCATCACACTAGATCCTTCAAAGAATAAATTGATATGAACGTACACGCCATGAAGGTACGTCCATGTACAAGCATGGCTTGGCTCGCATCCATGCGAGCGCATTACTCATCAATTCATTATTTTCAGGGTGTGATAAAAGGGAAGGGGAGTTGCCTGTTGGATTTGAGGAAAGGTTACAGATATGTAATATCTGTCACCAAAAATTCGAGAATTTGTATTTCGGTAGCAGCGGCTTTATGCCGCGACTTATCGTGCAAAATAAACGTTGCGAAGCAAGGCTACTTTTGCGCAAGGTGAATTTTTCTTATGTAGATCGTGCTTTAGCGAGACGGGTCTGAAACCGGCCTTCAATTTAACCTTTTGTCGCGTTGGCGACAGCAACCAAAGAGGGGCTGCCGCTGGCCCCTCTCTGGACTCACCCAGCGCCCTTCATCACACTAAATCCTTCAAACAATAAATTGATATGAACGTACACGCCATGAAGGTACGTCCATGTACAAGCATGGCTTGACTCGCATCCATGCGAGCGCATTACTCATCAATTCACTATTTTCAGGGTGTGATAAAAGGGAAGGGGAGTTGCCTGTTGGTTTTGTGTTTTGGTTTGAACAGTAAAAACCTGAACCCATTGTTTTTTTTAAACTCGACTACATCCAAATAAAAAAGCCCCGAAAACGAGGCTATTTGTATGGCAATTTTTAGGCTTTTAGAGGTTCAAAAAATGCAGATTATGCCCCCACTTTTGGTTCAATTCATATGCCTACTAAGAATTACCTTTTGACTCATTCTGTCTTAACCAAAGGTTACTTAGCTTTCCATTGTGCTTAATGGCGTGCACCAAAATAAAGCCATATTGGTCAAGCAAAAACAGCTCTTGCTTATCACTTTGCTCTTTTGTTTGGGTTGTCCTGATCCAATAGCCATCTTGATACTCTATATCAAACTTTTCTTGTATAGGGTTATCACTGTATCCATATACTTTTGAATGCTTGCATTTCCCTAACTGAAAAGTACATTCAAAAGGGGCGTAGTCAATTTTTGAAGCGCCCCTAAATAAAGACTCTGAAGTTAAAAGAGTCTCACCTTTAAGTGATCTTTGTTGGACCAAAGCACCAAAGTGATCCAATGTATGAAGTACAAAATTGGCCGTGTTATTTTCAAAATTTCTTAATTCATACAATACATGTTTTCTCGGAACTGCAGGCGTGTAAAGTTCAAAACTAAAACCAGCCTCTAATTTTGAAAGGTCAATCTGTTCTACAGTCTCTGGTGTTAAATATTGTCCTTCGTATGTAGACTTTTGCTCTTCAAGAATAAGCTGTAACTTATCGTCTAGCGCTTGAATGTTGAGTTGTTTCATTTTTAACAAATTACCCACCATTTTAGAAACGCTTTCGTTGATTTCTTTTGGTGTAAGGCGCTTTCCTAAATCAACGCCATCAAATACCGACACCTGCGCATTTTGCTCTTTTTTTGATGAGGATTTGTAAGTCTCGCAGTCGACTTTTTCAGATTTATAGTAACAGTTTTGAGTATCAGTCCCTTTCTCGTAACCACTAAGGCGGAATAATTTACGGTTAGCACCTTCAAGTAGTTTTCCTTCAAAATATACGCCTTGGATATTTTTTGCATAGCCATAACGTAAAGGCTCAAAGTCCTTAGTACTCACACCCACTAACAGCTTATCTCTAAAGAATACATTATCGTCATTTTCAGCATAATCATAACTCAGCACATCAAACCCTTTAGAACTAACTTGTGCTAATTTTTTGCCCTCAAAATATACATTTTTGTTGTCTACTGAATAATCCCAGCTTTTATCTTTAAATTTTTTAGGATTCGCATCTTCTAATTTAATTCCTTTATAAAACACACATTTATTGTCTTTTATGTACGAGGTGTCCTTTAAAACTTTAAGACTGTTAGCATCACAAGGTGTGAAGCTTATTTCGCCCATGTTTATAAATACCCTCCCCTGACTTAATATATACAGCTGATCTAAGAGTTCTGCGGATGGATTTAATAGCTTCGCATCTTGGGCTGAAACGCCTTTTATAGGTTGTGCCCTATAAAAAAGATGGTTTTTATCTTTTGAGACTAAATCAGACAGTACCTCAAAACTGGCAGGATCAGCGAATGGCACGGTTTTACCATAGTGATAAACATAGTTTTTATCTTTTGCGTACCCTTTAGCATCTAAGACCTCAAAGGTGTTCACATCCGCATTTGATACTGTACGACTAATTACTTTTTGAGGCATATTTGCTAACGAAGCAAAAGGATTACCATCACCGTACAACACTTTGTTATTTTCTTTATCAACATAATACCCCTGATACACAGGAGTACTTAAACACGCACTCAATAGAGTGGTTAAAACGAGTATTAATAAAACTCTCATTGTTTTCTTCTTATAATTGATGGAATTAAAACATTAAATTAGGTAAGCCTTTAAGAATGAAGGGCTTATGTTAATTTAACTTGCGTAATTTATAGAAATAAGGAACAAATAACAAGGCGGGCATTACTAAACTAAAAAAAGTTGTAAATCAAAGTGGGTCACAAATCAAAGGTTCAGAGTAGTTGATCTTTGGCTTTGATTCCATTTACTAGAAACGAATCAATGGGGTCAGAGTCGTTGATTTTGGATTTTGATCCCATTTACAAGAAACTACAGGTTCAGGTTTGCATTTGTAGTATTTAGGGTCAAAGAGTTTGGCCTTATGAGCTATAAGATAAGTCGATCTTGACCTTAACTCCATAACCCACAGACAACACCCTTTCCCTTTTATCACACCCTGAAAATAATGAATTGATGAGTAATGCGCTCGCATGGATGCCGACAGGCCCAAGCTTCAGGGATGAATTTCTGCAAGAGGCTAAATTGAAATGCTTAGCCTCCCCTTGGTTGAAGTCGCAAACGCGACAAAGGGTAAATTGAAGGCAAATTTCAAGCCTGTCGCGCTAAAGCACGACCTACATAAATCCCGATAGATTACTCCACAACAGTATTTAAAATTGAAGGCAGATGTTGAACCAAACATAGATTCAGAAACAAGTTCAGAATGACGAAAAGTAGTTAGCAGTCGCGGCATAAAGCCGCTGCTACAGGAAAAGTATTACGCAGCTACAGCTAAAACTGCTCATTTCACCTTGCGCAAAAGTAACCTTGCTTCGCAACGTATATTTTGCACGTTAATCCGTTACCTCAAACAACAACACCTGATTCAATTGCGGGCCATGCACATTAAAATTATTATCCGCCACCATCAGCAAACTGCGATTACCATTCGCTAAAGTTGGGCCAAACGTTAAACCCTCCAAGTTATCAATTTGCTTCGACCCTAACTTGTCGGTAATCGTGGCTAAATCTAATACCAAGGTTTTCTTCGCTGCTTTAAACGTCTGGTTTTTTAAAGAAGCAATGTTCGATGTGTCGGTTGCATCTTGCGCATCGATTAGGTAAATACTCACATTATTGCCACCGTCTTTTAACCCTGAAGTATAAGAGCGTTCCATGGTTAAAAATTGGTGTTCGCTGATTTGTAATATCTCAACTAAACCTGTGGTGCGAAATGCATCGGGTTTAGCGCCTTTGCGGTCTACCAGTGGTTCAACATAATAGGCGAACTGTTTTTGCATTTGCTTGCTGGCAAAATCAAAGTGTGAAATACGCACCATGCTGCCGTGTTTTAAAGTGGCTTCTTCACCATCTTGTTTTAGCGCGCCTTCCATCGATACCCAAATACCTTTACCCGACATATCGAGTGTTACGCCTTCAAACACTGCATTATGACGCGGGCCGGTGCTTTTACCGATATTGAACATTTTAGGCAATGCAAAAGTGGTTTGAGTTTGGTCTATGTCACCTGCGAGTGATTGCATAAAAATAGCAGGCGGCTTGTTGTATTTCACACTGCCTTCACTGGTCCAGACGATACTGTTTTGCTTTGGCGCAGGAATTAAACTTTCAGGGTCGACGACACGCTTGCTCGACTTATTACTCATCAGGGGGAGTGACTTGTCGAACGTAATATTGCTGATTTTCGTGTTTTTTACCTCAGTACCTTCGATACTGATTTTGGCCTGAAAATAGCGCGGCTTTTCATGATCATCAGCAATCATTAAATACTTGCCGTTTACGAACTCAATACTCGATAAACCACCAACTTTATCACCATCAACGCTTAGCTCTGCAGGGATTATGTATTCGTCGAGAAAGTTAAGTTTGATAGGGGTTGTGTGTGCAAAAGCATTTGTAGAAAGCGTCGCCGATAACGCTAAAGTCGAAAATATTAAATTGCGCATTGTTTTACTGTGTCGAATAAAAATCTAGACGACGAATATACGTGGCTGAAGTTCAGATTGCATCTTTTTTGGGTGAGGAGTGGCAGAAACGCAGTTTTGCAACGCAAGGAAGTGGAGGCATAGATGCCGACAGGCAGAAGCTTCAGGGGGAAATTTCTGAAAGAGGTTAAAGTGAAGGTAAACTTTAAACTTGTCGCGCTAAAGCACGACCTACATAATAAGTCGCGGCATAAAGCCGCTGCTACAGGGAAGTATCCCGCAACAGCGGCTAAAACTGCTTATTTCACGTTGTGCACAAGTAATATTGCTGCGCAATGAGAGTCCCGTGGCATTAGTTAAAACTGCTCATTTCACCTTGCGCAAAAGTAACCTTGCTACGCAACGTGTATTTTGCACTAGAATTTTACGTTCACACCTACCCAGATGTTTCTCGCTTTGTCTTTCACGTTATAGTCATCTGTAAATACCACTTCACTTACTACGCCACGGCCACTTGCATAAGTGAACTCACCGTCACCATCTAAGTCTGTGTAATCAACGCTGTAAGATGTAAAGTCAGTATCTAGTAGGTTGTTGATACGGGCAAATACAGTGACGTTTTCGTTTAGGTCGTATTTTGCACCTAAATGGAGTAGTTGGTAATTTTTGTAGTACAGCGGTTTTTCAAGCGTGCTGTCCCAACCACGGTAACGATCTGAACGTACTTCTGCGTTAAGAGTGACAGAAAACTCGTTCGTTACTTGCCAATCAAGGGTTGCGTTTGCCATGTGCTCAGCAGTATTTGTTAGTGGTTGACCTTCTTGCGGACCACTCTTTTGTTCGCTGTCAGTCCATGTGTAGTTTGCGTATAAAGACACTGCATCGTTAAATGCATAACGACCTGCGACTTCTAAACCTTGGATCTCAACTTTGTCGATGTTGATCTTCTGGCTGTAGCTGTTGTAACCCAATTCGTCGTACTGGCCTAGGTTTACACATGGTTTAACATTGCTCGTCGCAGTACAGCTTTGAATGCGGTCACCACGGGCAATTTTGTCTTCAAACTCTGTTGTGAAGTAAGTGATATTGAAGTTGTGCTCTTCACTTGGGTGATTCCAGTAAAGTGCAATTTCGTTGTTGGTACTTGTTTCAGGTTTTAGATCTGGGTTACCTGCAAACGGTGAGGTACCTTGACCGCCGAAACCAGTAATACCGTTGTATAAGTCAGTCGTTTTTGGGGTTTTATAACCTGTGCTGATCCCGCCTTTTACAGTCCAAGCTTCACCAAGTTCGTAAACACCGTATAGGCGAGGTGAAGTTTGGCTACCAAACACATCATGGTTGTCGTGGCGTACACCCACAGTAACGGTAAATGGATCAGCAATATGCCAGTTATCTTCAACAAATAGGGCGGTCATTTTGTGAGATTGTAAGCCTTGTGTCTCACCTGACTCCATACCGAATACACCGTCTTGTAATTCGCCATCAACCAGTTGTCCGCCAATCACAAATACATGGTCGCCCGCTAAATTGTCTACAGGAATATCAACACGTGCATCTAGAGTGTACTGGTTGCTATTTAGCGTACGTTTAGGGCGCGGTAAGAAAGTATGCTCAGCCAAGGCTTTACGAGCGGCGTCGTCTAAGTTTGCATACTCACCTGAGCCATCATACATGGCTTGTAATTGCTTACGCTCGGCAACTGATAGCGGCATTGTGCGACCGTTGTTGTCGGTATCAACATAAGCTAAAGAAACAAATGTAGTGAAGTCATCAAATTCACCGTTGTGTGTTAATGACCACCATGTTCTGTCGAACTCTTGATCAGCAGCATAACCGGCACGTGGGTTTACGACACCTTTGCGGTTTTGCCAGATAGATTCAATATTGTCTTTGGTGCCAAGCGGGTATGTAATGCGGCCAGTTTCAATATCGTAATTAGGTGTGTTGTCATACTCTTGATTTGATACATCGTAATCAAAGGTAATGGTGTTTTGCTCGTTTGGCGTGAATACGAATGTGGCACCTAATTGTGTGTTGGTGTTATCAACGGTTTTACCACCGCTGCCAAAACCAAGCTCACGGTGATGTACTTTACCATTAGCATCGACAGCTGGCGCAAATTCAGGATTTGACGCTTGGCGCTCGTAAATACTACCGCGTGCAGAGAAGTTAACTAGGCCTTCGATTAGCGGGCCGAAAACACTGAAATCAGTGGTAATGTCGTCACCAAATTCATCGTTTGTTTGAAAACTACGGCCAAAATCAATACTGCCAGTCCATTCGTTTAGCGACTTTTTAGTAATGATGTTAATGACACCACCCATGGCATCAGCGCCATAAAGCGTAGAAGCTGGCCCTCTGATCACTTCAATACGTTCAATGGCACTTTTTGGTGGAATGTGATTAAACGCGTTGCCACCAAAGTTGTTTGGATAAATATCACCATGGTTGTTTTGGCGTTTGCCATCAATAAGCAATAAGGTGTACTCACCGGTTAAACCACGCATGCTCACACTGCCTTGACCTGTTTTGTCGCGCGTAGTACCCACATCGACACCCTCTTGATACTTAACGGCATCAAGTAGCGTGGTGTAAGACTGACCTTGAATGTCTTCAGCGGTAATTACAGAAATACTTGCTGGTGCGTCAGGTACTTTTTGCTCAAAACCTGTTGCAGTCACAACGATGCGTTCCATGTCATCTTGTTCAGCTTTAGGTGCTTGTTGAGCCAGTGCAGAAGTGCTTAATGTCGCAGCAATAAGCGAAGAAAGTGCGCAGAGTTTAAAAGGTGTGTTCATCTTGAGAGAGCCTAGTTTATTGCTATTAATGAAATTTTTTGGGTACTGTATAGACTAAATATTTCAAAGTAAAGCTTATTGATAATTATTTTCATTATCATGTTTGGGCTGTTTGATGAGTAGTTAGATTGCTGTTTTAGTTGTTATTTCGAAGTTAAATAATAGAGGTGGAGTGTTAAGAAAGCTTAGGGGGGAGCCGCAAAGCTTTCATAATTTTGATTTAGATTACTTAATACACATCTTTACGGTAAAGACCTTGTCTTTCTAATCTTGATAATACAGGTTGACCTAATATATCAAGTAACATGCTTTCAACGTCTTTTGCCATTCCTTGTAAGCTGCCACAGATAAAAATCGCCGCACCGTTATTGACCCAGTCTTTTAACTTTGCCTGTTGCGCTAACAAGGCATCTTGTACATAGCCAGAATGACATCTGCCTACTTTTATGTTGCTATCAGCGGTCTGCCGAGAAAAAGCGAGATCGATTTCAGTTAAGTGCTTGGCATTAAACCACTCTGTGAGTTCTAGGTGCCAAGGTAAGTCATGCTCTGCGCAACGCTCACCGTAAAGCAGCCAGTTCTCATGATGTTGCTTTAGTTCTCGATGTTTTAAATGGCCTCTAAGCCCTGCTAAGCCGCTGCCATTACCGATCAAGATGAGCTTTTTATGCTCGTCTAATGGATTAAATTTAGGGTTTGCCCTGATTGAGAATGCTTGCGTACTGTCTAAATCTGCTTGATGGCATAGCCAACCAGAGCCGATGCCAAGCTCACCAGTAGGGTGTTTTTGTTCTCGCACCAATAGCTTTAAGTTTTGTTCTTGCGGCACACTAGCAATACTGTACTCGCGAACGGTATCTTTAATGTGTAAGCGCGCAATGTCACCGGCTTGCCATGTTAAATCACTTGGCACAGCGAGATTTATTTCAAATAAAGGGGCGCCTGGGCTATTGATATTTACTTGCTGACGGCCAGTAAGTTTGAGCTGCTGAATAGGTAGCTGAGTAGACGACAGCATTGAACGAGGCACAGCTTCTGCTAGCAAACCTTTGTTTAATAAGTGTGAGTACCATTCATGGATACTGTTTTCATCAAGCTTATCGACTAAAATTGGTTTAAACAAGGGTTTACAGTGTTTGCTTTGTAGTGCTTGATTGAGCGCTAGGCCAAATTGACAATATTGGTTATATGCTTTGTCTCCAAGCGCAAGAACTGCGTAATTTAGATGAGCAAGTGTGCTTTTAAATGTGTCTAATTTGCCCAGAAAATGCCTACCATTATCAGGGGCTTCGCCTTCACCATAAGTGCTGGCGATAATTAATAGGGTGTCGGCTTGTTTTAATTGTTGCTCGATCACTTGGTTAAGCGAAAAACACAGTGCAGGGTCGCCCTGATTTTTTAGTTTTACATGTAATTCACGGGCTAGTTGCTCACCAGAGCCGCTTTCACTTGCATAGGCAATGAGCGTTTTTGCGCGGCGCTGTTTATGATTTTGCCATTTAGCAACAATGACTTTGCGATAGCAAAACAGCGTAAAGGCGAAATAGCCGACCAAAAGTAGGCCGGCTTGTACAAAGGGAGATGCGTTTAGCATATTGGGTAATTAAAGCTCAAGTTAATCAGGTAAAACTTCTAACACAGCAACATAAGTACCGCGGCGCACAGTCGCAGGAGCCGCCGCTTTATTGTCTTGATATTCTGCTTCGAAGAAGTAACGGCCTGCGCCATTCCAATTAAGCGTTACAACCCCATTTTCATCTGCTTTTACGCTGATCTCTTCTTGCGCATTGCGATAGCGAGTACCTTCACGAATAGCAACGACTTCAGCGCCAACAGCAGGCTTGCCGTCAATTAAAAACTTAAACTTAGCTGCTTCGCCCGCATAAAGCTCATTTGGGTGAGTGATGGCAATCAGCTCTAGGCCTTTGTTTGTTGCTTGTAATGTTTTTTCAGTTGGTGCACCTAAAGTTACAAAGGTTTCCATACGACGAGAAAACTGGGTAACGGTTAGCTTGTCGGCATTTTTTGGTACGCGTTTTTTAAACTCTTCCATAGAGAAGGCTTCGCCACGACCTGGGTACCATTTACGTTTACCGTCTTCATACCATCTTGCAGATAGGCCACTGCTTGCAGTAAATACTTTATAAGTGCCTTCTTGGGTTAAGGCTAAATCGAACACATGGCGATATTTGCCTTTGTGCATATTCTCGACCTCAGTCGGTGTGCCATCAGGTGCATGCACTTTAACGCCCGAGAAACGACCCGGATTGTAGTTAGATAAAAAGATGTCATTCGATACCGCAGCATCAAAACTGACCCAGCGGTTTTCACCCGAAAGCTGTGTTTCTTGCGGTACGATCCAAGCTCGGTGGGCGTTTACGTTAAAACAGCTTGCAGCTAGGCCCGCCAATAATAGCGATTTAAGAAGGGTTACTTTCATGGTATTTCCTATGGGTTAATCGTGAATGAAATAGCGCCGAGCTCAGAGTTACCGGCTTGTTTAAATGTGGTTGTTTTAGTTTGCGGCCAAGTAAAAGGCAGATTAATGAGTTCGCGACCACCCACTTCGCGAGCGGCTTCAACACGCAGGCGATACTCTCCTGCTGGGAGATTTTGAAGTTGGGCTTGCTCTAAAGAAAAACGCATTTTATGTGTGCCTGGCCCGCGGGTCGCACCGCTCATGCCATCAACAGGTAGGTCGAGGCTGCGACCTGTTCTGCGCCACCACTGACGCATGTCTTTAAGCCATTTTTCGCCTTCGTTATTGCGCATATCAACGTCGTACCACACAGCTAAATTACTGACGACTTTGTTGCTGTCATTTTCAATCCAAACAGCGACATAAGGTTTGTGATATTCGGCTACTTGTAATCTTGGTAACTCAACAGAGACGTTGAGCTCGCCAGCGAAGCTCGGAGCCGCGGCCACAACAAGTAAAAGTGGGGCAATATAATGTTTCATCAAACGCTCCTTAATGCGCACTGAGAATTAAAATAATGACAGGGAAAACCGCACCTGCAACGACCAAGGGCCAAGTGCTAGGGCGTTGATTTGCATAGCGAATAAGTAACCAAAAACCACTGATTGAAAACACAATGCAAAGCACAGAAAAAAAGTCGATAAACCAGCGCCATGCTGTGCTGGTATTACGGCCTTTGTGCAAATCGTTAAGATATGAGATCACACCGCGGTCGGTGTTTTCATATACAAGCAACCCGCTATCAAGTTCGATACTCAACCAAGCATCTCCACCAGGTTTGGGCATACCTAAATACACCTCGTAGTCATCCCACTCAGCATCTGTTTTTGGGGTCGTAATGTTGTGCTCGTTTATTAAAAGCTGCCTAACGGCTTGTGGAAGTGGGCCGCTATCGCGATTGTTAAGTGTCTGTTTAATGCCTTCACTCAGCTCGACTTCTAGCGTGGTTATCACTGGCGTGGCTTTTATATCTGCGGCATGGTTGAGAGTGATCCCCGTTACTGCAAATAACAGCATACCGACCAGGCATAATGCGGATGTGATCCAGTGCCATTGTCTGACAGTGCCAAGTAAGTTTGAAAGTTTCATTATTAAATACAACGAGCTGACGACTATTTTATCTCGCGCAATTATACATATGAAACTTTAAATGAGAAGGATTTTTATTTGTGTTTATTTTGGGTTCGAAGTTGTTTTTAGAGTAATTAAGGCGAAAGATGAATATCTCAAAATGATTAAGTATTGTTACCGATAGGTATCATTTGTAGAGTGTTAGTTGATGAGCCTAGAAAAGCATCCCACTGCTTTTCAGGCTCAAGCAAAAGGGGATTACTGGCCGCTTAAGCGTTTGCCAAATGAAATGGCGTAAGCCATTGAACGCATTTTTAATACTGGATCGTCACTGGCCGTAAAGCCTTGAGAAATCACATTGGGGTCAAAGTTGATTGGCGTACAAGCATCCCCGCCTGATTGTTTAAGAACTACTTTACCAAGTGCGACTTGTGCTCTGTCTGCTGGCCATTGAACAGAAGGGTCAATTACTGCATCTTGCTTTTCACCAATCACTGCATTAAGCGTAAAAGATACAGTACCCTGAGTAAGTTGTTTGGCGAGCTTATCAGCTAAGAAAGCGGGCTTAAGCTGCTGGGCTTGTTCTTTTGATAGTGTTTTTACACCTAAGTCTGGCGTAAGCTGCCAGCGGAATTTTACTTGCTCAGCGCCATTACTGTAAAAGAAAGTATGTAGACCAAAAAACTCGGTGTTGGCATATGAGGCTGGTGTTTTGGCTTGTGCATTTCATGCGACATTGCCTTGCACGCTTGGGTTATTCTTAATGTATTCTTGGGTTTTCTTTGGATCGTGCTTACCATTTTCATCGGGCAATAAGGTTGATAAAAAGCCAAAGAAGGTCTCGGGATCTTTGCCTGCAAAAACCGGGAAGTTATTGCCCGTAAAGATGTGTCGAGCGCCACCCGGTAAGTTAATTTGCATGCCCATACCACGCGTGCCAGTTGTTCGTTCGTCAGCTATAGGGTTACCACCACCCATTGAAAACCTGAGTGTGACGGGGAGTGCACCGCTACTTAAAAGAGGCGCATTTTTGAATAAGTTAGTTTGCTTATTGGGTTGAAACTCTCCAGTAGCACATACACCAGAGGCATGAGCTTTACGAACGCCAGTGTATTTACCGTTTAACTTTTCAAATAATTGAATAAATTCATTTGCGGATACTGGTTTTTCTGGAGCAGCAATGATTTGGCCTGAAAAAATAAGCGCGACTGCAGCGGTATAAACGTAAGTATGTGTTGTCATATCGATTACCTGACGGTGACTTAATTATTTATTTGAATAAGCTAGTACTTTGCTAGACAGGTAATCGATTTAATTAATTTCAAATTTGCGTTATTTAGCGCATTTTGAGCGATTTTTAGCAGTTTTATTAACTACCTCCCCCACAGCCACCCCCAGAGCAACCTCCAGAATCACCACCTCCGTCGGCAGCACCGCTTGAGCCACATGAAGCAGAGCAACCTATATGTGTCGCACAATAACCCTCTTTACCGACCCCTTGGCAATTAAGTTGATACTTAAATCCATCTTCGATATCAAGCAAGGCATCTATTGCGAATAAAAGTGGTAATCGGGTCGGTTTTAGAGGAGAAATTCTTTCTTTAGCACATGCTAGTTTCCAAGCGGTCTTTATGCCTTGTTGAGCTGATTTCGGAGAAGACATGGCTTCGGCTGGATGGTGGTGTAAAAAACGGCCAAACGCTTTTTTGCAAAAGTCCTGATAGAACTTGGTAAACAAAATGAGTTCATGCCATGCAACATCAACTACCTGAGAAGGCATTGAAACGGACTTACCTTTGGCTAATAAATTTACATGGAACCATTCTCTCAAGCCCCTTTCTACTGTTTTTAACTGTTCGTCAGACAGATGCGGGTAGCGGCTTTTAACCGTCTGCAAAACCTTTGCGGGTACCTTAAAGTTTTTTATGTGGGCTTTTCTTTTAGCCAATTGTTTTGATTTAAATTTGAAAGCTGTAATTAGCAATGCCACTACTGCAATAATGCCTATTAAGATGTGTGCTTCCATAGCGTGTCCTGAGATTCATTATTTTTATTTATCAGCACTGTATCAGAAAAGTGTACCGATTTCGCAGTATTAATTTTTGTGATAAACCGCACAAAAAGCTGTTCTGTAAATCACCTTTCTTATATGTTTTAACTCTTATAAAAAAACGGGATGATAAAGTGGAAAGGTTATTTGTATATGGAACGCTCGCGCCGGGCAAGCCAAATGAGCATATTTTGCAGGAAGTTGAAGGTGAATGGTTGCCTGCGACTGTCAAAGGAGAACTGCATCAAGCAGGGTGGGGAGCTGAACTCGGTTTCCCTGCAATTAAACTAGATGATGCAGCTGGCGAAGTCTCAGGGCTGTTATTTTGTTCTTATGCCTTGAAAGAACACTGGACCATGCTTGATGAGTTTGAGGGTGAACAATACGAACGCGTTATTGTGAATGCAACCCTTGAGAGCGGCGAGCAAGTTGAGGCATACGTTTACTCACTGGCTTCACCGAAAAGTGCGTAATTAAATCTTAAATAACGCGGCTAATAAAAAACGGGCGAGTCAGAGTTCGCCCATGATTTTAAGCACGTTTTAGTTTGCCTAGCTTTTTCACATAAGCTTGAAAGTCATCAAATCCACCTATGTGCTGGTCATTAATGAATATCTGTGGCACGGTTCTTCGCCCGCCGCTCAACTCAACCATGTTGTTAAATGCATCTTGGTCATCTGATACTTCAATTTCTTTGTACTGCCAGTTTAATTTGGCTAGTAACGCTTTGGCTGCTTTGCAATAAGGGCAGTAGTCTTTATGAAACAATGTGATGTTGGCCATGGGGTTGGTATTTGATCCGGTTTGCTTAATTTGTGCAAGCAAGTTTAAATAGAGCCCATTCATTGCACTATGTCTTAATATTCGAAAATCATGTCCAAAAGTCCAAATATATACTTAAATGACCCCGATCCTTTGAGTGTGCTGTTGAAGCGCTTGTCACTTAACGCCGAGGTGTATGTGAACGGCGACTTTTGTGGCACATGGGCCGTTGATACATCAGGCAGTCGTCGTATTCCATTTCATTTAATTGGTGATGGTGAGGCTTGGTTGCATATGAATGGTGAGATTAAGCAACTAAAGAAATGGGACTTGGTGATTTTTCCGCACGATCATCAACATATCATTGCCAGCTCTGCGGATAAGCCTGATGAACAGTTAATAAACGCCCCAATGAGCAATGATGGCGCAGTAACCAATATGGTCTGTGGCTTTTTTGAATTTAAGCATGCTCAGATGAATCCGCTATTAGATGCAATGCCTGAGGTGATCCATCTCCAAGCAAGTACAAATACTGATGATGCTAAAACTCGCAGGCTGATTGAAATGATGATCAACGAGTTAAAGCAGGCTAGGGTAGGATGCTATACCGTGGTTGATCAATTGGCTTATCTGCTTTTTATTGAAGTTTTAAGACAACAAGTTGAAACAAGTGCATTAAATTCAGGGCTATTAGCTGCGATGTTTGATACGCGAATAGGCAAGGCATTGAATGCGATTCACCAAAACCCACAACGCAATTGGCAGTTACAAGCATTGGCCGACGAAGCGCTGATGAGTCGCTCGAACTTTTCTGACAAGTTTACAAGTTTGGTTGGTTTAAGTCCGATGAAGTATTTAGTTAAATGGCGCATGGTCGAGGCGTATCGTTTGCTTGTGAATACCGATAAAAGTGTTGCCGACATAGCAGAGCTCAGTGGCTATGAATCAGAAGCGGCTTTTCGTAAAGCATTTAAACAACACCAAGGTGAAGCACCGGGTGCGGTAAGAAGTGAGTCTAATAGGATTTAGCATGACAACAGTTCAAATAGCCCGTTACATGATTACTTTTGTGTGGTTGTATCATGGTATTTTTCCAAAGCTTCTACATATTGCGCCACTCGAACAACTCATGACGGGGAGCATAGGTTTTTCAGATGATATCTCTTATTTAATTACCAAGGCGGCGGGTATTGGCGAAGTGATATTTGGTTTGCTATTTTTCGTTTTTTATAAAACTAAGCTTATGAATATCTTAAATATACTTGCATTGGCTTTTTTATTACTGTCGGTTGCTATGCTTCAACCGCAATTGTTAATCGAAGCTTTTAATCCAGTGACCACAAACTTGCCAATCATGGTATTTAGCTTTGTACTCTTAAATGAAATTAAGCAAGGTAAGTTGTAAATTAAGGAAAAGATAAACGTGAATAATCCAATAGAGAAGTTTAAGGATTTATGGCAACAAGCATTACTCGATTCGCCTTTGCAGCAGAAGAGCGCAGTTTGTGTGTCGACCATAAACGCAGAAGGGTTTCCTGAAAGCCGCTTTGTAGATCTAAAACAGGTTGATGAACAAGGGTTTGTATTTTGTACTTATTATGATTCAAACAAGGGTCAAGAAATCAGTCGCAATCCAAAAGTTTCACTGAGCGTATGGTGGGATCACATAGGCCAACAAGTAAGAGTTGTCGGACTAGCTGAACAGATATCAGAGCAAGCAGCAATACAGTTTTGGCAGACACGTTCGCGTTCAGCACAACTAACCACGTTAAGCTGCGAACAAAGCCAGCCGCTATCGTCAGAGTCAGCATTAGTTGATCAGTTTGATAAAACTCAACAAATATTTGAAGGGAAGGAAGTAACAAAACCTCAAAATTGGGGAGGGTATCGTATTCGACCTGTCTCAATTGAGTTTTTAGCATTCGCAGAAAGCCGCTTACATCTTAGGACTCGTTTTACCAAAAATAATGATGTTTGGACAAAAATGTTGCTGCAACCTTAAAGCATAAAAAATGAATACCCTAGCCTAATCTAGGGTATTCAAATTACTCATTAGAAAGTAAAGCGAACTGTCACACTGTGGTGACCATCTTCTTTTACTTTAACTAATACTTTTGCACCCTCAGGAATAACAATATTAGCTGACATTTTGTTACCGCCAGCCGTAGTCAGTTCAACATCTGATTTCTTACCCTTTGCAAGTACTGTAATGTCACCTGTTACTTTTGCCGTTGGGTAAGGCTTACCATGGTCACGAAGGTATAAGCTTGCACCTGACTCTTCGCGAACAAGTTCAAACACCATTTCGTGTTCAACTTTCACTACGCCACCATGAAGGGGTTTTGTATCACCATGTGCTGATGCATTTGGTGCGAAGAACAGGGCGCTAAGCGTTACGAAAATTAATGTAATAAATGTGTTTTTCATGTTTTATTTCTCTTTATGTTGATATTAAAAAGGTTGCTCCCTTCACATATGCGCAAAGGGAAATAGGTTATTAAATGAGCTCTGTTGAGTTGCTGCTCAGCCATTTTTCAGTCGGTTTTTTACCAAATTTCCAGTACAGCAAAGGGGTTAACAAGGTATCTAACAAGGTCGAGCTCATAAGGCCTGAAAAGATAACAATTGCAACAGGGTGTAATATCTCTTTACCAGGTTGATCAGCCGCCCATAACAAAGGTATTAACGCGAACGCTGTTACCATCGAAGTCATCAGTACGGGTGATAAACGCTCTTTTGCTCCGCGAATAATCAAGGCCTTATCGAATACTTCGCCCTCAAAGCGAATTAAGTTTAGATAGTGGCTGATTTTTAAAATGCCGTTACGTGCAGCAATGCCCGTTAAAGTAATAAACCCAACCACAGAGGCGACCGACAGTGAAGTATGGGTTAACCACATCGCAATCACGGCACCAATTAAGGCCATAGGTAAACTACACATAATAATGGTTGCAAACACCATGGATTGATAGCGCAGGTAAAGTACTAAGAAGATTAACGCAAATGACAAAACTGACAGCACAATGAGCAAACGCATGGCTTGTTCTTGCGCTAAAAATTGCCCTTCTAGACTAATAAAACTGTCATCGGGTAACTCATGTGCAGCCACGATTTCGCGAATATCTGCAAGCAGCGTTTTTACATCGACATTCTCACTGTTGGCATATAACACTAAACGGCGGCGTCCATTTTCACGAAGCACCTGATTCGGGCCATCAAGCAATTGAATATCAGCAATATAGGAAACCGGAATTGCCCCCGCAGGTGAATCAATTAAGGTATTTGCAATGGCAGCAGGCGTTCGGTTTTGATCTTCTAAGCGAAGCACCAACTCAAAGCGTTTTACGCCATCAATCACATCGGTTACGCTAGTGCCCTCAGTAAGCATGTTTAATTGACGCAGCGCTGAGCCCGGTGTTAAGCCATATTTAGCTAAGTCTTCATACTTCAAACGCACACTTAACTGTGGAATAAGCACTTGTTTTTCAATGTTGATATCGACAAGGCCTGGAACGCTTTCAAGCTTTTTACGAAGACTTTCAGCACTGATGCGTAAGCCCTCTAAATCATCACCAAACAACTTAATCGCAAGCTGCGCACGCACACCCGATAATAAGTGGTCGAGTCTATGCGAAATTGGCTGACCGATAGCAACTTGCCCTGGCAAAACAGACAATTTGTCACGAATTTCAGCAAGCACTTCATCGCGACTTCGTTCTGACGGGGTTAAGTCGACATCTACCTCTGACGAGTGAACACCTTCAGCATGTTCATCTAATTCAGCACGCCCTGTGCGTCTTCCCACTTGGGTAACTTCTGGCACAGACAGCAGTAATGACTCTGCTAAATGCCCCATTTTATTAGACTCTTCTAGAGAGGTACCTGGCTCAAAAATAATACCAAGCACCAGCGAGCCTTCATTAAATGCGGGTAAAAATGCTCGTGGAAATTGCGTAATACTTGCCGCCGAAAGCAGTGCTACAACACTTGTTACCGCAATCAGCTGTTTTGACTTAGGCAACGCCCAATCAATCCAAAGGCTTTGTAAGTGCTTTAATTTTACTACCAACCAACTATCGCCTTGGTGGATCACTTTGGCATTCGGTAATAAGTAGTAACACAGTACAGGGGTCACCGTCATCGATACCAAGAGTGAGCCTAGGATCGCAACAATATAGGCAAGCCCTAACGGCGAGAACAATCGTCCTTCAATGCCTGGTAGCGCAAACAGTGGTAAAAATACCAAGATAACAATCGCGGTCGCGTAAACAATGCCTGAGCGCACTTCCACACTGGCTTGCCACACCACATCAAAAACAGATTTCGGCGATTGCGATTGCGCGTTTTGTTTTAAGCGCCTTAGAATGTTTTCAACGTCTACCACCGAGTCATCCACTAATTCACCAATGGCAATTGCAAGACCGCCTAAGGTCATAACGTTAATGCTTTGACCAAGCCATTGAAAAATCAATACTGTCACTGCTAAAGAAAGTGGAATAGCAAACAATGAAATAAGCGTTGTTTTTGCTGAAAGTAAAAACAAAAACAGTACGATCGTGACCATAATGGCACCGTCTCGTAGCGCTTCTGTCACATTATCAATGGATGATTTGATAAAATCTGCTTGGCGAAACAGTACTTGTGGCTGGGCAATACCTTTTGGTAAACCAGCATTGAGCTCAGTTAAAGCTGATTCAATTTGCGCAGTTAATTGCACTGTGTCGGCATTGGGTTGTTTCTGCACATTAATCACCACCGCTGGCTTGCCATTAAAGCCGCCATCACCACGTTTTTCAGCTGCGGCATAACTCACAGAGGCAACTTGAGAAAGTAGCACTGGACGACCATCATGCCAACCAACCGCCAAGTTTTTAAGGTGTTCCACATCGAGCGTGCGGCCTTGATGGCGAATTAAATACTCTTGATTATTTAAATCAACAAAGCCACCACCGAAATTAGCAGCAAAGTCATTGAGCGATGCTTGCAGTGACGCTAAATCCACATTTAGTTGGCGCATGCGCATTGTATCGGGTGCAACACGTAGTTGACGCACTTCACCACCAATTGGGATCACTTGCGACACACCAGGAATAGCTAATAGTCGTGGGCGTAATACAAAATCGGCGTATTCACGGGCGGCCATTGCATCAGTATCACCTTCAGCATCAATGGGCAGCGCAATCAACATCACCTCACCCATAATCGACGACACAGGCCCCATTACAGACGTAATGCCAGTCGGTAGCTGCTCTGATGCTAAATCTAATCGCTCAGAGACCAGCTGACGATTGCGATAAATATCGGTGTCCCATTCAAACTCAATGTAAACAATGGATAAACCAATACCTGAGGTCGAACGAATACGCGTAACGCCAGTCACCCCATTGAGTAGATTCTCAAGGGGAAAAGTCACCAGTTGCTCAACTTCTTCAGGGGCCATGCCACCAGCTTCAGTTAACACAGTAACAACCGGTTTATTAAGGTTTGGAAACACATCCACAGGCAGTTTTTGCCCTTGCAACACTCCGTAAGCCATCATGACAAAGGCTAGCAAGAGCACAACCAAACGGTTTTTTAAGCTGCTTTTTACTAATAAATTAAACATTTATACTGCCTATCTCACTTGGTTTATAAGTGATGCACCTGTCACCACAACGCGATTATCAGCACCGAGTCCTTCAGTGACTAACACAAGCCCTGGCTCAATATGTTGATAGCGAATTAGTTGAGGTAAAAAACGCTCTGCCGATAGTTTTATCCACACTTGCGGCAAATTATTTTGACTCAATACAACTGCATCCGCAGGGATCACAATGCCTTGTTGCTTTTCATTAATAGGCGCTTGTAAGCTAATGTTTTGATTGATAAATAAGTTGTTTTCAGATTGTTCCTGTGCCAACTCAAAATTAACATGCACTAAGCCATTCACAAGCTCAGGTGAAAAGCCCAAATAGTTAAGTGAGATTGCTGGCTGCTCAATCACTTTTGCTGAGGTTAATTGCTGAGTAAGCGCTAAATCACTGGTGCTTGCTTCAATGAGATATTGGTTTGGCGCGATTATCTCAAACAAGGCTTCACCCGCTTCAACCCATTGCCCGCGTGAAACTGTGTGGTTAATGAGCACACCCGAGATAGGTGCAATTAACACCTCTGGTTTCTCAAGACCTTTTTGCAGCGCTTGAGCCTGTTGTTTTAAGCTTAAAAGCTCAGTTTCTAGCTGCTCTAACGCTTGTTTTGAGGCTAAATCCCCCAGCTTTTTTAAGCGCGCAACATCGCGATTGGTTTGCTCAATGCGATTGCGGATCGCGATTAATTCACTGGTTTGACTGGCAAGTTCATAGGCGGTGTCTTGATAACGAATAAGGCCAAGCACATCGCCTGCATTCACTTTTGCACCTGTTGGATAAACACCAGTTTCAGGGGCGTCTAATCGACCATCACTGCTAGATTGAATTTTTGCGTAACCGTCTGGGTGCGGTTTTACAATGGCATCTAAACGAACATGTTTTTTTACTTCTGACTCAGTAACAAACTGGGTGCGAATATTAAGTAAAGCTTGGTGCTTCATCGGCATAATGACCGAGCCGTCGGCTTGTTTACCAAGCGCACCTTCAACTTTGTTTGACTTTTGATCTAAGTGTTCACCGTTAGGGCCATGTGCACCAGGTGAGGCAAATAAACTCAGCGAGCATAAACTCAGTGATAAAAATACCGCGTTTTTAAGCTTCATTATTTACGCTCCTTAGACAAACGACCAGCAAACAAACCCATCACAAATACCCCAATACACAGCAACACAATCAGCCATGGGAAGTCATGGTGATGATCATCATGTTCGGCATTTTCATGTGCATCAGTTGATTCAACAGCTTGATGGTTTTCTAAATTTGCCACCAATAAATCACCATTTTCTTCAGTCAAAATGGTCATGACGATTTCATGTAACCCCGCTTGCTTTAGCTGAGTAAGCAGGGTTTGATCGGTCACAATATAGGCTTGTAACTGCGCTGAAAATTCAGCACTTGAGGCCATTTCGCCAAGCTCTAAATCGATAGATGCATCAGCAATTGGGGTGTTGGTTTTAAAATCATGGAGATAAATAACCAGTTGGTTTTCAAGCAATTCACCAGCCAATTCAAAGGTTTCGGTGAAACTTTCAAACTTCGGATTGGTTGAAGCCGTGACTTTAGTTCGAGTATCTAAATGTTCACCATTTGGGCCATGGGCACCAGGAGAGGCTATCGCTGTAGTGATAAAAGCAAGCGATAACACAAGTACAACGAAGATAAAACGTGCACTAAACTGCTTTTGATGCAGTGCATAAAATGTAATAGACATAATTAATCCAAAAAAACAAAAACACTAGCCGAGCGACAAAAGTCACCGACTACGAAACGTTAATTTGAATTAAGCCCTAGGGGGAGGTGTGGTATGTTTTATAAAGGGCGGTGACCAATTATTATTAATTGATACAATTGAGCCCATTGGTTTTATTTCGGCTTTGGAATAAGGGAAAGCATCTAGAGCGACCGTTGCACAGCAATGTAAGTCTTGATTAATGTGTTTTACGGCGTCTTTAGTAAATGAAATTTCAAACTCGCTTTCGTTGTCATGATCATGACTATGCGGCTGGCCTATTTCATGAAGTAATTGGTGAACATCACCTTGAGTATGGTGCTCTTCTCCATGCGCAATACTTCCGAATACCTGAGTACCCAGAATGCAAAGCATCATTATAAGAAGAGTTAATTTACGCATTAGGCGAATGTATTAATAAAAATTTTGCCTGATGCTAACATCGAAATTCCACAAGCTCAATTTTTAATTATTAAAAATGTCTTCGTATTTTGATTAGTGAGTGAATCTAAAACTAATCTAATAGACAAAAAAGTCAGGCTAAGTTCCCTGAGATAAGGGCGTGTTTATCTTTGAGGTATGAGTTTTGTTCAAATCAAAGGCTTTCGATACGCGAAATGAGCTGCGCAGCATAATGGGTTATGTAAGTGGCGAATGACAAAGTAGTGGAAGCCTTTGGTTGAACTCTTCGAGCAGCGCGAGTTGAACATTTATTCGGCGTTATCGGCTAACTTACATAGAATAACTATGCTTCGCAGCCTCTGCCTTGCCTAAATATCCAACTCACAGCTGCAAAAACACACAACAAAGGTCAACACGCCCTAAGCCTGACAAACAAACTTTGGCCGCCTAGCGGTTAAAGTTTGTTAGGGTCGACCTCTTCTACCTCGGGCCATTCTGAATTAGCTTCAAGAATGTGCTTAGGTACGTTTTCAGCCCAAGCCTTATAAACGTCCAAGTTTTTGTTTACATATAGCTTGCCGTCAACAACTTCAAATGCCTTACCGTCGATGTCGAATTTTTTACCAAATGTCATGCCGTATGCGCAGAAGCCACCATATTGAGGGGCGTACTTAGCTGGGTTTGTGTTAAATAAGTCTCTATTTTCAGCTGATGCGAAACGGTAAATTGCGTCGTTATATACGGCAGTGAACTTTGTACTGCCAAGGACAGGCTTACCTTCTGTGAAATAACCAATTACATCGTGACCCGCTAAAATAACGCCATTTTGATCTGTTTCAGTATCGTGACCTGCATGGGCGATTGATGAAATACCGATTAAAACCACGGCTATTGCTGTTTTGAAAGAAGTGAATAAAGCCATCAGATTTGCTCCAAGTGTTCAAGTTGCTGATAGCTTAACCAGTGAGCAAATTTGCTGATATATCCAAACTGCCAGAATATATGTCGAAAAATCCGAATCGTTTAAACCGAGTGCTAATGGATATTAAGTGCTTTTTTAAACTTATATTTTACAGAGCGCCAATGCGTCATTGGGGTGGTGGGCGCTGACTCTATCAAACCATCAAAGTCTATATCGGCAAAATCTAACTCGCCGTCATGCGCTAAAATGACAGACTTGGGCTGAAGTAATTTAATGGCTAATAACGAGTTGCGATAACGTCGCGGATAAAACAGTGGAAACGGTGGTATTAATTTACCTTTAACTTTAACCATTAAATCAGCCACATAAACACGTTCTGATGGAATATGATAAGCGGCAATGTCGCGGTCGGTGTGACCGGGAATGTGCATGACTTGCCAGTCATCAAAGCCAGGTATGGTCATGCCGTCTGCGAGAAAATGGTCGGCTTGCAACTTTCTTGGGTAAAACAGATTTTGTTTTTTCTTGCCTTTTCGACCAGCAACATAAAGCGCGAGTAGCATATCAGTCCAATGCATTAACATGCCATCTAGGCCACGATACCAGTGCCCTGGTGCATTACATGCAGCAATTTTTGCCCCTGTGGTTTTAGCAAGTTTATGTGCGCCACCGGCATGATCAGGATGCATATGAGTCACGAGAATGACTTTTAAATCGTCAATGGCACGATTGAGTTTTTGCGTTATAAAGCTCAGTACAATGTCATGATCTGCACGACAGCAACCATCAAGTAACATGAGTTTATCGTGATATTCAACAAGATAAATTGTTTGTATATAACCTTCTATTTGATGGATTTTCATGAAAGATGCTCCCCAATGCGCTAAGCATTTTTATAACTCATCTGACCACTTTGTGCAAAATTTAGTGCTCATCTAATTCAGCATAATCTTGCTCTTTCTGTTCAGAGTGTTCAGTGACACATGAAAATGTCTGCAAAGGTCGAGTAAAGTCATGCCATAAATGGTGTTCAGTTTGCTCAAGTGAGTTGGGTTGGTAATTGTTGTCTAGACTTGCCCTTTTGGCGACACTGTGGTGCACCACAGGCGTTAAGCTAGGGTCGATTTTATTGTCTTTCATCACACAACAAACTCTGTCATCTAAAGTTAGCCAATCAATAAAGAAAGTGCGGGTTTGTTGATGGTTGAGGCCTAACGCATTAGGAGATAGAGATAAATCGTCGTGACTGATGGTGCCTTGAAGCGCATCGGGGCAAGCTTTTTTGAGACAATCGCTATCCGTGATGTCTAAAGTAAAGTGCGGTAAGCCATGCAACTGTTGCATATATTTGAGCCAATTAATGGCATAACCAAGTGCCACATCAGCGAGGCCATCCATTTTATATCCGCCCCCAACATCTGAATGGGCACCAGCAAACCAAATTTCTGTGATCCTATTTGGATCATGGTTCATCAAGGTTGGTTGAAAGGCTTTACGCTTTTCATCAAGACTGACTAAATGAGTGGCGTGTTTGACTAGGTTTGAAATGGTGCGACCATGCTCAAAAACGACTGAGAATTTAGGGCGTTTGCGAGTGCTTAAATCGGGCAGACCGATGCTGGCAACGGTATCAAATACACATAAGAATATGAAAGGGGGCATGTCGTCATTGCTAATGGCATGCTCAATCAAAGAGACAAATCGCCTTGCTAAAGCTGCGCCGCGAGAGAACCCAGTGATTAATACGATGTCACCCGTTCGATAGTGGTTTAAAAAGTCATTTCTCGCTTTATTGAGAATGTATGACACATCCCATGAATTAAACGCTAAGCCTTGATTAATAAAGCGGTTAAACCAGCCGCCATACGTACCCACTCCTTGATAGTAAAAGCAATGTGCGATGTTGTTGCGATTTGACAGACCATAGAGCTCACCATCACGGTGTAGGTTACCACCCATTAAAAAGTGCAGCTTTAAGATATTACTGATGCTGGCATCTTTTTGTTCATCATATTGTTTTGCATCTTCAGGCTCATTACCTGTGCCATCAAAATTAAAAACGATCAGCCTACTCATTCTCTTCCTTAGATGATGTGTTTTTAGCAATAAAGGCGTTTAAGCGCTTTATTTTGAATTAAGTTTATAGAGTAAACCACACTTTATGAATGGATATAGCTACTCTAGGTAGCTGATTACTATATCAATTGTCTTTTTTCATTGCACCATTTGCTTAGCCATAGCTGAAATAGTTCTTATTTTTGCAATTGATTTTGCAAATCAATCTCATTTGCATTATATTGCGTCGCGATTCAATAATAACCAATTTAGGCTCTCTTATGACAAGTCGTGTATTTAAGTTAAGCGCTCTATTCGTTGCTACTTCAGCAATTCTTTCTGGTCACGCTTTTGCGGATGATGGCAAAAAAGACATTGAGAAGATTCAAGTATTAGGTGACAAGCACAGTAACTATCTGGCAGTTGAAGCAGAAACAGCCACTAAGCTAGGTATTTCAATTAAAGAAACACCACAATCTGTGCGAGTGGTGACGCGTGCGCTGATGGACGACTTTTCATTAGACGATGTGAATCAAGTACTAGAAACGACACCGGGTGTCTCAGTAGAGAAGATAGAAACAGACCGTACTTACTACAAAGCACGTGGCTTCGATATAGTGAACTTTCAGGTAGATGGCTTAGGCTTACCGCAAGAGCGAGGCTCACTTCAGGGCACGTTAGATACTGCGATTTATCAGCGAATTGAAGTTGTGATGGGTGCAAACGGCATGATGACAGGTGCAGGTAACCCGTCAGCAACAGTTAACTTTATTCGTAAACGCCCAACAGCCGATTTACGTGCTGATGTGTCAGTAACAGCAGGCTCATGGTCAAATAAACGTGTTGAAGCTGATGTGTCTGGCAGCTTTAATGATATGGTTTCTAGCCGCGCAGTTGTGGTAAAACAAAAGCGTGACTCTTACCTAGACCGTTATGCGGTAGATCGTGAAGTATTTTATGGCATTACTGAATTTGCTTTAACAGATACAACGACTTTAACGACCAGTTTAACCTATCAAAGTAATGATGCTGACAGCCCGCTTTGGGGCGCATTGGCTTTATTTGATAACAAAGGTCAGCCGACAAACTATGATGTTTCTACTTCAACAGCAGCAGACTGGGCGTATTGGAATAACACCTCAAAGCAGGCATTTGTTGAACTTGAGCAATATATTGGTGACGAGTGGAGTGTCATTGCACGCTACGCACATACGCAAAACGAGCAAGACTCAAATCTATTTTATGTTTACGGCACACCAGATTCAGAAACAGGCTTAGGTCTAACGGGTTATGCCAGCGATTATCAACTACGCGACCGAGTCAATTTATTTGATGTGTATGCGCGCGGTAGCTTTGAGCTATTTGGTCAAGAGCACCTAGTGGCTTTTGGGGCTAGCGAAGCCGATATGTATTACTTTGATCGCTCTTTATATGATTATCAAACCGGTAATGGCTTCCCGCCAATGCCTAACATGAATGAGTGGGATGGTGTTGCGCCGGTGCCAACTTTGGTTGATGTAAACCCAGCAGCCCCAGGTTCTGATGTACACAGTGAACAAAGTTCTCAATATGTATCTGCGCGTTTTTCTTTAACTGATGATTTAAAGCTACTTGGTGGTCTTAGGTACACAAACTGGGAAACACAAGGGTTATCATATGGTAATGACAAGGGTCGTGAAGAGAGCGATACAACGGGCCATGTTGGCTTAGTTTATTCAGTGAATGACGATATTAATGTGTATTCTTCTCACAGCGAAACCTTTGCGCCACAAACTGAAAAGGATATTAATGGATTACAGTTAGCGCCAATTGAAGGTGATACTCAAGAGTTGGGTGTAAAAGCTGAGCTATTTGACGCCAGACTTATGCTAAATATAGCGTTCTTCAACGCAGAGCAAGTGAACATCGCTGTTGCAGATGTGGCAAACTCGACACCAGATAAAACAGTTCACAAAGCGGCGCCGGGTATTCAATCGAAAGGCTATGAAATAGAGCTAAGTGGTGAACTTGGTTATGGCTTCAGTGCTAACTTAGGTTATACCAATACAGATATTGATGTGTCTGACACGTTTAATGCTGGCAATGTAGAAGCACAACTTGTTAAAGATTACACACCAAAGCAGGTATTTAAGCTAGCTGTTAAACATGATGTTGAAGCCATTGAAGGGTTAAGTTTTGGTATGAACATGCGTTGGCAAGATGAGATCAGCCGCATACAAAGCCCTCAACCTTTAGTTGTCACTAAGCAAGACGCCTATGCGATTGTGAATTTTATGGCAAGCTACGACATCAACGAGCAAGTTAACCTGACCTTCAATGCGAATAATGTATTTGATGAGAAGTACATTAACTCACTATATTGGGCACAAGGCTTCTATGGTGCACCTCGTAACTATGCATTGACTTTAAATTGGTCATTGTAAGTTTATAAAAAATTTAAGGCCGCTTATGCGGCCTTTTGTGGTTTATAACCATATGAGGGGCAATCAAAAATGAAAAAAACACTCCATATATGGCATCGATATTTTGGATTAGTCGTCGCCATTCCTCTTATCATTATTTCTTTAACAGGCAGTATTTTAGTTTTTAAAGAAGAACTTGATCATTGGTTAATGCCAGAACTTGCAGTTGTTGCCGGCGAAACAGGGAACAGACTAAGTTATGACGAGTTAAGAGCTGAGCTCAACAACCTGCTTCAGGGTTATGAAATTGGCAGTTGGGAAGTCTTTGATGATGGTATAACAGCAGATCGCGTATATGTGCTCAAGCACGGTACGAGTGAATGGTTTAAAGTCTATCTTGATCAATACCAAGGTGTTGTGCGCTCTGAGCCCGTTGCGGTCAATCATTACTTAACTGACTGGCTGCTCGATTTGCACTATAAGTTTTTGATTGGTGATACCGGGCTATGGGTCACAGGTGTCGCATCACTCATTTTGCTCTTTATGGGCATTTCCGGGCTAATTATTTATCGGCAGTTTTGGAAAAAGTTTTTTACTCTGAGACTGAAGGTAAAGCGCATTGCATTATTTAGCGATATTCATAAATTAGTTGGCATTTGGTCAGCGCCTGTTTTATTGGTGATTGGTTTCACAGGGGTATATTGGAATATTTCTGAGATCATTCATCATGAGCTTGAGCATGCTGAAGAACATCAATATGTGATCACTGAAAGACTCTACAATCACCAGCTTTCACTCGATAAAATGGTTGCTGAATCAACTCAGCAAATGGGTGGGTTTAGGCCAACTTATTTACTTTTTCCATATGAGCCTGAACTTCAAGTCACATTCTTCGGAGAAGTAAGCAACACCAGTTTTGTCACCAGCGAATATGCTTCTATGGTCACCTTTAATAAGCAAACAGGTGCGCGTATGCCGAATTATGATATTCGTGAAGCCCCGTTCTTTTTAGTCGCTGTTGATAGCTTTCGTAAGCTCCACTTTGGCTATTTTGCAGGTCTAACTAGCCGAATTATTTGGTGTGTAATTGGTTTAACGCCGCTTATCTTTGCTATTACAGGCTGCTATTTGTGGTTAAAAAGAAGAAGACCTAAGAAGCGAACATCAGTCAAAGCCCAGCTAGTTTAAAACCCTTAAAAGTGTTCTTAGGCAAAAGCGATTCTTTTGTTTAAATAAACCTTTACCAGAAATAAGCTGGAGGGAGTATGTTTTTTGTACTTTACTTACAAGCAATGTAAGTGCTTAAGGTAAAAAAGAATGCTCTCTTTCTTAAAGGAACTTTTTAATTCGAGTAATCACGACTCGAATTTAGATAGCAGTAATACAAACCAAGGTTATTACCAAGCTGTGTTGGAGCAGGCCATAGATGCGGTGGTATCGATAAATCAACATAACCAAGTGACTTTTTTTAATGCGGCAGCAGAAGCTCTGTGGGGTTATCAAAGAGAAGAAGTCATTGGCCAAAATGTAAAAATGTTGGTGCCTAAAGGTATACAGCCTCAGCATGACCAATTCGTCAATAAAAACAGAACATCAGGTATCAATAAAATTGTAGGCTCTGCAAGAGATGTAGAGATCAACCGTAAAGATGGGTCAAAACGTTGGGGTAAGCTGTCTTTATCGAAATTTTCGATTGGTGATGAAATTCATTACACCGCTTTTTTGAGAGACATCACCGAAGAGCGTTTTCAAAGTGAGTTTATTAAACAACTTTTAGAAGACGCATTAGATGCCATAGTCAGTATTGATGAACACAATAATGTGATCCAATTCAACAAAGCGGCTGAGCAGCTTTGGGGTTACTCACGACAAGAAGTGATAGGACAAAACGTTAAAATGTTGGTGCCTGCCAACATACAAGCTAATCACGATAACTTTGTGAATGCCAATAGACAGACTCGACAAGATAAAATAGTTGGATCGAACCGAGAAGTTGAGATTTTTCGTAAAGATGGCACTAAGGTGTGGGGCAATTTATCCTTATGTCGTGTTGAGTGCGACGGTAAAATGCAATACACCGCGTTTGTACGTGATGTGACCGAACAAAGAGTACAACGAGAGTATTTAAATCAAGTGCTAGAGCAAGCCATTGATGCTGTGGTCTCAATTAACCCAGACAATATAGTCACGCAGTTTAATGCCGCTGCTGAGGCACTTTGGGGGTATGACCGCAAAGAAGTGTTAGGTAAAAATGTGAAGATGCTGGTGCCGATGGATATTCAGCAAAATCATGATGCTTATGTGAATAAAAACCGCATAACGGGTCAGAATAAAATTGTCGGCACTAGCCGTGAGGTGCCTGTTTTTAGAAAAGATGGGTCGCAAGTGTGGGGCAGTTTGGCACTATCTAAAGTGGTGATAGATGGAGATATTCATTACACCGCCTTTGTGCGTGATGTAACTGAAGAAGTCGCAAGGCGAACTACTTTCGAAACCTTGTCATTAGTGGCGAATAAAACCGACAACTCGGTGGTTATTACCGATGCTGAAGGCAAGATTGAATATATTAATCCGGGTTTTACCAAATTAACGGGTTATACCTTAGAAGAAGTGAGGGGCAAAAAGCCTGGTGACTTCTTACAAGGTCCTGACACAGATGCAAATACGGTAAAAAGAATTCGCGAAAAATTGAACGCAAAAGAAGCCTTTTATGATGAAATTTTAAACTATGACCAAGACGGTGGGTCGTATTGGATTTCGCTGGCGATTAATCCGGTATTTGATGCCGAAGGTACACTCACTAAATTTATTTCAGTTCAGGCGAATATCACCGAGACCAAAATGAAAGCGCTCGAGTTTACCTATAAGCTGGATGCGATTAGCCGTGCAAATGCAGTGGCTGAGTTTTCTACTCAAGGTATTTTAGAGCAGGTAAATGAAAACTATTTGGCGGTATTTAACTGCCATCAGGCCACAGATATGGTCGGTATGAGCTTAGAATCATTGTTACACCCAGACTTTATTTCATCACCGGAGTATCAAGAGTTTAGCCAAAAGCTATCGAGCGGTGAGTTTGTGACCGGTGACTTTAAACATCAAACCGAGTCTGGGGAGGCGCGTTGGATCAACGCGTCTTTCAACCCCATTTTTAATACCGCGGGTGAGATCACCAAAATCGTCATGTATGGTGAAGATGCAACCCAGCGTAAGCAAGGCACAGATACCATTGCTGAAGTGTTGTCTTATTTAGAGCAAGGCGACTTATTGCAAAGAGTCGAAGGAGACTTTGGTCCAGAGCTCAATTTAGTTAGAGATTCTCTCAATGCGTCAATTGAAAAACTCAAATCGACCTTAGTGTCTATTTTAGATCTCGCTGATAACGTGAGCTCTGGTGCATCAGAAATCTCAACAGGCAATGCCGATTTAAGTACGCGAGTCGAGTCGCAAGCCTCTTCTTTAGAAGAAACCGCTGCAACGATGGAAGAGCTAACGGCATCGGCGAAAAATAATGCTGAAAATGCCCAAAACGTTAACACACACGCGCAGCAAACCAGTGATGCGGCTGAACGTGGCCGTGAAGTTGTCAAAGGCGCCATTGATGCGATGGGAGAAATCTCTGATTCGAGCAAACGTATTTCAGACATCGTTGGTATGATTGACGAAATAGCCTTCCAAACCAACTTATTAGCATTAAATGCCGCAGTGGAAGCTGCAAGGGCTGGCGAGCAAGGTCGCGGTTTTGCGGTGGTTGCTGGAGAGGTGCGAAATCTAGCCCAGCGCTCATCTTCTGCAGCCAAAGAAATTAGTACCTTGATCCAAGATTCGGTCAGAAAAGTTGAGGAGGGTACTCTACTGGTAAACCGCTCTGGTGAATCCCTCGATGAAATTACCGCTTCGGTCAGAGAAGTGATGTCTATGATTAAAGAGATCACCGATGCCAGCAATAATCAGCTCAATGGTATTCAGCAGGCCTCGTCGGCGGTGTCTGAGATGGATGAAATGACTCAGAAAAATGCCGCTTTAGTAGAAGAAGTGACAGCAGCAAGTACAGAGATGAGCGAGCGAGCACAAGATATGCACAAAGATCTGAGCTTCTTTAAAACACAGTGACGGTTAGGCGAAGAGAGTAGTTAACTTTTAATAAACTTGATATTTCATTGAAAGCGGCGTGATCCTATCACGCCGCTTTCAATTAATTAGACTACTGTTGAAAGTCGTATACCGAGCCTAAGTTCATAATTTGTGTAAGCTCATCTAACGCTTGTTGAGACTCCAGCATTAAACTTGGATCAGCCAAATCAGCTTCAACCAAGCGATCACGATAATGTTTATTTACCCACTGGGTTAATCTGTCGTATAGCAAATCGGTCATTAAACTATTTGGGTTAACTGCGTTTAATTCTTGTTGTGATAATGCAACTCTTAACCTCAGACAAGCCGGTCCTCCGCCATTTTGCATACTTTGTTTTAAGTCCATATAAATGACTTCGTTGATAGGGTTGCTGGCTTGGCAAAGTGCCGCTAAATAGCGTTCGACAGCATCGATAGTTTGGCATTCGCTTGGTGCAATTAATGCCATGCCACCATTTGGCAAGCTTATTAACTGGCTATTAAAAATATAGCTTTTTACAGCTTCATCAACACTCAAGTCTGCGTCAGTGACTTCGATTAAATGTAAAGGGCGGGTGCCTGTGTAATTTTGTCTGATTTGCGCAATGACTTTTTTCTGCTGATAGAAAGCTTGTTCATGAAATAAAAAGACATTCTCATTACCAATGGCAATCACATCGTTATGGAATACACCTTGATCTATGACTTCTGGATTCTGCTGAATATACAGGGTTTGTGCTGGATCTAGTAAGTGACTGCGGGCAACTGCCTCACTGGCTTGGCGAGTTTGTCTCGCCGGGAAAACTTGCGGTTTTACTTTGCTATTCATGTCTTCGCCATATACAAAAAGCGCTAACCCAGGATGACCATAACTGTCAGCTAAACGGGTATAGTTTGCGGCGCCTTCATCACCAAACAAAACATGTTGAGGCAAAGGGGCATGATGCGTGAACACAGAGTCGTCCGAAAAAGTGGCTTTTAAAATTTTGCTGGTGGTTTTGGCTTCAATGGCTCGGTGAATTTTATTGTTCAAATTCGCTGGGGTGAAATGCACTTTCCCGTCGCCACTGTCTGCACTCGGTGACACGGTTGCTGCATTGGCTGTCCACATAGAGGATGCTGAATAACAGGCTTTCAAAAATTGCGGGGCTGATTTTGCAGCTTGTGAAATAACATTGGCATCTGAGCCTGAAAAGCCAAGGCTTCTTAGTGTGATTAAGTCAGGTCGAGCATTGGGCGCTAATACACCTTGATGTAACCCCATCTGGCTAAGCGTATGCATTTTTTCTAAACCTTGTAGCGCAGCTTTTTTTGGATTTGCGACTTTATTGGCATTCGACTTAGATGCCACGTTGCCATATGACAGCCCAGCATAATTATGTGTTGGTCCAACTAACCCATCAAAATTGACTTCAGTGTAATTCATAGTTGCCTCATTGTGGTGCAATCGTGCACTAATTCAGTGTTGTTTTTATCCCGATAGTTAGTTCTATAATAAAAAACTCAATTATTTCATTGGTTTATTTTTGAATTAACTACATTTAGCTATAATTAGATCAAGCTATGTGCCAAGCGGCTTTAATAAACAGAATAAAAACGATTAATCCTGTATATTTCTATGGCTGTGACTGAGTCACAATAGTCAATAAGTGGTACAGACCTAAAAAAGGACAAATTATGCTCGCAAAATTAAGTGCGCTTTTGAACCATGCCATTTTTACATTCAATGAAGAACCCCTCACGGTCGGTGAAGTACTGATCATTCCTTTATGGCTGATATTGAGCTTTTGGCTAGTGCGAGTGATCGTTAAATCTGTCGAAAAGCGTTTAACAGCGAAAAAACGTGATCCCAATATCATTCAGCTAATTCGTAAAATCATCGTCATTGTGGCTTTGGCGATTATTTTCTTAACGACGCTGTCGATGCTTAATGTGCCGATCACAGCATTTGCGTTTTTATCAGGGGCGATTGCCATCGGCTTTGGTTTTGGTGCGCAAAACATCATTAATAACTTTATTAGTGGCTGGATATTAATTGGTGAAAAACCCATTCGCATTGGTGATTTCTTAGAGGTTGAGGGCGTTAAGGGCATCGTTGAAGAAATTAATACCCGCTCAACACGAATTCGTCGTGTTGATGGCGTGCATATGCTTATCCCAAACAGCAAACTGCTCGAAAACACGGTGGTAAACTGGACGTTAAGAGACAGATTAGTGCGTGGTACGGTGAGAATAGGCGTGGCTTATGGGTCTGATTGTGAGCAAGTCGCGAAGTTAATGTTAGCTGCTACGAAAGCCCATGACAAAGTGTTGGATGATCCCGAGCCTTCGGTTTTTTTCTTAGATTTTGGTGATAATGCATTGGTATTTGAGTCTTATTTTTGGATTAACTCAACTGTAGAAGGGGGGCTGAGACTCGTCTCGAGTGATATTCGTTTTGCCTTAGATAAAGCATTTAAAGACGCTGATATCGTGATTGCCTTCCCACAAAGAGATATTCATATCGATGGTGAATTGAAAATCACTAAATGAATTATTTTTAACAAAACAAACCTCATCACAAGGCTTCTCAGGAAGAAGGGCTTTTTATGTAATCTAATGTGACAGGCACTTATAACATTAGGTTTCTTAGCTTAGATACTCGGTACTCATTAGAGTTGAATACTAAGGTTTGATAATCCAATTGCTTTGTATATTCAGTCCCGTGTTATTTTTTGAGCTTGCACAAGTGATTTATTTCCGCCGCAATAAATGGGTGAGTTAAATTGAATTCATGATTATTAGACAATGCTGATCAGCTATTGCCGATCAGCATATTACTGAATAACACCAATGCATAGCCAAATACAGCACCAAGCGGAGGCCCCCAATGTTTCTTGAGCTTAGACTGCGGGGCAATATCTTGGAAAATTAAGTATAAGATCCCGCCAGATGCAAAGAGCATGATAGCGCCTAACATGGCTTGATATCCCGCTAATACATAATACCCAAACAACCCAGCTAAAGGGCCTAATGGCACCAGTAAAAACATAATCATCAAAGTGGTTTTAGTACTTTTATTCTGTTTTTTTAATTCGCGAAAAGCGTTAAAACCCTCAGGTAAATTTTGCAAACCGATCAGCAGAGCGAGCATTAAAGCGGTTGATGAGCCTGTGGCGACGAGACCTCCTAATGCAACGGCTTCGGGCACAAAATCTAAAGTCATACCCATTAATTGAGGCGATTCATGGCGTTTGAGTCCAAGTTGTCGCTCTATAAAGAAAAAACTCAGCGCCCCTAATAACAAAATCGCAATTGCAATGAATTGACTCGGTAAATTATGTATGCCTTCAGGCACTAATACGGTTGTTACTGCGCCCAATAAAATGCCACCGCCAAATGCGATAAGAAAATGTCTCAGCTCTTTTTCTAGCCAATAAGGGCGAATAGATTCAATACTGGCAATTAAACCGCCAATAGGGATGCATAACCCAGCTAGGCTCGTGAGAAGAACAATGTTCAGATATTCAGGCATATTTGTGCAGCCAATTTAGGTGACCTTTTAAAGTAAAGCTTCTTCAATATAGAAGATAAGCTAAGCTCTGTTAAGGATTTTATAGCAAGTATTTAGCTTTACATTATGGTGGTTGACGACTAATTTTTTATATTAACGATGTGGCCTAAAACACACATATTTGCCACTTTGAAGTGGGTTATCATTTTATCTTGTCACCTACCAAAGAGATGCCATGGAATTATCAACTGTCACGTTATTATTAATGAGTGGTGTCGGTGTATTTACTTCTGCCGTTTCGTTGATTTTTTTGTGGTTGGCAAACAGAGATATTACAGCGGTGCGTTATTGGGCTATATCATCTTGTTTCCTGATGACGGGTCTTTTGTTATTTAACAGTCAAAATGTTTTACCAGAAGCCCTTAAATATGTGCTTCCTAATTTTGTGGTACAGGCGTCTTTTGGTTTTATTTTACTTGGTACTTACCGAGCCTGTGAGCAGAGAATTCCAAAAGCTGCAGTCTCAACTTTCATCACTTGTTATGTCATGCTGCATCTCTCCCTGACATTTATCTATCCCAGTTACCCTCTGCGATTCACGCTTGGAGTAACGACTGTTGTGATTTTTCTGAGTTGGGTTTTATGGTGTTTATATCGTTATAGCCAAGGGCGTTTCAAGGTCTCCAGCTTTTTAATATTACTTAGTGTGGTGATTTTATTTGTGGTGTCATTCAATAAAATTATCGATATGAATTGGCAAGGGGTTAATAATCTGCAACAAGATGACTCTATAAAAGCCCAATGGTTTATTATTGCTTTGTTTATGAGTCAGCTCTTGTTTAATTTCGCTTTTGGGATCATGACAGGTGAAATAAGAAATAACAAAAATAAATCAGTTCAAAAAAAACTTATTAGCGCCAATGACGCATTGAAAATTGAAAAAGCACGAGCGGAGAAACATTCAAAACTTAAATCTGAATTCCTGGCAAATATGAGTCATGAGATCAGAACGCCCATAAATGGGGTGATAGGGTGTTTGGAGCTTTTGCAAAATACTACATTGTCAAAACAACAAGCTCAATATACAGAACTCTCTCATGCAAGTGCAAACTCACTACTTGGAGTGATTAATGATATTTTAGACTTTTCGAAAATTGAATCTGGTAAGCTAGAGATCAACAATGAACCTGTTGAGCTAATTGCATTATTAGATAGTGTCGCCAAATCATTTGCTATAGTACTGAGTAACAAACCGGTTAGGTTATTTGTCGATTGTCACCAAGTCACACATCATAATTTACAACTAGATCCAGTAAGAGTTCGGCAAATACTCAATAATTTATTGAGCAATGCGATTAAGTTTACCGAGAAAGGGCATGTCAAACTTGAGCTAATGTCTGAATTACAAGAAGGTGGCAGAGTCCGGTTAACTGGCAAAGTTATAGATACTGGGATCGGGATAGATAGCCAAGCTCAAGATAAATTATTCAATGCATTCAGCCAGTGTGATGCATCAACAACTCGGTTGTATGGTGGAACAGGACTTGGGCTTGTCATTGTAAAACGCCTATGTAATTTGATGGAAGGCGAGGTGACACTGGTATCAAGCTCACCCGAAAAAGGTACTGAATTTGCTTTTTCTTTAGTTGCTGAGCAGGACGGTTCCAAGGTCAGCGATCACTGTGAATTGCAGGTTCCTAAGTTTATAGGTTTATATAGCTCGAATTCCACTTTTGCAGAAATCATAGGAAGTCAGTTTGCAGCAAAAGGTTTATCCCTCGAATTACTGACACCTAAAACTTTGCAGCAATCCTCTTTTGATTTAATCATTTTAGATTTGGTAGATTGCTCACAGCCAGGTTTAGAAAGTGCATATTTAATTGAGAGTGCTCAAAGGCAAACAAATAAGCTTTGTATTATTTGTGATTTAAATAGCGATTTGCCCAATAGCGATTTAGTAAGGGAGTCTGATTGTCGGGTATTTTACCATCCTTTTACTTGTTTTGATTTGATGCAGTTATTTACAGAAAAAGTAATAGAAAATAACTACAAGCCGATACAATCAGACCCTCTCGCACGGCTGCAATCATTAGTTGGGCTCTCTGTGTTACTGGCCGAAGATAATAAGGTAAATCAACTAGTAGCCACTAAAATACTCAGTAATTGGCAGGTTAAATATAAAATAGCGAATTCAGGGAAGGAAGTGCTCGACATACTTAAATATGCAACACCAGAGCAATTTGATGTAATTTTAATGGATTGCCAAATGCCTATTCTCGATGGTTATCAAACGACAAAAGAGATCCGAGAAAACCCACGCTATAAAGTGTTTAAAGATATTCCGATCATTGCTTTAACCGCCAATGCAATGAGCGGTGATAAAGAAAAATGTTTAGCTGAAGGTATGAGTGGGTATGTGAGTAAACCAATAGATGCAAATATGCTTTACCAAACAATCCTCTCATTTTTTAGTAATAATGAAAAAAGGCAAGGATAACCTTGCCTTTTGAGTAAGTTCAGGGAGATTAGAACTTATAAGTTACGTTAGCAAATACTCGACGACCCCAAGGATCGTAAAGTGATGAGCCAGAACCATTACCAGAAACGTAATCAGGTAGTAGCTTATCGAAAACGTTACGGAAACCTACTTCAACTGTCGCTTTGTCTAGGTTATATCGCGCAGAAATATCATGCGTGAAGTGACTGCCAATATATGAGTATTCTTGGTCTTCTGTTGTATCACCGCGAGGCTCGCCATCAGCTGTCAAAGTGTCTTCTAAGTCAATTAGTGCTGAACGGTCAATAAAACGTGTTGACCAAGTTACAGATAGGTCATCTAAGCGGTAGTTAACACTGAAGTTACCTTGTAATTCAGGATCACCAAGCTCACCATGCTCCCTACTAATTAGCTCAGGACGGTTTTGGAACTGATATGTGTTGAACTCTAAAGTATGACTTAGGAATAAGTTAACTCTTGCTTCACCTGGTAGATTGAAGTCAGCAAGGTCAAGCTTATATTTAAGGTCGAAATCGATGCCTTTTAATTCAAGTTTCGCTGTATTTAACTCACCTGATTCAACTTGTGTAATTTCTAAAGTACTCGAGTCACGTGTTACTTGGCCACAGAAAGTCGGGTCAAGGTCAGGACCGTCTACACAGTTATCAGCTACAGTTTGTACTGAAAGGCTGTCGATCGCATCGGTGATCTCAATATCGTAATAGTCAATACTGAACGTCAGATCGTCGATTGGGTTCATTACTAAACCAACAGTTAATGATTCTGATGATTCAACGTCAAGATTTGGGTTACCACCGCTGATAACGCGTTTACTTACCGCATCATCAGGCTGGAAGTCAGTCGGAATACCTAGTGCCGCACAGTTCTTAGCACGGTTCGGTTGGTCACCAACATTATCAGCATCACAAGGATCAGCAACACGACCAAAACCAGGTGAACGAGGTGAGAAAGCTTCAGCAATGTTTGGTGCTCTTACTGCTTCACCATATGTACCACGAAGACTGTAGCCTTCAATTGGCGACCACATAAAGCCTGTTTTCCAAGAATCTACTTTACCTGCATGCGAGTAATCTGCTTTACGGAATGCTGCATCTAAAGTTAGTTCGTGCGCTAAGAAAGCATCCGCTAAAATAGGTAAACTTGTTTCAATAAAGGTTTCAGATACATCGTACTCACCGTATGTATTAGGTGTTGCAGCGTTCGCCATTGCACCTGAACGAGTCAGTTCATCAGTTAATGTTTCAGACGATTCCCAGCGCTTTTCATAACCTACAGCTAAACCTACCGCGCCACCTGGTAATTCAAAAAACTCAGCTGTATCAAACGATACTGAACCACCAAAGTAACGTTGCTTGATTGTATCGTTACGCTGTACGTCAGCTGTTACCCAGTCTTGCGCTGCTTGCGAAGCTAAGCCATGACCGAATGGGTTGTAAGGTACACAAGCATCACGATTCACAGTTGCAGGGTTTGAGTAGCCATCAGGTTGGGCTGATGGTACGTTTGCTCTACATGCTGCTTTACCTGTTTCTGGGTCGATTACAGCATCAATCGCAGCAGCATAGTTGCCTACAATTAGGTCATTTTGAGTGATACGGTCATTCTCTGTACGACCATTTGAGTAGTAAACATCGTAGTCGAACGGTGTTTCACTCAGCTCAAAAGCACCTTTTGCACCAAATACCATTCTGAACGTTTCACGTTTGTTATCTGCAGAACGGTTACCAATTTCATCAAAGAATTTGTTTGCGAAAGCGGTTTCTATCCCTTCAGCAGCAAAAAAATCTTTTGTTGCTTGAGGAATGAATGGGTTCTCTGCAATTGTTACTCGGTCTCTGTTGAAACGGAAACTAGGTTGGAATTGCTGAGCAATATCAGCTCTTACATATTTTACATCAGAGTAGAAGTTTAGTTCGTCAGAAACTTCATAGTTGAAGGTAGTAGCAACAGTTACTTTTTCTCTCTGAGGAAGGAAGTTTTCATAATCAGATGGGTTGAAGCAGTATTTACAGCCATCAGGGAAAGAACCAAATGCAAAGCTGCTTGTAAGATCACGAGTAGGCATTAATTCACCCACACCATCATTAGAGAAAGTGTAGTTGTAAGGGCCTGCTAGTAAAACACCATTAGGACTAATTCGTTCTGAAGTAACATTCTTAACCCAGATACGGTCTAAAATACCATCTTCTTCACCCTTATTTTCAGGGTTTGGAACGTGACCATCAGTATTATAATTTCTGATGTCTCTTGCCATTACTTCATCAATAACATCTTTACCAACGAAGAAAGTTACATTACCTTTGCCGTCTGAAGTCGTCGCACCTGCTAGTAAACTAGTGGTAAGGTTTCTATTACCCACACCTTCAGTCGAGTTGGAGTAACTAGCTTTAACTTCTAGACCTTCAAAGTCATCACGTAAAACAATGTTAACAACACCTGATACAGCATCAGAACCATAGATTGCAGATGCACCACCTGTGATTACATCAACACGTTTTATTAGAGAGCTAGGGATTGTCGATAAATCGACTGTAGAGCTACCAGCTGAACCGGCTACATGTCGCTTGCCGTTTACTAGAACAAGCGTACGAGCTGTGCCTAAACGACGTAAGTCGATGCTACTTGAACCTGCTGCAGAGTTACTACCAGAGTTTGCACGGATTGTCGCAGTTGCACCGATGGCCGGAAGTTCAGACAGTACAGATGCAAGGTCAGGAATACCTGCTCTTTCAATTTCTTCGCCAGTTAGTGTAATTGTTGGCGCTGGTTGAGAGAACTCATATCGAGCGATACGAGAACCAGTGACTTCTACACGTTCAATCTTACTTGCTTCATCTTTTGAATCAGCTTCATTTGCAAAAGCTGGGGCAGCAACAAACCCAGATAAGGAGGCCGCAAGAGCTGTGCTTATTGCTATGTTTAATTTATTTTTTTTCATTGTTTTCCCTTAATGATTTTATTCAGCTCGTTTCAAAAGCCGAAACAACATAATAGGGAAAGTAAATATATAATAAACACTTGTTACAAAATTGCGGTATTTGCATTAGTTTTTATGTTTAAGGTTGTTAACGTTTGTGCCTTTTTAGGTTTTTAGCGGGTTTGGCTGTAATGTTTTTGTAAAAATATACAGTATGCAAAAATATCAACAGGAAGTGTGTAAATAAATCAATACAAAATCTGTTTTTTAAATGTTTGAACAAAAACAAACTTTTTTCTAATTAAGGGAAAAAATCTAAGTAGAGAACATAGAAACAAGGTGGTAATCTGAATACTTAATAATAAAAAGGAGAAAACATGGATCCAGTTAGCCAAATTGTAGAATTTGTATTTCAAGTCGAATTCTTTCTACTGCTTTTTGTGATTATTGTCTTAAAAAGTAGCATTAAATTTGTACCACAAAACCGTGCTTGGATGGTTGAGCGTTTTGGTAAGTATCAATCAACCAAAGAAGCGGGTTTAAACTTTATTGTCCCTTTCATTGATCGTGTCGCTGCCGATAGAAGTTTAAAAGAGCAGGCGGTCGATGTACCTTCTCAGTCAGCCATTACTAAAGACAACATCTCATTAATTGTTGATGGTGTTTTATATTTCAGAGTGCTAGACCCGTATAAAGCCACTTACGGCGTTGATGACTATATTTTTGCGGTTACCCAATTAGCACAAACTACAATGCGTAGTGAACTGGGTAAAATGGAGCTAGATAAAACTTTTGAAGAACGTGATTTACTGAATACCAATATTGTTGCTGCGATTAACTCAGCATCAGAGCCATGGGGTATTCAGGTATTACGTTATGAGATTAAAGACATTGTGCCACCTAATTCTGTAATGGAAGCGATGGAAGCTCAAATGAAAGCAGAACGTGTGAAACGTGCGCAAATTCTAGAATCTGAAGGTGATAGACAAGCGGCCATTAATGTTGCCGAAGGTAAAAAGCAAGCACAAGTTCTTGCAGCTGAAGCAGATAAAGCTGAGCAAATTTTACAGGCCGAAGGTGAAGCAAAAGCAATTTTAGCCGTCGCTGAAGCGCAAGCGGATGCACTTCGTAAAGTCGGTGAAGCGGCAAATACAGAGCAAGGTCAAAAAGCTATTCAGCTCGACTTGGCAACCAAGGCGATCAGTGCCAAAGAAGCGATTGCTAAAGAGTCATCTGTTGTGCTCCTACCAGACAGCGGCACTGACGCAAGCTCTTTGGTCGCGCAAGGTATGTCGATTATCAACTCGTTAAATCAAAAACAAAAAGGCTAGCCTATGGAATTTTTGACAGACAATATTGCGCAAACACTCCTTATATTGGGTGTCATAGCACTGATAATTGAAGTGGCAGTGCTTGGCTTTGCTACCTTTGTGCTGTTCTTTGTCGGACTTTCATTGGTGTTCAGTGGTGCCTTGATGTATGCAGGCTTACTCGATGCAAGTTGGATCACCGCCCTTTGGGTGAATGCCATTATTACTGCAGGCTTGGCAGCACTGCTTTGGAAGCCGCTTAAAAGGTTACAAGAAAGTCGTGAGTCAACTGATGTGCACAGTGACTTTGCAGAGCTTGCTTTCACCTTAGAGCATGACGTTGATGAGCATAACGGTTATAAATATGCTTATTCAGGCATAGAGTGGTTAGTTAAGAGTAAACAACCTCTTAGCAAAGGCAGCCAAGTCAAGGTCGTGAAAAAAGACGTCGGTGTATTTTGGGTTGAGCTTCAATAAAGAGCGAGATAACCCGCATTTTTGACTTTATAAAAGCAGGCGAAAGCCTGCTTTTTGTCATAATGGCTATTTATCGATTCTTTATTACCCAGAGCAGTTTCAAGGTAATAATAGCAACCCTCTAATAGATCGCTTAATTAAGAGGGTGGGAATATAGAGCCTAAAAGTAGCTTTATTCATTGTTATATCCTTACAACTCTTGTTCAATCATCGCTTTAACTTTGATGGCTTTTTCGAAGTGATCTAACTGATGCGTTTGTATCCACCAAGTAGCGGCTTCCATCAGTTGTTCAGGATCGTCGTTTTTATTAGCGAAAAAAGCGTAAAACGACACACCGACAGTCTCTCCCTTTTTCGCTATCTTTTGTTCACACACAGAGATGATTTTATTTTTTAAACTTTGACGCATTGATATTCCTTGTAGTCACATTAATACCTCGCCTTAAATAAAATCACTTGATTAAAAGGGGAGGTATAAATTTCACTGGCATATTAGCTGAGAGTACTATGTTTATGAAAGCTATTAAGTTTAATGAAGGTAAAAGAACGCGAGCAGTACATAGTGATAAAAAATAATCGGCTCAACATCCTGTAGGAGCCGATCATGACGCATCTAATTTTTATTATTGTTATGACTCTGCATGATTGCAGAAGGTATTTTTTATCAAGTAATTATGAATTGATTATGGAGAAATGATGGACGAATACATTTATAAGCCATAGAGTTCCTTTAATTCTAAATCGAGATAACAAGTTAGAAATCTGGATGTAAGTCATACGATGTCAGAACTGTCACAAACTATAGGGTTTAAATTAGACAATCACTTTGTGCTCGGAAAGCGTATATTTAAAGCGCCTTTAAGCTATCAAGATAGTCTAATCGATGAAGCTCGTTTAATAATCATACTCAAAGGTCAATCCACTTTATTTTGTGCGGGTGAATTAATAGAGTTGCAAGCAGGTGATATCCTGCTGATGCGCGCCGATAATTTTATTAATCAATGGCACAAAGATAATCAAGACAGCATCGTGGAGTTTATAGGGTTCAGGTTGACTTCTCAGCTATTAAATCAATTGTATCCAAAAGGCATTTTACGTGCCGAAAAAGATGAAAATACTCCGATAGAAGGCTCTGAGATAGACCATTGTAGTGCAGTTAAGCTCTCAAGTGAGCAATTAAAATGCTCGACGTTATTAGCGAATTATATTCAATCAATAGAAGCATATATGGCCGAGGTAGAGATATTTAACAATAACTTGGTACGTTTAAAGGTAATAGAGTTAATCGAGCTTGTGTTAGCGTTAGATAAGACAAGAAAAGTAAAAGCGCTGCTTGAGCGGTTATTTTCAGCCTGTCAGCCTCAATTACAAAGAGTGGTTCAGGCACATTTGTTCACACCAGTAAAATCGTCTGAGCTTGCCTTTCTTTGTCATATGAGTGAGGCGACGTTTAACCGAAAGTTTAAACAGATTTATGGAACGAGTGCGAATAAGTACTTAATGAATAAGCGGCTCGAAAAAGCCCACCATTTGGTTATGAATAGTTCTAGGAGTCTGACAGAAATAGCACTTGAATGTGGGTTTATAGAGCAAAGTTATTTTTCTCGAGTTTTTAAACAAAAATTTGCTCAAACACCGTCAACACTTAGAAAAGATAATGAGCGAAAACTTCAAATTGATGAGTGATATTAACAAGTTTAATGCCACAGATATCAATATATTTAGCTTCAAACAATCGTTGATTTATTAAAGTTTGGAGAATTTGTTATGTTAAAATTTGCTCAATTTTTAAGTGCTGTATTTGTGCTTGTACTAGGCTCAGCCGCAGTGACCACAATGTTTTTTCCTGATGTGATCAATGCCCCTAGCGGTTTTAATGTTGTGACGAATTATGGGTTTACCAATTTGCGAACACTGGGTGCGCCAACACTGAGTCTAGCAGTGATCACTGTCATTGCGTTATGGCGAAAAGACTGGGTTTTACTTTTGCCCGCATCTCTATATTTTCTTTTTAATTTTTCAGCCAGAGTGATTTCTGTTGTCGTTGAGGGTTATGAGCCTGTTATGCTGACCGGTTTACTATTCACTTTTACATTGTTTTCATTATCTCAAGTCGCACTTCACAGTTTTAGAAAGTTAAGTAACCATCAGGTACTTTAGAAATACCGAATGTAAGAACACATAAAGTTGTGATAATGTATCGTTTTTTCAGGCGGGTTGCTTTGAGCAGCCTTCTTACTAGAGGATATGTTGTGGAACCCATAATTGTTGTTGTTGGTTTTCTTGGAGCTGGAAAAACCACGTTATTAAAACGTTTGGTCACTGAATACGCCAAAGCGAATTGGTCACCTTTTGTCGTTTTAAATGATTATGAAAATGCCAATTTAGATGCTCAGCAATTTTTGGATATGCTTGATGAGAAAAGTTTAAAAGCACTGAATGGCAGCTGTATTTGTTGCAGTGGTATTGGCGAGCTAAGGGAGTCGGTTAATCGAATTCCAGAACGAGAAAATGGTATTACACTCATAGAAGCGAATGGCACAACTGATGCGTGTGCCTTAATGGGATTTCTTGGTGTGGGCATCGAATCGCGTTTTATGCCTCCGGTGCAAATCTCTGTGGTCGACGTTAAAAATTGGCAATTGAGAGATATCCATAACGAGCTAGAAGCGAATCAAATACAAGTCTCTTCTTTGATCACACTGTCACATACTGACTCTGTAAATGAAGAGCGCTTAGCTCAAGTGAAAAGCGATATTCGAGCGATTAATCCAACCGCAGAGATCATGCTTTGTGAAGAACTAGAAATTAATAAACTTCCTGAGCTGTTACCATCGAGTAATAGTGCAGAAAAGCTTGCGCATCATAAGTCACATTGGTCCTCGTGCTCAGTTGATTTACCTAACTTACCAGACCCAATTTGCATTAAAGAAATTTGCGACGCGATCCCAAGCAGCGTGATCCGAATTAAAGGCTGTACAGTTTTAGGTACTGAGCCCGGTTATACTTATTTCGAACGCTGTCCCGATGGTGAAATCTATGTCAGACCCTATCGCGGCAAACCCACCACCGGGTCAAAGTTACTAACTGTCGGGCCTGGCAGTGATACGTTGTTGTTAGAATCAGCGATTCAAAATAGTTTAGAAGCTGCCAAATTACGACAGGCCAAATAGATTAGAGCGAGGCATACAGTCGAATGGCTAGCTATTTTGTGTAGCTAGCAATGATAGTGACCTGATTGACAGAGGTTTCGAAAAACTGCTGTTTTGCTATTTGGTATGCATCGTTATTAAAAAAAGCGTCTTTACTTTGTTCATCAGGAAAGCGAATAGTGAATACTCTATTTATTTCTGTGTTTTCTTCGCTTTTTAATACTTCAGACACTTTAAAATCATAACCAAATTCACCACCAAAGCGATTGAGAATAGGCTTCATTGCGGCACGATATTGGTTATATATTTCATCATCACTGACTTCCAGGCCCACTAACATTTCAAACATTTTAATCCCTATATTCTGTGAATAGTGAATTCAAATTATGGTTATAAGTAACTGTCTTTACTAGTAAATATATGTAAGGAAATATGTGTTAAAGCGTCAGTTAGTAACTGGCATAATAAAGAAGGTCTGTATCATCTTGAGCTACAAACCTTCTTTGTTATTACTTAGTTTGAATACACAGACTGCATCAAAGCGCGCAGTACCTGTTGATCTTTCTCGCCTTTTATTAATGCTTTTAAACGAGGCTTTAAGTCAGGGTCTTTTTTGGCTTGAGCAGCCAAAGCTTGGATCGAAGCGAGCCGTATTTCTTTAGGTTGTGATTGGCTATAACTAAATAAACCATCAATTTGTTTATTATCGAGTTCGTTATTCCCCATCGCTTTGAGTAAAGCGGCTTTTGTGTCTTTATCATTTTCGACACTTAATTGTTCAGTGATGTATTTCAAACTGGTTTCATTCGGCATTTTGCCAAGAGAGTCAGCGGCTTGTTGTCTAAGCTTTGGTTCATTGGCATTTAAAAATGGTGCGATTTGATCTTGCTGTTCGGCATTACCGCTATTTCCGAGGGCTGCTAATATACTGACTTGGCGGGAAGTTTGTGAAGTCTGTTTTAGTTGTTCAACTAAACGTTGCCCCATATAAGCCGAAAACTCACTTCCTGACTGATTTTTAGCAATAATACCTAATACCATCATGGCGCTATTACTTAAACGCTGTTGCTCACCAGTACTAGTTTGACTAGCAGACTCCAGTACTAAATCGACCAGTTTAGGGTCGATTGGTTGTTCAGCATATTTTAAGCCCATCAAGCTTCTGAACCTTTGCTTGCCTTGAATTTCACTATCAAGATAAACATCTACTAATAGCTGGTGGGCATTTGGGGAATCATTTTTACCTACCATAAGAAGCAATCGACCTAAGGCCTTATCAGACAATGCGTTAGATTTAATCACCTCTTTTAAAGCCGATAAATATTGCTCATTATCGTAAAGTAACTGTGCCAATACCTCACTGCTGAGTTGGCTGATGTCTTGTGATTTTAGTGCTGCTATAAATGCCTTGTCATCTTTCAACGGCTTAGCAGGTGGGCGAGGGTAAAGAGTGCTTTCGCTAAGCTGAGGCCATTTTTCAGGGTTCTCATTCAAGCTAAGTAAAAGCGCAGTGCTTGGCACAGGCGCAGGATTTAGATTGAACTGAATACGCTGTTTAACTTCTATGCTGATATCGCCTTTTTTAGTTTCAACCAGTGTGTGATTGTCTCCACTCAAGGCGTTTAATCCACAGTGATCTAGCTTTAATTCAAAGCTATCAGCTAATACCTTGGGTGTTGAAAAATCTAGAAGCTGGGCACCTGGCTTGGTGCTTAAATATTTTAGCTTACTGCGACTAATTTTGTTTGTCTCTTCTTGAACATATTCAACCTGATATTGCCCTAAATTATCGCTCTCGGAGAGTAAAGTTAGTGTAGTTAGGTCACGTTTATAAATATGTTCAATGTGGAGGCTTTGATATATGGCAATAAGTTTTTGTTTATCCTCAGGTTTTAATTTTCCTGCAAAATGGTGGTCAGTAACTTGTTTTGTCTGACGGCTTACTTTAACCGCAAAAGGCACGCCGTAAAGGCTTGGGTTAATTTGCTGTTTATCTAAAACAATTTGTGGGTTTACTAATTGTAATCCCAGCCAGTAATGCTTTTCAGTCTTGAGCAATGGGCGGTAAAGTAGTTGGCCTGAAAGGGTAAGTTGATTCTTGCTTGGCTGGTTCAGCGTGAGCATATTAGTATCAGCTTTGGTCTCAAAATTACCCCAGAATGTGCATTCTGTCATCGCTTGTAAACTGCCAAACGGCAGTATACAAAGCGAGGTTAATAGTGGTAGTAAGTTTCTTCTCATAGTTAGAACTTAAAACTGTCACTGTAGTTAATCATTTGCCATGTTTTGTCATATAAAGCGCCAGTGTTATACAGGGTTTTGGTTGCTGTTTTAGTTGGGAATGAGCAGCAGAACTTATAACCTGGATACTTTACCCAAAGGTAAAATTCACCCTCAATGGCTTTCATATGGTTACTTACATCAATGCCATAGCCAATCTCTGAATCAGATAGTGTTTTACTGATGTCAACATAAGCTGTTGCTGAGAGTGTGTCTGAAATAATCAAAAAGTCGACCCCGATACCGCCACTGGCAACCAATAAGTCTATGCCTGCTGTTGCATATGCATCAAGGCTTGCAGTTAAAACGTCACCACCAATACTAAACTGTAGGCCTTCATATTTAAGATCAGTGTTAACGCCAACAGAGCCTTTGATCCCTGCTGACACTGAGACTGGAACAATAGCAATTGTAAAAGTGGTAGAAAATAGCTTTTGCTCTTCTTCCCAATCATAGCCGTAAGACTCGTCTAACGCCGATACAGTTTCAGACTCTTTTATAAGGCTGTTGCCAAGTAAAGACACATTCATTGAGTAACTTGCAGTACCGTCAGCACCATTTGCAATGCCAGATGCACCTGCTGAAAACAAATCTAAGCTGTGATCGAACATGTATAGGTCAAAACTACCGCCAGCTGTTGCCCAAGCAAGACCGCCATTTTTAGACTGAAGCAAAACCCAGGACACGAAGCTAGGCACAATGGCTACTTTTGATTTATCACCATAGGTATTACTAAAAATCTCAAATGCCCATAAGGTGTCTGACGTAGAGACTAGACCAGAGAGACCTTGAGGATCTTTTACGGGTGCATAACTTGGTGTGCTTGATTTGTTCGAAGTATCAACAGAGCTAGTAAGTGGGTTAGTGATATTGTGCTCTTCTAACCAGCTATCGTCAGGTTGGTCGTGGTCATATAGAGAGTAAGGCACAGTAATCGTCATGCGATTATTATCAAGGTTTGCTTCTTGATGCGCTGAAGATAGATCTTCTATTGTAAATGTTAACTCAAAAGTATTTTCGTCAGCGTCTTTATCATATGTTTGCTGTAACTTATCTAATAGCACACCATTAACGGCAATATCGTAAGGGAAATAGTGACTTTGTTCATGGTCAGCAAATTTGATTTTCATATCGTCATGGTAACGATTTTCGCCTTCTTGCCAAAAGTGCGCGTCAAACTCGACACCTGCGACAGTAACTGTTGCAGTCACTAAAGCTTCATTGATTAAATGACCAAACTTACTGGCATCAAAATGGCCAATGATGTCTGCACGTTTGTGCTCTGGGGCATTCTGAGATTCAGTTTCGCGTCTACCTGCATCAGGAAACATAGCAAAACCATCGCCAACTGTTAACGTATCAAGCGCGAAGTCATGATAAAAAGTACTATCAATGGTTATTTGCGCAAAAGAAGCAGCATTATCAGAGAAATCTCTCGAGCCATTATCTTGGGTATTAGCTTCATTCTCAATGCTCTTTGCACTGTCTACATATGCTGCAATGACATAATCGTCAGAAGGAATCTCTTCATTGGGTAGCATGAGCTCTGCGGTAAAACTATGCTCACCATCTGATAGCTTTTCAATATAGTGTGTGCCTAGTTCATAACCTTCAGGTTCATCATGTGATGCTAATTGATCAACTTTGTCTTTGGCAATGGCCATAAAAGTCACACCGACATGTTCTGTGTCTAGTAGCTGGCTGCTGATACTGTAGTCAATCATGATCGGCTGACCAGGTTGGTACTGAGTCTGATCAGGTGTATTGACTGTTTCTAAACGCACATTGGCAACCGGCTCTGGTTGCTTGAGTGATGATTCAACATTGTTATCTGAGTCACTGAAACAGCCTGTTAGTAGGCCGAGCATGCTGATGCTAAGAAGTGTTTTGCGCATTGTTTGGTTCCTTTCTCACGTTGCATAATTATAACTAGCACAATATGGAAATATTATGGAGTCCTTTTCGATTTCGATAAATTGTTTTTCGGTTTCGAAAATAATATTTATATATTTCCATAATGGTTTATAAAAAACCATATATATCATATTTTTACGTTTTGGCATGGCACTTGATTTAACTACTGCATTAAAGATTAAAAACAGTATGGAATCGAGTTATGGATGTGGTCGTAAAGCCCAAAAAAAACACCAAACGGCATCTAAGCATTTTAGCGTTTGTTTGCTTGCTACTAGCTGCATGTATTTGGCTATTTTTACAACCGAGTCATGCACAGCAAATCAAAGCCAATGAGGTTTGGTCGGCGAATGTCGAGCAGGGTTCATTAAATTTAGAAGTGTCAGGTTTTGGCCGTTTAAAGTCGAAAAAGCCGCGTTTGCTCACTGCGAAAAGCCAGGCAACGGTTGATGAAATTATTTTAAAACCGGGGGCTGAGGTAACCCCAGAAAGTGTTATTTTAAAGCTTTCAGATCCGAATATTACCCAATCGGTGCGCGATGCAAAGCGTGCATACATTGATAGTCAAAACCAACGCATTCAAACGGATATTAACCAAAAACGTGAATTGCTTGCTCAGCAAGCAGAGTTAGCTCGCATCCAAGCTGACCTCGAAAGCGCAGAGCTTGAAGCGAACGCACAGAGCCAATTGGTCAGCAAAGGTATCGTCTCTAATATTGACTACCAGCGTACTAAGTTACAGGTAAGGCAGTTAACTCGTCGTTTAGAGATTGAAACTGCACGCATTAACCAGCTTGAAGCCCTGCATGCTGCCAATTTAAAAATTGCTGACTCAAATATTTTGGCGCAGCAAGAGGCTTTAGATTTAGTACAACAGCAACTAGACAGCCTAACGGTTAAAGCGGGCATTAATGGTGTGGTGCAATCGCTAAGTGTGGAGCTCGGGCAAGCGGTAAATTTAGGTGAACAGTTGGCTTTAGTGGGCAGTACCACCGATCTTTATGCTTTGTTGAATGTGCCACAGTCAAAAATGCAGTCTATTCAACTGGCGCAAGCGGTAAACATCAATACTCGCCGCGGAGAGATCTCAGGGGAAGTGATACGTATTGATCCGGTGATCAACAACGGCAATATACAGGTTGAAGTGGCGTTAAACGGTGCGTTAACCGACAACGCACGGCCAGAGTTAAACATCGAAGGCACAATTGCAGTGGGTCAATTAGAAAACGCTCTGTTTATTAAAAAACCTGTCAACGTAAAAGCTTTTTCAAATTCCATCTTATTTAAGTTAACCGATAAAGGCTCAGCCATCGCTACTCCAATTCAGTTTGGTGCAGCAACAGACGAGCAAATTCAAATACTTGCTGGCGCACAAGCACATGAGCAGTTTATCCTTAACGATATGACTCGCTGGCAAGCACATACCCACATTGCCATAGTGAAGTAAGCCAGGCAATCGCGATATAAAAAGGAAAGATCATGAGTAATAACAAAATAAAGCTAACCAATATCACGAAAAAGTTTGTTACCAGCGAGATGGAAACCCATGCATTACGTGGCGTTGACCTAGAAATCAATGAAGGTGATTACGTATCGATTTCAGGCCCGTCTGGCTGTGGTAAATCAACCCTGTTATCGATATTGGGATTATTAGACACCTCGTCGGACGGTGAATATATGTTAGCCGGGCACGATGTCAGTAATCTCAGTGTTAATCAAAGAGCCAGTATGCGCAATGAGCATATTGGCTTTGTATTTCAGTCGTTTAATTTAATTGATGAATTATCAGTTTTCGACAATATAGCACTGCCATTACGCTATCGTGAACAGCCTTTATCGCAAGAAGAAATTAAACAAAAAGTGAACGCTTGCTTGGCTAAAGTTGAAATGTCGCATCGAGCTGGTCATAAACCGAATCAGTTGTCAGGCGGTCAACAGCAGCGTGTTGCGATTGCCAGAGCCTTAGTAAACGACCCGGCAATTTTACTCGTTGATGAACCAACCGGTAACCTAGATTCTAAAAACGGTGATGCGGTCATGATGATGCTAGCTGAATTAAACCGACAAGGCACCACCATTTGTATGGTAACCCACGACCCAAGATATGCAGATATGGCAAAACGTAAACTGCACCTACTTGATGGCGTGATGGCCGATGAGTTTAAAATGGAGCTGGCGGTATGAGTATCATCAAAGAAGAATTTAAACTCGCTGTCAGCAGTTTATTAAGATTACCGGGGTTTAGTTTAACGGTGATCACCACTCTTGCAGTGACATTAGCAGCCCTTGCGGTGGTGCTGAATATCAATTATTTGGTACTGACTAAGCCTTTACCATACCCGAATGCTGATAAGCTCGTCGTTACCGACCAAAGCGAAACCATCAATGGTGAGACGCAATACGGCTTTCAGATTTTGTCGGCGCAGTACCACATTTACAAAGACGAACAATACATCGAGCAAATGGCTCTTATGAGTTTGTATAGTGCAAAATTAAGAGATTTGCCCGATACACCTTATCTTGATGGTGTTCGAGTCACACCTGAGTATTTTACGATGCTTGATGTGCCTATGCATTTGGGTCGTGCTTTTAATCAACAAGAAACCATTAATGATAAGCAAAGAGTGGTGGTATTGAGTTTTGAGGCTTGGCAAACACACTTTGGTGCTGACCCAAAAGTGATTGGTACTTATACAACTATCGCTAATGATAAATATCAGATCATAGGTGTAACAGCGAGTCATTTTAATGCGCCAGAAGTATTTGGTAATTTTTCTATGCATGCTTGGTTTAGCTTTGACCAAGAAATTAGCCGCACTAGTAGCTGGGGAAGTATTACCGGTGGAGTAAATGGTATAGCAATCCTCAAAAATGGTGTATCAATTGAGCAAGCAAATAGCGCACTTAGTGAGCAAATTAACGAGTTGTATCAAAGTCGTGATGATGTCGCTGCTAATACCGCAATTGGAGCACGCTTCGTACCCATAAAACAGAAAATAGTCGCAGATAGTGGCGAAATGGCATTGTTGCTATTGGCAGGCGTTATCACCTTGTTATTTATTGCGGTCACTAACATTTGTAATTTATTTTTATCTCGCGCGGTGCAAAAAAAACGCGTGATGGCCATTCAAGCGGCATTGGGGGCGAAAACACACCATATCTTTTTAGGCATGTTCAGCGAAGCGCTGTTGCTATCTATGCTTGCCTGTATTTTTGGCTTGCTAATTGCCGGCTGGTCAATGGTCTGGTTAGCCAGCGACTTGCAGTATATGTTCCCTAGAATGCAGCATCTGACCCTCGATCCCGTGACAATTTCGGCAAGTGCTATTGTCAGTGTATTTATCAGTATCGTCATGGCGAAGCTCGCCAGTCAACAAGTGCCTTACAAACAGCTTAATCAAACATTGCAAAGCAGTGGTAAAGGTACGGGAGCACAGATATCTAGTCTCACCAGAAATATACTGGTTGCCTTACAAGTTGGGTTAGCCACTGCTTTATTACTTGGTGCAAGCACAGTGTTATCTCCTGCGATTAATAAATTGGTTAAAGATGTCGGGTTCAATGCCAATAATGTAAATTATCTTCGCGTCGATACGGGTAATCTGAATGAAGGTTTTTATGATGTTGCGCAACAAGTCAAAAGCCAGCTTAAATCGTTACCGCTAGTTGAAGATGTTGCTCTGACGCGCGCTTCACCTTTGCAAATGGGTTGGGAAAATTATTTATACGATGAAAGTAATGAAATGCTAGGTATTGTCAGTGTCGGTTTCTTTGACGAAAATAGTTTTTCTTTACTCGGTATGCCGATGCTTGAAGGGCGTAGCTTTAGTTCATTACAAGATCCAGAAAATACACCGCAGGAAATTATTATTAGTAAAGCACTCGCAGAGCGTTTGTTTAAGACAGAATCTGCAATAGGTAAAACATTGCAAGCAGCACCGAATGAGCCACTCACCATTGTGGGTGTAGTTGATAATGTTTATGTGCCGGATAACCGTGATAGCTATGCAGAAGAGCGTTATTATTTACCGTTTACAGCAGGTGCTCGTTTCGCTATCACTTTCAAAAGCAATAGCCAAGTCGATAGAGCACAATTACTCGAAGCTCTAAAAGAGGTTAACCCGCAACTGAGTATTGCTTACTTTGAAACGCTACAGAATATGTTAACGACTCGACTTAGAGCTTCTAAACTAATTGCGATTTTAACAATGAGTTTAATTGTATTAGCGCTAAGTCTGGCTGCTGCGGGTATTTATGGCGTACTAAGTTACAGCGTGCAAATGCGTCGTTACGAGCTGGGCATTCATCTCTCACTTGGTGCGCATACTGGGCAAGTTATCAAAATGGTATTAAAGCAAAGTATGCAGCCAGTTGTATTTGGTGTGCTTTTAGGTGGCGTACTAGCGGGAATAGGCTATTTAATTGGCACACGATTACTTGCGATGCAAATAACTGGGGAAATTTCAGTGCTGTTACTTGCCATTCCTATTATGGTGGCGATTTCTGTATTGGCCTGTTACTTACCGGTACGTTCTGTGGTGAGCTCAGATCCTCTAAAAGCGTTACGTAACGAATAACCTTAAGGGGTTTTCTGAAACTTCTCAAAGCATTAACCTAGTCTTCTTAATGAGGGCTAGGTTAAACTCGTTTTACAGCTTTAAGCTTACAACTAAATAACATCCAAGGAGCAGTAATAGCATGCCAGCAGCAAAGCAGCATATTTTGATTGTAGAAGACAGGGCCGATGTAAGGCTAAGCATCCGTTTTTTGCTAAACAATCATGGTTATGAGGTGCTTGAAGCTGAGAGTCCTGCTGTTGCTAGCGAGCTCTTAAACTTGCATCATATTGACTTAATTCTGCTCGATATGAACTTTGAGTTTGATACCACATCGGGCGAAGAGGGGTTGGCGTTTTTACGAACACAACAAAAAACGAACTCTCCACCTATTCTGGCGATGACTGCTTGGTCGAGTGTCTCTTTAGCTGTGGAAGCTATGCAACTTGGCGCGAAAGATTTTTTTGCTAAACCTTGGGATAATCATGCCGTTGTGATGATGGTCAAAAAGCACCTTGCTTTAGCACAGATTGATCATCAGAAAACAATTTCTCAACAACATGAGCTAGCCCAGTTAGGCAAAAGCGATACTTCATTTGACAACAATACAAATTCTATTTTGTGGCATAGCCCACAGATGCAAAAATTAAAAGCGCAGTTAGAGCGAGTTGCTAAAACTGATGCGACGATATTTTTGCGCGGTGAAAATGGCACTGGTAAAAGCTGTATCGCAGAGTATGTGCATGCTCACTCAGCACGCACCGGTGAGTTTGTTTCTGTAAACATGGGTGCCATTCCAGAAAGTCTGTTTGAAAGCGAGTTATTTGGCCACAAAAAAGGCGCATTTACCGATGCCAAACAAGATAGAGCGGGGCGCTTTGAGCTTGCCAATAATGGTACATTGTTTTTAGATGAAGTCGCGACAATGGGGCCGACTCAACAAGCTAAATTGCTGCGGGTGCTCGAGTCCAAACAATTTGAGCGAGTCGGTGATACACTGACCCAACAGGCGAGTTGTCGCATTATCGCGGCATCTAATGCCGACTTTGAGGCCATGCTTGCAAGTGGTGAATTTAGAACCGATTTATATTTTAGATTGAACACCATCGAACTCACCATACCTCCTCTAAATGCGCGCCCCGAAGACATCATTGTGTTGGCAAAGCACTTCATTGAATTACATGCCAAACAATATCAACTTGCTCCTTTACCTCTAAGCAAAGTAGCTGAGCACGCTTTGCTTGATTATTCTTGGCCGGGTAACGTACGAGAGCTCAGTCATATGATGGCAAGAGCAGTTTTAATGGCTGATGGTGACTGTATAGACGAGCAGGATCTTGAGTTTAAAGTGTTGAACAATTCATCGAAGAGTGCATCTTCAAAAGATGACATTCCCTTAATGACCCTAGAAGATGCTGAGAAAAAACTCCTCAAAATGGCACTAGCGCAAACTCACAATAATGTTGAACAAGCAGGTGAATTACTTGGCATTAGTAAAAGTGCCATTTACCGCCGGTTAGAAAAGTTTGGCATGTCGACTAAGTAGTTGATAAATAAAACAAATAATGAGCCAGTACATGTTCAAACTAATAAACAAGATCACAGAGCGACTAGACTTACGCTCCATCGAAAGCATCCTGACACTGTTTATCGGCAGTTGCTTGCTGGTTTTATCCGGGTTAACGGGCTTTATGCTTTGGTATAACTCAGCCAGTACCTTAGCGATTTGCACCGTATTAGTATTATTAATTTGCCCGTTTGCGCTGTTATGTTGGTATATAAGGCGTGCTTTGCTTAACCCTTATTACCGTTTTTCAGCAGTCCTAGAAGCGATTAGAAATGAAGACTATTCGTTGCGAGCCAACCCTAAATTTAATCAAGGCGCGGTAAAATTATTAGCTGATGAAATCACTAGCATGTCGGCAGACTTACAAAGCAGAAAGTCGCAATATGACCAACAAGCGGTGCTAGTACTTAGGCTCATTGAGCAGCTTGCTACTCCTATTGTAGTTTTAAATAAAGAGCATAAATTACACCATGCCAATGAAGCTTTTTCTAATTGGCGCAAGCAACCGTGGCAGACTCTCAGGCATACAAACGCCGATGATTTGGGCTTCACGTTAGCCGCAAATAAATGGCAATTAAGTGATGAGTCCCTTATTGCAAAATGGCAGTTACGTCATAGCCAATTCACCATGCAAGAGCAAAGCTATGAATTGTTGGTACTAACTAATATTGAGCAGGTGGTGTATCACACAGAGCAATTAGCTTGGCAGAAAATGACCCGCGTATTGAGCCATGAAATCAATAATTCGTTGTCACCCATTAAGTCGTTAGCGCAAACATTACAAGATATGCTTAAAGGCAATGATGACTTTGCTAAATTAGACCCTGCTTTACAAGTTATTGTTGAGCGCAGTGACGGCTTAATGCAATTTGTAAATCGCTATGCGAATTTAAGCAAACAATTCGATGTTCATATTGTGCAATGCGAGCTAGGACCGTTATTTCAGTCGGTGGGTAATTTGTTTGATTATCCTATTAAGGTTAAATGCGATGCGCTTTTTGTATTTGCAGATAAAGTATTGCTTGAACAAGTCTTGGTTAATTTAGTGAAAAACGCCATTGAAGCGAGTAAATCGCAACAACTTATTGAGTTAAATGCTTATGAGCAAGGCAAACAAATTGTGATTGAAGTAAAAGATTCGGGGTCGGGCATTCAAAATACCGATAATTTGTTTGTGCCGTTTTACACCACCAAAGCGCAAGGTAAAGGGATAGGACTTAATTTGTGTAGAAACATGATAGAGCAACAAGGTGCAAAACTAACGCTAAGCAACCGCGAAGATAAAACAGGCGCAATTGCTCAGTGTTGGTTTGACATATAGATACTAACGGATACCAAAAAGATTATCGTCAGAAAAGACTTTCAATAGCTTCACTGGAGCACTTAAACCATCAATCATATTGCCTTTGACAGCTGCATCGAGCAAATCCCGTAAAACGTGATATTTACTGTCATGTTCCTCATCAAGGTTGATCATATTCATGGTCCAGCGAGAAAAAGTACGACTGTTGGCGGGTTCAAGATAAAGTACCTTGGCTTGCATATGCCGATCGTCATTTTCAATTTTTCTATACAAGTCTTGAATAATGGGTAAGTCACCTTCTAAAACTTGTAAAAACCAGCCGCCGTTATAAAACAGACTGCCCGTTACACTAAGATTGATATTATTTTCTCGCGCTACTTTTAAAAGTTTTAAAAAGTCTACGCTGTCGAGTTGTCGGCTTGCTTTGCTGAGATAGATGAGTTGATGGAGTGACATAAATAATCCCGTATTTGAAAGCTATTTTTATTTATAGATTCTAACTGTTTAAAAGGCAAAACAAGTAAGCAAATAAAGTGATAAAAAAGATGTGAAAACTTAATCGATCTTTTTTATACGCTGTGACGTAAAAAATGCCATGTAGAGTTTTTAGGTCTTATTTATGCAATTACCCGTTTTTCCGCTTCCTGTATTTTTGCTTCCTGAAGGAGTAACACGCCTTCGTATTTTCGAGCCGAGATATAAAAAACTGGTATCCATTGCAACCAAAGAGCAAGGCTTTGCACTCACCATTTACAAGCCAGATGCAGAGTTTGAAGTATCTGAATGGGCGGCTTGGGTTGATATAGTCGATTTCTTTGAAGAAAAGGGCATGCTGCATATTGATGTTAAAGCAAAATCGCTCGTAAAGCTCAGTGACGTTTATTTCGACGAAGTCAATTTACGCTTTGCAAAATGTGACCCTATCCCGCATTGGGAGCAAGTAAGTTCAAGTGAAAATCACATTGCGTTAGCCGATAAACTCGAAGAGATATTTTCCTTACACCCAGACATTCAAAATTTGTACCCGACGCCGCAGTTTGATAACCCAAACTGGGTCTGTGCGCGTTACTTAGAACTATTACCGCTCTCTATGGAGCAAAAAGAAGTGTTCGTTGATCAATACAGTTTTGATAAAGCACAAAATTTCTTGCACACCATAATGTTAGGTTAAGTTTGTAGGGTATCCTACAATTAACAAAACTAACCAATCTAAGTGATCCGAATCTGTTTTTAAACGTATGTAATACGAAATGCAATTAATGGGTTTAGTCATGGTGAGCACAGAAAATAGGAATCCCCATCCTTCGATGAGCACAACAAAACAGTCTCAAACTACGCCTTCTGAAGTAGATGGCAAAATGTTGTCATCTTGGTTAATCAGCGTGGCTCAAGAACGTGATAGACGTGCCTTTGCTAACTTATTCAAATGGTTTTCTCCAAAAATCATTGGTTTTGGGCGCAAACAATTCAATAACCCTGTAATGGCGAATGAGCTTTTACAAGAAACCATGACCAATGTGTGGCGTAAAGCACATCTCTACAACGTAGAAAAAGGTGCAGCGACAACTTGGATTTACACGGTCATGCGTAATATCAGTTTTGATATGCTGCGCAAGATTCAATCTAATCAAGAAGACACTATCAGTGAAGAGATTTGGCCTTTAGCGGAAGCACAAAATAGTGATGACCACATGTTTGCCGATCACTTAATGGACAAGCAACTAGCGCAATACCTTAACAAGTTGCCTGAAAATCAGAAGCAAGTTGTTCACGGTGTTTATTTTCAAGAGCTTTCTCAAGAGCAATTATCAAAGCAGCTTAACATTCCACTTGGTACTGTGAAATCACGTTTAAGACTCGCACTGACTAAACTCAAACAACACATAGGAGCAGACTATGATTAAGCACCACCCTAAATTAGAACTGCTCGAAAGCTATGTGGCTGGAGAATTACCTGCTTCAGTGAGCGTCATGATTGCTGCGCACTTAGAAATGTGTCCTAAATGTCAGCAACAAATCACAGAGTTGACAGCAAAAGCAGCCGACAACTGTTTCGGTAAAGATGCGTTTGCTTTTGATGAATCAGAAATACAGTTCGACTTTGATGCTTTTATTGATGACGTAACAGAAGATACCAGTATCGATGAATTTGTTGAACCTGAACCTCAAGAAGTGAAAGTAGCAGATACGCCATATTGCTTACCTCAGGTTCTATGTAACTTAGAGCGTTCTAACTGGATGAACTTAGGTAAATTGTCACGTTCACGCATCGAGCTGGAAGACGGCGATTTACGTATGAGTTTGTTACACATAGACGCTGAAGGTTCTGTACCTAACCATACACACAACGGCTTTGAAATCACCTTGTTAGTTGATGGCAGTTTTGAAGATGAAATGGGCACTTACAACCGTGGTGATTTCATATGGCTTGATGGCAAAAATACCCACACGCCTTTTACTAAAGAAGGGTGTTTGTGCTTAACTGTATCTAGTGACTCGCTTCACTTTACTCAAGGACTTAGCAAATTGCTTAACCCAATAGGTAAGTTTATTTACTAGGAGACAGCTATGAATGAGTTTAACCCTGAATTTTCTTCGCCAATAAAAATTGGTATTAGCGCTTGTCTAACGGGCGATCAGGTCCGTTTTGACAAGAGCCATAAAAAATCTGATTTCTGTATGAATCAGTTAGGCAAACATGTTGAATATGAAAAGTTCTGTCCTGAAGTGGCGGTCGGTTTGCCTATTCCAAGACCAACTATTAGACAAATCAAATATGATGATGTGATTGCGGTTTCGCGACCAGATGGCTCAATGGATGTCACAGAGAAAATGACCGAATTTGGTCAAAAAGTGGCTTCACGAATCGAGCAGTTGAGTGGTTTTGTGTTTATGAAAGGCAGCCCTAGCTGCGGTATGGAACGTGTAAAAGTTTATTACGAGCATGGTAAAGGCTGTGAGCACAATGGTGTCGGCTTGTTCGCTAAGCAAATTCTAGACGCACACCCAAACTTACCTTGTGAGGAAAATGGCCGCTTAAACGATGCCGTGTTACGTGAAAATTTTGTTATGCGCGTATTCACTTACAAAAAATGGCAAGAGCTGGTGGCGTCGGGTTTAACCAAACACAAATTGATTGAGTTCCATAGCCAAAATAAATATTTGGTGATGAGCCATAACCTCGAAATGTACCGCAAAATCGGCAACATGCTAGGGCAATCGAAAGCGCCTTTAGAAGAGCTTGCCGAGCAATACATTTCGATGTTGATGTCTGCATTGAAAAAGCCAGCCTCACGTCGTAACCATACGAATACTTTGCAGCACTTACAGGGTTACTTCAAAAAAGTACTCGATAAAACAAAGAAAGAAGAGTTAACCGATCAAGTCATGGCATATCGTCAAGGCTTAGTACCACTTCTTGTACCTTTGACTTTGATTAATCATTATTTACGAGATTACCCGAACGAGTATCTGTTAAAGCAAGCGTACTTAAATCCATACCCTGCAGATTTAAAACTAAGGTATAGCCTATAATGAGTGCCCTTTATTGGATAAGGAAAGACTTTAGACTCGACGACAACCCCGCATTAATTCAAGCCCTATTGCAAGGATGCAAACAGGCAATTTTCATTTCTACACCTCACACTTGGCAGCGGCATAACGTAGCACCTATTCAGGTCGATTTTATGGCACGCCACTTGGCATGGTTTGAACAACAGCTTAACGCCCAAGGTGTTGAGCTGACTGTGATAAACGGCAGTGATTTTAATAGTCAAATCGAACAGTTGTTGAATTTTTGCTCTGAGCATCAAATCACGCGAGTGTTCGCAAATAGCCAGTTAGAGATAGACGAAGTTGACAGAGATAAGCAAGTGGCAGCATGTATTGAGCTTAACCTATTCGAAGCCGATGTGATGTTGCCAAAAGGCTCTGTGCGCAATAAGCAGGGCGAAATGTTCAAGGTCTACACGCCGTTCAAAAAGGCCTGGCTACAAGCAGTTAAGCAAAGTGGGTTTGTTCAGAGCTACTTAGGTAACAAGGCGGCGGTTGATGTTGATTTCGATGAGCATAAATTTAGCTTTGATTACCCAAAAGTTGACTCGTCGAAATGGCCGTTGGCAGATACAGCGCTAAGACAAGTATTACCGCGCTTTTTAGCTGAAAAGCATGATGACTATGAGCTATACAGAGACAGACCTGATTTAAAAGCAACCAGTGGTTTATCGCCTTACCTAGCCATCGGTGCTATTAGTCCAAAACGAGTTTTCATTGAGCTGATTAATCACATGCCAAATGTGCTTGAAGATATGAAAGCGCCACAATTTAGCTGGTTGAATGAGTTGATCTGGCGAGAGTTTTATCGTCATCTTTTAGATGCGTTCCCAAACTTAAGTAAAAACAAAGATTTTCAAGAGAAGTTCCACGGCTTCACTTGGCCAGATCATCAAGCAAAATTTGAGCTTTGGTGTAAAGCCCAAACTGGATTTCCAATTGTTGATGCTGCAATGAAACAGCTTCAACAAACCGGTTGGATGCACAATCGTTTACGTATGATAGTCGCCAGCTTTTTAACAAAGCATTTGCTGGTGGATTGGCGCAAAGGTGAAGCGTTTTTTATGCAGCATCTTATCGATGGTGATTTGGCCGCTAATAATGGTGGTTGGCAATGGGCTGCGGGTACAGGGTGTGATGCACAGCCGTATTTTAGGATCTTTAACCCACTCACACAGAGTGAGAAGTTTGATCCCAGCGGAGATTTTATCCGTAAGTATCTACCAGAATTAGAAAATGTGCCGACCAAACATATTCACGCACCGCAAGCTTACTTGGCTGCAACAGGTCAATGTGATGTGTATCCCGATGCTATCGTTGATTTAAAAGAAGCAAGAAATCAGGCACTAGAATATTACAAGAGTGAGTTATCTTAAGTATGACGAATAATGCCTTGATATCAGATTTTTTGAAGCTGTATAACCAATTAGACAAGTCGAACCTTGAACTACTCGGAGAAGTGTACGGTGACAATATTGTTTTTGAAGATCCGCTTCACAGAATAGAAGGTTTGCCTGCACTTACTGACTATTTTGCTAACATGTATGAAAACCTGAACCAAGGGCAATTCGATATTCACACCTCATTTGAGCAAGACAACAAAGCCAGTGTGTATTGGGTGATGACTTTTTCACATAAAAAAATAAAACAAGGACAGCCACTTAAGGTGAACGGTAATACTTACCTTGAATTCGAAAATGGCAAAGTTGTGTACCACCGCGATTATTTTGATGCCGGTGAAATGATCTATCAGCACCTGCCAGTGTTTGGCACTGTGATTAACTTAATCAAGCGCAGGACTGCAGCATGACTACCCAATCTAATGTAGTCGTCATCACAGGTGCCTCTTCAGGCATTGGCGAGGCTTTAGCGCTTGAATATGCACAGCAAGGGTTCGCGGTATATGCATGTGGAAGGAATCAAGCAAAATTAGATGCATTAAGTGAGAAATCAGCAAACATCACACCTTGTATTTTTGATTTAAATGACAAAAACGCACTTAAAAGTGCCTTACCAAAAGACTTAGCAATTGACCATTTAATTCTCAATGCAGGCACTTGTGAGTACATAGATAATCCTAAGCAGTTCGATGGCGCATTATTTGAAAGAGTCATTCAAACCAATTTAATTGCCGTAGGTTATTGCTTAGAAGCTTGGTTAAAGCAAATGAAGTTTGGTGGTCAGGTTGGTTTGATGAGTTCAAGTGCCGCCTATGTGCCACTGACGCGCGCTGAAGCCTATGGCGCATCAAAAGCGGGTATTACATATTTGGCTAAAACGCTCAGTGTAGACTTAGAGCCACAAGAGATTGGAATTAGTGTTATTCACCCAGGATTTGTAAAAACACCGCTTACAGACAAAAATGACTTCGATATGCCGGGCATTATTGAAGCCGATGATGCGGCTAAAGCCATCTTCAAAGGCATGAGCAAAAGTACATTCGATATTCATTTTCCTAAAGGCTTTACGTGGACGCTTAAAGTCTTATCTCTTTTACCCTTTAGACTCTGGCGTCCGCTCGCTAAAAGGATGATAAAAACATGAAGAAAGTTGCCATCATAGGTAGTGGTATTTCTGGTTTAACCTGCGCTTACTTGTTATCAAAAAAATACGATATCAAGTTATTTGAAAAGAACGATTATATTGGTGGTCACACGGCCACCGTTGATGTTGAGGTCGATGGTAAAGAGTACGCTATTGATACCGGTTTTATTGTTTGTAATAACAAAACCTATCCAAACTTTTTAAAACTGCTTAGTCAAATTGGCGTTGACTATAAAGACACTGAAATGAGTTTTAGTGTCCATAACGTTCAATCGGGATTAGAGTACAATGGCAATAATTTAAGTTCGTTATTTGCGCAGCGCCGCAACATTTTAAACCCCAAATTTTGGGGGCTAATTAGAGAAATTCTGCGTTTTAACAAGGCGTGTAAGGCGTTACATTCTCAACAAATTGCCCCTCATTTAACACTGGGCGATTTTTTAGACGAACAGCATTTTTCAGAGTATTTCAGCCAGCACTATATTTTGCCAATGGGCGCTGCTATTTGGTCAACCAGCTTGCAAGAAATGCGCGATTTCGAACTGCGCTTTTTTGTGCAGTTTTTCTATAACCACGGTTTGTTAAACATCAGCGACCGCCCGCAATGGCATGTGATTAAAGGCGGCTCTCGTGAATATGTGAAGCCGTTAACACGTGAGTTTGCAGACAAGATTTGTCTCAATAGTGATATTTGCTCTGTTGCGCGTAACGACGATCATGTTGTGGTAAAGCTTGCCGATGGCAGTAAAGAGCTCTTCGATGAAGTGGTATTTGCATGCCATTCAGATCAAGCTCTTGCATTGTTGGCAGATGCGAACGAACAAGAGCAGAAAGTACTTGGTGCTATACCTTATAGTGAAAACCAGGTGGTGTTGCATACCGATACCAATATGTTGCCAAAGCGTCCACTAGCTTGGGCTAGCTGGAACTACCGCTTAGACAATACCAATATGCGCCCAGCTGCGGTGACCTACAATATGAATATATTGCAAGGTCTACAAAGTGACACCACCTTCTGTGTGACATTGAATCAAACGGCCATCATAGATAAATCTAAAATATTAAGAGAATTCACCTATCACCATCCGGTGTTTAACAAGCAAAGTATGGCTGCGCAACAGCGTCGCTCTGATATCTGCGGTAAAAATCGTACCCACTTCTGTGGCGCATATTGGTATAACGGCTTTCACGAAGATGGCGTGCGTTCAGCACTAGACGTATGTAAACGATTCGAGTGTGAGCTGTAGTTATGAATAGCGCGATTTATCAGGGCCAAGTTAGACACAGACGTTTTAGTCCGAAAAATCATGAGTTTAACTACACTATGACGCAACTCGCGCTAGACTTAGATGAAGTTGAAGAATTAGCAGCAACTCATTCAGTATTTAGTTTGAAAAAATTTGCGCCTATGAGTTTTTTTCAAGCTGATTATGTAAAAAATGAACCGGGTAATTTAAAACAACGTATAGCAAGTAAAGTTTCCCAACTGGGTGGGAAATGGGATGGCGAAAAAGTCACGCTAATGGGCCAATGCCGATGTTTCGGCTTTTATTTTAGTCCAGCAAACTTTTATTTTTGTTATCAAAATGACGGTGAATGTCGCTATATGCTGGTTGAGGTAAGCAATACACCTTGGCTTGAGCGTCATTACTATTTGGTTGATTTACAAGGCGATATGAAAACCAAAAAAGATTTTCATGTGTCGCCTTTTATGGACTTAGACATGCAATACCATTGGCGGGTAAAGCCCCCAGCAGAGCAAGTTTTGGTTCATATTGAAAATCATAAAGACCATAAGCAATTTGATGCCACGCTTGCGATGAAAAAGCGTGAAATAACTAAAAGCAGTTTGTTCAAAGCGTGGCTGTCGGCGCCGCTAATGCCAATTAAAGTAGTCGCTGGCATTTATTGGCAAGCTGCTAAATTGTTTGCCAAACGTATCCCGTTTATTGCGCACCCTGAGACTAGAGGTTAATAATGGAACAGTCATCTACCAATGTCACCGCAACAACGAATCTAGAACAACTTTCTTGGTTTGAAAATAAATGTCGTAACCTAGTTATATCTTTGCTCGACAAGTTAGAAAAAGCCAGTTTAGAAATAGAAGAAGCAGGGCAAATAACTCGTTTGGGTAATGTGGACGCTAAGCTATGCGGCAAGATCATCGTGCAAGATGCGTCTATGTATGTCGACTTCGTTAAAGGGGGCAGCATTGCAGCGGCAGAAGCCTACATCGCGAAAAAATGGACGACACCAAACTTAACCGAAGTTATCCAAGTATTTGCCCGTTGCCAAGAGCAACTAGATGAAATAGAGAAGCAGGGCGCGTGGTTTACCCAACTGAAAAATAAGATTTTTCATCGTAAAAATGCCAATACTCAAAGTGGCTCAAAAAGTAATATCTTGGCGCATTACGACCTTGGCAATGAGCTATACACTCGGTTCTTAGATAGCACTATGATGTACTCAAGTGCTATTTATAGCGACACGGCAACCGAGCTGCATGAAGCGCAACTCAACAAACTTAAAACCATTTGCGACAAGCTCGATTTAAAGCCGACCGACCATTTAATTGAAATTGGCACTGGTTGGGGCGGTTTGGCAATATTTGCTGCCGAAAACTATGGTTGTCAGGTGACTACAACGACAATTTCAGATGCACAATACGAATTTGCTGTAGAGAAAGTAAAAGCCAAGGGGCTTGAAGATAAGATCACTTTGCTTAAAAAAGATTACCGCTTACTCGAAGGTAAATACGATAAGCTAGTTTCAATTGAAATGATTGAGGCCGTTGGTCATGAATTTATGGCGGAATTTTTCGCTAAGTGTAATAGCCTGCTTAAAGATGACGGCTTAATGCTTATTCAAGCCATTACCATTTTAGATTCGCGTTACGACCATTACCGTACTAACGTTGACTTTATTCAGCGCTATATATTCCCTGGTGGTTGCTTGCCATCTATTGCAGTTATGAGCAAACACGTTGCCGAGCAAACCAATATGATGCTCGATAATATTCAAGATATCGGTTTGCACTACGCAAGAACACTGGCAGATTGGCGTAAAGGCTTTGATGCAAATTGGCAAGCGCTTACTGAGTTTGGCTTCGACGAGCAGTTTAAACGATTATGGCATTTCTATTTGGCGTACTGTGAAGGTGCATTTTTAGAGCGTGTGATAAGCACACATCACTTAGTGCTTCGTAAGCCTAATTATCGAAACGATACCGATGAACAAATTTGCCGTTATTAATTTCTTCCTATTCCAGCTTGTATGGTTTACCTGTGCTTTGTTAACCGAATATGCAAGCTGGCTTTTATTGCCTTTAATTGCACTGCACTTCGCAGTATTTAAGGATCGATCCCGAGATTTCAAGCTGTTGCCTATTGCCTCCATCGGCATAGCGTTTGATTTTTTGATGTTTAAGTTGGGTATTTTAACTTTCAATGAAGTCTTCTTTCCGGCTTGGCTATGTTTGCTTTGGTTGATGTTTGTGCTTAGCCTCAATTATTCTTTTGAGTGGATGAACAAACTCAATGTGTTTATAAACGCTTTAATTGGTGGCATTTTTGGCCCGCTAAGTTATTTTGCTGCGGTTAAATTTGGTGCGTTGGGTATGGGCGTTGCGCAGACACAATTCTTATTTATTTATGCCCTTGGTTGGGCGTTAATCATGCCACTGCTGATCTTTTTAAATAACAGACCGTATTACAAGTTAAACTAAATCAACAGGAACACGTCATGCGTGTGATTTCTTTAATTTGTTTTTTATTTTCTTTTAGCGGCTTTGCCTCACCAGTACAAGACCTCACAAAGTACGGTGAGGGTCAAATGTCTGTGATGTTTTGGGATCTGTATAAAGCAGAATTGTTCGGACAAACACCCAGCTATCAAGCCGACACCTCTCCAATCGCGCTGAAAATCACTTACCTCAGAGACATAGACAAAGAAGACTTGATAGAAGCCACGTTAGATCAATGGATTCACATTGGTTATGAAAATGAAGCTATTCCAGACTGGGCAACGCAACTTGAGCAGATCTGGCCCGATATCAAAGAAGGTAGCCAACTGACGATTCGTGTTCACCGCGATGGTGCGTCAGATTTTTATGATGCAACGAGCAAAATAGGCAGTATGACAGATCCGCAATTTGGCAAAGCATTTTTAGCGATTTGGCTTAGTGAAAAAACCTCGGAGCCGAAACTGCGTACGCAACTTATTGGAGAGACAAAATGATCAGAGTGCTAACACTCATCTTAGGATTCATGTTTATAGTTGGATGTTCAAGCAACCATATTGATGATTACGCTGACAAAACACCTGTGCTTAAATTAGAGGAGTTTTTTCAGGGCGAGCTAAAAGCTCATGGTGTGGTGCTCGACAGAAGTGGTGCATTTCAGCGTAGTTTTACCGTTAAGTTAATCGGCACTTGGCAGCAAGAAAACGGTCAGCTAAAAGGTAAATTAGATGAGTGGTTTGTTTATGATGATGGTGAAAAAGACACGCGTACTTGGCTGATAACAAAAATCGCAGACGGTGAATATACGGGCACTGCAAATGATGTAATTGGTCAAGCAAATGGTCAGGCTCGTGGTAATGCTTTGTACTGGCGTTACGACCTAGAAATTCAATATAAAGGCAGTCCTTTGGTTGTTACCCTCGACGATTGGATGTATTTAGTCGATGAAAACCGCTTAATTAACCGTACAGAGATTATTAAGTTTGGTTTTAAAGTGGGTGAAGTGTTGTTGAGTATTGAGAAGGTGTAAGCCACCTTCTCAAGGTTTCTGCTCGTTTAGATTAACTCTTTCGCTTCTCAAACGAACTAGAAATAACCAATAATGAAGTTATGATTATAGTAAGGTCATGAAGCGGTAATGCGATTAGAGGACCGAGCTTAATTGCCAAAAGAGCAAATAGTATACAAGGGAGCACAGTTGCTAAGAATTGATGTTTGTAGAACCGATGGCCGACTAAACTGAAATACAAAGCTGCTAGAACAGTTCCAACAAGCGCCGATATACAGTAAGTTAAACCATTTTGTACTGTAAGAGTCACTTCTTGATTGTAGACGTCCAGTCCGAAGACAAGCATGGCTGCAGTCAAACCAATTGCTAGGTAATGCATTAATAATTCTTTATTCATTGTTTTCCTTATCTTTTCTGTCCTATCCTATAGATACCCCACTAATGACCACTCAGTATGTTGGTTATTTTTGTTGTTCTGATAGTTGCTTTAGTCTCTCAGCTTCTTCTTTTATCATAGCTTGCAACTCTGGCATATTCTCCTGAACACGTGCAGCGCCAATTTGTGCACCTTGAGCCATAAGCTGTGGCATTTTCTCTATGGTTTTTTTACCTGTTGGTGTCTCGTAAAAAGCCGTTAATTCCCTTAACTCTTTAGCTGTAAACGCCTGCGAATAAATATATATGAACTCGAATTCTAAACTTTCCCAACTCATATGTTTTTGGAAAAACTTCATCATTACTGATTTGAAAGGAGCCAGAGTTGGTTGTTGCTGAATTTGTATGTCTACCATATTAGACATAGAGTCATTCATGACTTTGTCCATATCCATGACTTTCATTAGTTTTGCAGCTTCAACTTCCGCCTCTGAGTTTGCGAATGAAGTGAATGAACAAGACAGTAAAACTGCAAGCAATGTTATTTTTATAATTTTCATTTGGATGTCCTTAAAGTATTTTTCGCAAAGGTTGACCTTCACCCCGATAAAGGCTAACGGGTGTCAGTTGTATTGCATCATTGTCTTTGCTCAGTTTATAGTAGTTTTCGGTACATTGAAATGAAAATGAATTTCCTTCTCTTAATGTTAGGCGTCGTTTAGGCTCATCATTTATCTGCGCAAATACCTGCTTATTTTCTTGTGAAATAGTCATGACGCGCTGATCAGTGAATTGATACTTTCCAATTAAGTCTTCAGCGAAGCCTTTATTAATATCAGTGATTGGCGCAGGTGATAATTTTAATTGTTTCGCAATCATATCTAGCACTAATGGACCAGGGTGCTTAGCATCATTATTGCTAAATGCCACTGCATAGAGGTCATTCTCTGGCAGGTAAATAGACCAAGTCATAAATCCTGGGATCCAGCCTTCGTGGTTAACGGTCACTTTTCCGCTAATGGGGTAGTTGTAGAGGCCAAATCCGTAAGGCGAAGTTTCTCCATTACTTAAAACAGTTGGAGTTATCATTTTTTGATAACTATGTTTAGAGATAATTTTTCCATTCATGAGCCCTTGATGCCAACGACTCATATCTTCAAGGGTCGATGTAATTGCACCTGAGGCATGAATCCAACTTCTGTCTACTTTGATAGGTGACTCATTGTGGCTTGTATAGCCTGTCGTACCAGTGCTACCTTCACCTTGCTTAGTAACATATGAGTGATTCATTTTTAAGGGTTCAAAAATATGTGCTTTTAAATAGTCGGCATAAGGCAAGCCAGATACAACTTCTATGATTTTGCCGAGCAATACATACCCTGTATTGGAGTAGTTAAACACCTCGCCCGATCCAGCTATCATAGACTGTTTTGTGATCTCTTTGATGATGGCATCAAGACTTTTCTCCTTATGCCATATATTTCTGATCCTCGGGTCATTGTTATAGTTTGGCAAACCCGAAGTATGGCTAAGCACACGTTCAATGGTGACTTTTGCATAGTCTTTTGGCAGGCCTTCAATGAAATCTCCAAGTGTATTCGACAATTTTAATTTATCGCGTTCAGCAAGCTGTAAAATAGCTGCAGCTGTAAATTGTTTTGATACTGATCCGATTTGAAAAACGTCATCAAGTTTGAGTTGCTGTTTGTTTTGTATATTTGCAAGACCAGCTACACCGCTGTAAATCACTTTTTCAGATTGCTCTAACCTGACAGCTATTCCTGGCGCTGAGTTTGAAGTATGGCATGCGAGTATTTCATCAAAAGGAGATTGTATTGCGTAAGAATGTGGAGCGAATAAAGATGATACTAATAAAGCAGTCCTAAGCATGTGTGTTCCTGAAATGATGTTTATTTAAAATTAGCTTGTGTTTTAAGTGTTATTATTAGACTAAATAAAAATCAAATTTTTGAATTTAATCAAGTAACTAAAATTACATTACTAAAGGATTAAAGCTGAACCAGTTATGAATAATTATAGTGTGGTACTAAATCTCACTTACTTGAAATGTGAGTTTGCTGAGTAATAGCATGTGTGTTGAATTAAATAGTTTTATTTAGAGAAAAGGCCTTAGGCAGTGATGTCTAAGGCCTATATAAACTATAGTTAGTCTACTTTTTTAAGCAAAACCTCTACTGCTTTTTCAATTTGTTTATCACGACCTTTCTCAACAGATTCAGGATCGTTCTTAACAAGATGATCTGGCATCGTTTGGTTGTTTTCTAGATATTCACCTTTGGTGTTTTTCATGCCCACTTGTGGTACACCAGCGCGGAAGTCGCCTGAAATCCCCATTTCCCACCAAACTGCTGTCATTGTGCCTGGTACAGGCATACCCACCATTTCACCTAAATCTAATTGATCATATGTGTATGAGAACGCATGGGCATCACTGTAGTTCCCTTCGTTGATAAGCAACACAGAAGGTTTGTTCCATTGATCAAGGGGATCACCATGGTACTTACGGCCACGAACATGCATGGTGAAGTATTCTTCGCCACTCAGTAGTTTTGCAAGATCATTGTGTAACCAGCCGCCGCCATTAAAGCGGGTGTCAACAACAATGGCTTTCTTATCAAAATGTTTACCTAAAAGACGAGAGTACACGGCTCTAAAGCTTGGATCGTTCATGCCACGCACATGCACATAGCCAAGTTGACCGCCAGATAATTCTTCTACCAGAGCTTCTCTTGATAACACCCAGCGATCGTACAGTAAGTTATTAATAGTACGGCTATTTGTCGGTTTGATGACTTCATCAAAAAGCGCGCCATTAGAGTTAGCAAAAGTGAAACGTACACGCTGACCTGCAGTGTGGTTTAACAATTTGAATAAGTTTTGTGACTCGCTCAATTCAATACCGTTTACAGCTTTAAGTGTGACCCCAGGTTTTACTTTGCTGCTGGCTTTATCAAATGGACCTTTAGCCATTACTTCTTCAACCATGAATGGGTTTACATCATTGAAAAACAAACCCAAACGGCCAGTAGCATCATCCGTTGGCTTACGTGCAGGACGGTAAGATGAACCAATATGTGATGCATTTAATTCGCCTGTCATTTCAGCAAATAGGTTCGCAAAATCACGGCCATGGCCTATCGATGCCACTTTTGCACGGTAAGATTGGCCAACTTGATCCCAATCGATACCGTGATAATCATCGCGATAGAATTTATCATCAATGATGCGCCAGCTGTGATCGAACATAAACTCACGCTCTTTAGCAGCTTGTAGTTGCATCACAGGCTTGGTTGAAATTGGCTTAAGCGCAATTTTGCTGCCTACTTTACCTTGACGTAGCGAGCCATCGGCAAGAATTACAATGTTCTTTTCATCTTCGCTAAACGTCATGCTTGCTCTGCGCGCATTTAGTTTTGCAACTAACTCTGTTTTTCTATCGCGAATTGAATGACGCCACAAGTCATAACCTTTTTCAAAACGCGCAAAGTAGTAAAGTGCTTTGGTGTCTTTTGTTAAATATGCTTGACCTAGATCTGATGCATGAACAGTCAGACGCGCTGTGCGCTGTTCGATGTTATCCCACTCAATCTTAAGCTTTTCAGCTTTGTCTTCAGTGCTTTTATCGTCTTGCTTTTCTGCTTTTGAGGCTTTTTTCTCAAGCTCTTTATGCAGTGCATACTCTTCTTTAGAGAATCTAAAACGGTCATAGCTGTCTTGCGTTAAGAAAGCGGCCATAACGTCGAATTCTCTGCCCCAACTGCCGTGATCACGTTGGCCGTAGCGAGCACTGGCCCAAAGCACTGCTTCACCATCGGTATGCCAAGAAGGTGAGGTGTCGTTATAACCCGACAAGCTGATATCGCGAGGTTGTTGTGAACCGTCTGATGGGAAAACGCCGATATTCGTCACAAACAGTCTACTTCTTGGTGCGAAATCCGCAGTCATCCAATAACTATCTGGTGCCCATGCAAAGGTGATATCGCCATCTGCATATGAGTAGTTATGTTCCTTACCCAGTGCAACGTTTACTTTTTTAGATTCACGATCGATAACTTGAATTTCATCTCGAGCAGATAAAAACGCAATTTTTTTACCATCTGGTGAGTAAATTGGTTGGAAGCTATCCGTATCTACTTGATGAACTACTTCTTCTTTTAATTTTGTCGCGGCAAAGAAATAAGGTTCTGATTCATCGGCAATCGACGTTTCGTATAAGCCCCAGCTATTGCCTCGTTCGGCAGCGTATAAAAGCGTTCTGCCATCTTTATGGAATGACACAGAACGTTCTTGTTGTGGCGTATTGGTAATTGCGCGAGTGGTACCAAACTCTGTGCTAGCAACAAACACTTCTCCACGCGCCACAAACGCCACTTCTTTTCCATCTGGCGAGACCGAGTATTCGGTGATTTTGCCACCTAGCATGGTTGGCATCATATCGTCTTCTTGCACGTCATTGGCGATATTGATCTTTACATGCTTAGGCTTGCCACCTTTTGACGTGTAAATACTGCCATGGTGTGCAAATGCTAATGTACCATTGTCACTGATAGATAAACTGCGAACAGGAAATTGCTCAAAATCAGTGATTTGCTTTTTGTTGTCGCCATCTAAATCAGCGCGCCATACGTTAAATGCGCCCGACTTTTCTTCAGACGTATAATAGTAAGTATTGTTATCAGCCCAAACCGGGTTGTGGTCGCCGCCCGCAAAAGTTGTCAGTTGGGTATGCTCACCTGAAACTAAATCTTGTAGCCAGACATCACGGGCAAACGCAGATACATCGTGCTTTCTAAACTCGTTTTCGTAAGCTTTTTCATCACGATAAAGTACTTTCTTGCCATCAGGTGAAAACTTTAATTCAGATGCTGGAATAGTTGATAGCATCTTAGGGGTGCCGCCGTTTAATGACACCGTATAGCTTTCAGTTAAGCGGGCAGTAGGAAAAATCGTAGAGTCTTTAGAATCTTGGCGTGCTGATGTGAAAAGTACAGCTTTGTCATTTTTTGCAAAATCTTGAGGCACATCATTGGCTGAATGGTAAGTCAGACGTTTAGCTTTACCGCCCGATGATGGCATAAGGTACACATCTAAATTACCGTTTCTGTCGCTTGCAAAGGCGATATGCTTGCCATCATTAGACCAAACAGGGTGACCATCCCAATCACTATGCAGGGTTAAAGGGCGAGCAGTACCACCTTTGGCTGGTACGGTATAAATGTCACCTTTATAAGAGAAAGCTATTTGCTTACCGTCTGGTGAAATGCTGCTGTGTAAAAACCACTCTTCACTTTTAGAGGCGTGTGCTTGAGCAGTGAAAACAGCTAATGCACAAAGCGTATACTTGGCTGATAGCATTGTTGTTGTCCTTTTCGTTTAGTCTTTTTTATCGATTATATTGCTACGTTACATAGTAACAATGCATTGACACAAAGTACCAAAACAATAGACAAGTGCGCATATAAATACGTCAAAAGACAATTCTGTACTTTTTGAGAATTAATAGTGAACTTTGCAGCTAATCTGAGCGTAATTATTTTTTGATTAGATACAGTTCAATCAAATTGAGGGTGTGACTTTGAAGTTAAGTAAATTAGAGAAGTTCTTCTATGTTGATAAAATTATTTATCATTCTTTAGATTTGGCTTTATACAACGTCAGTGTCGTCATTGATGGAAAAGAATACATGGTAACTGACGAAAAAGGGCAGCGTTTGAAAAGTCATAACTTTGTTGGTTTACAAAAACAATTAAAAAACGTCAAAGCCGAATTCCAGGTTATGCGCCAGTCGAGCGCCTACGATGAAATGGTTGGTGGACCGAGTAAAATTAACAACGAACTCGAAGTACCATTGGGTGATAACAAGCTTTACTAAATCTCCTAAAAGCACTCCTTTATTGAATTTGAAAAGTACATTACTTTCAGGAAATAGTGCTTATCTTCCTCTATTATCTTCTAAATGTAGTAAATTGTACGCTTTATTTGTTTTTTGTTAATTTTTTAAAATTTTCTGATCGTTTAGAAATTACCCACCGTAACTCTGTATGAACTTTAAACACAAGAGGAATGTAGAGGTGGTTAAATCAATCAAACTTGGAGCAGCATTGAGTCTTTCATTGTTGCTAGCAGGCTGTAATGACGATGACAATAAAATAGAAATACAGCCTCCAGTACCAGAGCCAAACACCGTTTATGACGTAGCAGTAGCCAACGGTGATTTCAAAACATTAGTTTCATTACTTGAAGCAACAAATCTAGACGACACGCTAGATAACGCTGATAGTATGTTTACCGTGTTTGCACCGACTGATGCTGCTTTTGCTGCATTAGGTCAAGAAACATTAGACGCATTAGCACAAGACCCAGACAAACTAGCTAGTATTCTTACTTATCATGTTTTGGGTAGCAAAGTAGCAGCCGAAGGCGCTTTATCAAGTGCAGGCAACACAGTTGAAACAGTAAATGGCGCTAACATCGCATTATCACTTTCGGGCGATGACCTGCTTATCAACACTAGCACAGTAACAGCGACAGACGTTATGGCCGATAATGGTGTCATACACGTGATTGACGCTGTGTTAATGCCACCAGCGCCAACAGAGTCAAATGCAAACATTGTTGCAACTGCTAAGGCTAATGGTAACTTTAACACGTTAATTGCAGCTTTAGAGCGCACTGGCTTAGACAGCGTGTTATCTGACGACTCAGGGTCATTTACAGTATTTGCACCAACTGACGCTGCATTTGCTGCCATAGGTGACAAACTAATTAATACTTTACTGGCAAACCCTGATGTACTTTCAGATATCTTAAAGCAGCATGTGCTGCCAATTAATGCAGATTCAGTCACAGCCATGTCTTTAAACGGTAAGTCGGTTAAGACGGTGTTAGAAAATGAGTTAGGTATTTCTATTAACACAGAAACTGATTCGTTAATGTTTGGCGGCGCTAAAATTGTTACTAAAGACATAGTCACAACAAACGGTACTATCCATGTCATCGACAGTGTAATTGTCGGAGACGTTACATTACCACAGAGCTTTGGCACAATTGCAGATGTGGCTTCTGAAAATGGCAGTTTTGATACGCTGGTTTCTTTACTTGCCGCTACTGGTCTTGACAGCGAAGTATCAGATCCAACAAAAATATTTACTGTTTTTGCACCTACTGATGCAGCTTTTGCGGCATTAGGTCAAGAGACATTAACCGCATTACAAGGCGATACTGAAACTCTTAAAAACATTCTGCTGTACCATGTTATTGCAGAGCAAAAGATAATGTCTGATGCTGCGGTATCTGTGGCAAATAGCGAAGAGAGTTTAGTCGAAATGGGTAATGGTTTGAATGCTGCGTTATCAACAACTGGCGCTACTTTATTCATTAATGATTCTGCAGTCTCAACTGCAAACGTAATGGCTGATAACGGCGTTATTCATGTGTTAGATAAAGTGATCATGCCGCCAAAAGATATGGGAGAGCCTACCAAAAACGTGGTGCAAACAGCTTCAGACACAGACAGTTTATCAACCCTTGTTACTGCGTTGGGCGTGGCTGATTTAGTAGATGCCTTAGGTAATCCTGATGCTAACTTTACCGTATTTGCACCAACGAATGCGGCATTTAAGAAAATTCCAACTGATACACTTAATGCTCTGCTTGCAGATAAAGACGCACTTGGTACAGTGCTTAAACAGCATGTTTTAACTTCTTCAGTGAACAGCTTAAATGCTTTCGCAGCGAATGGGGTTGAGGTAGAAACTCTGCAAGGTAACAAACTTTCTGTAAACTTGGTTAATTTTGCTGGCGTATCTAATACAGACAGTGATGTGGTCACATATAGCAAAGATACTGGCACCTTAGTTTCAGGTGCAGGTTCTACAATGGCTGGTAAAACACTTTATGTGTTCGATAATGATTTAGAAAATGCGATGAGCCAATGTGTTGATACATGTGCTACAAACTGGCCGCCAGTAATCGCAACAGCTGATGGCATCAAAAATATACCGGGTTTATCACTTGTTGCACGAGGTGATGGCTCGATGCAAGTCGCTTATTTAGGTCGTCCTTTATACACATTTATTCAGGATGAAGCGGCCGGAGATATGAAGGGTAATGCATTGAATAACGTATGGTGGGCAGCGAAATTACCAACATCAGGTCTGCAAATTGAAGGTGCAAATGTGACAACCACAGATATTTACACTTCAAACGGTGTAGTACACCTGATTGATACTGTGATCACTGAAGTTAAATAATTTAATCTAATCTAAGCTTTAAAGCGCCTTGCATATGGAATTATGGGGGCGCTTTTTTATTCGTAAGAGGCTAGGTCTTTAATGACATAATTACTGATAGAACGAATTTAATTACTGTCAACTAAACAAAGGAAGAGGTTATTTAACAGGAAACTTGCTTAAAACTCTAACCATTTCCTGCTCTGAAATAGGTTTTGCGATGAAGTCATCCATACCACTGGCAAAACATTTTTCTTTGTCTTCATCAAATGTGTTTGCTGTCATTGCAACTATGTTTGGTCTTTGATTTTTATATCTTCTTATAATTTCTTTCGTTGCATCATGGCCGTTCATTACAGGCATTTGTATATCCATAAAAATAAAGCTGTAATGCTTTTGCTCTAGCTTATCTAATGCGACTTGACCATTTTCTGCAATATCATATTTATAACCAAGCTTTTCGAGTAATAAACCTGCAACCTTTTGATTAATTAAGTTATCTTCAACAATTAAGATGGTATGAGGCTGTAACTCTGAGGTCGATAAGGTATTATTAGAGGTCTTTTCAGGCGATTGAGGAAGTTGTTCTTGAGCGACCTTTCTTAAGGGTAAGGTGATTGTAAATTTAGTGCCTTTATCCAACTCGCTATGTACTTGAATTTTACCATTCATTGCTTTAGCTAGTTTAGCAGAAATAGCAAGACCCAACCCGGTGCCACCGTATTCTCTAGTTGTTGAGCCGTCGCCCTGAACAAAGGGCTCGAACAGCCAGGTCTGTGCATCTTTTGTCATGCCAATACCAGTATCTTCAACCTCTATTGTTAATTCATAATCGTTCTTTTCTAGCGTTTTACCTGATAGTGTAATAGACACACTGCCGCTTTTGGTAAATTTAACTGCATTATTCAATAAGTTATGTAAGAGTTGCTTAATTCTCAATGCGTCACCAATCAACTGTGTTGGTAACTGTACGTCTAACTGCTCAGTGAATGTGAGACCTTTTCGGTTAACCTCAGGTTTAATCTCAATAGTGATGCTTTCAATCAGCTTGGATAGTACAAATGGGCTGGAAATTAGCTTGATATTGTTTGTTTCTAGCTTGCTATATTCAAGGACGTCAGTAACAACTCCGAGTAAATTTTCTGTGCTTTCATATATGGTGTTAAGCATCTCAAGTTGATGAGACTCTAACTGTGTGTTTTGTAGCAATTTCACAAGATTCAAAATACCATTCATCGGTGTTTTTAGCTCATGTGACATATTGGCTAAAAACTCGGATTTAAGCTGATTTGAACGTAATAGCACCTGTGCTTCGTTTTTTAGTTTTAGTCTCTTATGTTCCTCAGCTTTTGTAATGAGTAAACGTTTGACTGCGGCACTAAACAACTCAATGATAATAAGAGAGGAAGAGCTAAATGCTTGACCTTGCTGCAGAAAAACCAAAGTATTAGATTTGTTTTTTTCGAGCGGTAGCACTTGATAAATAAGGTAATATTGAACTTGATTTATGAGCACTATGGTGTTGTTTTTAAGCTCTTTGATTGGTAGTAACTCTATGGTTTCTTTTAAATGCCGGTCACCTTCCCCATACAGGCAATCTATGTGTTCTTCATTGTCAATCATGACACAATAATCAAAGTTTAATGTCCAAAGCAGCTTGTTAACGGCGTTGAGCAAGATCTTTTGAGACGACAAGTCGGCATGCATACTGTCATCGGCAAGATTACTCGTCAGTTCAATTAACGAGGATAGCTGGTAAGAGTCAATTACACTGCCATTCATAATTACATTACAACGTTATCTTTAAGTAAGTTAGCGAATTCTTCGTCAACGACCAGCATCATGCCTTGGGCCAATGTGTTTGAGTAATTCACCACACTGGCGAGAGACATAAGTTCAAATACTTGGTTTTTTGTTAACCCACTGTCCAACAAACTTTTATGATCATGTTCAGTAACCATAGCGCTATTAGTTGCCATCTTAACGGCAAAGTCTATTGATACCTTTACTCGTTTAGGGTTTAACTCAGAAGATTTTTGTAAAACTTGGTTGATGGTTTCATCATCGATATTTAGATATCTACACATAGCACAATGAATAGACGTGCAGTAGGCACATTCACGTTCGTTAGAAATAGCGATAAATACTAGTTCTTTAAGTGCTCTAGGTAACTCCCCGGTAAGGAGTACGTTTTTGAATAGCGCCCAGGTAGTCTGTAAAATATGTGGGTTGTAATTACCAAGCACCTTGAAGTAATCGACTAACCCTTCATTGCCTAAGTGTTCAAAAATATCGTCATAAATCGCTTTGACTTCATTATTTGAATCGGCATATTCCAACGTGTTGTAAATCCCCATGTCAAAGCACTCCTTTTTGAAATGATAATTTAAAATTAGCACTAACATTAAGGGTAGTCCTTTTTCATCATATAAAAAGTCTTTTATGCAAATTTTTGTTATTAAAAAGCAAAACCTTATTCCTAATTTCAGAACATTTTGAAAGGTTAGTTTTATTGCTTTGGATCAGTTTTGTGCGGTCAATAAGATTTGCTCAAACACACCAGAGAAAGTGAGGTGATTGAACGCACGCTCAATCGCTTTGAGTTGATTATTAGAGACAGACTCTTTGCTGAAAGCGAAATATACAGGGGCTCGATTGACGATGATTGGGTGAACAAAGACATCTTTTGGGGTTAGCTCATGCCTAATTTCGTACTCGATGTTTAATTGCTCTTCTAAAAAACCGAAGATTCTGTTTTTGATCAGCAAAGAAAGTTTAGTGTCATTATTAGGCACTTTGAAAAAGTATCTGTCGGCAGGCGTAAGTGTTTTAGTGAACGCATTAAATGATTCACCATAATAAGCACCTTCTTGAATGCCAAGCGGAAGAGGGATCTTTAAAATGTCCTTAAATGAAGACACTACAACAGCAGGATTTGCTTTACTGACTATTTTTATTTTTTCAATGCGTTGAGGGCCGATAAAGTGCGCGAATTTAGTACGTTCAGTTGTTTTACTGACACTCAACATCACATCGAGTTCGCCCACTTCTAGCATTTTTAAAGCTCGTCCCCAGGGAACTGGCACAAACCGATAACTGCAGCCAGCTTGATTGAGTAATGCTTTAGTAAGCTCGATGTCAATGCCTTGCCACTGCTTATTCTCATCACGATGTGATTGTGCAGCGTAGTCTTCAACGCGCACCACTAGTTCGCAACTCAAGGCATGGGTACTAAATAGAAATAATGCAAAAACGAATAGGTGTTTTAACATGGTTGATGCAGTTTTCTTAAGGCATCTTTTGAGTTTAGTTGAGTCACGCCTTTATTGCTTTTTTATTGCGAATTTTTTAATGTCACCTTCAATGCTTTCCATTTTAGCAATCAGTAAACTGCCATCAGGTTTAATATCATAATGCCAAATGAGAGACCCCGATTTCTTCAATTCAGGTGTACTGGGGTTTTGCATATCAAGTTGCCAGATGTAATCTTGTTTTGACCATTGGCTGAGCCAATACATTGATTGATTTTGAAACCTTACATCTCGAAAATGATGAGCTTGTTGCTTGGACAGCGTCGTTAATATATCAATATTGTTTAAGTTATCTATAGTTGTCGTGGTCAGTAACTGTTGCTCTTTTAATATTAGCCATTGCTGCGTTTGATGATGAAAGCCAACAAAATCGTTTTTAAGTTGTGTTTTACCAATAACGCGACCTGTGAGATCATAAGTGTAAATATTTTCACCATCAGAACCCCAAACTTGTTCGTTGTTTATCCAGCCCGCATTTTTTAAGGTGAGGGGCAGGTTAGATGAAAATTGTTTTGTTGAGCGGTTTCTATCATATAAAACAATATTGTTGTCGCGGTTTGATAACAACAAACTATTATCAGGTGACCAATTTAGAATACCAACGTATTCATGACCCTGATGAAATGAGAGCTGACGGATCTTATCATCCGCATGTAAGTAAACCTCACATACACCAGTGCGACGAGACATAAATGCAGTTTCTCCAAGTAAGTTACTGACTGGCAGGTAATCAATACTTGAGCTTGAGAAAATCGGTAAATCATCGTTATCTCTTATATTAACCTGCCAACTCTCAGCGGCCGCAAAGATATCACCATGCTTATCTATCGAAAGGGTAGAGAAGATCCCTTGAGTCGAGCGCATCACACTATACTGTTGCTGATCCCAGTGTGTCGCGATGAGGTTATGATACTTACTTTCATCATTAGTAATGACGGTCTGTTGTTTCGCATCAAAAGTGGCAAGCCAAACTGGATAAGGCCAAGAGAGATGAGTGTGGCCGTCTAAAGTAATTAACTTTGAATGATAGTTAACTTGCTTGACGAGATAGAAGGTTTGGTTTTCCCATGCCTTGAGTGCTTTGATTAGTTTTTCGCCCTTGCTAAGTGGCACGGGTATCCTCACAAATTGACGGGTGCTTAGACGATACAAAAAGCCTTCACTGTCATCCCAACGATGCACGACCAGAGTTAATTCGTCATCTGACTGCCAAATTGGGGCTTCAATACGGTCACATGAAATCGCTTCAGTTTCATGTAACTGTTTGCCATTAATGCTAATAATTTTTAAAACACATTTATCTTCAAGGTACTGCCAAAATGCCACTAGGTCTTTTTTGGGATGCCAACTTGGGTGCGCGATCCGAGTGTTAAAACTATGCTCATAGAGCTGATTGCCTAATTTATTCGCAATAACAAGCTGATTAAATTGGCTGACATAAGCAATTAAATCTTGTTCGAAATGTGCAGCGATATCAAATTCTAACCCCAGCTCGTAGCTGATGTCTTCTACCTTGTACTCTGGTGGGGTAAGTGCTTGAGGTTTATGGTTAAAAAAAGCAATAGCGCTAAAGCAAGCAATAAAAAATAAGGTGAATAAAGTTAAGTAAAGAGGCTTTTTTGCAAGTACGCCTGAACTTAAAAAAGAAGTGGTCTTGTAAGCAGATCTTGCCAACTCAATGTCTTTGATTTTTGGCAGAGTCTCAACAGTTAATAATCTTTCTTCTGCAATGAACACATAGCCTTTTTTAGGTATTGTTTTTATATACTTAGGCGTTCTAGGGGTATCTTTTAATACCTTACGTAGCTTTGCCAATAACTGATAAAGGCTATTCGCTTCAACTATGGTGTCAGGCCAAAGTTCGTCGTTTAAAAGCCCTTGCGATAAGGTTGTGCCTTGTTGTTTTATAAATAGTTCGAGTAGTCGGGCAACTTGCGGCTCTAGCTTTTGTGTATGTTGGGTTTTATTACAGACCAATTCATCTGTTTCTGGATAAAACACCCAAGTGTCAAACTGATGTCCCTGTGACGAAGATGGCATAAAACGCTTACCGCAGTTGTTAAATTAGTCGAATAGGCGAACGTTATCTTTTATAAGATAAAAGTCAATGTTTATAAGGCTTTCATGAGTGTTATTCAGAAAAATTTCAGGTTTTTTCAGTGCAAGTTTTGTTGCAATGAGCGCATTGAAATTCAGTTGGAAGTCGTTATGAAAATTTCACACATAGCAAAAGCGATAGCATTGGCCTCATTCTCAATAGCGCCATCCGTGTTGGCTCAGACAATCTTACTTGATGGCAAGTTAGATGAGCCACAGTGGCAGCAAGCAAAAGCATTTAATACTTTTTACAAAGTCGTGCCTGCCACGCTCGAGCAAACAAAAAAGCAAGTTAATGCCAAAGTCTACAGTAATGAAAAAGGTATTTACGTTGGCATTATTAATTATCAAAGTGCTGAGACGCGAAAAAAACAATTCAATATCAAAGATAACTTTATGCAAGGCGAGTTCAATCGTATTTATCTCGACTTTGGCGGTGATGGTAGTAGTGGTTATTTATTTGCAACAACGCTTGGTGGCGGCACGCAAGATGCGGTACTCACGCCGCAACTAACAACTGACTACGATTGGGACGGAGACTGGCAAAGCCAGTACTTTGAGTATGACGATTACTGGTCAACCGAGGTGTTTATTCCTTGGCACACTGTATCCTTCCACCATTCAGCGGATGAAAATGGTCAATCAGAAGTTGGAGTTTCTATTCAGCTCTATGATATTGCTAATAATTTTATTTATGCAAGCCAAAAACAAACCATTGGTAACAGTGACTTTTATTTAGCAATGCCGAAGGTATCTGCCGAGATCCCTAATCAGCAGCAACTGGCTTTTATACCTTATATCACCCAGCAAAATGATTTATCAGACCGACAAGGAGATAAGGGGCAAACTGATGTGGGTTTTGATTTAATTTATAAACCTGCGCACCATCAGAAGCTGAGCGTGTCAGTGAATCCAGACTTCGGTCAAGTTGACAGTGACGATGTAAATATTAACTACAGTGCAGTTGAAACACTGAGAACCGATAAACGCCCGTTTTTCACTCAAGATATCAGCGTTTTTAATGTTCAAGCAGAGCAAAATACCAAGCTGATACATACCCGCCGTATAGGTGCCGGCAGTGATGATGGTAGTGAGCATATCACGCCAATCGATGCAGCCGTTCGATTTGTTCATCAGGGAGAGCAATTACAACTTGGGGCATTTGCTGTTGAAGAGTCGAATTTAGACAGTGATGCAGGCAAATCATTTTATGCGGCAAGGGCGAAATATCGACAAAATAATTGGCAAACCGGCTTGCTAACCACCCATGTTAAACGCCCATACCTAGATAAAAGCGCGAGCACATTGGCTTGGGATAGCCAGTATCAAAGTGCAACTTGGTCATTACAAGGGTCGTTACTGCTTAGCCAAATAGATACAGACGCTGAAATAAATACCACTCAAACAGGTAATGGCCTGAGCTTAAACTTGGGCTATCAGTTTTCGCCAAATACTAAAGTCACAAACCGTTATTTAAAACTAAACGACCAGTTCGACAGCCGAGATATGGGATACTTAGTTAGGAACGATTGGCAATATGCTCAATCTGAGTTTGAACATTCAGTGAATTACACGAATGATTGGGTCACACGAGTGAAGCATGTTGTAAAGCTCAGCCATGAAAGTAATGGCGCGTCACAAAGTTTACCCGCTTGGCAAACGTACTCTAGCCAATTTATGCTAACCACAGGAGCGCAGTTTAATTTAACTTTTGATTACTTGACCCAAGGCGAGCAAGATAATCTGGGTTTTAATACTACTGCTTTTACCCAGCCTTCGTCACAAGGTATCAGGCTATTTTACCAAAGCCCATATGTGGGAGATTTCAGCTGGGCGGCTAGCTTTGAATATGACAAAGAAGGCTTCGATTCAACATCAACCCAATATGCGGTTGACTTAACTTGGATGCCCCATGCGAATTGGAGCTTAAAGTGGAATAACTATTTAAGAACCGGTGAAGGTTGGCTAGTGGCCAATCAGAAAAATGTGATCAGTGAATACGACAGAGACTATTTTGCCTCAAATATCATCGTAAATGGCTTGATCACTGAGAAATTAGAGTGGTCTAGTTCAATACAAGTCGCATTCTTAGACGCCAAAACTCAGCAAGCTTTTGCAGTACAAGAGCAAAGCGAGTTACTTAAGCAAGACCTTGATACCAGCTTTGAAGACAACCGTTTAACAGCCCAGTTTAAATTGCGATATCGAATGGGGCCATTCTCAGATGTGTTTTTTGTTTACCGCAGAGGCAGCGTCGATAGCGCCAGGTATGAGCGCAATTCAATTGGACAAAATAGTTACGGCAATCGCACCAGCACGCTTTGGACAAACCCTATTGAAGACAGTGTGACGTTTAAAGTTCGATATTTATTCTGATAAACATAAGCAAAAAATTAGCTAACACAGCCAGGGGGCAGGATGCCCCCTATTTAATTAAATGGACTCAAACTCAGTCAGTTAGAATTTACAGTTACCTAATCAAATGCCACTTAGTTTGGCGACCAGCTAAGTACCAGACTGTTTTACCATCAAATACCGCATCTTGTTCAAGTTTGATTTGGATCCATTGATTATTCCATTCAGGTAGCTGCATTTTCACATTACCTTCAATGGCATACACCGTATTTGGATATAATTTCCAATCACCTTGAACTGGGGTCGGGCCTTGATTATCCCACATGCCAATGGTTGGGCCCGGTGCGTGGCCGACAAAACCTAGCGGGTGAGTGTAAGTGCTGCTGATGATGTTCTCAGCTTCACTTTGCTTAATGGTGTTGGCTAAGATCTGATTCCCCGTTAAACCTGTTTTGAAATTACGGGTGAGAATATCTTGCCAATGATTGCCCAATTTCAGGGCTGATTTTAAGCCTTCTGGCACATCGGTTTCATTTAATTTTAAGACGTAGCCCATCTCTTGCGTGTCGGTACATTGATTTAAATAGCAAATACCTACATCGGTGTGAATGATATCACCCGGTAAGATTACACGGTTATATTCGCCTAAAAACGGGGCGTCTTTGTCAACGTTATCGCCTTGGCGTTGAATATTCACATAAGGTTGGAACCACGGTCTGAGTTGCAATGCTTCAAAGCGTTCTCGTAAATACCAAGCGACATCATCGGTGGTCGTCACCCCAGGCGTAATGACTTTATTAGAAAAAGCTTCTGCAATAACGCCGCGAGCCAGAGTGACTGTAGTAGGGTAAACTTGAAGTTCTTTTTCGCTGCGGGTCTCAAGCCAACGGATCACTAAGTCCTCTGCACTGACTAAACGCTTTTGGTACTTTTTAGGTAAATTATCAAGTAGTTTATTATGTAAACCAACGCTTAAGCCGTCAGCGAGCGCCCAATCTTCACTAATGTTAATACCGATACGTTTCGGATCTCGCTCAGCAATGACTTCAGCTAAACGTTGCCACTGTTGCGCTTTGCTACCGCCTTCCCAGACAGTTGGATATAAATCGCCGATTGGATAGCGGCTGACACTGAACCGCTCGACACTGCCATCTGGTTGTTTTGAGAAAACGAGCAGTGTGGTGCGTCGGGCAGCAAAAGTGGGTTGTGGCACCAAGGTATAAAATAATTTGTCTTCACCGTATTCGCGATTGATCACCAGCCACATATCAAGATCGGCTTCTTGCATCAGTTTTGGCAGTAAATTATCGAGTCTGTCTGTCACCATGTCATTGATAGGTGCGACACGCTCTTTGAAAGACAATATATTGGGTAAGACGTTTATTTCGCGCCCTTGAGCGACTTCTGTTGCTGCTAATTGAGCACTCACTCCTGATAGAGCGAGCATTAAAGCTAGTTTTTTTAACATGGCGGAGGCTTCTACTAAAACTGAATATCTCATTTGATGGTATGTAAGGTGCAATTTCGCTGCAAGTTAGTTTCGGTAGGAGGCTTGTTTTAAGCGTTTATTAAACAGGAACGTGCAGACCAGCACTTTTAATGTAGTTCAGCATTTTAAACGAGTAAAACTGGTCGACATGAGTCAAAAATCTTGCTGTAACTTTTATAGCTTAACGAGGCTTAACTGGGCGTCAATCAAGCCTCAAAATGAACAATGCTTTTAGTTTGCAAGTTGCTGCTGTAAATAATCAATGGCAGCATTCACTTGGTTATCTACCTGATTTAATACACTGTCAATGCTTCTTGGGACGTTAATATCGGGCTCTATTCCTCTGTTAATTAAAGGCGTACCATCACGGCGATTTGCTTCCATATTGGTGTACACAAAGTAAGTACCGCTGTCTTGCTCGGCTCCCTCAAAAATATTCATTCTTAAAATATTGCCATTAATTCCAGAAGTTGTTTCACCTAAAATGGGCAAACCCCCATTTTGAACAAAGATAAAACTGTGTTCGTTTTGGCTGATACTATGCCTCGATGAAAGCGCAACAGTAGGTATATTAAAGGCATTTTCTGAACGGTAAATCCGTTGCGTGATCACCTGCTTTTTAGCGTCTCGTTGATTTGGACTACCTTGCCAGTGATAAGCGATGGTGTCATTAGTCGCGTCGTTTTTTATTAATAGTGCTAACACGCCCTGCCAACCCCTCCAGCTAGTAGGGTATCTTCTCATATCTAATATTACTGCATTGGCTTCACTCAGTTCATTACGTAATTCAGTAATATCAGCTTCTTGAACGTTATAGACATTGATTTTTAAAATGTTGTCGTCAACATATTCAAAAATATGGTCACTCTTAGGTACATAGGGCATCCCAACAAATGGCTCGCGCTTATTTAAGTCTTTGGGGAACACTTCAATGCTATGTATATCATTGTTCGGTTTACGAATTTCATATTTCACAGGGTTAAAGTGCTTGGCATAAACATCAAACCTCGCACTGAGGTTTTTTCTGTGCAATGTATTCTTTAATGAATAAATCGATTTGTTGTCTAAGTAATTGTTTATTTCTATGCCATCGACTGAAATCACCTCATCACCTACTTCTATACCGTTTGGGTGAGCTGAATCTAACTGGGTAACAATGGCTTTTTCTTCTACTAGTTCGTAGGTAAACGGGATGTAACTTTTGAATCTATATTCTTCAGGTGTTGGGAAGACAATTGAAATATGATTATCGTTTAACTTTGAAAACTCAGCAAAGAGGCTGTTTTGCTTTCTTAGTACATCATCGTCAGTGCAGGCAGTTAAAAGGGGCGTTAAACTTTGTGCCCAGTCAACGTCAATTTGCTGAAAGTAAGGCCAAAAATGTGCAATGCTTGCCCACATTTCAGAGACTGTGGTCATACATATTTCAGGTTGTTCAAAGTTGTTGTCTATTTGCCATTTACCTGGCTCTTGATAGGTATAACCTTGTATTTGCTTATCCGTAGGTAAATACAAAGGTAAGTATAATGTTTGTGCTCCATAGTTGAGTTCTGCAAACCGTTCGCTCGCACTGTATTCATCATTTTTTAAAGAGGAGAAATCATCAGTTAACAAAGTTCGAGTGTAGACACTTTGATTTATTGGCGCATTTTGTTTCCAAGTAGAAACGGTGGTCTGATCATTAATTTCAGGTAATTGTGCTCTATTAAAAGCGATATAAGGTGCGATTTGGCGAAGCCGTTCTATGCCCAGTTCAGTTCTTTGCGCTGGTTCAGCCTGACTTAAATCGACTAAACTTTCCGCGATAAACAAGGGCCAATTTGAATCTTGATTCTCGGTTGACGGGTAAAAATATTTCACGGAATAGGCGACCTTAACAAAGTCTTCTATGTCAGACATTAATTGTTGGTCAAAATCTATTGTGGGCTTTGCCTGTGGCGAGCTTGGAAAAGGTGATACCGCTTTGAGTTTGTCTGGTTCTTGTACATCGTTCTCTTGAGCGTTTTGTGTTTCACTCCCACCACAGCCAAATAACACAGAGCTAAAAATTAGGCTTAATACAGTTCTTTTCATGATAATTCCCTTTACTTTTTAGGTACAAGCTAGTGCTTTTTTTGTACAAAGTAAATATTTAGAGCGTATTAATATGCCTTACCTAACTTTCTCTTTCTGTACTTTCTTTGTTTACTAAACGATAGCCTGCGATACAAAGTGTGCCTGCGAAAAACCATAAAGTGCCAGCAATAATAGAAAATGGTGTCACCTGTTCTGGAAAGAGAATGCTCAAAGGCAAAGTGGCAATCCCTCTAAGCGTGCAAATCACTGAGATCGTAATGATGGCTGGTTTTAACATTGGCACTTTTCTGATCACCCCTGCGCCAGACAAACAAAAAATGGCTGTTGAAACAAACAGTAGTGATACCAAAGTTGTTTCTAAGGCTGCACGCCAAGGTGCAGATTTAGAGAGTTCAATGAGAGCTTCAGGCGCCATTTGTGCACGATAACATTCTGGGCCTAACACAATACAAGACATATGAGACAAGGCTGTGAAAAGGGCAAGTGCTGCGACGCTTACTAGCATAAATGACCCTGATGAGGTGATTTTCATTTTCTTTCGGTTCCTTTGATAACAAAAAATAATTAAGACATAGGTTAAATGTTAGCGTCTCAATGCTATGACACTTCAACACTTTCTGTTGCCTTCGCTTTAGTTTTTAAAGCTTCAATCAAAGGCTCGACCCCATCCTCTTTACCTAAAATCAGTAGCAGTAACAACAGCCCCCCTGGTAACAAAATAAGCTTCAGGATTGGTCCTAGTACATAACTATAAAAGCCAATGAAAGGTAAAAAAATACAGGCACCAATAATGCGAAAAAATAAGTCCATTGAAATCTCCAAGTAAAAAAATGAGCGCGCTCATAATAGTATTGAGCGCGCTCACTTTTCAATAAGAACTTGGCATTTTTTTTTAAACTTGTTTTAATGTCGCGTGATTTTAGGAGGTAGGGTGTCAAAACGAGAGCAAACAAGATCGCGGATCTTATCGGCTGCATGGCAGCTTTTCACTGAAAATGGCTATGAGAAAACCAGTACTAGAGATATTTCTTCAGCGGCAGGCGTGGCAACGGGTACCGTTTTTAGCCACTTCCCAAATAAACTAGATTTACTCAAATCAGGTCTAGAAACTCAATTAAATAACTTATTAATTGAAACAGCTAAGTCAGACACTTCAACAACACCCATTGATAGGCTGCTGCATTTTGCCTCAGCACTGTATCCGTTTTACTTATCTCAACGAGAGTTTAGTAAAGTTTTATTCAAAGAAATTTTATGGCAAAGTCAGTCACTTGACCCACAGTTGAATGCTTTTAAACATCAATTGGCGTTTGGAGATGAGCAAAAATTGGCATATGCCGATGTGTTAATGGACGTGTATTTTATGACTTTGCTGGCTGGTTTAAATGATGATGCAGAGAATGAGGTTGCACTCATTGCGAAGTTAGAAGAAAAGCTTAAATTTATTTCTGTGAAGTAACAACTCGAGCCCCTTTGAAGAAACCGGGACGCGAGTTGGTCTAGGTTTTTAAGCAACAGCACCTAAATACTCTTAGAGCTAAATATAAAAGTACTATATCTTAAAGAATTGCACTGATTGATAACCGCTGTTGGTGATGTGTATTTCTAGCGGCTCATTATTCAAAACTGATTGTTTAATTCCTAAACTGAGACTTTGCAGGTCTTTTAATACTTCCGGTGCAACGTCACCGCCTTGATAAACAGGAAATTTAGCAACCCACACCCCTGCGTTGTTTTTCTTCAAAAGCAAAACTTCACCTTGTAAGCCGTCATAGACTTTTTGATCAATCAAATATTGGTGAACTTGCTCTGCAATAGACTTATCTACACTCGAAGTTTCATAGACAAAAGAAGCATCTCCATGTTGTAAGTTACTAAAATTATTACTTAAAACAATCGCACCCACCACAAATACGATAACCGAAACAAACACAAGAATGGCTTTGAACACGTTATTTACCCAATAAGATTCTGATAATTATCTATTTTAAATGATTGCCAAATATTGGCTATAAATTGGAGACTAACCGACTATTTTCAATGCTGAATGAACAGCAATGAAAATAGTCGCTCGCAAGCTAACTACGAAAAAAGACTACTGTCTAAACCTTAAATTTACTGATGTCTTTCTCTAACTCATTGGAGATATCTTTTAGGTTTTGACTGGTTTGTGCATTTTCAGAGGCACTATTCGCCACGCTCTTGATACTGGTTGTGATTTGATTGATGTTTTCGGCGACTTCATTAGCAACAGTCGTTTGCTCTTCGGTAGAAGTCGATATAACAATGTTTAGATCTGCAATTTCAGAAATTGCCGAAGTTATTTTTTGTATTGAATCAGCAGAGCCTGCTGCGATAGAGACACTCTTTTCTGTTTGATCAGCTGCTTGCTCCATACTATCTACAGTACGCTTTGACGCATCTTGCAGTGATACAATCATTTCGCTGATTTGTTCAGTCGCTTTTTGCGTATTGTGGGCTAACTGTCTCACTTCATCTGCGACAACGGCAAAGCCACGACCTGACTCTCCCGCTCGAGCAGCTTCAATTGCAGCATTTAATGCTAGTAAGTTTGTTTGCTCGGCAACACTTTGAATGATCTGCACCACGCTATTAATTTCGTTAGTTTTACCACTTAATAAGTCAATATCGCTTTTTGTTTGGTTAAGCAATTCATGTAATTGATTAATGGCTTGGATATTATCCTGAACACTTTGTAATCCTGCTTGAGCGAGGGAGTCTGATTCATTGGCTTTGTGTGATGTGGTTACTGCGGTATCTGCAACGCCCTTAATCGCTGAACTCATTTGAGTAATGGCCGTTGCTAACATGGTTGTCTGCTGCTCTTGTTGCTCAGTACTGTTGGCAATCGACATGCTGTTGTCAGATAGGCCCTCAGTTTGAGAACGCAAATTAATCACAAGATTCAGCAAATCAGTAATTAGCGCATTAAAATGAGCAAGCATAGTATTTACGCTTGATGCAGTTTGAGCAAATTCATCATCACCATTTTCATCTACACGCAGGGTTAAGTCAGTGTTGTCAGCAATGTTTGCCATAATTTGGTTTATGTTATTGAGTGGCATTGTAATCGAACGATTTATGGCAACCGCTAAGAAAATAACGATTGCAAAAAGAATGATACATACCGTAACCAATATCATTTTTTCTTTTTGATAGTCTGCAGCAGCTTGGTCAGCAAATTGTTGTGAAGTATCAAGTTGAAGATCAATCAGCGCATTTAAGCTTGAACTAAAGGGATCAAATGTAGCGTAAAGTACTTTAACAAATTGTGAGGGTGATTCTGTTAAAGTATCGTCAGATCTAAGTAGAGACTTATACTCTTCTACTTTCTTTTTTACATTATCAAATAAAGCTTCACTATTTCTTATAAGCCTCGACTCTTCAGGTGTAAGCTCTGTTTTAAGATATGCTGTCCATTGCGAAGAGGCTAAGTTTTCTGCATCGTTTATAGAATTAAGTAGTTCAGCTTTAGACATTAAACCTGCATTATATTTATGCAAGTTATCAACGATACTTACTGCATAGTTATCAGACACAACTTTAATTTGTTTGAGCGGCACCACTCTGTCGTTATTAATACTTTGAATGCCGGCAACTAAGTTACCAGTAAGCACCAGCGTTACGGCAGCAAGTAAAAGGAAAGCGATACAAGGAAGCGCAACAAGTAAAACTAGTCTTGCTTTGACGGAAAGTTGGTTTAAGAACATTTTTTTACATCCAAACTTACTTATCTTGTAAGTATTAATCAGTTTTAAAAAATTACTATGTAAAACCTAGGGTAAATAATTTATTTTTCAAACTGATGGCAAAGCTGCATCTTGTATATGAATCAGTCATGTTTTACTGAAATGACATGTTTATTGGTGCTTGATTGCCAGCAAAAGATTCAAATTAATACTTTACTGTTGACACCTTAAGGTATCAATGTGTACCTTAGGGTTACATTTTTGGTGTTTTATAAATATCAACAAGGAGTTGAATATGGAAAAGGTTGCAGTTTCTAACTCAGAAAGAGAACTTCAATATATTACTTGGCACGCTTACTTAGCGCTTGTGATGGGCCTGCTTTTTTGCTCAGCGAGCTTAGAGCCATTTTTAGATTTTCAATCATCTAAGGCTTTAACATTTGTTTATGGTATAGCAAAATTTGGTTTGTCAGTGTATTTCATCTATTTAATGTGCAAAGTGGTTACAACGATGTCTAGCATCAAGAAGCGTAATTTTTGGACTGCCAGCTTTGAAGATGAATACTTAAACCATCTGAATCTATTAGGGTTTAAATGGTCTTTCCATAGTGTAATTTTTACTCTTTCCCCTTTTCTATTTTCAAACATATCCTCTTTAATTTCAGAGAGTTTTCCTGCTGATAGCATTTCTGCTAAGGCACTTGCGACGTTAGTGGTTGGGGTGATGTTTGTATGCTATGCGTTACCTGTTTTATATGGGCTAAACAAATCAGATGAATGAACAATTAGACAATGATATTCATTCAGTAAGGGTGCTAAATAAACTCTCACAGCAGCAGTTGGCTGATGCTGTGGGAGTCTCTCGTAAAACAATTAGTACCATTGAAACTGGTCGTTTTACACCGTCAGTGGTGATTGCTTTAAAAATAGCTAAGTTTTTTGATATGCCTTTAGAGTCGTTATTTAAATTAAAGTGATGGGCTTTAATTAATCTCGTTGATAGGTTACTTCAATACTCGCTTTGGCAAGCATATTTGCATTTACCATATAGCCGACAACGGCACTTTTGGTATCTCCAGACACATTAAGCGGCTTAGCTAACGCGAAAACGGTGAACTGGTAGCGGTGCGGGCCATGTCCTTTTGGCGGGCAAGCACCGCCAAAATCATTACTGCCGAAATCGTTGTTGATTTGTATTGCGCCTTGAGGCAACAGCGTATTATCTAATATTCCCACACCAGTTTTTAACTCAGCAGTATTAGCTGGTAGGTTTACAAGTTGCCAGTGCCACCAGCCACTTCCCGTTGGGGCATCTGGATCATATGCAAATACAGCATAAGCTTTGGTATCTTTGGGTGCACCAGTCCAAGCAAGGTGAGGTGAGAGATTGTCACCATCACAGCCAAAGCCTTTATAAACATGTTTTGAGCTAAGCACTTCTCCAACTTTGATACCGTTACTGGATAACTCAAAAGTATTTGTTTTGGCAAAGGCGGTCATTGAAATTAACAATGTTGCAGCTAAAGAGACAAAACGCTGGTGCATTCGTATTCCTTGTTAAAATTAAAATAGGTACAAGCTACTTTAACAGCTGAGCAAAACTTATGATCTGCTGCTTTGGTAGGGTAAGTGTTTTACTGCAATCTAAATGCAAAAGCTCAGTCATGTGAATATCGAAATAGCTGAATACTTTCTCGAAGAAACCAGCATAAACAGGGCAAACTTCTTTACTGGCAGAGGTTGTCAGTACAAATCCTTTTTTATTCTTAAGCCCTTTACCTATATGTTTAATCTCAGGATTCTCAGTTAATTCTGTGATCCGGTCGATTAAACGTTTCATATTCGAAGTGACGCCGTGCCAGTAAACTGGAGAGGCAAAAACGATGTTATCAGCCCAAGAGAGTGCCTCAGCAATGTCGTAAAAGTCATCTCGACTATAAAAGTTGTGATAGTTGTAATCGGCATAATTATGAGCGTCTAAATTAAAGTAGCGTGTATGGTTTTCATTTAATTGCGATCGTACAGCTTGAGTCAGTTGATAGGTGTTGCCTGCTTGATTAGCACTAGAGAAAAGTATGAGAGTATTTGCCATTGTATGCTTCCTTTTAGTTTGAATGGCACACAGCTTAAAAGCTCAACTTAACTTTAGGTAAAGGTGTTTTTTTAAATTTTTGTCAGCTTGGTACGAAGCTTGAGTTTTATCTAATAACTCAAAGATAAACTTAATAGATAACAAGGTGACCCTCATGGCTAAATTATTCGGAATTTATTGTGCATCGGGGCTGACACAACAGCATGATTTTATTATTGAAAAGTTCAAGTCGGAAGAAAAAAATCGTGTCGATGGTCAGTTTAATTCAGTACAAGAGCGCGCCTTGTTTATGGCGTCACTCGACTATCAAACCTTCGGCCCAAGTGCTTTTTTGCAAACAGATTCGCAAATTGCAACGCTTGTTGGTCATCCGTTGCTGTCTTCAGATAGAGTCAGAGACTTAGATACCCTAAATAAAAATTACACCGATAATATGTTGAAGTCATGTGAAGGGGTATTTTGCATGGCCCGCTACAACAAACAGTCAAACTGCTTAGATATTGCAACAGACGCCCTTGGCATTCGTCCATTCTATTATATGTATTATGAGGGGGCGTTTATCTTTAGTACCCAGTTCAGCCTGTTAAAAGAGCTAGGCGTACCACTTACTTGTAATGAAGAAGGCATGATGGAGTATGCGACATTAGGTTATTACCTGTTCGACCATACTCATTATCAAGAGATTTCATGTATTCAACCGGGTCATCGCGTGCAAGCGTCGAGTTTAGGTGTGCGCAAAACCCAATACTTTGATTGGTGTGCATTGGCTAAAGCCGGTGAATATTATGAAGGTGCATTAGAAGGGCTTAAGCAAGACTTAGACAATAACGTTGATAAATATTTAGGCAATGATAAACATGTTCTCACTACGCTTTCAGGCGGTTTAGATTCAAGACTGATAGCTTGTTTATTGAAGCGCCGTAATTTAGATATGTCAGCGCTCAACTTCTCTCAGGGTAAGACTCAAGATTTATATTGTGCGCAAGCTTTCGCTGATAGTCAGAACATCAACCTTGATGTGATTAAAGTAAAAGACACGCAAGCAAAAACGGTTGAAGACAGGCTCGGTAAGCATTGGCGTAACGGTGCTCATCCAGACTACTACCGTGTCACTCGTCCGGGGCTTTCTTGGTCAGGTAATGGCGGGAGTGTTGGCTTGGGCGTGATTTATTACTCTGAAAAAGTGTATCAAGCGGCGTTAACTCAAGATGTTGAGCATCTAGCTGATGCGTATTTATCACAACAATTTGCATATATTCCTAAGTCGATTATTCGCGGCGCTGAAGGCATGCAGCAAACCTTAAAAGCCAATATTATTCGCTCATTAAAGCAATTCGGAGATGTGCCTTTAGATAAAGCTTACTACTTATTTTTATTGTTGAATGATCAGCACCACCATCTGGCGATCCCATTTGATAAAGTTGACGATTACCAAATGGATTTCTGTTTGCCATTCTATTCTTGGAAAGTGTTGCGTCATGTGTTATCTCAGCCTATTTCTCGGGTGAGAAAGCACCGTTTTTATCATGACTTTTTGCAGTATGCGTTTCCTGAAGCGCTTGATGCTCCCTGGCAGGCTTATCCAGATCATATTCCTTGTACTTTACCAAAAGAAGGCATAGATCAATGGCAGATCAAACGTCCAAAACAATTTAACACTGCAAAAGTATATGGGCTTTTATTCAGCCTGATGTTTAGTCAGCATAAGCGCATGGTCAATATTCCGTCTTTTAGCGTCGTTGCTGTGCTACATAGTTTGGGTTTAAAAGTGTATAACGACAAACTGAAAGTGGTAGAGAATATGTTGAAATGGTAGCTGAGTGAGCACTATCATAAAATTCAAAAAAATAGCGTGTTAGCCCTAGTCTGGGTTAACGCGCCAAGGTGGATTTAACCTATTCTCGCCAGCCCAGTAGAGTTTGATTGTATTGCCAGATGGGTCAAACAACATGGCTTCACGCCATAAATAACGTTCATCGGTGGGGAATTGCGCAAACTCGATGCCTTTCTTTTGCAGTGTAGCAACCCACTCATCTAGCTGTTCGTGCTCAAAATAAATGGTGGTGCCGCTATTAAAATCGTTTTCGTTTAGAGAAAGAGAAAATGTCGCTTCCCCTTCAGGACACATAAATCGTGCGTAGTGTGGTGTATCAACTATCAGTTTAAAGCCAAGCGTTTGGTAAAATTCTACGGCGATCGGCATATTTTTAACTGGTAATGTGACCTGATTTAAATTCATGGGGTACTCCTTTTTTGGCTAATACCCCATGCTACACCCAGTATTATTTTTGAGCTAGTTTTGCTTGTTGTAAGAAAGATTTATACAGCTGTTGTACATTGACCTTGGCATTGAGCTTAGCGGCAATCAGGTAAAGCCCAGTAAGCTTACGATGTATAAACAGTGCATCGATAGGCGGAGAGTGCCACTTGGATTTATCAGTACTCATCTCAAGTCCTTTGTCGCGAATTTGTTTGGCAAGAGGGCTCGTAGCAAAGTCATAGGATTTATCTTGTCTAAGCGGTTCGCAAGCAAGCATAAAAATATCCACGACTTTATGTTTGTACTCCAAGTCTATTTCAGAGTTGAAGTAACCAATTTGCTCAGCAGCTGATGCCACTAAATTTCTATTTTCAGACATGGCACCAGAAAATAGGGCAAAATAACCATTACATACTGATTGTGTGAGCTCTCGGGTTGCACCAAAGTCCAGTAATACTATTTTTCCTGTATCGGGCTGATAAAGATAATTGCCAAAATTTGGGTCGGTTTGCACAGTATTAAATTTTAAAAGCTCAAAGAAGAATAAATGGATTAAGTTGCTTGCTAGGGCGTCACGTTGGGTTTGCGACAAAGATACACAAGCTTCTAAATCGATACCTTCAACAAACTCCATACTCAGTATATGCTCAGTGGTTAAATCGTTAATCACTTTGGGTATTTTAAATTGTTTAAAGCTTACAAGATTCTCTTGATATCGCTTTAAATGACGGGCTTCAAGTTGATAATCAGATTCTTCTAAAAGCTGTTGCTTTGCCTCAGAAATGAGCGGCGCTATGTCGATATGCTTGGGTAATAAGCCACTCATTTTTAGAAGGCTTGCAAGATTATCGACATCACTTTCTATGCTTTTTGCGATCCCTGGGTACTGAATTTTGACCGCAAGCTTCTCGCCATTTTCCAGTGTGGCCTTGTGGACCTGACCAATAGAAGCTGCAGCGAAGGGTTTTAATTCGATGTGTGAAAACTTATTGAGCCAGTTATCTCCCCAGTGTGATTTAAGTACACCAACTAATTGCTTGTGGGGCATGGCATGACCTTCAGATCTTAGCCTTGCCAATAATTTGCTCAGTTCGGGAGGTAATACTTCACCCGAGTCCATAGATAAAAGTTGCCCCAACTTCATGGCTGCGCCTCTAAGTTGAGCGAGCTGCTCAGCCAGATTCTCAATGTTTTGAGGTGAAAGGATCAATGATTGTTTATTTAGCTTTTCACCTTTGGCGACAGACTTAGCACTATCTAACAGAACGTTGCCAGCTACTTTCGAGGCAAGCAAGCCAAATTTACTGAGTCGAGATAAACGAGACGTTGGAACTGATTTACTTTTATCCATATAAAAAATTTAATGCTCTATAATGCTGAACTTTTGTTTCTACGATATGCAAATAGTTTCAGATCGTTCTTTCTCAATGCAACTAGCGCAAAAATTGCGTCTTATCTTGTCGAGTATGAATGACTTCATCCAATACGAGCGGTTTGGTAAACCCAGACACGCCCTCATGTGCTAGTAGCCATTGTTTTCGCTCAACGCCTCCAGCGTAACCAGTTAGTGTGCCCGATGCACCAATAACTCGATGACAGGGCACAATCAGAGTTATTGGGTTTCTGCCGTTCGCACCACCGACGGCGCGCACGGCTTTTGGGTTGTTAAGCTGCTCTGCGAGCTGTAAATATGAATGAGTTTGGCCAAATGGAATATCACGCAGTGCTTGCCAGACCGACTTTTGAAATTCAGTGCCCATTGGGTCAATGGGAAGATCAAAGTTTTGGCGAGTGCCGGCAAAGTATTCTTCGAGTTGAATAATACATAGGGTGATGAGTTTTGACGTTACAACAGGCTCTTTATGTTCGCCACAGAAAATGACCTGACAAATTCCTTCGTCGGTTGCTTTTATTTCCATCGTGCCAAGCGGGCTTTCAAAGTAGTCGCAATACATTATAGTTTGTCCCATAGTTGAAAAGTAAGGTAGCTGCGCCAAGGGGCGGCTTTTCCTGAGTCAAAATCAGCGTGTGCTTTTAGTGCTTTAATTACTCCAAGATCGGTAGCGAGAAATATATCTGGGTCGCTTAAGCCGCGCATTTTGGCATAATTTGCAGTCCAAGGGCCGATCCCTTTGAGTGCTAGCCAGTTATCTGGGTTTTGCGCTTCAATGGGTTGGTTTTGAGCAAATTGAGCAAACCTTGTAATGGTTTGTTTGCGACTTTCTGGCATTTTAAAAAATGCTAGGTCGCTTTTCGCTATGACTTGGGGTGAGGGAAAGTAAAGCACATCCTCACATTGAGCATCTTGGTCATTGATTTCTTTTTCACCTAAGGTTTCAACCAGTTTTATCACTAGGTTTTTGGCAGCAGTTACCGAAATTTGCTGACCCAAAATAGCGCGCATACCCGCTTCGAATACATCCCAAATACCGGGCAAGCGCAACCCAGAGCTTATCAACGTATTTGTGCCAAGCGCGTCAGTGAGATCTTGCTCTATTTGCTCAAGCTCGGCGTCTAAATCGAGCACACGGCGAATATTGCTGACCACAGGTTTGAGAACACGATTGTTTTCAATACTAATCTCGACTAAAAATTGATGCTTCTCAGCTTGATGGTGAGCGGTAAATTGTCCTTTAATATCCTGATAAATAAAGCTGCGGCCATAAAAATTTTCGCCAATCCATTCTAGCCTTGGAATGAGTCTGGCAGATAAAAAGCGCTGCATTTTTTGCCAATCAAACGGTGGACGATACGACAGTTTCAAGGTCAGTTTTGCATTATTTTTGCCAGTCTGTTTACGCATTTGAGTCGGGGTGAGTTTAAGTTGTTGTTTGAAGCAGTCGTTAAAGCGGCGAATACTGTCAAAGCCACTGGCGAGCGCAATCTCAGTAATGGGTAAACTGGTTTGGTGTAATAATTTTTTGGCAAACAAACATTGCTGGTAGAGTGCATAGGCTTTTGGAGAGACACCCATTTGTTCGTTGAATAGTTTTCTTAAATATCTATCGCTGACGCCTAATCGTGTTGCGAGATCAACAATAGAACCCGTTTGTAATGCCCCTTCATTAATTAAACTAACAGCGCGATTTAATGTTGCGCCATTGCCTTGCCAAGCCGCTGAGCTTGGCGCGCTATCTGGCCGGCAACGTAAACATGGACGATAACCTGACTCAGCTGCCTGCACTGCATTTTTAAAATACTCTACGTTTTCTTCTTTTGGCGGCGATGCAGGGCAAATCGTTCTGCAATAGATACCCGTAGTTTTGACTGCAATGAAGAACTTGCCATCAAAGCGGGGATCTCTTGAAAAACGGGCTTTTTGACAGGTTTCTAGACTGAGCATAAGCGCTCCAATTAAATATGCTTTCAGTCATTATATGTAGATAGTGTCAGACTACTAGCCAAAAACGGCACTGAATGTAAAACCTGCTTTCAAAGGTCATCTAAAATTGCATTGATAGAGTATTGTTTTTGGATAACTGAAATCGGGCGTTGTGAGGTGGCGATTGAACATTTTTTACGGTTTGGCATTTTTTATATTGGTGTTTTCTCAGCACAGTTTGGCTGCTCGGTTCGTTCATACTAAAGCGGACTTCTTTGGCTTGTCAGAGCTCAACGAAGGGCAACAAATTAAAGTGAAAAACTGGATAAATCATGGCTTAGACGCAACCCAAAAAACACTCGGGCCCTTAATACAAAAAAACGTACCAATATATTTGAAACCGCAATATTTTGCTTTTGAAGCCGTACCTTGGGCCGAAGTCATTCGCGGCGAGCAAGATGGTGTTGAGCTTCAATTTAGTCGCTATGCGAGTCTCAAACAATTAAAAAACGACTGGACGCTTTATCATGAGTTAGCGCATTTATATCACCCGTTATTAAATTACGAAGACTTCTGGTTGAGTGAAGGTTTAGCGACTTTTTTGCAAAACCAAATCATGAAAGACACCGGCATTATTACTTATGACAATATGATGATGAGACTAAGAGCTGGGCTTGAGCGCGGACAATCTAACACATATCGTTTATCACATCTTCAAGATGCGCGCTTAGCGAGTGTAAGTAGCAATATGTGGCAACTCAACGCTCAGCAGCGTGTGTATTGGAGTGGTGTGGCATTTTTTTTGGAAGCGCAATATCAACTCAAATTGCAGCAAGCCAAATATAATACTATTGCAGAGCTGCTCAAAGCCTATCAGGCCTGCTGTAGAGCGCTAGAGCAGCAATCTGGTCGTCAGTTTTTACAGGAATTGGATAAGCTTTCAAAAACGGCTGTGTTTAGTAATCTGTATTTAAAATATAGAAATCGGACAGACTTTCCCAAGCTGAAACAAAAACATTTCAATGCATTATGATAATCTTTACTAAACTTTTAGAAGTTTAGCAGGGGAAATATATGGATATTCTGATCACACAGGAAGTTGCACTCCACCAATACGAAGTGAGACAAAACGTCAGTCAAGTTACGCGTCTTCTCCACCCAGAGTTTGTTGAGGTTGGAGCTTCAGGAAAACGTTACGATCTTCAAAGTATTCTAGAAATGCTGGCTTTTGAACCCTATGAAGCGGGTTTTGTGCATTCTCAAAATTTTCAATGTATTACAGTTGGGCCAGATTCAAGGTTACTGACCTATGAAGCCGCTTGGGTTTATGAAGACGGAAAAGTCGATGCTTTTTCAAGACGGGCTTCACTCTGGCAGCAAACCGAGGTAGGCTGGCAGTTAAGATATCATCAAGGAACGTCTTGCGACGCGTTTGAATTAATAAAATGAAAAATAGTTTTGTGGCCCTGTGCTTACTCCCTCTTTTTGCTTGTGTATCTACTGAGCAAACTAAAAATGAAATCAAGGTGGTTGAGGTTGTGAAATCCTCAAATAGCTGGAATGGCACTAAGCTACCACACTACCCGCAAGGTCAGCCCGAAGTGACGGTATTACGTATCACTATTCCCAAAGGCGTGACTTTACCTATGCATCAACACCCAGTTATTAATGTAGGTGTGCTATTAAAAGGAGAGTTGACGGTAAAAACAAAAGAGGGTGAAACGTTACTGATGAAAGCGGGCGATCCCATTGTAGAAGTGGTCGATACGTGGCATTTGGGGACTAGCACTGGCAAAGAGGATGCCGAGATCATGGTATTTTATGCGGGTGTAAAAGGTAAACCGTTAACGATTAAGCGCTGAGGTATCACATGCAGTATCGATTTAATGTGTTTGGCGTCCTAATGTCGGTTCGAAGAGAATCTGAACAGTGGCAACTTTATAAAGAATCGCAAACTGGCATACGAAGTCGAGTATATGATGTCGTTATTCCTGATTATTTAACAGCCTCAGAACTTAGAGGCTATCTTGATGATATTTATCATGAATATTCAAGTGAGCGTTATCCTAAAGTTGAGCAACTCAACCTTTAATTAGGGTAAATCGACTAAAGTCTAGTGTCCTTTAACGTCAGCGTAAACTAGCGTGAGAGTGTAAAGACCATAAATTAACCAAGGTTATTTGGCGAAATTAAAGGCACTATTATGACAACAACAAACTCACACTATCAGTCTTATTATAAAGACTTTCAACAAGATACAGAGGCATTTTGGCTTAAACAAGCACAAAAGCTGAATTGGCATACACAGCCTACTCAAGGTGTCAGCCAATGCTATGAGCAACTTGACCATTGGTTTGCAGATGGTGAGCTGAATACCTGTTATTTGGCACTCGATCATCATATTGAACAGGGGCGAGGCGAGCAGTTAGCACTTATTTATGACTCACCAGTCACAGAGCAAAAACGAACATACACCTATAACCAACTTCATGAAGCGGTCAGCTTGTTTGCTGGTGGCTTAAAAAACTTAGGGGTAGAAGCGGGCGATCGCGTGGTGATTTACATGCCGATGATCCCCGAAGCGTCTATTGCTATGCTAGCCTGCGCCCGAATTGGCGCCTTTCACTCAGTGGTTTTCGGAGGCTTTGCTCCGCGAGAACTCGCTATGCGCATTGATGATGCCAAACCTAAACTTGTGCTTACTGCATCTTGCGGTGTTGAGCCAAGCCGTATTATTGAATACAAACCTATGCTTGACGAAGCACTTGAGCTTGCCGAGCACAAAGTAGATCACTGTGTGGTCTTCCAACGACCACACGCCCAAGCCCAGTTGCAAGCCAAGCGCGATTTAGATTGGCTAGATGTCCTTGTAAAAGCACAACCGACAGACGCCGTACCACTCCCTGCAACTCATCCGCTTTATATACTTTATACTTCTGGCACAACGGGCACACCGAAAGGCGTATTACGCGAGCAGGGTGGTCATGCGGTGGCACTTAATTACAGTATGCAAACTGTGTATGGTATGCAACCAGGGCAAGTATTTTGGGCTGCGTCTGACATAGGTTGGGTAGTCGGTCATTCATATATTGTTTATGGGCCGTTAATTTATGGCTGCACGACGGTTTTATATGAAGGAAAACCGGTATTTACTCCAGATGCAGGTGCATTTTGGCGAGTAGTAGAAGAGTATAAAGTGAATGCGTTGTTTAGTGCGCCAACGGCTTTCAGAGCAATTAAAAAGCAAGATCCTGAAGCCGAGCTATTGGCTAAATATGATGTGTCTAGTTTAGAAAGGTTGTTCTTAGCAGGCGAGCGACTAGACCCCGCAACCTATGAGTGGCTACAAGATAAAACAGGCCTCCCAGTGATTGATCATTGGTGGCAAACGGAAACAGGATGGGCAATTGCCTGTAACCCAGTGGGTATTGAGCAACTACCAACCAAAGCGGGCAGTGCTACGGTACCAACACCTGGTTATCAAGTTCACATTCTTGATGTGGATGGCAGCCAATGTGAAGCGAATGAACAAGGTGTGGTTGCGGTGAAATTACCGTTACCGCCCGGGTGTTTAACCACAATTTGGGGCAATGCCGAACGTTTCAAACAAAGTTACTTGTCTCAATATAAAGGCTACTATTTATCAGGTGATGGCGGTTTTATCGACGAAGATGGTTACTTGTTTATCATGGGACGAACCGATGATGTGATTAATGTTGCGGGCCATCGTTTATCAACCGGTGAAATGGAAGAAGTGGTTGCTGCGCATCCGAGTGTGGCAGAGTGTGCTGTGTTTGCCAGCAAAGATAACTTAAAAGGGCAAGTACCCGTTGCTATGGTGGTAACAAAAGAAGGCTGTATTAAGCAAGATGATGAAATTGCCGCTGAAATTCGTGCCTCTATTCGCGCTCAAATCGGTGCCATTGCTTGTTTGCAAACCATACAAGTTGTAGAGCGATTACCCAAAACTCGTTCTGGAAAGATACTGCGCAAAAACCTACGACAGTTGGTCGATGGTGAACAAATTCAAGTTCCTTCGACAATTGAAGACCCTTCAGTGATTGAAGAGATACAAGCTCAGTGGGTTTCTCTAAATACTTAAATTATCAAAATCTTTTAAAAGGAGGTTTTAATAACCTCCTTTTTTGCGCCCACTTAGATCATGGTCAATACTTAGTCAAAATAAAATTCGTGCTCATTGACTATGATAAATACACTAACCGTTCAATCTAGACTCATTTTACTCGCATGTATGCCTATTATTTTGTTTATAGGTGCGACGATTTTTACCTTAAAAGAAGTCAAAATTATCGTTCATGATTTGGATGAGTTATACGACCTTCGTGTCATCCCAATGCAAGAAATCAAAGTCGTGTCAGACGATTATGCCGTCATTATCGTTGACACATTCCACAAGTTCAGAGGTGAGGCAGTCACTAAAGAGCAAGCCATAGCTGATATTTTAAAAGCACAAGAGGTAGCCCGAAAAAACTGGCAGCTTTATCTAAAAAATGTGACGGGTGCAGAAGAAAAAAGGCTTATTAGTTTAGCTGAGCAGCGTCGTGGAGAAGTGGATCACCTGATTGAACAATACTTATTAGAGATCAGAAGCGGCACCTTTAAATCTAAAGATTATTCATTGTTTGTAAAAGAAGTTTACAGCACCTTTGATCCACTCAGTGAAAGTTTTGGCGACTTGATTAACTATCAAGTAAAGCAAGCTGAACTGTTAAAAATTGAAGGAGATGAGGAAGCAGAAAAGGTCGAGTTTTCATTAATTGCTTTGTCTGTTGTTATCGTATTTGCAATGCTATCGGTGGGCTTCTTAATTTATAACAGCATAAATTCACCTTTAACGAAAATGGGTCAAACCATAGAGCAAATTGTTAGAGATACAGATTTAACTCTACGCGTTGAAGATAAAGGGAATGATGAATTTAGTAAAATAGCAATAGATTTCAATATGATGATGGATAAATTTCATGCCATGCTAAGTCAAATTTCATCGGCTGTTGAATCTTTGACTGGCTCATCAAATCAAGTTGCAAAATCGGGTGAGCAAATGGCATCTTCAGCTTTAGAGCAAGAGCAGCAAACCGCGATGATCGCACAAGCAATTACTGAGATGAGTTCAGCCATTGCTGAAGTATCAGAAAGTGCATCACGTACCGCTTTACATGCTGAAGATGCTGAAAACTTATCAATTGAAGGGCAAAAAACCATTGAAGAGAGTATTGGTGCAATTCATGAACTCGCTGAGTTAGTGGTAAATAATGCTCAGTTGATTAATGAATTAAATAATCAAACAACCGAGATCAATCAAGTCGTGATGATGATCCAAGGTGTTGCTGAGCAAACTAATTTATTAGCCCTGAATGCAGCCATTGAAGCTGCGAGAGCGGGAGATTCAGGACGAGGGTTTGCAGTTGTTGCGGACGAAGTAAGAACGCTGGCACATAATACTCAAAAAGCTACTGAGAATATTAAAGAGATGATCAGTAAGCTGCAAACTCAAGCTAATCATGCGGTCTCAGCAATGTCTGATGCCGAGAATAGGGCTTCAAAAAGTGTAGAAATGGCCGAGCATTCATCGCAAAAGATTCAGGCTATTAGTAGTTCAGTGAGTGAAATTGCATCGATGAATATTCAAGTTTCAACGGCCACGGAAGAACAAACATCTGTTACGAGCGAAATGTCTAACTCTATTGAAGTTTTTAATTTAAGCATTAATGAAATCTCAATGAGTGCCCAAAATAATTCAGTTTCAGGTGAGGAGTTGTCAGATATGGCTGAGCAATTAAAGCAAGAAATAAAACAATTTAAAGTTTAAAAGCATAGATCTTAGTGTCACGGCAAAAAAACAGAATATAAAAGCTTGCAGCAGGAAAGTTATTGCCTTTACATGACGACTTAAGCTCGTTTTTCAGTACTTTGTTGATGATTTTAAATGGTACAAAGTTTGCTAACTTTATCTGAGTACTCATTTTTAAATTCAGCCTTACGCTCAGATTAGGGATAGCAATGAAAATTCATACTAGTATGTATACCGCTCAAAGCTTTAATAAAGCGCATTCAGCCTTACAAAAAGACAGTCCTGATAAGCATGACTCGTTTGCTAGTCAGTTAAATAATTTAAATAAAGCTGAAGAATATCAACCACAATCTGCTGTTGCTCTCTTAACAAAAAATCTACCCTTGTCGGAACAAGCAAAAGAGCTCTACCACATAGCCAAAGACAAAGCCTCTGAGCGAGTTGATGATACGTTAAGCGACAGAGAGCGCTCTATCGAAACTTATAAAGAAACCATGATAGAGATAATGGAAATGCCAATTGATGTAGAAATATTACCTTCAGAAATCAATGAGGCACTTATCTTTAATAACTTAGGTATAAATTATCTTGATTACAAAGAGCTAAAAGTTCGCATAGAAATGCTTTCGTTGACAGATCAAGATATAGATGAAGACTCAGCATTGCATCGCTCTGATAAAGAGAAGTTAAGAAATATGACCGCTGATTTAAGCGCGCAACTACAACTGCAAATTGATGATTTATTGGCTGGCAAAGAGAAGCCAGATGAAGAAAACCAGCGGCTCAATTTTAGTAACCAAATCAATACGCAATTTGAAGATCTCGGTCTGAATGATGTTGATAAATTTGATTTACTAAAAAGAATGGTGTGATATGCGAGTGCTTCAAGTTGTATGATGAGAAGCACTCATATATTAATTTTGCTTTTTATTAAACCGCAGCTAAGTATCTGCGCTCCACATCAGCCCAATTAATGACATTAAAAAAGGCATTAATATACTCTGGGCGGCGATTTTGATACTTCAAGTAGTATGCATGTTCCCATACATCTAAGCCTAAAATAGGCACTTGATTATCCATTAGTGGACTGTCTTGATTGAGTGAACTGGTTACTTGTAGCTCACCTTGCTCGTTCACAACTAGCCAAGCCCAGCCGCTACCGAAACGTGTGAGTGCTGCTTTGATGAAAAGTTCTTTGAAAGTGTCAAAGTTGCCAAATGTTCTATTGATATCATCAGCCAGTTTGCTTTCATGTAACTGCCCACCGTTCTCAGACATCACTTCCCAAAATAGACTGTGATTATGATGCCCACCAACATGGTCTCTCACTGCACCTTGAAGAGAGCTTGGTAGGGTTTGGATATTTCTTAATAACCACTCGTCACTTTTCTCAGCAAATTCAGTGCCTGAAAGCGCTTCGTTTGCTTTATTTACATAGGTTTGATGATGCAGGGTATGGTGAATTTCCATGGTTTTTGTATCGATATGTGGCTCTAATGCGTCATATTGATAATTTAGTTTTGGCAGTGTGAATGGCATTAAGCACTCCTTCGGTTTTGATAGATATAAATTAGTGAAAAGTCAGCGATGTGACGGAATAGGGTTCTGAAATTTTTTCTAGCTTGTTCAGCAAATTTGGTGATTGAGCAAGGTGTTTTCTAATTGCAAATGAATGATGCTGTAGCTGAGACAAATGTTTCGAAAATAAATAGTGGTTTTCGTCTTGGGTCGCATTCAGTAAGCAGTGTCCACAATCACACACTACGTTATAGCCCTCAACTAAGAAGTCACATGCGATTTCATGTTTTCCTTGAGCCATAGAAGAGTCGACTAAATTCAAGTACGACACGACAAGTGCTGGTACAAATTGATCAATAACCCAAGATGTAGGTGGCGGTGTATTTGAAGTTATGAAACCCCCAATATCAGCTAAGTGTTCTAAGCTATCTTGGTATAATTTGTCCGCGGTAATATAGCGATTGTTTTCGAATGCGTTGTTACCTTCGCATATTGTATTTTGCCAAGTGAGCATAGCCTGTTGGATCAGCGTGTTATTGGTATCCATAAGTAAATATATAAAATGCAATTGAAAATGATTGTTATTTATATTTGATCTTTTCAGCTTTATTGTCAAAGTGAAATTACTTATAGGGCATAAATTTATATGTAATAACTTGAATTAAAGGAGGGAGAACACAATTAAGTTGATTATGTATTAATCAACTTTTAGGTAGTTAAAATGGATTTTTTAACCATTGGGTTAGGAGTTTTAATTATTTTACTGTTTGTTTTTTTGGGAAGAAGCGCGACAAAATGGGCTAAGAAAATGCCTAAAGGCGCCTATTTATTTATGGCACTCATGCCGCTGATTTCATTGTTTCCAATTCCACCACCGGCATTTAAAAACGTGGCTAAAGCAAAGCAAGAGCAACCCAAACGTAAAGAAGATAACGGCGACGATAAGAAATAATGTAGTTCTGAACGATGTTACTTTTGTGTCATAAGTCTTGTTGCTAACCCTAAGAATATGACTCCGAGTAATCCATCTATATGTTTACCCAAGCGAAGTTTATTTCCTAAGTAAGCGCCAATTTTACTAAATCCGAATGAAAATAACGTGTTACAAGTAAAAGCTATTAGGCTTAGCAAAGTGCCGAGAACGAGAATTTGACCCGTCAGACTTGAGTTGTCAGTGGAAAATTGGGGTAAAAACAAGCTGAAAAACAATAAGGCTTTAGGGTTCAATAAGTTATTCAATAACCCCTTACTCATAAGTTGCATTGGCTTTAATTCAGACACGGGCAAGGGGTCATTTGGCGATGTTTGATTGGCGTACCAAGTTATAATGAGGTTAACCCCCAACCAAGCCAAATAGAGTGCCCCGATGACTTTTATCGCCATCGCAATTTGTGGTATTTGTTGCATTAGTTGGCCTAGCCCAAAGGCGACTAGTAAGGTTTGTACTATTCCAGCTAACAATATACCAATTGCAAGCATGAAACCCGCTTTAAACCCTTTTGAAGATGAGTAAGTTGAAATCAGTAACAGATCAGGACCCGGTGAAAGTACAAGCATGATAGAGGCGATAAAAAACAGCGGCAGAATACTCAAATCAATCATTATTTTTCCTTAGTGACTATACAGCAATTCGGGTTGTTATTTTTTGAACAGTATGCCTTTGTCTTCAATATCGCCAGACTTAATTGCGCTTCTAACTGCGTGATAGGATATGAAAAAAGAAAGTAAAGTCATTGAAACAATTACAAATGACAAAGCCTTAATTATATTAATCATTTCGAAATTACTTCCACGAAGAAAACTTCCAAAAACCACGACAACGACAGCCATTAGAGTAAATAAACAGGATGTCTTTTTAAAACTATGCAAAAATGCTTCGTTGCTATTCAATTTTCTCATTATTCAGCCCAATAAACATATGTAAGCGGTCTCATTGAGGGCATTTTTATAATTAGTTGAATTCATTGCAAATTGACAAATGAATATAATCACAACTTTGATAAAGATACTCCCAATCAAAAAATAATTTACCTTTAGATAATTATTTTAGAGAAAGCTGAGTTTACTCACTAAAACTCAATGGTTCAAAAGAACCTTGTTGTTTAATAGATGACAGGGTATTTTCTAAGTGGGCGAGCATACTATCGTAAACAAAATTACCCATTGAAATACGTTTCACTCCAAGTTTTTGCAGTTGGTTAAAACTTTCCAGCTCTGGCATGCACATGACATTAAGTGGCAATGAGCAGTTAGCAACGATTTTGCTGATATCGTCAGGAGCCGTTAAGCAAGGCAAGAAGATACCATCAGCCCCTGCGTCTTCGTACAAGTTAATTCGCTCGATAGTTTCAGGTAAAGCTGTGGCTGCATCAACAATATAAGTATCTGAGCGGACGTTTATAAACATTTCAATGTGAGCGCCATTCAACTGTGCTTTAACTTGCGACAGTTTTTCACTGAAATCATGTTTATCGACTAAAGAGCTGCGGCCATTTATTAATTTGCTGTCTTCGATATTAATACCAACCACACCTAACTCTGCAAGTTTGGCAATGTTATCGACAATCTCTTGTGGCGTGTCAGCATAACCAGCTTCTATATCCACACTAAGTGGCAAGCTTGTCACTTCTGATACTTGTTTTACGACCATCATTAATGTTTCAAAAGGGATGTTCTGACCATCAGTTTTTCCTAATGATGTCGCAATGGCGGCGCTTGATGTACCTAATGCCTGATAGCCAAGCTTTTCGGCAATGATAGCGCTCGCTGCATCCCATACATTACAAAGAATAAGCGGAGTTTCTTGCTGATGTAGTTCTCTAAACATAATACGTTCCTAATGTGACTTTAGTTATTTAACGGGGTAAATTTTAAGGAGAAGGAGAGTTCATTACTCGACAGTTTCGGAACTGAATGTTCATATTATTTTTAGCTTTTAGCTTTTAGCTTTTAGCTTTTAGCTTTTAGCTTTTAGCTTTTAGCTTTTTCTACTCATCAATTTTTTCAATCATACCAATCGGAAAATTTGCACTTTACCTCAAGTTAACTTGAGCTTTTAAAGTTACTTCATCAAATCAACAGACAAAAAATAATCAAAGGATGAAGACAATGAAGCACACAAAAATAATCGAAAGAATCACGCAACTTTTTAACGCAACTATGGTTAATAAGTAAGGAGCGCATTATGTATTTAGAACACGTAAATTTAGTCGTCAGCAATATCGAACGTTCTCTCAAGTTTTATCAGGCTGCATTTCCACATTGGTTTATTCGTAGCAAAGGTGAGGGAGAGTGGTATGGTAAACAGCGTACATGGGTACATTTTGGTGATGATTACCATTATTTAGCCATGAGCGACCATGGTGAAGGTGACAACCGTAAGTTAGAAGGGCATCAAGTGGGTCTTGCGCACTTTGCGTATGTCGTTAAAAATATCGATGCGCTTGCAAAAAGAATGTTAGCGGCTGGGTTTGAAATAGATAAAGTAGGCAGTGAACACCCATTTAGAAAAAATTTATATTTTATCGACCCAGACGGTTTTGAAGTGGAGTTTGTGGAGTATTTATCTGATTTACCGAATGAACGAAACTCAGATTAATTTTGTGTAAAAGGCATATGTTATATATATGCCTTAATTTTCTCCGCGACTTTCTCTATATGCTCCGGTTCAGCCTTCACTTCAGCATGCGCTTTTAAACCGTGTAATGACCCTGGAATGATATGAAAATGAAAGTGCGGCACGGTTTGACCCGCGGCATTGCCATTATGTTGCACAATCGAAGTGCCTTGCACGTTTAAGGCTTGCTCAACGGCCTTACCTACTTTCTGTACCGTTTTCATGCAAGCCAGTGCAGCTTGATCTGTGAGGTCATAAATCGTTGTGGCAGCTTGTTTAGGAATAACCAGAGTATGGCCTTCTTTTTGCGGCATGATATCCATAAAAGCAAGCGTATAGTCATCTTCAAATAACTTAATGCAAGGGGCTTCGCCTTTTAAAATCTTCGCAAAGATATTATTTGCTTGGTATTGATCTTTCATTTTTGCCTCGGTTACGTCACAGGATTGTAATCTTGATGATTTTTATCATGCGAATACTTAGAATTTATTACAAGTAGATGCGGTAAATGGATCACCATGCATTGAGAGGTTATGTAAACCACCCAATTAATATATCTCACTTGCGGATAAAACCCTTCGCCTTGATGACCGTATATCCAAAAGTTGCCGATGATGGCATCGGCAACAGCAGCCAGAATAAAGCCAGTGCCAACCAGTAACTCGCCTTTTGATGCTTTTAAACCGCCGCAAGATAAGATAAACGCAAGGCCAATAAAGCCAACAACGCCAATCAGCATGGCATAAATCCCAGTGCTAATTGTGATAAACCAACCCGTGTTAGGAAGGTGCATTATAATCATTGAGATTATACTGACCACACTGCCTGCAATAACAGGGTATCTGATGAAGCGTTTATCTTTGGTGTTTAACTCGATGGCACGAATACCAGCGAGTAAAAGTAAGGTGTAGCCAGGCAAGAAAAAGTAAATAGAATCGGCTAAATAGTCATGTTTGATGACGCTTTCATATCGATAAAAGGTTTCAGGAAGATTGAAGTTGGTAATATCACCTAATAAGCATAAGAAAAGGCTACTAAAACTGAGAAAAGCAATTTGTTTGTGTGCAGGGAATTGAGTGTTAGCGTTGGTTTTTCGATAAATAAGCCAGCTATTTAACAATAACGCGAATAGGATGAGACTTTCACAAACTAATATTTGATTTCTTTCAGCGCCTTCAATAGACCAAAAGCCTAATAATGCGCCTACAGAGTCAACCAAAGCAATTAAGATAATACTTACAGATAAGTAGATTAAGTTATGTTCCTTCATAATTTTAACTATTGTTTTTTCTTATCTTCACAGATTTGAGAACTTTTGCCTAGTGACTTTCCCCCAATATGGGTCTGTAAAGTAGTCTTCGCTAAACTGCTCCACTTGATAACAACGTAAGGTTTCTTGCCAGAATAGCGTGGCATAATCTGCACCTGCAATTTGCTTGATTTGCCAATGGCCTTTGAATAAATCAAATAATTTGTGGCTAAACTGCATACCAAGTTTTTGTTTTCTGAAATAAGGCACGATGTAAAATTCGCATACCTCAAATTCATATTCACTATTTTGCGATATTGCGGCAATGCCTGCAGGTACGTTTTCGACATAACAAACAAAGCCAAAAGTGGACTCATTTAATTGTGTATCTAAAGGAAAAATGCCATTTTCATCAGGTGCTTTTCCTACAATCTTTGAAAATTCAGCTTCATATGCCTGAGCCAAATTAAGATAAATATGTTTAATATCAGTGAAAACTTGTTTGACAGTTAGGTTCATAAATGTGCTTTTTGTAGGTTGAAGGCTATGCTAACTTACCAATTAGCTCATCTAATAAGCTTTTCAGTTGTTTAGCTTTTTCAATATCGATTTGGCTATTCTCAAGCAATTGCATAGGAATACATGCGACTTCGCTTTTTAATGCGCGCCCTTTTTCAGTCAGTTTTATGATCACTTTGCGCTCATCGAATTCGCTTCTTGCTCTTTCTAATAATTCGGCACCCTGCATTCTTTTCAGTAGCGGCGTTAAGGTGTTACTGCTGAGCATGGCTTTATCACCGATGTCACTTACCGTTAAGCCATCTTGCTCCCAAAGTATCAACAAAACAATATATTGCGGATAAGTGAGACCATGAGCTTCAAGCAAAGGCTGGTAAAGACGCGTTACCAGCCTAGACGCGGCATAAAGCGGAAAGCACAACTGATTTTCTAATTTAAGTAAATCATCGTTTTGCATTTGCGCACTCTCTAAAGTAGCTTTTCAATCTTCTTAGCAATTGCTTGCGGTTTTGTCACTGGCGCAAAGCGGCTCTCAACTTCACCATGACGATTGATCAAAAACTTTGTGAAATTCCATTTAATGTTTTTGCCAAAAAAGCCTGTTTTCTTAGACTTTAAATATTGAAAAACTGGGTGTGCATTTTCGCCATTTACATCAACTTTTTCGCTGATCAAAAAATCAACTCCATAGTTAATCAAACACCCTTGCTGAATGGTACTGGCATCACCAGGCTCTTGATTGCCAAATTGGTTGCAAGGGAAACCGATGATCACAAGGCCTTTGTCTGCGTATTCTTCGTGAAGCTTTTGCATGCCTTCATATTGATAAGTAAACCCACATTCACTTGCAGTATTAACGATCAATACAACTTTATCTTTAAAATCAGAGAAGTTGATCGGTTTGCCTTGTAAGCTTGTCGCTTTTAAATCATAAAACATAAATTAAGCACCTTTTTATTTTAAATCTCCTGAGACTATATCGCGTGCGATTTAAAAGATCAAACACTAATCAATCAATAGTAATTTGTAATCTAATGCGAGGTGATCGCTACCCGGTAGTGAGTGGGTTTTGAATTGAGAGACTTTAACGCCGTTACTCGTTAAACAATGATCTATCGGTAAACCCGTTAACCAACCATAAGGATGTAGGTATTTAGAAGCATGCCAAGATGCATACATGCCTGTTTGTTGATAGCACGGGGTGAGTTGATGATGACGTGGGAAGTGATTTGACCAAGGTGTGGTATTAAAGTCACCGGCCACCAGAATATGTTTATTTTTCGCAAGTTCTACCAAGGGTTGAACACTGCCCAATAACACATTGCGTTTTTGCCATTTATCTGGGGTACGTGGTGAGGGTGGGTGCAATAAAATGAGATCGAGCCTTTGTTTTGGTAATTGCAAAGTCAAAGTAATAACCGTCCCTTTTCGTGGTAAAACTTTATGCTTTTTTATGTTTGTAAGTGGGTATTTACTAATTAAACCCATTCCATCAGGAAAGCCATCATAATCCCCATCGCCAAACTTATAACGCTTAGCTGCTATTTCCAGAAAGAGTGGTTTTTGTTCTTGGTTAAATTCGTAAAAAAGATATAAGTCGGCATCGAGCGAGTTTAGTTCTTCAACGGCAGTTCTTAGCACTGGGTTGTAGTAACTTAAGTTGGCCTGCACGATATGCAGCTTGGGAGGCTCGTTTAAATATTCCTGTTCTAAAGGTTGTGCCATACTAAACAACCAAAGGTGGCTACTGGCAAAAAGTACGATTGAAACAACAGCCGATATCGCGCCAACTTTGACCGACTTTAACAGCAAAGGAATACTAAAAAACAACGCCAATATAAAAAAGTGAAGTTGAAAGTTACTCAGTAAATCGAGCAGGTAATATTCGCCACTTAATGCCACCAAAGGCAGTAAGATCAGCAGGAGTAAAACTAGCTCAATCAGTAGTAATATGAACAGCAATGCATCACCAAATCACGTTTCTATCTAGCTAAACTTTAGTCTAGGTGACACAAAAATGAGAAGTTTTGTTCGTTTCGTGTTAAGTATGAGCGCTTATTATTGGTGATTTTTTAGAGCTTTAACCAGCTCGGTTATCAATCCATTCACTCATTACCACATGGGTTTTTATCTTCACAAAATCAGGCTGAGCGTCAAGGTGCTCACGAATTTCATGTAAACGCTGCATTGATTCAGCTTGAACAAAAACTAATAAATCCATGTCACCGGTGATCCCACGACAAGTCACCACTTCAGGAATAGCCTGAAACAAAGGTACGACTTCAGAACAGCGTGCACATTGATGCTGAATTTCAAAATAAGCTGATACACCAACTTTTTGAGATTCGCTCAGCAGTACTTGATAGCCTCGAATTACTCCATTTTGCTCGAGTTTTTTTATTCTTTCGGTGACGGCAGAGCGTGAAAGGCTCACGGTATCGGCAATGGCCGAGACGCTTTGGCGTGCATTCTTTTTTAATTCAGCAATGATCTGCTTGTCGAACTTATCCATTTTCAAGCACTTTGTGAGATTTTAATCAGACGAGAATTTTACACTGCCCGTATTTTAATGAAAGAGATATTGTGGGCTCAATTCGATTAACATTTGCAACAACCTTTGCTTATATTGAAAAGCTATTTAGCCATTTAGTTCTCTCGGTTCTTTGCAAGTACTGAAATAGGAAAACAAATTTAACAAAACATTTTAAGTATTAGATAGGTTTTTTACTCTAATCTGTTTTTGATAAGTGTTGTTCTTATCTTGCTAATATAATTAGCCTTTTTATTTATTCCTATTTAAAGGTATAAACTATTTGTGGTACTATCTTCGTAGTTTTGGAAGGCGTGTTTATTGAGTCAATTTGATAGCTAAGCAAATTATTGATCAATAAATATGACTAAACGATAGTGGAATCGATGGTAGATTTTGCTCGTTGCTTTGTTCTATTTAAGTAGTTAATGGATTAATGTTGTATGCTCGAACAGTCTAAGTCTCACCTTTCTTTTTTTTCTTCTTCTATTTTTATTGCTGAAAATGATAACGCACTGAAAAATTTTGGTTTAACAGACCTACTCTATTTCAAAAACACCGATTCGTTTGAGACTGAGTTTTCAGCAAAGCAACATATTGGGTTAATCATTCTAGATTTACCAGCTCAAAAACAAGATGAAACACTGGCTTTCTTAAGGCAGTCAGAGACGTTTTGGTTAAGCACCATATTTGTTTGCCAAGCGAGCTCGCTGTCGACTCATTTAGCCAATGGTATTTGGTCTGAGCAAAGCAAATCATTGGCTGAGTTTAGTGAAACCCGTAAAAAGCAGTTGGCAGTAAACAGCACTTTGGTTGAAACTGCGGTGATGAAGTTACTCAGTTACTTGTGGGTGTTTAAAGGAGCGACTTTACTGCCAGCTAAATCGCCTCAAATGCAATCTCTGTATTGGTACCCGTTACTACAAGCTTGGGGCATAAAAGTCGAAGACAGTATTAATTGGCTTGCCTCTGTCGTTCGAAGAAACTGGCTAGAAGTGGATACACTTGTTAATCGTGTGCGTTATTGCCAGTCTTGTCACAGTGGTCATCTTAATTATGTTGATACTTGCCCATCATGCCAATCCATAGATATAGGGCTTAAAGCAAGTTTGCATTGCTTTAATTGCGGCCATGTTGCAGCAGAGCATGAGTTTAAGCAGCAAATCGGATTGGGGTGCCCAAACTGTTCAAAACCGCTTCGTCATATTGGCGTTGATTATGATAGACCCATCGAAAATCAGCAGTGCAATAGCTGTTTTAACTTGTTTGTAGACTCAGATGTGGTTGCGGACTGCATGGATTGCGGTGAGAAGAATGACGTAAATAACCTGATAGTGCAGAGTGTTAATAGTTACAAGTTATCAGCAAATGGCCGCAATTTGGCGAAATTTGGCGAAAAGTTCAATAGCTTTATGTTCGACCAAGCTGAAAATATTAACTTCACGCAATTTTGCTGGTTATTACAGTGGCAAAATAACCTAGCGCTCAGGCACAAACAAGAACATAGCGTTGTTTACATTACAATGGAGAACGTCGAGCAATTCATTCAAGACAAAGGCGAGAAAGTGGCTTTTTCACTGTTTGATGAGCTAGAGCAGCGGATCGCAAAAAGCATTCGTCTTACCGACATTTGCTGTGTACAAGAAGAGCATAGTTTACTGTTGTTTTTGCCACTCACTCCATTAGCACAATTGCCAAAAATCTATCAAAAACTCAATGAAATAGAGCTATTACAGTCAGATAAGAATATCGCCTTATCAATTAAAGCGTTGGCGCTGCCAGATAAAAGCATGTCTGATGATGTGAATATGTGGTTGTTTGAGGCACTTGAGCAAGCTAGGCGCATTGAGTTTTGAGCGAACTAAATACTATCAGGTATCTAGTCGCCAACATATTCTCACAAGCGACAGAGTTTTTTACCCAAATGATGATGTTCGTGCCCATGTATTTGGCCTACGAAATACCGTTGTTTGTGCTGATCACTCTTGGCGTACTTAAATGGCGAAGAGCAAATGCAAAGCTGCTAAAACAACCCTCCCATTACTTCCCAAAAGTGAGTTGCATCATTACCTGTTATGCCGAAGGGGATGCGGTTAAAACGACCATAGAATCATTAGTGGAACAAACTTACCCAGGTGAAGTTGAAATCATCGCTGTGGTTGATGGTGCTGTACAAAATAAGCATACCTATGCGGTAGCGAATTTTTGTATGAAAACCATTAAGCGAGTAAAACGACATATTCGAGTGTTGCCTAAATGGCAGCGTGGTGGGCGGGTATCTACCTTAAATGCGGGTCTAGATACGGCAAAAGGTGATATCGTTGTCAATGTAGATGCCGACACGTCGTTCGACAATGATATGTTGTGCCGCATAGTACGCTTATTTGAAGATCCGAATGTACCCGCAGTTGGTGGTGCGCTTAGAGTAAGAAACGTAACCAGCTCTATTTGGACAAGAATGCAGGCAATCGAGTATTTAGTGTCTATGCAGGGCGGTAAAACTGGGCTTGCGCAATGGAACCTTATTAACAATATCTCAGGGGCTTTTGGCGCATTTAGAAAAGACTTCTTAAAGCAAATTGGTGGCTGGGATACCCACACAGCCGAAGACCTTGATTTAACTATACGTATTAAACAATACTTTAAGCGCCATCCTAATCTCAAAATTCCCTATGCGACACTTGCAATAGGTCACACTGATGCACCTGACGACTTCAAAACCTTGTTATGGCAAAGATTACGATGGGATGGTGACTTACTGTTTTTGTATTTTCGAAAACACTGGCCAGCCTTTTCGCCAAAACTATTAGGTTGGAAAAGCTTTTTGTTCACCTTGCTCTATGGTTTTTTACAAAATGTGATGCTGCCGTTTGTGGTATTGGTGTATTTAATCGTCACTATGATTATCTATCCTTGGCAATTTATTGTGTCTTTATCTTTGGTTATTTTTACGCTGTATTTTTTCACCATTGCGTACTTTTATGCCTTAGTGCTATTAGGTGTATCAGAGCGACCAAAACAAGATCTTAAGTTAGCAGTGTGGCTACCGCTTTATCCCATTTATTCCATGATCATGCGCACCATTTGTTGTTTTGCATTGCTCAATGAGCTGGTTCGTCGCTCTCATGAAGAAAGTTCGATGGCGCCTTGGTGGGTGCTAAAAAAAGGACAAAAGTTTTAGTTATTAACTGTTTTTTAAGTTCTCGTTAGGTTTTAAAAGATGAAAATTAGGTTTAATGGAAGTACCAAGTCTGAAAATCCGCAAGTTGAGAAAGGGCTGAATGTGGCTTACGCAGGAAGCAAGCGCGCCGCCTATCAGTTCCGTTGGTACCTTTTAGTACTATTGGTGACGTCTCCGATTGGGTTGGTGTTATGGTTATTTCTTTTCCCCAAAGTATCAATTGTGGCCCCTGGCATAGTGACCAGTGAACCGCTTACTATTCGAGCGCCATACGATGGCGTGATTAAATCCGTGCATATCAGCAAGGCGATGAATGTCGAACAAGCTCAAGATTTATTGGTACTGAGTAATACAGAGCTTGAGGCGCAATATAACGAAATTAACCGACAAATGATGATGCTTTACACTCAGCACATGCCACAAAGTCAGATCATTTTAAGTCAGTTAGAGCAACGTAAAAAAGTCGCTAAGCAAGGTGTTCAGCGACAAAAAGAGTTACTTCAAAAATACGAAAGCTTTAAGCAAAAAGGGGTGATCCCCGCAGCTGATTTAGCCAGTGCGGTGAATGCGTACAATGCTGCACAAATGGCGTATGAGCAAACTAAAGTTGATATTTCAAGAGAGAAAGAACGTCAAGAACTAGAGCGCCGTTTTGGCTTAAAAGGGCAAAGGTATAATGACCTAAGCTATGAGTTTTCGCGTTTAGCTGCACTAAAACAGTCGCTGTTTATAAAAACCGACAATGCAGGGCGAATTGAAGACGTATTGGTGCAAACTGGTGATCGTGTCACTGCAGGGCAGCCTTTATTACTCATTGATACACAAAAAGAAAGTAAAGTAGTCGCCTATTTAGACCCAAAGCACCTTGAATATTCGAACATAGGACAAGAGGCGCAAATTCGCTTTCCAGATGGCACTAAACTTAATGCAAGGATCAGTGAGCCCACCGAGTTAACCTCTCGCTTACCAAGTTTCTTAATGGGGCCATTTGAAGGAGAAAAAACTGCACTAAAGATTACTTTAAGTTTACCGATCCCAAACCATTTTCAGGTCGAAGGTTTGCCAATTGATGTCAGGTTTAAACATCAACAGGTTGAGCAAGCATTTGCTTTGTTTGAAGAAAACGACTTACTTTGAATGCAATTTATATAATTATCTTAGTCAGTACTTTTTAAGCCTAACAGTACTGACCTTTTGACCTGTAATTATTTTCTATTTTTTAAACCAGTCACCAGAAAAGCAGTGGTGTTATTGCTGCTTTATTTAGGCACTCGACTGTAATGCTTAACTCCCAAAAAGATACACATTTGTGTCTATAGACACCTCCTAACTACCCTTTAAATCATTCTCAAAATAAAAAAGGAAAAAACAACCAACTGATTTTTAAGGATAAATAAAATAACTTAAACTGTACTATTGACGAGATAGTACACCCGATCTACTGTACTACTACAGATAGTACAGTGAATAATTAGCTAATGACAAAAACTACTGCACTGGCGATACAAATTGTGACCGGGGACGCTCGGCCGATTTTTCGTCAAATTGTCGATGGCATTCGAAAAGAGATTGCCAGCGGAACATTACCAACAGGAAGTAAGTTACCCAGTGTGCGTGGCTTGGCAATGCAATTGACCATTAACGCAAATACGGTAGCCAAAGCCTACAACGAATTAACTGACCTTGGCTTAGTCGAATCAAAGAAGGGTTTAGGCCTTTTTGTGACTCAGCAACAGTGCACTTTATCTGAGGAAGAGCGGACGCAAAAGCTTGAGCAAGCTACCGATGATTTCATAAATGAGATCATTAGCTTAGGCTTTAGTCACCGAGAGATTATTGAGCATGTACAAGGGCAATTACAGACGATTAATAAGCAGGATAAAGAGCGTTAGTTATGGCTAATTACATTATCGAAACCCGAGCACTGCATAAGCGTTTTGGAAAGAAAGTCGCGATCCAATCTCTTAATTTGAAAATAGCTCAAGGTGGCATTCATGCCGTGATTGGTGCTAATGGTGCGGGTAAAAGTACCTTATTTAGAATACTCCTAGGACTCGATGCCCCGACCTCGGGTGAGTCTTTTATCTTGGGTCATAACAGTCAGTCTTTAGAGCCTGAACACCGAGGTCGTATTGGCTATGTGAACGAAGAGCATACTCTGCCAACCTGGATGAAAGTCCATGAAGTGACCGCCATGCAGAAAAATCTTTATAAAAACTGGCGACAAGATCTCTATGACAGTGTGATCGGTAACTTTAACGTTGAGCAGTCACAAAAAGTATCGGCGTTATCTCGCGGTGAAAGAGCCGGTCTAAATCTCGCTATGGCCTTAGCGCAAGCGCCAGAAGTGCTGATTTTAGATGAGCCAACGCTGGGTTTAGACGTCGTTGCCAAGCAAGCGTTTTTAGAAGCTCTGATGTTCACCCAAGTAGATATCGACACCACCATAGTGTACTGCTCGCATCAGATGGAAGAGATAGAACGTGTCGCTGAACAGTTAATTGTGATTGAAAATGGCGAGATGAAATATAACGAATGCCCTGAAAAATTCTGTGACATGGTGACGTATTGGATCTTTGATGAGGCCTTGAGTGAGTCACAACTTAGCACATTGGGAAACGTACTCTCGGCTCGCACAATAGACGAACAAACTCACTTAGTTTTGGCTGACTTAGAAGCCGCAGAGGCATTAGAAAAACTCAATGCGCTCGGCATTGAAGCCGCCACGCAAGCCCCTGTTAGCTTAGATAAAGCCATCGCTTCTATCTTGGCAAAAAATCACCGAGCACCACAGTAGGAGAGCGTGATGTTTGATTTATTCAAAAGTGAATATCAGCGCTACCAACTTTTTGCTTGGGGCATATGCCTACTTCAGTTGGTGCTGTGGAGCACATTCAGCAAATTTTTCTCAGTGGTAGAGCCGCAATCTGAATTACATCTTTTTATTATTTTAGGTGGCGTTGCTGTTGGGGGGTTATTTGGGTTGGTGTCTGTGTCTTTGCACAGAAGAAAAAACCATTGGATCTATCTGATGCATCGACCTTTATCTAAAGGGCGAATTTATTTTGCTCTAAGTCTAGCCGGTGCATTACTGCTGCTTATTGCCTTTATTTTACCATTTTTAGTGAATGTGTTGATTGCAGATATCACGACGCAGCAAGTGGTTGAAGCAAGACATTACACTAATGTCGTGCATGCATTTTTGGTCATGCTATGTGGCTATACCTTGGGCCAATTTATTGCGTTGGCAAACAATAAACTCGCAATTGGCGTATTGTTCTCACTCACTTATTTGATTTTAAGACGCCAAGAAAGTGTGCTGTATTTCTTGCTTTTAGATTCAATGTTCTTATTGTTTAGCGGTTATTTAGCTTATGCTTCTTTTCGCGTTAATCTTGCTGCAGAGCAAACATCTAAGCGATTCATCGCCATTGCTGTGCTTTTTATTCAGCCTGTTGCGGTCGTGGGTTTAATATCGTTAAAAGCTTTTTATTACCATATTCCTCTAAGCTTAACTTCGCAGCAATACGACTTTGCTAAACCGCTGCACGAATTAGAAACCCAAGGGCAATTTGATTATGAATTATTACGAAAGCACACCGACCTTGAGGTAATGCAATGGCTTGCCAGAGATATCGAACAGCCACTTGGCGATACGATACAAAGGCAGCTAAAACTTGCTAAAACCAACACACTATCGCGAGCACACTTTTATAAACCTCAACATAAACATGGCTTTTACTTACATACTCGACATAGCCAGTTTGCGCTAGAGACAGATACCACAAAGTGGGTGTTCTCTCATTCAGACATGCTATTTGTTGGCAATGATAGACAAACTGGTGAACGAGTTGGTTTTTTAGGTCGCACTGGGTTTGTAGACCAAGCAAGTCAGCTGACAGAGTCTGATAAATTTGCTGATGTGGCTGTGGCAGTACAAACAAACACTCACTATGTGCAAACCAAAAATAAGCTCTATCAAGTCGATTTTGAGAATAAACGTATCGACTTGAAATTTGCATTAACTGGTTTAGAAGAGCACTTCACCTCGACTCCAGTACCTATGTTTGATGTGATTTTTATGAGCTCAAACCAGCAAGTTTATCTGTTCAATAAAGTGGAATTTGTTGACAGTCTTGGCGGTCTAGCACCAATCAAACAAGTGTCGCTAGACTTTGCACACCCTGTATCGCCTGAATTTGTGATGGCAGAGGTGATGGACGGTTATGTCCTCATGGTGCACGACGGCAATTTATTTGCGGCACTCAAAGCTGGCGCTCAATTAATTTACCTGCCTCATGAGGGCGACAACATCACACTAGTGAGCAAAGAAGTGCAGCTTTCAGCGCTGCCAGATTGGTTGCATCAACAAAAGTTAATGTTCTCTCCATTGGTGTTGAATGTTGTAGATAACTTAGTGCATTCAACTTTGATGTTTAATTCTGAACCATCAAAAGGCAAAGGTTTTATTTGGCAAAGACCGATCGATTTGAGTTTTGCATTTCTTATTATCTTTGGTTGTTTGCTTTCAGTTGCTGCAATCTTCTATCTTGGCAAAAAAGCCCAATTAGACAATAAAACGCATAAGTTTTGGTTATTGATTGCGCTCGTCACAGGCCCAACTGCGCTGATTGCATTCTTGATACTGATGCCATGGCCGAAATTACAAGGGTTAATTAAAAGGGAGTCAGTCGCATGAGGGATTTATTCTTATCTGAGCTTAAGCGATATAAAGCGTATGCCAAAACGGCGGCATTTATATTTCTAGCATTACTGGCTTATTTATCGAGTCAGGGCGATCTTATGGCTGGCCGAGGCATGTTCAGCACTGTGTTGAGTGGCCTTGCGATAATACTGCCTTTGATCTTTTCTGTGACGCAATTTTTATTACATAAAAGGAAGAACCATTGGGCGTATCTGATGCACCGCCCATTAGCTGAGCAAATCATTTTCAAAGCGTTGATCGCAGCAGGGTTAAGCATTGTGATGATGGTCCTCGTAGTACCCTTACTGTTTATGCTCGTTGTGTTAGACAGTGCGTCACTTGAGCTCATTGAGTTTAGGCATTACCTGTATGTGAGCCACGTAGCACTTATTGCAATATTTGCGTATTTCACCGGTGTATATATTGCGCTTTCGGCAAATAAAGGGGCATTACTGATTCTTGGCATGCTGCTCTTTGTGCTCAATAGCACGCCAAACTCGCCGTTTCTTGTACTGTTAGTTGACTTGGTAATGGTTGCTCTTGTGTATTTTTTAGCAAGATCAGCCTTCAAATTGAATGTCAGTCAACACGATACTCCTATGAGTCGTCAATTTATCGCAGCTATACTCATGGGGCCTGCTTTAGGTGCCATTTTAATGTCGACTCAGGCTCTGTTTTACCATATTCCGGTTACGCTATTTTCGACCCATCCTGATCGTTTTGAAAAAGCCGATATACCCGAGTATTACGCTTCAATGTGGGGGCCAGATGCCAAAGCGGTAATTAATAGAATTTTACCAGCCGATGAAACACAGTGGCGAACCCATTTGCTACCGAATTTAGAGGGTGTCAGCACATTATTTATGAGCACACATCCAACTTCATTCGATACATTGAATCAGTTGATGCATCAAGATCAGCAACAAAGATACATAGACATGAAAACCCTGACTAAGTGGCAGTTTTCACATCAATATCAAGTATTTTTCGGTTATGACTTGGTTAGCAAAAACCTCAAACACGTAATAGATCAAAATGGTTTTCATGCTGTGACATCAAAAGATGAAATACAAAACTTAGAGGTATTTTCTCATCCGCCAAGATTGATAGCAGGTCGTTTTATCCAAACACCTAACACGCTTTATGTGCTTGATTTCGAAGAGCAGTACATGGAAATAAAGTTTCAAACGCAAGACGATGAACACTTTTACGGGCCTTTTGAAACTGAACCCGATGGTGAACTTGTCTCTATGGCCACAAATCAAAGAGCGTTGGTATTCGAAAAGCGTGATTTCTTTGCCTTGAATACCAGCAGTGCACCGCTTTTCTCTGTTGCGTATCCTGAGCAAGCCTATGGCAGAATGTACACGCAGTTTTATATGTTACCTGACGGAGCACTATTTCTGTTTCATGGTCGCTCTTACTTTGGCTTCCAAAAACCAGGTGTGTCTGTAGTGTTTGCTGACTATGCCGGTGAAGTGACGCCAGTGACTTCAAAGCAGTATATTGCACACCGACCTTTACCTAAGTTTGTGGCCGAGCAAGAGTTTTGGCAGTCGCCGATTTTCTTTGCCACCGTATTTGAAGCAGCCAATGAGGCGTTAAACAGCAATGATCAAAGCATTGGTGCTATATTTGATGACTATCTTTCGAGAAAAAGGTCAGCGCAAGTTATGGCATATGCCATAGGGTTTACTTTATTCAGTATGGCTTTGGTTTATCTGCTGGCAAGACGAGCACAATTAAGCACACAGCAACAACTGTTCTGGGTGAGTATGGCTCTATTCATGAGCTTAATTGGCGTGGCTTGTTTTATGTTGTTGACCCCATGGCTTAGCAACTTAAGAGGCGCGAATATCAAAGTCTCATCAACTTCTTCTAACACAATCCTAAATTAACCAAGTGATGCGCTTCGGCGCATCAACAACCAGGTAGTGAATAATGAATATGACTGACATTTTCAGTGGTATGCTTCGTTGCGCGCTGATTTTATGGGTAATGTGCACAAGCTCTGCCAAAGCTGAGTTTTTAACCGATCTCAGTGAGGTCAAACAACGTGTGCAACAAAAAAACCGTGCGCCGCTTCTACCGGCAGTGCACTTTTTACAAAGTGAGCGTATACAGGCAGTGACCCTATCACCTAATGCCGATTATGTTTTGTATCTCAGCAGTGAAGAAAAAGCGGGAATAAAACGCTGGTCGCTTAATCAATATACCCATGCAGACCATAAAATCACTAAGCTAGTAACTCTCAGAAAGCGCCCATTATTTGAAGTCTCTAAAGACAGCTCAGCGGTGTTCGTGAGAGTCGGTGAACAGCTTTCAGTGTTGCCATTAACACACAAAGCCAAGCTAAAAAGATTGGCTAAAATTGATTGGAAAAAGAAAGAGCGATTTTTGGGCGTAGACCCAAGTCAGCCTTCCAGCTTTTTAATTAAAAAGTGGCGCACCAACGAGCGCATCTTTGAAATATTGAGTGTTGCAACTTCAGGCAAAGCGCGTGTGATATGGCAGACAACACTGCCTTTTTCACAATTATTAGTAAACGCGAACACGGGGAACGCGGCTTTTATCAAGCAAGTGAATACCGCTGAAGGCAATCGCGGGGAGCGTTTTATTCATCAAGTTCAGCCTGATGGGTCTTTAAAGCTAACCTTTACCTGCCAATGGGATGATAAGTGCCAAATACAGGGTTTTAACGACAAATCGCAGCAGTTACTGCTCCAAACCAATCATGATGTAGAGTTTAAAAGACTAGCTTGGTTTGATTTAAAAACGCAGACGTTGCTCGATGTTGCAGCGCAACCACAGCAAGCCTACGACTTGGTGTCAGCGACATTGGGCGAGAACGAAAATGGCTTTCTCATTCCAACTTCCTATTTATACCAAGGGGCCAAAACGCAGCAATTTAGCCACCACCCTGTTGTGGCTAAACACTTAACGCATATTCGTGAATATCTCGAAGGTAAAGCATTCACGTATGCGTTACCCGCGAGTATTAAAGCCTATCAAACCAAACCTTGGTTGATAAGCTTGCAAGAGAATAGCCCAACAACTCAGTACTATATTTATCAGCCACAGCAACAGAGTTTGCAACGCATTTTGTATGAACAAACAAACGCATTACAACAAAACGATGAAGCAATGAAAGATGCTTGGATATCTGAAAAAGTGCCGGTGCAATATCAAAGTCGTGATGGATTTAATCTTTATGGTTACTTAACGTTGCCAAATGGTGTTGCGTTATCAGATGCGCCTTTAGTGGTTAAAGCACATGGCGGACCTTTCTCACAAGTGAAATGGGGTTTTGACAGACAAACACAGTTATTGGCAAATAGAGGCTACATTGTGTTTGAACCTAATTTCAGAGCCTCAACAGGTTATGGTAAAGGGTATGAAAAAGGGGCAAATAAACAATTCGGACTTGGCATTGCTCACAACGACATCATTGATGGTACGCATTTCATTTTATCTCAAGGGATCGGCAATAAAGACAAACTTGCCATTATAGGCCACAGTTTTGGTGGCTTTAGCAGCCTGACGGCACTGACTTTTGAAGCCAAACTGTTCAAAGTAGGTTTTGCGGGTGCGCCGGGTTTAGACATTGGCCGTTCAGCGCGTTTGTATTATCGCTTTGCCGAGAAGGTGCGAGGACAATTTAGTGATTATTACTTTAGACAAATGATCGTGGATTGGGATGACAAAGCGGCTAAAGCACAGCTTACAGCAAATTCACCCAGCGCTCACCCTGACAAAATTCAAACCCCTGTATTTGTGTGGGCAGGTCGCGGAGATAGAAAAATCTTCATCAATGACGTCAACGACTATGTATTGAGACTGCAAGAGGCAAATAAAGCGGTGAGTTATTTTGTTGACCCTAGTGCACTGCACTCCCCCACATCAAAGCAAGGTGTATTGGCATATAGCTATTTGCTTGAAAGAGTCTTAGCCAAATATCTAGATGGGCAATATCTACCGTTGGACCCAAACAAAGACAAGCGCCTGATCCGCTTTATTAAAAAGCATATGGAGATTGATAGGCTAGAGTTAGTCTCGGGTATATAAGTTACTTTAAAAGCCACCAAGGCCGGCAGTTTGTCTGTAGATGTGTATCAAACCGTCATTTTGACGGTTTGAATGGCTTAAAGATGGTGATATTGCGCAGAATGCAATGAACAACATTTATATACTAACCCCACAATAACAAGGGGTAACGAGAAATGAAAACAGATAAACTAGGCATAGGGCGCTGGCAAGGGGCGGGCATGATGGCCACCACTTTGTTGGGCACTGGGGTATTTATATTGCCACAATTAACCGTGGCACAAGCAGAGTTTAGTGCGCTCTATGCTTGGATACTATTAACTCTGGCAATTGTGCCGGTTACGCTGATTTTTGGAAAATTGGCCGCGCGATTTGCCCATGCGGCAGGGCCAGCGTATTTTGTTGAAAAAGCATTTGGCAAGGTTGCAGGCCGAGTGATTGGCTTAATGTTTATGTGTGTGGTGCCTATTGGCGCACCTGCTGCCATTGTCATGACCTTTATGTTTGTGCAGCAAATTGTGCCAGTACAAGGGCAAGCTTTACTTTTAGGTCAGCTCTCTACCTTATTGTTTTTATGGCTAATAAATTTACGCGGCATTCAAGTGTCGGCCAAATTACAATTTGCCCTTACGCTGATCATTTTAACTTTGGTGATCTTACTATTTGGCAAAAGTAATCCAACTGTGGCTAATTTTAACACCAGCTCATTCGATACCTATGCCATGCTTGGTGCTGCGGGGATCGCATTTTGGAGCTTCTTAGGTGTCGAGGCAATGTCCCACCTGTCGGATGATTTCAGAAACCCAGAAAAAGACATGATCCCAGCGATGCTCATCGGCACAGTATTAGTTGGCGCTGTATATGTGGCCTGTACTTTATTAGTTATCGCCTATCCGAACAACGAATCACTCAGTATGGTCGGGTTGTTCAATGCGTTCTTCGGTGAGTTATTCGGTCACAACGGTCATTATATTATCGGAGTATTAGGCGTCGCTGGTGGACTGGCAACCGTTAACGTCTATACCGCAAGCCTTGCACGATTGATCTGTAGTTTCGCAGAGCAGGGCGTATTACCAAGCTATTTGGCAAAACGTAATGAATTCAATGTGCCTTTAAGCGCGCTAACCACACTCATGGTGGTCATTGCGCTGGTTTTAATTGTCACATTTTATAGCCAACAAGACCTAGAAGACTTAATTAACTGGGTGAACGGTGTGTTTGTTGTGATTTACGCCGCGGCCATGTTAGCGGCATGGCGCTTGCTGAGTGTGAAAAACCGCCCAATGATTTTACTTGGTCTAGGGTTTTGTATGGCTCTTGCCGTTGGTATAGGTGCGCACATGATCTATGCATTCATTCTAATGGCCGTGATCACCCCATTTGTGATGCAGCAAAAGCGAAAGCAGCTTACTAAAGTGAGTAATGCTTAGCGTTGGGTTTGATGTTTAGAAATATTTAAAGTGATAAAGGCATGAGGTGAGCGCTTCATGCCTTTTTTGTTTGGTGGCTGCTTATATTAATGTCGATTTGAAAAAACGAAACTTTGATATTCTAAGTGTATGTTTACAATGTGATTTTCTTATGTGATTATTGGGGCAAGTAATAGAGCCCGGTTTATATGTGTTTTCATATGGAATAAGGTAGAGAGTTATCTGTTGGTTACTATGAGAACCAATCGGCTTTTCAGCATTAGCTTAAACATTTAAGGATAAGTAAAATAATATGAAGTTTTTAGTCGCATTCTTGTTTGGTTTTATTGGCTCAAAATTACTGTTCAGTTTATTGGATTTTAAATATGCAGTTTTTAGCGAACCATTTGATATCATTAAATTGCTTATTGATATCGGTGTATTTGGTATTTTCTTTTTTGCTGGTACAGTATTTTTTAAAAAATTCTACCGTGCTAAACCAGATAATGGCAGCTAACAAGAGCAGTTTTTTGGACAAAATACTACTCAAGAATACCGCAAGAGATCATCACAATCCACACACTTCAATTTGTCGCTGCTGCAAGCGTTAAATGATATTTATGAAAGCGAAGCTAATTTCATCAAAGGGCACATATCTCGAAGCGCTCATAGAAATAGAGGGTAAAGAATATTGTGTTATGGATGAACTAACTCTTGATGTAGAAAGTATGCCTAAAGAGGGAGAACATTTTGCACTGCAATTTTCGAATATGCTGTGTGAGGATGAAACTTGGGAATCTATGTTTCAAGGGAATCCAGGAAATCATAAATGTCTTGTTCAGATTGCAGGTTGGAAATATAGAGCTTATGGACAAATAATCTCAATAAATCCAGTTACAGTTGATTGTGGCGTACTTGTTGAAGAAGACGTAATACAGACTAATGACCCAAGAGTCGTTGGAGAATTTATTGCATTTACCATTAGTCGACTTGGTGCCTATGCCATTTAATAAAAGTTTAGACAAGGAACGCAAGACAGCAGGTTTGTGTTTATTTTTAGCCAACTAACTTTGCCGTTTATTTGGGTTGTTTTATAGCCCTTCATATTGGAGTGATTCATGGTTGATAATTACTTAGAGATAGCGCTGATCTTTGCGTTTGCTTTAAATATCATTGTTACGTTACTAGTCGCTAAATCTGACTCCTTTGATAAAGCACAAAAGGTTGCTCAAATCGTTATTATTTGGGTAGTACCGGTTATAGCATCAATCGGTATTTTGATATTTATCCTTAGCGATAGGGACCCTAAATTACCACCGTCTTCTTCTGGAGGTGGTGCAAATGAAAAAGTCAGTCATCTTGAGTAAATCAAAGGTTATACCTTTAGGTGAAAACAATTGAATTTAGGTAACTGGGATAGTGCGCTATTTAAAAGCTTGTTCATCTCAAGCCTGCTTATTCCTATTGCCTTCTTAATTGAATCATTTCAACTACATAAATTCGAGCCAACTGAATTAGCTGGTTTATTTGTACCATTTCTGTTTTATATTGCTATATTTTTGTTAGTTTCACTCGTTGGGTGGTTATTTATAGGGTTTCCCATTCATTGGCTTGCTTGTAAATTGAAGCGGACGAGTTATTTTTATTATACATTCGTACCAGCTTGTTTTTTATGTGTTAGTTACTTTACAAATGGACCATGGCTCTTCGGTTTTATAGCGTTAGCGCAAGCTTTATTATTTAAGCGCTTTGTATTTAAAGTAAGAGCATAAATTGTGCTAATTTGCCAGCCTAGAAATTTCTGCTCTCATAGTACTTGAAAAGCGCTCCTTACGAGCGCTACTCAAACCACCCCTTTACCTTCTTCATATTTGCTCGACTGACTGGCACTTTATCTTGATTCGATAACACCAATTCGCCTTCGCGATTCTTCCTTAGCAATTTTTCTGCATGAGTGTGGTTCACCCAATAACTACGGTGGGTTTGTCCTGCGCCGAGTGTAGTGTCTATGTTTGAAAGTGCTTCAATGGCATCCTTTAAGTTGTATAAAATCAGATGTTGTTCTTGCTCTGTAACGACTTTCAAATAATGTAGCTCTGCTTTTAGACAAATGAGTGAGTCTATGTTGTCTATTTTTGCGATTTTTAAAAAGTCATGCTCTGGCTGTGTAGTTGAATTGTCTTGTGGCTCAACTGCGGGCTCTGTAGTTTCAGGATTAACCGTTACAGGCTCAACAGTCTCGTTTTTATTTTTATTAGCAATATTATCAATGGTTTGAGGTGTTTCTTTCGACGGGGAGGTTATGTTGTCAGTGCGTTTGATCTGAAAGCCACTTAGCCAAGGCAGGTTTATCGCCACCCATGAAATGAGTGCTGCAGGTGCCATATTTTGCCACTCTTCAAACAGGGCATATAAGGTATACGCGGTTTCATGCTCTATATATACGTCGCGCAATAAAGAAAATGGCACATAAATAGTCACCGCAATTACTGAGCTGATGGCTAGTTTTAAGATATCGTTTTGTCGTGCTAATACGCCTTTCATTAAGGTGTGTGTGGCGATAAAAAACGCCAAACCAGAGAACACTTGTACCTGCCAAACGACAAAATTTAGCCAATGCGGTAGTGCATTGTCATCATCAGAGATACTTAAAAGGCATGCTAAAAAGAAGCCAATACAAGCAAAGTAGCGCCAAGGGCTAATGGAACCAATTGGAAATTGCCCATTCATACAAAAAACTGCCCATTCATACATAAATCAATGGCTTAATTAAACCAGAAAGCAACAACAGCGTAAATTACTGTCATTAAATAAACGCATATTGAGGATGCAAAAATGACTTTTATTAAATCCACCTTAGCTGTTTTAGTTGGAACCTTCGCGACAAACACTTTCGCTAATACGCAAAATAACAATGACGACGACAAAACAAATATAGAAAGTATTACTGTGGTGGCTTCTAAGCCTGACGGCATAAAAATCAGTTCTGGTAAGTTATTGTCTCTACCTGGTACGGGTAACGACCCATTAAAAGGTCTTGAAGCCTTACCGGGTGTGGTATTAGCAACGCCCAGTACAGGTGGTCCAGTTGCTCAGCCGGCCATTCGCGGCAGCTCTGTGAGTGACAATTTATACTTAACTGACGGACTTGAGATGGGCTATGTGTTTCACAATGATGGGATCAGTGTCTACAACCCCTTGTTAATTGAAAGCTTTGAGCTAAAAACAGGGGCATGGTCGAGCCAATACGCCAATGCAAATGGTGGTGTGATTTTAACAGAGCTGAGAGACCCCGATGCAGATAACCCAACCAATGGTTTAGATTTAAGTTTCTTTAGAAGTGGCTTTTTGTATGAGCAAGCCATCGCAAACAATGCGGCTTTTTATGTATCTTTTAGAGAAAGCTTAGTGCATACCTATGTCGATAACTTTATTGAGGACGAAGACTTTTCTTTTGCGGTACCACCTCGAAATCGAGACTACCAAGCCAAGCTGATTTGGGATTTAGACGACAACAATGTGATCAGAGCGACTGCCAGTGGTGCGAAAGATTACATCGAAATTGCTTTCGATGCGGATGGCAGAGACATAGGCAAAAACCCAGACTTGGCATCGGGCGAACGTTATCAAACGTATTTTCATAGCCAAGCAATCAGTTGGCAAAATTTTAATGGTGATTTCGAAACCACCACTAGCTTAAATTTACTGACGCAAAACCAACAAGAGCGAGAAGGTGATGTGTTTCGTTGGGATGCAGACATCACCAAAGTGATCTTAAAGGCTGACAGTGAGTATCAAGGTGAAGACGTTGACGTGCTATTTGGCGCCAAAGTGCAATCGACGGAAGTCGATTATGTCAGTAGTGGCCGTCTATTACCTTGTAACTTAGAGTTTGAGGTGTGCCCGCCGAGTTATTTTAGCGATATGTTTGCCAAAGAAGGCACATTAAAATTTGAGCAGTATCACGCTTATGTTTCGGCGAACGGTGACTTAAGTGCAAATTGGGACTACCAAGTGGGTGTTGCGCTACTTGGCACTAATAACAACAGTCAAACTTATCTGGAGCCACGTGCACGTTTGGGGTATCGCTTAAATGACGCACATAAACTGAATTTAAGCGCTGGTATACACCATACATTGATTGACGATTATCAATACCTTATTGAAGGCTATGGTAATACTGAACTCGAGGCCAGTGAGGCAACCCATATTGTACTCAATCTTGAATCGACCCTTGATGACGGGTTAAGCATGAAAACAGAGCTGTTCTATAAAGCGCTTGATAACCTTGTAGTCGCAAACCCGAATGCGCAAAAGCGCTCATTAGCCCAAGATGTGTCTGGTTTTACTCGATTTGAAGATGTCGCCAGTGGCACAGCCTATGGTATTGAGCTTTTGGTTAATAAGCAGCTTTCAGATGATTGGTTTGGTTGGGCGAGCATTGCCTTCAGTAAAACTGAGCGAGACAACCTGCTGACGCAGCAAAAATTTAACTCTGAATTTGACTTGCCTTGGGTGGCGAATATCGTACTTGACTATAAGTGGGACGAAAACTGGCAAATAGGCGCGAAATGGCGCTTCCAAAGTGGCCGAAGATACACGCAAGTGAATTCTGCAACGGCTTACGTTGAACCGAACAGCGCGACCAACGAGCCATTGTTCTATGTGCCAAGCTACGGCGAGTTTAACGCTGAACAGTGGGGTAACTATCATCGGTTAGATATTCGCGCAGACTATAAAACCGAGTGGTTTGGCCTAGACACCAACTTGTATATCGAAGTGTTAAACGTGTATGGCTCAAGAGCAGTGCAGGAGCTCGAATATAACGCGGCTTACACTGAGTTTGAAAAAGACTATCAATTTCCAGATATGCCACTGCCATCAATTGGGATCAGTATGACTTTTTAAAGATAGCTGTCATTTTGAAAAGATGTGAAAAAGAGGCTTAATCGCCTCTTTTTTATACTGATAAAGTCAGTAAACATTTCACTGCCCATGCATTTTTGTTTACTTATCCAACTTTTAAATACCGTTTTTAATATGACGGCTTTTATAGAAATTACGCAGTTCATAAAGGTAATTTGATTGGTATGGATTTAGACCTAAAGAAAATGGCACCGCAGGACTGGTCATTGTTTACGGTAAAACACCCAAACTAAAACAGATTAGATTGGGTGCCTTTGTTAACCTTCTTTTTTACGACAGTTGTGTGGCTTTACCTTCTATCGCTTTTGTCGAAGTGTCGTGACTGAGTCATATCCAATTCCCCAGTTGTCCGTCTTAACCTCTTCAATTAGGACAAAGGTGGTGGCTGGATCTTTATCTAACACACTTACCAATAACTGCGTGGTGCCAGCTATAAGTTGTTGCTTTTGTTCTTGGGTAACGCCTTCGTCGGTGATTTTAATATTTACGTATGGCATGGTTTATCCTTTCTATACAGTTAAAAATGGATTTGTTGCGTACTGTTTTGTGACGATTTGCCACTTGTCGTTTTCTCGCAAGAAACCCAAAAAGTCGATAAATTGGTGACCAAGCAGCGGACAACTGACTTTGGCAAAGGCTTGTTCGCCCAACAGCTCGATTGACAAAATTTGATAGCTAAACGGGTGGCCAAGTTCTTGTGGAACAAGGCGGTTTGCTACAAGAGTCAACCATTCGTCTTTAGTGCGTCGAATACCTGGCGCGTAAAGCTGCGCGGTTGGATCAAATAAGCTATCGAGTAGTGCAATGTCTGCGCTGTGGAGCCCTTTAAAATAATCTAGGATCATGCCCTCAATGATTTCTAACGAGGTTTTTAATGAGTCGTCCATTATGCAGCCTCTTGCTCGGCTGCGATGGAGGCAACAAAACTAGCACGCGCGCGGACTTGATCAACTAGCGCTTGGGTTTTAGGGCCAATTTCAATTGCAACATCAAAATATTGGCCCCAGGTTTCATAAACACTCAACAAAATATCGGCGGGCGTAAGTTGATCTCCTGCAATATAAGGTTGTTCTTCTAGTGCTTTTTCAACCTGCGCCCACGCCTTATTGATGTCGTCTGCCGCAGTTTGGAGAGCTTGTTGTTGGGCTTGCTTATGTTCGTCGCCAAGTGCTCGCGTAATGAAAAACAATTTACTGTAAGCCGGGTGCACTGATGCATTAGCAAACATCAGTTGTTGCACAGCCTTATTCTTTGCACGAGGGTCGTTTGGTAGTAAGTCATTGGGGTGACGTTTAAGCAAATGTAAAATGATCGCTGCGCCTTCGGTGATGATATTACCATCTACACCGAGCGCAGGTACTGCGCCTAATGGGTTGATATCAAGATAATTTTCTACAGAATCACGATTAACTAATTGGAATGGCACATTCAGTTCACGAAGGATAACTTGAGTTGCTAAAGAACAGGTGCCAGGTGAAAAATAAAGTGTGTACATAAGAACCTTGGTTTGTTTTGTTGTTGAATTAGATACACTATAGAGCGCTATATTGAAGTGATATATAGCCATAATAAGCCCAGTCTTTTTCCAATAAGGAAACAATCAATCATGGATAAATTAAAGGCGATGTATTTGTTTGTGCGCGTTGCAGAGCTTGGTAGTTTTTCTCGAGTCGCAGAACAAGTTGGCACTAGCAAGTCGATGATCAGCAAGCAGATCAGTGCTTTAGAAGAAGCCCTTGAAGTACGCTTATTACAGCGTTCTACTCGCCGTTTACAACTTACCGAATTAGGAGAGGAGTATTTGCAGCGCTGCCGGGATATATTGAAACAAATTGAAGACTCGGAATCGCAGTTACAGGCGTTTCAGCATACCGTAAAAGGGCGTTTGAGATTGAATGCACCGATGGCGCTAGGTCAAACCGTACTCGCGCCTGCACTGGCAGAATTTATGAAGCAGTACCCTTTAATTGAACTTGATATTGAGTTTAGTGACATGGCTCAAGATTTACTTGAGCATAACTTTGATGTGGGGCTGCGAGTCGCGAGTCGTGAGTTTGACTCGGCCTATGTGGGTAAAAAAATCACCGAGTTTACCTATAGTATTTGTGCTTCACCTAGCTACTTAGCTGCGCATTCAGAAATCAAAACACCGTCTGATTTACAATACCATCACTGCTTTGAGTACAGCTACTTTCGCCACAAAAATTACTGGCCAGTAGGTAAAGAGCCTGTGCAAATTAATGGGCCATTAAAAGCAAACAACTCAGTGTTTTTACTAGACATGGTTAAGCAAGGGCTAGGTATTGGTTTTATCCCGCGTTTCATTAGTTCCGGTGCGCTTGCCAAAGGCGAGGTGGTAGAAGTGCTTATCAATGACCCCAAGCCCATTATGAATTTGCTTGCGCTGTATCCTGTGCGACAACACACGCCACCAAAGGTACGCTATTTTATCGAGTTTTTAGTTAATTGGTTTGATAACCATGCATTTGCAGACCTTAACTAGACTTTCACTTTTCAAGTCCAGAAATCTGGTTTGCTTATCTTTGTAAGCGCTTAGAAACTAAGGGGGATCTTTTAGCTTGCTCGTTTTGTTGAAGTAATAATGACCCATAAACATAGAAGGTAATTTGAAAAGTAAATCAACAACTCTGACCCCATTGATTAATAGGAATAGTATGACTTTTTAAAGACACCTGTCATTTTGCAAAGGTGTTAAAAAGAAGCTGAGTTGCCTTTTTTTTTATTCTGTAAAAGCCAGTAAACATCTGGTCTTCCATTCGTGTTATGTTGCTTTTCTAATAAAGAAATACACTTTTCAAAGATGACGGCTGTCATAGAAATTGCGTATTTAAGTCATTGAACTGTCACTGATATTTAGCCTAACTTTAAAATAGAGCCTCTATTCTAGCCTGCGTTTTAAACCCAACAAACAACGTAGCAAGGTAAAAAATGAAAACGAATGGATTAAAGCTCAGTGCGCTCACACTCAGTATTTTGGTTGCATTATCGGGTTGTATCGACGGCGATGATGGTTCACAAGGTGCGCAAGGCCCACAAGGTGAAACGGGTCAACAGGGTGTGCAAGGTGAAGTAGGTGAAACTGGTTCACAAGGTGAGACTGGCGACACTGGCGCGCAAGGTGAAGCAGGCGAAAATGGTCTTGACGGCACAGCGGGTAAGTTAACACGTTTAGCAACAGTGCCTACTGGTGCTGAAGTAACGGGTATCTTTTTAACAAAAGAAGGCGACTTGTTCTTCAACGCGCAACATCCATCAGACAGTAATGCTGTAAAGTACACCCACACGAATGAAGACTTAGATGATCTTCCTGAAGAAGAGAAATATACGTTTCATACTGGCACTGTCGGGGTACTTTCTGGTGTGAATTTCAATGAATTACCTAAAACTTTAGTTGACTCTCCGGTGCCTTCAAGTGAAGAGGAGCGTCAAACAGTTGTGACTGCTTATGGTAAATATCAAATTCTTGGTCAAACTGGCGATACGTATGCGGGCAAGTTGCCATCAGGTTTAGGCCATATCTACTCACATCAAGATAATGAATTAATTCTAGAAAACGATATGCCTGACTTTAATGGCTTCATTTCTACGGGTGAGGGTAAAGGTTATCTGTTCACTAACTGGGAAATGTACCCAGGTGGTATGAGCCGTTTAGCCTTAACCAAAGATGACAAAGGCATGTGGTCAGTCGATGACGCTATGATGCTTGATTTTAAAGGTGTTCACGGCACAGCGGCAAACTGTTTTGGCTCTGTAACACCATGGAATACACCGCTTACTTCAGAAGAGTGGATAGTTAACACGTCGGTTGATTCTACAACGAGTGCAAGTTGGAACAATCAGTCAGCAATTGACACAAGTATCTTGGGTTATATGTGGCAGCTAACTGCACCAGATGCACCAAACCCATATCGTTATGGTTATATCGCTGAAGTACAAAAGCCAACAGAAGCTGAGCCTGAAGTAGTTAAGCATTATGCGTTAGGTCGTTTTGAACATGAAAATGCAACAGTAATGCCTGACGGTAAAACCGTGTATATGTCGCAAGATGATACGGGTGGCGTACTATTCAAATTTGTTGCAGACACACCAGAAGATTTAAGTGAAGGTACGCTTTATGGCGCGAAGCTAACGCAAGATGCAGGACAAAATGACCCTGCAACCACTGGTTTCGATGTTGAATGGATCGAACTTGGTCGTGGGGATAACGCTACTATCGAAGCTTGGATTGCTGACTTTGATGGCATTGGTACAGACGCGTATGTAGAAGGTGAAACTAGCTATATGACTTTGGCTGATGTTGCAGCATGGAATAAAGGTGATGCCACTTATCCGTCAGTAGAAAACGGCGGTGGTAAGGTTACAGCAGGTGCGCCAATGGATGACCGAGTTGTATTCTTAGAGTCTCGCCAAGCGGCAAAGGCAAAAGGCGCTACAGCTGAATGGCGTAAGCTGGAAGGTATTTCTATTAATACTGATCGTGCTAAAGAAGCCATTGAAGGTGTTAATACTATTGCTGATGAAGAAGTCACAGAAGCATTTGTTTATATTGCAATTGCTGACCTAGATAAAACGATGATTGATGGCGAAGGTGATATTCAATTATCAAATCGTGTGAAAGATTGTGGTGGTGTTTATCGTGCCAAGCTAGAAGCAGGTTATAACATCAGCCGTATTGAACCGGTTGTTATGGGTTCTACTTATCGTAGCTCGTTAGATGGCGCGGCAAGATGTGATGTGAACCAGCTTTCACAGCCAGACAATGTCATTGTTATGGACGATGGCCGTATCATCATTGGTGAAGATGGCTTCCAAGAGAACAACACATTATGGTTATACGAGCCAGTTAAGAACTAATCCAGTTGTTGCAGAGATCGTCAGATCTCTGCTTTTTTCATCAGTGGTAATCATCATGCGAACAAGATTAATTTGGCTATCATCTATAGCCACTGCACTTTTCTCAGCGTCATGTTACGCCAATGAAAGTGCGGCTGAGTATAAACACACTAACACGCTCAAGGCGCTCGATTTTATTAAACAAAATGAGATTTATAATCCAGAGTCAGTGATCCCGCCTCAGTGTTACACCAAAACCGAAGGCAAGCATAACCCTTGTATGGCCTGTCATCAGAGCTATCCTAGCACAGATAAAAGACCCAATATCTTGAATGATGGTGACTTACAGGGTGACTATCAATTTTCAGAAGTGGGAATGACAAATAGTTGGACAAACTTGTTTGTGGACCGCTCACTAAAGATAAAAAATATAAAAGACAGTTTCATCAGTGAATGGGTAAAAGAAGACAACTATCATTCATTTATCAAAGCGCATACAGATCATCCACAACAAGAAGCTATTAAGTTAGACAATCTTGCAAAGCCAAATAAAGCATTTTTTGGCAATGGCTTAGCCAAAGATGGCAGCCATTGGGTGGCGTTCAACTACAAACCTTTCCCAAGTACCTTTTGGCCAACCAATGGCTCAACAGGCGACGTAATGATCCGACTAGATAAGTCTTTTAGACAACTTAAAGGTGAAGATAACCTAGACGTGTATTTTGCTAATTTAAGCTTGCTTGAAATGTCGATGAAGCGATTAGACAGCATCACAGTACCTGATTTAAATGAAAACAGGCTTCAGGAGGATTTAAATGGTGACGGCAAGCTTTCTGTGATCACGACAATGCAAAAGCGTAGTCATTACCTTGGTGACGCTAAGAAAGTGCCTTTAACAGATATGTTATATCCACAGGGGACCGAGTTCTTACATACTGTTCGTTACATTGGCGTTGACGAAAATGGCAATCCATACAATGCAGAGCGTATGAAAGAAGTTCGCTACATGAAAAAACATGCCTTTAAGAATAAGCGCAAAGTAGCGATTACATATCACAGAGAAGGCAAGGAAAAAGAGTTTGAACAACTCCCACGCACAATTAACTTGCGCGAAAGAGGCATAGATAACGGCTTTAGCTGGACCATAAATGGCTTCATTGAAGATGAAAAAGGTCAATTGCGTCAACAACATTATCAAGAATTACAGTCATGTAATGGGTGTCATAAAACAGTGGGCACAACCATAGATCAAACGTTTTCTTTTGCTCGCAAAGTTGAAGGTGCTAAAGGGTGGGGCTACATCAACCTGAAAACACAAAAAGACACGCCAACACTGGGTCAACAGCAAGGTGAGTTTTTAACCTATCTGCAAAGAGTTGGCGGGGGCGATGAGTTCAGACAAAACAAAGAAATGCTACAAAAGTGGTTCAATCATGATGGGTCGGTTAAAACAGCGCAGGTGCAGGCATTACCAAATATTTATGAACTAATTATGCCTTCAACACGCAGAGCACTGGATTTAAATAAAGCCTATTTTACGATCATGAAAGAGCAAAGTTATCTGTTCGGTCGAGATGCAACATTGGGTGTAGCAACGAACGTACTTGAAAAAGTGGAAGATAATATGCCACCACTTGAAGAGAATTTCAGGTATGGCTTTGATATTCGACTTGATTGGACGCAGGCTGAAAATAGCAAATCCTTGAAGGAGTAAAGGTGTGGAGCTACTGCTTGAATTTCTCTTTGCCTGTTTGCTCATGGGCTTAGCTATTGGGCTAGATGTTGCCATAGTCACAGCACTTTATAGTAAACAACTGAGCGACAAGGCTGTGAAAGTGCGTTGGGTAGTGGGAGTCACAGCAACCCATACTTTGTTTCCGATGTTTGGCTATATGCTGAGTTATTTTGGTTTGAAATGGCTACCGAGCATTAGCCCTATTATTGGTTTAGTTGCATTCGCGTTTATTGCTTATTTTCTGTATCAAGAATTGCAAGACTATCATGAAGGCGAAGAAGCCAACTTTACGCATAAAGCGATTTCATGGGCGTTGATCATCGCAGTGAGTTGGGATGCGCTTTGGTCAGGACCAGCGAAATCAGCGCAGATCATTAATTGGCCTGAGTCATTGGTTTGGTTGTCATTTTTTGTGGTAGGCGGACTAGTGCTATTGTCATCGCAAGTAGGCTTGTGGCTTGGTCGCTATTTAATAGCGTCTCAGAGAGATCCTAAGGTGAATCGAGGCTGGCATTGGCTGCAATATTCCACGATAGCTTACTTTGGTTTGTTGGCTTTATTTAGATATACCTTTAATAGCCAAGTTCATGATGGCGCGATATTTATGTTGGCTGCAACACTGGTTGGCAGTTACGTATTTTATCCGGCGAGGCAAAATAGAGAATAGTCAAAAGGCGGCTTTTACTTGTGAAGCTTATATGGGCAAGCTGCTTTTATTCACATGAAGTTTTTTATTCGCATGAAACAAAGGGGTTAGCGCAGTTCTGGCTACCCCTTTTATCTTTTGCAAAGGAAATAGGAAAATTCATATTTACAACTAGCTAGCCTGAAATTCAGGCTATAAAAAGTCAAAATCGCAACACAAAATGACTATTTGATCTGACTTTAATTAACTATAGACGAAGATATGCAATTTTGCTCATTTATTGAGCTGATATCTTTATTTAAAACTGATATTGAATACTGACTCCCGCTTGCCTTGGTGGTGCGAGATAAAACTCTGCGACACCAAATGACGCAGTAAAGTCGTTTGAACCTATAACATGGTATTTGTCAGTTAAATTGGTGACAAACGCAGTGACACTGAGTGACTCGTTGATCTGATAGTTTACTGATACATTCACCAGAGCTATGCTCTGTTGAGTTGCAAAAGGACTATTAAAGACATCATTGTACACTTTACTTCGATAAGCCCAGTCTAGGCGAGTCGAAAGCTGCTGGCCATGCGATAACTCCCATTTATATTTAATACCCAATGAGGCTGTCCACTTAGGTGTTTTAATCAGCTTGCTGTCTGTGGTGACTTCAGTAGCTGTACCAACATCGGTAAACTTGGCATCTGTATAAGACAAACTACCAGAAAAAGTAAAACCGCTGCCAGTGATGCGCTCAAACTCTATTTCAGCGCCCTGAGTCTCAGTATTACCAACGTTATCAATAAATATTTCGACGCCAGAATCCTCACCTGACTCACCTCCTCTTAGTTGCATGTCTTTGTGCTTCATAAAGAATGCCGTTGCATTTAATCTTAGGGTGTTATCAAACCACTGAGAGCGCATACCCAGTTCAAATGCGGTTAAGTATTCGGGATCAAACGGTCTGGCCGAAACGGGCGTATTAGCTACACCATTAAAACCGCCAGATTTGAATCCGCGAGACCCCGTTAGAAACAGCATCATATTGTTTGAAGTTTGGTATTGAACACTGGCTAAAGGCGAAAATACCCGCCAGCTTTTTTCTATTGGACCTTCTGGGCTCGTATCAGTTCTTTCTATGGCGACAACTTGGGCAATATTTCGGGTTGTAATGACTTGCTGCTTTTTCTTCTCACGGGTAATGCGACCACCTAAAGTTAACGTCCATTGCTCATCAAAGCGATAGTTACCATTGAAAAAGGCTGCGACACTTTCACTCTCAATGTCATTATTGAATGTGTTGTCTAAGTCGAGTCCAATATTTAAGGTATTGCCGGCGCCTCCAATTGCTGTCGGGTTGCTTATCGGAGAGCCATCAAGTGGGCCGGGTATTGTTTCAAGGCCAAGGTACAAGCCCTCGATAAAAGTAAAATTAAACAAATAGTGAATTTCTTCATCAATGGCGAACAGGCCTAGTAACCAATCGAACTGGCTACCGACACTACCTGTTAAATTAAACTCCTGACTTGTTTGTTTTTGAGTTTGGTAGTCTCTGGTTACGCCAATATTAAAAGAGTTATTGTCAAAATCACGACCATATACGGCTTCAAGGCTTCGATAGGAGCTAATCGACTTAAGCTTAAGCTGATCTGAGATATCCCACTCAATATTTGCTTTGTAGCCATATTGATTCAGGCGATTTTCGTTTTCATCAGTAGAGGCACTGCGAAATTTATCATCAAATACGGTCAGTTTAGGATAAGGGTCAATTGCTGGAGATACTTCAGCAATACTGTTGTACAAAACAATGAGTGAAGCATCATCATTTTTTTTAGGGAGCACTGAGGGCGCACTGCCATTGTTTTGTAGTTGTCTATCATAACTCAATTCAAAATTTAGCTGTTCTGATTGTTTAAAATTCAGTTTCGCAATGACATTGAGATCGTCTCGTCCGCCTTCTCTATCTCCATTAACACGAGTTACAAAACCTTCTCGATAGTTCTTCGACAAAGCTAAGCGTGCAGACACGTTATCATTAATAGGAGAATTGAAGATAACAGATGCATCTTTTCGGTTAAATTCGCCGATGGTCACCTGACCATTAAACTGTTTTTTGTCAGTGACTTTATTTGTGAACACATTAATGGCGCCGCCAATGGTATTTTTTCCAAACAGTGTGCCTTGTGGCCCTCTTAACACTTCGATGCGATCAATATCTAAAAAGCTGTAAATACCTCCGGCTGAGCGGGCATGGTAAACACCATCTATATAAATGCCGACACTCGGATCTGTGGTTGGAATAGGATCTACTTGTCCAACCCCTCGCATGGTGATCCCCGCACAATGCGTACAGCCTGAGTTCTCGCCTACCGTGGTAATTTCAATATTGGGAATAAAGTAAGAGGCTTCTAATAAGTTGGTTAAGCTGCGCTCTTTCAAAAAGCGATTTGACATGACAGAAACTGAAATGGGAGTGCGTTGCAAGTCTTCTTCAACTTTTCGAGCTTCGACGGTGACATTGATTAGTTCACTCAGCGACAAAGAAAATAAGTCTATTTCCTCATTGCTATCAGCTACTACAGTGCATGGTAAACAGATCAAAAATATAAAAGTCGCAACGCGAGTTTTCACTTTAAAAACGTAGTTCAAGGTAAGAGTCTCAACTTGAATAAACGATTGATTAAGTGTAGTTGAAGCGCCTTAGGTTTGTTGCGTAAATTTAAATTTTAAAAGGCCAAAAATGAGTGTTCCACAAGTTTTTTAACATTTTGAATGGACTTGGATACCAAATAGGTATTTATAGTGCAGTAATTTTCAACAAAGATGGGTGCTAGCTCAGATTTTACCAGCCTTAAGTGTTGGATGTCGTATAGCGATCAATAATTGTATTAATCTCTTCTTGAAGTAACGAGATTGCATTATTAATTTTGAGAATGTCTTGCTCAGAAAAGCGTTCACGATTGAGCATAAAGTGAATGGGGTTGTCATTGACTATATAAGGGTGAAGCTGAATGTTACCGCCGCGGTACGTAGAAAAGTAGTAAAGCCCAGCCATTTCATCTTCGATCAAAAATTCTACTCTTTTTAAATGCACCATGCTCATGCGCTGTTTAATGCTTTTTACAAAAGCAAATTGTGATTTGTTTTCTGGTTTTTGAAAGTGCCCATCAAATTCATCGCCGTAAAATGCCCCAGGGTTGATCACAAATGACATTTTTTGGTCGAACAGAGTTTTTAAGTCGTTGATTGGTTCAACTGGGAGGTGTGTGAATAATCGCATTCTTTCACGTCGATACGGTGCTGTAAAAGCAGCGATCTTTTCTCGTTCGATGTTGAAGCTTGAAGAGGGAAGCGCGTCAACTAAGCCAATACTGAGTTCTTTTATGGCCCTGTCAGTGGTTGGCAGTCTTACAAACTCAACGCAGTAGCCTGCTGTTTGAAACACTTTTCTGCTGATATCTATTTCAAGACCAAAGGCCCTGTCTTGTTGATACATAACATAGGGCGGCCATGTCGCGCCAATGCCTACGTGCACGGTTTTGTCTTTGGCACATTGCGCAAATAAGTTATGGCTGAATAAGAATAGGAAAAAGCAAACACTCAGTCGCAATATAAAGCTCATTTATCAAAAGCATTGTTATCACATGAGTATAGACAGAAATTAAATCGTAAGGAATGGCTAGTGGTGAAAACAAAAAGATAAGGTGTTTTATGTAAGCGCTTATCTTTTTGCTAAGAATATTCGGGCATTAATCGCTATAAGCTTATGGGCAAGTTGACATATCTTTCGATAACTCGCTGATAAAATTACCTGACTTATCAAGATAGCGATAAACCATGGTCACGCCATACTCTTTGAATGCTTTTAAGTCTTTATTGCCGCACAGTGGCTTTATTACTATGTCTTGAAGCAGTGTTGTAAATTGATTGGGATCTAATTGCTCGACACTGTAGTTAATCATAGTGTTGTTATAAATAATATGGCTGCTAAATGTCGCAACAGAGTCTAATCGTGTTTCTTCATCTAACATCACAGGCCCGTTTTTATTTAACATTGCTGCGGTTTTTGTAAGCTCAACTGATAAACTTCTTTGGTCAACCGTTGTTGTGGCAAAGCTGTTAGCACTAAATAGCAAAGAGGTAAGCAGGGCGGGTTTGAATAAATCCATTTCGTATCTTCATTATTATTAAAAAATGAATAATACACGAAAAAAGGGACTAAAATCTATGTCACAAATTACTTTTGGTAGAGCAACCCCCCAAACCACTGAATGTTTATGAACAAGGTGATTTGGGGAATATAGAGCGTCCTTTAGAAACGATAGCGAATTTTCGCTACAAAGTTGTCGCCGGTACGATTGTCCCAGCCCTCTTTGAATAGCGAGAAGTTGCTCTGATCTAAATCATCGATAGATTGTCCACCACGGCTATAAACCAAATAGATGTTAGAAAGCGGAGCAATCTCATAACGGTAGCGAATTTGCAGTCGTGTTGTTGAACGAGAAAAGTCGCTTACTACGGCGTTGGCATCGTATAGGTCACCATGCTTGTTAATTGCAAATAGGTTACCATTTTTACCGGTTACACTAACCCATTGGAAACGCACTCGAACTTCTTGCTTGTCATCGATGGTGGCGTCAAAGTCTAAGCTGTTTTCTAATTGCTTGTAGTCATAGCGCGCCAACTGGTCGTCAATCCAATATAGGCTTTGTTTTTGTTGCACAGCCCATAAACTCCAAGATACACGATAGTTATCTGTGAAGTAGTAGCTTGGGTGATAGTGGAAACGGCCGCCATCGCCTTCTCGGTCATAACTTTGTAGTCCAAAAGCGATATGGTGACGGAATTTGTTTTGGCTACCAAAGTTGTACTCAGTGAAAAACTCGCGGCCTGAACCTAAATTAAAATCGCCATTGCCACGGGTTGTTCTGTCATCAAGGCCTGATGACGTATAGTCGAAACGCCAGAACCAGAAAGCACTGTCTTTGTACTCTTCGGTACCGGTTATTCCCATTTCAGTTCTTAGATGATCGCCATCACTATTGTGGTCGCGCATAAAATAACCTTCAACACGACGTTGCTTTAAGCTGCTGTTTTCATCAAAGTCGGTGAAGTAACGTTCGTTGTTATACCAAACTCGTTGTAAATCTGAGCGTGATAAAAAGCCTAAATCATTGACTTGAAACTCTTCATCGTAAACCGTGAAGTTTAAGCGTTGCTGCCAGTTATCACTGAATTTATGTACAAAGTTCAGCCATGCGCCGTAGCCGTCGACTTGACCTTTGTGTGTGTCAGAATCAACAAAGCTGCCGTTTACTTGCGCACGAATTTGCAGTGTATCAGACACGTCAGTACGGTAATCGACACTGTGAACTTGAGACTCACGGCCCTGTGTCGCTTTATCTGCATAAGTAACTAAATAGCCAACTTGAGAGTCGTCAAAACGGTGTTGGGCACGGGCGGTGGCAAACTTGTTTGATTCTTTATCGTTAAAATGACCGTCATCTTCAAATACTGCCATTACACCAAAGTCATTATTTTGGCCATTCGACGTGTATTTAACAGCGGCATCAATGTCGCCATAAACACCAATTCGACGAGTGTGAACTAGGCGCATACCTGCATTACCCTGAATATCGAATAAAGCTTGGTTTTCTGTGAAGAAAGGGCGACGTTCTGCAAAGAAAGTTTCGAATGGTGAAAAGTTAACGACCAGGCCATCAGATTCGACCTGACCAAAATCAGGGTTTAATGCCACGCTCAATTGTTGACTTGCATCTGGGCGCCAGAAGATATCAACGCCGATATTACTGTCATCGGTATCGTTCAGCATATCACTTTGGTATGTTGCTGAAGCGAAGATATCTAAAGATGAGCTGGCATGGTTAGCAACCTTAATTTGACTGAACTCGCGTAAAAAGTCAGGCTGACTCGATGAGGTTGGTGCATGGCTGTAGCTTCGGTTCGACTTTACATCATGACGGCGAACGTAAATGCCCATTTGGCGTTCGTTACCGTCAATTGTCGCCATTGGCGCAACATTCCAAGGGATCAAATATTCAGCTACCCAACCTGTGTCAGTTTGGCTGGTTTTTCCAAACCAGGTGCCATCCCAGTCACTTTTGAAACGGTTATTGTTTTGCCAAATACCGTCGCGCATTGAGCCACCATTTCCTAGCGCAAAGCCATAAGCGGTGTTTTTACCATTATCAAAGTCGATAATAAGCTCAATAAAGTCACTTTCTAAATCACTGTCACGGGCGGTTCGCATAGAGGTTTGCTCATCGAGTGCTTGCGTGGCAATCACGGCAACGTGTATACCCTCTTCGCTAGAGAAGTATTTTACTTGAGTTTGCTTATCAGCTTGGGCAAGGGTGAATGGGCTGGTGGTTTTGTCTAAGTTGATGACTTGAGCGTTTTGCCATTGTACTTCATCAAGTACGCCATCGATTTGGGCGGCAAAGGTAGTCGGTAATACAAAAGCACTTGAAAGAGCGATGGCAACGGGAGAGCGCTTTAGCCATGTTTTAAGTGTATGTTTTATTTTTTTCATTTCTTTTCCCTGTTTTTGCTGGTGGCATTATATAGAGAAAAATCGAATGAAAAATGAGAAGGCCAACTTTTGCGTATATAAATTGTAAAATTATATTACTTATAGCAAATCGTTGGCCTTAGCTTAGTTGTTATTCAAGTTAAGCAGCAGCTTGAGCTGTATTTTCTTTGCGTTGGAACAGCATATTTGCTACTGCAAAAACGACTAATGTCGGCACGATCCAGCCAGCATTGTATTGATATAAAGGTAGGTAATTTACAAATACGTTATGCAGTTGCTCTGGCATATTTCCAAGGATCTTGAGCGCATCAATGACACCACCGGTGATCGCGGCTGCAATGGTTAAACTGTATACCAAGCCGTTGAACGTACGCTTTAAATAAAACAGACCCAATAAAATAATACTGATAGCAACAGGGTGAAGTACAACAACGAGTGGCAATGTAATAGCAATCAACAGGTCTAAGCCCAGATTAGCGACTAATGTTGTAATGGCAACAATCGTAATAGTACTGGTTTTGTAGTTAATGCTTTTGAAGTTTTGGCTAGTAAACTCAGCGCAAGCACAGGTCAAACCTATGGCGGTAGTCAAACAAGCGAGCGTTACAATCACACCCATCAGTAAAACACCTGGGGTGCCATAAATCCAATTCATGTAATTTGATAACAGTGCACCACCATTACTTTCAACAATGCCGTAATTTGCACCCACAAAAGCAATTGCAATATAAACGAAACACATCGCAACACTAGAAATCAGCACAATTTTGATCAGGTTAGGCACAACAGGCGCATTAGGGGCCGCACTTTTAAGTGCATTGATCACTAACCAGCCGAAGCCTACAGCACCTAATACGTCCATGGTCATATATCCTTCGGATAGGCCAGAGGCAATGGCGAAAGATTGGTATTGCTCTGCGGTGTTTTCGAGTTGTCCGTGAGGATATAAAAAAGCACTGATGGCGATAAATAACAGCATCAGTAATAAAACCGGCGTTAAGATTTTACCGATCCTGTCCATTAGTTTGCCTGGGCTAAGCGCAAAGAATAGCGTGGTTGCAGCCATCACTAAAGTGAAAGGTAACAAAGCCCAATCGGCGAAAAATGGTTTGGCAATAAACTCAAACGACACGCTAAATGTTCGTGGTAATGAAAATAGCGGGCCAATTGATAGAAACAATACACCCCAAAACAGTAAATGGCCTGCGCGCGGTAGTTTATTGGTAAGCGCTTCGCTACCACCCATATAGCCAATGGCAATTAGGGTGAGGGCAGGTAATCCCACAGCTGTGATTAAAAAACCTATGGTTGCTGGCCAGAAAAATTGACCTGAGCCTTGGCCCAACTGTGGCGGAAAAATAACGTTACCCGCACCTAAAAATAACGCAAAGGTCATAAACCCAAGCGTTAATAGAGAAGACTTTGACATGAAAACCTCGTAATAACCTGTCAGTCAATTGAGCGGCGCATTCTAGGGATTATTAGGGACAATGCAAATTTAGACTGTGCGATTAAAAAATGCAGATGAGAAGGGAATCTAAACAAAGAAATAAATAAAAACGAGCTGGGAGCATAATTGAAATTTTTTGCATAAACTATTTATGAATGTCGTAAATCAGAAGGTTTTATTTTTATTTGAGCGTTTAGTCCTTTTACACTTTTCTACAACTTCTCACGACATTTGACGGACTCTCACAGGTAATCGCGCTAACTTAGACTCATCAAAACAAACACCTTAGGCACTTACAATGAATGCAGCGAAAACACTAATCTCACTTTCTTTAGCGACTTTATTAACCGCGTGTGCGCACCACAATAATGTGCGTCCTTCAGACAGTGGCGAGCATTATGTGAAGCTCACGGCACAAACCAAATCTGAAGCAGGCAATGAAGCATTAAAACAGTCTAAGCACTTTTGTGATGAGCAAGACAAGAAAGCCTACGTACTGAATGAAAACATCACTTATGTTGGCAGCATGCCTGAAGAAGAATATTTACAAAATTTAAATATCGCTAGCGCGGTAGAAACCGCGGGTACTGTACTTTGGGTTTTAGGTGAAAATGCAGTTGATGATGTAGGCGCAGCGATGTCGATAGGCGGCGGTATCGCTGAAGATTCAATGGGCCAGCCATACGAGTTGGTGATGAGTTTTACGTGCCGTTAAACTGTTTACAATGTATTACATGAAAGGCTTACACTATGCAGAGTAAGTAATTAGAATTGCGACGAATTTTTAGGAATGGAATATAAGGGAAAAAATGAAAATTCGCGCAATTCTTCTAGCAACTTCGCTAATCTCTTCTTCAGCTTTTGCAAGCAACATTAACTTTGATTATGTTGAGGCAGGCTACGCCACTATATCGTTTGATGACTCTAGATTTGATCCAAAAGGTGTGGGGCTAAAGTTCAGTAAACAATTGGAAGAGAAGTTTTTAATCAAAGCCAGTTATATAGTAACAACAGACTCAGATGATAATGATGATTATGAGCTGGGTAAGTTGTATGCAGGTTTTGGTTTTCTAACGTTCTTAGAAGAAGATAAGGTTATTGAAGTATCTCCCTACTTTGGAAAGTTAAAAACTGAAATTGAATATTCATATAGTGGAGGTAGTGATAAAAGCTCTTACGACGCAACAATATATGGTTTAGAAGCCAATTATCACTTCGCGTTTAACAAAGCCTTAAACATGCTTGTTGGTGTGGGGTATGAGCATTTGGATTTTGATTATTTGTCAGAAAATAATGCAGTATATCAAGTACAGTTAAACTACAATTTTGCAGAGAACTTTACACTGAATTTTGCTCACAGAAATGCAAATGATTATAAAAACACCGGTTTAAGTATCCGTTATAACTTTTAATTTTAACCTGAGTTAAGATTAAATGTGTTTAAAAAGGCAACGTTAGTTGCTTTTTTAGTGCTTCTATTATTCGGCATTTAATTTAAATACTGTAATTGCATCAGATTTCGCCCATGTTGAGACTGCATGGGTCGAGTTAATGAACTCAAGTGCAGTGGCTGATTGCAGACCGCTTGGTCTTAGGTTTTTTGAATGCTTTAGTAACGTCTCATTTAGCTGAAATTCATCAATGCGATGGCTTTGCTCTGAGAAAGTTAAAATCGCGTTTTCGCTTCTAGATGGCGTTACTTTATTCAACCCCTTGATCTCATGCTCGTCTTTACTAACCACCTTCACAACTTCAAATGCTTGTTCATGGTTTTGGCGAGCCAAAACAATACCGCTGTTTATGGCATCGACCGCAACAAGATAGTGCCCGTTGCCAGTAAAAGTCACAGAAATTGGCATATCAAATGAGTGTTTTAAAGTTTGATAATAGTGAAACTTCCCAGCTTTATTACGTTTATAAACAGATACGGCTTTACCACTCATACCAGCGACAGCCAAAAATTGGCCTGTATTATCGGTTGTCACAGAAACCGCACCAAAAAGGGCTGCATCTTTGTTTGTATGAATTCGTTGAGACAGTATCGGTTTACCATCTTGATTCAAGTTAAATACACTAACACTATGGCTGACGGTTGCAGCGATAAACAATTGATTCGTATTGTGGTTAATTGCTAGCTCATAACCGCCTAAGAGCCCAACCGTATCTTGTTCTGGTTTGATGGTTTCAGGTTGTTTAAATACTTGTATAAAAGGCAGATTGTCAGACAAGGTGTGTTGTAACTTTAATCCTGTTTTTTTAGAAAAGCTAAAGTGTAGCAGTGCGCTGTGGTAATAACTTAACACATAAATGTTTTGGCCTTTTTCGTCGCTCACCACAGAAAGTGCGCCCTCGAGTTTAATTCTGTCGCTGCTTTTAATTGTTTGCTGATGTGAAAGCGATAAGTCAGAGTTCACCTTAAATACCGAAAGCGAGTTATCATCGGCACTGGCAACAAATACCCATTTCTTATCTTTGCTTAATGCGATGTCTCTCGGGTTATTTAACCCATCAACATCTTGAACATTATCAGTTAAAACAAAGCTTGGCGTTTGCTCAATAGAGAGAATATTTGCATTTGCAGCCACGGTGGTGATTGATAGAAAGATATAAATAAAAAAGCGTACCGTTTTCAAAGCGCACGACCTAAGCGTTTTAATAGTATTTGCTCATCATGTCATTTTTCACTCTCTCTTAACACAGGAATTTTCTGAGCTATCTCAATTTGTTCAAAATAAAACCGGGATATTAATTGATCTGAGTCAATTTAGTGTTTAGTATATTTCTAAAGTTTCAGTAATTATTGAAACTTTAGAATCTTAGTTGAGGAGGATTGCAACTAAGGCGTGCTTGGGTCGTGTTCGGAGGGGAACATGTTAGATACATTAATGCTGTCGCGAATACAGTTTGCGGCAAATATCAGTTTTCATATTTTATTTCCTACTATAACCATCGCGTTAGGATGGTTTCTCGTATTCTTTAAAGTCAGGTTTGAACAAACCGGCGATGCGGTTTGGATGCGAGCCTATCGTTTCTGGGTAAAAATTTTTGCGCTGACTTTTGCACTAGGTGTTGTGAGTGGCATCACCATGTCGTTTCAATTCGGCACGAACTGGCCGGGTTTTATGGAAAAAGTGGGCAACATTGCAGGGCCATTACTCGGTTACGAAGTGCTAACCGCGTTTTTTCTAGAAGCAACTTTCTTAGGGATCATGTTGTTTGGTATTAATAAGGTGCCAGTGCGCGTGCACACCATTGCCTGTTTTGTGGTGGCGATTGGCACAACCTTATCGGCATTTTGGATCTTAAGCCTTAATTCTTGGATGCAAACTCCCGTTGGCTTTGAAATGCGAGACGGCATTGCTTATCCGACCGATTGGTGGGCGATCATTTTTAACCCTTCCTTTCCTTATCGTTTTACTCACAAGCTGATTGCATCGGGCCTTACAGCGAGCTTTTTAATCGCTGGGATCAGTAGTTATCGTTTGCTGCGAGGCGATGATAAGAAAGCGCCAAAACTCACGCTTAAGGTCGCGCTGGTTGTGGCTGCAGTGTTGGCACCGTTACAAGCCTATGTAGGTGATTTGCACGGCCTCAATACGTTTGAACATCAACCACAAAAAGTCGCTGCGATGGAAGGCGTGTGGGAAACCACACAAGGCGCCCCTTTATTATTATTTGCTATTCCAGACGAAGAGCAGCGAACAAATCATTTTGAACTGGCAGTGCCAAATTTAGCGAGTTTAATTCTAACCCATCAGTTAGATGGCGAAATTAAAGGCTTAAATGAATTTAAAGGTGAACACCCGCCTGTGAAGCCTGTGTTCTTTAGTTTTAGAGTTATGGTGGGGCTTGGTTTATTCATGATTGCAGTTGCTTGGTTTGCCGCATTTAAGCTTTATAAAAATAACGCTTTACCAAATTGGTTACTACGAACTTTGGTGGCAATGAGTTTCTCTGGCTGGGTGGCAACGCTAGCTGGCTGGTATGTCACTGAAATTGGCCGTCAGCCCTTTATTGTTAGCGGTGTTTTAACTGTCGATCAAGCAGCCACCACCATTGCGCCAGCTAATGTCGGGTTTAGCTTAGTCATGTACCTAATCGTGTATGCATTTTTATTGGTTGCTTACTTACACACGGTATTTTTGATGGCGAGAAAAGCGGTGCTCATTGAAGAGATATCGCTACAAGAGCATGTTGGCAAAAAACGTTCAACTATTGAAATCAAGGAGTCTGCGCATGTTTGAACAAGATACCTTAGCGATTATTTACGCAGCGTTAATGGCGTTAGCTGTGCTGTTATATGCGATTTTGGACGGCTATGACTTGGGAGTGGGTATTTTATTGCCCACCAACAACGATCATGATGCCGATAAAATGATCGCTTCAATTGGTCCATTTTGGGATGCCAATGAAACCTGGTTAGTTTTAGCAATTGGTTTACTGTTAATTGCGTTCCCAACCGCGCATAGTTTGGTACTAAAAGCGCTGTATATTCCCTGTACTTTTATGCTGATTGGTTTGATTTTGCGTGGCGTTGCGTTTGATTTCAGAGCTAAAGCCATTGTCGACCACAAGAGTGCATGGGACTTGGCTTTTAAGTTTGGTTCACTGCTGGCAGCAACATCGCAGGGCTATATGTTAGGGCGCTATGTAATGGGCTTTGATGAATCTGCTTGGTCTTATGGTTTTGCCCTGTTAAGTGCTGTCGGTGTAGCTGCGGCTTATACTCTAATTGGTGCAGCTTGGTTAGTGATGAAAACCGAAGGTGAGTTGCAGCAATACGCAATTAAAGTCTGCAAGCGTTGTGTGTATGTTGCATTAGTAGGCATTGCCCTCGTGTCAGGCGCCAATTTATGGTTGTCGCCAGAGATTTTCTTGAAGTGGTTTAGCTGGCCGAGCATGCTGCTGTTATTACCGTTGCCGATTATCTGTTTTAGTTGCTTTGTATTAATTGCTCGAAAGCTATCGCAGTTAACAACCCAGCCAGATAATAAAGCACATCATCCGTTTATCTTGAGCGTGACTATTTTTACTCTGTCGTTCTTGGGGTTAGCAATTAGCTTCTTTCCAGACATAGTGCCAAATCATCTTACTATTTGGCAGGCAGTAGCAGCGGCAGAATCACTGGCCTTTTTACTTTGGGGAGCATTACTTGTGGTGCCAACAATCTTGGCCTACACCGCTTATTCGTATCGCGTGTTTTGGGGCAAAGTCGACGACCTAAGATATTATTAATTTAACCTGAGCTATGGATAATAAATTTATCTCCAGCGGCTACTTTCAACGCTAACTACGTTGAATTTACTTGCAATAGGCTAGCTATTGACGCGTAAATTCGTCTTGTTATCCCTGAAAGTTTCTGGCTGCAGACTTGAAAAATACTTATCAATTCAAGATCAACACTTTAGTAAACCCCTTAACCAAAGCTCAGGTTAATACTTTAACTTTACTAGCAAGTTTATGAACATTTTCCCAACCTCATAAACTTGCTACTTTTTAGTTGATATAGCAGACTACTAAAGAGAATAACTAAATATAATGCCAAAGAATGTCATGCGATTTCAGATAGACGACAAAGTGTTAGATACAGTAACAGGGATAGTAAGCAGCGTTGACTCTGAACATTCTATTCGTGCAAAAACCTTGCAAGTTCTTAATTATCTTATTGAGCATAAAAGCGATATTGTTAGCAAGCAGGCAGTCATAAACGCCGTTTGGGATGATGTTGTTGTTCAAGACCAAGTTCTGACACAGTCGATTAAAGAGATCCGAGACTTACTCGGTGCTAATGTAATAAAAACCTATTCTCGTAAAGGCTATCAGTGGGTTGCGCCTTTATTACCTGAAAAAGTTCAGGCAGAGCCTATTCCGTCAATTAACTCTCAAGCTAGAATTAAAACTCGGCCAGTCATAGATAAAAGCAAAGTTTGGATTGGCGCGTCAATCGCCGTTCTTTTGCTGCTTATAATGGTATTTGTGTTTTTATTTATTCGTTCAGAGCCGCCTCTAAAAGTGGCATTTTTACCTGTCAAGAATGATGTGCAAGACAGCGTTCACAATTGGGTCCCATTGCGTGGTCAGGAGCAACTCTCGCTTGGTTTAAGTCAGTCAACTCAATTAACCGTCATTGAGAGCGATCATGTACTTTTCGCGATAGAAAGGCTGAACGCCGAGCAACGAAGAGCTTATCAAAGTGGGGCGCTTTATCCCATTCAAGAGAAGTTAGAAGCTGATTTAATCGTTGCCACTCGTTTAACAGGCTTCCCTGAAGATTTCCAACTGCATTATCAATTACAAACGCCATTTGGTGTGGAGCAAGGTATTGAGTTCGCATCCTCTGTTGATGACGCGTTCAATCAATTAGTGAGCAAAATAGCAATTCGCTTCGATGAATATCAGCCCTCAGGTAATGATAAAAGCATCAGCCAATTTAGTAATGAGGCCTTTGCTAGAGGTGTTGCAAAATATTTAGAGCAAGATTTCGTTGCTGCAAAACCCTTGTTGCAAACTGCGTTAAGTACAGAGCCAGATTTATTGGCGGCCAAACGTTATTTGGCTGCGAGCTATGCAAACTCAGGGCAAATTACAGAGGCGATAGCGTTGCTTAAAGACAGTATTAATCTGGCTCAAACTCAAGGAGAGCAAGGTAGAGAGTTATTGCGCGCTTATTTAATGATTGGATATTTGCAAATAAATTGGCCACAGCAAACCGACAGAGAAAACGAATTGCTCAGTGCTGAGCAGTATGTTGAACAAGCGAAACAATTGGCTGAGCAGCAAAACGATGAGTTATTTATTGCGTATTCTCATGAAGAGCTTGGCAAAATCAAGCGTTTGCAAGGTGAGTTTAGCGACTCTGCACACCATCTCACTGCGGCACTGCAATATCATAAGCAGTTTCAAGGTGATTATGGTCAAACTGCTGCGCTAATTGAATTAGCAAAGGTGTCAAATGCGCAGCAAAATAATGCGCTTGCAGAGCAATATTTACAACAAGCATTTGAAATCGCGACTCACTCACAAGCACCTGCAAACCAGATTTGGGTATTATTAGCTAGGGCTGATATTGCAAGGAGCCAATTATTGCAAAGCAAAGCGGAACAGTTTGCGAAAAAGGCTCAGGTTATCGCCAATCACAGCGATAACCCTATGTTGATAGCGCGAGTTGATGCTTGGTTTAATGATTCACCGGTTTACACAGTTAATTAATCTAAAAAGAGAATAGTGATTAAACCAATTTCCCTCCTTATGATTGATTTAACTTGTGTATATATGCTTCTAAAGCTTCTTTATGTTCAGAGGCGTCTATAAGCTTTTGGGCTTTGTCTGGGTTGCTCAAATAAATAGAGTAAATAGCATCTTGGAAAGCAGACAATTTACTTTTTGTGCCATGTACCTTATCTAGGTTTGAGATCACAAAATCAGGATAGTGATAACTAGCATTTTTTAGAATGTTATAAATTGCATTTTGAGAGTTTGTCATGTTTAAACTTTCAACCCACTCTAAAGCTGATTTAGGGTCTTCTCTAGCAAAATACGTTGCGGCTTTGGAAATTGCTTCGCTCTGCTGTTGTTCGTCAAATTGTTTAATATACCAATCAGATGCATATTTTGGTTCTGATTTGATCCAATTCTTTAGAGCGAGATTGAATAAACGCGGAGATTTTTGCTCTTCATCCAACATATTGACCCAAGCTGCTGCATCTTGAGGTGCTTTAGCAAACCATTGAGCAGTAACCTCTACCATACCGCTGTCGTGAAATTGCGAAACACTAAGCACATCTAATAAAGATCTAAATTCATTAGACTGATTAATACTTTCAGATAATCTTTCCATCGAAAAAGCGGTTAATTTATTTTGCTGTAATAGCTCGGAGATCTTAGTTAACCCTAGAGATTTATTTTTATTATAGAGGTGATTTAGCACTGTGGCTGATAAAAAATCTTTTGCTAAATGTTCATATTCAGTTTGACTAAAGTCTTCGGAAGCGTACCACTCGAGTGCCTCCTCTGGAGAAGAGGCACTCCATATTGAAAAAACTGACTGGATATTTCCTAATTTTTGATAGTGTTCGTCACTCATACTCATTGATATTTCAAGGGCTTTTTGAGGTTGTAATTCTGCGAGTGTTTCAAGTGTAATAATGAGTAGACGAGACGCTGCGTAGTTTGGTAACTGATCAACTAAATCTTCTGCTTTTTGCTGCAACTGGTATTCGTCTAGCTCTGAAAGTAGTTGATAAAAAGGCGCAACCATTTTGTTTGTAATGTTTAAATCGTGAATGTTTTTATTACGAATCAAAAAGTCGTCAACCTTATCAAGTACGACTTTTTTAGTGAATAAGTTCTGATTTGTGGTGTGAAGTTTTGTTTTTTCGTATGATTTCACCCCCTGTTCTGAAGGGGATTGTTGTGAAACAGTTCCATTTAAATTGTTTAATTTGCTAGAGTCGTTTATAGCTACCTGAGACCCTTTTAAATAAAACCCCGCACTAAACGAGACCGCGCAAGAAACAAGGCAAATCCCCCATGTTTTTGATGACATAATTATCCTTAACTTAAAACTTAGTAACTACTTAACTAAATTAATTACTTTTCTGGTGAACTTATATTTGTAATGAAGTTATGTTCGGGTACAAGATTATCATGAGCTTCTAATTTAGCAATATCTGTTAACTTTATTGCAGTGGTAAGCCTTTCATTAATAATGGTAATCTGCTCTTCTCTTTTGTTATTCGTGATTATATTACTTGCTTCGCCTGATATTTTTTGACCTGAGTGTAATGTGATGGTGATCTGACTTTTCCTCATACAGACAATCTCAAAGTAATCATGCACATCGCAGCTAACTGTAGTTTTCATTGTTTGTCCTAATTTCGTTTTGATAGTGAACTTATGAGTTGAACTAAACGTAATTAGACTAGGTGCCTATTTCTATTGGATAAATACTTTGCTAAAGATAAACACGCTTTATTGGTTCACTCACGATTTAAGGTTACAAGATAATCTATTGCTGAATAATGTGTGTGATTTTTCAGATGAAATGTCGTTTGTTTATATATTGAATGAGTCAGATTTCAAAGCGAACAACTTTCAGCAACGAGCAATGGGCAAACGGCGTCTCGTTTTTACTTTGCAAGCAATCTCAAATTTGGCACTTCAACTAGCCGCCAGAGGCCACAACTTAATACTTCTCAAAGGCAACCCTGTTACTGCTATAAGCAATTTATGTCAGAAGCTACAAGTCAATACCTTAGCTGTAGCGCATCAAGTTGGTGTGTATGAAAAGCAATGGCTCAAAGAGATTGAGCAGAACACCTCCGTTAGGCTGCATAGTGCTTGGCAACACACTCTTTGGCATGACACGGAAATTTTAAGTCATCCGGCCTACCTTGATAGCTTTTCAAAATATCGCCGTTTTGTCGAAAAACAAAAAACTTCTGAGATTGCCGAGCCCTTAACACTGAATGAGCTGTTTCCGCCAGCGACTAAAACTGCATTAGATTTTATGAGTACAGAGCAGGTGATTGGTGACATTTTACGAAGTGAAGGGCTAAGTGATGAAGACTTTACCGAGTCACTATTTCAAGGTGGTGAGCATGCAGCTTCAGCACACTTAAAAAGTTACTTCGATTCAACTGCAGCAAGTACTTATAAAGAAACTCGCAACGAACTCGATGGCTGGCAGCTGTCTACTAAATTTAGCCCTTATCTTGCGCAAGGCAGTTTGTCACCAAGGCAAGTGTGGCATGCGGTTGAGCAATATGAATCTAATGTCATAGAGAATGAATCAACTTATTGGATTAAATTTGAGTTGTTATGGCGCGAGTACTTTCAATGGTTAGCCCTGTACCAAGGTGAAAGCCTGTTTTCATTTAAAGGACAAGCGAATAGCAAGCCATTAACGAGCTTTTTCCCTGAACGATTTAAAAAATGGTGTGAAGGCGAAACTCCTTACCCACTGGTCAATGCATGTATGAAGCAACTTAATCATACTGGGTTTATGTCTAACCGAGGTAGACAAATCGTGGCTAGCTGTTTAGTAAACGAGCTCTGTCTTGATTGGCGTTATGGTGCTGCTTATTTTCAGCGACAATTACTCGATTATGATGTGGCATCTAACTGGGGCAACTGGCAGTACATTGCTGGTGTGGGTGCAGATCCCCGAGGTGGTCGTCACTTCAATATCGAAAAACAGCATGCACAATATGACCCTCATGATGTCTTTATTAATCACTGGCTTAGTAAGCAAGATTTTCAACCGCTGGACTCGGTTGATGCCGCTGATTGGCCAGTTGATACGCGTGCACAATAGTTTATGGCGATTTCAGTCGTTTGGTTAAAACGAGACTTACGGCTCACAGATCATGAGCCCTTAATTAAAGCTGCGCAGTCAGGTCATGCTGTTTTGTTAGTGTATTGCTTTGAGCCCATGCTGCTTCATGATCCGCATTACAAACCTCGGCACTGGCAGTTTGTTCTGTCATCTCTAAAAGACATAGCTGCACGCGTGCCAGAAGGTTCGCTCTATATCAGTTTTAAAGACGTTCAACACACTTTTGCAGAGCTGCATGATAAATACACCATTGCCGGACTCTACTCTCATCAAGAAATAGGCTTAAATAACACTTTTGAGCGAGACAAGTTGATTGCATCTTGCTGCGAAAATGCTGGCATTACTTGGCATGAAACCCCATATGGCGCCGTAATTAGAGGGCTAACACATCGCAAAACCTGGGACGAGTATTGGCAAAAAGTCATGCGTGCCCCAACTGCTGATGTTGACCTAGATTCAGTTAATTGGTGTGTTGAAAATGAATTTTCAGACAGTGTAAAAAAGGCGGAAATTGACGAGCACCCAGAATGGTTTTTAGAAGCAGGAGAATACCAACAAGGTGGTGAAATAGCTGCCAAAGAGGTTTTAGATTCCTTCTTTGATACACGTGGCCAAGCATATGCTTACAGTGTTTCGAGCCCGATATTGAGCCAAACTCATTGCTCTAGGCTCTCTCCTTATTTAGCGTGGGGAAATATCAGTTTAAGGCAAGCGTATCAGGCTGTATTACAAAACTGGCAAAAAAAAGGTTGGCGCAGAAGCCTAGTTGCTTTTACCTCTAGATTGCATTGGCACTGTCATTTTATCCAAAAATTTGAAAGTCAGAGTTCGATGGAGTTTGAGCCTGTTAACTTGGGCTATACACATTTACCGCGCGCTGATAAATCACTCGCAGCCGAGCGCCTTATTGCATGGCAACAAGGTAAAACCGGAGTGCCCATGGTTGATGCGTGCATGCGTTGTTTAATTGCAACCGGATATATCAACTTTCGAATGCGGGCGATGTTAGTGAGTTTCTTATGTCATCATCTCGAAGTGGATTGGCGCGAAGGTGCCCCTTATTTGGCCAGTCTCTTCTTAGATTTTGAACCGGGTATTCATTACAGCCAAATGCAAATGCAGGCTGGGGTAACGGGTTTTAATACCATACGAATTTATAGCCCAGTCAAACAAGGCCTTGAAAAAGACCCAGACGGTGAGTTCGTAAAACTTTGGTTGCCTGAGCTTGCCAATATTCCCGCGCCACTCGTACATGAGCCTTGGCAGCTTTCGCCAATGGAGCAACTTATGTATGGCGTTGAACTTGGCAAAAATTACCCTGACCCCATTGTTGATGTATCAAAAAGCTACAAAGCAGCCCAAGATTTATTGTGGAAGTGGCGCAAGCGCCCCGAAGTTCGTGCTCAAGTCGGTCATCTATTAGCCCGCCATGTCAGACCCGATTAGAAAAAAATGAAGAGTAATATGAAGAAAAGCCAATTACCGACCAAACTATGCCCAGTGTGTGAGCGACCTTTTACATGGCGTAAAAAGTGGCAGCGAGATTGGGAAAATGTGAAGTATTGCTCTAAACGCTGTGCGGGCAATAAAGGCAAACAAGATAAGGAGTTGGTATGAATAATCAGTATCAAACACTCAGATTAGTTTTAGGTGATCAACTCAATGCCAGTCACAGTTGGTATCAAGATAAAAACGATTCAGTATTGTATGTCATCGCCGAATTACATCAAGAAGCCACTTACACAGTGCATCACGTTCAAAAAGTACAGGCGTTTTTCGCTGCTATGCAAGGGTTTGCAGCAGGCTTAAAGCAAGCAGGGTTTCATGTTTTGCACCTCACCTTAGACGACACTGCAAAATTTAAAAGCTTGCCTGAGCTGTTATCGCATTTAATTCAAAAGTTCAGTATTCAGCAATTTGAATACCAGCTAGCTGATGAAGCGAGACTTCGTACTCAAATCAGCGAGTTTTGCCAAAGCCTAGAAATCCAAAACATGGGCTTTGAAGCCGAGCACTTTTATGTCAGTGACCAAGAACTAGGGCAATACTTTAAAGCTAACAAAAAACACAGGTTAGAGCACTTTTATCGCACGATGCGCGCACGTTTCGATATTTTAATGCAAAATGGCGAGCCTGAAGGTGGGCAATGGAATTACGACAAAGACAATCGTGAAAAGCTTAAAAAACAAGATTTAAGCAATGTGCCGCAACCTCTGTTATTTGCCAATGATGTTACTGAGATAAATGAGCGTATCGCACGGCACAACATAAAGACTATAGGTAAAGGTGATAACACCTTACTCTGGCCCATAAATCGCAAGCAATCTGTTGAGCTTCTGAACTTTTTTTGTGAAGTCTGTTTACCTAACTTCGGCCGCTTTCAAGATGCCATGACGGGACAGCTTAAAGGCTTGGGTGAAAGCTTATGTGAAGACCTGGGCTGGAGTTTGTACCACAGTCGTATTTCATTCGCTCTAAACAGTAAGATTTTGTCTCCCAAGCAGGTAGTTGATACTGCAATTCATTACTATCGACAATCAAATGGTAAAATCAATTTGGCGCAAATTGAAGGCTTTGTTAGGCAAATACTTGGTTGGCGAGAGTTCGTTAGAGGCGTTTACTGGGCGAATATGCCGAACTACGCCTCATTGAATCACTTAGACACAACACGTGCGCTGCCTAGTTGGTTTTGGGATGCGAACACTAAAATGAATTGCCAACATCATGCAATTAGCCAATCACTTGATTACGCCTATGCGCATCATATTCAGCGATTAATGATCACTGGTAATTTTTGTTTGATTGCAGGTATTCACCCCGATGAAGTTGATGCCTGGTATTTGGGTGTGTATATCGATGCCATTGAATGGGTTGAAATGCCAAACACCCGTGGCATGAGTCAGTTTGCTGATGGGGGAATTGTCGGCTCCAAAGCTTATGCAGCAAGCGGAAACTATGTGAAAAAGATGAGCGACTACTGCTCTAGTTGTGCTTACAAAGTGACAGAAACAGTGGGCAGTAATGCATGTCCGTTAAATTCCCTGTATTGGCACTTTATGCATCGAAATCAAGAAAAGCTAGGCAATAACCCGCGTACAGCCATGGTACTTAAAAACTGGCTTAAGAAAACCGATGAGCAAAGGGCTGAGGTACTTAATCAGGCAGAAACTTACTTAGATAATATTAATAATATTTAGTTTAATCTTATTTTATAATGGCTGATTGTGGGAGCAATGATATTAAACGCCCACAATCAGCATCTTACCTTGCGCCATGCCTTCGCGCTCACAACTTAAGTCTATGCGGCTATTTAATGGATAGCTAAATATTTGCTCAAGGCGTGGGTGCGGTTGAGAAATGATTTTACAACTTCTTACGAACAAACTCATGCGGCTGTGGTTATCTAAGAATGCGTAAGCTGTTTTCTCCAATGCTTCTTTGCAGGCGGATAAGATATCAGGGTGGACGTTGTTTTCATGTATTGCTTTAAGCGCTTCTTCTTTTTCTATATTCATACAGCTACTAGCTAATACACAAACAGCGTAAATATCTAAAACCCCAATTACTCTAATTTTCTGATTTCCACGTTCTGCATAAATAACCATAACGCTGGGAACTTTGGACTCATCGAAGTATTGCGCTCGAATGGGGTTCAAAGTAAGGCATTCGCTAATGTTCTTTTGCATTAATTTTTCTAATTGTTCGGTCTTGGGCAATGGCAAGCCTTCTTTTAAAGGCACCGACTGCTCTACCTCAAGTTCAATTTGTTCAAGCTTTTCAATAATAGGCTGTAGTTGAGTATGTAATTGTTCGTCAGTAAACGGCTTAGATAAAAAGAAATTACAACCAGCTGTTCTTGCTTGAATTATCTTTTCTTTTTCATCAATTGTAGAAATAATTCCAACAGGAAGCTCAGGCCTTAATAATCGGATTTCTTCTAATAAAACGAGGCCTGTGTGTTCTGGCATATACCAATCAGTGAGCACAATGTGAGGGTGCCAATCGACTAACTCAGCTCTTGCTTTTTCAACACTCTCAACACATCGAATAAAAAGCTTACGGTACTCATAGTTCATTAGAGCACGTTTAATAATTTCTCTTGTGGCTAAGCTATCATCGACAATTAGTACTTTCACATCTAACCCTAAAAAAAATTAACTTTAATGAGTATAGGCAGAATTTCTCATTAAAACTAAACTTATATCATTAATAACAGAGAGGTTATGTGTGTGGATACTCTTTTTCCTCTAGAGGCCTATCAATATGTAGCGCTCAACTTTGGCTTACTTATTTTAGCTACGTGGTTTTATATTCTGTTATTGATCCTACGCGAGTTTAGGAAATTCGCTGTGTCAATAACAGGAAAGGGGCGTTCAAACGAGGACCATGAGGCCGTTATTGCTCTTTGTCGAGAATCTGTGCAACGAGCTAGTCAATTTTCTGAGCAGCATGGCAAAACATTATCAGAGTTAGTACAGGTACAGGTTGGTTTAGAGCAGCAACTTGCTCAAATACGTTCTTCTACTGCTGACCATATAACGAAAGAAGAACAAGCGTCTATTAATGAGTTAAATAAAAAGTTGAGCCGCTCCCATAAGCTTATCCGCAAATTAAAGGGTGATTTAGATGTTACGGCTAAAAAGCTTAATGTTGCTAAAACAGAGCTAGAAATAAAAACCTCTTCTTTTGAAGACTTACAGAGTAGTAATCAAAAGCTACAAAATGAGGTGGTTGCACTTCGAGCACAAAAGGAAGAGTGGATCAGCGAGCCCATGGCACCAGCCAGTCAAAATGAATCTGAAATGGCCACTATGTTGAACAATTACAAACGCCAGATCAACGAACAAAACCAGCTGATAGAGCAGTTATCATTGCAAACTAGTGGAGAAGTTGATCCTGCTGAAGTTGCAGAACTGCAAAACGAGCTAGAGCAAGCCAAAACTAAGATAAAGCATTTAAATAAAGAGAAGAAATTTATAGAAGGGCGGTATTTAGATGCGGTTAAAGCTAATAAACCTGGCTAGATTTTAATTTATAAAGCAATAAGTTGTGCTAAAATTAAGGGGGGTGTAGTAGTAAAGGTGATTTTTAATCAATGACTAAAACCAAATTAAGCTCTGATGAAAGCCTATCATTTAAACTTGTTACACAGTTACTCCCAAAAGAAGCCAGCCAGCTAGATCTATATTTTTCAATCCCGACTGATATGGGAATTAATAAAGATACATTTAATGAAGTCGATTTTTTTAACGCCCACATTAAAACGCACTGCGCTTATTATTCTGAACAACTCCATCTTCCGTTAGTTCGAAGCCGATATATCAGCCAAAACAAAGGAGAAAAAAGCGATTACAGAGTTAACTTAAATCTCTTCTCGTATCAAATTCGCATTGCACTCGATGCGGATATAAAAGCGACGTTAAAACTAAAGCAAGCCGATGAGTTTTATCCCGTTGCCTGTGAGCTGGTTGAACAAGCTAAAAAGTTATTAAAGAAATTACGTCGTTACAAGCCACCAGAGCAAACCTTAAAGCCTTACTTTCAGAATGCCGATAACTATTTAAGTTGGCACAGCGAACAGGCATTTTTAAAACTCTTAGCAAAAGGCCCAAAGTCTAGTGAATTTAGCAGTGAAAGAAATGAGATTTTGGCGTTTTGTAAAGAAGAAACCGCTTACAGAGAAAAGCACAATTACAATTCACAAGTGACACTTGAAGATCCAAATCGGATCACCAATAAAATGCGACTATTGCAGCGATTGATTGAACATGGGGTGGTGTTCAATAAGAAGACGCAAGACTTAAACTTAAATTTGAAACGTTTAGTGCGCGGTTTAGTAACTGGGGTGATCATGGCCTTTGTGATGTATTTGGTTTTAAATGCTCGTTCAAATTTTCAAGAAATCACCATCGCCTTGATTGCTTTATTAGGTGTTATTTATGGCCTGCGTGAAACCTTCAAAGATGAAATCACCCAATGGGCATGGCGTAAAATACAGCATGGTCGACCAAAGTGGCGCAATATTTTTAAAAACTCGGTGGATGACAAAGTTGTAGCGCGACAAACCGTGTGGTTCGAATTAATAAAAAGCAAAGAGCTTCCAGAAGATGTCGACGCCTTGCTGCAAAAGCGTCGTCAACAAAACAAGCAATCAGCAACCCTTTTACACTTTTGCAGTAAAAATGAAGTTAAACAGCAAGAGTTTATTCCTGGCTACGAAGAAATTCAGCAGCGAATTACTTTCAATTTAAGCTCATTTGCCCGTTATTTAAAAAAAGGCGCGGGTAAACTTTATAGCCATGAAGGTAATAAAGTATCAGGGCAAGGAGTTGAGCGTCGTTATCAGATAAATCTAGTTTTAAAATACACCACAAACAGAGAAGACTCGGTCAAGCAGTTAGAGCGTTACAAAGTGACTATGAATCGTTCTGAAATCGTTGCAATAGAAAAAATAAATTAAATTTTAGCGAATACAAATTGTCAGTTTATTACAACCACACAAGTTGTGGTGATTCATCCATTGTTTTTATAAGGTGAGCTGAGAAGATACAAGCTCATTTAAAACGCCGATTAAGTCTGACTTTTTATAGGGTTTTGTAATAACCGAATCAAAAAGTGAACTTAGCTCTTTTTCTTGAAAAATATCAGCGGTGACAGCAACTTTTGGTTGTTTACATTGCAAGGCTTTTAGCTTTTCTAATGCTTGTAATCCAGACATTCCTGGTAAATTAATATCAAGTAAGAAAATATCAAATGTGTTTAGACTCGACATTTCAAAGAGTGCCTCAGCGGTTTCGAAAATCGTATATTGACCACCAAGCTGTTGCAACATTGCCTTAATTAACATTTGGTTAAGCGGGTTATCTTCGACAACGCAAATATGAAGTTTTGCAAAGCTCTTTGCTTCGATTGGCTCAGGTTCAGTACATTGCTCGCATTCGTCTACAGGCAGTGATATTGAAACTAAGGTGCCTTTACCTAAAGTACTTGATAATTGAATTTTGCCTCTCATTAGTTCGACTAACCCTTTAGAAATACATAGGCCCAAACCTGTACCTTCTTTTCTTTGCATACCGACTTGTTTAAATTTATCAAATAGTAGGGCTTGATCGGTTTTACTGATACCTATGCCTTGATCTGCAACTTCTATATGTAATTTATCTTTATTTAAATAAAAGCGAATATTAACCTGCTTTTTTAGAGGGGTGAATTTAATGGCATTACCAATAATATTTACAATGACTTGCGTTAATTTTGTTTTATCAACATCAAAAAAACGCGTAGCAAGAGCACTATCAATATCGTAATTCAGTTCTATCTCACCCTGCTGTGCCTTACTTCCCATCATGTTCATGATGCTTCGAAATAGCTTATCAAGGCTAACTGGCTGAGGCTTTAGCTCCATTTTACCGGCATCAATTTTTTCTAAATCGAGCACCGAGTTGACTATCTCGAGTAGCTGATGACTACTAAACTCAATGTTGTCTATAAACTCATATTGCTCTTTTGGCAGAGCTTTTATGTCGGCCGACTCTTTTAAAATTTCGCTAAAACCTGTAATGGCATTGAGCGGAGTACGAAGTTCATGGCTTATTGTTGATAAAAACTCGTCTTTTGCATGGTTTGACTCTTTCAATTGCTTTACTTTTAGTCTCAGCTCTAGTTGAGCGATGACTTGTTTAGCCAGTGTTTGAAGTGCTAAGCGTTGCTCGTCTGTCAATTTCTGTGGCTCGTCACTTATAGCACAAAGTGTGCCTATTGCTTCGCCATTTGGAGCACGTAAAGGAGCGCCTGCATAAAAACGAATTTTTGGCCCGTCGGTTACCAGAGGGTTATCAAAGAAACGCTCGTCATTTCGTGCGTCTTCAATTTCGAAAATGTGTTCTTCTAAAATTGCATGTGAGCAAAATGCGATTTCTCGGCTGGTCTCATCTGCATCAAGGCCAACCTTAGATTTAAACCATTGGCGATTGTTATCAACTAGGCTGACTAATGAAATAGGTGTGTTACAAATGACAGATGCCAATTTGGTGATATCGTCAAAGCACTGCTCTGCTTCTGTATCAAGAACTTCATACCTTTCTAAGGTTTTTATGCGTAACTTCTCATTTGTAGCGAGTGGTGCACTTTTCATATTGAGTTTCCATGCAATAAAAGCTCTGAGCTAACATTAGCATCAAGCTTTAGGTGCGGCAAAGCAGTTTCTAATTATGAAAAAATCTTGATGTGAGCTAGAGATAGATATTGATATAATTTTCATGAGTTTAGATGTTCTAAAGGTGGTGTGTGTTATTAGGAAAGTATAAAAAGTGTGTGTTTTTAACGCAAAACACTTGCATTTATGGAACGTTCCAATATCGTGTGTCTCATTTAGAAACTTAAAGAATGTGATTATGTTTAAAAAAAATAACTTGATTATGTTTAAAAAAAATAACTTGATTATGCTTTTAACTGCAGTGTGTTCGCAGGCGGCAGTCGCAAAAGATATTGTCCTTTATGATATTACAGATAAAGAGTCATTTACTGTACAAGCGCAACATCCTGCTTTTGTTGAGAACGAATCCGTTAAGCAATTGTTTGATAGTTCAATTCACAGTAAGTTTTTGTCTGATAAGTCCCAAGCTTGGGTGCAAATTGACTTTGAAGACGCGTTCCAAATTCATCAATATTCTTTAACATCAGCAGGGGATGCCCCAGCTCGAGACCCTAAACATTGGCAAGTGAAAGGCTCTGTTGATGGAAAAAATTGGCTTGTTTTAGATAACCAAACAGAGCAAAGCTTTGATTCTAGAGCACAAACCAAAACTTATACAGTGGCAAATAGCCAGCATGTGAAACACGTACGCTTTGAGTTAAAGCAACAGGGAACAACACAATGGGGTGATAGCTATTTGCAAGTAGCCGATATAGGCTTGTTTGCTGCCACCGACCTTCCTTTAGCGTCATTTGAATTTGATAAGCGCATTGTTAGGCTTAATGAAGAAATCACCATTACAAACACCAGTGACAATGATCCTGGTGATGTCGAATGGATAATACCTGGCGCAAAGATTAAGCATATGGGTAATGACGTAAAAGTACGCTTTACAAAGCCGGGTAGCTATTCGGTTACGTTAAAGACTAAAAACAGCGCCGGCACAGACAGTATCACACAAAAAAATGTCATTAAAGCCATGGATATTCATCGTCCATGGGCTGGTCTACAGTTACCCAAAGTGGTGGTTAAGCTTGAAGACACTGAATCTGCGGGGGCAAAAAGACTAATTAAATTGCTGCCAAATATCGAACAAGCGATTAATGAAGTCACCCGTGACTTAGTGCCTATGCTGTATAAAAATTTCACCGAAGTACCTGAATTTGAGCAGGTTACATTCAGACTAAAATGGATGGATACGCTCGCTTACCGAGCGGGTGATTATTCAAATATGGAAATTGCGTTTAGTAGTAAATACATTACCGAAAGACTAGCTGATAAACCAGACGAACAAGTCACTTACGAGTTGCTTGGTGTCCTTTGGCATGAGCTGACCCATGGCTATCAGTTATTCCCACAATCAGCAATGGGCTCACCAGAAGAAACTCATGCATTTATTGAAGGGGTTGCAGATTTAATTCGAATTAATGCAGGCTTTCATAAGACACGTAGCCCAGAACCTTCAGAGACTTGGCTGGGTGGGTACACAAATACCGGCTTCTTTTTATCTTGGTTGAGTAAACGGTATGAAGCGTTTGAGCATCAATTTAATGCAACGGCGACAGAGTTACCGGATTGGACGTTTGCCGCTGCCATTGAATATGTAACTGGCGAAAAAGTAGAAAAGCTTTGGCAAGAATACCAAGCTGAACTCACTAAATAATAAATCTTTCCTTATTCAAATGGTCATTATCGCTTCCTCTCAAGTGGTGATGATCATTCTTTATATTTGAATATGTATTCAAAGCCTCCATTTAGTATTAACACTTCAATATTCGTTAAACAACTTGTAATAGATAGTTACAATTAGATGAATTTTTATTACCTAAATTGTTGACAATGATTAAATGATGCGCAATTATTGGAACGTTCCATGCTGTTGTGAGTTTATTGATATTCACTTCAGTATTTTTTTAACTTAAAAGTGGAACGTTCCATAAAAATAAATCTTAGAGGCTAAGATGAATAACAACAAAATTTTAATGCTATCGCCGTTGGCACTGGCCGTGTCTTTGTCGATATCTGCTTCTGCAACTGCAGCAGAGCAAAATCAGGTCGAAGAAAAAGTAGAACGTATTGAAGTAACGTCTTCACGTATTAAGCGTACTGAACTTGAGGGTGTTACAAATATTCAAACGATTTCATCTGCAGATATGGTTAGAAGTGGTTTCACTAATGTTTATGAAGCGTTAAGTAGTGTGACTGCGGCTAATGGCCAGATCTTAGGTGAAGTTGAAACGGGTTCTTACACGCCGGGTGCCAAAGAGCTAAAGTTGCGAGGCTTAGGCCCTGAGTACACGCTGATCCTAGTAAACGGAAAGCGTTTAGCCTACTACCCAATGCCTTACGGCGGTCAAACTAACTTTGTTAACCTTGATATGATCCCAACAGCCATGGTTGAACGCATTGATATTCAAACGGGTGGTGCATCAGCGATTTATGGTTCAGATGCGATGGCGGGTGTTGTTAATATCATCACGAAAAAAGGCATAGATTCTCATTATGTTGATGCCTATTATGGTCAAGATACTTATGGAACGGGCGCTAAAAAAGGCTTAACTTTTGTTGGTGGTTTCCAACAAGACGAGTTCACATTCGACTATGCACTAGAGTATAAACATACTGATCCTTTGCTATCAGGTGACAGACCTTACCATGATAGTGTGTGGGACAACCCAGATCCAAAAGCACACCACGAAACAAACCGTTCAATCACTGTTTGGGCTGACAATACCGAGTATAAAAACCAGTATTCTGCGCAGTACTGTAACTCTGAGCAAAACCCGCATCCACGCGCTGTACAGCATTTTATTGAGCGAAATAGTTATGGTGCAAGCTGTGGTTGGGATGAAACCAGCGATAAGTTACTTCGAAATCAGTCAGAAGCATTCAGTGTTTACATCAACTCAGAATATCACTTAAACGATCAGCACAGCTTATTTGCGAATGGCTTCTATATCGATCAAGAGAAAAAAGGCCGTCGTAACACTTTCTTCTGGGGTCATCATGAGTCAATTCATGGCGGTACATTCTGGGATCCAGATATCGAAAACCAAGAAGGTACACTGGGTGCACCGGTTAAATACATGTGGCGAGTGGTTGCTGATGAAGAATATACTGAAGATGGCTTAGGTCGTACGTATAACGATACGTCACTGTCTTTCAATGTGGGTATTAAAGGTGAGATTGGCGATTATTACTATTCAGTAGGTTATAGCCGTGCAAACTATGACTTCAATGACCGCTATTTACATCATACCAACGAGGGCAACCGTTTATTGAAGGGTCAACAATACGGTGAAGTAAATGGCATGCCTGTTTATCGTCCTAACTATGAAATGTGGTTTGCGCCGTTAACACCAGACACAGCAATGCAAATTGCCGATTGGGCGACGTACGACGGTAACTCGTTCAATAACACGTTTACAGCCGATATCACAGGCGACTTATTTGAATTACCTGCTGGGGCCGTTTCTTTTGCCGCTTATGTTGAAGCGATGAATGAAGGTACACGTGCAACGCCAGATGCGCGTATTTTAAATAAAGAGTTTGTGGGATTAACTGGTGTTATTACCGAAGGTGAACGTGACCGTTATGCTGCTGCAATGGAGTTTTTAATTCCAATTACAGAGCAATTTGATGTAGAAGCGGCTGTTCGTTACGACCATTATGACGACATTACTGATGTAGGCGGTGCGCCAACTTATCAGCTTGGTTTTACCTACACACCAGTTGAATCTTTAGTACTTCGTTCTGCTTATAGCACGACATTCCGCGGCCCGAGTATGTCTTCGGTTTATCAAGGCTTCTCAGGAAACTTTGGCTCTGGCAACGACCGTATTACCGCCGATGCGTGTGCAGTACTTGCTGCCCAAGGCGAGGTGTCAGGCTATGTAACTGATGCGCTAACAGCGACCTGTGAAAACGTCGATTTATCGAACCCGCAATTGGCTTCATTACAAGCGAGCTTTGAAACGGTATCTGCGGGCGATCCGACTTTGAAAGAAGAAACTGGCCACTCGTTTACAGCAGGTTTTGTGTATGAATATTCAGAGAATCTTTCGTTTAACGTTGATTTTTATGACATCGTTATTAAAGACAAAATCAAAGTACTGAGCGCAGGCAGCATTCTTCATACTATGTGGGAGTGTAACGAAGGCATTCAAGATCCAAACTCTCAACTGTGTAAAAACACTGCCGCCCGTATTCAACGCTATGATGAAAATGGTAAAGGTACAGATCGCTTAGGCAACCCAATCTCGGGTGATGCCTATACGCCACACTCAGTGCGTCAAGGTTATATCAATGCCTCAGAAACTCAAGACGGCGGTATTGATTTAGGCGTGCGTGGTTTATTTGATACTGAATTTGGAACGTTCCGTTATAAGTTTGAATACAACAAAGTATTAAAGAAGAAAGAACGTATTGAAGCGGCTGATCCACTTAAAGATATATTAGACGATCAGAACAATTACGACTTCAACGATACCGCAAGCTTTAGTTTAACTTGGCAAAAAGAAGATACTTCGATCTCCCTATTGAGCCTTTATAAAGGCGAAATGTGGAACTTAGCGCCATATGGCGAGCGTCAAAAGCTACCGGCTTGGTACCGTCATAACCTAACTTTTGGCCAATTTATTGGTGACAACACCCGCTTGATTTTCTCTGTGAAGAATCTACTCAATGCAATGCCACCGCAAGACGAAACCATGGGTAGCTATCCGTTCTATTTGGGCGGTAACTACGACAGCATTGGTCGTGAGTTTGTATTGCGTATGACTTACGAGTTCTAACAAGAATAATAAGGAACGAACATGAATAAATTTACTTTATCAGCACTGGCGTTGTCGGTTTCGGCGATTCTGGTTGGCTGTAATGATGGCTCAGGCTTTACTTCGACACAAAGCGAAGCCGAGCAAAGCACGCAAGTGACGTCTGCTGCAGGTGAAAGTGCCTTGCGAAATATGTCACAAGATAAAGGGGCAGAGATTGAGGCTGTATTAGCTGAGGGTGTGACTTCACCAGATGGTGAGCAAGTTGGAAACTTAATCGACGGTAATCACAGCAGCAAATTTTTGGCCTTTGATAAAAAAGCCACCGTGATCTTCAAAGCGGCGAAAGCGGCTGCATTGCAAAAGTACCACTTTGTTTCAGCAAACGATGAGCCTAAACGTGATCCTAAAAACTGGGTTGTATATGGCTCAAACGATAAGCAAGAATGGGTAGAAATTGACTCTCGTGCAAATGAAGCGTTTACTGGCCGCGCAGAGTTAAAAGCGTACGAACTTGAAGGTGAACAAGCAGCTTATCAGTACTTTAAATTCGACTTGGAGCACGGTGGCACAGACAGCTATGGTGCTGATATTACTCAGCTTGCAGAGCTTGAATTAATCGTGATTGCAGAAGCGCCTATCGTGTCGTTTGGCGCGTCTAACTTAACGCCTGAAGTGGGCGAGCTTGTGGTATTTGAAGATACCTCACTAGTTAACCCAACAAGTTGGCAATGGACGTTTGAAGGCGGCACGCCTGCAACCAGCACTGAGCGTAAACCGCTTGTTCGTTTTAACGAACTGGGCGCGAAAACTGTGACTTTAGTTGCTAAGAACGACAAGGGTGAGTCTGAGCTAGTTAAAACTGACTTCATTCGCGTTTGGGATCCAGCCAGCCCTTGGGCAGGTTTCCCTCAGCCTACAGTGACATTCACTAAGAATAAACCTGAGCATCCAGGTCAAGCGGTACTTGAGCGAGTTATGCCTGACTTAGAAGCAGAAATTCACCGAATTTCTGAGTTGATCGCTAAGCGTTTATTCAACAATGTCACCGAAATTAACGTATTTGAATCTGTTGAATTTATAACTGATGAGTATGACTTCCCAGCGGCGAAAGGTGGTACAGATAAAAACATGCAATTGATGTTTGATCTTAACCATATTGCTAATCAAGAAGGCAAAGGCGACCAAGCTATTCGTGACGAGATAATCGGTGTACTTTGGCATGAGCTGACCCATGGTTACCAAAATGTGCCAAATACAGGTGATTACATTGAAGGCACTGACCATCATACTTATCTTGAAGCGATGGCGAATTTTATTCGCATCGAAGCGGGTTTCTATGAGCATGCGCGAGCAAATATTGATTGGTTAGATGACATCAATAAAGATGCGTATAACCAGACCTCATTCTTCTTGGAGTGGGTAGTAAACACGAACCGAAATATCGACTTTATGAATGAGCTAAATGCAGCTGCAAAGGCATTACCTGAATGGTCGTTTGATGCCGCATTTAAGCATATTTTTGGTGATAATAGAGGCCTCGAAGTGATTGTTGGCGAATACCAAACTTACCTCAAATCACTTGGTAAAGTACCACCTTATCCGACACCAGTTGTAGGCTTTAATAATGCCGTACAGTTTGATGGTGTAACGGTGACGACCAATGCAAGCCATATTGGTATTTGGGGTGAGGGTCCAGAAGCCCTAGCTGATAACGATATTCGTAAGAAGTTTAATGCGGTTGTCGAAGCACCTTGGTGGGTACCAGAGTATCTTCCTGATATTTTACCGATAAATGAAGTTGAAGCAGTGAATGCTGATTTTGTGTTACCACAATCGGTTAATGTAGCGAAATACTCGATTGCCACTGCTGGTGACAACGAAATTCGCTTCCCAACGAGCTGGCAAGTATTTGGTTCAAACGATGGCGATACATGGACACTAATCGATGAGCAATCATTTACGGCCTTACCAGAACTGGTGACCACTTACACCTACGAACTTGAAAAGCCAGTTGATGTGCAACACGTTCGTTTCTCATTTAAGAATGAGCGTCAAGGAGAGGGGATTGGCGGTGACAACGGTAGATTAGTGCAAATCGGTGAAATCGCGATTTGGACACAAGATTAATATTTTCCCTAGATTATTAATGTGAGAGTCAAAGCAGGCCATTCGGCCTGCTTTTTTTGGTTTGATATTTTGCTAGGTAATATGCGCAAAAAGTAGATACAGCAATTAAAGGTTTAACCTCTATTAATTACATAATCTAACTGTACTGTTGAAACCGCTTCTACAGGTTTGCCATCTTCAAATTTTGGTGCGTAACGCCACTGTTCAAGCGCTTCAATAGAAGCTTTTATAAAGCCTTTTTCAGAAGAGTCAATTACTTCTATGTCTTTAACAAACCCTGACTTACTAACGGTAAATTGCAGTTGTACCCAACCGCTTTTCATCTTCCGAGCCATATTTTTTGGGTACTGCGGATTTGCTCTATAGAGTGGCTCTTGTTCTTGCGAGTCTTTCCAAGGCACCATTTTCGCTATGGCTAAACAATGTTTGGTGGCTTTGTCACTTTGACGCGTTTTTTCGTAAAGGTTAACCAACTTTGAATGGGCAGATAGTTCAAAAGGATGGTCGAAGTCGAGATTAGAATCAAACACATTAACAATATGCTCTAAGCGTTCAATTGCAGCACTTTTTCTATTTCTTGCTTCATCTAAAGCAGCAACCCAGATATCTGTTGAAAGACGTTGAACTGAGGTTTCAGGTAAATGAGCCTTATTTATCTCATCAGTTTTACGTATCAACTTTTTAGCTTTACCTACTGTTCTACTATTTTTTGCTGCAAGTTTGGCTGCTTCTAAATATGCAACCGAAGCAAATTCATAGTCTTGTTTGGCTTCAGCTTGTTCTGCAATGTCTTCTAAGCTATTGAGTGATTCTCGACGATTTTCTTTAAAGTTTAACTTTGCAAGTGGTAGGGTAATATTAAAAACAACATCAAGCTTGTCGGTATGATGCTCTTTGGTAATCTTGAGTATTTCTTCAAGTAAGACCTTTTTATCAGGGTTGCTGTTACCCATTGATGTTGCGTAGTTAATAGCAAGATTGATGGTGTTAATATCGTGCTGACCGTAAAGTTCTTTGCCAACTTCATAGGCTTTTTGAGCTGTGTCTTTTAGTGCTTTTTTATCACCAGATTGAACTGCGGCTTGGTAGTCTGAATAGTATTTTTTGAATTCAGCATTTAAATCTGAGATTGATGAAGCTGCAGATGAAAACGATAAAGATAAAGAGAGTATTGAAAGCGCAATTATAGTTTTATTCATTTTTTATATAGACCAGTTTGTTATTGTTTTAGCTTAGTATAATACAAATACTTATTAGTACCTAACTTAGGGTCTCTGCAGCCATGAAAGCTGCCAATAAAAACATAACACTACCCGCTACTTTATCCTGCCAATTTATCGCGCTTTGCTTTACGCTTATTTTCTTCGATATGTTACCTGATGTGATGGCAATGAATGTATCACAGAGCAAAGTAATCAATGTATAAATTATGCCCAGAATTAAGAGTTGCATTGAAATGGAAGTCGTATTTTCAGACACAAACTGAGGGAAAAAGGCGATAAAAAATAAAGCCGTTTTTGGATTTGTGATCTCGACAATAAAACTTTGCTTCATGATATTTAGATTAGACAGATTCTGCAGTTCAGGTTTTTCACAGCTGTGAACATTAGGCTTAAAATATTGCCAGCCAAGATAAACTAAATACAACGCCCCGATTATTTTCAAACCAGAATATAGAAGCGGGGCATGAGCAAATATCGCTGATAAACCTAAAATTGTTGCGATGACATAGGCGAATGACCCAATGGCCATACCACATGCAGCGGCAACACCAGCTGATGGACCCTGACTTAGACTGCGAGCGGCAATATATAAAATAGAGGGGCCAGGCGTAATACTTAGCGCAAAGCAGACGGCTGAAAAGGCAATAAGTGCTTCTAGGTTTGGCATAAATGTTCCTGTTTTAACCTGATTACTGAAAATCTTTGGTTTCTAAATATAATTGAGTCATGCTTTTTTGAGCGTGCGATCCTAATGTTAAAACAGGTTCAACATACTCGGTTTTGATGAGCTCGACATCATCGTTTTTCTTATGACATGGATACGAAAGGATCTGATCAAAACTCGACGTCGCTGCAATTTTATGGACAAACAAGCAGTGTTGAACAGTTGCTTTAATATTGAAAAAATAACCATTCTGATTTTCTAATGTTATATCTTTATTTAAAATTATTTTATTGATTTTAAAGCTGTCAGCTTCGTGAATACGTGTTCCTTCACGTTCAAAATGCCCGACATAAACATCAGCTAGGAAGCTTTTAATACGGCCTTGTCTAAGTGCATTGAGTGACAAAGTCTCAGGGAGAAGTGTAATCAAATTATGCGTTTTTAACTTATCAAGTAGTAGTTTTTTTTGATGAGCTGCGACTTCTACGTGAAAAATTAATTGAACCGCATGTTTGCCTTTAGGCATTGGCAAATGAGAAGCAAATAACTGTTCTTCAAGATTAAACAAAACCATACCGTGAGTACCGATAGAGTGATCGTGCTCACTACTTTGTGCAAATAACGTAAAGCTGAAAAACAATAAAATTAGGATTGTGTATTTCATTTATAACCGTAAATAATTGGGAGTATTGCTTTAAGATACGGTATATTTAATTCTAAATCGTTTCTAATTTGTTTTATTAAAGTCCAAAATGGAAATAGCAGATCTTAAAAAGTTTTTGGTGATCGCACGTCATCAAAACCTCCAAAAAGCAGCACTCTCTCTAGACATTACGCCAAGTGCATTGTCTAAGTCACTCAAAAGGCTAGAAGCCTCTTTAGATGTTAAATTGTTTGATAGGGTGGGTAAGACGCTACGTTTGAACGAGCAAGGAGAAAAACTACAGCCAAGGGCAATTGCACTTACTGACCTTGCTGCGGATACACACCAAGCCTTGAGAGCCAATAAAATGCCTTTGGTATGTAAAGTCGCTGCGCCAAGCATTCTACAATTTAAATGGGCCTGTGTACTTGGCCGTCAAGCGGGTAAACAGCCACAAGTGTTACTCGAGTTCGATACAGAATATGAAGCGGAAGCATTACAAAAATTGGTAAATGGCGAGGTTCAGCTAGCTATCGTAACAGGAGAAATGTTGTCTCATCTTCCTGATGGGATTAAAGCGATTGAACTTGGAGATGTCCAGATGCAAGTTGCTATGGGGCAGACTCACCCTTTAGCTATGAATACTAACGCTTCAGTTGAGGAAGTTGTGGCACACCCTTTTGCAGTACCAAACACATCTCCGTTTTGTGGAGAGCAGAGAGGCGTTGGCTGTGATGGCTGGCAGTTAAGGCATTTAACCCGTCGAGTTCAGTGGGTAGTCAATGACTACGCTGTATTGAGTCAACTGGTAAAAGGTGGTCAAGCTCTGGCATTCTTACCTGATTTTATGATCAGAGAATGGCAACTCAAAACGGTTGAGATGACGAATGGTGATTTGTCATATAAAGAGCGCGTTTTTTTACTGGCGCATCAAGACTGTTTGCCTTGGGTAAATGCACTTATAAATAAAGTATTGGGGATGGATTAACGAATAAATATTCCTCTATAGCTTGAAGTGATTTCTGTTCAACTTGGGTAATCTCTAGTAACCTTGATGCGCGGCTGCACAGCGCTATTTATTTAGCAATTTTAATCAATAATTATTAATTATGAGATAACTATGTATATAGATGATGTGCTTCCCAGCGATTTTGCAGAACTGCTAAGCGTTTGGGAAAACTCAGTCCGAGCAACTCACAGCTTTATAAGTGAAGAAGATATTGCGTTCTTTAAGCCAATTATTGTGGAACAGGCGTTTCCGAATGTCATTTTGCACTGCATGAAAAATACAGCGGGAACAATTGTCGGTTTTATTGGTGTTCATTCAGAGAAAATAGAAATGTTATTTATTTTGAATGAATATAGAGGGCAAGGTATTGGCAAATCGTTATTTAAGAACGCATTGAATTGTCATTCCATCAATAAGGTCGATGTGAACGAACAGAACCCTCAAGCTGTCGGTTTTTACGAAGCGATGGGGTTTAAAGTTGTTTCTCGTTCGCCTTTAGATGATATGGGGAAACCATTTCCAATTCTTCATATGTCGTTATGATGGGGATATAGAGTGTATTCAAACAATTTAAAGTAAAGTGAGCTCGATGAAAGTAAGCAAATCAAGACAGAATTAACGCCCAAAGCCAATAACTTTGGGCGTTTGCGTTTTCAGCCCCATTTTAGGTTTTTGGGCGTTAGCGTTTTAACTCGGTGTTAAGTTGATTGGAGTTTACGCTTTAGCCTTTTTCGATTAGTACTGTAACTGACCGCCACTGTTTATAAAGTTAGCGTATTCATTCCATACGTCTTCGACACCACGTCCTAAGATCTGTCTAAATGACGCATCGAACGACCAAGTGTAATTCCCCATGTCTTTTGCCGACTTATTAAATTTATAGATAAAGTCATTGTCTAAATGGGTTTTAACATAGTGTAAGAAGAAACCTGTTCCTTCATAGCCTGTTAACCACTTTCTCGGGTCTAAGGTGCTTGGCGTACGTGTTTTGTGGAAGCCTGCACCAATCCGTACGGCATCAGCTAATCCTTCGGTAAAAGCCCAGTAAGCTTGACCATCGCCGTAGTTGTCATGTGTGAGCGGCGAATTGTTGTAACCATGAGTCACTTCGTGGAATAAGATACCATCGATTTCGTCTGAAATCGCAGAGTCAGAATTTCCACCCTCACGATATAAACGCTCAAGGTGTGCGGTACTGACGACTATTGTCATTTCGCCCGAACCATCTTGACCCATTTTATATGCAACAAAGTCTTGGCCCCAATGATCTTTTGCACGCAACTCGAAACGTAGTTTTCTGAAACGTTCAGACTCAATTGGGTCTTTATATAGAATTTTAGCGACATCAACGCAGCGCTGTGCCATATGGCCTGCAGGGTCGGCAATGATACGTTTAAACAATTGTGAGCCGGTTGTTTCTGGGTTTACATCTACAAAATCCACCACAGGTTTTTTCCATAAACCATCGTTAGGATCTGTGACACCTTGTTCAGTGATGTTGATATTGACGTTTGTTTGCGAGTAGCCGTATACCGACACATAAAGGTTTTGGCCAGATCCCTCACAGTTTTCTGTTGCGGTTGGAGTAATGCTTTGGCAAGTGTAGTTTTGAGTCGTCGCAGGTGTACCTAAGTTGATATACAAGTCAGCATCACCGCTGCCAGACGTTGAGGCGTTTACTCTGCCTGCGACGTTGAAAGGACCAAAGTGTTGCCATTGACCTTGGCTTAGGCTCAAAGACTGGTTGATTGGCAGTGTTGTTCCATTATTGTTATCTGCGTTTTTACTAAATAGTTCAACTTCGGCGAGTTGCACTAGGCTTGCGCCATGATTGGCTGAGATATTTAAGCGAATATGTTTATAGGCTTGATTACTCGATACAGAATATTGCTTGCTTTGATATCGACTTGAAAAGCTTTGACCCGCTTGGTTATCAATTGTTTGCCAATTAATACCATCGTTTGAACCTTGTAACTGCCAATTTTGCGGATCACGACTTGGCGCATCGTTTGCTGAAGTCAGCGTATAGCCAGTGATGATTTTCGCATCATTGAGCTCATAGCTAAGCCAAGCTGTAGGAGAAAACGCCAACCATTTGCTGTATTGGTCGTTATCAAATGCTTTGTCCGCTGTTTCGTATGGTGTGTTTTGTTCAGATGCGTTAATCATCCCATTTGGTACCGTGAGATCGGCATTCAACGTGGTAGATGCAAGTGTGTTAAAGCTTAGGCCTGCGAAAGCAAGTGCTAACGAGATAGGTGTTTTAAGATGTTTATTAGATGTCATAACTTGTTCCCATTGATGTTGTTGTAACGTTCCAATTTTGGCTTTTTAGAAAAGCAAAATGTTGTTTACTTAATTACTTTGCCTGTTTGGAACGTTCCTAAATAATTGACGTTATTTCGCAAGGGATCAACCTTTAATTCACAAAATTTTTACTTTTAGGCGTGTTTAAGGTACTAGAATGTTGAATCTATTGAAAAAATCGGTATGTATAAAATTTGGGTATAAGTTATAAAATAATCGAAATGGCTAGGTCGTTCTATGCAAATGAATAATGTTTTTGAAAGAGTGACGAAGTTGGAGAAATTGAGAACAACACGTTTGAAAATAAAAAATAACCGGGGCCGGCCTCTAGTTCACAGCCTATTCATGACGCAATAATGGCGCCATGAATAGAACTTGGTTTGAACAGTTATGAGCTGCGTTCTATTAGCTCTACTGGGACTTGCGTTAATCCTTCTTGCGTGTCGTTTTTTAAGATATGACACACGGCTTTAGCGATATCGTTGGCATCAATTTTTACTGTGCTCAGTGGCACACTCATCAATTTAGAGTCGTCTAAGTCATCAAACCCGATCACGCCGATATCAGCACCAGGCTTTAAGTTTTGCTCGGCTAGATATTCAATCACGCCATAAGCCACAATGTCGTTAAAGCAGACCACAGATTCAACTTGCGGCACTTGAGCTAAGCATTCTGACATGGCGAGTCGACCACCGTGACGGTTTGTGGTGCTATTAAACACCCAAGTTTGTATGTCGCCTTGCTCTTTGGCGGCTTTGTTAAACCCAGCTAAACGTTGATGGTAATCCGATATTGCTGCATCACCACCAATAAAGGCGATGTTCTTATGACCGCGTGCGATTAACGCTTTCGTCGCGTTATAAGCACCCATTTCGTTGTTTGGTAATACACAAGGTACTTGGCTGCCATCTACTTGACGCATGATGCTGACCACTTGCGTATGCGGCTTTTGTAATTGATTGAGCCAGCTTGCTTGGGTGTTTGGCGTTGGACAGATAATAAAGGCTTTCACACGGTATTCTTGCAGTTTGGCTACAATTTGCGTTTGCGTTAGGGCATTTTCGCTGGTGTTAACGAGCGTTGCCATTAAACCCAATTCACGAATGTGTTTTTCAAGGGCAACCGCTAAATTTGCAGAATAAGGGTTGGTTAAGTCGTTGATCACAATAGCGACTAAATCTGAAGACTTACTGCGCATCGCTGCGGCTTCACGATTATATACGTATCCTGTTTCTTCGATGGCTTTGAGTACTTTTTCTTTTGCGCGGTCGCTGGCTTTATCGCTGCCGCGTAAAACAAGTGACACCGTAGACTTTGAAACACCCGCTACACGGGCTACGTCATGTACAGTGACAGACTGCTTGTTAGTATTATTTGTTTTCAAATTTTGGCTATCTATAAAATGTGGTTGTCTCGATAACAGCGCCAACCAGTGGTTATACCAATATTCAATAATACGTAATCCTTTTGAAGGAATAAAGCTACCGCAAACTGCGTTAAAAATTTCTCATTTAGAACAACTAAATAGCAAAATTTTTGCCTTGTTATCGAAAGCTTTCTTCGCCTCAAAATTGAACACTTAATTAAGAGTATTGGTATTAATTTTGTCGCAATGGGTTGTATTCTAGCAAATCGATCAGTATATTCAAATTATTCTTGGAACGTTCCATTTTACCTTTAATAGGAAATTAAAGGATAATCGGCTCATTCCAATACCAATCGTTAAAGATTGGAATCTATATTTATTTAGGCTATTTGGCAAAGAGGCAAACAATGAAAACGATAAGCCACGGGTGGCACAGTGCTAAACGCATGACTTACTCACTCGTTACGGGCGGTGTGATGATGTTAGGTGCGACACAAGTTGCAGCAAACACGCAATATGTAGACCCATTTATTGGTACTGGCGGCGACGGCCATACTTTTCCAGGTGCAGTTGTACCTTTTGGTATGGTGCAATTGAGCCCAGATACCGATTCAGTATTTAGAGGTATTGACCCACAGCCAGAAATTTACAAGCGTTGTGCGGGCTATCATTATGACGACACCACCATTGTTGGTTTCTCGCATACCCACTTTAGCGGCACGGGTCACTCAGATCTTGGCGATTTACTGATGATGCCAATTACAGGTGAAGTGAAGTTAGAACCGGGTAAAGCTGACAACCCAGATGCGGGTTATCGTTCTCGCTTTAGTCACGACAATGAAACGGCAAAGCCGGGCTATTACCAAGTTTGGTTACAAGACTACAAGGTGAATGCTGAACTGACTGCGACTACCCGTGTGGGCATGCACAAATACACTTTTAAAGAGCATGATAAAGGCAGCGTGTTAATGGACTTAACGCACAGCATTTATAACTTCAAAAACAAAGTCATTTGGAGTGATGTGCGCGTTATCGACGACCGTACTATTTTAGCTTATCGTGCTACCAATGGCTGGGCGAATAATCGTCAAATGTACTTTGCCATTGAGTTTTCAAAACCGTTTAGCGATATCGAGCTGATTAACCTAGACAACACACGCTACCGTTGTAATGGCTGCTTAACCGAAGGTAATGGCAAAAAGCCATCGACCATTGTTAACTACAAAATCCCAGAAGCAGCAGGTAAAGCCATTAAAGTGGTTGCAGACTTTGAAGGTCTAAAAGGCGAACCACTGATGGTGAAAGTGGGTATTTCAGCAGTAAGTAAATCAAATGCACTTGAAAACTTAAAAACAGAAATCCCGCATTGGAACTTCGATAAAGTGGTTAAGCAAGCAGATGAAACATGGCACAAATCACTTGATAAGTTTGAAGTAGAAGGCTCGCTATCTGAAAAGCGTCAGTTCTTCACGTCGGTTTATCACGCACTACAAGCACCGAGTGTATATCAAGACGTAAACGGTCAATATCGTGGTGTTGATGGTGAAATTCACCAAGCGAAAGAGCACACGCACTACACGCTATTCTCACTATGGGATACCTATCGCGCACTACACCCATTATTGACTTACATTGAGCCTGATAAAGTATCAGATATGATCTCTTCAATGCTTGATCATTATCAGCAGAGCCATGACAAAATGCTGCCTATCTGGTCGTTCCAAGCCCATGAAACGTGGACGATGATCGGTTATCACGCGGTATCAGTCATTGCTGATGCATATCTAAAAGGCATTCGTGATTTCGACGTTGAGCTAGCTAAAAAAGCCATGATCGATACTGCAAACCACCCGCATTACGATGCCATTCCTGAATACAAACAATATGGTTATGTACCGTTAGACGTGCTACCTGAGTCAACGTCTATCACTTTAGAGTATGCATATGATGACTATACGATTGGTCAATTCTTCACGGCGCTTGGTGATAAGAAAACAGCGGCTGAATACTACGAGCGTGCAACATACTACAAAAACGTGTTCGACCCAGAAGTACGCTTTATGCGTGGTCGCATGAAAGATGGTTCATGGAATCCAGACTTTGATCCGCAAGAAGCAAAATACATGGGTGCATTCACCGAAGGTAACAGCTACCAGTACAGTTTTTATGTACCACAAGACGTACACGGTTTAATTAAGCTAAAAGGTGGCGACAAGAAGTTTGTTGAGCGTCTAGATGAGTTATTTGAAACAGAGCTGTCGTACGAGAAAATCAAAGAGCATGAAGACATTGCAGGTCTAATTGGTCAATACGCTCACGGTAATGAGCCAAGCCATCATATTGCCTACCTTTATAATTATGCCGGCGAGCCGTGGCGTACTCAGGCACGTATTCGTCAAATCATGGATACGCTGTCTTCGGATAAGCCAGATGGTCTTGCGGGTAACGACGATGTAGGTCAAATGTCGGCGTGGTATATCTTCTCGGCAATGGGCTTCTACCCAGTATCACCGGGCGATTTAACTTATGCATTAGGTGCACCGCAATTACCGAAGATTTCTTTAGCATTGGCAAATAACAAGCGATTCACTGTGGTTGCGAAAGGCCTGTCTAAGAAGAATAAATTTGTAAAAGAAGTACGCTTAAACGGCAAAAAGCTTGAGCGCAGCTACATCACTCATGATGACATCATGGGCGGTGGCAAGCTTGAATTCACTATGTCGGCTAAGCCTAACAAGTCATTTGGTCAATCACTGTCTGCACGTCCGCCGTCAATGAGTAACCCAGTGAACAACAACTTATTAAAATAAGAGACAGAAGCATGAAAAAGACATTCTCTCGTTCATTGCTTCTTGTTACGCCGGCGGTTTCGCTGAGCCTTGTGCTCAGCGGCTGCGGCGATAACCGCAATGAAGATGCACAGGCAAAGCCTGCAGAGCAAGCAAACAGCAAAGCCGTTGCTTATGTGCAAGATCCAGCCAGTTTTGTAAATCCATTTATTGGTACCAAAGGTCCATTTAACCATCGTCAAGCAGCAAACGTTGTGCCAGGTGCGGTACAGCCATTTGGTATGTTCAACTTTGGCCCTGAGCACGCTTACACCGAAGCATTAATGAAAGATAGCGAAGGGATCAGCAAGCGCATCAATGAAGACAACGTGCGTATTCCAGTCTCACCGGGCGGCTATAACTGGCAAGCGACGCGCTTAAAGGGTTTTTCTTTTACCCGTTTGTCGGGCACTGGATGTTTAGGTGCGTCAGGCGATGTGCCAGTTTTACCGTTTAATCAAGCCATTAAACACTCTCCTGCGACTGATAAAATCAACGCCTATTATGGCGCGAACTTTAGCCACGATGATGAAACAGCCATTCCTGGTTATTACCAAGTAGGTCTAGATTCTGGCATTGATGTACGTTTGTCAGCAACCGATCGTACTGGTATTGCCGAATTTACCTTTGACTCTCCAGAGCAAGCCAAGCTTATTTTTAGAACGGCTTATTCTCAGCTGGGCAGTGGTGATGCGTTTACCCAAGTGGATTTAGAAAAAGGTGAGGTGAGTGGTTATGTCACCAGTGGTAACTTTTGCGGTTATTTAGGCGAATATAACCGTCGTGATTATTACACGCTACACTTTGTGGCGAAGATTGATGCGCCGATCACGGGCAGTGGTGCGTATGTTGATGACAAGGTCACAGCCAATGCGACTTCTAGCCAAGGCGGAATGGGCTATGGTGAAACCGGTGTGCCAGAGTGGGGTAAAGGCTCAGGTCTATGGGTCGATTTAGACGTTAAAGCAAAACAACCTGTCACAATGCGTGTGGGTATTTCTTACGTAAGCCTAGACAATGCCCGTGAGAACCTTGCCAAAGAACAAGCTCAGCAAAGCTTTGCGCAAATAAAAGACAAAGCCTATGCGGGTTGGAATGATGCGCTTAGTCGCGTGAAAGTGAAGTCTGACGATAAAGACTTACTGACGACTTTTTATACGGCATTATTCCACAGTCAGTTCCATCCAAATATTTTCAGTGATGTGAACGGCGAGTACCGAGGTTTTGATCAACAAGTTCATACGGTCACTGACAAGCAAACGGCGCAGTATGCGAACTTCTCAGGTTGGGATGTGTATCGTTCACAACTGCAGTTAGTGAGCTTAACGCACCCGCAAGTTGCCAGTGATATCGCTCAGTCGCTATTCAATCAAGCCAATCAATTTAATGGAATTTGGGACAGATGGACGCACAACAATGGCCCAACAGGGGTAATGAGTGGCGACCCATCAGCGATTGCCATTGCTAACTTTGTGGCATTTGGTGCGGATAAGTTTGATATCGAGGGCGCGTACGAGTCTTTATACAAAGCCTCAACAGTGCCAACCGAGTACGACTTGTCAGACGTGGGGTGTCCGGTGTTCTGTCGTGGCCAAAAACCGTCTTTAGATGAGTGGCTAACGCTAAATTACTTATCTGATCAATCTAATTCGTGGGAAGGGGCGAGCGAAACCTTAGAGCAAGTCTCTGCTGATTTTGCCATGTCACAATTTGCAGCACGCTTAGGTAAAGACGCACACAGTACTGAAATGCTTACGCGTTCAGGTTATTGGAAAAACCTTTATAACCCTAAAGCGACCGCAGAGCTTGGCTATATTCAAGGTCGTAATAAAGATGGTAGCTGGAAAGAAGAGTTTGACCCATTCAGTGGCCACTTATTTGTCGAAGGTAGCCCGGCTCAGTATTTATGGATGTTACCGTTTGATGGCCAAGGGCTAAGCCAAATATTAGGTGGTGATGAGGTGATGTCTGAGCGTTTAGATTCACATTTCCGTAAACCTGATGGTACTTGGGTGTTATACCGTGACTCAGCGCAATATGCAGACGTATCAAATCAGCCGTCAATTGCCACGCCTTGGATGTATTTATACACAGGCGATGCGTATAAAACGCAGCAAACGGTGCGTGAGACCATGAAGCAACTTTGGCATAACTCAGTGTCAGGTATTCCAGGGCAAGACGATTTAGGTCAGATGTCATCTTGGTATGTGTTCTCGGCATTAGGTATGTATCCGTTCTACCCAGGTCGTGCAGACATGGTGTTATCAAGCCCAGCATTTGAACAGGCACAAATTGGTAATTTAACCATTCAAGCACCTGCTGCAAGCGCCGAACACATTTACATTAAAGGCTTAAAAATCAATGGTAAAGACACGCTGAATAGCTGGATTGACGAGTCATACATTCGTAGCCCGCAGCGTCTAGAGTTTACCTTAGATACTAAGCCTAACCCTGCGTTCGGTGGTGCACTTGAGCATCGTCCACCATCTTATTCAGTTGCTGCTCCTTCGGTAGCAACGTCTGAGGCGAATTAATCATGGCAAAACAAATTAATCAAAAAATGGCGTTTTATGCCATGACCAGTTTGTTTTTTATCTGGGGTTTTATTACCGCGTTAAACGACATTCTGATCCCATTCTTAAAAGCAGAATTTTCACTGAGCTATACCCAAGCTATGTTGGTGCAGTTCTGTTTCTTTGGCGCTTATTTTCTAGTGTCGCCATTGGCCGGTCGTGTGGTAGCTAAATTTGGTTATCGCAATGGTGTGTTCATTGGCTTATCGACATTAGCTTTGGGCTGCTTGCTGTTTATACCTGCAGCAAGCGTGAAAGAGTACGCGTTATTTTTAGGTGCACTATTTGTACTTGCAGGCGGTATCACCGTGCTGCAAGTCTCTGCAAACCCTTATGTTAATTGCTTAGGCGAGCCACAGCATGCAGCCAGTCGCTTGAATCTGGCACAGGCGATTAACTCATTAGGTCATACTGCAGGGCCACTGTTTGGTACCTTCTTTATTCTTTCGGCAACCAGCAGCAGTGCTGGTGCAGAGCAAGTGCAACTGCCTTACTTCTTAATTGCACTGGCAGCCATTACGGTGGCTTGCTCGTTCAAGTTTATCGAACTGCCTAAGCTGGATTTTGAACAGCAAAAAGACGTTGAAGTGAACGGCTCAATTTGGCAGCAAAAGCACCTTGTCATGGGCGCACTGGGTATCTTCTTATACGTGGGTGCTGAAGTGTCTATCGGTGGCTTCTTAGTGAACTACTTCGAGCGTCCTGAAATTGGTGGTCTGACAACAAAGCAAGCAGGCAACATGGTGGCTTACTATTGGGGCGGCGCGATGATAGGTCGTTTTATCGGCTCAATCTTAATGCGTAAATATGCGCCTAGCTTGGTATTAGCCTTAAATGCAGTGATGGCTGTGGTGCTATTGATGGTCACTGTGTTTAGTACCGGCAAGGTTGCAATGTGGAGCGTATTAGCGGTTGGTTTCTTTAACTCAATCATGTTCCCAACGATTTTCAGTTTAGCAATTCGTGGTTTAGGCCAGCTAACAGCCAAGGGCTCGGGTTTATTATGCCAAGCCATCGTTGGCGGTGCGGTTTTCCCACTACTTCAAGCGGTTGTCGCTGATAAGTTCTCTGTACAAGTGAGCTTTTTAGTGCCTGTGTTCGCTTATGTCTACATCCTATTTTTTGCTATGAGCCAATATAAGGGTCGAGCGCAAGAGGTAAGTGCAGCATGAGTGGGGTGTTATGTTATGGCGAAGCGCTGATCGATTTTTTGCAGTTTCAAAGCCAAGAGCAAGATGGCTTAATCATTAACGATTATCGACAATTTCCTGGTGGTGCACCTGCCAATGCTGCAGTGGCCTTGGCCAAACTCGGTGGGCGGGCGCAATTTGCCGGACAAGTGGGGAGCGATCAGTTTGGTGAGTTTTTAATTCACAGCCTTGCGCATTACGGCGTTGATACTCAGTTTACTTTAAAGCACGAGACTGCTCCCACGCCTCTGGCCTTTGTACATTTAGATGCAAGTGGCGACAGAAGCTTTACCTTTATGCGAAAAGACAGCGCTGACCTTTTGCTCACACCAGAGCAAGTAAGCGAGGCATGGTTTGCAAACAACAGCCTTGTGCATTTATGTAGTAATACGCTGACCGAAGCGGGTGCTGCAAAAACCACGCAAACTGTGCTTGAACAGGCAAAAGCGTTGAACTTACAGGTATGTTTTGATGTGAATTTGCGCGCCAATCTTTGGAAAGATCAACGCATTGATATTGAGCTGGTTAACCAAGTGGTGAAGCAAGCCGATGTCGTCAAGTTTGCCAAAGAAGAGTTTGAACTGTTATCACAAGGTAATCCTGAGCAGTACTTATCTGATTGTTTAGCAGCAAATTGTAAGCTTATTTTGATCACTAATGGCGGTGATGAGATTGAGTATGTGAGCAAACAATTCCGAGGCTTTGTGAGTCCAGCGAAAACGCAAGTGGTTGATACCACAGCCGGTGGCGATGGCTTTATTGGCGCGATTTTATACTTACTTAGCGAAACCACCCAACTTGAGAGCTTACTGAATAGCGAAACACAAATTCAAGCTGCTGTGGCTTTTGCCAGTTGCGCGGGCGCCATTGCTGTCTCGACACAAGGTGCATTCCCTGCGTTGCCAAGCTTCACACAAGTCAGCGATTTATTTAACGAACAATTTAGTGGCACATACGATGCTGCCTTTTTAGAGTAAAACACACGTGAATTTTTATAACTCAGAATTTTTAACAACACACAGTCAATCGATCGTCGACTTTTATAAAGACCGCTGCGTCGACAACGACCTTGGTGGCTATTTCCAAAACTACTTAGACGATGGCACAACATTTAACAATGGATTTCGGCAGCTTGTCAGTAGCACACGAATGGTTGTGAACTTTTGTCGTGCGGCAAAGCTGTTAAACAACGACGATTACTTAGTCATTGCAAAGCATGGTTTGGACTATGTAGAGCAACAACATTGGCGCGAATCTTCAAAAGCTTACGCATGGACTTTGCAAGACAACCAACCGCAAGACATGACACAACAAGCCTACGGCTATGCGTTCGTATTACTGTGTTACGCCCATTGTTATAAAGCCGGTGTGATTGACTCGGATGCAAAAATAAGTGAAACATTCGAGTTACTAGAGTCGCGCTTTTGGCAAGCGAAAGAGGGGATCTACGCCGATACCATTTATGAAGATGGCAGATTGTGTGACTATCGTGGCCAAAACGCCAATATGCATATTTGTGAAGCGTTAATCGCAGCATATGGTGCGACTCAATCACCTCGTTATCTTGAAAAAGCGCAGCATTTGGCCAATCGTTTTTGTTTTGAGCTCTCAGCCCAAAGTTTAGGTTTAGTGTATGAGCACTTTACACCAGAGTTAGAGCCAGATCTTGAATACAACAAAGACGACCCGAAAAATCTATATCGTCCTTGGGGTTTCCAGCCGGGCCACCAAACAGAGTGGGCTAAGTTACTAATGCAACTCAATGCCTTTGAAGCGCGCCCTGAGTTTGTTGAAAAAGCCCAGTACTTATTTGATGTGGCCTATAGCAAGGCGTGGGATACCTTCCACGGAGGTTTGGTGTATGGCTTTGATACTGAATACCAAACTTGTGACAGCGATAAGTATTTCTGGGTACAAGCCGAAAGCTTTGCAGCTGCAGCTATGTTGTTTGATGTGACTAAACAGCCACAGTACCTAGAACAATACAGCGCACTTTGGGGTTATTGTTGGCAGCATTTTGTAGATCATGATTTCGGTGCTTGGTTCAGAGTATTGACTGGTGCAAATCAAAAATACAGTAATCAAAAGAGTGAAGCGGGTGCTAAATGTGATTACCACACGCTGGGTGCTTGTTTTGATGTGCTGGAGTTTTCTTTTATACCAACCCGCTTAAGTAAGTGATCTATTTTGAGGCAAGAAAACCTCGTTGATAGCACCGCTCACGCGTCCTGCTATCGCTGAGGTACCTACATCCGTGTAGGCAAGGCAAATATTTCGTTATTTAGTTGTTCTAAATGAGAAATCTTTAACGCCGCTATCATCAGGTTTAATCCCTCAAAATGATTAAGTGTTATTGCGGATTGGTATTAATTAAAAAGTAAAACTTTTTATCTAAATTCTCCTTGAAATAGAGTTTTGCGCTTTTGCGTCGTGCAGACTCCTACTCGAAGCATCTTTGCTTTTGATTAAAACACTTTGGTGTGGATTAAAGGCTTAGGTGCTTTTTTACTATGTTTTACATTCGTGACTTGCACACTAAAACACCATCAGATACCGTGTATATAAAAATAAGCGGGGGACTATTTTGAAATTATCAGAATTAAGAGTGTCAGATAAAGCGCTTATGGGGCTAGTGCTCGGTTTGACTGGCTTACTCTTGATAGGACATTTTAGTATCGAAGAGCCCGTGTTGCCCGATTATCTCGTGATTTGTATGGCAATTTTGTTCGCAGGCCAATGCTATCGTTTTCATCCTAAGTATAAACAAGACAACGCCTTAACCAATCAGATCCGTCGTGATGGCGATGTGCTTAAAATAAAGAATAAATCATTACACACAGTTATTGGCACTCAAAATGGTCAAAGTATTGAGATTGAACGCATTTCAAAAGTTACCGTAATTGATGAAGGGCTTTCCATTATTATTGATGGCAATGGGGCAGGCTTTGATTTTTTCTTGAATGATAGTGGCAAAGACATTGCTGAGCATCTTAAAAGCTTGCTATCGCCACAAGAGCAAGCGAAGATCGAGTTTGAAGTGATTATTTAAGATTCTTGAGAAACGAGAAACGAAACTTCAATGTAGGCGAGGGCTTCCCCCTCGCTCTGTCATCTTTATATGGTTAAGAATAGCTTAAAGACTTGAGCTCTTTAATTTGTCCAAAGCTAAATTAAATTTTCTATCGTTACTGTCTATTGCTTGTTCTAATTCATGCAGTGACTTTTCACCTTTTTGATAGTCAATCTCTAGACGCAGTGACTCAATCGTATACGTCAATAACACAAGATAAATTTGCGGTTGATTGCCATTACTTGTTTTCTGTAAATTAAACTTATACTCGTTTAAATCTATCAGGGTTTCTTCTGAAAGTGTTCTATTTACCAGGCTTTGCCTCATAAAGGTGTTGAGGTAATCAGGAAATGGTAAAGGGTTTTTATCAAAAAAGTGTGCACGTGTTTCATCTTCCTTTGGCAGATCTAAATAAAACTCATACAGATCTTTAGAGTAATCATGAGAACTCTCAATGGCTGCAATCGTGGCTTGCATGAGCTTAATAACGTGTTCTTTTTCTTTTTGATCCTCTTCTATGTTGGCAAATGCCATAGCTAATAACACACCAAATAAGGTTGCAATTAAGGTAAGGAAAAAATTAATACCTGTAGAAAATCGGTTAATGGCATCTTGGTACTTGGGCACAAAAGTGAGCATACCCAGTACAATCAGTAGAATGGTTAAAAGTGTATATAAAATCATATCCCTGAGCTCTATTTTTATTATGAGCTTGCATCATAGCATGGTAAAAAAAAGGGGGCTAATGCCCCCCAAAATCACTATGAAGCTTAGGGAGTTATGCAAAGTGATATTCGTTAACACGCTGCTTATTTTTATCTAATAATACAACGGTGCTTGTTGTTTGTTGAAAAATAGGAGTCGAGCTGTCAAATGAGTAACAACCTGGCTCATTATGGTTAGCGTAAATTTTTAGCTCAGAGCAGGGCTCCATTTTTGCCATTTGAGCAAAAGTAAACTCAGGCCCATCCTTGATACATATAGTCCAGCCAGATAAATCTACCCAAGAAGTACTTAAGTTGATTAACTCAATGTGATCTTTGTCTTTATTGCGGTTTGTATTTGTATCATGACTGATGTGCGAAATAATGATTGACTCATGCGCCTTGCGGCCATTAATCCAAGCACTAACCACACTGCCTTCAGCATCTAATAATCTAATATGGCAACCACACTGTTTGAAAACTGGACTAAGCTTATTAAACATGAAAGTGCTTTGCTGCTGTTCAACTTTAAGGGTTTGGCTTGGTTTAATATAGCTATTACGTGGGAAGGTGAACAAAGTCTCGCCTGTTTCCGCAAGCTCCAAGCGCCAGCTCTCAAGGTCAATAATAGCTGGGCCAGTATTTTTTAATTCAACACATTCATTTGAGCTAGTAGAGTTCACGTATTCAATTTGAACTTGAAGTGGCGCCATCAGCTTAAAACAACTGTGCCAATATGATTGGATCGCACCATGCGCATGTCGCTGGTTCTGAAGATTTGGCAGAGAGTTTAATGTATTGTTTTTGATTTGTTGATGCACTTTGTCGAGCGCCGAGCGAGCATCTATTTGCCAAATTTCATTGGCCATATTTTGTCTGGTTTCAAAATTCACAGTTAGCTCCTTTAATCGCTTATGAATATATTCATAAGTCGTAATACATTAAAACTTAAGCACTACACTTATCCGACGGTAGTTTTGCTTTGGTTCTGGTTGCTTCCTTTTCGATAATTAATACGTGAAGTGAGTTAAGTTTTCAGAACAATTTAGTTTCTGTTTTGGCTGTCTTCAAACGCATTATGGGGACTAATTTATCCTAGATTGAAACAGATTTATACTACTTAATGCGATTTTTATGCTTAATTTTATTACATCACATTACAAATTTGCAGAAATAGCTTTATGAATATATTCATATTTTGATGTTTATCAATGAGTTATGAGTTTTTTAATATTTTGTTTTTAAAGTTTTAATGGGATGTCAAATTCAACTATAACTCCACCGTTTGTACGATTTTTAATCTTTAATTGACCTTGGTGCGCGTTGATCACTTCTGAACAAATACTCAAGCCAAGTCCACTGCCGCCTTGTTTTGTTGAAAAAAACGGCAAAGTTACCTGGCTGATTTTGCCCTGAGTGATCCCTTGACCTCTATCGACCACAGCAAAGCGAACTCGGTTATAATCTTTAACGACTTTAATGCCAATATCGGACACATTTGAACCAGATTCATGGGCATTTTTAAGGAGGTTTATTAAAACTTGCTCTAGCTGTAAAACATCGAAATAGGCATATTCGCATGGCAAATCAGCCAATAGCTCAAAGGTATAGAGTTTTTGAACGCTCTGCAGTGTATCTGCTAGGTTTTGTTTGTTGATATTAGGTTTAGGCAAACGTGCAAATTCGGCATATTTCGCGATAAAAGCGTTCAGATTAGAGGCTCTTTGGCTAATGGTTTGCAGAATATCAGGCAGTAAATCTAGGTGGGTATTTTTTTCTAAAATGGCTTCTGCAGACGATGTGAGAGAAGAAATTGGGGCCAATGAGTTATTTAGTTCATGACTAATTAAACGAATGGCGTTTTTCCAAAGTTGTAGCTCTTCTTTACCAATTTCTAAAGATAGGTCTTTGCATAAAACAAGCTGGTGTGGCTGATGGTTATAAGTGACGGTTTGGTTGGCAATATAATAACTATGTTTTAAGTCATTGTGTTCAAAGCTGACAATGCCTGAGCCTTGCTCAAGCAAAAAGGAACGAATTGGTGCACTGACGTTATCAAGTAAGCCATATAATTCTTTGCCTTTTAATGAGCCTGCAACTTGTAATAACTCGTTCGCCTGTTGGTTGTGATAGACCACCTGCTTAAAAGGGTTAAAAAGCACAATTGCCATAGGCGAGGTTTGAACAATGCTATCTAGCAAGTGCTCTTTTTGGCTTAAAGTCTGTCTTTGCTCAGTAAGGTTGCGAGCTAGGTCGTTATATAAATCTAATATGGGTGCTAGGTGTTTATCGCCATCAGGGTGAATACGAATAGAAAAGTCGCCATCTTTGAAACTTTTAATGCCATCATGTAAAGCATCAAGCTGCTTTTGTTGAAAGCTAACAAAATAGAGTAGGGCAGAAGATAAGCATATAAATGAAGAAATAAACGCACCAGCGGTTAGCCAAAGCCCCTGATATCCGAATTGACCACCCGCTGCATAAATGAACCAAAAAACCGTAAAGCAGGCTAGTAAAGAGTAGCCTGTTTTGTGTAATAAACTTATCTCATTGTGCTGCATTACTTTAATCCGAACTTTTCCATACGACGGTAAAATGCCTGACGGCTCAATCCTAAACTACGGGCTGCTTTAGCAATAATACCTTGATGTTTATCGAGTGCACTTTGGATGTCTTGCAAACTGTATTCGACTTTCTCTTCAACCGGTACTTTTGACAGTGTAATACCTAAGTCATTACTTTCAATGGTGTTGTTTTGGCAAAGTAGTGCAGCTCTACCAAGCACATTTTGTAATTCTCGCACGTTGCCAGGCCACGAGTGCGCCATTAATGTGTGTTCTGCATTGGCACTCAGTGTTTTATCTGAATCAAGAAATGATTGCACTAACAAGGGGATATCGTCTTTTCGTTGGGAAAGAGGCGGGAGTTTTAACTCAATCATATTGAGCCGATAGTATAAGTCCTCTCTAAACTCACCATTGGCGATAGCTTGAGGAAGGTTGGTATTGGTTGCGCTGATAATACGCACTGAGACTTTACGAGTTTTGGTACTGCCTACGCGTTCAAATTCGCCACTTTGTAATACCCTAAGTAACTTTTGTTGCCCAGATAGAGGCAAGTTGCCTATTTCATCTAAAAATAAAGTGCCACCATTGGCTGCTTCAAAACGACCTTCTCTGGCTTTGGTTGCCCCAGTATATGCGCCAGCCTCTGCACCAAATAATTCTGCTTCGATTAAATCTGCAGGTAATGCGCCCGCGTTTACTTTTATAAAGGGGGCATCTTTATATTGGCTATTGGCGACGATAAGCTCAGCGACTTTTTCTTTACCTGCACCATTTGGTCCAGTGATTAAGATGGGGGCATCTGAATGGGCAACTTGAGTGGCCATTTCAACGAGGTTAATCATACTGTTGTCAGCGAATACCATGCCAGCCAGATCGAAGTTGTCGTTGAGGTGTTGTAATCGGGCTCTTTGCTTGACGTGACTGCTCAGTTGCTGCTGTTGTAGCTGATAGCTCTCTCGCAAATTTTGCACGGTTGTAAGAAGCTTTTGATCTTCCCAAGGTTTGGCAATGTAATCGGCTGCGCCATCTTTTATTAGCGCTACGGCCATTTCAAGATTAGCCCAAGCAGTGAGCAGAATAATCGGGAGGTCTGGGTCAAAATGACGAATTCGGTGGTAGAGTGCTTCGCCTTCTTCACCTGAAGTGGTATCTCGTGTGAAGTTCATGTCTTGAATGACGAGATCAAAACCACCTTGTTGCAGTTTTGACATACCTTCTTCTGGGCAAGTTGCGCCATCGCACTCAATGTCATTAATTAAAAATAAAACCCTGAGTGCTTTTACTATGTCAGGGTTGTCGTCGATGATCAGAATTTTACTTTGCTGCATATTGTTTTTCTTTTTTGTGCTAGAGAGATTTTATTTCTCTCTAGCTTAGTTTTATTATTTATTCGGTTTAACTGGCTTTAGTCACTTGCGCAGGCGAAATTAACGTTGCCTTTCTAGCGGGTAAATAAGCCGCAAAGCAAGTTAAAAGCCAAACAAATAAGGTCACCAGTATGCCAACGACAATATCGGGAGTCCCTTGCACCCCAAGTGTTTGTAATAGTGCCATGTTTAGCCACAAAGATAAAAAGAAGCCTATTACTAAGCCAACCAGTGCCAGTAGTGAGTTTTCGATGATCAGGCTTTTTAGTACCATGCCTTTACACGCGCCCAGTGCTCTCAAAATACCTAGATTCTTATGGCGCATTTTGACCGAGAAAGTAACGAGCGCAATAATGCCTAATGAGGTAATAAGTAAGGCGACCGCACTAATAGCAAACATCACAAAAGCAAAGCTACTTCTGCCATCCCATAAACGTTTCTTGGCACGTGCTGAGAATTCGACACGAGACACGATACGTCCCGGCTCTTGATAAAGTAATGTCTCAATTGTTTCTAAGACTTTCTTTGAGGTATTAGGTGCAACACGAATAATGTAGTTTATTTCGTTGTTACGGCCGTAAATCGCTTCTGGAATAACCATGCCGTGATACCAAACTTGGTCGTAAGTTGCGCTCTCTCCAAGCATTTTATCTTCAAAAGTCCCTACTACTTGATAAGGTGTTTTTGAACCATTCAAATAGACGGTTTGACCTAAAGGCGAAGTCTCTTCGAATAGGGTTTTAGCTAAATCATCGCTGATAAGTGCAACGCTTGCTGGCGTGGTTGCAGCATCACCTGTGACAAACTCGTTTGCGTAGAAATCACGACCACTGCTGATATTGAGCATTAAAGAACCCACGCCCTGTTGGTCGACACCAAACAGTGCAATGGAGTGATCTTTGGCATTCTCATCAAGGTTATCGCCATACACAACATTGCTCGAGCGACGTGTATCAATGACGTTTTCTTCACCACTATATGTTGCTGATACAACTTCAGGCAGTGCTCTAATTGCGGTTAAGTCGCGTTCAATTAATTGCCCTTTATCGACTTGCTCATCATAGACGTTAGTAACCACATTTAAGATTTGCTTTTCTTCAAGTTTTGATGGAATTAACCAGTTTTGAAGTGTTGCATAGCTAATGAAGGCGCTATTGCTGACGATCATTAGGGTAATGGCAACTTGGAAAACAATTAGTATCGAGATGCTTTTTTGTTTCAGAATTAATTTTAGAATATGTTTTAAAGACATGATTACCCCCTTAGCTGCGATGCTGGTGAAATACCGCTGATACGGTAAACCGGATATAAACCTGCAATTAAAATAGCGGCATAAATGAACGCACCAGACGTCAATGCAAAGCTGTAATCCATACTAAATAAGTGTTTGACCAAACTTGGATCTGCCGAATAGTCCATTTGATACATGTTAACTTGGAACATTAGTTCAAGGCCTAAGTGGGCGAATAGTACACCTGCAATAATGGCAGCGAAGGCAATTAAACTTATTTCAATAAGATGTATTTTTACGATATACCAGCGACTCGCACCAAGTGCACGATAGAGCGAAACCAGTTTGTTCTTAGATTGGTACTTCGCAAGCAAAATGCCCACCGTATTCACTAGGCAAATTGCAAATAGCAGATAAGAAAACTGAAGATAAACTTTTTCCCAACGCATGAATTGTGTAAATTCATTCAGTAGTAGCTGTAAATCGTTCAACTTATACTTCTCTTCGTGAGGAAAACGACCTAGGTTTGCTTGCTGTTGCGTATAATTACGCGCCCACAAACTTGCAGCAGCGAGTTGTTGCTGGTGGTTTTGTTGGTCAAATTCAATCCAAGTGTGAAGGTAACCGCACTCAGCCGATTTAAGTGCTGATACATTATGTTGGCGATATTCACTGCGTTGATTTTCTTCTTTGGTCTGGCAAGGCATATAACCAGCACGAGGCAGGTTCATTCTCTCGGCCGTTGCCATAGGCACTATCGCTAAATCGTTATAACGGTTGCTAAAGCGCATATTTGAAATGCGACGGTTGTGTTGAGATAAGTCCATCACACCGACAATCTTTAAAGGCTGCTTATCGACTTTGATAAATTGGCCTACTGAGTTTTCTCCTGAGAAAAAGTGGTCGTTGACTTTTTTATCGATCACGATGACGTCACTGTCTGATTGTGCTTCTAACCAAGGTGCACCGTAGATAAAAGGCACATTAAAAACACTAAAGTAATCGATATCTGAGGCGGATGCCGTGGCTATCATAGGTCGAGCGCTATCGAGTTGCTCTGACTCTAAAATAAAGCGCGTGTCATAGTTAAATGACAGATGTTTGTAGTCTAACTCGGCATTTTTAAGTGCCTGAGCATCTTGAAACGTCAATGGCGGATAGCGAAACTGGTTACGGATATCAAAATCGCTATCCATATAGTTGAGGCTAAAGTGATGCATCTGCGGCGCTTTGTCGGTTAGCACACTGTTTCCGCTTAACTTCACTGTGGTACTCATGGTGAGAAGTAATGTAATACCGATCACCAAATTGGCTATCATTAAAATAGTGAGTTTGCCTTTTTGTTTAACGCCTTGCAGGGCGAGTTGAAATAAATCTTTCATGTCGCACCTAGGTTCTAAACAGCTAAATCAGTAAGTTGGCTTTTGTTGATGTCGGTTAACTGGCCATCGAGTATTTGAATGTTGCGATGAGCACGTTGGGCCAGTTCATTATCATGTGTCACCATCAGTAAGGTCGTACCTTGTTGATTAATCTCTTGTAGTAAATCCATCACTTGGCGCGCCATATGCGTATCGAGATTACCTGTTGGCTCATCGGCTAATAAGAATCTAGGTTGCCCTGCAAGTGCACGTGCTATCGCAACACGTTGCTGCTGACCACCACTTAATTGCGCAGGAAAGTGCTTTCCGCGACTAGCAAGACCGACCATTTCAAGGGCATTTTCGATACGTTGCTTACGCTCATGGCTTGGTAAGCCTCTAAAAATTAAAGGCACTTCAATGTTGTCGTAAAGGTTTAATTCGCTGATCAGGTTAAAACCTTGGAAGATAAAGCCAATTTTTTCGTTTCTAATTTTAGAAAGTTGGCTGTCGTTTAATTTACTAACATCCTGACCGTCTAAAAAGTATTGGCCTTTATCAAAAGGTTCGAGCAAACCAGTTAAGTTTAAGAAAGTTGTTTTACCAGACCCAGAAGGGCCAGTGACAGCGATAAAGTCCCCTTCATTTACCTCAAAGTTGACATCAACCAAGGCGTGGGTTTCGATAAGCTCGGTACGATAAATTTTGCTGATGTTCTGCATTGATAACATGATATTTTCCTTTTTATTAATTACTAAGCATGACGTTTTGTTGGTTTTGAAACGCAGCAAGACTTGAGATGATGAGCTTATCTCCGGCTTTCACGCCCGATGTTAACTCAACTTCGTGAATACTTTTAGCGCCAATGCTGATTGATTGACGTTGTGCTTGTCCTTCGTTTATTAAGTAGGCAATTTTGCCAGCGCCAGTTTCGACAAAGGCGCCACGTTTGATTTTTAGGACATCTTGTTTTTGCGACAAAATAAGTTGCGCACTGACACGTTGGTTTTGTCTAAGCTTCTCTGGTTGTTGGTCAAAGCGAATGCGACCTGCTACACGGCCCTGTTCAACTTCAGGAGAAATTGCCACAAGAGTTGCAGGGTATGTTTGTTGATTGATTTGAATATTTGCGGCTAAGCCAATCGCAAGTTCATCCGCTAAGTTCTCAGGAATAAAAGCTTCGACTTCTAATTCTGATAAATCAACCAATGACATCAGTTCTGCATCTCGTTGCACATGTTGTTTTTGTTGCACACTCACAGTGCCAACTATGCCAGTTAGCGGTGATTGAATGGTTAAAGCCGCCACTTGACGCTCGAGTTCTTGTGTTAAGTGCTGCTGACGGGTTAACGCTAGTTCGGCAATTTTAAGCTCAAAGTTAAGGCTTTTTTGCTCTAAATCTAGCGCTTCAATCGCATGCTTTTTATTAAGTTCTGCACGTTTTAGCGCAACGATTTTCTCTTCGAGCTCCAATTTAGAAATAATTTGCTTTTTAATACTGGCATTAGCACGCTCCATGGCACTCGATGCAGCTTCTAGGTCAACACGTGCTAGTTCAGCACGCTGCTGGGTATCGAGTAAGCGTTGCTCTGTGGTGATTTTCTGACGATTAAACTCTGTCTCTAAGCGCGCTAAAGTTGCTTGTTCCTGAAGTAATTGATTTCTTAATTCAGGGCTGTTAATACTCAACAAGTCTTGCCCTTGAGTAATGTTATCGCCCGCTTTCACATGTAAAGTGACCGTACCCGGTGCAATGGCATACACCGCAGGGTTAATTGCTGCCAGTGTTTTACCTTCTACTCGAATGTCTTCGAGCATATCGCCACGTTCAACAACGGCAGTTTGGATCACTGATTGTGAAACCACCAAATCAGTACTTAAAAGCTGACTAAATTTGGGCACTGAATAAGCCGTTAATGCTGTTGTAGCTAGTAAGCCTGATGCAAACAATAACCACTTTTTGCTATTTCGACGTGGTGTTACTTGCTTGTCTTGTCCTTGGGTGTCTCTGATCACAGCTGTCCGCCTTAAAAATAATACCTGAATGATAGTTAGGTATTACAAACAGTGTGCCAACATATAAGTTTATGAAATTATTTGTTTTTTATAGTTTGTTAATATTAATAATAAATATCGGACGGTCAGTCGGACAGATTTCGGACGGGTGTTAAACTGTCCGCACACATTTGTGGACATGCGTTATGATCAAGACAGCTCTCAAAGCCGTACTTGGAGGGTAAAGTGATTATAGACAATATTATTCAGTGGCTAAGTGATGAGAAATAGAGTGAGACGTGCCCCGAAACCACAAGACAATGCTTATATTCAGGAAGTACTGAGTGCCTTGAAAGCTGACCCTGCAAAAATCGAGATATTAGCGCGAAATTGTGATGAGTATAAGCAACAATTTCATTTGAAGCGGGGGTTTTTAAGGGCGATTGAGCGCCTTGAATGGGTGATCCATGCCAGTAAAGATATCGAGCAATTTGAAAAATCGATACTTGCCGATGACTATATCGGCGAAGTGATCAGACGCTATCCGCTCTTGTTTAAGGGTATAAAGAGTTAAAGGGATAAGGGTATAAAAGTTAAAAGCATAAAGAGCTAGGTGGATACATAATTAACAGTGATAAAAGTCAAAGGTCTAAATCACTTCATGCTTTAATACGCCATATGTAAAGCAGTCTGTTGTGCCAGAAGGAAGCATCAAATTATTTCTGAGTCTTCCTTCTCTTTTCATCCCCAGCTTTTCCATTAGCTTCCAAGACGCAATATTATCAACGGCGCAAATTGCATTTAACTTGTTAAGTTCAAACTGAGTAAAGACTTCTTTGATCAAAGCGCTGGCAGCTTCGAATGCATAGCCTTTACCATGATGTTGACTGGCTAAACGGTATCCAATTTCGCCGCATAGATGTTCTATAGAAACATACTTGAACATCAATTCACCAAGTAACAGGCTACTTTCTTTACACTCAATCGCAAGTATGAGTCTTTCACCTTCTCTGCCTTCCCAGGGCAGTTGAGCTTGTGCGATCCGCGCTTGCGCATCAGCAAGAGTCGCGGGCTTGCCAATATAGCGAGAGGTATAGGGGTCGCTTCTATGTGCTAATACTGCCTCTAAATCAGAGACTTTAAGTCGGCGGATAATCAGTCTTTTTGTTGTGAATTCCATTTCTTTTTATCTCTCACATAGGGTTAGGTTTAATGATAGTTTTTTCCAGCAAAACCATAAGACCATTGAACAAGCTAGCACGATAAGGGGCAATATGTGTTGGCTGCTAAATAAAATAACATTAGTCAACCAAGCCAAAGCTGTAAAAAATAGTAACTCTATCGCGCCTACTAGCGCATTGGCTGAGCCGGCTTTTTCAGGTTGTAGTAAGCCAATGATGTGCATGTAACTCGGAAAATATGCACCAAATACCATCATAATTAGCGTGTAAGCAAATAGCATAACTAACGCACTGATATGGCTAAACTCGAAAATAAACGCAGCTATTGGCAGCGCAGGCCAGAGCAATTTGACGATTTTCATATAGCTCATACGCTTTTGCATTATTTTTGCTAAAGACGAACCGACTAACAAGCCCGCCATAGGTAACATCATCGCGTAGCCAATTTGCTCTGTATTAAACTGAAACTGTGCCTGTAAATAAAAAGGTAAATACAGCTGAATGGTCAAATATAAGTAAGTAGGTAACCACTTAAAATTTGCCAGTAAGATTAAATTTTTATCTTGTAACAGTGATTTATATAAACTCGCCAACGCTCGAGGTCTAATAGAATGAGCATCGTTTTTTTGTGATTTAGGAAGGATCACAAAGCCTAACCACAACACCAGTGCAAAATGCAGCACCATGATAAAAGAGAGGCCTTGCCAATTAATAAGCTGCGCGAGTGTACCCGCTATCATGGGCGAAAGTATTGCCGTGATCGACGCTGCCATTGCAAGACTTGCCATCGCACTTTTTAATTTTGCACCAGTTAAATACTGCGCTAACAAGGTTCGACTGATCAAAACTGGTGAGGCTGAACCTATTCCTTGTAAAACTCGGCCTAGCAAAAATTGCCAATTTGACTCTGCAAAACCACATATTAACGCGCCTGCTACTAAGATGAGCTGCCCAGCGATTAGAATGTGTCTGTCACCATATTTATCTCTTAGAGGTCCAGCAATTAACTGAGTTAGCCCAAGCGTGATGAAAAAGCTGACTATCACTGCTTGGCTGGCGCTGGAGCTTAACGCCAGATCTTTAGCTATGTCTGGCAAAACAGGCATATAAAGTTGGCTTGCAAACTGAGAGCAAGACATCAATAGCACCGCTAGAAATACAATCGAAGACATAACTTTTCTTAAAAAAATAAACAGACTCACAAAATACTGGGTTTTTACTTTCTTAAAAATAGGGTAATAATAAAAATACTAGTTCCTAACGGGAAATAATAAATGGATTGGTTATCTGCAGTAAAAAGTTTCGAACTTGTCGCCAACACTAAAAGCTTTACATCGGCTGCCGAACAACAAGGTATTTCGGCTTCAGCGGTAAGTAAACGCATTGATTGGTTGGAAAAACAACTAGCAACCAGTTTATTTGTAAGAACCACTCGACAAGTTAGTCTAACCGAATCAGGACATGGCTTTTTACAAAAGGCTTCACCTTGGCTTGAGCAATTTGATGCCATGCTGGAGTCAGTAAAAAGTGCCCATGAAGAGCCTCAGGGCGTGCTAAAAGTCGCGGCAACGCAAGCTGTTGGTAGCTCATTGTTAATGCCAAACATAGAGCGGTTCTTGCAGAAATATCCAAAAATGTCGGTGCAATTAAATGTACTCATTCCAGGTAATGATCCTGATTTAAGTCATGACTTAGTGATCACTCGGTATCATGAAGAGTTTGACTCTGTGTCGCACAAAGGCACGCACTTAATTGATTATCAAATGAGTGTGTTTGCTGCACCTAGCTATTTAGAAAAACACCCATCCATTAATATAGTAGAAGACCTAGCTCTGCATAAGATGTTGCTCAATAACTATTACCAGCAAAAAGGCGGTATTTTACTGGAAAACGGCGAGTTCGTTGCTTTCTCGAACTATAACTTTGTGTCAGAGAATCTTGATGCAATTTTGAAAGCCGCCATACAAGGTATGGGTCTAATATTCATTTCTCCAGATTATGTTGAGAGAGAACTAGATATGGGCGTGTTAGCGCCTGTGTTACCCAACGTAAAAAGCGAAGTGAATCGTTTATGGGCGTATTATCCTAAAACAAGCTTTACGCCTTTAAAAACAAGGATGTTTATCGATAATCTGAAGCAGCAGATGAAAGGGTTTAGGTTGTGAAATAAACAGGTGAAGGAGGTTGGTAAGAACCCAACCCCCGTAGTACCTTACTTTTTAATAATAGCAATTGATTTATTGTTATTTTTATCAATTAACGTAACCGTATGGGTCCCATCTTTATTAATTAGTGTGGAGTGAATAGAGGGATTGGAGTCACTTGAACTATAGTGCAGTTTTGTATCAAGAACATTCAGATTCTGATCTAGTTTAGCGATAGAAACCTGGCCGTTTTGAGTTACTGCAAAGTGAATATGTCCTTGTTCACTCTCTACCAATTTAAAGAAACCAGAAGTTCGCAGATCAGGAAAAGCCTTTTGTCTTATGAACTCTCCTTTATTGTTCACAAGAGTAACAACCGCACTGTCTCCATCTACTGCATCTCCCCCTATTAGGGCGAAAGAACCATTCCTTAGCTCGATAATATCATCAGCACCCATAAGTTCATATTGCCCCTGATTATTCCAAGACGTTTGCATAGATAAGTCATCATTCAGAACGAACATGAACGCACCTCTATTTAGTGGATCTGTAGAGTCAGCATAGGTATCACCAGAAAGTAAGATCTTATCATCTTTAGTGGCTTTAATAATTCTGGGAGAAGTTTGAGCTCCTTGAAAAGCTGGTAATTGAATTTGACCTGAAATAACACCATTGTGAGGATTTATTGAATGTAGTTTAGCAGAGTCCCAATTACATGAGGAACTTGTGCATATCCAAGGTATAGCGACAACGTAAACTTTATTTTTGACTTCTATAACTTGGGAAAAATCATATCTCTCATTAAAGTTATCTGGCCTATATAGTTTTTCCCAGGTTTTATTTCCATCAGGACTGAGTTTTAGTACGATGGATTTTTTAGTATCCCAATCTTGACCAACAGCCAAGATACTTCCATCTTCAAGAACAGTTAAATCTCTTAATCTATCTCTTCCACTTCCTATATAAAAAAACTCCCATTCCACTTGACCTTGAGAATTGATTTTAAAAATCCAGTCATCTTCACCGTTCAGATTGGAATTTAGATCTAAGGAGTTCGTAGAAGCTAGGGTAATAAAACTACCATCATCTGTTGAAATTGTAGTCTTTACAGATTCAGATGAGAGACCACCATATGTACGAGTAAAAACACCAGCTTCAAGTGACATGATTTCACTGCTAAAGCCTTCTTGATCAATTGGGTTTACAGTTTTTACCCTCCAAAAATAATGGTTAGGCGTTTTTTCTAAGGAAATGTTGTTAAGTTCGGTAGTCTCTGTTTGTAAAATACTACTAAAATCATCAAAAAGAGAAATTTCTACAGTGTAGCTTTTAGCAAATTCTACTTTATCCCAGCTGAGTTGTATTTCTTGAAGTTTATCCTTCGAAGTGTTCGCTTGTTTAAGGTTAACAGGGGCCTCAAGTGTTGAATAAGTTACTTCTATAGAAAAAGTTGAAAGTTTACTGGTAATAGAACCATCACTAACTGACATTTTAATATTATTATAAATTGCGACTTGGGCATTTGTGGGGGTACCTCTAAGTTCTCCTGTTGCAGAATCGAAAGTAAGCCATTTAGGTAAATTTTCAACAGATACATTTAATTGTTCACCTTCAATATCAAAAATTGAAGGTAAAAAAGAGTACTCACTATTAGCTATAATGCTTAAATCAGGTTTTCCTTCAATAGTTGGTGCGTCATTCACAGCAGTAACATCAATAGAAAATGTAACAAGTTTACTTTCAACATTCCCTTGAATAAGTTTAAACGTGAACTCGTCTTTGCCGTTGTAATTTTCAACAGGCGTGTATGAGATGTTAGGATAGTCAATATTAAGAGAACCTGAGCTTACATCTGAGATGAGTTCAAATTTAATTGTCTCGTCAGTGCCTAGTGGGTTATTAGTTGCGATTTCAACGCTAACCGTTTCGTCTTCGGCAAGAGAGATATTCTGATTATCAATTACAAAATCAGCTACAAATTGAGATGTATCATCTTCATCGGCGATGCCATCGTTATCATCATCGTCATCTTTATTGTTTGCGATGCCGTCCAAATCAGTATCAAGATACGCATTGATGTCTGGCACGGTGAATTGACTATTATCTCCAAGCCAATCAATTAAGTGTTGTGTCACTTTAGCAGGATCAATTCGCTTTTGGGTAAGTTGTATAGCAGTAAGTTTGTCAGTGTTATCTACTTTGCCATCAGTACCAAAGTCACTTTCTAGTTCATTTAGTATTGAAGTTAACTCAGCTTCTGCAGAAGACTTGTTAGACTCTGCTAGATCAATAGCATGTTGGTATAGCATTGAAGAAAGCGTGAGTAGATAGGCATTATCATCTGAGTTTGCATCTGCATAAATAGATAGTTCAGAGAAACTTTCATTATTTGAACGTGCGATCACAGTTTGGAAGTTAGCAGAGAACTCTTCCTCAGCTTGTGAAATGGCCTTATCAAAGTCAGTTTCACCGGCTTTAATCAGTTCTAATACTCGATTACTAGTGAGATGAGTTAATAAGTTTACATTTGCACTTTGAGTGTCATCAGAAGTTGCCTTATAAATACTTCTTAAGCTTAATTGGCCTTCAGAGAGTGCGCCTGTTATTTCATTCCTATAGTAACCTGCAGCGGTAATTTGAATGATTGAGCCTTCAGGTACCTTGAACTCGAAGTTTCCTAAGTCATCTGTAGTTTTGGTAACAATCGTAGAATCTGTGTTTTCGCCGTTTTCATCAAGAATATTAATTGTCACTGTTGAACCAATAACGAATGGTCCTTTCTCAACACTGCCTGTAATTGTTATATCTTTTTTTTGAGGTTGCGTGCTGGTTTGCTCTTGCTTTACATCGTTTTGAGTTTCGCTAGAGCTGCCACCGCCACACGCGCTCAACCCTAATAATGCAACTAAGAGTAGTGTTGCCTGATTTATTTTTTTCACAAAAAATCCTTAAT
>NZ_JBSWSZ010000112.1:0-1071 GCF_056158285.1 Pseudoalteromonas sp. AWM4_233 | reverse complement strand
TACGTATTGCTAAGGTTAACGACGGTTAGATTCACCTCTTACACAGCACCTCACGGCTAATCGCATCCAGCTTATAGGTAAACTCGAGCGCTTTCATTTTGGTCTCGGTGATATTCGCCTGAACTGAAATAAATTTAGTGAGTGTACCTTCGGCATCAAATACCGGATTAATCGCCAGCGAAATCCAATACGACCCACCGTCTTGGTCATAGTTTAAAATTTCATCATAAAAGGCTTCTTTTGCGTTCAATTTTTCGCGAATTCTTTTTACCGTATTTGCATCTGTGTCAGGACCTTGTAAGAAGTCACCAGGCTTTTTGCCCCTCACTTCTTCTAAGGTATAACCCGTTAATTTGGTAAAACCCGGATTAATATATTCAATCTTGCCTTCAGCATCGGTAATAACCACCGAGTTGTCGGTTTTATTCGCCACTAATGACAAGGTTTCGAAAGTAGTTCGCCTTGCGACTTCTTCAGTTACATCACGCACAAAGGCGGTGTAATGAATATCTCCATCTATCACCACTTTAGATAGTGCCAAACTGCCCCACACTTGCGACCCATCTTTTCTAAAAACAGGCACCTCACGGCTAGTGCCGACAATTTTATTCTGACCCGTTATGCGGTTTTTATTCACATAAGCATCATGATTTTGCTGAATATCCATCGGCACCAGCATCTTCACATTTTTACCTAACACTTCTTTGCGGTCATACCCCCAAAGTGCCTCAGCAGCGGCATTAAACTGCGTGACTATATTGTCTGGGTTAATTGAGACCACAGCATCAATGGCTTGCTCTAGCACTTGATTTAAATACTCTCGTTGTACTCTTTGTTCGGTCACATCACGTACAAACGCGGTGTATTGCATTTTACCGTCGCACTCAACACGACATAAGGATAAATTGCCCCACACCTTAGTGCCATCTTTACGAAAAATCTCAACTTCTCGGTTCGATCCAACTATTTTATCTTGTCGAGTCTGTCTATTGGCATTCACAAAGTTATCGTGATTAGCTTGTATAGGTGCTGTGTAAGAGGTGAATCTAACCGTCGTTAACCTTAGCAATA
>NZ_JBSWSZ010000111.1:0-2604 GCF_056158285.1 Pseudoalteromonas sp. AWM4_233 | reverse complement strand
AACGTGATATCTATTGTATTGTTCAGGGGTATGAATTTGAACCCGTTATAAGTTTCTTAGAAGAGTTAAGAGCAGAAGACGAGTCAAGATACGAAACAGATATGGTTAAGCTAATTATAGGTTAGATTAAACTAGGTATTCCAGTTTATTGACTCCTAATATCCTATTGGCACGTAGGTTTTAAATAGTTACAATATATCTTGGTCGTTATATTGTAGGAACAAGTCAATAAACTGTTAACCATAACGGGATAAGTCATTTAGACTTATCCTTTTATTTTTGGTTGAACTTGACAAATAAAGAAACATATGGTATAATATAAGAGTAAGCAAAATAAATCCTACAAGAGAGTAGGTAAGGAACAGGAGAGACTGTTAAATGAACAAAGTAGATGAAGTAAGACCAGTAGAGGAAGATGTAATTGTATTTAATTCAACAGGTAAGCTACATAAGGATAAAAACCTTTTAACTGAAAAGAGAACTAAAGTATTTGAGTTGATAACTTCTCTTAGAAATAGTTTAAAACCAGAAACCAAAGTCAAAAACATATTATTACAGAAAGTCAGTAAAATTAGATTTAGAACAAGCAGATAAAGATTCTAATTCTATGGAAGAATTAGATAAAGATATAAAACGTAGGGTTAGTCAGTTCAATACATTTGTTATGAACCGTCTGAAAAAGAGGGACTTTAGGACAGTATTATCCTTTTAGTGAGATAGAAGATTTAGACAAGTATAAATTTAAAGACATCAAATTTTTACGTAATAAAGTAATAGAAGAGTACAAAACAATTACGTTTACTTCTTTGTCAGGTGAAGAGTTAACAATAACAGAAGAAGAATATGAATTACATTCTCACCATATGAAGTTAAGTTCAAAAGGTAAACATCTATTTAGAGTATTAAACGAATTAGGTTATTGGATAGAAGACATGAGGGAGGAAGAAAGAATTCCTGTAATGTGGAAGACAATACCTTATATCCAGTTTGAAGATAATAAAACGTTTGTAGAGTTCAGTTTTAGTACATTATTTTCAGATATGGAAACAAAGACGAATATAATTATCAATCAACTTATAACTGAATTAGAGAAACAGAAGGTATCGAAGTTGTTAACTTATATTACATGAAATCTTATGCAAAATTCGGGGTATTGTGTGATAACGAACAGCTAACGGAGGTATTAGACTCTTTTGCTAGAAGTTATAAACGTAGTAGTTACTTAAAAGCAAAAACTTATGCAGTCGAGATTGATGCAACTGTTGATATTGGTAATGAAGATAAGGAAACAGTAGAGTTCTACAAAGTGTTAGAAGGTGAATACTTCAAACCTGTATATGATATGTTAGAACCTACAGATGAAACATTATTCGGATATAACGTATACTTGTAAAATACGTTTATCATAGATAAAGTCCTACAGAGGGTAGGCAAACTAAAGACAGAAGGGTCTGAATAGAAATGAATACAAATCAAAAAGAGACAAAGATAAGTAGCTTTGTTATTCTTCCGCAAGAAGGGATTAAAAATTTAGTAGATGCTATGAATAGGTCTCAACTGATTATGGAAACGTTAAGGGAAGTAAATAAAGAAAAACTGAAAGTTGATTTTAATACCTATCCTTTTAGAAAGCAATTTGAAATAGATGAAGACAAGTATAATGCAGATAAGAAACTAGCAAGTGAATATGATTTTGAACAAAATAGAAATTGTTCTAGGTTTTCTGTACTTTTACATTCGTTATTTAACCCTTTAAAGAATAAACATAGACTGTTTTTTAATAATAAAACACTGAACTGATTACGAAGGCTTATCTAAACAAGAAGTAATAGACAGGTTGTTTGAAGAAGGTAAAGGTTCGGTTACTTATACAGACCATAGAAGACGGGAAGTAACAGTAACAAAAGGAGATTTTGAAAGATTTCAATCTGTAAAACAAGCACATATACATGTAAAACGATTTGATACTTTTGTAGAGAAGAATAGGTTCTAGAGAGGTGCTGACTTCCGAAGGAGATTGACCTAGCTTAACCTTAGCAATACGTTATTGTACGTTACTTGGTTCAGTTACGTATTGCTAAGGTTAACGACGGTTAGATTCACCTCTTACACAGCACCTCCTAATTAAGCACGGCCTAACGTGCGCAGTAATGTCGTGTCTTTATCAAACGCATGATGCTTAATGGCACCCAGCATATGTAATGCAATCAGACCTGTTAACGCATAAGCAATATAAGAATGTGCAGCTTTAGCAACTACAAAAATAGTCTCATTGAAAGGTACTGCGCCATTCTCTGTATAGTTATTTGGCACTAAAGCCAGACCAAACACATCGATACCGTACCCACCAAAGCCTGAGTAAAGCATACCGCTTACTGGCATTAACAAGGTACCTATTAGTAAACCCCAATGGGCGAAATGAATGGCTTTCCTTAAGTGCCTCTGATGCATTGTCATCAGCAGGTAAGAAGCCTTTTTTAATACGGTAAATTGCACGTGGTAATACTAACAATAGAGCGATAACACCTAGCGCTTTGTGAATAGGATACAAGGACCAGGTGCTGTGTAAGAGGTGAATCTAACCGTCGTTAACCTTAGCAATAA
>NZ_JBSWSZ010000110.1:0-4228 GCF_056158285.1 Pseudoalteromonas sp. AWM4_233 | reverse complement strand
AAGGTTAACGACGGTTAGATTCACCTCTTACACAGCACCTAACACGCTCGACTTCAGTCACGAAGATTTTACCGTCACCTATTTTACCTGTCTGCGCTGTTTTAAGAATAACTTCGATCGCTCTATCAACATCTTCGTCAGCTAAAACAATATCTAGTTTCACTTTAGGCAAAAAATCGACCATATATTCCGCACCACGGTATAGCTCTGTATGGCCTTTTTGACGACCAAAGCCCTTCACTTCACAGACTGTCATACCTGTAATGCCTATTTCAGACAAAGCTTCACGAACAGGTGCTGTGTAAGAGGTGAATCTAACCGTCGTTAACCTTAGCAATACGTAATGCCCTATTTACTTCGTTCAGTTACGTATTGCTAATCGTCATCTTGAAGTTGTTTCGGCAGCACCTTCCCATAATGCATTAGGAGTACGTTTAATAACTTCATGACCTTTATCAGCAATTACCTTATAGTTTCTTGTAAGAATCTAACGTTAACGGCTTACCATCACTACTTGTATCAGCCGTTGCGAGTTTGTTGTGGTTGTTGCTGTTGTCGTTGTGCTTGTGTCTCCACCTTGTTGCGGTTTAGCTGGTTGCGTAGTAGTTGTATTCAATGCACCTAAGTTATCAAAGGCTACTAAGTCTCCTATGATGAAATGTCCGGGTTTTGAATTTAAACCACTACGTGGGGCGTAGATTGCATCGTTACCATTAAACTCATTCGTATTGAACGAGAATGGGAAAGTTTTCTCTTTTGTAAGTTTATCGTGGTCATAACTTTGAATGTCATTACCTTTGTTTACAGAGAAACTTTCTGTAGTACGTTTTAACCACTTACCCCAATCTTTATCACCTTTTACACCATAGCTATTTATTGCAAACTGGGTAGTTAACGAGTCTAGTAAACCCTCAGATAAAGTTGTACCTGTATCTGACCAACTCTGTTTCTCTGTCCAATCTACATCTTTAGAGCCAGGGAATTTATATAATGCCGGTTGCTTATACTTTGTATCTTTAGAAAACTTATCATAAATGTTTCCTAAATTGAAATACGCTGTATGTTGCGTAGGCTTACCAGTTACAAGGTTTCCTTTACTAGCTAATGCTAATGAAACGAAGTTATTGATAGGAACTGCACGTCCGAAGTCTAACTCTTTACCACCGCTATCTGTTTCTTTCTTTTTAAAGATGAAAGGGTTCATTGCGGCAGGAACTACAACATACTGACGCTTCCCTGTGTCTACTAAGATATTACCGATAGCATCCACATACATTTTCCAGTCGTACATTGAGCGTTTATAGATAGCTTCAATTGATGAGTCTTTCTTAAACTTCTCTTCCTCTAACATTTTAGTAACTGTTTCACCTTTAGAACCTTTACCACGTTCTTTTTCCGTGTAGTCTAAGAATGAAGTACCAACACTATTTTCAGGGTTCTAAGTATTTATAAATTTCAGCCATTACCGTTTGAGAAGCGGTTTGACCTCCACCATCACTACTTGTTGGATTCCAGTTAAACATGATATGACTCTTGTCTGCTTTGTCCGCACTACCCCAATATAATGCACCTTCGTTTTTCTTAGAGTTAGGGTCATAATTCCAAACACTACCTTTATAGGCAGACACCATTTTATCACCATTCTTGTTTACCCCATCTTTAATATCAGGGTATGGTAATTCATTGGAACGTTTGTATGCATAACCGCTAATTTGGTCTAAGAATTCGTAGAATGTAGCGTGTTTACCTTTCTTACCATTACCACCGTCTACCGCTTCGAAATTCTCTCCATCTTTTGATTGTGCAAAGTATAAAGGTTTGAACACTCTGTTTACTTGCATTCGTAACAACTTTAGATATCTTTTCAGCGATACCTTTTTCGAATGCATTCGTTTCAGTCAACGCTTTTACAATACTATCTTGCACTTCTTTTGAGTCTTTCTTGTCTTTTACGTTACCCACTTGGGTACTAAACGGAACATAATAGTTTGATATAAATACGCCTAAAGTTCTTAACTCATTCCCTGATAAACTGCTCATATCAGCTTTATAACCTTGCTCACTTGATACCCCTAATGTAGCCATCTTACCTACGGTTACATTGTTCTTGACGAGCATCGTTTGAGTTTTCTCCTGTACCAGTACCGTTACCACCCGGCTGTTGTGGTTGCTGACCTCCACCATTTGGTTGTTGAGGTTGTCCACCACCTGCGTTCGGGTCTTGAGGTGTGGTAGTTTGAGGTTGCTGAGTTTGTCCTCCCGTTGTGGGGTCGGCAAATGCAGTTAATGGCTCTAGCATAGGTAAAAATAATGACAGTGACAATACGCTGAACACTAACTTGTTTCTTATACCATGTCTCTTTTGTTTTCTCGAAGTCGGATTAAAAACTATATCGTTTTCCGCTGATAGTTTATCCAATTTCTTTTGTTTCTTATATCGTATCTTCTTAAACAATTACTTACACCACCTTGATTTTCTATGTCTATCACCTACTATCGGTTCAGATTAGTTTAACGACCATTGCCCTATATGTCTCTTATATCTCAAGGTGTAATATAAAAGACAGGACTGTGTTTATTAAGGTTATCTTTACTTTATCACAATATACTCCTTAAACACTTACAACACTATATATCTGTTCTGCTACGCCAAACAAGTTATTAACTAATACTACCTCATCTAGCTACTTTTAACGTATATAATGTTCTACCTATGAGTTTACCAAATCTTTCCTCCGACTCATACTACTATTATACCATAAATTCATCTATTTGTCAATACTGTCTAGATAGATTACTAGTATCAGTTTACTAGTTTATTTTAGGCAAAATAAAAAGACTGGCTACAGTTTAAAGCCAATCTTTCTAAGATAGTGCATTTGTAAATACGTCTACTATGAATATAGCTAAATCAAACATTTGACCTGCTATTAGATACCCTAAAGTTAAACCAACTAAGACCATTGTCTTCTGTTCGGTTCTTCAAATACGTACCCCATAAACTATAATCACCAGTTCCTAAGTTTGATTCGGCAATTAATAGACTGTCCCATGCTTCTTGTGAAATATAAGAAGGTCTGTCTTTGTCATTTCTCATTACAAAGGCTTGAAACATAGGTATTGATAGGAAACAAATGTCTACTGTAATAGCAATTGCTAACATGAAGAATATAACAATACATGCTAAACCTAAAAATGTACTGATTGGACTTGTAAACGGTTCAAATATCTCGTTAGCTGATACAAAGTTAGTCGTTACATTTGTAGATAAATGTTTAACTGCTGATGCTGTTCCTTCATCTTGTTCTTCAATGAAGTTATACAATCTTGAACGGTCACGACCACCCATACTACTGTTTCTCTACTTCTGTAAAGGTTTGTTTCATTAACTCTTTCTTATCCTCAGTAGATAGTTTTTGATAGTTTACCTTATCAATTTCAACCTTCTTTGGGTCTTTCTTATCTTGAATTAATAGTTTAAATCCATAATCAGGGAAGGATTGCGACTTGGAGTTTACTGATTCTACTACTGAATCTACCCCTTTATCACTATCTAGTAAGATATAAGGGTTAGAGACTGCATTTGCCGTTACAGGATTATATACCCCTAACAGAGAAACGAGTAAAAGAACTACTACAAGTAATCTATAGTTTATTGCTTTGCTTTTTGCAACCATCGTAACACCTCGTTTTTAAGCTAAAAGTAAGGTGTTTAAGGTTACCCCTAAACACCTCACAATTGTTACGAATGAATGATTTGTTTTGATTGAGTTTATACTCAATTTTAACGTAAAACCTACTCTAAGAATCCTGCTAGTAAGTCCATTAACATACCCACAAGAATCATGATTTGACCTTGGATTAAGTATAATAGACAGATACCTAGTAAGAACATTCCGATGAAACGTTTCGTAATGTAGATACCGTTTTGGTTCTTAGATTTACCGTTACTTCCATTCTCTGACTCTTCTAAAGACTGCATTGCTTCACGAGAAACGAAGAAGTTACCTTTACGTCCACCGTTTCCGCCTTCTCCTGCACTAGTTACCCATGCTTGGAACATTGGTACGTTTAGGAAAGCTAAGTTGATAGCGAATGTCATTACTAAGAAGAAACATTAGTGCAATTACCATTAAAGCGATAGCTGTATTAATCGGTCCAGCGAAAGGTTGGAAGATACGATTACCTTTAACGTAGTTTGGCTTTAACTGTTCAGTAATGTTACCTA
>NZ_JBSWSZ010000109.1:2372-3295 GCF_056158285.1 Pseudoalteromonas sp. AWM4_233 | reverse complement strand
AAGGTTAACGACGGTTAGATTCACCTCTTACACAGCACGCTATAACCGTAGCAATTTCTAAGATTTTATCTGTTTTAGGCTCTAAGCCCGTCATTTCAAGATCTAGCCAGATCAAATTTGATTCATTAAAAGACATAAACTACCTTAGCGGTACTTCCTTTAGATCCAATGCAATTAGATATATCATATTAGCTTCACTTGTTTACCTAAAGCTTTTTTTTTAAAAGCGCTTAATTTAATTGAGTTATAGCCCATTTAAGCCATGCTCACAAAGTAAACAGGGTGATTTTAGGCAATTTTATTAATTGCAATTTTGATCAGTGACAAGCTAAGTAACTATGGCAAAACAAAAGAAACTCAGTAAAGGCCAATCCCGTCGGATCAGTGCCAACCATCAAAAACGCTTGCGTAAAGCTAAACAGCAGCATGGCGAGCAACAAGATACCCAGTGGCAAACCGACAATTTAGGTCCAACTGAAAATGCAGTGGTGATCAGCCGTTTCGGCCAACATGCCGATATAGAAACGTCTGATGGCGAAGTTTTACGCTGTAATATTCGTAGAACCGTTGGCGGCTTAGTATGTGGTGATGAAGTCTTCTTTCGTCGTGCCAAGGTCAGTGATGGAGATTTAGCAGGCGTTATAGAAGCCATTGAAGAACGCCGTTCACAGCTTACTCGACCCGATTTTTATGATGGCGTTAAAGTCGTTGCAGCAAACATTGACCAAATTCTGATGGTATCTGCAATTTTACCTGAGTTCACCCCACAGATTATCGACCGATATTTAGTGGCTTGTGAAGATATGGGTATCGAGCCCATTTTAGTGCTTAATAAAATCGACTTGATTGATGACGAAGGTCAGGTGCTGTGTAAGAGGTGAATCTAACCGTCGTTAACCTTAGCAATACGTAATGTTTCTGCA
>NZ_JBSWSZ010000109.1:0-2345 GCF_056158285.1 Pseudoalteromonas sp. AWM4_233 | reverse complement strand
AAGGTTAAGTTTGTCATACTCGTGTGCTCACCCAGCACCTAAATATTGCTTTGGCCTTCTCTTTGAATTGCTCAAATATTTTTTCGTGTACAATAATCCTTTTAGGTGAGGTTACAAACTTGTCCGGCATTCCACATGCGGCCTTTTACAGCTGCCTTAGCCGCTTTTTCAATGTCAGCATCATCAAGAACTATCAACGGATCGCTGCCTTCCGAGTTCTAATGTTGATTTTTTAATATATTTACCTGCTGCTGCAGCTATGCTAGATCCGGCAGGCTCGCTGCCCGTTAAAGTAACTCCTTTTATTTTATCGTGACTTACCAGTTCGGTTGTAGCTGACCCTGGAATCATTCAATTTGTTGTAAGAACGTATTCTGGAGCTCCTGCATCTTTAATCAATTTTTCCATTTTCAATGGCACTAGTGTGGTACAATAGAAGCATGTTTTAATACCATGGTGTTTCCGGCCATTAATGTTGGCGCCATCGATCTTACTACCTGGTAGAAGGGGAAATTCCACGGCTGTACACTTAATATCACTCCTAGTGGCTCATAACTGATAAATGCGCTGCCTTTTTCTGTTTCTATTTTTCATCAGCAAGGAATTCTGCTCCATTTTTGGCGTAGAACTTAAATATTGCACTACAAATTTCAAGTTCAGCCTCGCTTTCGCGTTTAAGTTTTCCCATCTCCTGAGAGGCTAATTTTGCTAGTGCATCCTTTCGTTCAATGATTAACTCAGCAGCTTTATTTAGTATTTCACTCCTCTTCTCAAAAGAGGTGGTTTTCCAAGTTTGAAAAGCTTTGTCAGCTTTGTTTATAATGTCTTCAACCTCCTTGGCTTGCATAATATTGAATTCCTTCAATATTTCTCCTGTAGCAGGGTTAAATGATTTTATCTTGGATTCTTTTATCTCTAATTCCATAGCATTTACTGTTTTAGTGGTTATTGGTTTCTAAGAAACCTGCAACAGTCTGTTGCTACTTAAAAAACAGGTGCTATGGGCTATAGTTCATAATTTTTTCAATAATTGTAAGGGCTACATTTTATTGATAAGTGTTATAAACCAATGGTTTACGTTTGAATAGGTGTAACCTATTATAGATCAGTGAAGTAAGCTGTATGCTTCGTCTAGTGTAGTTACTTCCTGAGTAATATATTTCGCATTAGCGCTGGCCTGATTTTTTCTGAATTGTGCCTGTGCAAATACCGAGTCAACTACTCGTATTGTTTGTGCAGCTCCTTGGCTATAAAGCCATTCTTGAATCTGTTTTACCCTCTCTGCATCGTCAGTTTTCATTACCTTGAACTTTGATATATCATTGATTATGGTAAATCCAGCTTGTAGTTTGGCTGTTTCTTCATGTAGTATGGCCATAGCTTGTGGAATTTCACCTTCTTTTACTACGCCATCTAAAACAATGAGTAAATAGTTCTTTTCTGTATTAGCTTTTATTTGAAACATAAGATAATCTAATTAAAGTGAGAGTACTGTTAATGATGATTTATAATTAAAGGTAATCGGTTAAGCATCATTATTTTACGCTTTTGTTTCATGAGAGGTAGTGTTGTCTGTTTATTAATATCATTTCTAATAATGACATTAATTTTTAACTTAGTAATGTTCTAATAATGTTTTAAATGAGTTATTTAGTTGTTTCCCAATGGTGCGTAGGGGTGTTGTTCACCTTATTTGGTTTGTTGAAGGTTATGGACCTTCGCGGGTTTAAAAGGCGAATAGAAGATTATGATTTTGGATGGGCTAGTAATGCGGCTTTTTTTATTGCAGCGGTAGAGCTGTTATTAGGTGTGGCGCTGCTGCTAGGAGTGCAACTGCAAACAATGGCTATGATTGCTTTAATACTAACTACAGTATTGACCATTATTTTTGGTTACGGCTATTTTTTTAAAGGTGTTGATGATTGCGGATGTGCTGGTACTTATTTTAAAATTCACCCGGTTATTTCATTTCTTAAAAATCTACTTTTAATTGCTTTGTGCATAGTAATTTATTTGAATAGTTGATAATGAAAAAAAAACCGGTGATAAAAACAAGAGTCATATGCACCGGCTTTTTGTAAAATATTTTATCCCTTATTCTTTAATAAAGGTTTGTGATTTTTTCTGTTGACCTGCTTCTAGTAGTAATATAAATGTTCCTTTTGGTAAGGCATTGATATCAATTTCGGTTTTTACATCCTTAATAGCAATAGTTTTTATGGTTTTTCCATCTATGCTAAGTATTTCGGCTTTGGCATTTTCCGTTAACTGACTTTCATTTATAGTTAATGTAATTTTACCTGTTGAGCTAGGGTTTGGAAACACTACTAATTCGTCTTTCGATA
>NZ_JBSWSZ010000108.1:0-2249 GCF_056158285.1 Pseudoalteromonas sp. AWM4_233 | reverse complement strand
AAGGTTAACGACGGTTAGATTCACCTCTTACACAGCACCTGCTGGGTTATCGATGGTACATACTTCGTTGTTACCGCCTTTATAAGGGCGACAGTCGTATGACGATGTAGTCGGTTTGCTACCAGCTTTAACATAAAGGTCAGCATCGCCTGTGCCACCGCTCATAGTGAATGTTACTTTGCTTGTGTTTGCTGGTACTTCCATTGTGTAGAAGTCTTGGCCGCCTTGTGAACCGCTAAGGCCTGTTTTAGCAACGCCATCAGCTAGTACATTGTCACCTACAGGAGGCTCAACTACACCGCCTGAAGCTTCAGCAACTGCTGCAGCTGCATCGATAATACCAGTACCACAGTTGTTACAAGTTGCACCGAAGCTCTTAGTCGTATTTTTAAGAATTGTTTCAATTTCATCAGGCGTCGCTGAAGGTTTAGCTTGCTTAATTAGTGCCGCTACACCTGCAACATGAGGCGCTGCCATTGATGTACCTTGAGAATATGCATAGCTGTCAGAGCTTGGTGTTGTTGAACCTGAGTTGTAAGTAGATAAAACACCTTCAGGGTCATTTGCAAAGCTTTGCGCGCCACCTGGTGCTGCTACGTCAATGTTTGAACCATAGTTTGAGTAGTAAGCACGACCACCGTTACGACCTACCGCAGCAACGTTTACTACGCCAGAACAGTTACCTGGGTTGTAGTTTGCTGAGTTATCGTTGTCGTTACCAGCAGCAATAACAACTACCGCACCATTTGCACGCGCTTGGTTAATTGCGTTTTGCGTTGTTGAACTACAAGCACCACTGCCACCTAAACTCATATTGATAACGTCAGCTGGGTTAGGGTTTGTAGGAACGCCAGACACTGAACCACCTGCAGCCCAGATAATACCGTCAGCGATATCTGATGTTAAACCACCACATTTACCAAGTACAAAAGGCTGAATTTGTTGATTTAGAGAAGCAATAGGTGCATATCCCTCCATCTTCATTTCTTTATATAATTCCACTTCTTTTTCATTAAATGAGTAATCCTTTTGCGCCTCCCCCTTATCAACTAAGAGTCCATACAGTTCATCTTTTACGATTTCATCTAGACTCATATTTGTATCCTTTTCATGAATGACAAATGATAAATTTCCTCTTCCATCAAAAATAGAGCTTTGAACCTTTGCATATAAATCTGGCTTCAAAATGTTATCTAAATAGACATTTTCTCGTTCTCCATTTTTCTCCATTAACGAAACATATAAATCTTCTGGATTTGTTTTATCTTGGTTCCATACCGATAAATAATTAATATCTTTCGTAACACCATCCATCATGTGAATCCTTGCAACCTCTTCATCTTGCATATCCTTCGCCAACACTTCAATTGTAACTAAATGAGTAGGTGCCTCTTTCAAGCTTTCTAATGTACTTTCCTGTGCTTTTTCCATCGTTATTTCTTTGTTATTCCTATGATTCACTACCTCATCCCGTAACGCTTGCTTCACTTCATCCGATAGATACCTTTTCTCGTTTAATACTTGTTCATATGGCGTTTTGTAGTCCCCATCTCCCATATTCATACGATCCATACTCACAAGCTCCATTCTCCCAAAATCCCTATCTACTCCTTTTGGAATGACAATATGATAACGAGCTTGATCGTAAGGGATGGTTTCACCTCTTTCTCTAGCTTCTTCCCTTGCTTTTTCAATACTTGTAATAACTTCAGCCATTTTTTCATTGGCTTCTCCAAATGGAATCAGTTGATTATTCTTAAAAGTTTCGTTGTCGCTCCATTGAACTAGCATAGTTGGACGATTAATTTCGTCCTGATTTAATGCTGCATACTTTTCTTGATTCGCTTCGTTAAATGCATCAATAAATTCTTTATCACTCAATTTCCCTGCACCTTCTACAGGTTCAAACGCTCGATTCCTATCTGCTTGTTCCCTTAACTCTGCAACAGAAACAAGCTCTTGTGTCGTATTACTTAAACTCATGTATTCCACCAATAAAATATTTTTTTCATTCTGTTTTTCATTTACAAAGCTAGGTTGAGCATTTTTTTCTAGTCCAATTGGTGCAAGTATTTTTTCTTCAACCTGCTCATATTCAATCGTTGTATAATACCCATCCTCTTGATCCAAACCTTTAAAACTTGCCTCTTCTGCTACTGTATATCCATGACCCTCTACATGAAAAACTTCTTCATTGTGCTGTAATGGCTTACCTGTTTCTTGGCAATAAATCACTTCTGATTCAGTAG
>NZ_JBSWSZ010000107.1:0-5083 GCF_056158285.1 Pseudoalteromonas sp. AWM4_233 | reverse complement strand
AAGGTTAACGACGGTTAGATTCACCTCTTACACAGCACCTCTCAGGAACAGTAAAAATTAAAGTCCACCTTGAGCAAGATAGTGCTATGGCACATACCGTTACATTCAGCGTGATCGACTCAGGTCCAGGCATTGAAGATGACGATATTGAAAAACTAACTCAGCCTTATGTGCAAAGTAGCGCAGGTAAAGTAAAAGGCGGTACTGGTTTGGGGTTGGCGATTACTGCACGCTTACTCGAACGTTTAGGTTCAAAGCTCGAAATTGCCAGTCAGTTAAATAAAGGTAGTGTGTTTAGTTTTAGTTTAAACCTTGCTATTGGTGAACTCAGCCTTGTCCCGCAACGTCTCCATGAAACAGACTGTGTGACTGGGCTTAACATTTTATTAGTCGAAGATTTAGAGTTAAACCAAAAAATTGCCATTGAGTTTATGGCTGAAGATGAGCACAAAGTGAAGCTCGCAACTACAGGGCAGTCAGCACTCGATTTACTTCAACATCACCAGTTTGATGCTGTGTTGCTCGATATGAATCTACCCGATTTGACCGGTCAAGAAGTACTGAAATCATTGAAGAAAATAGAACATAAAAATCAGCGCACGCCTTTCCTCGCGTTTACTGCAAGCTTAAGCCCGGATGAAATCAAAGAGTATATGATGCTGGGGATCAAAGACATTGTTGCCAAGCCCATCAAACAAGAGAAGCTACAGGTGCTGTGTAAGAGGTGAATCTAACCGTCGTTAACCTTCACAATACGTAACTGTAATCGACTTCGTTCAGTTACGTATTGCTAAGGTTAATTCTCAGTCTTCCTCCAGACAAGGCAGCACCTCCCGCGGTTGGTGTATTTTTTGGCGATCGAGATCACCAGGCGCAGGTTGGCCTCGACCATTTCCTTCTTGGCCTGACGCGCCTCTTTCTCACCCTTTTGAACCTGCTGCACGATGCGGCGGAATTCGCGAGATGTCCAGACCGACATACTGACCGACCTGAGCCATATCGTGTGCGCAGCTCTTCGACCTTGTCGGTGGAGCGTTCGATGAACATCTGCCAGCCGCGACCCGGCTTTTCGGCCATCTCGGCCAGCCAGTTCGGATCCAGTTCGCGACCACGGTAGGCGTCGACGAACTCCCGGCGGTTGATGCGGGCCTGATCGGCCAGCTTCACCATCGCACTGTCGATCGACATGACGCGGCGGTTGATGCCGTAAAGCTGGTCGATCAGCGCCTCGATCCGGTTGTTGTGCAGATGCAGACCGTTCACCAGTTCAACGATCTCGGACGCGCAGCTTCTGGTAGGTTGCTTCGTCGTCTTCGCGAGAACGAGCCGTCTTCGTTCAGCGTCGCTGAAATCCGGCTGTCCTGCATTTCCGACAGAGCTGCGCAAAGTCGGTGGAGATGCGTTCCAGCGTTGTCGAGCACGCGATCCTTCAGCGCGGCTTCCATCGCGGCCAGGGACATGTTGGCCTGATCGTCTTCGTCCTCGTCGTCGTCATTGTGCGGATCGGGTTGCCGTCGGCGTCCAGCTCGGGCTCGTTCGTCCTTCGCGGCTTTGCGCGGCCTCGACACCGGCAGACGGTGTCAACCACCGGCTCTGTCCACATCGCCGTCTTCATCCATCTGGTTGCCAAAGGTGGCCTCCAGATCGATGACATCGCGCAGCAGAATGTCTTCGGACAACAAGTTCGTCGTGCCAGATGGTGATCGCCTGGAAGGTCAGCGGGCTTTCGCACAGCCCGGCGATCATCGTGTTCCGGCCCGCCTCGATCCGCTTGGCGATGGCAATCTCGCCCTCGCGCGCTCAGCAGTTCGACCGATGCCCATCTCGCGCAGGTACATGCGGACGGGGTCATCGGTGCGATCCAGCTTTTCGGTGCCGGCCCCAGCGACAGCGCAACCTCACGGTTGCTTTCGGTCGTCGACCAGTTCGGTCGAGCCTTTGTTCTTTCTCTCTTCCTCGGCTTCTTCATCTTCGATGATGTTGATGCCCATTTCGGACAGCATCGACATGACGTCTTCGATCTGTTCCGAGCTGACCTGATCCGGCGGCAGAACCTGGTTGAGCTGGTCGTAGGTGATATAGCCCCTCTCGCGGGCCTCGGCGATCATCTTCTTGACCTGCGGCCTGGCTCATGTCGAGCGCTATGTGCGTCGTCCTGAGTTGTCCGGCTTGCGCGTCGTCGTTGTCTTTGGCTGCCATGCAAGTGCTCCGTCAAAGGGAGGGGCCGGTTCTGGCCGGCACTCGCGCAAGTGAAGTGATTCGTTTCTGCGAATCATAGGGGGGAATCAAATAATTCGGCCACCCGTTGTACCCGTTTTTCCTCCAGTTTCCCTACAATGCGTCATCTTAGTTCTGACCCTTGGTAAAAGCCGAATTCTGTTGCAGCAGCGCGTCGAAAGCGCTGCGTTCTTCTCTTGTCCATCCGGGCCCCATTGGCCCCGGCTTCGAATTCCACCATCGTCTTCAGAACGGTTCATAACCGCCTGATTGCGCGCCTGTGCCGCCTGTCCCAGCCTCCAGGTCAGGGCTTCATCCGCGAGGCTCTCCATATCCTCCAGCGCCTCTGCGAGTTCGGCCATCGAGTCCCGCCTGCGCGGCGATCTTGGCGAATTCCTCGGCCACCGTGAGGCGGGCGAGTTCAACGTCGCCGGTCTGTCGCAAGCAGGGTACCACTGCCACATGGCGTAGCCCCGAGGAGGAATTCAAGGGCCTCGGGTCCAATTCTCTGCGCCGCGTCTTCCTGAAGCATTTCCGGGTCGGTCGTTCCTGCGCTCAGGAACAGGTCGCGCAGCGCGGCGTGATCGGGATCGCTGGCATTGCAGGCGTCTCCAGACTGGCCTTCGAACTCAGGCAGTCAGCGCCGGGTGCTCGCAGCAGCAGTGGCCAGAATGACGGCCTCGCCGCACCGGGTCTCGGCAGCCTCGCTCAGCGGAGGCCATCAGCAGAGGACTCGCCGCGGCGCTGGCGGCGACGGTGGCCGCCGGGCCCCATTTCTGGGTGCGGCTGACCATTGCGGAATCCGCGCTACGCTGGGCCGGATTTTCCGCCCCAGTTGCCGCCTCCGTTTCCGCCATCGCCGCTGCGCTTGCTGCGGAAGAGCTGCCAGCGGAGTTCCTTGATCTCATTGCCGTAGTGATGGCGCAGGTCGAGGGTCGCTGGATGCAGCTTGATCGCCGCGCGCAGCGTCGCGTCGAGCGCCGCTTTGCGCTCGGGGCTGTCAAAGACCTTGTCCTTCGGTCTCGCGCCGCCACAGCAGTTGCACCATCGGGACTGCGCCTGATCCAGCACCGCCTGCACCGCCTGCGGCCCCTTCGGCGCGCAGCAGGTCGTCCGGGTCCTTGACCTTCGGGCATGATGGCGAACCGCAATCCCTTGCCGGGCCTCCAGCAAGCGGCAGCGCCGGTGTCGATCAGCCCGCATCGGCGGCGCGCAGGCCGGCCTTGTCGCCGTCGAGCGCGATCACCGGCTCGTCCGGCGATGCGCCACAGCAGCTGCGATCTGATGCTCGGTGACGGCGGTGCCGAGCGGCGCCACCGCCGCCTCGAACCCGGCCTCGGCTGAGCGCGATCACATCCATATAGCCTTCGGCGACGATCAGCGGCTGGCCCTTGCCCGCCGCCTCGCGCGCGGGCGCGTGGTTGTAAAGGTTGCGGCCCTTGTCGAACAACTCGGTCTCGGGCGAGTTCAGATATTTGGCATTGTCGCTGCGGGTCCATGGCGCGCCCGCCAAAGGCAATGGCACGGCCACGGCGCATCGCGGATCGGGAACATGATCCGGTTGCGGAACACGTCATAGGGTTTGCCGCCCTTGTTGCGAGGGCTTGGCCAGCCCCGCCGCCGATGATCAGATCCTCGGCGACGCCCTTGTCCGCGCAGATGCGTCCCAGAGGTGCTGCCAGCCATCGGGCGCAAACCCAATCTCCAAACGGTCCTGAACCGCTTGCGGATCGAGCCCGCGCCGGTCGAGATAGGCGCGCGCCTCGCACGCGGCGCCGGTGCGCAGCTGCAGCCGGAAGAACTGCACCGCCTGTTCCATCACCTCGGCAAGCTGCGCTGCGGCGGTCCTGCTTCTCCTGCGCGGCCTGCGGGTCGCGCGCGGGCATCTGCATGCCTGCCTCACGGGCGAGGATCTCGACCGCCTCCATGAAGTCGACGTTCTCGCGTCTCTTGCACGAAGTTGATCGCATCGCCTTTGGCGTGACAGCCGAAGCAGTAGTAGAACCCCTTGCGGTCATCGACGTGGAAAGAGGCGGACTTTTCCTGATGGAACGGGCAGGGCGCCCACATGTCGCCCTTGGCCTGATTGGACTTGCGGCTGATCCCACATGACTTTGCGACCGACGACCTGGCTCGAGGCTCGGTCGGGGTGCGCAATTCGTCAAGGAAGCCGGGTGGTAAACTCATGCTCGGAGTATCAATGCAGAGGGAGGCCAAGTCCATGCGGCTCGGCACGCGCGTTTGTGTTTGTGTCAGATAGCCGATGCCCGCGCCGACCGGAAGGGCGACGCGGGCGGGTGCGGGTCACGTCATGCGCGCCTCAGCGCGGCGTCATTGCGAGAGACACTGCTGTTCCCAGCTGCGGCCCACATCGAGGGTGAGCTGGTTTTCGGGCAGCGAGTCAATTCGCATTGCGCCAGCGTCTCGCCCAAGTCGCGATCCAGCGCCCGGCGCAATTCGCGCTCGGTCCGCTTTTGCGGGATACCGTCCTTACGCGCCTGCACTGCTTCCATGACCATCTTGGCCGAGGTTTCGCAGCGTGCCGCCTTGTCACTTTGCGCGGAGGCCGGGGTGGCGGCGGCGAGCACCAGCCCGAAAAATACTACAAGAATCCGCATGGTCTGCATCTCCTGTGTCAGCCAAGGCGCTTATGTAATCCTTTGCGGGGAAAGTGTCACCCATGAGGCGGGCTGCGATCACCGCTCTGGAGAGCGCAGTGGCCTTGCCCGTTGCGCCAGCGCCGGGAAATCGCGTTGCGCTTGCTGGCTCAAAGTGAAATCATGACGTCACTTTTCGCGGGTATCAGCCATGGCGAAGACCAAGGAAATCAAGCCCAAGGACGAGAAGAAGAACACGTCCCTGCGGC
>NZ_JBSWSZ010000106.1:0-4724 GCF_056158285.1 Pseudoalteromonas sp. AWM4_233 | reverse complement strand
AAGGTTAACGACGGTTAGATTCACCTCTTACACAGCACCTCGTACATTACTTGTACAAGCGGGTCTAAGTGAAGAGAAAGTAGCTGAATTAAGCACTGACAAGCTACTCAACTCAAAGCCTAGCTGATGAACAGCAACAAGCTGATCTTGAGCAACTTGCTGCACAGTACGATGAGCTTAAAGCTGAGTACGACAAGAAGTTTGAAAACAAACGTCGCAAGATCACTCAAGGTGATGACTTAGCACCAGGCGTACTTAAGATTGTTAAAGTATACCTAGCTGTTAAACGTCGTATCCAACCAGGTGATAAGATGGCTGGTCGTCACGGTAACAAAGGTGTTATCTCGACAATCGTACCAGTAGAAGATATGCCATACGATGACAAAGGTCGTACTGTAGATATCGTACTTAACCCGCTGGGTGTACCATCTCGTATGAACATCGGTCAGATCTTAGAAACACACATGGGTCTGGCTGCACGTGGTATCGGTGAAACGCTAGAAGAGATGATGAAAGAGCAGCGTGAAATTCACGAAATGCGCGATTTCATTGCAAAAGCTTACAGGTGCTGTGTAAGAGGTGAATCTAACCGTCGTTAACCTTAGCAATACGTTGTTGTGTGACGCCTTCGTTCAGTTACGTATTGCTAAGGTTAAACGGTATGTCAGTTCCAGGACTACAGCACCTATTTAGGAAGAATCATTCTTTACCAATTACAATGCTCTCTGTAACAAAATTAATAGGAAAAAGAAAAAACAGCTAAATTCTTAGCTGTTTTTTCTTTTTTGAACTTGTACAATAAATTCTTTTTCATATTTCTTACCATTTATATAGAAATTCCCCACATTTTATACGTACCCTCGGCAGGAAATGTAATACGGTATTGTAATTGTTCATCCGTATCCACAGGCATAGCGTATAAAAAGTTCTCCTTCGTTTCATCCACGATATAGAGTGACTCTACTTCTCCTCTCTCTGAATGTAATTTCAATTTTTCACCCTTTTTCGCTTGAAACTGAAATGTTAACGTAACTGGTTCATTCGGATGTAATGCGCCAAATAAAAAGAGAAACTTCATACTCCCCTATTTTTTTTGTAAGTACACTGTCGATTGGAAATTTCACTTTTTTCTTATTGTTCTCCTCTTTCGTTCTACCAAAATCTTTTCTAGCGAATGACTCTACGGACTTATTTTTATCTTCGTATAAAAATATCGTATATTCTTCATCTTTCGCTATTTTGGAAGATAACTTATATGACCCGTTCCCTGCAAATGTAGGTTTAATTTGTTGTATGTGTTTTAACTGTCCATCTACAATCACTGCCCGAATTTGATCATTTACACCACGAATTTCATTATTCTTTTTGTTTAACAACTGAAATACAATATCTACTTTCTCATTTCCCTTTCCATTTGACACATCCCACTTTACTTCCTGAACATCTCCTACAGTCTCTTCGTTTTCTTGATATTTTTTTATGTAAAATCCTCCTGCCACAATAAGTACTAACGCAATAAGCCCAATGACAAGATTTTTCAAAACATCACCTACCATTTTTATTGTCTCTGTTCACATAAAACTTCTTAAGCTATATATTCTAGATTATGATTTATGAAATCCTCCTATTTTGCACATATTACAAATAATAAAAAGATTTTAATTGAAAGGATTCGTAGTGTATAATGCAAATGATATTGATTTCTATCAATACATTATAAGGAGGACTTTTCATGAGTGTACATATCGAAGCAAAACAAGGCGAAATCGCTGAATCTATTCTATTACCAGGTGATCCATTACGTGCAAAATATATCGCTGAAACATTTCTAGAGGATGTTTCTTGCTATAATAACGTACGTGGTATGTTAGGTTTTACTGGAACTTATAAAGGAAAACGTGTATCTGTTCAAGGTACAGGTATGGGTGTTCCTTCTATTTCTATTTATGTAAACGAATTAATCCAAAGCTACGGAGTTAAAAATTTAATTCGCGTTGGCACTTGCGGTGCAATTCAAAAAGATGTAAAAGTTCGTGATGTTATTATCGCAATGACGGCTGTACTGATTCTAATATGAACCGTTTAACATTCCCAGGATTTGATTTCGCACCAGCTGCAAACTTTGATCTTTTAAAGAAAGCTTACGATGCTGGAACTGAAAAAGGATTACACGTTCGTGTCGGTAACGTCTTAACAGCAGATGTGTTTTATCGCGAAAGCATGGACATGGTTAAAAAACTTGGAGATTACGGTGTATTAGCAGTAGAAATGGAAACAACTGCTCTTTATACATTAGCAGCGAAATACGGTGTAAATGCATTATCTGTATTAACAGTTAGCGATCACATCTTCACTGGCGAAGAAACAACATCTGAAGAGCGTCAAACTACATTTAACGAAATGATTGAAATCGCTTTAGATGCAGCAATTCAACAATAATACACTAAAGAACTTGTCATACGTCTGGCGAGTTCTTTTTATGTGACTTTTTATAAATAACTATTTTATAAAGAGACAGATTTCTCCCCTCTACTTTATTGTAACGTTTGTTATAATAAAGTGAAACTTTAATCAGTGGGGGTTTTGTTCATCCCCCACTGATTATTAGTTGAACCAATCGGGCTTTTACGGGCAGTTGATCTCCCACCTAACTTCTTTGCTTTCGCTGAATTTTGAGGTGGAAGTCTTATTGCCCGAGCGGGATAAAGAAATCATTTACAGTATTTCTCATAAGAGGTGACGCAGTGAAAAACAGAAGTATCGTCTTTAAACTATTTTTATTAACATCAACTTTATTTACAATAATATTCCTACTTTTTTTCCTAGGACAATCTCTATTTTTAGAGAAATTTTATATTAATAAAAAAGTAAAAACAGTTCAAACTGCTTTTGAAAAATTCGTAGATAATTATGACAAAAGTGATAAAAGTTATGAGAAAGTTAGAAAACTAAAACAAGAATTTCATGATAAAACAAATGCCGATATGCAGTTTTTGGATTCTAACGGTATTATTAAAAGTGATAACAATTACTATATCGATGTATTTAATCCCAACAATAATAAACAGTATTCCATTCCACTCAATAACCTTTTAACACCAGAAGAATATAATAAATTCGAAAATTTAGGTTTAAAAAAAGATGTAATAATTAATGTTGATGGAGTCGTACAAGAGAATAATATTATTACACCACAAAAATTAGGAACGAATTATAATCAATGGCAAAACGAACATTTCTATTCGGATTTTCAGTCAATTAATGGTAATCCTTCTAAGAATAGACTTGCAAGCCGATACAAATCTACAACTCGTATCGTCTTTACAGGTGTTATAACTAAGTTACAGCTCCCATCAAAAGCTGAGGTTCGTCTTGCAAATGATATTGAAACATTACAAGCCGTTCAATATTTTGCAGATATTATTAGAGATGGCACTTCTAACTCGAACCAATTAAACACTTTCATATTAGATGGCGGCGAAAATATAAAAAATAGTATCTTTGTAAAGCCGATTATAGAAAACGGAAAGATTACAGAATATGCTTTTGCGATAGCGTCTTTACAACCCGTTAATGAAGCGATGCTAGTTTTAAAAGACTATTATGTTTATGCCTTAATCATCGTGTTTCTCGTTATTATTTTGTTATCCTTCTACTACTCAAAAATCATTGTTAAGCCATTAATTAAAATGAATCGTGTTACAAAAAAAATGGCTAATTTTGATTTCAGCGAGAAATTACCTGTTACAGCCGACGATGAAATTGGTGGGCTTTCCGGCAGTATCAATACATTATCTGTAAATTTAAAAGATCGAATCGATCGATTAAATGTTGCCAATACAAAGTTACAACAAGACATTGAACGTGAACGTCAATTAGAGAAAACAAGAAAAGAATTCATTTCTGGCGTATCACACGAATTAAAAACACCACTGAGTGTAATTAGAAGTTTTGCAGAAGGTATTAAAGATGGTGTTAGTAAGGATACTTCGTATTATACTGATGTTATTTTAGAAGAAACAGAAAATATGAACAGGCTGATTGTTGAAATGTTAGAATTAGCAAAGTTAGAATCTGGTACTTACAAACTAGATATGACGACGTTCTCAATTGGTGAATTAACGCAACAAGTCTATACAAAATTATTATTTAGCATGGAAGAAAAGCATCTACAAGTGAACGTCGATGCAGACCCTTCTATACTTGTTAAAGCAAATCGTCACCGTATTGAGCAAGTAGTTGTGAACTTACTAAGTAATGCCATCCGCTATACGCCGGAGATAAAAAATACAAGTCTCCATTATAGAAGCAGAAGATACCGTAAAAATCGAAATCGAAAATACAGGAAACCCTATCCCTGAAGAAAGTCTTGAAAAAATTTGGGATCGCTTCTATCGCCTAGATGCATCACGTGGCCCGTCACACCGGAGGTACCGGTCTCGGATTATCTATTGTAAAAAACATTTTAGACCTCCATCATGCCGAGTACGGTGTGTATAATACGACTAACAGTGTTGTATTCTATTTCAATTTACAAAAAGTAAAAGAAGTCAAATAATTTGTCTTAATTTCACTAGGAGTTCACATGAAATTCACACTCTCCCTTTATAGTAAGAAACAAGTTAATCCTTTCCTTTACACATATAAGAGGAGAGTGCGTGAAATGAAACAAGCAGGACAACCTTATTTTATGGTGCGTAGCTGGAACTCGACATACCGTTTGA
>NZ_JBSWSZ010000105.1:0-6845 GCF_056158285.1 Pseudoalteromonas sp. AWM4_233 | reverse complement strand
AAGGTTAACGACGGTTAGATTCACCTCTTACACAGCACCTAGCAACTCCTTGCCCGTTCATTTAATTCAACGGATAAAGTTGAATTTACCACTTTCTTCTCAGAATCTACGTTAGCGCGTACACATTATATTGTGCGTGTAGCTGACAACAATATTGAATATAACGTGAAAGATATCGAAAATAATTTAGTTGAAGCGGCCCGCACTTGGGAAGATAAGCTTCAAGCAGCGCTTTTAGAAAGCAATGGCGAGTCTCGTGGTAATGAGCTAAACCGTAAATATAGCAATGCGTTCCCATCGGCATATAAGAGATCAAGTTTTACCTTCAGCTGCGGTTGTCGATATCGAAAAGCTTGAAACGCTAGATGAAGAGAACAAGCTCGAAATGCTATTCTATCGTCCTCAAGAAGAAGCAAACTCTAACATTGTTCGTTTAAGCTTATTTCACAAAGATGAGCCTATCCACTTGTCAGATGTAATGCCGATGCTTGAAAACTTTGGTTTACGTGTTATTGGTGAAACACCTTATGCAGTGAAAACCAGCGATGGTCAAGATCAATATGGAACCCTACAATGAAATCAATAAAACCAAGCTTACTGGCACTTGCCATAGCAACACATTTTTCAGCCTTTGCTGATGACGCTAAGCCAAAACAAGATATGGAACGCTTAGTAATCACTGCAACAGGTTTTGAGCAAAAAGTTACCAGAAGCACCTGCAAGTATTTCAATTATCACCAATGAAGATATTAAGTCTCATGCCTTCACCTCAGTACTTGATGCTGTGCAGTATTTAGAAGGTATCGACATTGGCACAACTCGTGATAAAACGGGCCAAGGCAGTGTGAGTATGCGTGGTTTAACAGGTGAATACACCCTGTTACTAATTGATGGTAAACGCCAAAATAACCATGGCGACATTTACCCAAACAATTTTGGTGGCAACGCGTTTAACCACGTACCACCGGTTGATGCGATTGAGCGAGTTGAAGTAATTCGCGGTCCTGCATCAACACTTTATGGTGCAGATGCGCTGGGTGGTGTAATCAATATCATCACTAAAAAGCACACTGACAGCTGGAGTGGTGCAGTATCTTTTAGCCGTTCACTACAGCAAAACGATGATTTTGGTGATGACATTACCACTGACTTTAGTGTGATGGGCCCGCTAATTAAAGACGTATTAAGTTTAGGTGTCGCGGCAGTGTTTACGAACAACAAGCATCATCGCCAACATTTGAACCTGCGACCGATCCTAACGGTGTTGTACATACTCGTTCATTAGGCTTTGGCAGTGGCGGTCGTACCGTTGATAACACAAATGAGCAGTATGGTTTTACGTTAACTTATACCCCGTTTGAATCTCATCATTTACGTTTTGATTATGACAATTCAAGCCAAGTGTACGACAACACACCTAGCTACGACATTGAATCAGGCACCATTACTTACCCACTTGGTACTAAAGATAACATTGAATCAATTTGGCAAGAATCCGCCGCGGCCAGTAAACCCGCGCGCAGGTTACGCGGCAGACCAAGAGTTTGACCGTGAATGGTGGTCACTCAGTTATGATGGCAATCTTAACTGGGCAACGGTAAAAGCCTCTGTGTCTTATGTTGATACGCAAAACAATGGCCGTACTTTACCACTGAGTGTAAGCGAGCGATTAGAGCTGCAAGCTATGTACGATGGTATTGGCGAATACGAAGGAATGGACGAGCAAGCACGTAAAGACTTAGCTGAAGAAACATTCTTACCACGCCCTGCTCGCCCACTTGAAAGCAGCCAATATACCTATGACTTACGTTTTGATATTCCAATCGAGGGGCGCTTTGGGAGCCATAACCTAGCAATTGGTGGCCAGCTTATCGACGGTGAATTAAAAGACGGTGTATTTGGTCTTGAAAGTGATCAAGCTGGCAAAGTACAAGAGCAAAACATGTACTCAATCTTTGCCGAAGATAACTGGATGGCAACTGATAACTTCACCTTTACACTAGGTGCTCGTTACGATGACCACGATGTATTTGGTAGCCAAGTATCACCTCGTGTTTACGGTGTATATAACTTATCTGACACTTGGACCTTAAAAGGTGGTGTAAGTACAGGTTACAAAACACCAAAAACAACTGACCTTTATGACGGGATCACCGGATTTGGTGGCCAAGGCACAAGCCCATTTGCAGGTAACCCTGAATTAGAACCAGAAACCAGTGTTAACTCAGAAGTTGCACTTTACTGGACTTCACTTGATGGCGATCACAACATTAACGTGACTTACTACAACACCAAGTTTGAAGACAAAATTGCCAGCGGCGATACAATTTTAAGCTGTGAACAAACTAACGACGTACGTCCATGTGTGAACCTAGGTCAATATGATCAGCTTGGCTACGATAGCTACAGCCAAAAGATCAATATCGACGAAGTAGACCTTCAAGGTGTTGAAATTGCTGGTCAATACACAATCACTAAAACAGTGTCTATTAACGGTAACTACACGTGGACTGATAGCGAACAAAAGAGCGGTCCTGAACAAGGTCAACCATTAACTAACTCAGCTGAACACATGGCAAACCTTACCCTAAACTGGGAAGCGACAGACTTTATGAACTTATACCTACAAGGTGTATATCGTTCAGACCGTTACCGCGGTTGGGATAACGTGCACGATAAAGCGCTGTATTACAAAAACTACAACCTACTTAACTTAGGTGCGCAGTTTTATGTAAATGAGTACGTGCAAATCAATGCCCGTGTAAACAACCTATTAGACGAAGATTTCACCTCATATAGTACTAGCTATACCGACCTAAATGGCGATGGTGAGTACGAATACCTAACAGGTCGCGGTGTCGTTCGCGAAGTTACATTCACAGACGACTACAACGTTAAAGATAAAGGCCGTAACTTCTGGATTGGCGTTACCGCTTACTTCTAAGTAAACTCCCTGAAAATAGACAGCATGTAGTCATATGCTGTCTATTTTTCTTGTCATCCCTATTACTGCTCCTATTATCAGTATTCTTTTTACTGTCACTAAATTGCCAACTTCACACATTAAGCTGATGGTACCTGCGTAAGCTTATTTGTCAGTCTATGGAACATATCCTTACAGCCAGCGGTATCTGTATTAGTTATCAAGATGAAGGCGATAAAAATGCGCCGGTGATCATCTTAATTATTGGCTTAGGTGCTCAATTTACCGTTTTAGCCAGAGTCGCTATATTTTGGCTTGGTCGAAAAAGGCTTTCGGGTTATTCGTTTTGATAATCGTGATGCAGGGCTATCCTCATCGTTAGATGAGTTAGGCAAGCCGAGTCTAGTAAAGCATTGGCTTAGCCGCCGATTACCCATTCGCGCAAAGCTGCCCTATTCGCTCGATGACATGGCTCGCGATGTAAAAGAATTAATGGATGCACTGGCTATCAAAAAAGCGCACTTAGTGGGGGCGTCGATGGGTGGCATGATTGCGCAAATTGCCGCGGCAAAGTATAAAAAACGTGTACTGAGCTTAACTTCCATTATGTCGAGTAGCTCGCCGTTATCGTTTTCGGGATCAAACATTAACCTTTTGGTAAAGCTGGCACAAAATACGCCCCCGAAGCAGTAATAAAGAAGCCGCTATTGACTACAATGTTAGGCTCAACCAACTCATTGGCAGCCCAGCCTACCCACAAGATGAACACGCTTTATACGCCAACGCTGAACGCTATATTGAGCGGGCCCACACAAATCAAACAGGCTTTAAACGTCAGCTTGCAGCCATTGCCGCAACGCCTTATCGCGAGCAATTACTAAAAAAGATTGAAGCGCCCACGTTAGTAATTCACGGCAGTGCTGATCCTGTTATGCCGCTGTCTGCGGGTATCAACACCGCCCTGTTAATAAAGCGCAGTAAGTTAAGAGTCGTGCCCGGAATGGGCCATGATTTCTCCACCCGCTTTAATGAAAAAAATGACTAAGTGGATAGCTAAACATGCCGCTAAAGTCAGCGCCAAAAAAGCCGCTAAAAAACCCTAAAAGCATGATAGAATTATCATACAATTTATAAGGTTAGCGTTTTATGTTACGTGTATTTTTTAGTCTATTTTTAATCATCCCTTGGTTAAGTTTTGCCGGTGTGTCACTGAGCGAGCAGCGCATTATTTATCAAGGCGAAATTAATGCCAAAAACAATCAACATGTTGCACAGCTTTTGGCTGAGCAGCAAAACATAAACAGCATACAAATCACCAGTGGTGGCGGAAACATTGATTTAGGTATGGATCTCGCCGGAATTGATTTTGGCGCATAATTTAAAAGTTCATGTAAAACAATTTTGCTTTTCGTCGTGTGCTAATTACGTATTACTTGCAGGAAACCCTACCACCATAGCTAAGAACGCCATTGTCGGTTGGCACGGCGATGCCGCTTCAGCTCGCTGGCGAGATAGCGATATTGATGCCATGGTAAGCCATTTAAAAGAGCCAGAAAAAACAACCAAGTGGCAGGCTTTGCGCACTCAATACGATGAAATAATCGCAAAAGCCATGGCTCGTGAAAAAGCCTTTTATGCAAAACGCGGAGTTAATCATGACTTGCTAACGATTGGTTTATCTAAAGAGCTAAAACGTGCAGCTGTGGCACAAAAAGCCAGAGGCTGGAGCTACTCAAAAAAAGCACTCAATACACTGAATGTGAGTAATATTGCGTTCGCAGATTGGCAGCCCCGCTCAGCAAAGAACTTTCCGTTACTAATAATTAGTGACCTTGGGGATTAGCTTTTGCCGTCACGGATATAACGGTAATCAAATTCGGTGTCATCTAGAATGTCGCAATAATCACGAAAATCATTACTCTGCATTTGCTGAATATCGATGATCACCGACTGCTCTGTTACGAGTTTTTTAAAGCTTTGCAATAGCGTACGTCCTTGCTTTGCATCTATATGGCAACCGAATTGATAAATGTCATATAGCCGAGCGAACTGATCAGCCGCTCTGCCTTGCAGCTTGCCATGAGTGCTTCACCACGCTCAAAAGCAAGCATTTCTTCCCAGAATAAATTGCGCTCTAGGTTCATTTTTATGTTCAACGAGATAACGTAAAATAGTTTCTGATTTAAATGTATCTTGTGCAAAGTTCCCCTGATAAACGCCTCGCTCATCAAAGTGACGACCCGAATAGTAGGCAAAAGCATAGCTAAATGCTTTTTTGTCAGACAAGGTTGCAAGAAACTCATCATCTGTTGGAATATGTTTTGCTCTAAACTTAGCTGCTTGATGTTGCTCTTGCTCCACCTGTTTTTCAACAAACAAATACTGCTGGTCAGCAAATGCACCAACGGCGCCTGCAAAACTCAAACATGATGTAGCAATTAGGGTACTCGGTAATACTACCAACCAATGATTTTTAATTTTTTTATTACCCTGCCAGCTCCCCCGATTCATACACCTCAGCAAATAACTTATGGTCAATAAATGGAATGCTTTTACGTGCAATAAATGCTGCTGACCAAGAGCCAAGTGCAAATAACAAAGCATAAATTGATAAAGACGATGTACCGCTGATCAAAACCTCTTGAACTGAGCGCAACAGCGATTACAAGATAGGTATGCAATAAGTGAAATAACTGAAAAGATACAGATCATAGCCACGCCCATGAATACCAACGGCTAGGCCAACGAGTACGCCGCTAATCACTAACATTACTGGCCCAATAGCACTTTTAATTGAAAATACTGTGATCCATAAAATAATGATTGGGATACTCCAGCACGCTACGCCGATTGCGGCTGCAAGTGGACTTTGCTTAACTCAGTTTTGCTCCAACTTGCTCTCGACTACTGCTCAGTAACAGACATATCAACTCCGTTTTCGTTTTATTATTATTTTCCTGTGAAACAAAGTGATTCTAACTAGAACAGCTGATTATAAAAAGAGGAACAAAAATTTCGTGATACAAAAAAAGCCACCTCGCAGTGGCTATTTAAAATAGACTTTAATTAAACACTAAATTGATGCCATGGGCCTGTTATAGCAAGTGTTTTTGAAGGTGAGTAAACGTTCACAAACAAAGTGCTACCATCGGGTGAAAAACAGGCACCAGCCAGCTCGGTTTGCGCCACTAAGCGGGCAAAATTATAAACTTGGCCTTGGGGTGTCACACCACGAAGATGATTATCAACCACATCGGTGTATTGGTCTTCACAAACAATTAAGTGACCATTAGGTGACACGGTTAGGTTATCGCCAAAGTTGTAGAGAGTTTTGCTAGCACTTTCTACAAACAACCAGAATCTACCAGGTTGCTGTGCTTCTTTATCTGTGCCCTCAAATTCTGATGGCTGATATTTCATAACCTGACCAAGTTGTTTTCCACCACCATTGGTACAGCAAAAATAAAGCTCTTTATCACCCCAGTGAATACCTTCACCGCAGCAAACAATGCTGCACCTTGTTTGTAGCCGCGTAGGCGTAGGTCGTCTTTCGGGCTTTCAGGGTTATCTAGATTGACCCACTCAACCTCAAGCTCTTGATGTAGCCCCATGGCTTTATTATTCCAGTTACGGCTATCGAATTGTGGCTTACCTTTTACCACCATCGCTTGTAATTGCCCGCCTTTATGCAGCTTGCCATATTCATTTGGAATAAAACGATAAAAGACGCTATCACCTTTATCTTCAGTTAAATAAACAATGCCCGTACGCGGATCAACAGCAGCCGCTTCGTGGTTAAATCGACCCATGGCTTTTAATGGCTCAGGTTTAATTAAGCCTTTGCTATTTGCGGGTACTTCAAAAGGTGCTGGAGTTATGTACATCTACCGATTACCAGGTTAACCTTTACCAAAACCTTGAT
>NZ_JBSWSZ010000104.1:0-7906 GCF_056158285.1 Pseudoalteromonas sp. AWM4_233 | reverse complement strand
AAGGTTAACGACGGTTAGATTCACCTCTTACACAGCACCTGACCAAGGTGACTTTGATGATTTAAACATTCAAAAGGGCGCTAACGGGCATTATGCTTACACACTATCTAATATTTTTGCTATGGCTGAAATTATGGGTATTCCTCATGATCAGCGTAAAGAAAATGATAAACTTCAAGTCATTGTTATTAATTCTTTAAAGGGTGGGTGTGGTAAGACAACATCTTTAGTAAATATAGCAGCCGCATTAGCAACAACGAATATCAAACGTTATCGTATCGGAATTATTGATCTCGATCCTCAAGGCTCTTCTTCTAGTTTTTTTCCTTCCCAAGATCCTGAACCGATCACTGTTGGTGATCTTATGCGTGATTGCATTGAATTAGATGAGGGTGAAGTTTGGTCCGATGTTGTTAGTGAAGCTTTCCAATCGACTCATATACCTAATATTAGACTTTTACCATCGGGAATGGATGATTTTTATTTTGAACATGAAACAGCGACTGAATTAAAAGAGTCATCTAGTTATGAACAAACTCGTCATTATCATAAATTATTAGAGAAAGTGATAAAGCCTGTTGAAGACCAATTTGATATTATCTTAATTGATACTGCTCCATCCCTAAACTTTATGTTTTATAACGCATTAATGGCTTCAACAGCCATGCTTATACCAGTTCACCCTGAAGCCGTCGACTTTGATGCAAACAATAAATATCTAAAACGTTTAGGTGAGATTTATCATACGGTTTCAGCTTTAGGTCACCATGGCTTCATTGCAAGTTTATTTTGTCCTCTACTCGTTCAGTTACGTATTGCTAAGGTTAAACGGTATGTCAGACGTCCAGGACTACAGCACCTAGAACCTGTATAACCTGGGCGCTCTGCGTTTGTACTATCAGATAATAAGCAAAGTACGCCTTCATTTCCAATTTGAGCCATTTTCCCAAGGTCTGCTCCACTATTTCCAATTGGAGTTTGATCGAATTTAAAGTCTCCTGTATATACGATTGCACCTTTTGATGTATGGAAACAAACACCAACAGAATCTGGAATACTATGTGTCGTTCCAAAGAATGACACCGTTGTAGTATTAAACTCTACTGTTGAATTTGAATCGATTGTTTTTAAGTCTACACGACCTAACATACCCGCTTCGCCAAGTTTTTCTTGTATAAGTCCTACTGTTAATTTCGTTGCATACACTGGAATAGATAATTTACGAAGTACGTAAACAATACCACCAATATGATCTTCATGACCGTGAGTAATAAATAAACCCTTTACTCGCTCTTGGTTTTCCACTAAATATGTAATATCAGGAATAACGATATCAATTCCAAACATTTCATCTCCCGGGAACATTAACCCTGCATCCACAATAAAGATTTCAGAATCAATTTCAACACAGTACATGTTTTTCCCGATTTCACCTACTCCACCAAGAGCAAATACTTTAACAGACTCATTCTCTTTTCTCTTCATGTTGTTGCCTGGTTTAAAAATCTTGCAAACACTGATTTCACTAAAATTGCAGAGACACCAGGGGAAACTCTACAACCACCATATATTCACCGTCCAAGACGAATGTCCTTACCGTTATGCGATATCATGTCCTTGTTTATTTTTTAAACCAGGTTTCACCTCTCTTTCATTATATAAATCAAATATCTTATTCGATATGATATGAAAATGTAATTAAATTATAATTTTTACCAATTTTGCTAAGCATACCCGTACTAAGCTACTTAGCCATATTATACCTGATACAAGAAATAGAACACAAGTTAAATCGTGCGAAAGAAAAAGTAAAAGAAAGGAACAGCACTAAAAGTATATGGCTTATTTCCGCTGCTTTTATACTCCATGTTATTTGGAAAAAACTACCCTAAATACTTTAAATTACTTTCATTTGATGGATTTCCTAGATTTTTTTCTTGAATCGCACAAAAACACTTATAAAATGAAGCTTTTTTATAGATTACGTCATATTTGAGGCAATTCCTATAAAAACATAACCGAAAGTATTTTCTGTACCAGCAACTACTTTTCAACAAAATTAAAGATGTAAGATCCTTTTCTTATAAACATTGCATTACATGACAAAAAGCTATGAATTACAAAATCCCGCTAAAAATTTAATAAGGTTAAATTTTTAGCGGGATTTGACAGTCACTATCGAGAACAAGAGGTTGAAACAAAATTAACAAAAGGGCAGGATCTCATACTTTCAGCCAGTAGAGAACGCGTAGCGTAATATACTCGTTTTCAACATAAAATGTTTTCTATATAGGGTCATATACAGACGAGAAAGGCGAGCCTAAAATCATTTTACAAAAGATTCACATTAAAACAGATTCAAACATTTTCATATCAATAAAAAAATGACCTAGTTCCACACTAGGTCATTTTTATTAACGAGGAATAGATTGCATTACAGATTGTAACGTTACTCTTTCTTCTTCTGTTAATGGAAGAAGTGGTAAACGTACAGAACCTACATCTAATCCAACCATTTGTAACGCTGTTTTTACTGGAGTTGGACTTGGCGCCATAAATAACGAATCAGTTACTCTTACAAGTAATTGATGTAATTTTTGCGCCTTCTTAAACTCTCCTGCTTGAAATGCTGTAATCATTTCTTGCATTTCGTTTCCGATGACATGAGATGCTACCGAAACGATACCTTTCGCTCCAACTGCCATAGCCGGTAACGTTAAACCGTCATCACCGCTGTATACCGCAAAGTCGTCCGCTGTTTTTTCAATGATTTCTGTCATTGTTAACACATCGCCGCCGGCATCTTTAATAGCAACAATGTTTTCTATTTCTGATAAACGAACAACTGTATCAACGGAGATTTGTACAATAGATCGTCCTGGAACGTTATATAGCATAACCGGAAGCGGCGTGCTTTCAGCAATTGCCTTAAAATGCTGATACATTCCTTCTTGACTCGGCTTGTTATAATACGGTGCTACTAGCATTACTGCATCCACACCAACTTCTGTTGCCTTTTTAGTCAAGTCAATAGAAGCATGCGTATTATTGCTACCTGTTCCAGCGATTACGGGCACTCTTTTATCGACAACAGATACGACATGGCGATATAACGCTACTTTCTCTTCTGAAGTTAATGTAGGAGATTCGCCTGTCGTTCCTCCTACCACGATTGCTGTTGTACCGTTATCAATTAAATAATTTACCAATTTCGTTGTCTTCGCAAAATCGATATTACCGTTTATATCAAACGGTGTTACCATCGCAGTTGCAATTGTCCCAAAATCTATCATGGTCTCACTCCTTATTGTTCCAGTTGCTTTTCTTTTGAAAGCTCAAACGCACTATGTAATGCATTTACAGCCTCCACTAAATCAGTTTCTTTTACAAGAACCCAAATTGTTGTATGACTATCTGCCGATTGCAGAATTTGAATACCTTTTTCTGCTAAAGCTGTAACGATTTTCGCAGTAACCCCTGGGTATCCTGCCATTCCAGCTCCAACGATAGATACTTTCGCACAATGCTCTGTCACAATTGGCTCATATCCAAGGTTCTTTAATAATTTAACTGCATGACTTGATACAGTTGTCACTTCACCGTATATGCTACGCCAGTAGGTGAAATGTTAATTAAATCGACACTGATTCCTTCGTTCGCCATTTCTTTAAACACATGTTGCTGCAAATCATATGCCGTTTCTTTTGCAAGCACTTTAATTTGCGTTACGTTTGATACGTGGGCAATACCTGTAACAGGACGTTCTTCTACATCACGACCTCTTGTAGCACCGTCATATGCTGAAATAAGCGTACCTTCACTCTCAGAATACGTAGAACGTACACGAAGCGGTACTTTTGCATGCATCGCAATTTCAACTGCACGTGGATGAACGACTTTCGCACCTTGATAAGCCATGTTACAAATTTCGTTATACGTTACAGTTTGAAGATGACGTGCATCTTTTACAATACGAGGATCCGCAGTCATAACACCTTCTACATCAGTGAATATATCGATGTATTCAGCATGAAGCGCAACACCTAATGCTGAAGCTGAAGTATCGCTACCTCCGCGTCCAAGTGTTGTCGTATCACCTTTTTTCGTTTGCCCTTGGAATCCTGTAACGACGATTACATCTACATTTTCTAACTCTTCATGTATACGATCGCAATTCATTTCAATAATCTTTGCATTCGTAAAGTCATCATTCGTTACAAAACCAGCTTGTGCACCATTTAATGCTGCTGCTTTTATACCGTTCTCATTCAACATATTAGAGAAAACAATTGCAGAGATTAACTCTCCGCACGATAATAATAAATCTTGCTCACGTTTAGAAATAGTAGATTCCTCTTGATTTACAAGACTTAATAACGTATCCGTTGCATATGGTTCACCTTTACGACCCATAGCAGATACGACAGTAACTACTTTATAACCAGCAGCTAATGATTTTTTTATATGATGAAGCGCATGCTTACGTCCATTGTCATCACGTACTGATGTGCCACCAAATTTTTGAACAATTATTTTCATATTTTGCACCTTCTCTTGAGCCGTTTACACTAATTGTAATTTTACTAAGCGCTTCTGCAATTTGAACAGAATTCCATGCAGCGCCTTTTAATAAGTTATCAGATACGACCCAAAGATGGAATCCTTTATCGTTATTTAAATCTTTACGGATTCTTCCAACGAATACTTCGTTGTTTACCTACTGCAGTAGCTGGCATTGGATATAACTGCTCTTCTGGATTATCTTGCAGATACAATACCTTCCGCATTTGCCAAGTAAGCTCTTTACATTCTGCTACTGTTACGCCTTCTTTTTCTACTTCGATGTAAACAGACTCAGAGTGTCCTGATACAACTGGTAAACGTACACATGTTGCCGCTACTTGCTAATTCAGGCATACTGCATAATTTTTTTCGTTTCGTTAATCATTTTCATTTCTTCAAATGTAAATCCATTATCTTGGAACTTATCAATCTGTGGAATCGCATTAAAAGCAATTGGGATAATGCTTCTTATCACCACCATACCGGAAGAACATTTGCCGGTGTGAACTTCTTCGCCATTCTAAGATAGCTTGTAGCTTGTTCTATGAAGTTCATTCAATAGCAGCCGCACCAGCACCAGAAACGGCTTGATACGTGGAAACGATTAGCTCGTTCAATAAGCCGTATTGTCTCGCGTAACTGGCTGCAAGAGCTGCTACCATTTGAATTGTAGAACAGTTTGGATTTGCAATAATGCCATTATGTTCTTTTAAGTCATTTTCATTTACTTCAGGTACAACAAGTGGCACGTTTTCTGTCATACGGAATGCACTTGTATTATCAACAACAATCGCACCGCGTTTTGCTGCTTCTGGCGCTAATTGTTCCGAACAGATCCACCAGCACTGAATAGTGCGATATCTACTCCTTCAAAGCTTTCAGGAGTTGCCTCTTGAACTGTAAATTCTTCGCCTTCAAATACAAGTTTCTTACCTGCAGATCGTTTAGATGAAAGTAACGTTAACTTCCCAATCGGAAATTCTCGTTTCTCTAAAGTATTTAACATTTGTTCACCAACTGCGCCGGTTGCTCCAACTACAGCGACATGAAAAGTTTTTTGCTCTTCCATCACTATGCCCCTTTCTAGATACCAATCCTTCTATAACTTTAGAATCAGAAGGAGTAGACAATACCCCTTCTAATCTTAATAAAACGTCAATTTTATCATATTCGACAGTAAGAATGATGGTTTCATCAAAAATTGTCCGTTTTTTTTCGTTTTTTAATTCATATATCTGAATTTTTCTACGACCACCGGTTGCAATTGCTTTCTCTTCTGCAGTGCTTCTAATACTGTGTCTTCCAGCAGCTCCATGCGAGCGACCATTGAGTTGGGTTTTTTCTCTGGATGCATCTTGACCGAATGGAACGAAGTAGATGTTTTTTGTTGCCATTAGGCGCATGAGGTTGACGACAACATGGTAGCGACAATATAAACATTTCTTTTTTCTTCTATTATATATTTATTTCAAATCCTGTAAATTTATTTTGTATACCATATTCTTCACAGGTACCCATAAACGAATTAGACGGTACTTTAGTAATTAAATGGAAAAGTTCTACTTTGATATTGAGTTTACTACAGCAGCATATTTACATATATATCCTTTAATTGGTATGATTTACTTGTTCGCATAAAAAGGGGGGGAGATTTTTGAGTTTAAATATGTATTTGGGAGAAGTACAAAGCCAAACTCAAAGCATGAATGCTGTATGTACAGCTACCATTCAAGGTATGGAACAAGCCATTCAGTCGATTGATGCTTTTGCAATGTGATACCGTTCTACAAGGGCAAACTTACGAGCAGTGCAAAAGCATTTTTCGCACAAACCTTTCGCCCTTTAGCACAAGGAATCATTTATCTGTGTGAAGAGTTAATTCGTCAGAACGATGCATTTCCAAGTCAATTTCAATCACAAGTCGCTTCCAGGCAGATGTAATTGAACAAGAAATATTAGAACAAATTCGAGAGATTGACCGAATGAAAGCAAGTATGGAAGCCATCACTCAAGCTATGCCAATCCCAGGTATGGACGCTATGGCGAATCTTTTTACTGTCATGAGGAAAAAACTGCAAGAAAAGTTAGACCATCTACATGAATTTAATCAAACGTCTAGCAATAACTATGCTACAGCACTTCAATTAGCTAGCTAGTATTGCTACAGGTCTTGCGGAAGTACAAAGTGGAAAAGGTTTTAGTCCTGCAAGTGGTACATTTAGTACGCAAGGGTTGAATATGGAGTGGACGACTTCTATCCAGGCGATTACAGAAGAAAAAAAGCGTCATTCTGAAGGAAGTAATATTATAGAAGAATCGTTGTTCGATAAATTTAAAGATACTGTTGAAAATAACGTAGAAGCGATAGATCATTTGTACGAAAAGTTTATTCGACAGATAGAAAACACTCCGATTATCGGGCAATATTATAATTACAAAAAGGGGCAGAATGAAGCGGTGTTAGATGAACTTAAAGGAATATTAAACACAATTTTACATCCAATAGATAGTGTTGAGGGTGCTGTGTATGCTCTTTCTCACATCGACGAAACATTTGCTGCTGTAGAACAAGCTATTTCTGATTCGTGGAATCAAGATGTTGTAAATGGAGATTGGAATAGCAGAGCTGAACGGTATGGAAACGTAGAGATGCAAGTTAAATTAGCAATCGCTGAATTATTCGTAGGAACAAAAGGTGTAGATAAAGTTCCAACGTTAGGCAAAACCTCAAAACTTAGTGAAAGTGTCCGAATTTTATGCACGGCACTAAAAACGTAATAACTTTAGATAAGTATAAGCAAAGCGTTGACATGTTGAATAATATTCGAATGCCAAAAAATCAATTTGCTTATACAGGAAGAAATATTGTAGACTCTTTCTCAGATAGCAATGCCCTTAAACAATCTAAAGAAAAATTATTGACTCATCAGTTTGCTGAAAGTACAGCTGAAGTTAATAAGGCAACGAAAGCGGAGCTGACTTGGATTTTAGAAAAGTAAATATTCAAACCAATGAAATTGGAGAAACTTTAGTCTACTGAGAAAGGAAATTCGAGCGTATAAAAAGGAATGGGGAGAATTAGGTATAAAAGTTAATATAGATAAAAAAGGAACAATTCTTCCAAACAATGTAGAAGCAGCGTTTGATTTTGTTAATGGGGATATATATTTAAAGAAAAAACCATCCGTCATAAATATGCATCATGAGGGTTTTCATGCAAGAGCAGTGGTTAGATATAGGAAAAGAGCAATATATGAATCTTAGTAGGTTTAGAAAGAGAAGAATATGTATTTGAACAAGTAATGAAAAATAAACATTTATTTGATAAAGCTTCTATTGACCA
>NZ_JBSWSZ010000103.1:6020-6722 GCF_056158285.1 Pseudoalteromonas sp. AWM4_233 | reverse complement strand
AAGGTTAACGACGGTTAGATTCACCTCTTACACAGCACCTACGAAAATGGGAGTTCATGCAATTCTTTAAATGGAAGCAAGAGCTCATTGGCAAATCAATTATGTTGCTGGTGGCGCTAGGTATGTATTTATGGCATAACCAAGTGCTTTATCAGCCTGAGCCGCAGCAAATCGTCTCTAATATTGAATTACAGGGTCTTCAATTAAACGATGACTTTGTGTTTAGAACAGAATCAAAATCGAACGATGCGCTTATTGCTGAAGTCAAAGCGGGCAATATTGACGGTGCATTGATCTTTGCTTCACAGGCGTTACCGCAGCAAGTGACTTTATATTCTCAAGGTAAAATGTCTTGGCAAAATGACTTGCAAGTCCAGTTAAACGACTATGCGCGTTCAAATGTTGCCGCTTCTTTAAATCTTGGCCCAAATCAATTGGCTTTACTTGAACAGCCACTTCAGTTTGAAACAAACTATCTTGATGAAGCAGTCAAAGATGCGATGCAACAATCTTCAATTACCGCTAAAGGATTACTATTTTTGATGGCCGTCGGTGTGTTTATGACTTTCGGCCAAGTGTTTGTTGCAATTACTGGCGAAAAGCAACAGCGAGTAACGGAACAACTTTATTCGTGTATGGATGCCAGGTGCTGTGTAAGAGGTGAATCTAACCGTCGTTAACCTTAGCAATACGTTATCTATA
>NZ_JBSWSZ010000103.1:0-5992 GCF_056158285.1 Pseudoalteromonas sp. AWM4_233 | reverse complement strand
AAGGTTAATTGCGTCCTGTTACGAGAACTCATCAGCACCTGACAATTACACATCCGTCAAGTGAAACCTTTTATAACCTGACGCTTGCCAAGACATCAGGAAGCGTGGATATGGCTGTACCTGTTACAGTAAATGGCACCATGAATTTCCAAATCGGACTGATTTATCCGAACAGCCATGATCTTACCATCAACGGCTCGGTAAGTAATGGAAGTGCTGCCAGTTATGCTGTGACTGATGACACAGGAAGTCTTGTTCAGACAGACATAGGCAGTGGTGGCAGAACAGGTAACATATTGTTCCCTGTAGGGAGCCAGAATGCGGATTATACGCCGGTCACAATCAACAATGCAGGAACCGCCGATGACTTCACCGTTCAGGTAAAGAATAATGTGTATGAAAATGGCGGGACCAGCGGAACACAGCTGATTACCGCTGTGGTACACAAGACCTGGTTTATCGATGAGTCTTCATCCGGCGGCACCAATGCGACGCTCACCTTCCAGTGGAACGGAAGCAATCAGGCGGGTGATTTTGATCCACTGGATGTGCTTGTTTCACATCACGATGGCACCATCTGGGATCCTGTGGCGGAAGGGCTGACAGCAGCCGGCGGCGATCCTTATACGGTTGCGGCCGCGAATGTCTCAACATTTTCGCCATTTGCTGTTGGAAGTTCTGCCTCTGCCCTGCCGGTTGAGCTGGTGAACTTCACGGCGGTTCTTAATAATGGTGTTGTTGATATTGACTGGGAAACGGCTACTGAGCTGAACAACGACTACTTTACCATCGAGAAGTCCGTTGATTTCAATAATTTCACAGTGGTTGGTACGATTAACGGGCAGGGTACCAAGTTGTCGTCGACCTCATACAGTCATACTGATACAAAGCCTTACAACGGAGTATCCTATTATCGATTGAAGCAAACAGACCTGGATGGAACATTTGTATACTTTCCGCCAGTCCGGGTAGACAATTTCCTCGAAGAGGTAGTTCTTGATTTATACCCCGTGCCTGGTGACGGCAAATCTATCAACCTTCGACTCCATGGCATTGATGCCGATGTCAAAACAAACCTTCGGATAATTGATCTGTTGGGCAATGTTGTGTACGCCAGTGAGGTTGAGATAGATCACAGTTATGGCATGAATGCAAAAATCGAATTCCTCACACCGTTGTCAGCAGGTTTGTATACTCTGATGCTGGACCTTCCGGAGCCGATTTTACGAAGATTTGTAGTTGAATAGTATCAAGAGGATATCAAAGCAAACCGGAAGTTCGGGCACATTCCAACAACTTGATCGTACTGTGTACTTCAAACTTGTTCATGATATTCTTGCGATGGGTATCAATGGTATACGGACTCAGAAAAAGTTTTTCAGCGATCTGGATTGAGGTGAGACCTTCCGCAAGCAATTGTACAATCTCAATTTCCCGCTTGGTCAGTCTGATGCCATTATCTGAACCTTTCTTCTGATAACTCTTCGCAAGTGTGCTTGTTACATCCTGACCAAAATAGGTATTACCTTCACCCAGCATTTCCAGTGCTGTCAGAAGTTCAATTCTTCCGGTATTTTTCAGAATAAAACCATCCGCACCGATTTCCATTAACTGTTTAATATACTCGGGATCGTTGTACATCGTAAGAATCAAAACTTTTTTTGTTCCATCCAGTTTCTTAATCTGTTCCGTACATTCTATGCCATCCTTTCCCGGCATGTTTATGTCAAGAATAGCAATATCAAATTCAGCCCCGGATTCACAAAATGCCAGCACTTCCCTGCCATTGGCGAACTCCCCAACGATTTCCAGGTATTCCTCGTCCTGAAGTATGGCACGAAGCCCGTCAATTACTATTTGATGATCATCTGCGAGTATAACTTTCATTCTATGGGTATGTTAACCATCACAGTTGTCCCGTGACCGGTCCGACTGTCAATATTAACCTCACCATTGAATTTACCCGCTCTGCTTCGAATATTCCGAAGACCCATGCCTTCATCATAATTGCTGACATTAAACCCGTTCCCATCGTCTTCAACAGTAAGGTGCAGTTCACCTCGGAGCTGTGACAGCTGAATGGTTATCAGCCGTGCGTCCGCATGTTTTAGAATATTACTAAATAATTCCTGAATAATCCGGTATATGGCTTGCTGAATTTCATTGGGGATCTTTTCAAGGTCAATTTTATGTGTAACAAAATCAATCTCAACCCTTTGTGAATTTTCAAGTGTGCTTTTCAGGTTGTTGATGGCCGCGATCAGTCCGAATTTCGCCAGCACCCCAGTAGAAATATTATGTGCAATTGCACGTGTCTCACGAATAGTTTCATCGAGCAGCTTGTTGGCCGACTGCTGATGATCAGAGGGGCCATCCGTCTTAGACGCCTCCATATATAATTTAACCGCTGATAACTTGCTGCCAAGCCGGTCATGAAGATCCTGTGCTATCCGCTGCCGCTCCATCTCCTGACCGTCCATCTGTGCATTCAGTACATTGATCTCCTGTTTACGCAATACTTCATCAATCCGCTGATTGTGAAGCTTTTTGTCTTTATCCATCAGGCTCAGCAGGATACGCTGACGATAAAAATAAAAAAACACAGAAAGCAGCAGCAGAATGCAGGCAGTGACAGCAACTATTAGAAACAACCTGTTCCTGTCCCTGCTTGCCTGAAGGCTTGCCTCCTGCTCGGCGATCTCTGCATCTTTTAACGCCACATCGTAACGCGTTCGAATTTCATTCAGCTTTGCTGTATTTTCTGCATTCAGCAGCTGTGTCCTTACCGTATCGATCATATCAAGGTAGTACCGGGCGCTGTCTTTCCTGTCATTTTTCCAGTGCAGCTCGAACAGCAAACCATAGATGTACGGCTTCAGGTAGTCGGATTCTGAATTTCTGTTTACCAGTCCAATGGCTTTGTTTATATAGTATTCACTGGAGTCGAGCTGATTCAAATCGAAGTAAACACCCGATATATTGGAATAGGACTGTGCTATCTCATCCAGCGGAGCGCTGGCAATCTGCCGGAGCGTCAGGCCTTTTCGATAAAAATAAAGTGCGCTGTCATATTCTCTGAAGTTTTCATAAAGCACACCCAGGTTATTATATGAGTGTGCAAGCCCGGCTGTATTTCCCTGTGTTTCCTTAATCTGAATGGACTTCCTCAGGTATAAAAATGTGGAATCCCTCACTGCCATATAGGAATACTGAAGTCCGAGATTGTTATATGCCTGAGACATGCGTAATGAATCATTATGCTGAATCGCAAATGAGAGGGCATGCATGAATTCCTTTATGGCCTGATGAAACTCTCTTCGCAACGAACTTATTGACCCCAGGTAAAGGTAGGATAGCGAGACCGAAGGCGCTTCCAGGCTGTCACGCAGCAGCAGTGCCTCGGCATAGGCAGCATAGGCTGAATCGTAGCGAAGAATGCTCCTGTAATAACTACCCAGCTGATCATATGTTTCTGCCGCTGCAACGGGATTGTTGTTTTGCAATGCATGATCGATTGCGGCATTGAGTGAATCCGGAATGCTTTGGGCAACGGAATTATTAAACAAGAAAATAGCACAACATAGGTGTGCTATCAGAATAAATCGCTGGCGAGTTATATGCATATACTAAGGTTCCAGTCCGCCTGAGCCGCCATCCTTTGGCCAGAATTTGGGCTTTTCAATAGGGTTACCATCCTTGTCAAATTTAAGTATTTCAATATACACGGCATTTTCATTTTCATCCGGAGACCTGCGCTTGTAATCCTCTTCATGTTCAATGAATTCGAAATTTCCATCGCTTTCCTGGATTTTAATACCATAATGTGTGGCTTCTACGCCACGCGTCCTGGGTTTCTTGCCAATATAATGAAGTGGACTTACTTTATCCATAAGTTCAAAACCGGCAAGAAACATGGCAATATGCAACTTGTAATCATTATTGTTCCCAGCCGTTTCGCGCTGGATCAAAATGTAGGGTTCATTGGCTTTCATTTGATTTTTTTAATTAAAATACCTTCGAAAATTGAAAAGCGCCATACCTACATTCCGGTATAATTCCCCGGTCATGGCAGGAAATCAAAATTCATTTCGATGGAGTAACCGGTTCAATCCCAAACAACTCCACCATTTCAGCTTTGCCTGATAACTCCACTGTGCCGTAGGGCACCGGTGTAAAAATCTGCGAATCCGGAAGCGCATCAAGCAGGGCCCCCGAAATAAGCAAATCAGTTTCAAATTGGTTACATAGCCCCTGAATTCTTGCCGCCGAATTCAGAACATCCCCTGTAAATACAATTTCCCTTTTCAGGGCGCCGATCTCCCCCGTAGTCACTTCGCCCAGATGCATGCCTGCTTTGAAATCCGGTACAAGTCCGTAGGTATTCATGTAATACGCCTCCCTTTCATGAATCGCCTTCTTCATATCAAAGAAGCAGTGCAGGCAGGCACTTTTGCGAAGTGCTGATTTATAGGGCCAGGAAACAACAATCTCATCTCCGATATACTGATAAACCTCTCCCAGCCTGTTCACGATTGGATCAGAAAAATCGTTATAATAATCCCGCAAAAGTTTATAATACCTGGTATGGCCCAGCTTTTCTGCAATTGTTGTTGATGAACGCATATCCAGAAACATGAACACCCGCTTTTCTTCCCTTGGCAAGTGATACCTGCCTGTAAGCATGTTTACAAGTACGTTATGACCAAGGTTATCACTGATGCCTGCATAAAACAGACAAAGAACAAGGGATGCGGACATTTGCAGGATGGTACTCGCGAAAGTGACACTAAAGATAAATGCCTTGAAACGTCGCCAGACTTCAGGATCGGTGACAGGAATCCTTGCCTCAAGACTGGCAGCGACAGGAAAGGTGATTGTCGCAATCATCAGCATAAAAAGTAAATAGAGGCCGGTTTTGTATAGCAGTTTACGTGTAAAGCTCCGTTTGCTGAAAAGGTTATCAAAGAGGAGAACCTCTGTAGAGCCAACGCAAAGACCTACTATAAAAACAGCAATCAATGCAAATACAAGCACGCGGGGCGACAGTGTTATGGTTGACGCTGGCGAAAGATTGGTCGCACGTGTGGCTGCGCTTTCAACAAGCAGAAAGACTATACCACAAAACAACCAGATAATACCAAATGGTAAAATCCGGCTGATATTTCTTCTTGTTTTTGGCGATACATTCACCGAAGATGCAACAAGCTATTTTTCAAGTTGGCGGAGGTAGGCAATACTTTCCGGGATCTGTTCAATTATCCGGCTGCTTTCATCTTCAATAAAATAATGCTTTATACCTACTTTTTTTGCCGCACGAAGCACGCCTTCGATATCAATCTGGCCTGTACCGAGCGCAACATCATATTCGGGATCAGTGAGACCGCGGTTATCCTTCTTGATTCCTTTTTTCATATCCTTCAGGTGCATGAGTTTCCATCTGTCGCCATACTTCTCAAGCAGTGCTACAGGGTCACCACCGCCATACTGAATCCAGAATATATCCATTTCAAAAGAGACATACTCGGGATTGGTATTTTCCATTATATAATCAAGCAAGGTACCATCACCATACTCTTGCAATTCGTACCCATGGGCATGATATGCGAAAGTGAGACCGTTTTCCTTCAGGGTTTTCCCCATTGTATTGAAATCATTCACAGCTTTTTTAGCATCTTCTATATTGAAATTACCAACTTCATGAGGGATCCAGAATACAACAACGTAGGATGATCCGTAAATTTTTGCGCGTTCGATCGTCGGCCCCGGATTCTCCAGCAGCTGATTGTAATCACCACCGCTTGATGGGATGGTCAGACCATGCTCCGCACAAAGCTTCTTGTATTCGTGCGGATCCATATCTCCCCGCCGCCTTCAATTTCAGTGAATCCCATATGCTGAATGGTATCCAGCGTTGCCGAAACCCCATGTGGAAAACTTCGTCTGAACGTGTAGGGAGCTATGCCTATTGGTTCTGTGAACAATTTTTCCTGTG
>NZ_JBSWSZ010000102.1:0-6856 GCF_056158285.1 Pseudoalteromonas sp. AWM4_233 | reverse complement strand
AAGGTTAACGACGGTTAGATTCACCTCTTACACAGCACCTAGGCAAAAGCATCTTGCTCTAATGTTGCGTAACTATAAATAACCCCTTGATAGAAAAACTCAGGCATAAACCGCACTGTGTTTCCTGAAGGTAAAAGGAGCTTAGCGGTATTTGCAAGTTGCTTAGCGTCTATCTCTGTTATAGCGAATTGATGATGGCTTTGTAATTTGACTAAGGCCGCTTTTCTGCTGCCAGAGATATTAATTCTACCTAGGCTGTCATACTTTGCTGCTGCACCAATAAATCCGATGATTTATTGGTGCAGCAGCAAAGTATGACAGCCTAGGTAGAATTAATATCTCTGGCAGCAGAAAAGCAGTTAGTCAAATTACAAAGCCATCATCAATTCGCTATAACAGAGATAGACGCTAAGCAACTTGCGACCCACTAAGCTCCTTCAGGAAACGCGGTCCGGTAGCCTATCAAGGGGTTATTTATAGTTACGCAACATTAAAGCAAGATGGCTTTCCTAGGTGCTGTTGAGGTGGGTCTGACCGTTCATTTTAACCTTTATGCGTATTGTCGTTTACTCGTCAGTTACGTATTGCTAAGGTTAATGAAACCTAAGAAGGCACCGTATCCAGCACCTCATTTGGCAAGAATACCCATGGCCCGCAGCGCACTGAGCGCTTCCCTGATCGCTGACCGGCCGACATCAAAGCTTTTTTGGCCAAAGCTTCCACACTGTCCAGCTTATCCCCCGGCTTCAACCGACCTTCCTTTAAAGATTCCAATAACGAATCCGCTACCTGTTCATAAATTTTCTTTCTCCGAATCGGTTTATACTCCACGCCACTTCCCCCAACCCTATCTTTTAGATTTCAGATTTACTGTCTTCTTTCCATTCTTTGAAAGCGCTCACGGAAACACAACAAAAGATTCGGAAGGTTTTTAAAGACACCAGAAAGGTTAAAGGAACGCAGGCTGTATTTTTGACGTTTTTTCTTAACGTATGTAAAATGACCGCATAAACAAATTTTGCACGAAGGCAACTTTTCGAAAGGTGATGAACTCATGATTGAAGCGTACTCAAGGAAATGAACCCTGTGATGCAGGCCTTTATCGGTACTCTTATTCACGTGGGGCATGACGGCTCTCAGGCGCCGCTCTCGTCTTCTTCGTCAAGGGTGCCAAATCAAAAGTTTCTCGATAGCATGCTGGCGTTTGCCGGCGGGGTGATGATTGCGGCGAGTTACTGGTCATTGCTTGCACCGGCTATTGAAATGTCTGAGAATGGTCCTGTACCAAGCTGGATTCCAGCCCTTGTCGGTTTTTTACTGGGCGGAGCCCTTCTATTGATGATTGACCGGATGCTTCCGGCTTTGGACACAGATAAGTATTTGAATGACATCAAGGATAACCGTGCTAAAAACCGGACCGCCCTGCTCGTCTTTTCCATGACGCTGCACAACATCCCGGAGGGACTTGCCGTCGGTGTAGCCTTTGGTGCGCTTGCCTCGAGCGGAACGGAATCGACGCTTGCCGGAGCGGTCGCCCTGGCGCTTGGTATCGGTATTCAAAACTTCCCGGAAGGTACAGCCGTATCCATGCCGCTCCACCGTGACGGGATGGGCAAGAAGAAAAGCTTTATGTTCGGGCAGTTTTCCGGCATGGTCGAACCAATCGCGGCCGTCGTTGGTGCCGTTGCTGTGATTTTCATCGAACCGATTCTCCCCTATGCCTTAAGCTTCGCTGCCGGGGCGATGATTTTCGTCGTGGCTAAGGAAATCATCCCGGGTTCTCATGAAAAAGGGAACGTGAACCTCGCTTCGATCAGTCTCATGCTCGGTTTCGCCATCATGATGACGCTCGATGTCGCGCTGGGGTAACGATGTGCTTACCTATTGGAAGAACTGCTCCCTATATTATGCAGAGTGGTCACCTTCCGCTTATCGGTGGATGCTTGCCGCGGGCACGGCCTCAGCTAACTTGGGCAGGAAAACCACCTGCCCAAGTGGATCTTCGGCTCGCGCTGTTCCCGCAGGCGTCACCACCGAACACTCCACGAGACCTTCACTAAATGACGAGATGTAAATAGGGATGGGTTGACTTGAACGCTCATCAGCTTAAAGCGGTTTGCCGGAGCTTCAGGAGGCATTAGAAAAGAACACGTGCTCTCTACAAATGGAAAAAAGCTCAGAGACAGGGTCTCTGAGCTTTTTTTATCCTGTATACCGATGATAGAGGGTTTTGGCTTCGGCTACACTCTGGGTTCCGTGAATGAGGGCACGTCCGTCTTTAAAGAACACCATCCGCTTATCCCCGGTCGTAAACGAAAGCAGGTACGGGTTCTGTTCCACCTTGCCCTCCTGACCGGACAGGGTCTCGGCGAGCACGGTCAGGTTCCATTCCTGCTTCGATGCCGGGCGGATCTGCACAGAGTCGCGCCCGCAGAGGACAGCTGTCTTCATCTGCTGGTCATAGGATAAGAACGGATAGGATGCCTCCCGGCCGCAGGACGGACAGTCATCCTTTTTCACGCTGGAGACGCCGATGGCTGAATGCTGGTTCGTCCATAGATCAAAAGAAACGAGTTTCTTCCTGACAGCGTCCCAGTCTTCGACTAACAGTTTCATAGCTTCTGCTGTCTGATGAGCGGTCACCATCTGGACCGCTGGACTGATAATACCTGCGGTGTCACATGTCAATCCTCCAAGCGGCACCTGCTCCATCAAGCAGTGCAGGCACGGCGTTTCTCCCGGAAGAATGGTATAGCTGATGCCATAGCTTCCGACACAGGCCCCGTAAATCCACGGGATCTGATGCTTTTGGGCAAGATCATTGATGATCATCCGGATATCAAAATTATCAGTGGCATCAATGATGACATCAACGCCCTCCAGAAGGGGCTCCAGTTCAAGCGGTGTCGCATCGACGACTTTTGCATCAATGATGACCTCACTGTTTACCTGCTCCAGCCTCTGCCGGGCAGCGACCGCTTTCGGAAGCCGGGTCTCTGCGTCTTTTTCTGTATACAGCTGCTGACGCTGAAGATTGCTCCATTCCACATAATCCCTGTCAAGGATCGTCAGTTTATCCCACCCCGGCGCGCACAAGATTTTCAGCGGCTCCGGTTCCGAGGGCACCTGCCCCGATGATCAGTACATGTTTGCTGCTGATTTTCTCCTGCCCCTTTTCCCCGATGGGCTGGAACAGAGTCTGTCTTGAATATCGGTCGTTCATGTTCGGCTCATTCCCTCCATTGGACTGCTGGCCGCAGCATAACGCTTTTTCGGGATCCTCCCTGCTTCAAATCCAAGCCGTCCTGCCTGTATGGCAAGCTTCATCGCTTCCGCCATTTTCACAGGATCATCGGCGGCAGATACAGCAGTATTCAACAGCACACCATCAGCGCCAAGTTCCATCGCCGCTGCTGCATCGGCTGGTGAACCGATGCCCGCATCCACAATGACCGGCACTTCGGCCTGTTCAATAATCAAATCCAGCTGATGCGGATTGAGAATCCCCTGCCCTGACCCAATCGGGGACGCCCCTGGCATTACGGCGTGGGCTCCCATTTCTTCCAGTCGTTTTGCAAGGACGACGTCATCCGACGTATAAGGAAGAACCGTAAAGCCTTCCTCCAACAGCATTTCCGTCGCCTTCAACGTTTCGACCGGATCGGGCAGAAGCGTTTTTTTACAGCCGATTACTTCTACCTTAATCATATCGCAAAGTCCGGAAGATTTGGCTAATTTTGCATGCCGCACCGCCTCTTCAGCATTTTCCGCCCCTGCCGTGTTAGGCAGAAGTGTATAACGGCCGACATCGAGCTGTTGAAGCAGGTCCGGCTGCTGCGGTTCAAAAATATTCATTCTCCGGACGGTAAAGGTAAGGATATCGGTTTCCGATACGTCTACAGCCTTTTTCTGCGTTTCAAAATCAGGATATTTCCCTGTCCCCAACAGCAGTCGTGAGTTAAACGTGAAATTTCCAATCTTAAGCATGATTATCCCCCTCCTACGAATTGGACCAGTTCCATTTGATCGCCTTCATGCAGCTGTGAATGGCCGTGCTCGCTTTTTTCTAAAATGGTGTCGTTCAGTTCCACCATCACCACTCGGTTATCCAATTGAAAGTGGCTCAGAAGCGTACGGACATCAGCCAGGTGGTCAGGAATCTCATGCCACTCGCCGTTAATTTTCACATTCATGATGATCCTCCTTTATAACGTGATGAAGCTTTGTCCACTCGTCACCCAGTCCGGCTCCACCGGCTTCCCTTCGATTTGGTCCGCCACCAGCGTTCCAGTCACCGCCGAAAGCAGGATGCCGTTCCGGTAATGGCCTGTCGCCAGCCACAGCCCCTCTTTTTCAGGATGTGGACCGACATAAGGAATGCCGCTTTTCGTCTGCGGCCGGATTCCGGCCCACGTAGCTTCCATTTCGGCATTCCGAAGTGAAGGAACGAGGCGTCGGGCTTTTTCCATCAATTGAAAAAGGCCCTCTACAGTAACGGACTCGTCGAAGGAACCCACCTGTTCAGTGGCGCCGATAACGAGGCGGTTTCCCGCCTTCGGAACGATGTAGCAGCCTTTTGTGAAAAGGGTCCCTGTGATGAGCGGCCGTTTCGTCCGGACAGAAAAGCACTCCCCTTTGACCGGGTACGTTTCCACAATGGTGCGTTCAGCATTCAACAGCGAAGCACTCCACGCCCCGGCAGCTGCGATGACCGCATCCCCTGTATACGTGCCTCCGATGGTGTTGACATCCAATGATCCGACCGTTTTCTTCCACCAAACCGGTGACGTCCGTGTGTTCCAGGAAATCCGCGCCGAGCGCTGCGGCCGAAGCCGCATACGCTTTTGTCAGCTTTGGTGCGTCTACCTGTCCGTCTTCCGGCAGGTATAATGCTCCTGTAATCCTGTCGGAAAGAGACGGCTCTGTATCACGCATTTCATCACGATCGATCCACCGGGCTGTTTCACCGACCGCTTCCTGCGATTTCCCCAGCTGCTTCCACGCTTCCTTTTCCTCATTCGTAAGGGCAATTTTATACAACCCTTTCTGCTGGAGTCCGATATCCACCCCGCTGAGTTCTTTCAATTCAGCTGCAAGAGAAGGAAACATCGCCCGGCTCGTTCTCGCCATTTGAAAAAGCGGATCGTCCCCTTTCCATTCGGACTGAGCCCCAAGCATGCCGGCGGCGGCGCTTGATGCTTTCTGTCCAGTTTTCCCCCGGTCGATGACGAGGACTTTTTTCTGCCGCTTAACCAGCTGATACGCAATAGAATTCCCAATCACTCCACCACCCACAACAATTGCGTCATAAAACATCCCTCCATCTCCTTCCCAGTCGGTATTGATAACGGCGGACCGCCTTTTCCGCATCGTCTGCTAATAGAATGCCGGATAGTACAGCCGCTCCCGACGCTCCAAAGGGCTGAAGACGGCTGACATTTTCCGGTGTCAATCCCCCTATCGCCGGTGACAGGCAGCGAGACTGCCTGTGTGACCCTCTGCAGAGCCTCGAGCCCGCGTCCCGCCGATCCAGGCTTGGATGCTGTCTCAAAGACATGTCCGAACAAAATAAAATCTGCTCCCCGTTTTTCTGCAGTGACAGCTTCTTCTACAGAATGGACCGAACACCCGGCGTTTAAAAAAGGAAAAGCCCGCTTAACCTCTTCGACCGGAAGACTGTGTCCGGACAGCTGCACGTGAGGCACTGCTTTTGCCACGGCTACATCCACCCTGTCATTGATGACGAGCTTTTCGGTTGGAAACCCAAGGTCTGTCAAAGCATCTACAGTATCCGCCACTTCACTTGCGGACCACTGCTTTTCACGAAGATGGAAGAAATCAATCATCGGTTCAATCGCAGCCACCCTTGTGCACAGTTCCTCCCTGGACTGCCGCCCTGTGGAAATGACGTGCAGTTTCATTCACGTCCGGCTGCGATCGACTGAGGTGCTGACGCAGGAAGTTACCAAAGTCCATTTAACCTTCACGATGACGGCAATGTTCCGGGGGGGAACATTACATCTATTCGTTCAGTTACGTATTGCTAAGGTTAACGACGGTTAGATTCACCTCTTACACAGCACCTCGCCAAAAACATCCAAGCCAGAATTTCTAGGGCATGAATAATTGAACTTGGGACCTGCTCAATACTCAAGTGTAGAATTTCATAAAAAAACATTTGTATTAATAAAATTGCGAAGCCAGCAACCAATACAAATTTAAGAATAGCTTTCACTAACTCTATGGCTGCTTGAGGACCCAGCATACGCTTGATCCCTTTCATAGGAGACATCTTGCTTGCCTTGGGTGCAGCTGCTTGCCAACTGAAGTTAAAGCCTCCCAGCAAAGTATTCCCAACGATACCTGCGATTGTGATGATAAATACAAACATAGCCATCGGAAAAAATAACTCAGAAAACATTTCTCCCCAAACAGAGAACATTTTCGTGGTGTCGTAAGTTTCATTTCGATTCAATGTTAGCCCACGACCCATAATGTTATAGAGGCCTTTCGCGATTGCAGGTCCATACATTAATAAAGCAATCGCTGAGAAGATCAGCACGAAAGTAGTGCCAAGTATCCTTTGAACGGGCAACTTGCCCTTTCTTACGAGACTCATTGTATTTTTTTATCTGTGGGTTCTTCGGTCCTCTCTTGACCAGAATCTTCAGCCATTCTCTACACCGTACAGCCAATTAAATTACAAAGTAACTCTGTCATTTTAAGCCACTGAAATTCATATTCCACAATGAGGCTACCCAGAGTCGCCCATATACTCATTAAACCAGCAACAAGCGTAAATGCAAGGTGCTGTGTAAGAGGTGAATCTAACCGTCGTTAACCTTAGCAATACGTA
>NZ_JBSWSZ010000101.1:0-7722 GCF_056158285.1 Pseudoalteromonas sp. AWM4_233 | reverse complement strand
CATCACCTCACTGCTGGAAGCTGAAATTGTCTTTCACATAATTCGACTTAAACAAAAAAATCATGCACCTACCTGCCCTAAAAAATAAAGCAAGAGTGATGGTGGAAGTCCCTCTCAGTGATGAGGCTATTCAATGTATTACATCCCTTCTTAAATATCGAAAAGAAAATAGCATTTCGTCCAGCAAGCTGTTTGCAGATAAAAATGACACTTTGCCAAGGCTCAATTATCTTCGCTGGCGAGCAGCAATTAAAGCAGCTAATTTACCTGACAGTTTTGTTCCTCATCATGTGAGACACTACTTTGCGACCAAGAATCTAAGACGAAATGGGGCAACTTTAGAAACCATCGCGAAGGCAGGAGGTTGGACATCAACAGAAAGTGTTAAGCGCTATTGTCATATCGGTGTTACTGCAACAGAACTTCAAGCTGTAAATAGTCGAATATAAATAATAAACCCTTCTGTATTTTCCTCTTTTTATCATTAAGTTAATAGCATAGGTATTCACTGGAGCATAACCTATGATCTATAAGAAAAAAGAGAGTAAGTATTGGTACACAAAGTTTGAGCTAAGTTATGGAGATAAGCGCAAGCGTATAAACAAAAGCACCAGACAAACATCAAAAGCTAAGGCAGAAGCCTTTGAAGCAGGCTTAAAGCAAGAACTGTGGAGGCAAATCACTGAATCCGACGCCTGAAGCACACAGCTTTTCTGAAGCTGTTGAGATTTATCTTGAATCGAGACAGTCAAATCGCACAGTTAAAGAAAAAGCATCAAAGCTAGAGTGGTGGAAGGTCAAATTAGCCGATCCTAATGTTCAGAAAATAGACACTCACTTAGTGCTCTCGACTATTGCAAAAAAGCAAGAAATATCAATTGCTACTCGCAACAGATACTTGGCAGAGCTTAAGGCGTTTTTAAACTTCTGTCACCAAGAGCTTGGCTGGATAGATAGAGTACCCGTAATTAAGATACAGAAAGAGCCTAGACGTGCCTTTTTTAAACTAGATAACGCTGATGTTATAAAGCTCTTAGAATGCGCGCCCTACTACCTAAGAAGTGTCCTCATTTTCGCTTTACTCACAGGAATGAGGCGAAGCAATATTTTTTCACTACGATGGTCACAAATCGACTTCTGCAAACAGTGTATCTATATTGATGCGAAGAGATCACAAATCGAAGAGATCACGTCATAGTACCATTATCTCACAAAGCAATAACGATGCTTTCACAGCTAAAAGAGCAGAGAAGCTCTACTTATGTGTTTGTAAATACTAACAATAACCCTGTTAAAGATATTAAAGATGCACTGTGGAAACGAATTACCAAACAGGCACAATTGGATGGTTTAAGGTTTCATGACTTAAGACACAACTGGGCAACTAGGCATATTGAGGCTGGTACAGACCTGTTGGCCTTAAAAGAACTGGGTGGCTGGAAAACTTTAGAAATGGTGCAACGTTATGCTCACCCTTCGCAAGAGTACCTTGCTGAGCAAGCGAAAAATATTGATGGACCAAAATCCAGCTTACAAGAATCCAAGCTAATAGAAGTGAGCCGTGACAAAAACAACTCATGACCATTGTGACAAGTAAAAAAGCAGAAACAAAACTGTGGCAAAAAATCGTCACAGTTTGGGTTAATTTTATAAAAAAATGGATGTGACTAAGAAAAAGCACATTGCAGAAAAGAAAAAACCCGTTGAAAATCAACGGGTTCAAAAGTGGTACCAGTAGGCGGACTTGAACCGCCACGCCCGAAGGCAACGGATTTTGAATCCGTCATGTCTACCAATTCCATCATACTGGCTTCATTTTTCTTTAACCTTCTAAACACGAGAAGATAAAGAAAAACCACTTTAGAGCGAAAGCTTTTTTTACTGCTTTTGTCTCTATGCCAAGCATTATACAAAGAATGGGTAAGGCAGCAAGCGTTTTGTGCGGCGTCACTGATCAACCGCACAATAATTAAACAAGTTGTTAACTTTAGAGTTTGTCAGTGCCCACTACCCTACTAGTTTTATAGGTATTGAAATTTTAAAGCTTGGATGATTAAAGGTATGGTGGGTTTTGCTTTAATAAATAGTGATGTTTGCATACTCATTTTGATTGTGTATTTAAGGTTAGCAAAGCCAGTTCAGTTCCCAGCATACTAAACAGCCGTTAAGTATTTCTTGTTTGCGAAGGACTTTGCTAAACTACTGCGCAATTTAATTGGATGAGATTGTTTATGTCAGCTGAGTTTCCACGTGCCGGTTTCTGGCGCCGCTTTGCCTCTTTAATTTACGATACCTTGGTTATCATTGCCTTTGCGATGCTGACAACTGTACTGTATTTATTAGCTATTCAAGGGCTTATTTCTTTAGAGTTACTTAGCATTGGTGACGCCGAAGATGTCTCTGCTTTCATTCAAAATTCACCCTTACTATACGGTATCCGTAGCGCATTATTAGTAATAGTGAGTATCAGTTTCTTTAGTTACTTTTGGACTAAAAGCGGCCAAACAATTGGTATGCGCGCGTGGCGTTTGAAGGTGCAAACCCTCGATGGCCATTTAATTAGCTGGCATCAAGGTGCAATCAGAGCAATTACTGCACTATTAGGTTTAGGTAACTTAGTGGTGTTGGTCGATTTTAAAAATAAACGCGCATTGCAAGATTACATCGCAAAAACTGAAGTGATCACTTTAACTAAAGAAGAAAACAAACGTATTTATCGCTCACTTGATTAAAGGCAAATCAAGCATAAAAAAGCGTGGTTCAAACCACGCTTTTTTATGATTTAAAACGAATCTTACACCCGTTTATTCAACAGGTATGTTGCAAACCCAATAAACAACAGACTTGGTAACACAGCACCAACCACTGCAGGTATTTGGTAAACCATTACCACAGGACCAAATATCTCATTGGTTAAGTGGAAAGTAATACCAGTTATGACACCCATGATTATACGTGCGCCCATGGTTACTGTGCGAAGTGGTCCGAATATAAACGACAGAGCAACTAATAGCATAACGGCGATAGATACTGGCTGCATGATTTTGCGCCATAGCGCCAACTCATAGGTGCTAGTATCTTGTTCATTTTGCTGTAAATAACCTAAATAAGACCAAAGCCCAGTAAACGACAACGATTCGGGCTTAACTGATACAACGCCTAATTTTTCAGCAGTCAGTTGCGAGTCGTAGAACTCTTCTTTGTACTGCTCAGTCGTGATCTGCTCTGGCGTGATCATGACTTTATTTACATCACGAAGTAACCAGCCATCTTTACGATTTAATGCTTCTTCTGCCTTGGTAATTTGCGTAAGTTGCAACGATTTATCAAAGTGATACATATGCACGCCACGTAAAGTACCTTGCTGATCGACATCTTCAATATTAATAAAGTTACTACCATCTTTTGCCCACACACCTTGCTTAGCATTAAATACATCACCACCATAAATCGCTTGGTTACGTATTTCTTTTGCTTTGAGCTGTGCTTCTGGGGCGCCCCATTCACCTAGCGCCATCATACAAATAGCCATAAACATCGCGGTTTTCATGACTGATACAATAATTTGCAAACGTGACATACCCGCCGCTTGCATAACAACCAACTCACTATTTGATGCCAATGCGCCTAGACCTGTCAAGCCACCAATCAATGCTGCCATTGGGAAGAAGATAACTAAATCACCTGGCATGCTATACAGGGTGTAAATCAACGCTGTTGCAATATCGTAGCTACCACGGCCAACTGATTTTAACTGCTCAATAAACTTAATGAGGGTACTGATACCTACCAGCACCATTAAAGCAAAACCGGTTGTTTGAATTATGCTGCGACCTAAATACCAGTCGAGTGTTTTCATCATGCGCTTAACTCCCGCTTAGTCACAACTGCCTTTAACCATGCGCCGAGCGGACGACCTTTAATAATCAAGAAACCACCAATAAACAAGGCTGATAAATGGATCCACCATAAGCCAATTGAAGGCGGTATTTTTCCATCTTCAACAGCAAACTTAGCGGCATTCAACAAAATGAAATACCCTAAATACAAGCTAATTGCGGGCACTAATTTAGCGAATTTCCCTTGGCGCGGATTCACCACACTCAGAGGCACCGCGAGTAAAGTTAATAATGGAATTGAAAGTGGTATAGCTAAACGCCACTGCCACTGTGCAATAGCTTCAGAGGTTTTCATTTTCAATAAATCAAAGGTTGGAATTGCTTCTAACTTACGGCGCTGGTGCTCAATTTCTTGATCTTGAATTTGTACACTGTAACCATCGAACTCAGTTAAGTTCAAAGCAGCAGTCTCGCCGTCTGTTTCGTAACGCTTACCATCATTAAGAACAAGTTGCTGTTCACCGTTATCTTGTTCAATCACCACACCACGCTCTGCATACACTAAACGGGCTAAGTCACCTTTTTCACGATCAGGTAACTGCGCAACAAATACCTTGTGTAGCTCTTTACCACTGTTTTCAATGTTGTGAATAAAAACGACCGCTTTTTCGTTACCTGTTTGCTGGAAACGCCCAGCACGTAATGCCGATAAGCCTGCATCGGCTTTTGCTTGTTCTTTTAATTGATATTCTTGCTCACTGGCCCACGGTGCGACATAAAGAGTTAGGGCACCAGCTAAAATAGCCATGGCAGTACTTGAGATAAGCGTTACCCGAACTACGTACCACTCACTGACACCGCAGGCTCTGAAAACTGTCATTTCGCTGTCAGCATAAATGCGACTGTACGCCAAAATAATACCCAAGAAGATACTCAAAGGCAGGATAAGTGAAGCAAGTTGAGGAAGTTTTAGCGCAATCATCGAAAGCACAAGTTTAGCTGGAAGACCCCCTTCAGAGGCGTCTCCTAAAATAACAACAAACTTTTGAGACACAAAAATAGTCATCAAAGTTAAAAATACGGCGACCTGCGACTTGAAGACTTCAGTGGTCAAATAACGAAAAATTAGCAATGCTCGCCCCTGTTAAACATCGAGTTTCACTGGAATAGTAAGGATTTTTGAGTAAACTAGTTATTTTACTCACTTTATTATATGTCATCAGTGTCAAATATCATACCTAGCAAGCGCATATAATCTTGCATTAATGGTACAGATGACATCTATTATGTGATATTGATATTCACATTAAGATAAAGTTCAAAAACACATAAATAGAGTCATGGTTTATGTACTAAGATTAGTGCTACTAAACTAAAAAATGTAAGAAAAGACTCGAAAAAGAAATTCTTACCCTTATAAATTAAGGTTATACGACTCAATATCAGGAGCAACAATGGAATTTAGCGTAAAAAGTGGTAGTCCAGAAAAGCAACGTAGCGCATGTATTGTAGTAGGCGTTTATGAGCCACGTCGTTTATCCCCCATTGGTGAACAATTAGATAAGATCAGTGACGGTTATATCTCAAACTTATTGCGCCGCGGCGATCTTGAAGGTAAGCCTGGCCAAGTATTACTATTACATCATGTACCTAATGTACTAAGCGAACGAGTATTATTGGTAGGTTGCGGCAAAGAGCGCGAGCTTGATGACAAACAATACAAACAAATTATCTCAAAAACGATAAACACACTTAACGAAACAGGTTCAATGGAAGCGGTATGCTTTTTAACTGAGCAACATGTTAAGAGTCGTGACACTTATTGGAAAGTACGCCAAGCAGTTGAAACAACTCAGGACTGCTTATACACCTTCAATCAACTGAAGAGCAAAAAAAGCGACCCTCGTCGTCCTTTACGTAAAATTGTTTTCAACGTACCAACGCGTCGTGAGTTAACCATTGGCGAAAGTGCAATTGAGCATGGCTTAGCCATCGCTGCAGGTAGCAAGTTATGTAAAGACGTTGCCAATATGCCGCCAAATATCTGTAATCCTGCGTATTTAGGTGAGCAAGCGCAAGAAATCGCTGATAACTTCGATAATGTGACTGTTGATATTATCGGTGAAGAAAAAATGGCAGAGCTGGGCATGAATTCATACCTGGCGGTTGGCCGTGGTAGTGCTAATGAATCGGTTATGTCGGTGATCAACTATCAAGGTGGCGACAAAGACCAAGCGCCAATCGTGTTAGTCGGTAAAGGCTTAACTTTCGACTCTGGCGGTATTTCAATCAAGCCAGGCGAAGCCATGGATGAAATGAAATACGACATGGGTGGTGCAGCGGGTGTTATTGGTACTATGCGCGCACTTGTGCAAATGCAATTACCAATTAACGTTGTCGGTGTTTTAGCGGGTTGTGAAAACATGCCCGGTTCAAACGCTTATCGCCCAGGTGATATCTTAACAACCATGTCGGGGCAAACAGTTGAAGTGTTAAACACCGATGCTGAAGGCCGTTTAGTACTGTGTGATGCACTAACCTATGTTGAGCGCTTTGAACCAGATACCGTTGTTGATGTAGCAACACTAACAGGTGCGTGTATTATCGCGCTGGGTTCGCATGCCACAGGTTTACTATCAAACCACAACCCTCTTGCTCATGACCTACTAAAAGCATCTGAGCAAAGTGGCGACCGTGCATGGCAATTACCTTTATGGGATGACTATCAAGAGCAACTTGAAAGCCCATTCGCTGATTTCACCAACTTAGGTGGTCGTGCAGCAGGTACGATTACAGCGGCATGCTTCTTATCTAAATTCACCAAAAAATATAACTGGGCGCATTTAGATATTGCAGGTACAGCATGGCGCAGCGGCGGTAAAAACAAAGGCGCAACCGGTCGTCCGGTACCTATGTTGACTCAGTATTTGCTAAACCGCGCAGGCGTGAGCGAAGCAAGTCACGATTAAGCCTTACCGCAAGCTTAAAACTAACCCTAAATAAGGCGCCAAATGGCGCCTTATTAATTGAAGCAATTCGCGTTCTATGTCAAAATCCCTGCTTTGATCTGTGTATCTGTGGGGACGAAAGTCACTATGAATATGAACGCACAATTTTACGTTCTAAAACAAGATGATAGTGCCCACCAAGCGGCTGGCGCTGTTTTCGACCTGGCAGCTAAAATTGCTGCGGATCAGTATCGTCTAGGTCATCGCGTATTTATTTACGCTGATAACACCGACACGGCCCACACAATCGACGACATCATTTGGTCATTTGAACCAGATAGTTTTGTACCACACAACTTACAAGGTGAAGGCCCTAAAGGTGGCGCTCCGGTTGAAATTGGTATGACTCCACCTGTCGGCAACAGAAAAATATTAATCAACCTAGCTGAGCACCTACCGGATTTTATTCGCCGTTTTCAGCAGGTTTATGATTTCGTACCCGTTGAGCCAAATGCTAAGCAAGCCGCCCGTGAGCGGTTTAAAAAGCTTCGCCAACTGGGCGCCCATATTGCAACGCAAGAAATTGACATTTAAGCATTTATTTAAGGTTCTGTGTAATGGATAAAACCTATAATCCGCAAGATATTGAACAGTCTTTATACCAAGGCTGGGAAGAAAATGGCTACTTTAAACCGTCTGGCCAAGGTGACGCATACTCAATTATGATCCCGCCACCAAACGTCACGGGTAGCTTACACATGGGCCACGCGTTCCAAGATACCATCATGGATACGCTAACGCGTTTAAAGCGTATGCAAGGCAACAACACATTATGGCAAGTAGGTACTGACCACGCGGGTATCGCAACACAAATGCTTGTTGAGCGTAAGCTTGCTGCTGAAGAAGGTAAAACTCGTCACGACCTAGGCCGTGAA
>NZ_JBSWSZ010000100.1:3512-3998 GCF_056158285.1 Pseudoalteromonas sp. AWM4_233 | reverse complement strand
AAGGTTAACGACGGTTAGATTCACCTCTTACACAGCACCTAGCGCACCGGAGTGATTTTTTGAATCACGACCACTTAACCAGACGAATAATACATATCAAGTGATGTGCCAAACGATAAGCAAACAAAAAACAAAAGTCTTAATTTGTTGATTTTAAATAGTTAAATTTTTATTTTTGCTCATTTTTTGCAAGCGACATAGACAATCAAAAAAGCACAAATATAATATTTTGGATATGTATGTATCTTAAGGGATAGGTTGATGAAGAAGACAATTGCGGTAACATTGATCGGGACACAGTTGGATTTTGTTGGCAAACGTATTGATCGATGGTCACGGTGGCGACCGAATATTAGCTTGTGTAGTCAAGAAGATTTAATCGTCGATGAGCTGCATATGCTCCATGATAACCACAGTTGGAAACTCGCGAATAATGTTGCTGTGGACATTGAAAGTGTGTCACCTGAAAGGTATGTTTATGTTTAC
>NZ_JBSWSZ010000100.1:0-3487 GCF_056158285.1 Pseudoalteromonas sp. AWM4_233 | reverse complement strand
AGCGGTCATACCTGGTAACTGGGACACAAGACTCCAGCACCTCATGGTTGCGGTTAATTTTTGTAGCTGCACTTGCCAATCCGCAGAGTCTGCAAGTAACCAGACTAATGTGTCTGCTAATAATTTCTTAGGGCAGGCTGTCTGAATTACGCAATTTGGAAATGCACTTAGCCAGTGAGGCGATTGCAAGTCATCTTGTGTAATAAAAATACTGCGACGCATGATTACTCCATTAAAAAGCCCGCTAGCGTTCACTCATTGCCAGCGACGTTGCACGCAAAATTGGTTTGAATAAATACTCAAGAACCGTTTTTTTACCGGTAATAATATCGACTTGTGTAGTCATTCCCGGAATGATGGTTAGGTTGTCTGCAAAGTGATTACGATTTGTTTTAAGCTGCACTAAGTAAAATGTATTGTCTCTGTCATCTGTAATCGTATCAGCGCTGATATGAGTAACTTCAGCCTCTAAGCCGCCATAGATCGCAAAATCATAAGCACTAAATTTAATCATTGCAGCTTGACCTGGGCGTAAAAAAGCAATGTCTTTAGGTAGAATTTTAGCTTCAACAACCAATTGATCATCGAGTGGAATAATTTCAATTGCGTCGCTGCCAGGTTGGAGTACTCCGCCAACTGTGTTGACTAATAGGCGTTGAACCGTTCCATTGACGGGGGAGCGAATATCCGTTTGTGCAACTTTATCAGCAAGTCCAGACTCAGTTTCTTTCATTGCATCAAGCCTGAGTAAGGCTTCTGATAGCTCATTACTCCAGCGATTTATCATGGCAAGCTCAACTTCGGTGACTTTGTTTTTTGCTTCATTTATAGCTGATAGGCTACGATTTATTGCCGCTTTTGTTCGATTTATTTCACCTGTATGTTCAACAATTTGGCGCTCTAAGCGAATTATATCTATGTCTGATACCGCACCTGTGCGAAGTAGGGGGCGAGTTACTGCTAACTCTCGGTTAGCTAAACTCAATGAATTCGTGTGTTGCTGTAATGCAGCCCTAGCTTCGGCATAATCTTGTCGACGCTGCTCTAATTGGCGTTTATGAATGGTAACCTGTTGCTCCAGTTCTTTGTTACTGCTTTCAAAAATAGCTTGTTCATGTAGAACCGCGTCCGGTGCTTGCTCTATCAAGCTGGCAGCAAATAGCAGAGGTTTTTTTTGCGTAAGAGCTTTTAATCGCTCAACTTTAGCAGTCAAAGACAGTACCTTAGCTTGGTTTTCTCTAAATGAAGAAATAAACCGTGTGGGATCAATTTTTATTAAAACATCACCTGCATTAACAACTTGTCCTTCACGTACAAATATCTGCTCGACCATACCACCATCGTACGACTGCACTATTTGCAATTTGTGAGATGGGATTACACGGCCTTCTCCTCTGGCTACTTCATCAAGGTGAGCAAATCCCGACCAAACAATAAGCGCAACAATACTGATACAGATAATGTAAAGCAGTAATCGGGCACTTGCTGGTTGTTGCTGCATTTTTTCCCATTGTGCGTCAACGACCCAGTCTTGACTATTTGGCGGTGATAACCAACCGGAAAAAAGCTTAGAGAAAATAGAGGGACGTTTTGCTTTTTGCTTTTCCAGCACCTTGTTTAGATGTTCAAATGAGCGCTGTTCAATAGGTAAGTTTTTATTACTCATGATACTTTTCCTACTGTATGGTTATTTAAAGCCGATAACACCTGTGCCTTGGGGCCATCAGCAACCACTTTGCCGTTATCAAGTACAATGATGCGGTCTACCAGCTCGAGTAATGAGGTTCTGTGAGTGACGACAATTAGGGTCTTCTCTTGGCAGTTGCGCTTGATATTGTTAATAATTTTACTTTCGCTATTGTGATCAAGTGCTGATGTGGGTTCATCCATCAGTAAGATGGGCGGATTGTTCAGAAGCGCACGTGCAATCCCAACAGCTTGGCGCTGCCCGCCAGAAAGTAGCCGGCCTTGTTCACCCACTTGTAGGTCAAAACCATCTGGGTGTGAGTTTATTAACTCAAATAATTGGCTTTGTTGACACGCAGATAAAATTTGCTCATCTTCAGCATGCCATGCACTAAGGGTGATATTGTCTTTAAGGGTGCCAAAAAATAAAGAAATTGTTTGTGGTACATAGCCAATGTTATGTCGTAACTCGGCAGGATCGATCTGATGGATATCATTATTATCTATTAAGATACTGCCAGAAGTTGGTTCATACAGGCCGAGAATTAATTTTTCAATTGTGCTTTTACCAGAGCCATTGCGACCAAGAATCGCTACTTTTTCACCAGACTTTATTTTAAAGCTAACACCACTTAATGCTTCATTGCTTTCTTGAGAGTACTTAAACCGAACATCATTAAATTCAATATCACCCAGTAGTACAGGGTGACTTAGCCAGTGCTTGCCGGCTGGGCGTTCAACTTCATTATCCATAATTTCATTGAGTGAATGCATTGCAATTGCGGCATGATGAAACTGAGCTAGCACAGCAGCAGATTGGGTAATTGGAGCCATAGTACGCGACGAAAGTAAGTAGGCTGCAATGAGCCCTCCTTGAGTGAGGTCACCGGAAATAATGAGATGTACGCCAACCATCATAATTATGACCCCAACACATTGCTGAACCCATGAACCTGCATTGCTGATAGAAGATGAAATTAAGCGGCTTTGCGCGTTAACGCGAGCAATGTAAATTGTTGATTTTCTCCCAATTGGACTGAGTTTTACACTCACTATGAAAGCTTTTTACATCTTCAATATTAGTTAAGCTTTCAACTAAAATTGCATTGCGCATAGAGCTTGCTTTCATTGTTTGCTCTGAGAGGCTTTCAAGCTTTCGGTGGGCTGCTAATGCGTAACAGAGTAATATCAAAGCCCCGACGATTATTGGTAAGCTTAATTCGACGCCAATAATAGCGATTACGATTAAATAGAGTAAAACAAAAGGTAAATCGACAAGCGCAATAAGGGTCATAGAGCTAAAGAAGCCTCTGACCGCTTCAAATGATTGAATATTACTTGCAAACGAACCTGCAGAAGCGGGGCGGTTTTTTAGTTTCATGCCAAGTACGCGTTCCATAATGACAGCTGAAACTTTGACATCAATACGACTTGCTGCCAGCTCCACAAAGTAACTTCGAACTAACCGTAAAATAAAATCTGCGGTGAGTGCAATTAAAACACCGCTTGCCAGCACCCATAGGGTTTCTACTGCATGATTGGGTACAACACGGTCATACACATTCATAACAAAAAGCGGCATCGCAATTGATAATACGCCTAATGCAATGGCAGAAACGACTACATCTTTGTATAAACTTCGGCACTCTTTGATGACTCCCCAAAACCAGCCATCTTTGGCTAATTTTTGTAGTACAGGGGAGCGTGCGTCAAAAGCGAATTCGGGCTGTGCATAAATAACCATTGCTGTGCTGCTATCAGCAAGTTTTGTAATACTGATTTTAACGGCGGAGTCATTTAA
>NZ_JBSWSZ010000099.1:3214-4158 GCF_056158285.1 Pseudoalteromonas sp. AWM4_233 | reverse complement strand
AAGGTTAACGACGGTTAGATTCACCTCTTACACAGCACCTCAGCGCCTCCATCACAAACACACCACCCATAATCAACAGCACAAGCTCTTGACGTACTAAAATCGCGATAATACCCAACGCACCACCCAGCGCTAATGAACCTACATCACCCATAAAGACTTGTGCAGGATAGGTGTTAAACCATAAGAACCCTAGGCCCGCACCAACAATGGCGGTACACACTACGACCAGCTCACTGGCCAGTGGTAAATGCGGTAAATGTAAGTACTCCGAAAAATTTGCGTTACCAGTTAAATAGGCAATAATCGCAAGGGCTGATGCCACTAAAATAGTCGGAACTATCGCCAAGCCATCGAGACCATCGGTGAGGTTTACAGCATTAGATGTACCAACAATCACAAAATAACTCATAACCAAATAGAAAATACCAAGTTGCGGCATCACTTCTTTTAAGAAAGGGACGACTAATACAGTTTCATTTGGGTCCAGTGAAGTGAAATATAAGAAGCTCGCCACAGTCATGGCAATCACTGACTGCCAGAAATATTTCCAACGAGCGATTAGGCCTTTTGAATCTTTGCGGATCACTTTGCGATAGTCGTCAACAAAACCAACGACGCCCAAGCTACCTAAAACAAATAGCGTCACCCACACGTATTTATTGCTTAAGTCGCCCCACATTAAAGTGCTGGTAAAAATGGCACCTAAGATCAACACCCCACCCATGGTCGGCGTACCAGATTTAGATAAATGTGATTCAGGACCATCATCACGTACCGTTTGGCCAATTTGCATGCGCTGAAGAGCGCGGATCAAAATCGGACCGAAATAAAGCGATAACAATAATGCCGTTAAAATACCTAAAATCGCACGCAGCGTTAGGAGGTGCTGTGTAAGAGGTGAATCTAACCGTCGTTAACCTTAGCAATACGTAACGTTATTG
>NZ_JBSWSZ010000099.1:0-3186 GCF_056158285.1 Pseudoalteromonas sp. AWM4_233 | reverse complement strand
AAGGTTAACAGGTTACTCCTCCGTGAGTCTGACAGCACCTTGGTTCGCCATCTATCCAAATTCGCCAACCAGCTTTGGAAGCAGCCCGGCTCGACGGGCTGGCGGCTCGTTTCAAAGGCGAGGAAGAAGTCGCCTTTGCGGTGCAAGCCCGCCTACATGGGCGCGTATCTCGACAACATGGAGGATCTGCCTGCGTGCGGATCCTCTGGAAGACGCGTTGCAGATCCTCGAAGAGATCTGTGAAGACCCTGAAAGCGTCGATGATCAGGAGATCGAGGATCAAGTACCTGAACCGCGCCGCTATGCTGTGGTATCGACCAAGAAGGCGCTGCGCGATGCGAATTTCAAAGATCGCGTGCTAACAGCGTATTTCGCACTCTTGCGCTATGTGCGGCGTGCCACTGCGCCTTCTCGATGCAGCGCATATCCTTCCGGCCGCTCATCCTGATAGCACTGATGAAACCAGCAACGGGATAGCGCTCTGCGCTCTTCATCACCGCGCCTATGATCGTGGCCTGGTCACTTTCGACACCGGCTATCAGATATCATCAGAAACGGAGCGATGGAAGGGGAGCTTGTGGCTGCTGGCCTCGATGGCGGACTAGCGGACTTTCAGGCACGCCTTTTCCCGATGATCGAAGTGCCACCTGGCCGAGTTGATCGACCTTCTCCTGCCTTTATTGAGCAGGTGAACGCCCTAAGAGGATGGGCACTCTAGCGATCTACAGGGTTATATTGCGGAATACCGGGGGTTCGATTCTTGATTCCAACCTCGAAAATCGCCCTGTCCAACGCCTGAAAATATCGCGTCATTTTTGGACGTATTTCCGAACATTTCATGAATATTCCCCGCATATTCAACCAGAAATTCGATGAGCTAGGGTTGCATTATTTGAAAATAATACCAATATTTCACGAAATATGGTGCGAAGGGGCGATTCTATGTCTGATAGTTCTGAGAGAAGAGAGAAATTTGTACGTCTAGCCGAGAGCCGAACTCAGGCTGCGCTCTCAGATATTCGCAAGATTGGCAATCTGTCTAATCAGCGATCTTACGAGTCGGGATCAGTCGATGTGCGCAAAATAGTTAAGGCTTTGCGGGAAGCTGTTAGCGAGATGGAACGCCGTTTCGATCCTCAAGGGTCGTCCGAGCAGCACTTTCAAATTGTAAGGAATTTCAATGTCTCAGGATAGTTTGGGCATCAGTGATATTGGCGCATTTGTGCGTATGACAATCGAGCGAGCACCGTCTTGGACAATGCCTCGAGACTGCGTAAAGAACGCTATTGAGGCTGCTCAGTTGGCGGAAGGTGAGAAAGAGGTCAGGATCACCTCGCGGCATTACCGTGGTGTGCCGAAACTTGTACTTTGGAACACAGGGCCAGGATTGAGCGACACAGAGCTAGTTAAGATCACCCATCTCGCATCCTCAATAAATAAGACGCTAGACCTGGACGCGAACTTCGGAGTGGGAGCCAAGGTTTCTTCACTCGCTAACAACAAGGCTGGCATGATTTATCGCTCTTGCAAGGACGGTGCTGTCAGTGAGGTCATCCTGGCCTATGACGATGAAGAGCAAAACTACGTGCGTGTGAAGCGAGATGTGGATGGCGAGCTCGTGAATGTTCTGGACGTCACAGACGTCGCCCGCTCCGATGGCCTTGATACAACTGGCGATTGGACAGAAGTCATGCTGCTGGGCAATTCGCTTGAGCAAAACACAGCTCGAGACACCCTCGACACCAAGGGGCGAACACCTCAGCATTATCTCGCGACGGCGCTATATCGGCGGTTCTATAGGGTGCCGGAAGACGTCAGCATTAAAATGGACGGAGACTTCACTCGATTTAAGCGGGATGTCCGCGAGTTTGAGACGATCTGGGATCGCCGGAACAAAGCTTTCGCCCGTTTTAAATCAGTTAAGAGCGAGGACGGAACAGTCACAGTTCACTTCTTCCACGACCCAGACCACAAGAGTTCTCCAGGCATGCGTCAGTCTGCCGGAGGAGCACTCGGAAGTACCACTACTACGCTAGCAATCATACATAAAGACGAGATGTTCTCTGTTGAAACAGGCGTTGGGTGGGTGCAGCTGCCCCCGCTTTTGGGATACCATTTGGTTCGAAGGAACTTTGCGTTCACATAGAGATCGCCGACAATCTGGCAAGGCCAAGCCAGTATCGTGAACGGCTAATTACTCGCGACACTGGCGCAGACATTTCACCATCTGATTTTGCCCATCTGAGTTCGTGAATTGATGCCGGATTGGGTGAAGGACGTAGTGTCAGCCGCCAGCCCTGAACGAGCAGCAGATTACGATGATCTTCAAAAAGAACTTCAATCTCTGTTGGACGAGTTCAGATTGAAGTCCGAGGGCAGAAAAAAATCCAAAGATGGTAGTCCGTCTGGACACCGAGATGCCGGAAAGCCCGAGGGGCAAGGTTTCTCAGGCGGCTCAGGTGCCGCGCAGTCCGGGGGAGACAAGCCATCGCGGCGTAACGTGTTTGATGTCCCCGAGGGCGCGAAAAGGTCGAAGTCTGCTGAGATTTTCGACCGGGCTCCAGAAATCATTCCACTGTCTACCGAGGAAGAAATCACGGACAAAGACCTGTTGGGCAAGGCTGCGCTTTATGTTCCTGAAACTGGGCAATTATTTGTTAACTGCCTCTATGAGGCGGTGGATGCTATGGCCTCAGAAATCTCAGTTCCTTTCCAGACGAGGATGACTCAGAGACGGTCCGGAGCTAGCCGTTGAAGCGGCTCGCCGCGCTGTAATGTTGGAAGTCGGCAAGGCCGTTGTTTTTGCGCTCTCAAAGCGAAGTGTTTCGGCCTGGACTGACGAGAGCTTGAACAAGCGTTGTCAAAAGTGTGCCTGTCCATCGCTGCAGATGACTATCGTGCGGGGCTATCGGAAGCGCGACAGTATGCGCGAGACAGCAACTACGAGCCCGAATGGCCGCCTAATCTGAGAGCGATCAGGCACGCCGTACAGTACGTTCGCTTCCTGAACAGTCGAGCAATCTCAGGCACCGCACGGTGTTCGTCATCCCTCATACGCCGCACCTCATCTTTCTGAGCAGGCCGACAGAGCAGGGGGCCTGCCTCCTGTCCGCCCCCGCCTGCGGGCTGATGCCAATCCCTCTTTTGGTCCGCTCTGAAATCCGTTCCTGCTTCAAACTGGGCGAT
>NZ_JBSWSZ010000098.1:1539-2215 GCF_056158285.1 Pseudoalteromonas sp. AWM4_233 | reverse complement strand
AAGGTTAACGACGGTTAGATTCACCTCTTACACAGCACCTACTGGGTGCGTTAAATTCTCGTTATCCATTTGGTCCTCATGCACAGCAAGTACAAATGGATCTCGTTTTTGCCTATTACAAAACAGGAAACACTGATCAGGCACTTGCAACAATCGACCGCTTTATTCGTCTAAACCCAAATCATAAAAACTTAGACTACATGTATTTTATGCGTGGCTTAGTTAATATTCAGGCCGATAAAAATGCCTTTCAAGAATACTTCGGCATAGATAGAGCTGACCGTGATGCAAGTCGCACCCGTGTTGCTTTCCAAGATCTTTCAACTTTAGTAGATAGCTATCCTGAAAGCCCATATGTACCTGAAGCAAAAAAACGCTTAGTATGGCTTTTAAATAAAATGGCTCGTTACGAAATTAAAGTAGCTGAATATTATTTTGAGCGTGAGGCATATCTAGCCGCAGCTAACCGTGGTAAATATGTTGTGGAACACTTTTCCCAAAGCAGCTATTTAATCACAGCACTTGAGATAATGGAGAAAAGCTATGCCAAGCTTGGACTTGATGAGTTGAGCAAACATGCACAGCAGACGCGTTTATTAAACGAGCAACAGCGACAGGTGCTGTGTAAGAGGTGAATCTAACCGTCGTTAACCTTAGCAATTGGTAATGTTATTTA
>NZ_JBSWSZ010000098.1:0-1511 GCF_056158285.1 Pseudoalteromonas sp. AWM4_233 | reverse complement strand
AAGGTTAATGGCTTGATCTAGGTAAGGTCGAACAGCACCTGCGGATGATAGCACTTGGTGGAACGATTGGTGTCGGACTCTTTATGGGGGCGACAAGTACGATTAAATGGACAGGGCCTTCAGTAATATTTGCCTATTTAATAGCTGGGCTGTTTTTATTTTTAGTGATGAGAGCTATGGGGGAAATGGTATATTTACACCCGACTTCAGGTTCTTTTGCAAACTTTGCAAGTGATTACATAAATCCAGTTGCTGGTTATCTGACAGCATGGAGTAATATTTTCCAATGGGTTGTTGTAGGTATGAGTGAGGTTATCGCCGTTGGAGAATATATGAATTATTGGTTTCCTGATTTACCACAATGGATACCAGGTATTATAGTTGTATTATTGTTGGCTGGTGCTAACTTAGTATCAGTTAAAGCTTTTGGTGAATTTGAATTTTGGTTTGCAATGATAAAAGTAGTAACTATTATCTTGATGATTATTGCAGGGTTCGGTTTGATTTTCTTCGGACTTGGTAATGGTGGAGAGGCTATAGGTCTTTCTAATTTATGGTCACATGGTGGCTTTATGCCTAATGGTTGGATTGGTTTCTTCTTCGCACTTTCTATTGTAATTGGTTCTTATCAAGGTGTTGAATTAATCGGTATTACTGCTGGTGAAACGAAAGATCCACAAAAAAATATTAAAAGTGCGGTTAATGGTGTTATATGGCGTATATTAATTTTCTATATCGGAGCCATTTTCGTTATTGTAACTGTTTATCCTTGGGATGAATTAGGAAACATTGGCAGTCCATTTGTTGCAACATTTGCAAAAGTGGGTATTACGTTTGCTGCTGGACTCGTTAACTTTGTAGTTTTGACTGCAGCAATGTCAGGATGTAATTCTGGTATATTTAGCGCTAGTCGAATGACGTTGAACTTATCTCAAAAGGGCATGTTACCTAAATTTTTCCGTAAAGTTATGAAAAATGGTGTTCCTATTTGGACGGTTACTGCAATAGCAATTGGTATTTTAGTTGGTGCGTTATTAAATGTTATTTTGCCTTTATTTATTAAAGGGGCAGATAGTATTTTTTTTACGTATACAGTGCCTCGATTTTACCAGGTATGGTACCGTGGTTTATGATATTAATTAGTCATTTAAGATTCAGAAAAAATCACAGCGAAGAACTCAAAAATCATCCTTTTAAAATGCCAGGCGGCGCAATAACAAATTATATTACAATGGCGTTCTTTATCATGGTGTTAATCGGCATGTTATTTAATAAAGAAACAGTTGTTTCAGTTGTTATTGGTATCGTGTTCTTAGGTTTTATGACATTGTTCTATTATCTAAAAGGCTATCATAAATTAAGTGATGATCAGCAACTTTAAAAAATATAATAACACATCAATTTGTCAGCAATATTAAGTAGTCATAAATGATACATTTTTTGTATCATTTATGACTTTTTTTGTATATCCGTCATTACGTTAGTACACTTACATAAATGCTTTTACAAAT
>NZ_JBSWSZ010000097.1:0-6358 GCF_056158285.1 Pseudoalteromonas sp. AWM4_233 | reverse complement strand
CTGTTAGTCTTCCCTTTTGACTAGTACGTATTGCTAAGGTTAACGACGGTTAGATTCACCTCTTACACAGCACCTGTTTGTAGTATATCCACTATTAGAAATCTCACCTGAACTTAAGCTGCCTAATGGCAACACACTCGCTGACATTGCTCAGCAAGTGCCACTCAATGGTTTAACGCCATTAGAGTTGAATTAAATTAACCCCAAGAGGAACAACATGGCTAAAGTGACCGTCTCTACACTGGCTAAAATGAAACAAGAAAAACAAAAAATTACCGCATTAACGGCTTATGATGCGAGTTTCTCTCAGCTTTTTCACAACCAAGGTGTTGATGTTGTTTTGGTTGGTGATTCACTGGGTATGGTTTTGCAAGGCGGTGATGACACGCTTGCAGTTACCACTGATGATATTGCCTATCACACCAAGTGTGTTCGTGCAGGATCAAAAGATTTATTTGTGATCGCAGATATGCCATTTATGAGCTATGCCAACGTAGAACAAGCTTGTAACAATGCTGCACAGTTGATGCGTGCCGGTGCAAACATGGTGAAGTTAGAAGGTGTCATTTCCTAAGGTCAGGTTTATAAACACTTCTCAGGTCTCGTTGCCTTATTAGGCGTCTTTTTGATGGGGGAGCTGTATTCCTTCTAAACTTGTGATAGATCAATCGTTTTCCGCTTGATTTTTAAATAGATGCTTGAAAGGGAACATGTTAAGATAAGAGTTGGTATAAGTTAATTAATATTTTGCGGTCTATGGAATGGAGTGTAACAAATGAAGATTGCGGTGTTATATGGAGGAACATCAGGGGAACGGGAAGTTTCTCTTGTCTACAGGGAAGGGAATCATACAAGCATTGGAAAATAAAGGCCATGAAGGTTACGGCCATCGATTTTTCTCCGGATCATCTGGACGAAGTCACTGAACTTAGATGTGGACCTTGTGTTCATCGGGCTGCACGGGCGCTTCGGTGAAGATGGAAAGATTCAAGGTCTTCTTGATATGCTTGAGCATTCCATATGTTGGTTCAGGGGTGTTAGCTTCAGCTCTGGCTATGGATAAAGCGAAATCCAAGCAGATCTTCTCCTTGAACGGCTTGCACACAGCGAAAAGTGAAGTGTTTTGATGTTACAGATGAGAGTCAATGTTCTGTCGATTGAAGATGAAGTAACAAGAGCAGTTTCACGCTTCCCTATCGTCATTAAACCGAATCAGGAAGGTTCTACTCTAGGTCTGACCATCGTAAAGAGATGAGGCAGATGCCGGCATGGCGGTTAAAACGGCTGCACAGTCGGATTCTATGATTCTAGTAGAAGACTATGTCAAAGGTAGAGAAGTGACGGTACCTGTCATGGGGCGCAAAGGGGAAGAGACAGGCACTGCCGGTCATTGAGATTATTCCTAAGAATGATTATTATGATTTTGATTCAAAATATAAACCAGGAGGCAGTGAACATATCGTACCAGCCGAAGTGAGCGACTGATATGACGGCACAAGCTGCAGGAAGACGCCGTTCTGTGCTCATCAGCTTCTTGGGATGTGACGTTTATTCACGCGTGGACTTCATTATCAATGATACAAAATGAACCGGTTATTCTTGGAAGTGAATACATTGCCGGGAATGACGCCGACAAGTCTGTTTCCTGATTCCGCTCAAGCGATCGGCTTAAGTTATGATGACTTAATCCAAACGATTCGTAGAGCTGTCTCAGCCTGCATATGAGACAAACAGGTGTAATCGTTTACAATTTTTCTTGTGAAAACGGTTAGAAAAAGCTGCATTTCAGACCTTTCCTAACAGGCAGTGGAACGTGTATACTATTCACTGAAAGAACGAGCCCTAATCGAATGGATTGATATAGGAGGTAAATGGATGGTAGCCGATAAGCCAACAGATACTGCAAACGAAAAAAATGACAAACTTGACGTGTTGAAGTCCACTCAGACGGTGGTCAAAAAAGCACTTGATAAATTAGGATACCCTAATGAAGTATATGAATTGATGAAAGAACCTGTACGCATGATGACCGTAAGAATTCCTGTAAGTATGGACAACGATCAGATTAAAATCTTTACAGGCTACCGGTCCCAGCATAATGATGCTGTAGGTCCAACCAAAGGGCGGCGTCCGTTTCCACCCAAACGTGTCTGAAAAAGAAGTCAAAGCGCTCTCCATCTGGATGAGTTTGAAAGCCGGTATTGTCGATCTTCCGTACGGCGGAGGTAAAGGGCGGTATCGTATGTGATCCGCGGGAAATGTCCTTCCGTGAACTGGAAGGAGTCAGCCGCGGATACGTTCGGGCGATCAGCCAGATCGTAGGCCCGACGAAAGATATTCCCGCTCCCGATGTATTTACCAATTCACAGATCATGGCGTGGATGATGGATGAATACAGCCGCATTGATGAATTTAACAACCCGGGTTTCATTACAGGTAAAGCCGCTGGTGCTCGGTGGTTCCCACGGAAGGGAAACCGCGACAGCGAAGGGCGTAACCATCTGCATTGAAGAAGCCGCCAAGAAAAAAGGCATCAATGTCGAAGGCGCAAGAGTCGTCGTTCAAGGCTTCGGTAATGCCGGAAGCTTCCTTGCGAAATTCATGCATGATAAAGGTGCTAAAGTGGTCGGAATATCGGATGCCTACGGAGGGCTTCACGATCCGGATGGACTTGACATTGACTATCTTACTGGACCGTCGTGACAGCTTCGGCACAGTGACCAACCTGTTCAACAATACGATTACGAATGAAGAACTGCTGGAGCTTGACTGTGATATTCTCGTACCCGCAGCGATTGAAAACCAGATTACAGAAGATAACGCCTATAACGTGAAAGCGAACATTGTCGTAGAAGGCAGCGAACGGGCCAACGACACTGGAAGCAACGAGAATTCTTTCTGAGCGCGGCATCCTTCTTGTGCCGGATGTACTGGCTTCTTCCGGGGGCGTGACCGTTTCCTACTTCGAGTGGGTACAGAACAACCAGGGATATTACTGGACAGAAGAAGAAGTGGAAGAGAAGCTTCATAAAGTCATCGTCAAAGGTTTTGACAATGTCTATCGTACGTCAGAAACAAGGCGCGTGGATATGAGACTGGCCGCCTATATGGTCGGGGTCAGAAAAATGGCAGAAGCATCCCGATTCCGTGGATGGATATAACTTGATTCTATAAATGGAATCTCCTATCATGATGATGGTAGGAGATTCATTTTTTTGAAATGAACGGAAGAACGTTGTTGGAAAGAGGAGTGTTATACGTGCATCAACAAGAAAAAGCCATCATCATCGGCGGCGGTCCCTGTGGAATGAGTGCAGCTATTGAACTTGCAGAAGGCTGGTATCGAACCGTTAATCATTGAAAAAGGGAATATTGTAAATTCGATTTATCATTACCCGACCCATCAAACGTTTCTTCAGCTCCAGTGAAAAACTGGAAATAGGTGAACATTCCTTTTATTTCTGAACAGGCAGAAACCGGTGCGGAATGAGGCGCTTGCTTATTACCGAGCGGTGGCGGAGACGGGAAGACCTGCGGGTGCACACGTATGAAAAGGTTCAAGAAGGTTGAACAGAGAAACTGGCGGGTTCATCATCCATACAGAAAAAGCATCGGGTGAAACAAGCATCACCGTGCCGAACCAGGTCGATCGTTGCGACAGGCTATTATGATCAGCCGAACTATCATGGGTGTCCAAGGCGAAGAGCTGCCGAAAGTGATGCACTACTTCAAAGAGGGGCATCCCTATTACAAGAAGAACGTCGTCATCATCGGTGGGAAAAATTCGGCTGGCACGATGCTGCTTTGGAACTGGAAAAATCAGGAGCTCGGGTATCACCGTTCTGTATCGTGGTGAAGATTATTCGAAGAGCATCAAGCCATGGATTCTGCCTCAGTTTGAAGCCCTTGTGAGAAAAGGAATCGTTGACCATGGAATTTTGTGCCGACGTAAAAGAGATCACTCAGGATGCCGTCTGATCTATGAATGCAAAGGGGAGGAAAAACGTGTGGACGAACGACTTTGTCTTTGCAATGACGGGCTATCGACCTGACCACAGCTTCCTGACGAAAATGGGCGTGGAGATGGACGAGGAAACCGGGCGTCCATCCTTTAATGAGGACACGATGGAAACGAATGTTCCAGGCATTTATATCGCCGGTGTCATTGCTGCCGGATATAACAACAATGAAATCTTCATTGAAAACGGAACGCCACCACGGCGGAAATTGCTAATGCTATCCGCAGCGAGTAAATCAAAAGCCTGAAGAAACTTGCTCCAGGCTTATCCGCCTGAACGTGATTTGCTTCAGCTGAACATATGCTCGAGTTCTGTCATATTCGCCGTCATCTCCAGAGCCACCATTAAGTTTGATGCGGGCTTTCGGACCAGTCAGGCCGTTTGCGAAGATGATGCCCATATCTTCTAAGCTGTGCGCCCGCCTCCAGGATAGCCGTAAGTGTCCTGGACGATTCCCTGATAACAGCGCGGACACCAGGACGACGGGAATGCCTTCCTTAATCGTCCGCTTTCCAGTGCTATCCATCGTTTCAGGAGGGAGGTTGCCCTGTCCTGAGTGCTTCAATGATCGAGCCCGTCCACACGGCTTTCGCGTACCGCATCGATTAAATGCGCCGTCCATTGCCTGCGTATGCTTTAATCAAGTGACACATGTTTGCCTATGTTTTGGATCGGATAGGAGTCATGCCGGGTCATTTTATGGTGGAAGAAAACTTCCGATCTTCGTCGTAATTCCGATAGGGCCGTATTGAGGGCTTTGGAAACGTTGCTACATTGCTTGTGCTCGTCTTCGTTACATTTTTTGCCGTGTGAATTTCATCGTTCATGACCACGAGTACACCTTTGTCCTGGGCCTCATCACAAGTCGCAACTCTTATTGCACTGAGCAGGTTGTATAACCCATCGGCGCCGATTTCATTACTGGAACGCATGGCGCCGGTAACGACCACGGGTTTTCGGGTCTGCAAAAACAAATCCAGGAAATAGGCGGTTTCTTCTAATGTGTCTGTCCCGTGAGTGATGACGATGCCATCATAATTCTTTCTGGCCATTTTCTCGTGGATATGATGCTTCCTAACTTCAGCATGTGATCAGGTCTAATGTGCGGGGAAGGAAGGTAGAATAATATCTCATCTTCGATCAATGTCTTTCCTTTGAAGCATCGTTGAGATTTCATCCAAAGGGTGTTTGGATGAAGTATTCACTTCACCTGTTTCCTTGTTTTCTTTCATTGATATCGTGCCACCTGTGTGAATGACTAATATTCGCTTCATAATTTACACCATCTTCCATTCAAATGTTCCTTTTCTCATACCTTCATGATACGATGAAACGTAGGTGAAAGAAAGAGAGAGGGTTGAGAATCTATGGCCATATTGACTGCTGCAATATCTCCTGCTGTGGCCATCATGACATTTATATACTTAAGCAAGCGAATCGAACTTGAGCCGCTGCCCTTGATCATCCGCATGTTTATCATAGGAGTCATCATGGTTTTTCCAATCATGTTTATCCAGTATGCTTTCGAAACAGAAAATGTCTTTCATTCATCTTTTTTGAAATCTTTTTTCTTAGCTGGATTACTTGAAGAGTTTTTCAAATGGTTCTTTTTATTATTTGTCGCTTACCGACATTCTGATTTTGATCACCACTATGATGGAATCATCTACGGTGTGGCTGTCAGTTTAGGTTTTGCGACGATTGAAAATATCATTTACCTTTTTCAAAATGGAATTGAAATTGCCATACTAAGAGCCGTTTTCCCAGTATCATCTCATGCATTATTCGGTATTATTATGGGCTATTATATGGGGAAAGCGAAGTTCCGGACGAACCGTTCGAACTTATGTTTAGCCTGGGGGCTGCTCGTACCTGTTTTGTTGCACGTGCTGTATGACTATATTATAACCGTGAAAGAGATGACCTGGATGTTTTGGATCACTCCATTCATGATTGTGTTGTGGTTCATCGGAATCAGGAAGATCAAAATCGCGAATCAACATCACGAAAAAATGCTCAAACATTGAAGAACAGCCTCCAGGCTGTTCTTTTTTTATGAGCTTTGATAGGACTGTCTAAGCTGGACTGGATTGTGCTGAATCAAAGTCGATGTAATGGATAAAGTGTACAAGGTCCCCATGAATAATCTGCGGTTTCTGTTAAAAACTACCCCTATAACTAAACTATTGGGTCAGGGGTGTATGTTGGATGTTATGGAAAAAGACGATGGTCGTTTTTTTGGGCCTGTCCTTGTTGGTGTTCCCTTTATCTGAGTGGAGCTATGTCAAACCAGTTAACGGTTTCTCGAATCAAATTATACAACAGGGAGCTACGGGGAC
>NZ_JBSWSZ010000096.1:0-3258 GCF_056158285.1 Pseudoalteromonas sp. AWM4_233 | reverse complement strand
AAGGTTAACGACGGTTAGATTCACCTCTTACACAGCACCTGTACACTGTAGTCAAAAAACAAGTAATCACAAAAAAAGTCCAAGCAATTGGAAAGTAGTCAGCCTGTTATTCTTCTTAATTGGCCTGCCCGCTATACCTGCAATTTTTATTGTCGCACTGGTCTTACTCGGCCCAGATGCAATCGCTGAGGCATCAAGTTTGATTAATGCCCGTTATTTTGAACTCTCAGCTGCAATTTTGGTGCATGGTGTAAGCGGTATTGTTTTCTTCTTTTCATTACCCACTCAGTTCTCAACTCGATTACGCATAACTCGACCTAAGATGCACAGAGTAATGGGGCGCTTGGCCGTTGTGTCTGCGTGCTTAATGGCAATATCTGGCGTATGGATGCACCTCGTATTTTCACCAACAGACTTAGGGGCGCGTTTTATATCCTTGGTGATTGTGGCTATCACAGGTGCTGTGTAAGAGGTGAATCTAACCGTCGTTAACCTTAGCAATACGTAATGTTATGTACGCTTACTTCGTTCAGTTACGTATTGCTAAGGTTAACCTGGTAACTGGGACACAAGACTCCAGCACCTAGCTTACGGTTCGCGTCGATGGCATAGATAAAGATATTCAGGGTGAACTGACCTGGATTGCCACAGAGCCTGCGTTCACGCCTTTTTATGCCCTTAATCAGGAAGAACGTGCGCGATTAATGTATCTTGCTGAGGTAACACTACCCACAAGTGAAAATAATTTACCGACAGGCGTACCTGCTCAAGTGATTATGCCATGACTGAATCGGTGATCCATGCCAAAGGTTTGGTAAAACAATTTGGCGATTTAAAAGCGATTGATAACCTTGATCTAGACGTTGAGCAAGGGCAAATTTATGGCTTTTTGGGCCCTAATGGCTGTGGTAAAACGACTGCAATCCGTATGCTTACAGGGTTATTGAAGCCAACCTCTGGTGATATCAATGTGCTTGGCTTGAGTCTGCCAAAAGATGCTGAAAAGCTCAGAACACAACTCGGTTATATGACGCAAAAGTTTTCACTTTATAGTGACTTGACCGTACTTGAAAACCTAAAGTTCATGGCGGCGCTTTACCCGTTTAAAAAGCAGCAAAAGCAACAAAGAATTGACGAATTGCTCCATACCTATGGCCTTGATCAAAGAGTCGATCAAATGGCCGGAAGTATGAGTGGGGGCCAACGGCAGCGCTTAGCATTAGCTGCTGCAGTGATTAATAAACCGAAAATTTTATTTCTTGATGAACCAACATCGGCAGTCGATCCACAAAATCGCCGTGACTTTTGGGAAACACTGTTTGATTTAAGTAATGCCGGTACCACGATATTAGTCACCACTCATTACATGGATGAAGCCGAGCGTTGTCATCGTTTAGCCATTTTAGAATCTGGTATTAAACGCGCGGATGGCTCTCCAAAGCAATTAATGACAGACATGCACGCTCATGTTGTAGAAATCGCAGGTGCGCAAACCAGAGAATTAAAAAAACAGCTCGCAACAATCGACCATGTTATTTCAGCCACTCAGCTAGGTGCACAGCTGCGAGTATTAGTAAAAAAAGATGTTCAAGATCCCGTTGAGTTCATAAAACAGCAATCATTTTGTCAGGATACGTGGCAAGTAAATAGTGTGCGTCCAAGCCTTGAAGACGTGTTTGTCACCTGCACAGGGCAGGGCCGACAATGAGTATTATGACTTCATTAAGCCGCATAAAAGCAATTGTAAGCAAAGAATTATTACAATTACGTCGCGATAGAATGACCTTTGCGATGGTGGTGATGATCCCCCTTATCCAACTGATTCTATTTGGTTACGCTATTAACACCAACGTTAAAGATATCCCTGTTGCAGTGGTCGATCATAGTCAAACTGCGCTCAGTCGCATTTTAGTACAAACAGTATCGGCGACAAATGTGGTTAAAGTGACAGATTATTACGACAGTATAGAGCAGGCACAAACAGCAATCGCGAGCGCGAAAGTGCGGGCTGTGCTGTTTATACCCCACGATGTGGCAAACCGACTTGCCCAGCACCCAACAGTGGGTTTTGGTTTGCCTGATGGCAGTAATGAGTCGTTAGTCAGGCCAATTGCGCATTGGTTAGTTGACGGCTCAGATACAATGGTCGCGTCGAGCATAAAATCGCTGCGTAATATGCCGCTTGCGGAGCTTCTCGATAAGCCTGCGAATAGAACGTATCCGACCTTTGAGACGACCTTATTTTATAACCCAGAGCAACGCTCTGCAGTGAATATTGTGCCAGGTTTAGCTGCTGTTATTTTAACCATGACGATGATTATGTTTACCTCTGCAGCCATTGTTAAAGAGCAAGAGCGAGGTAATATGGAGCTCTTAATCACCTTACCGTTAAGCTCACTTGAATTAATGATTGGTAAAGTGGTGCCTTATATCTTCATTGGTTTTATTCAGTTATTTATTATACTAGGTATGGGTAAGCTCTTGTTTCATATTCCTTTTGGAGGTGGTTTAGTCGCATTGGTTGTCGCAACCTTTGCGTTTATATGTGCCAGTTTAGTGCTTGGCTTAGTCCTTTCAACCATCGCTAAAAATCAGCTTCAAGCAATGCAAATGACAATTTTCATTCTGTTACCCTCGATATTATTATCAGGTTTTGTATTTCCTTATGAAGGCATGCCAAAGGCAGCGCAATGGCTTGCTGAGTGCCTACCCGCAACGCATTACCTGAGGTTAATACGTGGAATCGTGCTAAAAGATGTCAATCTAATAAGCATGAGCAGTGATTTACTTTGGCTGTTAGCCTTTACAATTTTGGGCTTGGCTGTGGCTGCATTTAGGTTTAAGAAAACCCTTGATTAGGCTAGGCAATTTAAGGCATATGTGCTTAACTAAAGAGTAATTTCAATTCTTTTTGAGTAGATGTAAGCGTGTGGCGAGTATTTTGGGTGGCGTTGCTACTAGTGACGTTTGATTGCTATGCAGCAACGATAAACCTAGCCCATACCATGAAGCATGAGCACTTTAATGAGCTGTTAAGTGCACTTGCTGAGCAAAGTGGCTTGACGGTTAATTCTGTATTGGTTGACCAAAAGGCGCTAAAAGTCAGGCTGGTGCAAAATACCAGTACCAGCACCTCTACAGACGTTGTTATTGTACCTGCTGATCATTTAGGCCTTGATAAATATGCCAACTACAGCGTTATCCCAGACTCACTCATAGCTGATACCACAGACAAGCGAACCTTAGAAACTGCAAAGC
>NZ_JBSWSZ010000095.1:0-2939 GCF_056158285.1 Pseudoalteromonas sp. AWM4_233 | reverse complement strand
AAGGTTAACGACGGTTAGATTCACCTCTTACACAGCACCTGGTTGCGGTTATGAGTGCAGATAACTCTGAAGCATTTGTTAAAGACGGTGACTACTGGTTTGATATGCCGCAGGCTATTCCACCTTACCTCATTGCGATTGGTGCGGGTAACCTTGAATATAAAGAGATGTCACACCAAACAGCTATTTTTGCTGAGCCACAAATTCTTGATGCCTCAGTGGCAGAGTTTAATGACACACAGGCGATGATCGACAAAACCAACGTGATGTACGGTGAATATGCATGGGGTCGTTACGACCTACTGATGCTGCCACCTAGCTTCCCGTTTGGCGGCATGGAAAATCCTCGCCTGTCATTTATCACACCAACCGTTGTTGCTGGTGACAAAAGCCTAGTTAATCTAATCGCCCACGAACTTGCGCATTCTTGGTCAGGTAACCTAGTCACTAACGCGACGTGGGAAGACTTATGGCTAAATGAAGGCTTCACTTCTTATGTTGAAAACCGCATCATGGAAGAAGTGTTTGGCCGCGACCGTGCCGTAATCGAACGGTTGTTTTTGCCTGTACTTGGTTCAGTTAGTATTGCTAAGGTTAAAGTAGAAAGGGTTCCTTCCCACTCCAGCACCTCCCGCATATCCTATGATCGGGGTCCGGTGGAAAAACCGGGCCCCGTTTTTCCACTCAGGAGCATTCCATGACAGACCTGACTGCTGGGTCCTCGACCGTTGATCAGATCCGCGACGAATACACCGCGATGGCGCGGCGCAAACGGGTCTATGGTGGTATCCTCCTGATCGTGTTCGTAGCCATGATGGCTGCGGGTTTTCGCACGGCTGACGATCGTAACGCGGGCAGTTTTATCGACGGCTGGCACCGGATTCTTGGACTATCCAGCCGAGGTGTCTGTCCGAGGCTTGGGAAAAGATCGACCGAGATGCCCACCAATTTGGTTGAGTTCTTTCCGGCGCTGGTCGAGACGCATGAACATAGCGGCGGCGGCGACTCTGATCGGCACCATCGTGGGCACGTTCCTGGCGCTTATGGCGACGCGTGGGATGGCGCTCTGGCCTGTCGCTAATCCCTCTGTTCCGGCGTATCTCAGACATTTTCCGGGCCGTGCCCGAGATTGTCATCGCGCTGGTTCTGATCTTTGTTTTGGGTGGCGGTCCAGTTCCCGCGATGATCGCCATCGCCATTCACACCGCCGGCGCGCTGGGCAAACTGTTTTCAGAAGTGAACGAAAACGCCTCGCTCAAACCGGTCGAGGGGCTGCAATCGGTGGGCGCAAACTGGTCGCAGCGCATGTATCTGGGCGTGATCCCGCAGGTCGGTCCGAACTATGTCAGCTATGCCCTGCTGCGGTTCGAGATCAACATCCGCGCCTCGGCCATCCTGGGCTTCGTCGGCGCGGGTGGTCTTGGGCTATGAGCTGCGGAATGCGATGTCCTGGGGGCAGGGGCGCTATGACGAGGCCGCCGCCATCTTCCTCCTGTCTGTTCGTCACAATCGTCGTCGTCGATCAAATCTCCGGGTCTTCTGCGCGACCGTCTGGCCCACGGGTCCGAAAAGGAGCGCGCGGCATGAGCACCTTCGCCACCGACCTGTCCGTTGATGAGCTTAAGGCCGAGGCCGACCGTCTGTTCAACCGCAAACGCCTGGCCAACTTTGGCCTGCCCGCGCTGGTTCTCGCCTATCTAGTCTATGTGTTCTTTGCCTTCGACGTGCCGGGTCTGGCCGCGCAGGCGAACTGGAAAAACGGCAAGACGCTGGTTTCGGACAGCTACAGCTACAAAACCCATATCGAGCGGGACAACCGCTCCGGGGAAGTGTCCGCGGCCATCGAGGGCGAGCGCAAGGGCGCTTACCCCGAAGGTCAGGCCCCCGATTGGGTCACGCTCGGGTGAGACCACGGTGATTGATCTGGAAGACGGTCACGTTGTGCGCTTTGGCCCGGAGACGGTGGAATACGACATCCCGGGTTACGGCACCAGTCCGGGCGACACCTACCCGTTCAGCCAGGCGTGCAGGCTGAACTGCCCGCCGGCGACGTGCCAGAGTGGATCAGCGTCTCCAAAGAACCGGATGGCCGATCACGCCGGATGCGGGACGTCCTGACCGGTGACCCGCAACCGGTCCGAGGTGTTCCGCTATTTCACCGGGTGGGAACTGTTCTGGTTCACACTCGACAGCCCCTACTATGGCAAGTCCTTCACTGAGTTGGCCGGGTTGGCTGCCCAAGGTGAGGCCGGAGAGATTTTCAACGCTTTCTGGACCAACAAGATGTGGCGGCACCAGGACGTGGCTTGGGCGATTTTTGAGACCATCCTGATGGCGTTCCTGGGAACCATTGGTGCCGCGATGGTGGCCCTGCCGCTGGCATTCCTCGCCGACGCGCAACTTCAACCCTCTAAGGTCGCTCCGATTTGCCACCCGTCGCATCTGTTCGACTTTGTGCGTGGCGTGGATGCACTGATCTGGACCGTAGTTCTGGCCCGCGCATTCGGACCCGGGCCACTGACCGGGCGCGCTGGCTATGCTGGTTACCGATACAGGCACTTTCGGAAAGATCTTCTCGGAAGCGCTGGAGAACGTGGACCAGAAGCAGATCGAAGGGGTGCAGTCCACCGGCGCCAATGCACCGCAGCGCTATCGCTTTGGTGTGATCCCACAGGTGACGCCGGTGCTGCTGAGCCAGCTACTTTACTTCCTTGAATCCAACACCCGCAGCGCTACCGTGATCGGTGCGATCACGGGCGGCGGTATCGGACTGCTGCTGACGCAGGCGATCATCACCCAGAAGGACTGGGAAGAGGTCGCCTATTACATCGTCCTGATCATCCTGATGGTCATGCTGATGGATTGGTTCTCGGGTTGGTTGCGTCGTCGACTGATCCAGTGAGGGTAGAACGCACTGCTTATGTTTTTTTTTTTTTTTT
>NZ_JBSWSZ010000094.1:3839-4361 GCF_056158285.1 Pseudoalteromonas sp. AWM4_233 | reverse complement strand
AAGGTTAACGACGGTTAGATTCACCTCTTACACAGCACCTGGATCGGCGCAAAGATGATTGGCTGCCTGTGTCATTTTCAGCGGGATACAGCTCGCAATCAACGGTTAGATTGGTGATAGGCACCGAGCAAGCTAACCTTCCGCAGTTATTTAATCAGCTACGCCAACTTTTAAAACAGTTTAACTTAACCGCTGATCCGCAATTTAGCCTGATGCAGCAAGACTTGGCTAAAGTTTATCGCATCGAGCAAGACTTGTTTGTGCTCATCAGAAACTTCTCAGTGCTGGCCATGCTTTTAAGTTGCCTAGGCTTATTTGGACTCGCGGCATTTGCAGCAAAACGTCAGCAAAAGCAATTAGCAATAAGAAAAGTGCTTGGTGCATCACGTTTCTGTTTAGTGAATCTACTCGCCCGCGAGTTTCTAATCATAGTGCTTGCAGCAGCGGCAATCGCCTTACCATTTGCAGGTGCTGTGTAAGAGGTGAATCTAACCGTCGTTAACCTTAGCAATACGTTATCTA
>NZ_JBSWSZ010000094.1:0-3812 GCF_056158285.1 Pseudoalteromonas sp. AWM4_233 | reverse complement strand
AAGGTTAACTACGTGTAAGGCATACCTGCCAGCAGCACCTGATGGGCATGACGGTCGCCGACTGGTGGGGCGTCACGGACCGCGCCGCCCAACGCATTGTTCATCGGGGATATCGACGCCGACGGGTTCTTTGACCTGCTGACAGAAAGGCTGGCCCGGCTATGAGCGCCGCACTAAGGCTCGCCCGCCCCGAGGATCTGGACCGTCTCATGGGCTTGGTCACAGCTTTTCATGCCGAAGAAGGCATCGAACAGGACGCGGATCAAAGACGCGACGCCCTTTTACCACTGCTGGAGGGTATCCCCCACGGCTGCATTTACCTGATCGGCCCGGGTCGCGCGCCGTTGGGCTACATCATCCTGACCTTCGGCTGGTCGGTCGAGTTTGGTGGCATGGACGGCTTTGTCGATGAGATCTACATTCGCCCTGCCGTCCGCGGACGCGGCATCGCCACCGAGGTGCTGCACGACCTGCCTAAAGCCTTGTCCAGACGCGGGCGTTGACCGCCCTGCACCTTGAAGTCGATCGCGCGAACGAGACCGCGCAGAAGCTTATACTTGCGCACGGGCTTCAAACCGCGCGAGCGAATACATGCTGATGAGCAAGGCCTCTTCAACGCCGCTCGCCGCGGAAGATGAACGTCGGCATATCCATGTCTTGAACCGGGTCACCGGACGACACCGTTTCACCCGTGATCGGATATGTCCCCGGTCCCGCGCAGGCCGCCAGGAATATGGTGCTGATCACTGAAGCTACGAGAAGGAATTTCGAACCAGTCATGGTGTGCTCCTTTCTGTAATGCGTTCAGAATACCTCAGCTCAATCCGGGACAAGTATAAAAAGTTCACACATAATGATATATTTGATGATTTATTTTTTACGCAACGGATTCCTCTGCGTTTTCAATTCGAAGCCAAGCGTGATCAAATCTGCTGCATGTTCCAAGCAGAGTTGTTCGCGCGCAAATCCATCTCAAAAAACAGCAAATGACCCTTCGCGATTTCTGAATCTCTGAATACGCATCCCGCAAAGAGAACCCCATCGACAGGTATAAACGCGCAGCCGTCTGCATCGGTTTGCCCGTGTCCATACGGATATAGTCAAATCCACGCTCGCGGCACTGTTCGATGAGGGATTGCATTATCGCGAAACCCACACTGCGCCCCGAACGCTATCTGCCACAAAAACGCGTTTTATCTCGGCTACGCGCGGGGCGATGGTGTGCACATCGCACCCGACGGGCTGACTATCTTTCAAGGCAAGACGCATACCACCGTTTGGAGGGCTGTGTTCAGTTTCTATAGACGAAAGTATCCGCGCATATTTTTCGCGCGGATAGAAGGTTCGAACTATTTTCCGAGAGTGCGCATCCAGCGTTAGCAAAAAATCACGATAGTCCCAGCACAGACGCCGGACCGCTTCGACTTGGTCCGGCGTTGTGCGGTCCTGTAATGCGAAGCACGGGCTGATCCTCGGTAAATTCAGGGATCAGCGTAACACTCAGCGCTTGAGGATCGAACGCCCCGGCGTATTCCGCCACTTCGCCCAGAGGATTTCTTCGATGCGGATCAACTGGTTGTACTTTGGCCAAGCCGGTCCGACCGCGCCAGCGAGCCGGTCTTGATCTGACCGCAGTTGGTTGCAACGGCGAGGTCGGCGATCGTGGCGTCCTCGGTCTCGCCCGAGCGGTGCGACATCACGTTGGTATAGCGCGCACGGTGGGCCATATCGACCGCGCGCAGGGTCTCGGTCAGTGAGCCGATCTGGTTCACCTTGACCAGCATCGAGTTCGCGCAGCCGCGTTCGATCCCCTCGGCCAGACGCTCCGGGTTGGTCACGAACAGGTCGTCGCCCACCAGCTGCACTTTGTCGCCGATCGGTGTCGGTCAGACGCCTTCCAGCCGTCCCAGTCATCCTCGGACATGCCGTCTTCGATCGAGATGATCGGGTAGTCGTTGACCAGAGCCGCGAGATAGGTCCGGCGTTCTCTTCCGAGGTCAGGCTCTTGCCCTCACCCGACAGGACGTATTTGCCGTCCTTGTAGTATTCGGTCGCCGCACAATCGAGCGCGAGGTAGAATCTCCTCACCCGGCTTGTAGCCCGCCTTTTCGATGGACTTCAGAATGAAATCCAGCGCCTCACGGGTAGAGGCGATGTTCGGGTGCAAAGCCGCCCTCGTCACCCGACACCGGTGGCCAGCCCCGCCGCTGACAGTTCTTTTTTCAGGGTGTGGAACACTTCGGAGCCCATGCGAACCGCTTCGCGGATATTTTCCGCGGCCGAAACGGGCATGATCATGAATTCCTGGATGTCGATCGGGTTGTCTGCATGCTCGCCACCGTTGATGATGTTCATCATCGGTACCGGCAGAACCCGGGCCGACGTGCCGCCAACATAGCGGTACAAGGGCTGGGTGGTGAAATCTGCCGCCGCCTTCGCAGTCGCCAGCGACACGCCCAGGATGGCGTTTGCCCCCAGACGGCCTTTGTTCTCGGTCCCGTCCAGTTCGATCATCGCTTGGTCGATGGCGACCTGCTCGGTCGCGTCGAAGCCAACCAGTTCCTCGGCAATCTCGCCGTTGACTGCGGCAACGGCCTCGAGCACGCCCTTGCCCATATAGCGCGACTTGTCGCCGTCGCGCTTTTCCACCGCCTCATAGGCACCGGTCGACGCGCCCGAGGGTACAGCAGCGCGGCCCATGGTGCCGTCTTCCAGAATCACGTCCACCTCAACGGTCGGGTTACCCCGGCTGTCCAGTATTTCGCGGGCGTGGATGTCGATGATGGTGCTCATGAGGCGCGTTCCTGTCGCTAACATAACTTGCACGCCTCATACCATCGCCCCTGCAAAAAGTAAACCGGATACGTTACCGCTAACACGGATAACTACCTGAGTTTAGGGCTAACAGTTAAACGATTTCGCCACTTGCGGCGCTCCTTCAGACTACGGCAGCAAGCTCAACGGGCCAATTTGCGCTCTCTCATGAAGGTGTACATTCCCGACCCCATGATCAACGTGGCGCCGGCCAGTGTCATCAGGTCAGGACGCTCGCCAAACATCAGCATCCCCGCCGCAATCGAGAAGACCAACCGCGTGTAGCGAAACGGGGTCAGCGCCGAAGCCTTCACCAATCCGCATGGCAGTGACGATCCCATAGTAGGCGACGACGCCAAACACGATGGCACCCAAATACGGACCAACTTGAGCCGCTTTTTGCAGTGGCACCACGGGTTGCGCGGTAACAAACTTTTAGAACGAGGCCGGCAAGCGCAATCGCAAGATAGGCTTGAAGCGCCACGACAGAAGAAGCCACCCGGACATCCAGCTTACGCGTGATCAGGTCGCGCGCGGCAATCGCAATAACAGTGGCCACGACAAACAGCGACTCGGGCTGAAAACCCTGAAGCCCTGGGCGGATAATCATCAATACACCGATAAAACCCACGCCAATCGCGCTCCAACGTCGCCAGCCGACATGCTCGCCCAGAAACAGGGCAGCTCCCATAGTCACGGCAAGCGGCATTGCCTGAAACACCGCGGCTACGGTGGACAGCTCCACCAAGGACAACGCGGTCACGAAAGTCAGCGCGCCAACCGCTTCGGCGCCGGCACGTATCAAGGGAAGTGGACGCCAGTGCCGAAACGGATCAAAGATACGTTTGCGCGTGACCACCGACATCACGGCGAAAACCAACCCGCAGACCAGCCCAAGAACAATCATGATCTGACCGGTCGGAACAGTGGACGACAGGTGCTTGATAAACATGTCCTCAAGAGTGAAGGCCGCCATCGCACCGACGACCAGCAATATG
>NZ_JBSWSZ010000093.1:0-2251 GCF_056158285.1 Pseudoalteromonas sp. AWM4_233 | reverse complement strand
GGCCCTTAAAGTGAATAGCTTGGCGCGTGGTTTCTCTGGCATTCGCCTTTCTGTGATCGAAGCCTTGATCACACTGATTAATAAAGAAGTTTGCATGCATTCCGAAAAAAGGCTCGGTAGGCGCGTCAGGTGACTTGGCTCCTTTAGCGCATATGAGCGCGGTATTACTCGGGGAAGGCAAAGCGCGCTACAAAGGCGAAATCCTATCTGGCCAAGCAGCTCTTGCGGTAGCGGGATTAGAACCAATTACCCTTGCACCAAAAGAAGGTTTAGCCCTACTTAATGGTACTCAAGCTTCGACAGCATTTGCCCTAGAAGGTCTATTTGAAGCAGAAGACTTGTTTGCCAGCGCCATTATCTGTGGTGCGTTTTCGGTCGAAGCGGCTTTGGGTAGCCGTCGTCCATTTGACGAGCGTATCCACCTTGTTCGCGGTCATAAAACTCAAATCGATGTAGCGGCGGCATACCGTCATCTTCTCGGTGATACCAGTGATATCGGCAGCTCCCATGTGGGCTGTGAAAAGGTGCAAGACCCATACTCTCTGCGTTGTCAGCCACAAGTCATGGGCGCTTGCTTAGAGCAAATCCGCAATGCGGCGAACACACTGCGTGTGGAAGCGAACTCGGTGTCGGACAACCCATTGGTATTTGCTGAAGATGGCGACATCATTTCGGGGGTAACTTCCACGCTGAGCCCGTTGCTATGGCAGCCGATAACTTGGCCCTCGCCATTGCTGAAATCGGCAGTCTTTCGGAGCGTCGTATGGCACTTCTGATCGACAGCGGCCTAAGTAAATTACCACCGTTCCTAGTGGACAATGGCGGCGTCAACTCTGGCTTTATGATTGCGCAAGTCACCGCGGCAGCGCTTGCCAGTGAGAACAAAACCTTTGCTCACCCTGCTTCAGTAGACAGCTTGCCTACCTCAGCCAACCAAGAAGACCATGTCTCGATGGCCACCTTTGCGGCACGCCGTCTGCGCGATATGTCAGAAAATACCCGTGGTATTTTCAGCCGTCGAAATCTTGGCTGCGGCTCAAGGTCTGGATTTCCGTGCGCCATTGAAATCGACCACAATCCTTGAACAAGCGAAAGCGGAACTACGTTCCCATGTACCGTTCTACGACAAAGATCGTTACTTCGCTGCGGACATTGAGAAAGCCACGTCCTTGTTAAAAGAAGCCGCGCACAATGGCTTGATGCCAGCAGGCTTGTTACCAAGCTTGAGCGCATAAAAAGAGAAGGACAGACCAAACAAAATGAGTAAGGCAGACACCATGATGGATTGGGACAGTGTATGGATTGGCGCTCAGATTGCGACCTTAGAAAACGGTCAATACAACGTCATTGAAGACGGTGCGTTGGCGGTTAAACAAGGCCGCATCGCTTGGCTGGGCGCAAAGCGAGAGCTTGCCCGCGCATCAAGCCCAACACACCTATCAACTGGAAGGTGGGGTAATCACACCAGGCTTGGTGGACTGTCATACCCATTTGGTCTTTGGTAGGTGCTGATCTCTTGACACTGCACGAGGAACTTAACCTTAGCAATACGTTTTGTACACCTACTTCGTTCAGTTACGTATTGCTAAGGTTAACGACGGTTAGATTCACCTCTTACACAGCACCTGGATCTCTTCACCTACCAAAATTCACCTTCACCTAGTAGTGGTAAAAATAAATGAGAAAGTGGCGCAAGGTCGCCTGATGCACCAACAGAGCCTTGCTCAGGTACAACTGGGATAATATCAAGTTCGATGAACTTAAGCATACGCTCAACTACAGCTAAACGAATACCAGAGAAGCCTTGGCTTAAAGCATGTACTTTGGTGATAAGCATTAGCTTTGAAATTGATTTTGTAATCGGGTTACCTACACCCACAGCGTGTGTGATAAGAAGGTTTTTTTGTAAAAGGTGAGTTTCTTCAGGTGTGATTTGGGTATCACATAAAGGACCAAAGCCGGTATTAATACCATAAACCGCTTTGTCTGATGCCGCCATTTTGTCAACGCGTTGACGGCTTGTGTTAATCTTGCTTATAGCTTCACTTGTTAAAACAGCATCAACTGAACCATTTGCAATACCATTTACAGTATCAAGATCTAGACGATCAACACCATATCTAAACGTCATCTTGTTCTCCAAATTCATTGAGTTCTTATATTTATGGCGCAAATATTAACGAGTGGATGAAGTTTTATAGGTGCTGTGTAAGAGGTGAATCTAACCGTCGTTAACCTTAGCAATACGTAA
>NZ_JBSWSZ010000092.1:0-2802 GCF_056158285.1 Pseudoalteromonas sp. AWM4_233 | reverse complement strand
GGTCCTTTGATTGCCACCTATGCCGGGGGAAGGCGGCCTCGCCATTGCCTTTTTCAAAGATTTAAAAGCTGAAAACTCTGTTTCTCTACAAGCTTTTTTCTTTCTTACCGCCAGGAGCGAAATCCCCTTCCCTTTCCGCGGACGAGCGCCCGAGCTTCCTCGCAGAACCCACGCTCGGCGACCTCGGACCACTCGTTACTCCGCAGGAGTGGAAGGGGCACCGCTGATTGGGAATTCCTTAACATCGACAAAGACTCTCCTTCACCCCGCTCATCCTTGCTGGATGGAGGAGAGGCTTGTTCATATTCCGGCAGCCAGCCGTTATCAGCGCCTGTTCTTTTCCTTTTTCTTTTCCACGCAAGTGCGCACCAGCGCAGCCCGTGCCGTTCTTTTGAATCTGCTTCGTGCACAATTTCTCTCCTTTATATTCTAACGTCGGCATGAGGAGCGTTCGGTGGTGATGCCTGCATGCCCGCGGCATTCATCCACCGATAAGCGGAAAGTGGCCCTTCCCACGACAAATGGACAACTCTAACTGGTTAACACAGGCTTTTTCTACAGCCAACAAACTCCTTAGGCCTTAGCCTAAGGAGTTTGTTTATCCATGATAGGTTTCATAATCAGGCTGCGGGGAAAGCAGTGCCAGAACTGTCGCGGTGACTGGAAACAAAACGGTAAGCACGATGATTTCCTGATAGCCCCCGAGCCAGTCATAAAAAATACCGAAAGGAAGCGGCCCGAGAGCAGATCCAACAACCATCACCGTCTGGGCAAGCCCCTTAATGCTCCCGAGGTGGGCACGCCCGAAATAATTCGGCCATACGATGTTCAATACAATCCGCTCAAATCCATTCACCACTCCCCATAAACAGCCAAAACCGACAGCGGCAGCCCCAGGAATCCGTCACAAGAAGAAGCAGCAGCGTACAGATATGGCCGAAAAATGTAACAGCCAATATGTAATGCACTTGGAAGCGGTCGACAAGCCAGCCACTAATAAAAGTGACCGGAAACCCGACAACGGCCATAAGCGTCAACACCATTGCTGCTACTCCAGCGTCAAGGCTGCGCAGTTCCATAATGGAAACCATATGGAACGTGATCGCTGTGTTGACGAGAGCAGGAACCGTCACACAAAACAAAATGAACCAGAAAGCTCTCGCAGCCATTGCTTCTTTTAATGTCCAGCTTTTTTCATTCACTTCGGCATTCAGATTCTTGATCTCGTGCCCGTCTGCCGGTTTACGGCCCCCATCAGGCACTTCCCCTATATCTTCCGGACGGTTTCTCACGAGGTAAAAAGCAAGCGGCACGAATATCACCAGCAGAGCGGTCCCCCAGATTCCCCAGGTCATTCGCCAGCCGAACGCTTCAATCAGCCACGTGTTCAATGGCGGCAGTAGTGCAGAGCTTGCGAAACCCCCGATGGCCATCACACTGAGCGCCCGCCCCCTTTTCCGGATGAACCACTGCGGAACAAGGGTATTCGGGATCAATGTCATCGACCCCTGTCCAAAGAGGCGGATCAGGAAAAAACCGATGAACATCATGACAGGCCCCGCTAAAAAGGCATTCCAGAACAGCGCAAGGGCGAGGCACATTCCGACGGCGACCATCATCGCCCGCTGTCCGAAACGGTCAATCAGCCGCCCCATCATAAACAATAGGAATCCGGCCGCAAGCGTAGCACCGGAATAAATGCCAGAGACAAGCGAGCGGGTATAATCAAAATCATCTATGTAATAATCAATGAAAATAGAAATGGAATACGTCTGCCCGGGCCCGGAGAAAAACACACTCAGACCGGCAATAAAAACGATCACCCATCCATAATAAAAGGGTGATCCGTCTGTTCGGTTATTCAAGTTACCCCCTCCTGCTGAGCGCTGCCGATGAACTCGAGCACTCTGTCAAACAGTTCGTCTTTATCATCTCCGTGGCAGATAAGATGCTTCGACTGCTTCAAAAAGACCACTTCTTTTTCTGTAGACGGAATTTCCTCCTCTAAATAAACCGCTGCGGCTTTGGGAACCATGCAGGTGCTGACGCAGGAAGTTACCAAAGTCCATTTAACCTTCAGCAATACGTTATGTTCTCATCTACTTCGTTCAGTTACGTATTGCTAAGGTTAACGACGGTTAGATTCACCTCTTACACAGCACCTCAACACTTTCGGCAGAGAACAAGCTTTCATTGATGGTCCAGTGAAAGAGTTAATGGCTATGATTGATGATTCTGTTATTCAAAACAGTAAGCATCTTCCTGAACATATTTTAGATTTCTTGAAGAAAGAACGATTCTTCTCTTTGATCATTCCAAAATCTTACGGTGGCCGAGAGTTTAGCCCTTATGCTAATTCAACCATCGTAGGTACAATAGCGACTAAATCTTCAGCTGTAGCGGTTACTGTTATGGTGCCTAATTCATTAGGTCCGGGCGAGTTATTAATGCACTACGGTACTGAAGAGCAGCGCGCGCATTACTTACCTCGTTTAGCTAATGGTACTGATATTCCATGTTTTGCACTTACGAGCCCTGAAGCAGGTTCTGATGCCGGTGGTATTCCAGATCAAGGTATCGTAACTAAAGGTATGCACAATGGTGAAGAAGTTCTAGGTTTAGAGATTACTTGGGACAAGCGTTACATCACTCTCGCACCTATTGCGACAGTATTAGGTCTTGCATTCAAAGTATTTGATCCTGAAGGGCTATTAGGTGGTAAAGAAGAGTTAGGGATTACGTGTGCTTTAATTCAGGTGCTGTGTAAGAGGTGAATCTAACCGTCGTTAACCTTAGCAATAC
>NZ_JBSWSZ010000091.1:2354-2850 GCF_056158285.1 Pseudoalteromonas sp. AWM4_233 | reverse complement strand
AAGGTTAACGACGGTTAGATTCACCTCTTACACAGCACCTCCTATTGAATATATAAAGTACAAAAGCAAATTCAATCTGATTTACGGTATTTTTGCCGGCTTTATTATCGCCCTAGCACTGATGCATTTGGCGCTGTTCTCATTTACCAAAAAGCCTTACTTTCTTTATGCGACAGCATTTGTGAGTTTACTTTGGTTACTCAACATTCACCTCTATGGCTTTAGCTATCGCTATTTGTATGGCAATTGGCAGTGGCTACAACAATACGCACAGCCTTTGCTGATCTTACTGTCGAGTAGCGCCTTAATTCCTTTATTGAAACCTTACATAAAGGTAGCAAAGCTCGAAGTATTTCTTTCGTCACCTAAGCGCTATACATATACTGTGATTGCAATACTCACACTTGCTCTGGGTCTATTGCCAATTGATGTAGGTGCTGTGTAAGAGGTGAATCTAACCGTCGTTAACCTTAGCAATACGTAGTGTTATGTTGGC
>NZ_JBSWSZ010000091.1:0-2329 GCF_056158285.1 Pseudoalteromonas sp. AWM4_233 | reverse complement strand
AAGGTTAACCTGGTAACTGGGACACAAGACTCCAGCACCTGTATAAACTTCGGCACTCTTTGATGACTCCCCAAAACCAGCCATCTTTGGCTAATTTTTGTAGTACAGGGGAGCGTGCGTCAAAAGCGAATTCGGGCTGTGCATAAATAACCATTGCTGTGCTGCTATCAGCAAGTTTTGTAATACTGATTTTAACGGCGGAGTCATTTAATTCAGGGTAGATGACCTCAGCGCTGTCGTTTTCGATATCAAGCTCAGTAATTACACAGGCTTTATTACCTTTTAGGATTAACACCGCAGGTAACAAAGCTGTATTAAGGTCGCATAGGGGTTTGTGAACAATTTTAGTTTTAAAGCCTATACGTTTAGCGGCACGTGAAAAACCTGACGGAGTCAATAAGCCGTTCTCAAGGGGTAAACCGCTTAATAATGTTTCACGAGAAAATTCTCGATCATGATAGCGGCATAGCGTTTCTAGACAGTCAACAAGGCTGCCACCATGATCTTGAGCATCAGTTTCTTGCATACAATATCCATACTTATACCAATGCGCAAAAATACTAAATTAAGCGAATTGGTATCAAATTCACCATGAGCTTTACGACCAGCCATCTTTCATGACTGCTGGGCGGCTACCTGCGTCGGTTATCACTGCTTCAATGCGACGATTTGCAGCATTTGCTCTAACTGAAATCTCATTTATTCTTGGTTGATCAACACCATAACCAAGCGATTTCACTCTGTTTGGGGCAATACCGTATTGCTGGATTAATATCTCAGCAACCGAAGATGCGCGTTCTTCAGAGAGCTTTCTATTGTGAAGGGCTGGTCCTTCAAGGGAAGCATGCCCTTGAATTTCAACATTTTTGTTGGGGTGTTCTTTTAAGAAATCAGCAAGTCGAGCTATTTCCTGCATATACTGAGGGCGCACAACACTTGAGTCTGCGAGAAAAGGAATGCCAATCTCTACATTACTCGTGTTGCTTCGATACTTTGTGCAGCCTTTTTCATCAACCTCCGTAAATGCAGGCGTAGATGGGCATTCATCTTGCGCATTTGCGATACCATCATTATCATCATCGGCAAATGTCGTAGCTGTTTCGACAGGAGTTGCCGGCATAGTTAAGTAGCTAGGCATAGCGGTTACTGTCATATATGCATTATCTTGCTGTTTTTTTTTCTGCAAGAATGCTTGTCTGCCAATCGTTGCAGCTACATCAAATTTTGGACAAATACTGTCTGCATTTAATGCAATTGGGTCATCAGTTAACTCTGTAATTTTTGGAAACTTGTCGGATGTAACGTTGAGCGTGTCGAGTAATTTCCCCATCTCCGCAAGCATAGTTAAAATAGCTGACTGTCTGTCATATAGAGCCGCGATATAAGAACGATTTGATTGAAATGCTTCATTTTCAGCGTCAAGCACATCAAGTAACGTTCTTTGGCCAATATCAAACTGGTCTTTATAGGCATATTTTACTTTATTAGATGACTCTTTATGACTAGCAAGAGAAGGGATCTTATTTTGTAAAACCTGCACATTGTTATAAGCAACTTGAAGGTTTTGTCTAATTTCAATACAGGTTTGGTCGCGCTGATATTTAGCAACATTAATCTCTTGATAGGCTTGATCAAGATTCGCACTGTCTAAGCCACCATTGTATAAATTGTAGCGAATATCTATACCAACTCTTGCCTCAGAGCGAGTTTCATTTAAACCTAACTCATCTCTATCTTGCATTCCGTAGCGTGCAGATAAATCTACATTAGGATGAAATGCGGAGCGTTGTGAATCAGCATTCGCTTTTTGCGCTTCGATATTATACAGAGACGCGTAAAAGTTAGGGCTGCTTTTGTAAGCTATATCAAGTGCTTGATTGATGGTGATGGGAATTGCATCATCACTTAGTCTTGCTTTTGCAGTTCCTTTTGTTGGCAGCTCTCCAACAATGCGTAAATAGCGAGCACTTACATCATGCAAGTTTGCATACTCTGTCATAACATTCGATTGCGCAAGCGAGAGGCGACCATTAATTTGTTCAAGAATCTGCTGCTCTAGCAACACCAGCACCAACGCTTTGCTCTATTTGCTGATAGACAGCCTCGTGCTCTTTTAAGTTTTTTTCAGCAAGCTCAACTAACTCAGTGAACTTTTGCACATCTAGGTAAGCAATACTTGCCTGAAGTGCAATCTTTTTCAGCTTGATCAAGTAGTTCAAAATAACGTATCAGTTGAATTCGTTCAAAGCGCTTAACTGTGTTCGATGTTCTAAAACCATCGTATAGCATTTGTGATGTGTACCAGGTTAACCTTAGCAATACGTATATG
>NZ_JBSWSZ010000090.1:0-7039 GCF_056158285.1 Pseudoalteromonas sp. AWM4_233 | reverse complement strand
AAGGTTAACGACGGTTAGATTCACCTCTTACACAGCACCTGTAAGGTTCGAACACGATGAGTACCACTATCAAGCCGATCCCGTAAGATCAGCATAAAAAACTGCCATAACTTAGCGCCCGCCAAAAATAGCAAACCCACCGTCGTAACGAACATCACCACCACGGTGCCTAAATCAGGTTGCTTCAAAATAAGCAATGCATAAACCGCGAATACTGCAATGGGCTTAGCAAAGCCTTTTAAGTTTTCTTGAACTTCTTCACGCTTACGAACCAAGTAACCGGCAATGTAACTAAAAAAGTAAAGCTTGGCGGCTTCAGCCACTTGAAAACCTATCGGCCCAATGGAGGTGCTGTGTAAGAGGTGAATCTAACCGTCGTTATGTTACGTATTGCTAAGGTTAACCTGGTAACTGGGACACAAGACTCCAGCACCTTTACTAACGTAATGGGGATAAGTGACAGAGAAATATATTGTGCCGCTGCGGTTAACCTGCAATCATCGCCAGCTAATGACTTTCAATTACTTGCCGCTTCAGGTGTTGAGCCAACTCCATGTAAAAATAAAATTCCTGGAGGATGTAAAAAACTTATTTATTGATGCACATGAAAGAAAATCGTCTTTAAAAAACAGCACAGATTACATTGGCTACTTTCCAACAAAAGCAGGCCTTGAAACTATGTTGTATGTCAATAAAGGTTCAAAACTGCAAAATACAGACTATCAACTGCTAGAATTTTACGCCAATAATATCGCACTTGCTTATGACAACTTAAAGCTTAGAGAAATGGTCAAAGAGTCACAAAAAGAGTTGTCGTATATTCTTGGCGAAGCAGTCGAAAAGCGCTCAAAGGAAACTGGCTCACATGTTAAACGTGTCGCTTTGTACAGTGAGTTACTCGCAAAATTATATGGCTTGGATTCGTTCCGCTGTGAAATCATTAAACTGGCTTCACCATTACATGATATTGGTAAAATTAGTATTCCAGACAACATTCTAAATAAGCCAGGTAAACTCACTGATGAAGAATGGGAAATAATGAAAACTCATGCCGAAACTGGCTATGAAATACTAAAAAACTCAACAAACGAAATATTAAACTGTGGGGCCTTAATTTCCTACCAACACCATGAAAAATGGGATGGAACTGGTTATCCGCAAGGACTAATTGGTGATAATATCGATATTGTTGGTCGAATTACTGCAATTGCAGATGTATTTGACGCACTTTGCAGTGACCGATGCTACAAAAAAGCATGGCCACTCGATGATGCTCTCTCATTGATAAAAGAGCAACGTGGGAAACATTTTGATCCAATTTTAGTCGATCAGCCTACTTGAAAATTTAGCGCTTTTCTTAGAAATTAAGGAACGTTATCCTGATTGATGTAACTTTTCTGTAAAACAAGTACTTCCCAATACGGGTACAATACTTTACTATGCCTCTCGTGATGTAAAATTGTACCGCCTGGATGTAGGGCTTACTTATAACAAGGGACTATTAAAGTGAGATTTGAACAACTTGAACAATTCGTAGCATTAGGCGTGCTAAGGCATTTCCGCCAAGCTGCAGAGAAAACTCAAATAAGCACTTCTGCATTAACTAGAAGTATTCAAACACTTGAAGATGAAATTGGTTATGAGCTAGTTACTCGCTCTACTCGCTCAGTAAAGTTAACCAAAGAAGGTGAGCTTTTCCTAGAGTATGCAAAACAAACTCTCGACAATCTTGAAGAAACCAAGAAGCATTTATTTGAATCATTAAACGGCTGCGCAAGTGAAAAACTGATTATTGGCTACACCAACAAAGCGAGCACGGTTGTGCCTGTTTCTTGCGGTCAGTTTTTAGCGCAGTACCCTCATGTGAAAATCGAGATGCAGCTGCAAGAGCAAAGTGAGCTAGTACGTAAACTGCAATTAGGTGAAATTGATATCAGTGTATGTTCGCAAGCGATGAACAGCATTGGCAGCGATATACATTTACCTGATCAACTAATCATTTTCGTGGCTAAAAATCACCCGCTTGCAAATAAAAGTGACATTAGTAAACGCGACTTAGCTGACTACCCTATGTACAGCTGTTTTTCACAGTCAAAACAAGTGCAATCTATGCTAAACGATGCAATTGATTCTTTTGATAAGACATCAAGCATCAAAGTAGGCAGTATTGAACAAGTTATGGATGGTCTGAAAAAATCAAACCATATCGCGATTGCCAGCATTGAGCATGCTAATAGTGTGTCATCTGATCCGGAGTTACTATTATTAAAAACTAATAAAGGTATCGCACACGACCAGCTAATAATCCAAACAAACCAACAAATCAATGAGAATTCTCACGTTAGCCACTTACTCGATTCCTATTGAAAAAACGGCCCTTTCAAGCCAAGGTTAGAAGCTATTTAATCTACCGCTAGCCTGTAATTAATCAGGCTAGCCTATTCTTTTTTATTTCTTCATTTTTACTGCATAAAAAGCGTGCATCACACAATTTTTCATATACACTTACGCACCTTTTTTTGATTGTGCACATGAATGACCGCACCGCTTATTACCGACACATACTTAGATGCTATTGAACGTACTGGTTATGCTGTTGTTGAAAACGCGATTAATGAAAGCTTAATTGCTGATTTAATTGCCGATTGCTATCGCATTAATCCGCATTTTCATACCGCAGGTATTGGCCGATTAAACGACCAACAAATAGATAAAACTGTGCGTAAAGATAAAACCTTTTGGTTTGATAGCTCAAGCCAAGCACAAATTACTTATCTGGCGACCATGGAAGCAATAAAGACACAGTTAAACCGTGGCTTTTATTTAGGCTTATTTGACTATGAATGCCATTATGCAAAGTATCAACAAGGTGACTTTTATAAAAAGCACTATGATGCCTTCAAAGGCCGTTCTAATCGCATTTTTACAACGGTTTGTTACTTAAATACGCCAGAATCTGGCGGTGAATTGGTGATCTACAAACCAAAGAGTAAAGAGATTGAAATAGTCATTAAACCTCAAGCGGGCTTATTGGTGATGTTTGAAAGCGAACGCTTTATGCATGAAGTATTACCCGCAAACGATGTACGCTACTCAATTGCGGGTTGGTTCAGAAAAAATGCCTCAATCAGCGGTATTATCGACCCACCAAGATAATTAAAATGGACAGTGGCAAGGATGCTGCTAAACCGATAAAAATCACTAACCCCACATAGTGATTATTCAAAAATGCTTTGAAGCAAGGACTCTCGCTCTCGTTTATGAATAAGCGTATGTTGATAAAGTAAAAAACCAACCGCTGCAGCTAAGCCCAGCCAATAAGGCAAGCCAAGCTGATGACTCATACCTATGTAAGCAAGAATCGCAATAAACAAGGCATTGAGTAAAAAGATGATGTGTCTGTCATAGCTGGCAAACAAGATTGCCGTCGATTTAACGCCAATCTTTAAGTCATCATCTCGATCAACCATGGCATACATGGTGTCATAAGCCACAGTCCACACAAGATTCGCGGTAAATAGGAGCCAGGCTTCTAATGGCACTGAGCCAATCGATGCCATATAGGCCATTGGAATAGCCCAGCTGAATGCCGCGCCAAGCACAACTTGCGGCAGCTGGGTGTAGCGCTTCATAAATGGATAACAGAACGCCAGTGCTAAGGCACCAAACGACAGTAAAATCGTTGACCACCCTAGTGTTAATACTAAACCAAAGGCCACCACAATAAGCAGTACAAATAAGCTCAGAGCTTCACCACTTGATACCAAACCTGCTGCCAGCGGTCGCTGGGCTGTGCGCTTAACAGAGCCATCTATTTTACGATTGGCAAAGTCATTAATTACACACCCAGCACTGCGCATCACAAAGACACCCAAACTAAATACCACAAAATTTAATAAGCTAGGCGTGCCAAGCTCGAGCAAGCCACAGCGCCCAGTAAGTAGGCCACAATAGCAACAAGGTGCCAATAGGCTTATCGGTACGCATTAACTGCTTATAGTAAGCTATATGTGCGACCTTAAGTGCAGCTAGCTTCATAGGTAAATATACGCTCCAGGTAAGAATACTTCAGCCACGAGAAAATGAGCATTAGATAAGCTAAAAACACTGCGCCTTCCCCACAATGCTTGTGAAGAGTAGCCTATTTCAGCTGTTAAAGCTTGAATACCGTGCTGCTGTGAAAACTCAGCAACTTCTATTTCAGTGCGCGATAAGCTTGGGTCTTGAAAAATAACATCCCCCAAGCGGCCTTGTTCCCATACTTAGTAACTGCTGCTTTTTTAATGTATCATCTGCCGGCAACCAGCTTTGTGCATAAACCATTGGTTTACCATCGCATAGAAGTAACACTTCGCGGTTTAAAGCCTGACTTAGAGAGGTATTGAGTAACGCTTGTTGCTCGCGCGGTTAGGTCAAAGGGTGCTTCGTTTAAAACTTCAACTGAAAAGACCTGACAGTGACTTTTAAGCTTAGCTGTTAATGACCCAGCTTCAAGCAACCAACTTTGCTGTTGTTGCGTCAAATCTGGAAATGCTGAAGCAGGCTGCCAATTTGCAGCTAATGAAACTGGGAATGTGATCACAACGACTCATTATTTTTAAAAACCGTGCAAATGATATCACTGCTGCACGTTTGGCAAAAGTCATGATTTAATCTCAAGCTGGGTTAAAAAACGCAGAACAGCCTGTATCTTAAGTGAATTTGGGTATAGACTAAAAATCATTGAAAGGGTGGAATATTCTTAACTATGAAAAAATCATTGTTATCAATTTACTTGATAAGCATGCTACTTGTTACTGCAACAAGTTGGTCTGTTCGCGCTGAATCAAATGTTGGCTACTTTGGTTTTGAGCCTGACATCATCACTAACTACATAGGTCAAGGTAATAAAAAACTTGGCTATGTTCGTATTACAGTGGATCTCATGCTCAATGATCTACTCTGATATCGCAATCGTAGAACACCACACTCCACTATTGCGTGATGCGATTGTTGAAATACTCTCGAAAGAGCCAGAAGAAAACATTAAATCGCTGACCGGCCGCGAAGAAATCAGAAAGCGCTGTACCGAAAAGCTAAAAGCACTACTAAAACAAGAAACAGGACAAGAGATTGTCCGAGAAGTGTTATTTACTAAGTATTTATACCATTAATTGTAAAATGGCGGCATAAGCCGCCATTTTTGTTTACGCGATTATTTGCGTGAAAGAAGCTTATCTGACACAGCATAAGCCATACCAGCCAATAACCCCGCTAAATGCGCCCAGTTCGCCATACTCACAGGCAACATATCTACAAAGCCTAGAATAAGCCAAACCAACATAAAACCAACGATGCTATTACTTACTAGTGGCGGCTCTGTTGGCCTCATTACGCTGTAGATCCAACAAAAACCAAGTAAGCCATACACAACGCCGCTTAAACCACCAAAGTTAGGCCCAACAACTAAAAACTGTGCCCAGTTACTAATGAATGCCGTCACTAAAAATAAACCCACTAAGGTTAATTTACCGCTGTGTTTTTCTATATCGTTACCCAGCGTCATCCACCAGATCAGATTAAAAATCAGATGAATAGCGCTAAAGTGCACAATGGCAGGTGTAAACCAAGTTAGAGGCTGTGCAGGATTAAACTGCAACATACTGTAAATAGTTTCAAAACCACCCAATAAGAAGGCCACAAATATAGCTATCGAGACTAGAGTAACTGTACGGTTTAGCCAGCTTAATGCCTTAAAACGGGCTTTTAAATTAAGTGATTGGCCTTGATATGACAGAGGCGATTGTGTACTGCCCACCTGCCATGAAGCTTGTTGGTATTTTTCGTCATGAGGGTTAGCCGCAAACTCCTGCCAAAGAGGCTGAGCTTGATGAAAGTGCTCTGGAGCAACACAAATAATCACTGTTTGTCCATCTTGCGAGCGCAGCTCTCCATGTAAGCCCTTACTTTTTATGTAATCTATAAAGCCTTGTGCGGCGCGAGGATTATTTATGCTACCCAACTCAATCATCGTTCAATGTGCTCCGGAAGTTGTGCTTGCCAAGCTGTAAAGCCACCATCCATGCTGTATACGTCTTCAAACCCCTGCTCTACTAAATAGCTCGCAGCACCTTGAGAACTCACACCATGATAACAAACGATGATGATTGGTTGATCAAACTCTTTATGCATCATAAAATCGCTGATGTTAGCATTTGATAAATGCTCAGCACCTGGGATATGACCCGTTTGAAATGAGTTAGGATCGCGAATATCAGCAATCACAACCTCTTCTTTATCTAACAGCGCAAATGTTTCGCTCACTGAAATATGTTTATACGACATAGTACTCTCTAAACTAAAAAGGCGGCCAAAGCCGCCTTATAAAATTATTCGGTGTTAATCCCAGTTGAGGATTACTTTACCTGATTGGCCTGAAATCATTGTATCAAAGCCTGCTTGGAAGTCATCCACAGAGAACTGGTGAGTGATAATTGGTTTCAGATCAAGGCCTGACTGAATTAGACTTGCCATCTTGTACCAAGTTTCAAACATTTCACGGCCATAAATCCCTTTAATGATTAGACCTTTGAAAATAACCTGGTTCCAATCAACCGCCATATCTGAAGGTGGAATACCTAACATGGCAATTTTACCACCGTGATTCATGTTGTTTAGCATGCTGTTAAATGCTACTGGCACACCTGACATTTCAAGACCAATATCAAAGCCTTCAGTCATGCCAAGCTCTTTCATTACATCTTCAAGCTTTTCAGTTGCTACGTTTACAGCACGAGTCGCGCCCATTTTACGCGCTAAATCTAGACGGTATTCGTTCACATCGGTGATAACCACATGACGTGCACCCACGTGTTTGGCAACAGCAGCTGCCATGATACCAATTGGGCCAGCACCTGTGATTAATACGTCTTCACCGACTAAGTCAAACGACAACGCTGTGTGTACTGCATTACCGAATGGGTCAAAGATTGATGCTAGTTCATCAGGAATGTTATCTGGAATTTTAAATGCGTTGAAAGCTGGGATCACAAGGTATTTG
>NZ_JBSWSZ010000089.1:0-3112 GCF_056158285.1 Pseudoalteromonas sp. AWM4_233 | reverse complement strand
AAACGGTAAACAGTAAGATTACGTATTGCTAAGGTTAACGACGGTTAGATTCACCTCTTACACAGCACCTGGATAAACTCCTCCCTGTTGAAGAAGACCCCGTTTTTCGCACCTTTTTACAAGAAGCGCATGGTAACCCAGCTTTATTACTTGCTTGGCAGCCTGAACAACAAACTGCAGACATTCGCGCACCAGAAAAAAGCTATAAACTGCTTTATTTAATTTTGCTCTTAATCACGACCATGGTGCTGATCATTGGCTTTTTATATAAAGCTGATATGACTGAGTGGTGGAAAGCGCATTACCAGCAGGATACAACGAACTCTGTGGCAACAGCACTGCCTGCAGAAGCAGTAATCAATGCTCGAGTAGAAAGCAAAGAGCTAGTTCTAGAACAAGCTCAAGACGATCTTCAAGCCGAGCAGCAAGTTGCTACTAATGATGAGGACAACACAACTCAGGCAGCTAAGGTGCCAGTTGATAACTCTGCGATAGAAAACCGTGAGAATGAAAGTCATAACAATAACGTGGCTGCGATTGTTGATAGCCTTTTGCCAGCAGAGCGAATAACACAAGAGACTGAGCAACCAACGACAGATGAAGTTATAGCTGCCGTCATCAACGATGCTGAGCAAACCGAGTTTGCCATTGAGCCAGAGCTGCCATTAGTTGGAAATGCGTGGTATTTATCTCAGCCAGATGACAATTTTGTAATCCAATTACTTGCGGTGACTAAAAAAGAGATTAGCGATAAGTTTATTACTGAAAATGGCTTGCAAGGGCAAGTAAATACTTACCAAAGCTTACGGAGTGGTAAGCCGTGGTGGATTGTAACTTATAGTAGTTACACCACACTGAATGATGCTAAGAAGGGCGTAACAACACTTTCTGATAATGTGCGTAAAAATCAGCCGTTTTATAAAAAAATAAGTAAAATTAAACAAGAAATCGCTTCACTAAATCAGTAAATTAAAGCTGATTAGTGTAAAATCGCGCAACACCGAATTGAAGTTAAGAGCAGATGCAGCAAAAGACCAGAGCCTTCCTTAAATGGGCAGGTGGAAAATACAGCCTAGTTGAAGATATTCGTACCCGCTTGAAGCAAGCGAGTATGGATGCTGACACCTTAGTTGAACCTTTCGTTGGTGCTGGCTCTGTATTCCTTAATACTGATTTTAAGCATTATATTTTAAATGATATAAATGCGGATATAATCAATCTTTACACTGAGCTTAAGCGCACGCCCGATGAGTTTATTAGCGACGCTAAAAAGTTGTTTGTAGAGCTTAATAACCACCCCGAAGCCTATTACGAATATCGTGTTCAGTTTAATCAAAGCAGTGATGTGTATGAGCGTGCGATTTTATTTTTATACATGAATCGCCATGGCTATAACGGGTTGTGTCGCTATAATCTAAAAGGTATTTTTAATGTTCCTTTTGGTAAATATAAGCGCCCGTATTTTCCTGAAAAAGAAATGCATTTCTTTGCTGAAAAAGCTCAGCAAGCAACCTTTACTTGCTTAGGTTATGACAAGGTATTTAAGCTTATTCCTAATAATGCGGTTGTATATTGCGATCCACCTTATGTGCCTTTGAGTAAAACAGCTTCATTTACTTCTTACGCTAAAGGCGGTTTCAATTTAGATGACCAAGCAAACTTGGCGAATTTAGCTGAGCAAGCCGCATTCGAAAATAACACGCCGGTACTTATTTCTAACCACGATACAGTGTGGACGCGTAAAATCTACAGCCAAGCATCATTAGATGAGATTCAGGTAAAACGCACGATTAGCCCCGAAGGGCGGTTCACGCAATAAAGTGAACGAGCTAATGGCTATGTATTTAGCACCAAAGAAACGGTGAAATAAATCGCTGCTACAAATAGACTGAAAAAAATCAGGGCAATGACGATGATAGTACTGAGCGAGTGCTCTTTGAAGTCAGCTTGACGCTTATTTTCTGATTGCACACCAAAAAATGCCGCAAAGACACTTTGTAATGCACTCATGAATTTGTTCATACGATTTAGAACTTAGAACCTAAACCGCTAACTTTCTTTGACTCTTCACTACTTGTTAATAACTCAAGTAAATCAAGATAATGGAACTGAGCACTGCGGCTATCACCCGTTAACCAAGAAAACCATCCTGTTTCTTGTTCTGCTTTCATACATTGAGCAGAAGATGATGATGCGTTAAGCGTGTTGCATGAGCAACCAGACGCCGCTGCTAAAAAGTCGTCTTCATCAGCAGATGAAAAAGATACAAACGCAGCAACCGTAAGTGCGGACGCGATTAAGATCCCTATTTTAAAAGCACGCATGAGAATAACCCTTGTTTGTGTTACTTAAACAAGCATACATAACAATTGCTCAAATAACAAACTTAATTATCGCTGAATTAAATAAAAATTTAATAAAATTAGCTCTTTAAAGTAAATTTAATGTTTATTATTTGTTTCATTTTATTGTGTTGTAGATGGCTTTTTAATAGAGTTATTGCTCAAATTTTGACTAAAATAACACTAATTCAATAGGCTAAAAGGATTAGCTTAAAGCAATCGCCCTTTAACAATCAGCTGCGGTGTTTAAATCAGCAGTCGATTGGGTTACATTATGCGCTCTTCTTGCAGTCGCAAATTTTGATGGAATCTCTCATGTTGGAAACATTACAAAAGTATTTAATAGCCCCTTCTATTTTATCAGCCGACTTTGCCCGTTTAGGTGAAGATGTTGATCGTGTACTAGCATGTGGAGCAGATGTTGTACATTTTGATGTGATGGATAACCATTATGTGCCAAACTTAACTTTTGGTCCGATGATTTGTAAAGCACTGCGCGATTACGGCATTACAGCCCCGATTGATGTGCACCTTATGGTAAAGCCTGTCGATCGTCTAATTCCCGACTTCGCTGAAGCGGGCGCTTCTATCATCAGCTTTCACCCAGAAGCCAGTGAGCATATTGACCGTACCTTGCAACTCATAAAAGACAGTGGTTGCCAAGCAGGGCTTGTATTTAATCCTGCAACCAGCCTTAGCTACCTTGAGCATGTGCTCGATAAGGTTGATGTGGTGGTCCCTGGAGTCTTGTGTCCCAGTTACCAGGTTAA
>NZ_JBSWSZ010000088.1:0-11233 GCF_056158285.1 Pseudoalteromonas sp. AWM4_233 | reverse complement strand
AAAATGAAGCAATGCTCAGTGCTGCACTTAGCTATCGAGAGAATGGACGCTGTCCAGTAGCTACTTCAACAGTCAGTGAGCAAGGCTTTGCACCTGCTACTTATAACGATACGCCGCAAGTACGTGATATACGAACTTCAACCTTGCTTCAACAAAGTGAAAATATTGAAGCAATAGGAGCGAATCATGAGAGTTCAATTAGCTAGCTTATTAATGCTTTTGACCTTACTAGGCTGTAGTGCTCAAAGCCAAGAGCCTACACCTAAATTGCAACATGCACGGCTTACTGAGCCGCAAAGTGAACTAATAGCGCAAGGCATCGCAAGGTTGATGCACAGCAAGCCAATTGCTGTTGCTGATGATGCTTTTATGAATACCAGTGTGCTTGTCACTGACAGTATGAATGTAATGGATGGGCAAGGTAACCTTATAATGGGCAAGCAACTGTCAATGCCAGAGCGCTTTGAGCTACTTATTAAAAACCAAATATGCTTTGTGCGCCATTTAGATAGTAAAGCGACCGAGCCTCTTCCTTTGGTGAAATGCAAACCAGTTGATTAATTCAAAGCTAAAAAGTAGATATAAAAAAAGCCCTTGCGGGCTTTTTTACTAATATGTTGGTGAATATTACTTAATCTCAACACGTTGAGATCGCATAACGACTTCATCATTTAATTCAATACCGATACCTGGCTCTTCTGATACTTGGAAGAAACCATTTTTAGGTTGTGGATCTTGAATACACAATTCACGGTTCCATTTCTTAATCGCGTAGGTGTGATGTTCGTGAATTAAGAAGTTAGGAATCGCAGTTTCTAAGTGTAACGAAGCTGCAGTTGCTACAGGGCCACCACACACGTGAGCTTGAATACGCACATCAAAGATATCAGCATAATCACACACTTTCTTAGTTTCAGTGAAACCACCACACAGGCCTAAGTCTGGCTGTAGCACATCAATACTTTGATCTTCTAAGTATGGACGCACCCCCCAGCGGTTATACAAACGTTCACCACCTGCAATTGGCACCGCTACTTTGTCAGCAACTTTTGCGTGTAATGAATGATTTAAGTAATTCACAGGCTCTTCGTAATACATACGATCGAACTCTTCAGCAATTTCACCAATTTGAATTGCTGATGTTGCGCCTGGTAAGCTGTGACACTCAAAGATAATGTCAACTTCGTCACCGACTGCTTCACGAATAGCCTGCATACGCGCACGATATAACTTCATTTCTGCACGAGAAATAATGTTAGTGCGATCGTAATAAGTATTGCCGTTTTTATCGTACTGGATTGGGTCAACTTTTACCGCGTCATACCCTTCAGCCATCGCCTTAAGCGCTGCTTCTGCGTATTCCTCTGGGTGAACAAGCGCTTTAAATTCGCTGTCCCAGTCAAACTGTAGTTGTGATGCATAAGTACGTAGCTTATCGTTAACTTTACCACCTAATAGTTGGTAAACAGGCAAGCCTAATGCTTTACCTTTAATATCCCAAAGTGCAGTATCAATGGCGCTCATTGCTGCATACACAACAGGACCGCCACCTAAACCCCAAAAGCTTTCGCGCAGCATTCGTGACCACAGTTTTTCTGTTTGAAATGGGTCATGACCAATTAAAAAGGCATCAGCCATTTCTTTGATCATTGCCGCAGCTGCACTATGACCTAAATCATAAGCCAGACCCGCTTCACCCACACCGCTAATACCTTCATCGGTGTGAATACGCACAAAAACAGGTGTCCAAGCAGGTCTGTCTGGACAATGAATATCGAACACTTCGACGCGATTAACTTTCATGGTTACTCCTTACTGAGCAAAACTAGGATCAAGACGATAAGCTTTACGCAACATGGCCGGCCAAGCCAACTGGCCACCGGTGCTGCCGCTATGCACGACATTCGCTTGATTATAAATATTATCGATAATAGGTTGTGGTACCGGGATTGCCGTTTGACCACTGGCTTGAATAGCCAATTGAATTTCACAGGCGCGCTGCAAATCATAAAAGCGCATAAACGCATCCCCCACCGTTGGGCCAACGGTTAAGCCACCGTGGTTAACCAATAACATGTGATTGGTGGTGCCTAAATCATCTTGCAGGCGCTTTTTCTCATCACTGTTTACCGCTAACCCTTCGTAGCCATGATAAGACAATGATGGCAATGAGAACATTGAGTATTGGCTCAGTGGCAATAGGCCTTTTTCTTGCGTTGCAACGGCAATGGTTTCTTTTGTGTGTAAATGAATAACACAGTGAGCGTCATCACGAACTTCATGAATAGCGCTGTGAATAGTGAAACCAGCCGGATTAATTTTAAATGGCGTGTCATCAAGAATATTGCCAGCTAAATCGACCTTTACAAGGTTTGATGCCGTCACTTCATCAAAACTAAGACCAAATGCATTAACTAAATAGTGATCTGTGCCCGGTAAGCGTGCCGATAGGTGGGTATAAATTAAATCCCCCCACCGAAAGTGCTCAACTAAACGGTAACATGCAGCTAAATCAACACGAAGCTGCCATTCTTGTTCAGATACTTTATTTTTTAAATCGAGTTTTGGTAAGTCAAACATGGAAAACCTTGTATATGTGACACTGCACAAATAGATGTATAGAAGTCTAAATTACTATTAATAGATGATCAATAGGTGATACAAAAAGGCCACATCAATTGATGTGGCCTTTTCACGCTAAAATGGTGTTTATTTTACTTGTGATAAGTAATCAGCAATTGCAGCCATTTCTTCTTCAGATACGTTTGCAACCATTGCTTTCATCGCAGCAGCCATACCGTTGCTACGCGCACCTGACTTAATGTCTTTCATTTGTGCTAGTAAGTACTCTTTATTTTGACCATTTAATTTAGGGTACTGAGGCATGATAGGCGCTTTACCTTCTGCACCGTGGCAAGTTTGGCAAAGCTTAGCTGTGTATAGTGTTGCACCATCCGCAGCCATAGTGTTGAAAGATAGGCTTGCAGCCATTGCAATGCCAGCCCCACATAAAATTTTCGTGATCTTGCTCATATCTATTTTCTCTTTTTTGACGGGTTATTAAACATTTTCTTTAGTGTAGACCATGATTTAACAATATTGCACCCGAAAATTGTAACGGCAATAGAAACAGTCACTACCAAATTAAATCATCAGGTACTTCAAAATCAGCATACGGATCATCTTCATCCTTTTGCTTATCTTCAGGCTCAACATGGAACACTATGTAGTCTTCGCTGACTTCAGCGACTTTTCGTGCTGGTTCGTCTTCCAGTACAAAAAATTGGCCTTCTAAAACACAAATTGCTAATCGGCCACCAGCTAGGGCCTTTTGTGTTTTTTCATTTACTTCGAGCTCTTTCACTTTATTTTGATAAGTGAAGTTAAATGTGCGATCACCACGGATTTCATCTTGGTTGTGATGCTCTAAAATCTGTTTAACGCGCGCTACTTGCTCACGTTGCTTTTGCTCTTCTAAACGCGCTTTATTAAGCTCGTCGGCTTTTTTCTGCTGCTCAAGCTTAGTTTGTTCAATATGTTTTTGCAGATCGCTAGGATTACTCGTGGCGCCTTTCTTTTTCTTCTTTTGCTGTTTGCGCTTTTCTGTTTTGGCTACTTTAGCTTTATGTGCCGTAGTAAGACCAGCTTTAAGTAATTGATCTTGTAATGAACCCATGACGAAATTCCAATTTATTAATGCGTATTAGGGTTATTTTAATCAGCTCTGCCAACAAATAACAGTACTGAGCCCACTTGATTCACAGCAATCGAGTATATTGATATGAGATTAACACGCGATGAAATCATGACATATTGATTTAACGCAAGATTTATCATTTTAGTCGCCTTTGAACTTGTAAAAAAACCTGTACCCGATAAGCTAGGGCTTTTCCTCTTGGGAGCTAAAAATGCAGCTGCGACATTTGTTACTTTGCTCTGTGTTTATTTTCTTTGTTTTATACGCCCCACAACCCTTACTTGGATTATTTGCCAGTCATTTTTCTGTATCGCCAGCCACTGCTGGTAGCTTAATGACCGCAACTATGTTGCCACTAGCCATTGCTCCTTTAGTGTATGGCTTGTTTTTAGCTAAGCGAAACCCACTCACAATTTTAAAGATTGCCATGTTTGTGTTAGCAATCAGCTGTATCGCTTTTACTTTAGCACCAAGCTTTGAGTTGCTATTGCTGGTTCGTTTTATACAAGGGATCACTCTCCCTGCGGCGCTCACCGCTATGACCAGTTATATTGGTGTGACTTTTCAGGCCGACCAATTACAACGTAATATGACACTTTACATTGGCAGTACCATTGTTGGTGGCTACTTCGGACGTATGCTCGCCGCCTTGTTTACTGACTTTTTAAGCTGGCAAAGTTTTTATTATGTAATTGCGCTTGGGTTAGTACTATTTGCACTCGCCATTCCTAAATCAAGCAAAGGTGCGAGTATTCATGCTGCCAAGTCGCCGCTGTTGTATCTAAAGCAATTAAAAGATCCGTTGGTATTAAAGCTCTACGGAGCAGTGTTTTGTATGTTCTTTTGTTTTGCGGCACTGTTAAATTATTTACCTTTCATTCTGCAAGACAGTTTTGCTATCACTAACACCCGAGACATCGGACTGGTTTACAGCGGCTACTTGCTGGGCGCGCTGGCTTCCATAGCCACACCTTGGCTGTTACGAAAGTCATCAACACCTTGGCGTTTACTGGAACCCGCGTTTTTGTATTCTATAGCCTGACGATGGTGTTATTGATGAGGTCAACAGTTACTATTATTTGTGGTTGCTTTTACTGGCTTTTGCGGTGCAATGTTTGTGATCCACTCAAGTGCCGCTCCATTGGTAAATAAAATCAGCAGCGCACCTGCAAGTGTCACCAATGGCGGTTATGTCTCGTTTTATTATAGCGGTGGGGCATTAGGTTCATTATTGCCAGGGCTGGTATATCAGCAACACGGCCAAGTTGCCTTTATGACCGTGCTACTTTTAGTCTGCTTAGTAGGTTTAAGCTTAGTTTATTTGGCTGGTAGAAATACAATGCGTGGTTGATGCCCGGTACTTTCAAAAAATAGCTCTAAGTCCTCTTTTTTCATCAGCCAAGTGGCGGTATTTTCAAAAGGGTGACAATGAAAAAGTTCGTTAAACCAAATTTCTTGGTCTAGCCAAAGAGTGACATTATTTTGCTTATCGTTTAACAGTGCTAACATAGAAACACAGCCCGGTGGCACTTTAACAGCATAACGCGCTAATCGCTCATCAGATGCAAACCCTAAGCGCGATAACCCCTGCTGCTGAGCAATGGCTTTTAAGTCGAGCTGCTTATCGTGAGCAGTGATCACTGAGAAGTGGCGCTTACCTTCATTATCTCGTAAAAACAGGTTTTTTAATCGAGTGCCCGGTCGATCCAGCATAAACTTATCGGCATCTAAGCTGCCGTGTAATGGTGGATGCTCAGTCCACATCATAATTAATATCTAATTGAGCTAGCGTAGCAGCTAACTTGCTTTTATCTGCATACATTTACAAACAACGTCCTCGTAATTGCACACTTAAATCACGCCATAATACTTCGTCAATAACGTGTTTATCGTCGCAGTATTGTCGCTCTTTAAGCTCTTCATTTAATAATTCAACCGCTTGGTCTTCTAGCATAAGTTTTAAGTTGCTCGACTCTTCAAATACTTCTTGCTCGGCAAAATCTTTAAACTGCCGGCGTGTCATTGGCTTATCGAGATTAATCGGGCGTCTGCCCTGTGCTTTAACTGACACCACATAGGCAAAGATTTTATTGCCTTGCTCGTCATTCTTTTCGTAAAACTGTTTATTATTGATTTCAAAAGGAGGCGCTTCTTCTTGGCTTGCGCAACCGGCAAGTAAAACAACCAAAAGCCATGCTATTTTTTTCATTATTGGATAAGCCTTAAACAGTGAATGCGCTTTAGTCTACCAAAAATAAAACTACAGAGTAAAAATTCGAACATTTTAAAAAAAATACTTGACCACAAATGCAAAAATATTTAAAGTTCACCCCGCTTGGACGCAAGACTTAAGCATCCTGTATTCCTAGTAATGTGGGGCTATAGCTCAGCTGGGAGAGCGCCTGCCTTGCACGCAGGAGGTCAGCAGTTCGATCCCTGCTTAGCTCCACCACTTTACTACCTCTTTTTAGGCAATCTGCCAAATTAAATATCTAAACAAACTCATATTCATATTTCGATTCATTTTATTTATTTGTTTTAGACACAAAAAAACCGAGCAAAGCCCGGCTTTTTAAAGCAATTACTTTTTAGTGATTAGTCGCGAATTTGGCCTTCGCCATTCACTAGGTATTTTTCTGTTGTCAGTGATTCTAGGCCTATTGGACCGTAAGCATGTAGCTTAGTTGTCGCGATGCCAATCTCGGCACCTAAGCCTAAGCTGGCTGCACCGTCAGAGAAGCGCGAAGAAGCGTTAACCATTACCACACATGCATCCACTGCTGCGTTGGAATAGCCTGCGCCGCAGCTTGGTCTTCAGTACACGATCACTTCAGTGTGGTTTGACTACCGAACTTGAGCAACATGATCTACTGGCACCGGCGAAGTCAGGTCAACAACGCGAATTGCGATTTCTAAATCTAAGTACTCTTCACCAAACTCGTCGTCAGCAAGTACTGTTGCATTATCAAAGATACTCGGCAGCTTTCGCGTCTGCATTTACTTTAACGCCTTCTTGACGAAGAACAACTGCACATAGGTTTAAAAACTCATCAGCGATATGCTTGATGAACCACTAAACCTTCTAGGGCATTACACACACCTGTACGCTGGGTTTTACCATTTAACGTAATCCATTGCTCGTTATGAATCAGCGTCTTTATCTACATAAAGGTGACATACACCTTTAAAGTGTTGGATCACTGGAATAGTACTGTTTTCTGTTACAAAATTAACTAAACCTTCACCACCACGCGGAATGATTAAATCAATAGTGTCACGCTGTTGCATCAGCTCCATGAGCAGACCACGGTCTCGGATTTGGGATGCACTGAGAATCAACGCAGCAGGTAAACCATGCTTTTCAAGTACTTTGTGCATTACACTTGCGATTGCTTGCGAGCTGCGAAGTGCTTCTTTACCACCACGTAAAATAACACCATTACCCGATTTAAAGCATAACGCACCGGCATCAGCCGTCACATTCGGGCGTGCTTCATAAATCATACACACAACACCAAGTGGTACGCGCATCTTGCTAATTTTAGATACCGTTTGGACACTCAGAAATTTGCGCGTAATTGCCTACCAGATAATCAGAGGCTAACAATGACTTCAATGCCTTCAGCCATTGCTTCAATACGCTCATCGTTTAGCGTTAAACGGTCAATCATAGACGCAGCAAGGTTATTATCACGTGCTGCCGCTAAATCGCTTTCGTTCTCTTTGATGATAAACGCTTTGCTTTTCGCGTAACGCCTCTGCCATCTCAGTTAACACTTGATTCTTAGTAGCAGTATCAAGTAAAGCTAACTGGGTCTGCAGCTTTTGCAGCTTGACTCGAAATATCCGTAATTAAACTCATGACTTCTCCAATAATGCGATATCTTTCTCTGAAACAACTGGGCCTGATTTGAATCTTGCATTTTTTCGCTAAATTCACTTTGCTCGTTGTCAGCAATAAAATTCAATAAACAGCTACTGTAGTTCGCTGTTGCTTTTGCTAGACGCGTACCATCATCACTACGAACTAAAATGGTATCGCCTACGCCAAATTCTCCGTGTACTGCAACGATTTCATCGCTACGAATACAACCGTCTTCATCTTTTAATGATTCATCGAATGAACCTTCAACGACAGCGCTCACCCTGCTCGTTAGCTGTGTGAGTCATCCAATGCACTGCTTCTTGCATCGGTTTCTCATATGGTTTGAAGATAGTACCTGGGTTGTCACCCGCAAGCAGTCGGTTAAATGTCTCTTCTTTAAAACCATTTAAAATAAAGGTTGTAATACCATGTGAAGTGGCTTTTTCTGCCGCTTCGATTTTCGTTTTCATACCACCTGTACCAACGGCACTGGTTGCACAACCGGCCATGGCGTAAATTGATTCATCGATGCTATCAATTTCTGGTAAAAGCACTGCATCTTCATGTAAATTCGGATTTTTGTCATAAAGACCATCAACATCCGAAAAAATCATCAATGCATCTGCGTCCGCCGCTGCGGCTACCATTGCCGACAAGTTATCATTGTCGCCAACTTTTAAATCATCAGTTGTTACCGTGTCATTCTCATTAATGATAGGTAATACACCATGCTCCAGTAAGGTGAAAACTGTTTCACGAATACTGGTATAACGCTCACGGTCACGTAAGTCACCATGAGTTAATAAAATCTGTGCTGATGGGAAATCAAAGAAACGATCCCACATCGCCATCATTTCTGTCTGACCGGCAGCAGCCATTGCTTTTTTCATCGTCACTGAACGCTTTTCTTGTTCAGGGAATAAATGCGAACCAGCAGCTACCGAACCCGATGATACTAAAATAACTTCGATACCTTGCGCTCGACAGCGAACGATGAACTGTGCAATGGTCAGTAAATAACGTGAGCGACACCCGTCTTGTTCGGGTGCGATTAATGCGCTACCTACTTTTAGTACTATACGTCGCCAATTTAACTTTTGCATAACTGTTCAACTTTCCATTTTACTATCTGTTCAGTGCCAATTTGCCACTGATTAAAAGACTCGCGTTTAGCTTTACTAAACGCACTGACTATTATCACTTTGCCAAACAACTTATCTATGCACACGACTACGCCACGCAAGTACTGCGATTAGATATAGCACAACTTTTATTCAGTCAGTAGACCAAACGGTTATAAACCATAAGTTGATAAAAAGAGATAAGTGTTGTTTATGTATCGCTGTAAAAAGCTGTGTGAGGCTTTTATTAATAACAACATACATAGAGCCTATACAATCTGGTACACCAACAGATAGGGTGTAGATTGTATGACCGAGATTTAGCTGCCACGATGGGAACTAAACATTGACCAGATAATGAACTTATATTCTATTCAACACGTAATAAATACACACTGAACACGGGGAAGCTCATTTCTATTTAATTAGAAAACAAAGTGTATAAAACACTAAAATTGTTACAAACAATTGATTATTTATAGGTAAAGCTCTAGAAAACTGTAGCAACACCGATAAACATTTAGATATCAAATTGTTTGAACACGAAATATAATACGGGAAATTAGGGGTAAAGATTAAGGCGAAAAGTAATCACAAGCTTTTATACTTGCCATAAATAGGAAAAATAAATATTTTTTAACAATAAGTTATATTACCATATGTTAGCCCTAATGATTTTTTCTCTGCAAACCTGACTTTTGTTTTAGATATAACCCCAAAAAGTAGTAATAACGACTAAAATCGTATTTGAAGCATCAAGTTTGCTTGTGTCTATAGTGATGAGTAAGCTTTAATAAGCAGGCAATTTTATTTCAAAGGTCTAATTGAGGATTGCATTACATCATAAATAATGTGATTCGACCTTTTTTGAACAGTAGTAACAAAAGGATAATTTATTCTATGTCAGCAATTTATATAGCAGGGATTGCATTGTGCTCAGTATTAGCACAGTGGGTCGCATGGGCGTTTCGCGTACCCGCTATTTTATTTTTACTACTAACAGGTTTAGTTTTAGGGCCATTTAGTGGCGTACTAGAACCTGACGCTCTACTGGGTGATTTACTCTTCCCTGTAGTTTCTTTAAGTGTGGCGGTGATCTTATTTGAGGGTTCACTAACCTTACACTTCAGAGAGTTAAAAGGGATTGGTAAGGTAGTTCGTAACCTCTGCTCTATAGGAATGCTCACGACTTGTTTAGTAATCAGCTTCAGCGCTTATTGGATTTTAGAGCTGAACTGGCGAGTTGCTGCAGTACTTGGAGCGGTGCTTGTTGTAACTGGACCTACAGTTATTGCGCCGCTGTTAAACTCTATGAGACCTACTCAAGATATTGACCGCATCTTGCGTTGGGAAGGTATTGTTATAGACCCTATAGGTGCATTATTCGCAGTACTAGTATTTGAAGCTGTCATGCTTGTAGGTCAAGGCGAAGTACTGAGTCATACCATTATCGCGCTCTTTAAAACCCTGGGAGTTGGTTTAACCATTGGTGTCGTTGCAGGTTGGCTTACCACATTGCTGATACGCCGAGAATGGCTACCATTTGAGTTACACAAGTTTGGCATTTTAGCCTTAGTACTGATTAGCTTTACGGTTTCGAACCACCTAAGCCATGAATCTGGCCTACTCGCTGTTACCGTGTTTGGTATTTGGCTTGCTAACCAAGATGATCTCGAAATTGACTCTGTGCTTGAATTTAAAGAAGACCTTTCGATGATCTTAATTTCATCACTGTTCATCTTACTTGCAGCCCGACTACAGCTATCAGATTTAATGATGTTACATAGCGATGTGTTTATTTTCTTAGCCATCGTGCTTTTTGTGGCTCGCCCAGCCTGTATTGCAATATCGACCTTTAAAACTGATTTACCACTTAAGTCTCGCTTAGTTCTGTCGTGGATTGCACCACGGGGTATCGTTGCTGCTGCGGTGGGCTCTGTATTTGCTCTAAGTATGGTCGAAGCTGGCATTGCCGATGCTGAAAAAATAGTGCCACTTATATTTACTGTAATTATTATTACTGTAGTACTGCAAAGCCTTACAGCAACACCGTTGGCAAAGTTATTAAAAGTACGCCAGCCTGCGCCAAATACTATTTTAATTATTGGCGCAAACCATGTAGCCCGTGCTATTGCTTGCGGCTTAAAAGATCAAAATATTCCGGTGCACTTATCTGATCCTGCATGGGAAAACTGTAAAATGGCACGCATGGATGGCTTACCTTGTTACTATGGTAATCCGCAGTCAGAGCATGCGGAGCGGTATTTACCATTAACAACAATTCGTAGCGTACTCGCGCTTTCACCGAACCGCCATCACAATGCATTAGGCGTACAATACTTCTCGCATTTGTTCGACGAAAAGAATGTATTTTCTTTGCGCTCTTCGACTAACCATGCAAAAGCGAATAAAGACAGTGCGACCTTCTTGTCACGACAAATTCTGTTTGGCGACAATGGCGCTTATGCCCGTTTAGGTGCTTGTCAGCCACAAGGATCGGTTAACCTTAGCAATACGTACTAAGCCAAGCAAAAACAAAAGTAAAAATAG
>NZ_JBSWSZ010000087.1:0-5305 GCF_056158285.1 Pseudoalteromonas sp. AWM4_233 | reverse complement strand
GCAACACTCATTGGACACCCTCTCATATCAAGCTCTAGAACACAGGACCTAATTACACTTGCGGGCTGCGAGTCTCTCGACTTTTCTTTGCAGCAATGCGAAGGAGTATTTAGCTTTTGTCAATTTGATCTGCAGAGCCAGCGCCTAACATTAGCGACTGATCCACTTGGATTAAAACCTTTTTATACCTTACAAACACAGTATGGTTTACTATTTTCCACTAACCTTAATTTATTTAAGCAGTTGGATATCCAACTACAGAACAATCCGGATGCATTAACTGAGCTTGCCGTGCTTGGTTATCCTCTTTTAGATCATACGCCGTTTAAAGACGTAAAATGCTCATACCCAAGTGAAATGCTATGCTTTAATGCAAAACAGGGTGTAACTAGAAAAAGATATTTTGATTGGGTATCACTTGCAAAACAAAAGCTCGTTGCACCAGATGCAATTGAAGGGAATCTCAAAGGCTTTTAAAACTTTAGTTGCAAAGGCAAAACATAAAGATAAAACAATTCTTAGCACTTTATCTGGCGGTTTAGACTCTAGGCTTATTAACAGTGAGTTATTGCGCCAAGGCGTGCAATTGAAGTCGTTTAACTTTTCGCAATCTGATAGCCAAGATCTATTTTGTGCTAAACAATATGCATCACAAAATGCAGTACCATTAGAAGTAATACAAGTTTCAGACACCCAGCGGCTATCTGTCGAACAGCGCCTTGGCAAATATTGGCGTAAAGCGAAACATCAAGATTTCACTAACGTATGCAGACCACAAATAAGCTGGTCAGGAAATGGCGGTAGTGTTGGGATCGGGCTTATTTATTACGGTGATGAAATTTATGCTGCAGCAAAAGAAAACAACTTAGATAAACTAATCAGTGCTTACCTCAAACAACAATACGCTTTTTTACCTAAGTCAGTTGTTCATAATGCTGAACAATTACAACAAAAACTGATAGCTAACTTAAAAATTAGCTTCGAACCACTCGCTGAATTACCACTTGAAAAAGCATTTCAATTATTCTTGCTGCTTAACGATCAACACCACCATTTGAGTGTTCCTAACGAGCAGGTTTGCGAATTTAAAATGGAGTTTTTCCATCCATTTTATTCGTGGAAGGTCCTACAGTATCCGTTGGGTTTACCGGTGGAGTACGTTCGCAAACACCGTTTTTATCAACGATGGTTAAAAACCGATTACCCACGAGCTTTACTTGCGCCTTGGCAAACTTACCCAGGACACTTGCCTTGCCCAATAACCGTCAAGCATCAAACCCAATGGCAATTGAATAGCGCAAACCTTATGTCGCCCACAGAACTATTAAAGCTATGGTTTAAAATTATGTTTTTTGACCGCCATTTATTGATAAAGCGCTGCCATTTCACTTTACTTTGCATCTTACAGTTAACTCATTTAAAGAATGTTCAGCCTAATTTACGTGTTGCTCAGAAATTCTGCCAATGGTGAATGAAGTTCAGGCCATCATTTTGAATTAACTGCTTTGAAGTAAAAACAGCTTTCTAACAACGAACTTTTCGGGCTAGAATCTATTAGGTTATTAATATCATAAGCTGAGATTTTAATGAGAAAATGGACTCTTCCTCTACTGCCCCTAATCGTATTAGCAGGCTGCACCTCGGTTAGCAAAAATGAATGTTTACAAGCTGACTGGCATGGTATTGGTTATAAACATGGTGCAGATGGCACTGAGTATCGCGATGGCATAGATGCACTATCACAATGCAGTGAGTATGGTGTAAATGCTGACATTGCTAAATATAAAGTGGGATACGATCAGGGCCTCGCTACATACTGTGAACCAGAAAATGGCTTTACGTTAGGCATGCAAGGCGCGTCATACAATGGTGTCTGTAATAGCACAGCGTTTCGTAAAGCATGGCAAGAAGGTAACGATAGATATCAAGTGCAACAAAGACTGAGTTATATTGATAATCGCATTGACGATATCGACCGTCGATTAAAAGATATTCGTGGCGAGCTTAACAGTAACCACCTTAATAATACTCAGCAAAAAGAGCTTTATCGAGAACGCAAAGATTTAGAAAACGAGCGTAAAGATTTGCGCAAAGAACGCGCATTACTTCCGCTTTTGAATAAACTGCCTAGTGTTGAAATATCAACCGAGTGGTGAGACTTTTAGAGCCAATTTCATTTCATACATTTGTTTATCAGCGATGGCCAAAAGTTCCTTTGCACTGTGTCCGTGTAAAGGATACATGGCGATACCAAAGCTCGCACTTACCGGCTGAACCGTTTCATAATCTTGCGCTACTTTTTTAACCGCCTGCTGACATCGTAGCGCTATATCTTGGCACAAACTAGCCTTTGTTAATGAAGGTAAAACAATAACAAACTCATCACCACCAATGCGCGATAGCACATCTTTATCTCTCATTTGTAAACGCAATTGCTGACTAATGTCCAGTAACAAATTGTCACCCTGTTCATGACCATATGTATCATTAACGAGTTTGAAATTATCAAGATCAAGATAGATCAATGCAAATTGGTTATGCTCTGCTGGCGTTCTTTGTGAGAAAGCACGCAATTGAATATCGAGTCCTCTGCGATTCAATAGCTTAGTAAGTGGATCTTGATTAACTAGCTCATTGAGAAGCTGGCGCTTTTCTACCGCCGAAGAGATATCATCAAATGCACCGATATAATGAGAAACTAAGCCATTTTCATCATACAGTGCATCTATGGATAATTGCTCAGGAAACACCTCTCCTGACTTTCGCTTATTCCATACCTCTCCTTGCCAACAGCCTTTATCGAGCAACTCAGTCCACATTTGTTGATAAAACTCATCTGGTTGCTTCTTTGCAGAAAGTATTGAAGGTTTTTTACCTATTACCTCATGCTTCTTAAACCCTGTTATTTGCTCAAAAGCAGGATTTACATCAACAATCACAGACTCAGCGGTGGTGATCAGAATCCCTCGGCTAGTTGTAGAAAAAACAGCCGTTAATAGTTTAATTCTCTCATTACTTTTAACTTCCTCTGTAACATCCTCAGAATAACCATTCCATTCTACACTGCCATCAGCTCGGGCTATCGGAGATGATTTTGCCGAAATCCAGATCTGTCCTTTTTTGGGGTGGTTAACGCGAAACACTTCACACCAATCAGTTAGCTCTGCGCGTGAATGCTCAATACTTCGTACAATACGTTCCAGATCATCTTGATGTATCGCTTGCATAACTCTATCTGCTGATGACTCAATATCTTTGGGAGAGCAGCCATAGATATCAAATACTTTTGATGTAGCAAATGGGAAAAACGCTTCATCTTTATTGTCTATTACATATTGATAAACAAAGCCTGGGAGGTTATCAGTGAACTTTTTTAGTTCTTGATGTAGGAATTCAATTTCGCGTTCTTTTTGCCATTGTTCCGTAATATCAATATGTATTCCAACCATCCATTCTGGATTACCGTTTTTATCCCACGTTTGTACTTGGCCTTTATCAAGCACTTTAACCCAGTGGCCTCGTTTATGTTTCATACGCGCTTCACAAACATATCGCGCTGATTCACCTTCGAAGTGCTCATTTAATAATTGCTCAGATTTCACTAAGTCTTCAGGGTGAGCAAAGGTAAGCCAAGTATCAATTGAAACGGGTTCTAGTTCGCACAGAGAATAGCCAATGATATCTGCCCATTTATCATTAAAAATTGTTTCGCCTGTTTGCACATTCCAGAGCCAAACTCCCACATCACCACTTTCGAGAAGCAACTGTGCAATATCTAGTCCTAGCTGCGACTTTAGTTCATTGTAAGCTTCACTAAATGCCATAATCTGCCTTAATAACTAGCCTAATGATAAACAATTAAGTCTTATTCATTATTTTAGTTAAAAAGGCAAAAAATACTAAAATATAATCAAATAAATATACTCTTACAGATTTATTGCGGATTGGTATTTTTCACCTTGACGGCCAGTCAACCTCATCAACCGAGTCAAAAAGCGTTGTGGTCGTTTGCTCGCCATTCCATTTGCGAATGTAACGTGACAAAGGATCATAAAGCGCTGTTTGCTTATTGATATGAAAGTGACGCCCACCTCTAGGGTCGACACCGACACCCGCAATATATTGCCAATTGCCCCAATTTGCAGCCACATCATAATCAATAAGTTGCTGTTCGAAGTAAGCTGCACCATAGCGCCAATCAAGAGCTAACTCATTAACCAAACAGCTTGCTGCAATCTGCCGCGAGCGGTTAGATATAAAGCCTGTTGTGTTGAGTTCATGCATTATCGCATTTACCAATGGAAATGGAGTGCAGCCATTACACCAAGCAGTGAAACGCTGGCTGTTAAACGTTGTTAGCGGCGCATTTTGCTTTTGACCTTTGAATAAAAAAAGCTTTGCTCCCGCTTGCAGTGCATGCCATTTGAAATATTCGCGCCATAGCAATTCAAACTTTATCCAATAGCTCGACTCATTTGCACCGTTTTGATGCTATCACTGAATAACCTGTCGCATCTATCATTCGATAAATGCCGGTTTTTCCTGGTTTCATGTTATTTTTACTGTCTGGTTATTTGAGAAGCGCTTGAATATATAGGAAGGCGTTTAAATACTCTGTCCATACTTTGTATGGCTGTGTCATCGTTTGTCGATAATAGTGAGAGTTGGCGAGCAATATGAACAACATCATTTCATCTAAATAAACGGGCAATATATCTATTAATCTAGCCAGACTCACTCAACAATAGTAAGTAGATACAATAAGTATTCAGTGCAAAGTCGCTGTCATCCAAAGATGAGGTTAGATCGTAATCATAGCCGTAACCCTAAAATTAGGACGCGACATGCTCTCATTTTTAAAGCCAAATCCGGTTAAAAAGCTTAAAAAACAGTACGAAGCTAAGCAGCAACAAGCCTTTCAGGCGCAGCGCAACGGCGATATTCGTGGATATTCATTGCTCACCGAAGAAGCAGAAAAGATTGACCAACAAATCAAAGAATTGGAAAACAACGCTTAGCCATTTGAGACATGGCTAAACTGCCGTTTTACTAAGCGTTGGTACAGAGGGCAGCGTGCCAGCAGGTCGGTATGGCTGCCTACATCAACAAGCTTGCCTTGATCCATCACGACAATGCGGTCAGCATGCTGAATGGTCGATAAGCGGTGAGCGATAATCAAGGTAGTGCGGTCACGCATTAAAGCCGCCAAGCCTTGCTGCACCGCATATTCACTTTCGCTATCAAGTGCGCTGGTGGCTTCGTCGAGCAATAAAATTCGTGGATCCTTGAGAATCGCGCGGGCAAC
>NZ_JBSWSZ010000086.1:0-8253 GCF_056158285.1 Pseudoalteromonas sp. AWM4_233 | reverse complement strand
AAGGTTAACGACGGTTAGATTCACCTCTTACACAGCACCTGGAGCCCGTGGTGACTGTGCCTTGAGTCAATAACTGCTCGACTTGTGCCATCAAAGCAGGCTTGTTATGCACTGCATTCGACTCAGTTCTAGGAGTTAAGCGCCCTTCGTTGGTATATAAGCGATCCGCAAAAGCTTCAAACAACAATGGTAGGTTATATTTTTCAGCCATAGCTAAGTGCGACGCTTGCTCGTTGGTCGCCAGTAGCATTAACTTTAGCGGTTTGGCATAGCTACTCACTGCCTGCATGACAGTTTCTAAAATGCCGTTATCGGCCATCATATCGTTATACAGTGCACCATGTGGTTTTACATAACTAATTGATAAACCATGCACTTGTGCCATACCGTCAAGGGCTGCAATTTGATAGTGCAAACAATTTACTAACTCATCATGACCGAGCTTCATAGAGCGGCGACCAAAGCCTTGTTTGTCGGGATAGCTTGGGTGAGCACCAATTTGCACATTATGCTGTTTAGCAAGCGTGAGGGTTTGAGCCATCACATCCGGGTCTCCAGCGTGAAAGCCACAAGCAATATTTGCCAAATCAATCACTTGCATAGCGTGGCTATCTAAACCCATTTGCCACGCACCAAAGCTTTCACCTAAATCGCAATTTAATAACATGTTTACTTCCTTTAAATACTGACAGGGAGTTGGCCTTCAGGCTTTTCTAATCCCAGTACATCTACTTCGTTCAGTTACGTATTGCTAAGGTTAAGGACGAAGAACTCAAGTCAAAGGCCAGCACCTAGACTTCACCGCTGTAGAGGCTCGGCGGAGTCGCCAGGTAGAAGGTCGTATTGCTGTTAGTTTGATACTTCTGCTCGATATCATCCAAACGAGATTTCAGTTTGGCGTAATCTTCTACATTCTTGGTATCAATGGCTTGGTAATGAAGGCGTTGACAGAAAGCATCAAGCACCTGAGGGTCAACTTTTTCGTTGGCTGTCAGCGAATCTTTCAATTTCTGCTGGAACTCATCATCAGAGTAGTGAGTTCGGCTTACCCCCAAAATAGCGAATTCTTCAGACAGCAATCCATTCGCGAATAGGTGGTAAAAGGCTGGGATCAACTTACGATGAGTCAGATCACCCGACGCCCCGAAGATGACGATACAATTATTTTCAGGCTTAACCATAATGCTTTCCCACTCGCCTGAATCCATCAGGACAAGTTATTCATTTTATTGTGTTGTGAATGTTATCAACACGGCTAAAAAGCACCAGAAGGTTTTCCCTATCGCAGCGATAGGTAAAACCTTCAATTGGTCACATTTTAGTCGATAATGAGAACGGCGCCTTTTGGGCGCCTCATTATGTATGAGAAGCACATAACATCCCAGCTACATTTGTCTGGTACTACCACCTAAGACAAGGCAACTAATTGCTTTGTATACTCTTGTTGCGGCTCACTAAACAGGGTTTGAGTTTCCCCCTGTTCAACCACCTGCCCTTGGCGAAGCACCAGGGTATAGTGACAAAGCGACTTCACAACATGGAGGTCATGGCTAATAAAGAGGTAGGTTAAGTTATACTTTTGCTGTAGGTTTTTTAATAACGTAAGCACCTGAAATTGAACAGTTCTATCTAGCGAAGATGTTGGCTCATCCAACAGGATAAACGCCGGTTTCAGCACCAGAGCACGGGCAATAGCGATCCGCTGGCGCTGACCACCAGAGAATTCATTTGGATAGCGATGACGTGTTTCGGGATCGAGTTCTACATCTCGCATCACATCACAAATGACCTTGTCTTCCTGCTCTGGCGTTAGGTTTTGATGAACTTTTAGCCCCTCACCAATAATTTGTGCCACTGACATTCTCGGGTTCAAGGCTGAAAACGGGTCTTGGAAAACCACTTGCATCTTGCTGCGTATGGGCAACATTTGTTTACGATTAAACGCCGAGATATCTTCTCCGCGGTATAAAATTTCACCGGTACTTTCCAGCAATTTGAGAATCGCCATGCCTGTTGTCGACTTGCCCGAGCCACTCTCCCCCACCAAACCGACACTGTGGCCTGTACGAAGTAAAAAGCTCACATCGGTCACCGCTTTGATATGATCCTTAACGCGCTTTAATACCCCACCTTTGACAGGAAACCACACCCGCAAGTCTTTTACCTCGAACATGGGTGCCGCTGCCATATCAACAGGGACCGGCTCACCACTTGGATCGGAGTTGATCAACTTGATGGTATAAGGATCTTGCGGCCGTTCGAACACTTCAGTCATGGTGTTGGTTTCCACCAAACGCCCCATCTGCATCACCGCAACACGATCGGCAATTTTTCGAACGATGCTCAAGTCATGGGTGATAAACAGCATAGCCATGCCCATTTCACGCTGTAGATCTTTGAGCAAATCCAAAATCTGCGCCTGTACCGAAACATCCAGTGCCGTTGTCGGTTCATCGGCAATCAACAGTTCCGGCTCGTTAATAAGCGCCATCGCTATCATTACCCGCTGGCGCTCACCACCTGACAATTCGTGCGGATAAGATTCCAATCTTTTTTCTGGGTTTCTGATCCCGACTTTCTGCAACCATTCCAGCGCTTTCTTCTGCGCTTCTCGCTGCCGAGTACCACGGTGGATAGCGAGGATTTCACACAACTGGCGGCCAATTTTATGCAGTGGATTCAAAGACATCATCGGCTCTTGAAAGATCATACCAATGCGGTTACCCCGTAAACCACGCATTTCCCGCTCACTACAACGCATCATATCGATGCCATCATAATGAATATGGCCGCTGAGATAACGGGTGGATGATTTCGGCAGTAAGCGTAAAATCGCATTGGCTGTTGCCGATTTTCCCGATCCACTCTCCCCACCAGCGCAAGGGTTTCTCCGCGTTTAATATTCCAGGCTAACGTTGTAGGTTACCTGATTGGTTGATTTTCCGCTTTTGAAAGCCCACCGACAGATTTTCAATAGTAATAATAGGTTGAGACATGGTTACCTCTGATGGTGGGAGATCAAATTCGTCACGCACGGCTTCACCGACAAACACCAGCAAACTCAGCATGATTGAAAGGACAACGAAGGCAGATAAGCCCAACCACGGCGCTTGCAAGTTAGTTTTGCCCTGAGCCAGTAGTTCACCTAATGATAGCGGGAACCCGCTGGCAGGCCGAAGCCAAGGAAATCCAGTGACGTTAGTGTCGTTCCCGAGCCGCTGAGAATAGAATGGCATCATTGTCAGTGACGCCACCATAGCATTCGGCAGCATATGGCGTAACATAATACGTCCATCACCGACGCCCATCGCCTGGGCAGCCCTGACATAATCAAGGTTCCGACACCGAAGGAATTCGGCACGAACCACTCCGACTAGTCCCATCCAACTAAACAGCACCATGATGCCAAGCAGCCACCAGAAGTTAGGCTCAACAAAGCTGGATAAAATGATCAGCAAAAACAGCGTCGGCATGCCGGACCATACTTCAATAAAGCGCTGACCGAACAAATCGACCCATCCGCCGTAATACCCCTGACTAGCACCAACGATGACACCAATCACAGTAGAAATAATGGTAAGCGCAAACCCGAACAAAACAGATATACGAAAGCCATATATGATGCGGGCTAGCACATCACGCCCTTTGTCATCCGTACCAAGCCAGTTAACACTATCCGGTGGCGACGGAGCCGGGCCAGACAAGTTGTAATTGATAGTGTCGTAACTAAAGCGGATAAGCGGCCAGATCATAAAGCCGTCAGCCTCGATCAAGTCCGCCACATAAGGGTCGGTATAATCGGCTTCAGCATCAAACTCACCACCAAACTCGGTTTCTGAGTAAGGGGTGAGCTGATGGGGAAATACCACTGCGATTCAAACTGAATCACCAGCGGCTTGTCATTAGCAACCAGCTCTGCGAACAAGCTGAAGAAAAACAGGATCGAGAAGATCCATAATGACCAATAGCCCCGCTTGTGAGCGCGGAACCTCGCCCCAACGTTCCTTGGTTAATGGGTTAAGTTTCACTAACGTGCCTCAAAATCTATCCGTGGATCGAGCCAATGTATAGGTAATATCCGAAATAATGTTCAGCAACAGCCCGAGTAGCGTCATGATATACAAAGAGCTAAATACTACCGGGTAATCTCGCTGTATGGTCGACTCAAACCCTAACAATCCTATCCCTTCAAGAGAGAACATCACCTCGATAAGCATCGCCCCTGTGAAGAAGATGCTGATAAAGGCCGCCGGAAAGCCTGCGATGATGATCAGCATGGCATTACGGAAAACATGGCGGTACAAAATGCTGCGCTCATCAAGCCCCTTGGCGCGGGCAGTGACCACGTACTGCTTATTGATTTCAGTCTGGGAAGGAGTTTTTGGTCAGCGTTGGTCAAAGTGGCAAAGCCGCCAATAACCATCGCCAGAATAGGCAGTGTCAAATGCCAGAAATAGTCGATGATCTGCTGGTACCAGTTCAGCTGGTCAAAATTGGACGACACCAACCCGCGCAACGGGAACCAACTAAAATAATTGCCACTGGCAAAAAATATGATCAGCAATATCGCGAACAAGAGACCGGGGATAGCATAGCCAACGATCACTACCGCACTACTCCAAACGTCGAACCGCGAACCATGTTTGATAGCCTTGGCGATCCCTAATGGAATAGAGACCAAATAAATGATTAGCGTACTCCAAAGCCCTAGTGAGATAGAGACTGGCAAGCGATCGATGATCAAGTCGATCACATTACCGCCTTTGAACAGGCTCTCGCCAAAGTTGAATGTGGCGTAATCCTTGAGCATATCGAAGTAACGCTCGTGCAATGGCTTATCAAAGCCAAACTGTTTCTTGATTGCTTCGACCACTTCAGGATCCAGCCCCGCGAGAGCCTCGGTAACCGGAGCCGTTTTCAGAAGGCTCTAGCGATCCAACTTCCTGCCCGCCACCGGTAAAACGCTCCATGATACCGGAGCTATGGCCTTCAAGCTGAGCCACTGCCTGTTCAACCGGTCCTCCTGGCGCAATTTGAATGACAAAGAAGTTGATGGTGATGATCGCCCACAAGGTAGGGATCACCAACAACAGACGCCGAATAATATATGCCGACATACTTACCGCCGCTTCTCAGGTAACTTGGCCGCTTTTTCAGTATCAATCCACCAGGTATCTCGACCCAAAGAGTATTTTGGCCGTACATCCGGCCGAGAGAACTTATCCCAGCTCGACACACGGAACATACTGATATGCCACTGCGGGATGACGTAGAAGTTCCACTGCAATACCCTGTCGAGTGCCCGGCCAAGGCTTAGCAACTTATCTGGGTTTTCCTGATTTTCTGCTATCTGCTCAGTCAGGTAGTCAATTGCCGGATCTTTTACCCCTGCGGTATTATAGGTACTGTCGATAAAATTACTGTTCCAGGCAATCATCAGGTTCGGGCTCGGGTAAGGGTTAGCCCCGTAACCGGCCGAGACCATATCGAAATCCCTGTCACGCAAGCGTTTGATGTACTGAGTGGTATCAACAGTACGCAGAACGCATATCGATACCCAGTAATTTCAGGTTCTTCTGAAGAGGAATCGCCAGACGCTCAGTGGTCGGGCTGTACATCAAAAGCTCAAAGGTAAAGGCTTCTCCGTTCTCAACATTTGTCATAACTTTGTTCTGCACTTCCCAACCGGCTTCTTTCATCAAGGCCAAGGCTTTTCGAAGTTGAACGCGTATACGGCCGGAGCCATCAGATACCGGCGGCTGGTACTCCTCGGTGAACACCCTCGCAGGTACTTTGTCTTTTACCGGAGCCAGAACAGCAACCTCATCGTCGGATGGCAGTCCCTTGGCTTCATAATCAGTATTTTGGAAATAGCTGCGAGTACGGGTGTACTGGTTATAGAAGAGGCTTTTGTTCATCCACTCGAAGTCCATGGCATAAGACAGGGCTTCTCGTACTTTGGGATCGCTGAAATAGCTGCGCTCGGTATTAAACACAAAGGCCTGCATCGACTGCGGAATCTGGTCCGGGATCTCTTCCTTTATAATGTATCCCTTATCAAAATTCGGGCCTTGGTACATGGTGGCCCAGAACTTAGCAACGTTCTCTTCGCGTATATCATATTCACCGGCTTTAAACGCTTCCAAGGTGACGGTTTCATCCCGGTAATAATCGTACTTGATCGTCTGGAAGTTGTTCCGGCCGACATTAACCGGCAAATCTTTCGCCCAATAATCTTTCACCAAGGTGTAGGTGACACTTTGACCAGACTTGTAGTCAGTAATTTGGTAGGCGCTGCTGCCAATTGGCGGTGTATTGAGAGGCTCACTGAGGTTCTTGTCTTTCCAGTAGTGCTCAGGCAATACGTTCATGCCCTGTACTAACGCCAACAACACTTCTCGGTTCGGCTTGGCCATCTCGATTCGAGCGGTACGCTCAGACTTCGCCGTGACCGATTTGACATCTTTAAAGTAAACCTTGTATTGGGCGACTCCTTCCTTCATGAATTTATCAAAGGTAAAGGCTACATCAGCGGCAAGGATCGGCTCACCGTCATGGAATTTGGCATTCGGGTTGATATCCACTTCCATCCAGGAAAAATCTTCCGGGTAACGAACCTTTTCGGCGATGAGGGGGTAATAGCTGTCAATTTCATCTTCTGAGGACACAAACAAGGTGTCATAGATAGCTTCGCTCCCTGCCGCCGATACTCCCCGTGAAGCAAAACGGTTGAAACTATCAAAAGTGCCAACTTGAGCGTAGGTTACCTGCCCGCCTTTGGGAGCATCAGGATTCACGTAGTCAAAATGGGTAAAGTCCCCAGGGTATTTAGCGGTTCCAAACCCTACCAAAGAGCGGCTTTCTATCACTTCACTAGCCGATACGGAACCAGCAATGACCATCGCCACCAGCAACGACGAGACGCTTTTGTACATCTAGGCCTCCATGCAAAAAATCTGTTTCAGACGGCGCTTACTGGCACCATCTTACTCGTTGAATTAGATGAAATTATTTTGTGGTATATGTTTACGATAGGACACTAATGACAAATGAACAACCACTCAATAGGCAATATGAAAACCTGTGATCACTTGCGACAAGCTATTGAAGCCGTTAATATCGCCCGCTTTCAGGTTTACGGACCGCAATCTCATCTACATTTGCCAGGATAACCCTATGTCAAAGTTCTTCTATAAAGGCCGCATTGAGAAAAAACCAAAGCACGAGAGCTACGGCTTTAATACCAAGCAAGCCAAGAAGTTAGGCACTGAAGTCAACCCACTTCAACTTATTGTCAATAGCGATGAGAAAAAAGCTGAAGTCGAAGCACAGCTTGAACAACACCAAGTCGTCGCCACGATTACGGTTAATCCAGAAGCAGAAGAAAATCTGGTTGAGCTGGAAACATTGATCAACAAACCTAAAACGACAGTATTTGAGAAAACCCCAAACCGTAATGACCCGTGTTCGTGCGGAAGCGGTAAAAAGTACAAGAAGTGCTGCGGTAAATAACCCCGCCAAGCGGTATTAGAGTGGCTAGGGGAAGTCCCCTGCCATTTTTCGTCAAAAAACGTATAATCTCGCGCTGTTGTAAAATTTCGGAAATACGAGTTATGAGCAAAGGTTACGCCTGTGTTGGGTTGTTCAACCCAAAAACCCCTGAAAATGTTGGTTCTGTGATGCGCGCTGCTGGCTGCTACGGCGTCAATAGTGTGTTCTATACAGGCACTCGCTACGACCTTGCCAAGAAATTCTGCACCGATACCAAGAATACCATCCTTGATATCCCATTAATCGGTGTCGAAGATCTGAAAAACATTATTCCGCATGATTGCGTACCCGTTGCCGTTGATCTTGTGGAAGGTGCCAAGCCACTACCTGACTACAAACACCCAAAACGTGCGTTTTACATTTTTGGCCCGGAAGATGGCACGCTGAAAAAGAGACATCACCAACTTCTGCCGCGAAACTATCTATGTACCGACCAACGGTTGCATGAATCTTGCTGCCGCAGTTAATGTCATCCTATATGACCGCATGGCTAAAGGTGAGAGTTTTTCGAACCATTAAGGTCTAAGACTCAAGCAAAAACACTAATGGGGGACAGTTTCTGTGCCCCATTTTTCTATCATTTCCCTAAGCTCAACACTCTGGTATGGCTTACAAAGGATGTCGTCCATTCCAGCCGTAAAGCACTCTTCCCGCTCTGCTTTGGTGCTGGCCTTTGACTACCGTCCTTAACCTTAGCGATAA
>NZ_JBSWSZ010000085.1:0-3138 GCF_056158285.1 Pseudoalteromonas sp. AWM4_233 | reverse complement strand
AGAAACCTGAAAATCCAGCGTCAGAGGAAAATGAGGCAATTGATGAGCCCGGCTAACTCCGGTCCTTTTTCCTGCGTTTTTTTCGTGATTCGGTTTTTTGATCCGTGCCTTTTCGAATCGCGTCCATAGCCCCGTGAATCGCAGATTTTACCCAGTAATTGATCGGTCCTTTTTCCCTGAACCGCACCTGGTTCACCGTACCGATGGCATCGGTCTTGGAATGCTTCAGAATAATGCCGTCGGCAAGCAGCGTAAGCAATTCAGAACCAAGATTACGCACTTCAGGCGAACCTTTTTTGAAAATCTCGATATGCAGGATCTTCATACGTTATAATGGTGTTTCCTGTAGCAAGACTGTCGGTTCCTGTAATGGTCATGTCGAATTCCCTGATCATACCGGATTTCAGCTTAATGGCTTCAAGCGAATCCACCATCTGATTAAGCAGGGGCGCAGGCATGTCGGTCAGCCGTACATTAAGGGAAAACCTTGAGGAATCGATACGCGCATATGCAGCAGTCAGATTTTCCGGTGTCGTACCAACTTCGCGGTTGCCTGGAGCACCTGTTCCGGTTCGGTAATATTCCTGGCCAGGTGAACTTCTCCATTGATATCATTAACAGTAACACTTCCCTGGGAACCCGTTTTCTCCCCGATTTCCTTATAGGTTATGTTGGTATTCTGAATTTTCAGCAATGGAATCTGAACCGAACCGGAATGCGGTATCCACTCGCCAACAAGAAATGGTTTACGTTTAAACGGAGGGTCGGGCAGCCGTTTGTCACGACGAATTACAAAATCAGCCCCGTTGATCACCACTGAAGAAGCCTGAAGCATATTTTTCTCATACAATGAATCCCAGACCACATCACTGATTTCAATTGAGCGGGCCACCCCGTCAAATACATCATTTTCGAGTTCCATGTTTCGAACAAATTCTTCATCTGCCTGAAAACGGAAATTGTCTACTAAAATATTATCGCTGGCTGAATTCACAGATTCAACGGACAGCACCCCTTTGCCCGTATCAAATGAAAGGTCGGTCAGCGAAAAATCAAGATGTTCGCTGCCTTTCACTATGCGTATGTTTCCAAATTCAATTTTCTTCTCATCTATGGAAACAACGCCCGGCGACAGATCAATTTCATTAACATATTTAAAGGGTGCTATGCGCGTAGCGTCCGCAGGTTTCTCCTTATTTCCGTTTTTATTGCTAAACAGGTGGATTTGGGGCGAAAAAACACGCACCTTTTCAACATCGGGGTCCTGCCTGCTTGTTCCAGGATAAATCCGTCAGCACAATGCTGTCAATTTTAGAATGCTGATCCGACGCCGGCTGTGACAGGCTTACCGAGCTGAACCTGGAGTGATTGATAAAAAAACTGCTGTCGGAATACGCCAGCGGTCCTGTTTGTATTTCGGGAATGGTGATGGTAGTTGTTGGTGTGACAACGGACAGGTTGCTGAATTCGGAAATCCCCATACTGTTGATACTGGTGTTGCCCAGTGTTACCCTGGAATCCCGACTGTCAAGTGTGAAGGCTTCAAATCTCGCCGACACTTCCGGCAGGTTAATCGCTGAAGGCGAGATTCCAATTCCGCGAAGGTGAAATTCTCCGCCCGTAAGCCCGTAGCTGTTTTCACCATTGGACACGCTGATTTGCAGATTGTCTATGCCTGCTTCTTCAATGGCCAGCGAAAGGGGTGCACCGCCCTGATTGGGTTGTTGCCTGGGCTTGGGAAGTTCACCCGTAACATGCAGATCGTTAATATTTATTGTATTCCATTCATAGTAAAAGGGTGCGTCCGATCGCAAAATTCTTCGGGCTGGCAAACAGTCCCTTTATAGCTACGTTCAGGGTTGAATAGTTACCCTGAACCGATGCCAGCCGTAATTGTAATGGTTTGAAGTTCATCTCCCGGGCAACAATGTCGATATCGGCTGTCTGATCACTGTACCTGGTATACCTGGTCCGCAGGTACTGAAGTTCATAGGAAGCGGTATCGGGTGTTCTGATGAAATTATCAGCCTGTGCTTCCATGCCCCGAACCTCCACCTTTCTGTCGCCAAAATCGATAATTGCATCCACATGATCAAAAATCAGCTTGTCGAGATCAACACTGCTGTTGGCCTGCCGTGCATTTGCACCATTCGAAGGCGGGGCATCCAGCCGGCCGAATTTATTGAAATAGACGTTACCATTGCGGAGAACAAGCGAATCTGCCTGAATCAGGCTGCTGTACAGAAGATTAAACACGCTGAAAGAGTAAAGTTCAATCTGTTCACAATGCACAATATTATCTGTAATCGGGGCCTCACGAACCTGAATGCTGTCAAGTGTAAGGTCAATCCCATCCTTATAAAACAAGCGACCAATCCGGATATTGTAAAGCCCTTCAAGCTCAACATCGATACCGGATGCTTCAACGATAAAGTCAGAAAATGTTAATGTGCTGCTGGCGGGGGATACCCCGAATTCGGTAGTCCGGATGGAGAGGTTGGGGATGGTCAGCGCCAGGGTATCTTCCGGCTTGTAAAGGACGAAATCAATCGTGGAATTAACCAAGCCCCCATTCGCCAGCTGCATGGTACCAAAATTATCCTTGAGTAAATCGCTCACCGGGCATCCGGTCCTTTTTTGCTTCGCGGGACAGGATCATGCGGGTAGACATGTGCGGTTAGCCGGGCGGAATCGATTCTCAGGTCTTCCAGGATGTAGGCCTCAGCGTTCTACAGGGCTTCAAAGTCCATCTGGTGAATCAAGAGATTGCTTCGTCCATTTCGAAGGCAAGCCGCCCCAGGGTGTCATACTGTTGCAAGGAAAGGTTATGAGATTTCCAATGCATGTGCATGGTAGTCATATTCAATCCTGTCAAATGCAAGCCTTGACCGTACAATCCGAAGCTGCTGTTTTTCGAGGATCAGCCGAAGGGAAGAGTGTTCGTCAAGGTTTTTCATATCCCAGTTGTAGATTAGCAGACTGATCAGCCCAAGTTTCACGGTCCCGGATGTAACCTGGCTGGATTCAGGCAGGGCGATATCCAGATCAGCCCGCATTACCTGGAACGACCGTATGTCGAATTTATCCCGAATGGCTGTGTAAGAGGTGAATCTAACCGTCGTTAACCTTCGATGCGTA
>NZ_JBSWSZ010000084.1:0-4877 GCF_056158285.1 Pseudoalteromonas sp. AWM4_233 | reverse complement strand
GAAATCAAATGCTGTGATCTGGGTGATCTGTGATTTGCCAAGCACTTTCGTCATGACGAACAGAGCAGCAAATCCAAAAAGTGTTTCTACAGTAATTTGTAAATAATCCATTGATTTGTCACGACCCTTATCTCTAGTTCCTATACGTTTTATTCTAGACAAAAGGTCCTGGAATATAAACGAAGAAACCCCGGAATTCCATAGACGGTTTCTGTTTTTTAGAGTTTATAGTTCTTTGACCATTGTGACATGAGGGATGCCGGCATCCATGGAAGTTGTCCGAAATCGTGACATAACCGAGAGCTTCATAGAACGCTTCCGCCTGGGTCTGGGCATTTAAGCTTGGCTTTGTCAAACCCATACTCACGCACGGCGGCTTCCAGCTGCAGCAATCATCTGTCTGCCCAAAGGAATGGCCGCGTTGCTCTTTCACAACACAAATCCGCTCAAGCTTCCCGAATCCCTGGACGAAACCGCAGGCGGGAAGCGGCAGCAGGAACTTGGTTTTCGTATCCTACAAAGTGGATGGACGCTCTCATCGTACTCATCGATTTCAAGTTCGATCAGGGACTTGCTGTTCTTCTACAAAGACGACTCGTCTTACGTGTGAAGGCGTCGTCTTTTTGCTTGTTTATTTTCTGACCTGTTATGATGTCCACAGAGCGTCACCCTTTGCCAAGGCGGAATGTTTCATAAACACTCCAAGCTCCATTTTCCAAGTTGGTAAAGCAGCTGGAAACGATCGACTTTATCATTCAGATCGAACTTAAGCATACGCGAGGCTGCCATATACATCGGAAAATTCTTCATCTGACAAGCTTTTGAGCAATCGTGATGTGAGGAACGAAAGTAGAAGTCTTTTTCTTCTGGAAGTTCTCCAGCGTGCAGCTTATCATTCAATTCGAAAATTTCATCGGATGGTTCAATCTTCAAGTAAATCGTATTCGTAACCGGTGAGAGAAGAGCTGACCTTATAAACACCGTAGGAGAAAGGCTCTGTGTTTTTGGCAATTTCCCTGCAACTCGGGAATGATTTCATTTTCAATCTGATCTTCCTCTTCTGCTTCAAACGCTTCTTTCATCGTAATATGTGGAGGAATCAACGCATAGTGAGGATCGTAACGCTTGCGGTATGAATTCGCCACATCCTGTACTTTTTTTGATGGAAACACTGCTATTCCGTATTTCATTGGACTAACCCTCCTGATTGTCCCATTTTAATACGTCTAATCACCACTAAACATTTTCAATAAAGCGCGTCTCAAAATCCTTCTGCCATGTTCCCCATGTGTGGTCCGCCATCCAGTTCATGGTACGTATAGGCAAGAGCCTGGCTGTTCATGTAGAAGATCACGCAGCTTCCGGTTTGGTTCGAGAAAATTTTTTCTCGCTCACCTGTCTGTCGTTTCAACATCACGTTTCCTCCAGACCGATAGTATGATAAATGGTTAGATGAAGAAAAGTCTTTCGTCGCTGTGTCGACGACCTCTTTGGACATGTTCATCTACATAAGGACTCTGCATGATGACATTTCCGAAGATATTCGGGAATTTCACCGCTGTCATTAAGGCAAGCGTTCCTGCTAAGGGAATCACCGACAAGTGTACGGCCACGTCCCCATGTAATACCCGGGCAGCTCTTCATCAAGGAAATGGGACAACTTCTCTAATGAGGAAGTTGACATAGTCTCCTTGTTTTTTGCCGTCAGGATGATACTTTGTCCCTGGCGGTCATATTTGTCATTGTAATGGATGCCAATGAAAATCGTCCGTTCTCAATTTTTTCCTCTTTATGGAGCTTATCACTCAGAGTGGCACGCCCGCCCCATGGAGTAATAATCGTTTCCATCCTGCATGATACAGAAATGGTACTTGTATAGATGGAGAGAAGTTGTTCAGGCGTGTACACCCTGAAGGGTCATGGTCTCCGTCTAAGTACTGGCTGTTCAATTGGTGTATTCGGTCATGGATCCGTCTCTGCCCATATACTAGACCACCTCCTCACAGCACGGAAAGTATCACTGAGGCTTTCCCGCTAAAATTTTTCGATGTAAACGTTCCACTACTCATTTTATCATAGAATTGTCGAAAAAGTTGGAACATGATGCGTGGAAGATAAAGGTAGCTTCCAGAGATTGAATCCGATCTTTTTGACATCCGGGAGAGACTTTTTTTGGAACTGCTTCGTCTGGATGAATGTGATAAAGTCATGGGGGACGGGGGAACTACGAATGGGTATGGGGAAAGTCTTGACACAATCGATGAATCCGTAGTATATTAATCTTTGTCAGCAAGAAACGATAAATTCCTACATACGATTCCGTAGCTCAGCTGGGAGAGCGCCACCTTGACAGGGTGGAGGTCGTTGGTTCGAGCCCAATCGGAATCACTAAATAAAAAAGATGAGCATTCGTTATGAATGCTCACTCTTTTTATGGTCTTAGATATGGGCAAAGGGTAATCTAGGCAAGTGATTCTTTGCAAATGCTTGCCCCAAGGCACTCTGAACATAGGGCACTCTACAAAGGTATTTATCCCTTTCAGCTACAGTACGCTCATGCTTTATTCCTTCTGTAAGGTGAACTTTGTTACGTGCATTAGCTAATTTACGAACCTCATTATTGAGCCTTTTGAAATCGAGTTCATCAAATCATCCGTTTTTACAGCATTGAGGATCGTTTTACCGAATGTCCATACATCCTCTCGACTGCGTTGGTCATCTCCTAAATGCTGCGATTTTGTACAAGCGATTCAAGCACACTATTCATGACCGAGATGTCGTGATGCCCATAGATCTTTATTTGGTAAAACTCTTGTATACAATATTCTTCAAACGGCTTCGGCTGTGCAATCAGGCGGAGCTCATCAGCTTCATCAATATAAATACCGGATAGGCTCGTACACAGATGGCCAGTTCAATAAGCAGCGAGTCCAATCCGATTGATGCAATTCGATGCGGTGTGGGGATCGTTCAGGCTTGGAGAGATGGCTCTGACGGCAATCTCCACAAGCTTTTGAATCAGAGAATTCCACGTCCTGGGTATCAATCCGTTCATTTCCGATCAGGACGAACAGAAGCGGCTGCATTCTTCATGGCCCGTTCCTGAAGTTGCACCTTCAGCAGCTTCCCAATAATAAGAAGAGAGGCATCCCTTTTTGAATGTAGTCTCCCATCAAGAAATCCGGTTTCCATAACGACTGTATGGTTACTTGCCCACTTAATAAGAGACCCATACTGGACATTTTGAACATACCCCGATTTCTCATGCAGGGATCACAGAGCCGCTTGATTGGTCTGAATTTCAGTTCTGGCTTATTTGTCGTCCCACTCGGTAGCCGTTTGATAATCTTTATCTCGTTAAATGTTTTGAGCGATGAGCGTAGAGGTGCTTTTTCTAATGGCGCCAATCAGAGTTATTCACTTTTAGGAACCGCGAAGAGTGGTGGATGAACAATATGAAAAAGGCTAAGCAGACAATAGAAACAATGACTGTAAAGTAGGGGGCTCACCAGTCCAAGTCCAGGTTCCTTCCCTAAAAGGAAAAGATTGATCAGTGAAAAAATGAAGCCAAAGGAAAATACGCCTAAGACATGCTGGGTAACGCGGCTTTTCATAAAGTCCTGTAACGGTCCGTGGTGGAGAATTGAGTGGTGTACGTCGTAAGTACAACCATGATGGTTGAAAAGCTGATCGTTGTCATAGTCAAGATTGAATGTGACCATGGAACCATATAGCGTTTGAGCTACCGACTGACTTTGTCAAAAAGTAGCGGATGGAATAGACTCTTTGTATTGAGCGACATGATCCACTGAATCCAATGAGCGCGGTTATTGCCACAGCTAGCGATCGATAGGACAGCTGTAGATCGTAGGGAGAAACCAAAAACTGTCCCTCAAGTTGATCCAAACCTTTCCTTTGTTCATTGAACCTGTACCAACTTTCTTTGTAAGGCGTATGACTCTTAGTATGACCGATATGAGTAGGGTTAAAAAGATGCTTTTACATAAACTTAAAAAACTCTTAAAATTTTATTGACACTTTTTATCTAGGTGCTGCAACTAGCCAAACATTGATGCTGTTTAACCTTAGCAATACGTAGTGTTATTGTCCATCTACTTCGTTCAGTTACGTATTGCTAAGGTTAACGACGGTTAGATTCACCTCTTACACAGCACCTATACAAATCGTTTGTATTTAATTGGCAAGACATCACCAAAGTTATAAAAACAGACAGAGGTCTACTGATCTATTCACTAAGAGGTGCACAATATTTATCTTTAAGTGCATTGGATGACGAGACGGTTGACTTTATCTTAGCGCAAAAAAAAGCCACTAATGAATAGTGGCTCCTTAAATTATTCGCTAAAAGCTGATCAGATGTTACCTGTTGCAGGACCAGACTTTTCAGCCTGAATTCGCATGTAAATCTCTTCACGGTGAACTGAAACATCTTTAGGTGCATTAACACCAATACGTACCTGGTTACCTTTAACACCTAGTACAGTTACAGTTACTTCATCACCAATCATTAGGGTTTCACCCACTCGACGAGTTAGTATTAGCATTCTATTGCTCCTGTTATTCCAAAAATTAGAAGATTCCGCGTCAATTTCATTTTAATGAAAAGTTGTCATAAAAGTAAGCAAAAAAACCAATTTACTCAATACTTTCCAATAAAAATGTGCTGTGCAATGCTCTAACAGCCAATTCTAAGTACTTTTGCGGCAGCAAAGCCGAAATTTTCATTTCGGATGTTGTCACTAAGTCAGCTCTAATATTCTCGTGAGACATTGCCGTATAGAACTGTGCGATAACTTCTACGTGAGGTGCTGTGTAAGAGGTGAATCTAACCGTCGTTAACCTTAGCAATACATAGC
>NZ_JBSWSZ010000083.1:4192-4995 GCF_056158285.1 Pseudoalteromonas sp. AWM4_233 | reverse complement strand
AAGGTTAACGACGGTTAGATTCACCTCTTACACAGCACCTGCTGCATTTGTGTTGTTTATTTTTACCTTTGTATTTAACACGCTCGCTGAATTTGTTCGTCAGCGTCTACGTGAAAAATACAGCTCAATGTAATTATCGGAGTTTCATGACATGGTAAAGCAATGGTTTAAGTCAGGATCTCCTTGGATCTGGATGACAGGTGGTGCAGTTAGCATCAGTTTAATCTCGGTTATCGGTTTATTAGCGATGATCGCGTGGAAAGGTCTAAGCTTCTTCTGGCCATCAGAAGTGGTTGAGTTAAAGCTTGAAGGCTCAGTGCCTAAGCAAACAGTGATTGGTGAGATTTATGACCGTGAGATGGTGCCTAAATCTCGCCTTGAAGCGGCAGGCTATGATTTATCGGCATACCAAGATGAATATATTGAACGTATCTTGGTAAAAACGGGTAACCGTGAATATGTAGACCTAGATTTCCGTTGGATATTAACAACAGATATCCAATCTCAAACTAAGCCAGAAGCGATGGCGGTATTTGAGCGTAGTAAAAACGGTAACTTCTATGGCTATGTAGAGCGTGTAATTGAAGACGGTAAAGAAGTTGTAAGTGCGCCTAAAGAACGTTTAGTTGAACTGGTTGAGCGTGCTGTAGATTTAAATGAAGAAGCACTTGATCTACAAAACGGTGATATTGGTCACATTAACTATGAGCTTGAGCGTCTGCGTTTAAAAGAAATACGCACTTGATAATGCTTTAACGGATAAGTGCTCGCTCATATTTAGAGTCACAACGTGCTGCTCTGAT
>NZ_JBSWSZ010000083.1:0-4166 GCF_056158285.1 Pseudoalteromonas sp. AWM4_233 | reverse complement strand
AAGGTTAACCGATCCTTGTGGCTTCTAACTTCCAGCACCTGTGCTAAATGCACAACTTAAAACTAGGCTGGCAAAGGTTAATTTTGACATTACTTTAACTCTTGTTTGTTAAATAGTGTTTAAACTCAAGGAGCGAGATTTGTTGATCTTTATCTGTATCCCATTGCGCTATGCGTTTTTGCAAGTGCGGTTGCGATGACAGTTCCTGCTCAGATAAAAAGCCATTTTTATCTTTATCTAGGTGATCAAAACGTTGTTTTACGTCCAATGCTAAGCTATTGAAGCTTATAGTAATTAAGGTGCATGGAGCAAGCCAGAAAATTCTCATAATTGCCTCCTAAATAAAAGTGCTTGCCCATAATTTAACTCCCAAAATTTAAATCCGTTTACACATTCCCTCTGGGATTATGGCAAGCACTTCAACCGTTAAGGTTTGAATTTTTCAAACTCTTGTTCAGACAAAACCTAATAGCCGTTTTCATCCAAATCGGCAAATTGCTTAAGTAAGTTATCGTGTTTGGTTGCTTCAGTTAATGAAATCTCGCCATCGGCGTTTGTATCAAATTTAGCAAATCGAACATCCATTTGTGATGCTAAAACGGTGGCGCTGATAACTAAAAACATCAGCGAGAATGCAGCTAAAAGTTGTTTCATTACAATCTCCTATTGAATAAACGACTGAAACTCAGAAAATGAAATTTGGCCATTTTGATTACTATCAATTTGCGTAAAGTTGCCGTGCAACAAGGCATCTTCAGATGCTTCTGCCTCACTCAAAAAACCATTGCTGTCTTTATCTAGCTCATTAAATGTTGTCTGCAAATCAAGTGCGTAACTATGAACTGAGAACAGACTTATAAGCAGGGTGGCTACCGGGGCCGTTACTTTCATTTTGTGTCCTAAATAACTAATTTGCTTAGTACTAATCAAAATCAGTGCCAATATTAAAAGTTATTAGTTATCAGGTGGTTATGGTTTTTGTGTGGATTTGAATGCGAAATAGTTACAGGGTGTTGTGTCTTTTCTGCAACGATTTTCAGGTGTTAAAAGTTTATCTATTTTATTTCAATGAGTTAGTTTGTGCCAAATAGCAACTTTGTATCGGTTTTTGGGGGGAAATCAGTACTTTTAAGTTCAGATTCAGCGAGTGTCTAAGTTTGTTCGCTAATAATCAGCATCTGCAATTATGTTGAGAGTGAATATGCAAAATACAGTAGCGATAAAAATAAAACAGTTACTCAATTGGCGACCTAGTCTTATTGGCCAGTTCGTCTGTAGCATTTTGCTGTCTTTACTACCGTTATCTTTGGTGGTGATTTTATTTTTAAATGCGCTCAATAAGCAGCTTGCAGTGACTCAAGATGGTACGGTGACAATTACGAGATTACTAAAGCATTTAACAACCTCAAACAAGACTTAAATAGCCTTGAACGAGCAACTCGACAAAACTGGGTGCTTAAAAGTGAATCCCTCGATAGCTTGATTGCCAACAAGTGGCAATCGTCATTGCAAAGTGTCGATGAGCTCATTTTCTTAAGCCCAACCGCTGATTATGTCTCGCAGTGGCGGCAATTGGCTGAGGTATTACAATTTGCGCATCAGCATTTATTAATAGAACAAAAGCAAGATGGTGAGCTGTTTGCACCCGCTAGTAAGCTTATCAGTGAGCAAACAAATTGGCTCAAAGAGCAAAATGAATTGCGCATCACAAAAAATCAGCAGCAATTAAAAGCGCTTCAAGCTTCATTTATTAATTGGTTAGTTGCGTTAATTCCACTCACGTTATTGGTCGGGGGCGGCTTTTTTGGCGGATGAGCGGGCAGGCTCAGAGAACTCACACATGTGATTGATAAACTTGGACAAGGTCACTGGCAGCAAAAAATTCAAGTTCGCGGCTCGTCAGAGTTAGTTGAATTAGGTAATAAATTAGAGTGGGTTCAAGCGCAGTTACATATGCTTGAGCAGCAAAAAGATACGTTTTTACGCCATGTGACACATGAATTAAAAACGCCCCTAGCTTCGATGGTTGAAGGCACAGACTTACTCGCAGATGAAATTGTTGGTCCTATCAATAGCGAGCAACAAGCCGTTCTTGAGCTAATAACGCAAAGTATGGTGCGACTCAGAGCCATGATTGAAAGCTTATTGAGTTACAACGCCATTCGCACCAGTAAGCAAAGCCTAAGCGAGCTTAACTTTAATTTGATGATGAACAAAATTGAGCGTCATTTTGAGCACCGATTATCAGCGCGTGACTTATCCATTGTGTGGGTGAATGAATTACCAAATAAAGCTTTGTTTATCTCAATTGAGCTACTTGAAATGGTGCTTATTCCAGCTCCCTCAAATGCGTTAAAGTTTTCGCCAGAACATGAGTCAGTGACAATAAAAGCAAGCTTAAAGCAGGGACAGTTAATTTTGAGTGTCAGCGACTTAGGAATAGGCATAGAAGATACTGATAAAGCCGCCGTGTTTGGGGCTTTTTACCAAGGCGAGAATCCAAAACAACATACTGAAATGGGCAGTGGACTCGGTTTAACCATATTAAAGAAACTGTTGAACAATTAAACGAGTACGCTTCTATTACTGATAATGAGCCGCAAGGATGTGTATTTACAGCCATTTTACCAATTCAATTAACCCAAGGAGTTAACTGATATGGGCTTAGCGAATAAAGCCAGTTTTATGCTTGTTATAGGCACACTTTTTATAACAGGGTGCACGATCACGCAAAAGCATGTTGAGGCAGAGCAAATAGAGCCGACAGCAGATGTGAAATCTCAAGGGCAACCTAATCCAAAGCCTCGGCCGAAAAGTGAGCCGTTATACCCGCCTGCAAGTACAGTCATTGCTTGGCATGCTGCCAAGTGCGGTGGCTTTAAAGCAAGCTCTGATAAAGCAAATTATGTTGGCGAAAATGAGCTAAAGCGTCTGTTTGAGTCGATTTGTTTACTCGGTGCTTCAGAGCCAGAAAAAGCTCTTAGTCAGCTTGAAAAAAGTGACCATGCTTTTATTGGCCAGATGATATTAAGCAGTATCTATGGTTACAAAAGCAATATTTACAACAGAATTTAGCGGCAAAACAAGCTAAGCAAGCACTGAGTGATGAAATGGAAAAAACCTTATCGTCGCTTGCGACTATCGAACAACAACTTCTGCTACGTGAAGAGACCAAGGAGCAGTAACCATGAATGAAGTAACAAAACCACGGGTTTTATTAGTAGATGACGATGCGAGTTTATTAAAGTTACTAGCGATTAGAATTGAGTCTAAAGGCTATTTGGTAAACACAGTTGAAAGTGGCATTGAGGCATTACAAACACTAAAAAACCAAACCTATGATGCGGTGATCACTGACTTAAGAATGGATGAAATGGACGGCATGGCTCTACATCGCCAGTTACAAAGTCGTTACCCTTCAATGCCGGTGATTATGATGACAGCACATGGTTCGATACCTGATGCAGTGGAAGCGACGAAGCAAGGTATTTTTGCATTTATTACCAAACCAGTTGATAAAGATGAGCTGTTCGACAGCCTTGCTAAAGCTATTGAGATCCATGGTGTACACGGTGATGAAACACCGACACAAACAAATATTGTCACCCGTAGCGGCGCGATGTTGCATTTACTTGAGCAAGTTAAATTGCTTGGTCCAACGCAAGTGAATGTGTTAAATATCCGGTGCTAGCGGCACAGGTAAAGAGTTGCTTGCACAAGCAATACATCAACATAGCCATGTTAGTGACGGGCCATTTGTGGCAATTAACTGCGGCGCTGTGCCGGGGGAGCTTTTAGAGTCTGAATTGTTTGGGCATAAAAAAGGCGCGTTTACAGGCGCAGTCGCAAAGACCATCAAGGTTTGTTTCAACAAGCTCAAGGTGGGACCCTTTTTCTAGATGAAATTGGTGATATGCCGCTAAATTTACGGGTAAAACTACTGAGGGTTTTACAAGAGAAAACCATTCGCCCTGTGGGCTTTCAAGAAGAGATCCCAATTGATGTGCGGGTGGTGTCGGCGACTCATAAGAACCTCCCAGAGGCAATCAATAATCAGCAGTTCCGTGAAGATTTATATTACCGATTAAATGTGGTGAACTTAAAACTGCCTCCGCTTTGTGAACGCCGAGAAGATATTAGTTTGCTAGCACAGCATTTTGCAGGTC
>NZ_JBSWSZ010000082.1:0-3660 GCF_056158285.1 Pseudoalteromonas sp. AWM4_233 | reverse complement strand
AAGGTTAACGACGGTTAGATTCACCTCTTACACAGCACCTCAACAGTATTGATCCATTTATTTGATGCGCAAGTACAAGATGGTAGTGGTGGCTATCGAGAGTCCAAGTTTACCCAAGCGGGCAGTGATGTGGTAGTTGTCGATTCGCCTTTTGGCAGAATTGGTTTAAGTGTATGTTATGATGTGCGTTTTGCAGGCCTTTATCAGCAGATGATGGCACTGGGTGCAGATATTATTTTAGTCCCTAGCGCATTTACCACTGTCACTGGCGAAGCGCATTGGTTGCCTTTACTACAAGCCCGAGCCATAGAAACACAGTAAACCTGCCTCTACTTCGTTCAGTTACGTATTGCTAAGGTTAATCAATCAAGAAGGGAAAGCAAGGTCAGCACCTGCGCATAGCCGCATAATCATCACCTGGGGTTATCCCTTCAATATTGTAACGCCGGTAATCGCTCTTCAGGGGGCCCTTCCCGGTTAAATACAACACAGGATGCTACTGTTTGCTGGCCAGATGTATGACTGATATCAAAACACTCCATACGGGCTACAGGTTGATCAAGATCGAGAATATCTTCAAGATCCATATACCGGGCGTGTACTGACTTTTGTTGACTGTATTGCGCATCCAACGCATTTTCCGCGTTACTTTGCGCTAGTTTTAAATAGCGGCGCTTTTCCTCGCGGGCACCTTTAAAGATTTTAACTTTCCGTTTTGCTTCTTCACTTAGCACCTCAACGATACTATCTTCTTCGCTTAGAGGCCTTGGAATAACAATTTGCTTGGGGATAATTTTATTTCCAGACAAGTAAAACTGCAGGAAAAAAGACTCAAAAATCTCATCTTCACTGGATGCAGCGGGAACCTTGGGGAAATAAGATTTACTGCCAAGGAGTTGACTGTCCCGAATAAACATAACCTGGATACACGCCATATTCCCTCTCTACCGCGAAGCCGAAAATATCCATTTCATCCTGGGTTCCGGCGACCCATTGGCGTTCCTGCACTTTCCTCAAAACATTAATTTGATCGCGATACCGTGCTGCAGCTTCAAAATTGAGACGCTCGCTGGCGTCTTCCATTTTTTCAACCAGTGTCCCAATGACCTGCTGGTTTTTACCGTTAAGAAATAAGCGTGCTAAGTCAACCTGTTCTTTATACTCGTCATCTGAAACGTAACCTTCTACACAGGGCGCGCTACAACGCTTCATTTGATATTGCAAACAAGGGCGACTCCTTGCTCTGTAGTAACTGTCTTCACACTGTCGAACGGGAAAAATCTTCTGCATGGTCCGCAGACTTTCTCTCACTGCCCATGCGCTGGGATAGACGGCCCGAAGTACTCACCTTTCTTCTTTTGCGGCCCGCGATGGAATGAAAGCCGGGGATGTGTATGAGACGATAAGAAGATAAACGGGTAAGACTTGTCATCCCGCATAACCACGTTGTATCTGGGCTTATATCTTCTTTATGAAGTTATTTTCGAGGAGGAAGGCTTCTGTCTCACTGTTAACAACTGTGATATCCATGTTGGCAATACTGGCAACAAGGGAACGGGTCTTGGCGTTGTCTAGTTGTTTTCTGAAATAACTGCTAACCCGCTTTTTCAGGTTTTTCGCCTTGCCCACATAGATAACGTCACCCTGGTCATTGTACATACGGTAAACGCCAGGCTGACTGGTGAGGGTACGCAGAAACGCGGTGTGATCAAATTGAGTCATTCAAACCTTACAACATATTTGGTTCGATAAGCTTGTGTCTCAACGCCAAATGGGTGAGTTCTACATCAGTTTCTACATCGAGCTTCTCAAACATTCTGTACCGATACGTATTTACGGTTTTTGCACTTATATTAAGCTCGCTGGCAATTTCAGGTACTTTTTGTCCTTTGGTAAGCCGCATTGCAATATTCAACTCACGGGTAGAAAGCGTATCAAAAGGATTATCCGATTCTGGAACAACCCTTTTTATCGCAATCATTTGAGCGATATCCTGAGGTAAATATTTTTGCCCTGCGTGTACTTTGTAAATCGCTCGAATCATTTCTTCCGGTTCTGCATCTTTTGTAAGAAAGCCGAAAGCACCGATTTGCATAACCTGCGAAGGAATTGGATGCTCTTTATGCATAGATAAACAGATAACACGAGTGTTCTCAGACATACGAACTATTTTTTTAGTCGCTTCAAGGCCGCCCATGCCAGGCATGTTTACGTCCATCAACACAATGTCAGGCGCATTGTGACGGCACAGCTTTACCGCATCTTCACCGTTTTTCGCTTCGGCCACAACCGAAAATTCTTTTTCATCGTCCAAGATACGCCTGATCCCTGTTCTGACCAATTCATGGTCGTCTGCCAGGATAATTTTTATCACGTTTGCGCTCACTAAATCGTCGTTATTATAATGAATGTCGCCTATGGGGCACAATTTATAATACCATTTTCACCGCTGCTGTGAAATGTGGCAATCGTGAATATTTATTCTGGAGTAATCATCTAGATTTCCAGTTTATTTGAGAAAATCTAGATAACGGGTAAATCGAACCAAAGCGCTTCCACACTCCCCTGTGCATCAAGTGTAATCGCATCCTGTTGATATAGCCCCAAGCCATCACCTGCGTTAAGTTCAACGAACTCGTTTTGCAACGTGCCTCGAATTAGGTGGAGATAACCCATTCGTTGCCTCGTTGAAAGGGAAAGCGGCTTGCCGTCTTCAGGTAAAACCCGGTAGATACTTGCATCCTGATTTATTCGTACACTTCCCTGAGTACCCGTTGGCGTTACAAGGGGCGTCATAACGCCTATTTGCTTTATCGTTCTTTGCTCGTATTCGGGTTGAATACCAGCTTGGTTGGGAATGATCCATATTTGCAAAAATTTGACGGCTTCAGTGGCAGAAGCGTTATATTCAGAGTGCATAATACCCCTACCAGCACTCATTCGCTGAACATCGCCAGCAGGAATTGTATGAACGTTGCCAGTGCTGTCTTTGTGCTCAAGCGCCCCTTCAGTGACATAAGATATAATTTCCATATCCCGATGACCGTGCGTATCAAAGCCACGCCCTGGTGCTACAGAGTCATCATTTAAAACCCGTAACACAGACATACCCATGTGATTGGGGTCGTAATATCGACCAAATGAAAACGTATGGAAAGACTGAAGCCAACCAAAGTCGGCCGTACCTCGCTCTGAAGCGCGTCGTATATATCTCATGGGTCACTCCTAATGATTAAGTGCCCCATGATAATCCTGCTAATTGTTTTTAAAATGGCAAAAATACGAGACTATCGTTCTATTTTGCAGAATGAATGAGTGTTTCAATACGAGCCAGCGCTTCTTCAATTACTTCTTGACTGGTTGCCAGATTTAACCTCACAAACCCGGGTTGTCCGAAGGTGCTTCCTTCATTCAGTTGCCAACCCCGTGGCTCGATACAGAGCATCGGCAACGTTACATTCTTTGGGAAAAATAGAGCTGAGATCCAACCAGAAAAAACAGGTGCTCCTGGGACACTCGCTAACGAGAGGAGTTTTTTTCAAAGCATCAAAAAACAGTAGCCTGTTTTTATTCACTGTGGATATTACTTTACTTAGCCAAGGGTCATTATCTTCGTGATAGGCAGCTGCTAATGCCGCGCACGCCAGGTCGCCGGCGTGC
>NZ_JBSWSZ010000081.1:0-5321 GCF_056158285.1 Pseudoalteromonas sp. AWM4_233 | reverse complement strand
AAGGTTAACGACGGTTAGATTCACCTCTTACACAGCACCTAGGGGTTAATAAACTGGCTTAAATGCGCCTGCTTTATAAGCTTTATCAACGATTCTGATTAATTCTGCATTAGATATATTAAGTTTATGTTTTTTACTGAAGCCAAAGGAGGTTTCTTTGGCCCTTGTTTTGTCTAATGAGATAGGTGAAATCCATAGGGCTGAAAGGTCTTGTTCTTTAGATAGAGAAGCAAATTTTTCAGGGCTTACCATAAGAATGTCGATGCGGTCTTTGAGCAATAATGAAAATCCCACTCTGGCGCTTTGAATTGAGATCTTGTCTAGAGATGTGTCTTTATCGAAACGAGGGAAGTAACTTTCACCTCGCGCTACGCCAATAATCTTGCCGTAAAGGTCTTCATATTTTGTAATTGTGATTTTTTTTCTTGAGATAACTTTCAATTGATCTGCTGTTTTGAAAGGCGCGAAAAACGCAAACTGCTTTCTAGGTGGTGTTGGACTTAAACCTGCAACGACATCTACTTCTCCACTTTCTAAGAAAGCCACACAGCGGGCAAAGTTAGGTGACTTAACAAATGTAATCTCTTTATTTAGCACTGTGGCAAGTACCCTCAGAGCAGGTGCTGTGTAAGAGGTGAATCTAACCGTCGTTAACCTTAGCAATACGTGGTATATTTTACTTACGTATTCGTTCAGTTACGTATTGCTAAGGTTAAACGGTATGTCGAGTTCCAGGACTACAGCACCTAAGGATTATTAATGGTGAAATGGATTATCAAGAAGGAAACGATAAGGCAATGGATAACTAATCTATTGCCTTATCTCTTTAAACAAATAAAAGAATGAGGGTAACGAAATGAAATCAACATTAAAACTTAACAAGTCTGCAATTTATGGTATCGGTAATTGTAGAGGATTTAGAAAACTTTAGATTTAACAGGTAATAAACTGTTTGATTTTGAAGAAGTAAGAAATTGTACCAACCTTGATGAATTATTTAAACAGTGGTTATTACAATTCGATGATTTGTCTAGTACCCTAGACGAGGATTTAGAAGATGTAAAACTAGAATTAAGTGAACATATGAAGTATATGTCTATTTGGAACGTAAGTGAGGTAGAAAAAGCAACGAATGTTAAGTCCTTTAAAGATTACTTCGAGGGGTATGAAGGTTTCTCTAAACTTGTAGTTGATTTCTATGAAACTAGTTCTAAAGAAGATGAAGAGTGGGCGAAAACAGAGAACTCACCTGAGTTCAAAGCAAAGTTTAAAGAACTGACAGGTATGGAAATTTAATTTAAGAATAGGGGTAGGTAATTATGGAAACTGGATTAGAAACAAAGTTATCTAGTATTCTAGCAACTTCAAAGGTACTTTCATTTAAAGAATTTCAAGAACTCATTAGATAACTTAGTAAATGAAGAAAACAAACGTAGTTTTACAATGACAACTGATACAGGTTCTTGTACGAAGGGGTATATCTTTAGTTTAGACACCGAAGAAAATAGGTCTAAACTGAAAGTAAATAGGTTAGGGAATGAGAGAACATCGCATAACTTTTGTACCTAGTATAGTAAGGTGTATCTCGCAGAAACAAGAAGGGGTATTTACTGTCTTTTACGAAACGTCAATTGTCATTATTGCAATAAAATAATAAGGTTTATAGCTCTAAACTACTAAGTTTAGGGCTATTTCTCTGTATAAATTTGTAACTATAGTTGACAAATAGCGAAACTTATGTTATAATAGTATTATAGTTAAAGATAAAGCAAAGTACATAGCAGACTTTGGAAACTTCGGGGAGGAAGAATAAAATGAAAGCATCAAATATAACAAAATTAGCAACTACTGGACTAGTAGTCTAGGAGCATTAACGTTTCCATCAAGTTCACTAGCAGAAGTAGGAAACCAAGCTACAAAGAAAATTGAAATGGTACAAGAACAGAATCAAGAAACTGTTAAATCAGGGGAAGTAACACAAAAAGATTTATTAAAATTACAAGATTACTTAAAACAGCAAGAAAAGTTATTTGCTGACGAAGATAAATTAAAGGAACAACAAAATAAAGAGAAAGACATTACGGTTGAAAATAAAGAATTAGAAAATAAGTTCGTAGAATTACAAACTAAACGAAGATAAACTAGCAAAAGAGATTCAAACGTTCAAAGAAAGTATTAAATATCCTTCTGAAACAGTTGGGGTAGAAAAGAAAGATGAAAATAAGGTTGAAACCGGAACAAGATGCAGAAAAAGAGTATGTGAAAAAGCGTGAAGACAATAAGAAAGCAGTTAAAGAAGTACAAGATAAGTTACAAGAGTTAAAAGTAAAAGAAGAACAGCAGAAGAAAGAAGCTGAAGCTGAAAGCAAAGCAAGAAGCAGAGTTAAAGGCAAAACCAGGAAGCGGAACTAAAAGCGAAGGAAGAATCTGATTCAAAAGCAAAAGTTGAAGCTGAAACGAAAGCTAAAGAAGAAGCAAACGCTAAAGTGAAGAAGGAAGCCGAAGATAAAGCGAAGTTAGATGCTGAAACAAAAGCGAAACAAGAAGCTGAAACTAAAAGAAAACAAGATAAAGAAGAAAAAGCAAAAGTAGAAGCTGAAACAAAGGCGAAACAAGAATCTGAGTTAAAAGTGAAAGAAGAACAAGAAAAGAAAGATGCTGAAACGAAGGCGAAAGCAGATGCAGAGTTAAAAGCAAAAGAAGAGTCTGAATTAAAGGCAAAACAAGAAGCTGAATTAAAAGCGAAAGAGGAAGCAGAACTAAAAGCAAAATCAGTTGCACCTCAATTAGCATCATCACAAGCATCAGACCAACCAGTAATTAAACGTATTAAAATGGAAAAGAATTTCTTAACTTATGAAGAACCTTCTTTATCATCGCCTATTTCTTGTGAGTACTTACCACAAACTGTTAACGTAGTAGAAGAAGGTAAAGACGGTTGGGTGAAAATCAAAACATACTTCGGTGATAAATGGTTATTAATTGAGCAAACTAAACGAGTTAAAATTGATAGAGTATTCTATACGTATAATGAACCTTCATTATCATCAGGTATTTCATCAGGATTCTCACCACAAACTGTAACTGTATTAGAGGAACGTCCTGACGGATGGATGAAGATTAAAACATACTTTGGTGATAAATGGATGTTAAAAGAGCAGAAGAAACTTCCAATGGATAGAGAACTTCTATACTTACAATGGACCTTCTTTATCGTCAGGTGTTTCAAGTTACTTCTTAGCACAAAAACTAGAAGTCATTGAAGAACGAGCAGAACGGTTGGGTAAAAGTAAACACGTATTTAGGTCATAAATGGGTAACAAAGGATATGAAGAAGGTATGGATGACTGAAAAACTTCTTTATCTACAATGATGCTTCTTTATCATCAGGTATCGCAAGTGAATGCGGAGCGCAACCAGTTGGCGTATTAGAAGAACGTGAAGATGGTTGGATTAAAATTGATACTTGGTTAGGTCATAAATGGGTGAAAACTACAGAGAAGAAAGTATGGATGACTAAAAACTTCTTCCTATACAATGACTCTAATTATGAATCAGGAATTGCTTCTGAGTGTTCACCACAACCAGTTGGGGTAATTGAAGAACGTGCAGGTGGATGGATTAAAATTCATACTTGGTTAGGTCACAAGTGGGTAAACACAGTTCAAAACAAAGCAAAACACGAAAACATCTATTTCAACAAAGTATTCTTTGCATACGATAGCCCTAACTTCTCTTCAAACGTTGCAGGTAAATTTGCACCTCAAACTGTAGAAGTAAAAGAAAAACGTGGAGCATGGGTACGCATTGGAACTGGTTTAGGTGATAAGTGGGTAAATAAAGATACACTAAACAACGATTTAGTATTATTAGACGTACCACATTACTACCAATACCCTTCATTATACAATGGTTGTGAAGTTGTTTCATTACAAATGTTAGTAGAGTACCATACTGGACAAAGATTTAATATGGTAAACTTCGCTATGCAAATGCCAATGGATACTACACCAATGGTTAAGCAAGGTGGACGTTATAAAACTTGGGGAGACCCAGATGTTGGTTTCGTAGGTGATGTTACAGGTAAGAGACCGGGATTCTCAATCAACCCAGCACCATTAAAACGTCTTTTAAACCAATATGCTAAAGGTACAAACCTTACAGGAAGTAGCTTCTCTGTATTAGAAAATTATGTTCGTAACGGTAAACCAGTAGTAGCTTGGGTAACAGAAGGATTAACAACTCCTAATAGTTCTGTTACATGGAAAACTCCAAGTGGTAAAACTATCTATGCGAAATTCAATACTCATGCAGTTACAATCACAGGGGTAGATGGAAACAATGTTTACTACAATGACCCTGTAACTGGTCAGAAGAATGCTAGAGCATCTAAATCTCACTTTGAAAACATCTATAATCAAATGGGACAAAAAGCATTAAGCATTAACTAAGGTAAATAGAAGAGTCTTAGAACTTAATAGTCTAAGGCTTTTTTATTGTGTAACTATATTTGACAAATAAAGAAACTTATGGTATAATAGTATTATAAGTAAAAGAGAAATACTTATAAACAAGGTCAATTTAAAAGGGAAGAGGTAATGAGAATGAGTAAAGTAGTAGAATCAAAACGAGTTAGTATTATGGAAGCAATGGATATGGCAAGTAAAAACAATATGTGGCGTGGTGATTTACTTATGATTAATGATGGGGAGGTTGTTGACCAAACTTTAGTAGTCATTCATGCATTACCGTATGGAGAAGAAACAAAGTATGTTGTTACAATGCAACGTGATTTAAAGGAATTATTTGCAGTAAATAATCGTGATATGGAAGTAAAACAGCCTTTAAACCAAGTAATCTACACAATTGAACAGTTTACAGAACAGTTTACAGGAAACGAATCAGAACGATTTTGAATTACAGGAGTTAATTGTAGAATAAAAGGGAGGTAAGAAATTTAATTATGAAAACATCTAACAGTTTTAAAGAAGTTTCATTAGAGCATGTGAAACAAGTAGCGAAACAAGATTTTCAGTGGCGTGGAGACATCGTTATTCAATCAGACAATCCAGTAAACTGTAAGACATACTTTGTCGTTGTTCATCATGTGTTATTAGAAGGGAAAGAACCATTATATTTGCACATTCAGTTATGATATTACTGGTTTAGAGTACATTCACGATGAAAACGAACAGGATTACGATGATAGAACGAGATTCTTGAAGCCATTAGACGTAGTACATAATTGGTATACATCAGAGCCATATACAGGTTATAAGTTTATGGAACGAAGTAAGTAACACAAGTTCAGAAAGGGGTAA
>NZ_JBSWSZ010000080.1:0-4624 GCF_056158285.1 Pseudoalteromonas sp. AWM4_233 | reverse complement strand
AAGGTTAACGACGGTTAGATTCACCTCTTACACAGCACCTTTTGCGCTAGTCCCAGTACGTCCTTTCTTTCTAGCAATAACGGTATACATTGAGCTTGGATTTCAGATGGAGTCTTGTAACCCAACTCTTCAACTGCTTTAAGGATTGCAGGAGAAAGATTTAGAGATTCAAACGTGACTGGTTCTGACATTAATACGCCTCAACGAATTTAAAGAGGCGCGCATTGTATAGGAAATACAAGGCAATTGCTTGTATAAATTACAACTAATTTGTATGTGGTTGATGTTGGTCATAATTTAATCAGTTTAAATTTACCAAAATCAACCACGTTTACAATTTATTGATATAACCCTAAATTTTCTTTAGCGTACGCTTCGAATTCAGTGAAGCCACCAATGTGGGCTTGGCTCAATAAAAATCTGTGGTACGGTTGGGCAAGGTTTGCCTGCAGACTGTTCTAAATCTGCTTTGCTGATGCCTTCTTTAATGATGTCGATATAACGGTATTTAAAATCGTCACGCTCATTTGCTAGTTTTTCAGCAACGTCTTTTGCACGAACACAGTATGGGCAGCCTTCACGGCCAAAAATTACAGTTAACATATCGCTCTCCTCGATGGTTTATCTGGTTATCATCTTAACGGATTAAATGAATAAAAACAGCGCATAAAATCGATTGCACTATTCTGTTTTTTCTCATTATTAGCGATTGAGCTAATCTAGAGTTCGTATTCTAAGGCCTAGTTCTGTTGAGTAACCTATAGAATGCGCAGTAATGGCCAACTGTTCATCAATAACATAATAAGTTGGGTAGGCACTGATTTTATAATCTTGACCTGTACTTTTACTGCCAAGTAGCACCGGCATTGTTAATTCGAGTGAATCAGTAAACTGTTTTACTTCAGTAATGTTTTGGTAATCAAGGGCAATTGCTATGGCATTTAACTTACCTTGCTGATGAGCCTTTTCTAAATTTGGCATACTGTAACGACAAATTGAGCACCAAGGCGCAAAGAAATACACCACTGTTTGCTTGCCTTGTAATTGTGCAATGGTCATCCGCTCTGTTGGGTTTTTTAGCGTGGCTAAATTAAAATAGGGGGCAGGGGTTTTATCAGTTGAGAGTAAATTACGTTGCTGAAATGCGGTCACGGCATACACAACGACTGCCATTAAAACGACATTTTTTAGCACACTGATAAATTTTTTTAAAAAAGTTGGATTTTTTTTCATTGTTATTTTGTACGTTGTTAGCCCTTTAAAATCAACTTATTCAGACCTGTTTGAGAGCACTTAACATTTCATTTAACTTAAAAAAAATTACAATTTTTTTTTGCTAAAAATCTTGAAAAGATTTTACCCGCCCATAAATAGTTTAGTGAGGACGCCTGATGGGTCCCAAACAAACTAAAGTAATTGAAATAAAGTAATTGAAATATATAGTATTAATTTAACTTTGTTAGCACTGGTTCAATAGAAGAGTACTAACAAAATATCGCTTAAATATGAGGATATAATTATGCGTACAGTAGACTTATCACCACTTTATCGTTCATTCATCGGTTTCGATCATTTAGCATCATTAATGGATGCGGCAGCTCGCACAGACAAGCAGCCAAGTTTTCCTCCGTACAACATCGAGGCACTCGATAAAGACAAATATCGTATCACTATGGCTGTAGCAGGTTTTAGTGACAGTGAATTGACCATCGAGTCAGAAAACAACACATTGAAAGTCAGCGGTACTAAAGCTGATAAACAAGATAATGCTGAGCGTAAGTTCATCCATCAAGGCATTGCAGAGCGTAACTTTGAACGTAAGTTCCAATTAGGTGACCACGTTAAAGTACTTGGTGCATGACCTTGAAAACGGCTTACTAAGTATCGATTTAGAGCGTGAAATTCCAGAAGCTTTAAAACCACGTAAAATTGAAATCGGTAATGGTAAATTACTCGAAAACAAGTAATTACCAACAGCATTGTTTCCCCTAGTTAGTTTTGCCGCCTCATTTGAGGCGGCTTTTTTCGTTATGTTTAGCAACTAATTCCGCTTGCATCGTCTTTAAAGCCGCAATTTTATCTTCGGCTTCATTAAGCTTATCTTCTGACAATCCCGCTTGCTTACCACGTTCTAAAAGGGATTCGAGAGTAGCAATTTTACTTTCTGCGGCATCAATAAAGCGAAGTTCTAATTCAGTTTGTTGTGTTTGATGGTATGCCTGATACGCTTTATGGTCATTAATATCACCTGTAAACCGCTTCGTCTGCTGGGGCTGCTTTGCAATGGGTGGAAAGTAATCGGGGGTTGTGATTGCCGCATTTGTATCGGCCTCATCGATTGTTTCACTTGCAATTAAAGTTGGCTTTACGTGCATACTGGTCATTGCTTGTTGATTACGAACATCTTTTTTCTCAACCTCAACGGACACCAGTGCTTTTTCAGCAGGCACTAAAGCAATATGTTTTGATTGCACATGCATAATAACCGCAGCACTAAAAAGCACACAAAGTGCTAAAGCTAGCCATTTCATAACTTAATCCCATGCGCTTTTTGCCACGCCAACCAACTCTGTTGGTAGTTAATTATGGCTTTTTCAATTGCGATGGCCTTTTTAGCTTGATAGCGTACCGTTTCGTCATTTGCGCTAAAGTAGCCAAAAGTATGATTATAGCTCATTACTACCACCCAAAAACCTTTCGGTGAGCGTATTACCTCACTTAACTGTTGAGGCTTTTGTGTGAATGCTAATTGTACTGCCCAATTTCGTTTATGCTCTCGGGTTAAGTAGTTATTATATTCAGCGTAAATATTCGGGCTGATTTAATTGCTTTAGTGCGTGTTGTATTGAGCTTGTTTCAGCTTGCTTTTTAAATGCCAAAGCCGCTTCTCTATCGGTAAATTCGCCGCCATGGGCCTTAACCGATTTTAGATAATGAAATCTTTCTTTGTGTTGTTGGTAATATTGCTGGATTTCAGCGTCAGTAACCTTGTTCTCTAAGCGAGTTAACACAGGGCTCTCTACATGCATAATACCTTTTACCCCTAACCAGCTTTGAATCGAAGGCCTTAGGATATCGCCCTTGGCTATAGAATAAAGATGGGGTAGCGAAAGTTGCTGTGTTTGTATGACCGCATCAGCTTGCTTTAAATGCAAAAGAAATTGTCGATGTTTTAAAACTTCGGTTTTGAACAGTTCGCTATCTCCTTGATGCAAACGAAAGCGAGTCTGCATAGAAAGAGGTGCAATAAATTCGTACAGCGTCATTGAGTTTTCAAACAAATCGAGTTTAATAGCATTGAACTGTTTGATTTGGGCATCACTGTACTGACCATCCAGCGGATATAGCCCTAAGTTGGTTTTCAGCCAGTGTTTATCAAATGGTTCAAGCCCAGTTGTAGCTGGTTTACCGGTGAGATTTAACTGATGAATAAACAGATTATCTAAGTAGCGCATTACATGGTAATGAGTTGAAAAGCCAACACTCGCTTGGCGCTCTACAAGCTCAGGCATGTTTTTCTGTGCGTACTTAAGTAAAAATTGATTTTCGTAAAGGCGTTCACGTGTTTGCTGTTTGCTAATATCAGGGCTTTGTTCTTTGTAGACCTGCCACATGAGATCAATTTCAGATTCTGTGTATTGATTAAACGCAGCAACTGCAAGGTTGCTAAAAAGCAAACCTAGCAGTGCTGTCAAAATGTAAAGCCCACGCATTATCGAGCAACCATGGCATGATTAAGTAGGTGAACCACCATCGCAATCGCATGAGGAACCACTTGTTTTGCAGTATCGAGTCGGTCGTAATGATTCTTTTGAATTTAACACGATCCCACCTTGTGCATAAGAAAATGCACCGCCTTGGGTTAACAAAGGGCGTACATCAGTTGATTGTGTATCTAATGCAGCAAAGGTCGCCATGGCTTGTGAGACGAGTGCTGGATCATTGAGATTTTCTTGGTCGTAATAATCATTCACCCAACTTTCCCAGCTTGAGTGATTTAGATCGGAGGTTGTCCAAGTATGATGAGGTTGGAGTAAATCGGTAGTGTGAAATACAAAACCTAAAATCTGTGGATTACCGCTTTGTAAGTAACTTTGATACCAGTATTGCCCTAAGTTATCGATAGGTTGGAATGGCATTTCCTCAAAGTCATCATACATGCTGTAACTTGATTGGCTATCTATACGGTAATGGGCTTCAGTAACGCCATAGCTATTATATTTTGAAGAGTCAGCATTGAACCAGCCTGTTTCGCCACCTTTACCATCATCAAGGTAATCACCTTTGAGCCACGTTGCGGCAAGATTATCAACAGCTCCCCATACTGTTAGTTTTTGATAGTTGTAGCCGCCAAAGTCGTTGCCATGTTGATCAGCACCTTGGGTGTGATTTTGAAAGTGCCAATAACTGGTGTATTTCACAATACTTTCTGCAGCACCCCAAACTGGTGCTTGTACGCAAGAACCTGTAATAGCACCACAAAAAAACGTGTCCTCAAAATCATCGACGTCATAGGCTGCTTGCCCAAGTAGCTCGCCAAGCTGAGCGACAGTCATATTATTTTGCTGAGCATAGCTGACTAACGCAGCGTATTGTGTTGTGCTTGGGTGTTGTTGCATGTAGT
>NZ_JBSWSZ010000079.1:0-3802 GCF_056158285.1 Pseudoalteromonas sp. AWM4_233 | reverse complement strand
AAGGTTAACGACGGTTAGATTCACCTCTTACACAGCACCTGCTCTATAAATTATAATGTGAAGATGCCCAACCGAAAATGAGCTGTACATTTAGCTCGTCTCAATAGAACCAATACCGACACTTATTTTTTGCATGTACTTTGCAAGCATTTGTGATTCATCATCTTTGGAGCTTAAATTATCAAAAACCCCTTGTTGATCGGTAACACTTCGATGTTGTCCAAGCTTGAGCTTACCTTCTATACTCAAAATTTCTATTTCAACACCAACGATAGCGCGAGACAAACGCGTATTAAATTCATGATTATAAATATCAACTTGATTGAATAAGTCTGCTTCGTATTTTTCAACTGTTTTAGTCACTACAGCCATCGTCCCTGGCCCATCGAGAAGTTTTACTCTTCCTTTAACGTGAACCGCAGCATAGTTCCATGTCGGTACGGCAGGGCCTTTTTCATACCAACTAGGAGAAATATATGCATGGGGCCCTGAAAAAATAATCAGCACTTCTTTTGCATCTAAGATTTTGTGGTGTGAATTTGCTTTTGCTAAATGTGTATAGAGCGTGTTGCTATCTTGATCAAAAATAAATGGCAGGTGTGAGCCGACTAGATCATCTGAAACTAAACTTCCAAAACCAAAGTCATGGATAAATTGGACGGCAACAGCGTCGGGCATTTAGCAAAAGCAAATTCACACCACAAAATCTTAGATGCAAAAGAAGTGCTGATTATTTTTTAAAGCTGCTCGCGAGCACGCAGGTCGCATGCCTATCGTTATTTCTTGGGCTATGGGTGCAGTAGCAAGCTTAGCAGCGGTAAACCAAATGGTTGCAGTGGGTGGCGAGCAACTACCTCTATACGTGCCAATGAGCTACACTAATTTACGCAACCTACAAAACCTACGCGCAGACATAGGAGGGTGCAGATAAAGCTTTGTTCGCTTTAGCTGAAGACGACGCGATCCCATCTTTTGACACTGGGACAGAAGCGACGAAACTAGGCTACTACCCACTGGATCCAAATACTCAAGCCTACGTTGATGAACAACTAGGGAACTACACAGATGTAGGTGGTGCAGACCATTGGCCAGGCGTACAGTATGTTACCGCCAAGTCATACCAAACATACGTTCAGTTTGACCCAGAGTCTGAGATCAAACCAGAAAATGGCACTTACCCACCAGTATTGATTGTACACGGCTCAGACAACACTCTTCACATGCCGGAAGAGTCAAAACGCCTGTTCGACGTTTACCCTGGCGAGAAAGGTAACGCTCCTTTGATCATTCAAGGAATGGAACATGGCCAACAACTTGTTGCAGACCACCCAATCTTTAAAGAGCTTATTGCTCAAATTGATACGCGCTACCGCTCGTTAAACTAAAACACTGAGGTGTTTTTTGGGCTGATTCAGTCACCGAGACTGTTATCAGCCCAGCTCTATAACTCCCTATCATAAATAGACTTTTTCCCTATAATCGCGAATAATCTACCTAATACAAGAACAATAGGATTAGATAGATGCCCCCCCCAATCACCATTGGCTTTCTTCTGTATCCAGGCTTTTCTATGATGGCTTTGACCTCTGCGTTCGAGCCTTTACGTGCGGCAAATCGACTATCTGGTTGCGAATTTTATGAATGGAAACTGCTGTCCGCCGAAGGCAAAGCAATCGAGTCAAGTAGCGGAATTTCTCTAGAAACTAACTCAATCGATGATCCTGTCAAGCTAGATCGCCTGTTTGTTATTGCAAGCTTAGATATACCAGAGCTAAAAAGTCGCAAAGTCTTTAGCTACTTACAGCATTTTTCATCTTGCGGTGGCGTACTCGGAGCAATTAGTAATGGTAGCTTCATATTAGCCCAAGCTGGGCTACTAGACGGTTATGAATGTACTTTACACTGGGAATCAATTACAGAGTTTTCAGAGAAATTCCCATCTATATCTGTAAAAAGAGACATATTTGTTACCGACCGAAAACGTTGGACTTGCGCAGGAGGGATCGGCTGCAATCGACTTAATACTCCATCAATTGACTAAAGATTACGGAGGACGGCTTGCCGCTGAAGTTGTTGATCAATTTCTCATCGGTCGTGTACGTAGCAGTGAAGATCATCAAAGATTGGAGATTGAACAACGCTTTGGAGTAAATGATAAACGCATAACATCTGCAATAGCACTTATGGAACAGAACTTAGAAAACCCTATTACAGTTCACGATCTATCGCAGCTAAGCAATGTCTCTCTACGACAAATGGAACGTCTTTGGCGACAGCACTTTAATCTATCACCACAAAAGTTTTATGTAACACTAAGGCTAAAAGAAGCTCAACGTTTATTACGTGAAAGCACAGACCCGATATCAGCTATTGCGTTAAAATGTGGTTTTGTCTCAACTTCTCATATGGGAAGTGCTTATCGAGCACAGTTTGGTTGTAGTCCTGGTGAAGAGCGCAAACTACGCCATAAGCTCCATCAGGGAAAGTAATAAAACGATAAATATAAAGAACAAAAAAGCGAACCGAATAGGCTCGCTTTGTGAACATGGACATGAACGACTAATCGTGCCGAACGAAATCGGGTACACCAATTTTCTCTATCAAACGTGACGTTTCACGTTCGATCAAAGACAAATTACTATCGCGTACTGTAGGCAATTGGTAGCGGGCCTTTCTAACCACATCATAAGATAACGTAGCGCTTATCAGCTCTTCATCAGAGCCAGCAACTACTATTTCTTTACCAAAAGCATCAACAATACGAGATCCTCCCCAGAAGCTTAAATCTTTCTCTGAACCTGTACGGTTCGCCATAATAGACGGAGCACCATACATCATAGAATAGAAGCGCATCGTACTAGCCCAACCGCCAGGGTTATCAAAATCAACTCCTACCGCCTCAATACCAGAACTGACTGGACATACTAAAGGCGTTGCACCATTCAGAAAGGCCAAATTCGTTAGCGCAGGATTCCAAGCGTCTGCACAAATCAGTAATCCAGTACACCAATCTTCATCTAGATTATAAGTCTCCACAAAACGGCCACATGCGTAATGCTTTCCTTCCTCAAGCTTACCGTAATTAGGTACATTAATCTTACGATGAATATGCACCATCTTACCGTCTTTTAATATGGCAGCAGAATTATAAAATTGAGCAGCAGGCCCTTCTTCGATAAAGCCGACACAAACTGCCATTGTTCCAGTTGCTTCAGCAAGCCTTTTCAACCGCGGGTCATTACGTCTCATTGCAGCCGTCAACAAAAACTCCGGTCCATAATGACCTGTCAACGATAACTCAGGCATCACTAATAGCTCAATGCCCTCTAGTCTAGCTTTCTCAATCCAATATAGATGCTTCTCAATATTTTGATCCACATCGCCAATAACACTCTCAAATTGGGCAACACCAACATGCAAATCTTTGCTTCTCATTTGTCGTACTCAAATTAAAAAAACGGACATCATGTTCATGATGTCCGTAAAGTAACTTATTTCTGATAGTAAGCTTTTATCATCTCTACATCATTGGTATAAGCAAGTTTGACTGTAAAAACTCTCTAGCAACGGTTTCGATAGAGGTTCTTTCGACATCAACTCGAGCGTTAAGAGTAGCCATCACATCATCCGTCAACAAACCAGAAACTTTATTTAGCTCTTCACCAATTACAGGATGTTGTTCCAATATCTCTGTACGAATCACGGGAGCTATAGCGTAAGCGGGGAAATATTCCTTATCATCTCTCAAGACAACAAAATCAAATGCTTACCGAGAATGCGCCTTTACAAGCTACTGGTTGGC
>NZ_JBSWSZ010000078.1:0-4459 GCF_056158285.1 Pseudoalteromonas sp. AWM4_233 | reverse complement strand
GCGTCGGTCACCCGTTCTCATTACCCTTTATGTGTTCATAGGTGTGAGCGAAGTAAAACCACTAAAAACCGAGAAGCAATTGATAGGCCGGTATGAGAGCATTCAGCAAGCGGGAGACGGTCCAATCTTTTACATTGGCAAGATGCCATTTTCCGCACGTTTTTATTCGTTGGGCGACGCTGTCGAAATCACCTCCACAGAATTCGACAGTCTGCTGGACGCTGACGGGTACGCCAGGGTCTTTGCCGCAATTCCAAACGATGCGGTAGATAAGGTTCTTGGTCCGCGGGCCACTGACGCTCAGAAGTTGGGGAGAGAACGAACGGTACCAGCTATTCTCGATCGATCTTCCGCCAACAGACAGCCAGATGACCCCGTTGATTCTGAATTAAACTCGAAGAATGATTAATGACGCAGCTGATTACTGCTAAAACTGAGTCTTTGAAGGCCGGATTTTCAAGATGGCTGGCCTTTTGGCAGTGATCTAGTCCGGAAATGGCAGTAAAATCAGAATCCTGGCTCCTCCGTTTTTCGAGGATCCGATTTCCAGGTGTCCGAGGTTGTCTTCGACAATCTCGGACACGATGGACAATCCGAGCCCAAAACCCGCGACCGTTTCATCCAGCCTGGCACCCCTGTTCATGACAGTGGCTGCCGCCTCGGGAGAAATTCCGGGGCCATCGTCCGCTACTTCTATGGAGAGTCCTGATGATGTGCGGGCGATTGTAACGTCGACGGTTGTCTGGCACCACTTCCCGCCATTTTCGAGTAAATTGCCAAGTAGCTCTGAAAGATCCTCGTCGCTCCATTGGCCAGCTGAAGTTTTCAGGTAAGTTGGTGTGGAGGCGAAAAACCGTGTCAGGGAAGATTTTTTCCATAACGGTGATGACACTTGCCGTGATTTCAACCGGCATGCACGTCCGTCCCATCTGTCTGCCTGATGTCTGCTTTGCTCATCCGGTATTTCAGGGATTTGTCAAGCTCCCGCAAGTTAGAGGCCATAAACACAACATCCTCCCCGGGACGGAGGCAAGGTATCGATATCCGACAAAATGGCAAGATTGGCAGAAATAGAGGTTTTGACCAGGTGAGAGAGATCGGAATTCAGGCGGCGGTGGCGGTCCAGCCGCCGGTTTGACAGCTCGAGCAAATCATTGAGCTGCCGGATCAGCGGACGAAACTCTTCCGGCACGTGAGGGTTCAGACGACTTTGTTTCCCGGATTGGAGCCGTCTCAGGTCCTCTTTTATCCTACTGATGGGCTTTAACGTCAGATGTGTGGTGGTTCCAATCAGTGCCAGCAGTATCGCCAGAAGAACGGCCGAGGCACCGAGCAATGTCAGGTGGGCCTTCAGCGGTCGTTCAGAGAGCGCCCCCTCGGTTTCAAGAACGGTGATTGAGGCCAGCTTTCCAGTAGCAGTGAACGTACGTCTAAGCCCAAAAAGCGTGTTCGCGCCCTGCGCTATGTGAATAAAACCCTCGGGCTTATCCACAACGCCCTGCATTTGGCTCAGGTCAAAGTTGTTGCTCGTCAGGACGCTCCCGCCTGCCGTTTCGATGATGATGGCATGCCCCAGAAGCATTTCAAACTGATGGATCATGTTCCTGAGGTCGTCAGTTGTCGGGGACTCGGCTTCAATGATTGCCTGAAAGTTTTCCAGCTCTTTACTCAGGTGTTGTTTCCTGGACTCGTCCGATAGTTGTTTTATCACGTAGGCATGTGAAAAGAATATCAGGGTGAAATAGACGAGGCTGAAAACAGCCCCATACTGAATGGCTGTTCTTCGGATACTCTTTGGAGCTGGCATATGTTGACCTGGTTCGTTCGGGCGTTCAGCCAGTAGGATCTTTTTCGAAGAAGTAGCCCTGGCCACGCAAAGTCTTGATTTTATTGCCCCCTATTATTTTTCTAAGCCGGGTTATGTAAACCTGAACGACATTTCTGGCGGGGCATCTTTCTATGTTGTAGAGGGTTTCAACCAGTTCATCCTGTGAAAATACCCTGTCTGGTGAACGCAGGAAACACTGCAAAAGGCGGAATTCAGTGGCTGTCAGTCTGAACTCTTTCTGGTCGGGCGTGGTCAGCGTTCGGTAGCTGGCGTTGAGACGAAATCCGTCGACACTGATTTGATCTGTTGTTCTGCCATCCTTCCTTCGGATAATTGCATTGAGCCGGGCTTTCAGTTCATCAAACTCAAACGGTTTGGGAAGGTAATCGTCGGCACCCGCGTTCAACCCTTCTACTCTCTCAGTCCAGTTGGAGCGTGCGGTTAGAATAAGGATGGCCTCTTTTTTCCCGTTTTTTCTCCATCTTTGCATTAAAGACAGTCCATTTTCATCGGGCAGTCCGATATCGAGAATAACGGCCTGGTAGGAGCTTGTTTCAATCAACGAGTCTGCTTCTTTGCCGGTTTTGGCGACATCCGACTGTGTAGTGCGCCTGCGCAAGCCAGTCCGATATTTTTTTGGCAAGTACCGCATTGTCCTCAACAATCAGAATTTTCATTTGTAAGCGCCGTTTTTCGTGGTGGGAAAGTTTCGCCAGTCTGCCATGGATTGTACCAGTAACGGCAATCTCCCCAGAAAAACAGCAACCCGTTAAAAATGGGGGGTTACCGGTCGACTTTTCAGTTTGATTTCGGTTTCACCTGGTAGGATCAATAGTCGAGTCACGAACGCAAGAAGCTGTATATACATGGTTTTAGGAGCAACCTATGAGCGATGGACATTTCTATGCAGGTGTGTCCAGATTCTGGTGCCCGATGTTTCTGAAGAGTCAATGTTCACCATTTCCGGAATTGTTGTTGAAACATCGGGCACGGGTGTGTCGGCCAGGATGAAGAAGGTTCCCTTTAAAAGAATAAGTGGATTTATTGCCGCCGGAGGAATGGCAACCCTTTTCCATTGGGCGGCCATGTCCGGCCTGGTTCTGCTTGGCATGGCCCCCGTAGCAGCCACCTTTTCTGGAAGCGTTGTAGGAGCGGTTACCAACTACTGGTTGCAGCGAACTTTGGCCTTTCCAAACGCACGCCCACACATCCAGGCCATCTGGCGATATGCCTTTTCCTGTTCACTCGCAGCTCTCCTGAACGTTCTGATCTTTTTAGTCCTGCATCAACTGTTTGAAATCTCTGTTGTGCCTGCTCAGCTTCTAACCACTGCGGCTGTCGCTGTATTTAACTATGTTGTCTACCAAAGGCTGGTGTTTCATGAACAAACCTCTTGAGACTTCCCGTGCGCCGAATGAATCAGAGCTGCTTTCCCTGGTGGTTCCGGTGTTCAATGAGCGTTCGATGCTTCCCCTATTCTTTGAGCATGTATTGCCGATCCTTGCGAGCCTCGATATTCGCTCGGAGATCGTGGTTGTGGACGATGGTAGCGAGGATGGCAGTGCCGAATTTGTTAGGACTTTCATTAAAAGGAAATCGAGCATCCGTCTCGTCAAGCTAAGCCGCAACTTTGGCAAAGAGGCAGCGGTAACAGCAGGGCTGGAGCATGCCAAGGGGGATGCGGTGATCGTTCTGGATGCGGACCTTCAGGATCCACCTGAATACATTCCCGAGATGGTCAGGAGTTGGAAGTCCGGCTTTGATGTCGTTCTGATGCAACGTCGATCACGTGTAGGCGAGAGTTTTCTCAAGCGCTGGAGTGCGCACCTTTTCTATCGCTTGCTGAATAAGACCAGTCGCACTGAAATCCCGGTCGACACGGGTGATTTCCGATTGATGAGCAGGCGGGCAGTTGATGCCCTTCTCCGGTTAGGAGAGCGCAACCGCTACATGAAGGGACTCTTTGCCTGGGTTGGTATGCCAGCGACGATCATCGAATACGACCGGGCATTGAGAGTGGCTGGCGAGAGTAAGTGGGACTACCCGGGCCTGGTCGGCCTGGCCCTTGAAGGCCTGACTTCCTTCTCAGTGTCACCTCTCAGATGGGCAACGCTTGTCGGCTTGCTGGCCGCCTCCGTTGGTGGATTGTTCGGTGTCTGGATTGTAGCGAAGGCAATAATGCTCGGCGATCCGACTGACGGCTACCCATCGTTAATCGCCCTCATCAGTTTTCTGGGCGGCATACAACTGGTGAGCGTTGGTATCGTTGGTGAGTATGTGGGCAAAACCTACATCGAATCGAAACAGCGACCACTGTATCTGACCGAAGAAGTGGTCGAGAACAAAGAGGTATCAAGCCGAGACCAAATCAGCAACTTCAGAGGCGTCAAGAATGATAAAGCGATTTGAGCCCTGGTTCTGGGTACTGGCTGCCGTATTGTTCAGTCGCTTTATCGGAATGACGCTGTTTCCCTTCGTGGATACAACGGAGCCCCGATACGCTGAAATCGCTCGGTTAATGGCTGAATCCGGGGACTGGATAACGCCCTGGTTTGAACCCGGCGTTCCGTTCTGGGGGAAGCCTCCCCTGTCATTCTGGGCTCAAGCGGCCTCTCTAAAGATATTTGGACT
>NZ_JBSWSZ010000077.1:0-2928 GCF_056158285.1 Pseudoalteromonas sp. AWM4_233 | reverse complement strand
AAGGTTAACGACGGTTAGATTCACCTCTTACACAGCACCTGGTTACGGTGCGTAGTCGTAGTTTTCATCAAGGCGCTGCGTTTTAATGCTGAAGTTAAAATCGTGACTCATGTGTTCTGTATCCTTTTTACTGAGATAAATAGTAAATTGCTGCTCCCTTCACTTACCTAGCCTTTACTGAATATCTAAGTAAATCATGTTTATCTTGTACAGACTTACTAAGGAATACTTAAATTCGTTTGGTCTTGCGTTCGGAGCCCTATTAGTTATACGTATTCTGCAACTTGAAGAAAAACGGTTTAATTTCACCTAAAACATGAGTTTGATTCACGTTACAGGGGTCATACTTACCCATGTAGAACAATGCAAAGCCAAATTATTTAGAAAACCACAACAGAAATCTAGACGTCTAAAGGTGGTTTTCTCTTGTATCTATTTCCTTCATACAAAACATGAGGATTTTTCAAAGCTTATCTCTCATTTAAGAAAAACAAGCCATTAAGATGTTGATATACTCGCGAGAAGTCTGGATGTCTATTTATCAATCACATCTAAGCAATGGTTAACTTTAATAAGAGAAAATGGAATGAGTGAATTAATACTATTGGTGTTGTACTGCGCATTACTTGGTACTGTTACTGTTACCTGCTTCGTTCAGTTACGTATTGCTAAGGTTAATAGGGAAACACGATAGAATCCGAACAGCACCTCGGGACCCTTCATAGGAGTGGCCCCTGATTCCAAACTCTGGTGTAGCAAGAAGGAACTCCACCCTCGGATCTCCAATACTGTATTTTTGTTCAGTATAAAGGGGTGGTTTAAGACTGCAACAGGAGAGTTACATTATTTGTGGTACAAAACATGACCTGGTATTCACCCTCTCTTCGAATCTCACAGATGTCACGGAGAGGCGTATCATCTGAATCGATACGGTTAAATGAATTTGCCCAACCCGCCATCCTGAAACCGCGGCAGATTAGCTCATAAAGCTTCGAGTAGTCCCGGGAAAGGTGGTAGGGACTTAACTGCTCAGTAACTGCTGAACTCATCTGACACCTCTACGCTCACTGCTTAGTATCATTTGTGTCATCCAGAATAATGGCAATTGTTACCGCGACCATCGCAACCGGAGCAAGAACCCAAAAGCTGGCAGCAACGAACCGGTCCTTTTCAGTTTCACTGGGATTACCGTTCTGAGAGACCTATCCAAACCTGATCATCAGGTTTGATGCTCACTTCTACATTCAACGATGCTGGTTGCCCAAGCTGCCTAAGCGGCCTGGGCAGAGCCGTCATCTCCAGTAGCGTAAATTCCGGCTGAACGAGCCGTATTGTAATGCTCAAGATTCTTGCTGGCGTTGTAGTCTCGGCACTCTCGATGGCCGCAGGACTGACAGTGGTAGACCCGATCCGCCAACGCCAGATCCGTTTTATGGTTTCCGCAGGCAGAGCAACGTTTGCTGGATGGATACCATCGATCTGCTACGGTAAGAACGCCACCTCGCCATTCCATCTTGTAGGTCATCTGTCGGCGGAACTCGAACAGGCCGATGTCGGCAATGTGCCGGGCCAGCTTCCCATTCGCCATCATGCCTTTGACGTTCAGATCCTCGATAACAACTTCTGCAAATTTGCTGGTCAGATAGTGGGTAAGCTGATGCAGCGTGTTGGCACGAATGTCGGCAATTCGTTTGTGGAGTCTGGCAATGCGGGTCTTCAGTTTTCGATAGCCGGCACTGCCTTTGACCTTTTTCACCAGTCGCCGTTGATACCGGGCCAGCTTCCGTAGCGCTTGTTGCAGTGGCTTTGGGGATTTCCATTCCCGAACATCTCCCTGAGAGATCGTGGCTAGCGCCTTGATACCGAGATCCACACCACACCGTGCTTGGCTTTTGCTTGGGAGTGAGCAGACCTCAACCTTCATGGAGAAGGACACAAACCATTTATCAGCCTGGCGGCTGATCGTCATGCTGTTGATGTGACCACCGTATTTGACCGGCTCCGCCATGCGAACCCATCCCAGGTTCGGCACCTTGACCCGGCAACCTTCAACCTTCACCTGGTCTCCGCCAATGTAGAATGAATCTACAGCCTTGCCTTTCTTCTTGAAGCGCGGGCGGCGCTTCTTCAGGTGTTTGGGCTTCGAGGATTTAAGATCCTTCATCCAGTCGGAGAAGGCTCGCTGGAGCGAAATGAATGGCTGCTGGCTGGCGTACTTGGTCACTTCGTACACCCATGGAAACTCGGATTTCTTCAGGGCATTGAATTGGCGCTTGAGCGCCATGCCCGAAGGGCGGTCCCCGCTTCCATCTTTGTGTATGGCGTATTGCCGATCCCATTCGGCCAACGCCCAGTTCCAGGTGAATCGCGAGATCCCGCTGGCTTTAGCGAAGTAGGTGCGCTGCTTGTTGTTGGGCAGCAGTTGGGTCTTGAAGGCAACATCCACACCCTAATAATACTGATTATATATACAGTATCAAGCGGTAAGTTTGCGATTCTTGTGGGACCGCTTTCCGTACAGTCGTGCAGAGAATACCGTCATCAGCGTCAGCACGTCCTGACAAAGCTCCTGTTCAAACGGAATCTCCTTCTCATCGTCCAGAACCACCACATCCGTTCCGGCCCAGCGGCAGACCTGAAAGATCAGTTCGTGTCCGAACCTTACCAGCCGGTCGGTGTGCGTGAGGTACAACGTGGATACTTCGTGATTTAACAATGTAGCAATGAGCCTTCTCAGGCCCGGTTTTTTACAATTCAGCCCAGAACCTAAGTCCTCAATGACTCGATCTGAAACGCCTGCCAGTCGATTAGCCTGTGTCAATAAATCGCTCTTTTGATCATGAGAGGAAACGCAAGCATAGCCGACACTGTACCGCTGATCGTTCAAACCCATTAGCTTGCGCAATTGCCCCGTTGTGAATCGGCGAT
>NZ_JBSWSZ010000076.1:0-4826 GCF_056158285.1 Pseudoalteromonas sp. AWM4_233 | reverse complement strand
AAGGTTAACGACGGTTAGATTCACCTCTTACACAGCACCTGATAAAAGTCTAACACCACAATGGCCAGTGCTATGTTTATATAGCGGTTTCTTTTTGTTTGGCTGGGTGTTATTCAATCACCAAAATACACTTGCAGATTTTACGAAGCTGAGCACTTTTAAAATAGGTGCTTGGTTATGCAACTGTATCGCCGCAGTCATACTCTCTGGTTATCAAATGCAATATATGCACGAGTACTATCTTCAAATTAAAGTCGCCTTTGTAATCAGTTATGCTGTCATGATGTGGACCTCTTGCATGCTGTTTATTGGTTTATTCAAGAAGTTTGCAAACAAACCAAATGCATTCACACAAAAACTTGCTGACACCTCTTATGGGCTTTACTTAGTGCATTTGCCTCTGGTTGTTTGGCTACAAGTGGCTGTCGCTGAATTAACCATGCCATTGATACTCAAGTTATTAATTATTTGTACTTCGGCAGTCGCTATATCACTATTGATCATTGAAAGTATTAAGTTTCTCAAAAATATATTTATAAATAATTCTAAAAGTGAACCAAAAAAAGGCATGCGCTATCAATAAAAAATTGATTTTAAGCTTTCATTTTAAATAAGAAACCAATAATATTGAATGATAATTATTTGCAATTGATATGTAGTGATATGCTCAGAGAACTGCTCTCAAGGAAGTGCCCTTGTTGTAATAAATCATTGGGTATGTCGCAAAGGCTTCCATTATTAAACCGAGAACCTTTAACCTTTTTCCAGTTACTTCGTTCAGTTACGTATTGCTAAGGTTAACATACAGCGACTACGCATTCTCATCAGCACCTAACTGGCAGCGCCAGTATCAACAGCTGCGCCTGACAGCGAACTGCAGCCTGGTACGGAAAACTAAGCATGTGTGGCCGACTCAATGTCACCGATGCGCCTGGCGTCAGAGCTTTGTGCGACGCCATGGATATCGAATTGGGGTACGAGCCACAAATATTCAAGCGCTACATTGGTGCAGCTAACAAAGTGTCTGTGGTGCGTCAGAAAAACGGTCGACGCATCATGGAAAATGCCCTCTGGTGGCTATTGCCTGGAACCCACAGAAACCGGTTTTAAACCCTCCAGATACACCAGTATCAATACCCGCTACGACAGCCTGAACAATCCCAGAAAGGCCGGATATCGTCCTTTTCGACAAAGCCGCATTCTGATCCCGGTAACGGGCTTTGGAGAGTCAGAATATAACAAAGGCAAGCTGTTGCACTGCCATGATATGCAGGCCAAAGATGGCGCACTGCTTATGGCTGGCCTGTGTAAAGAGTGGACCCATTCCGGAACAGGTGAAAGTATTACGTCCTGTTCGGTAATTACCCTGCCACCTCACCCCAAACTACAAAACATTCATTCCAAGTCGACTCCTATGATGTTTCCGCAAAACAGCGCACTGATAGACGCCTGGCTGGATGAAGGCAATCAACAAGTAGAGCAATTTGAACCCTTATTGCAACCCTGCATTTATCAGGATTTAGTAGTGCAGCAAATTGCCAAACCCAGTCAGTACCAGCAGGTAATGGGAAAGACGTTTGTGATAAATGCAGATATATAGCCTCAATTCATTATCAACAATATATAAAAACTGATTCCTAAAAACTGTTAATTATCAAATTTTCACTAGCACTTTAAACTAATGCCAATCAGTAAAAAATTTGCTAGAAACAGGGGCCGGTTATGGTTTATTGCCAAGGGTCAGAGGAAAATCGCGAATCAGCGCCAAACAACAATTCCAAATTTGCACGCCACAACAGGGGCTTCAATCAAACCTTTTGTTTTGGGCGAATGTCGCTTGGATTGGTTGTACCAATCGAATCTTATCCAAGCACCGCAATACCCTGCCTCACACAGCATGTTGCAAAAGTACAACTTGCCGAGACACTTGGATTTAAGGCGGTCTGGTTAAGAGATATCCCCTTTAATGTGCCTTCATTTGGTGATGTCGGACAACAGTTCGATCCGTTTGTCTACCTCGGCGCATTATCAATGCAAACTCAATGTATTAGCCTGGGTGTTGCGAGTCTAATACTTCCCTTAAGACACCCAGCTCACGTGGCAAAATCAGCCTGCAGCGTCGACCAGCTTAGCGCAGGGCGCCTGATTTTAGGCGTTGCCTCAGGAGATCGTGCCGATGAGTACCCGGCCATGGCAAAAATTCATCAAGATCGAGGGCAGGATTTTCGAGAAGCCTTTCAATATATTGAAACCTTACAGGACCCGTACCCGAAGTTAGTGAACAAATTTGGTATGTTGGACGGCAATCTCGACCTATTGCCAAAACCTTTTGAGCAGTCAATACCGATGTTGGTGACCGGACACAGTCAACAATCAAAACAATGGCTGGCCCGACACAGTCACGGCATGATCACCTATCCCAGAGAGCCACAATTACAACGCAGTGTTATTAGTGACTGGAATAACAATGTCGAGCACGCGGAAATGTTGCCAAAACCAGTAATGCAACCATTATACCTGGACCTATTGAAAGACCCAGACGCCCCAATAAGACCCATTCCGCTAGGCGTTCAATGCGGCATCCATGCCTTATTAGATTATTTGCTTTTACTGCAAAGTATTGGAGTAAACCATATCGCGTTAAACCTGAGGTTCAATCAAAGAGATATTGACACCACGCTGACAGAGCTTGCCGATCAGGTATTGCCATTTTTTGCTTAAATTTAATGACCGAGGACACAACAATGTCAAAAACCATCCTACTAACTGGCGCCACTGACGGACTTGGACTGCAAACAGCCAAGAAACTCCTTGCCGCAGGGCACACTGTTTTGCTCCACGGCAGGAATTCGCACAAATTGCAATCATTGCAAAATAACATGATCGAGAAAAATCCTGATTATAAGCTGGAAATCTGGTGCGCCGATTTATCAATATTATCTGAAGTTTATAAACTGAGTGAAAGTATCAAGAAAAAACACAGCAAGCTGGATGTCCTGATAAATAATGCCGGGGTATTTAAAGTGGCAAATCCAATATCCATAGATAATTTGGATGTTCGCTTTGTAGTCAACTCTATAGCTCCTTATATTCTTACTACACAACTTTGCTCACTATTCTCCGTCAAAGGACGGATAGTGAATGTAGCTTCTGCTGCTGAGCACCCGTTACCCCCGAAACACTCAATAATCTAAGCAACGCTTCAGATGCCAACATTTACGCCCAAAGCAAACTCGCATTAATCATGTGGACTCGCGCTATGGCTGAAAGCAACACAGGACAAGGACCGCTATTGGTTTCGGTTAACCCTAAATCGCTATTGGGCAGCAAAATGGTGAAAGAAGCTTATGGCATAGACGGAAGTAGTTTAGATGTTGGTGCAGATATTTTGCTGCGGGCGGCACTTAGCCCGGAATTCGAGAATGCCAACGGGAAGTATTTTGACAATGATATTGAAGAATTTGCATCACCTCACCCATTTGCGCAAAACGCTCACAATTGCAATGCCCTGTATGCTCATTTGCAAAAGTTATACAACAGATAGCCGAATCAGTTTTAACTGAATAACTATTGCTCCCAATAGGGCAGGTCACCAAAGTGTGCATTAAAATAATCGATAAAAGCACGCACCTTAGGTGCCAATAAGCGCGAACTGGGATATACCGCCCAAATAGAGGTATTGGAGGCCAGGGAGTAATCGGACAATACCTGAACCAGTTCGCCTGATTCTAGCTGCTGATAACAACACCACAATGAACAGACAGTGATCCCCAGCCCATTCACCGCCGCATCTCGGACAGCTTCGCCGTTATCTGTACCCAGGCGACTTTTTATGCGAATGGTTTGCACGCCTTTATCTGTTTTAAAATACCAGCTTTCCAGGCCTGTTAAAGTGACCGCAGCAAAATCTGCCAGCTGCTCTGGGGTTTCAGGTTCACCATATTGCGCAACATAGTCTGGAGAGGCCACCAGAATACGGGTGTCTTGAGCCAGTTTTCGGGCAATCAAAGAGGAATCGTTCAGCTCGGCATCACGGATAGCAACATCAAACCCACCTTCTACCATATCCACTATGCTGTCACTCAATCGCAGATCTATTTCCAGTTGAGGATGTTGATCCATAAAGGCTTTAAGTGCAGGGATCAAATGCATCCGTCCAAAAGATGCCGGTGCAGTCACTCTTAGACGCCCTTGTGGAGACACTTTTCCAGCCCCCACTGCGGCTCTGGCGGTCTCTATACCGGTTAATACATCCTGAGCATAAGGTAAAAAGCTACGGCCTTCTTCTGTGAGAGACACCTGACGCGTTGTGCGATGTAATAACCTGACCCCCAGTCCTTCTTCCAGCTTATTCATATGGGCACTGGATACCGCTGCTGATAATCCCAACTCCTTGCCGGCCTGGCTGATATTGTGCAGCGCAGCAATGCGCACAAATAATTTCAGGTGCTCTATATTCATTATCAATATTTTCCTTAAACAGATTTAGGTTATTAGACAATTATCAACAATAAAATAAAAAAGTAAATTATCAGGACTTTCACAAACAACAGCAGAGGTTATCCTGATGAAAGCGATGCTTATAAACTCTTTTGGTGGTTCAGACGTATTCGAATCAGCCGAAGTCCCTAAACCCACGGTTAAACATGGTCATGTGCTGATACGCATTGCCGCCAGTAGTGTGAATACCGTTGATACCATGATCCGCCAGATGGGTGCCGATCTCCCTATTGCCCCAGCATTACCGGCTATTTTAGGTATGGACTTTGCCGGCGTAAGTATTCGAAGAAGTTGGCGATGGTGTCAGCAATTTTAAACCGGGCGAT
>NZ_JBSWSZ010000075.1:0-3447 GCF_056158285.1 Pseudoalteromonas sp. AWM4_233 | reverse complement strand
AAGGTTAACGACGGTTAGATTCACCTCTTACACAGCACCTGCTCATTCGAGATATGCGCCTAATGGGGTGTAAGTCTATTTCTGAGCTTTCTCGAAAAAATTTAAGGTTCAGGTAGTTTCAAAAAATTCATAACACGTTGTCATACTTGCATTATGAAACTCAAGCCAACCTTTTAGGTTGGCTTTTTTGTGCTTCAAAATATGTAATACCAATCCTCACTAATACTTAATCATTTTTAGGGACTAAAACTGCCGCTTGCTTCGTTAAATATTTCTTATTTAGAACAACTAAATAGCAAAATTTTTACCTTGCTATCGACAAGTTTTCCTCGCCTCAAAATAGATCACTTAATTAAGAGAATTGGTATAAAAAACTAAATAATCGACTTTCTTTGCTGTATTCAAAATTAAAATAAGTATAATGTATACAAAATTCACATTAAGCATTTGGATACTTGAAGCAATGAAAGCAAAAATAATAACCGCGGTCCTATCGCTTGCCGTGCTTGCAGGCTGTCAAACTACAGAGCAACCAGCCGCTGTCGAAGATTACAGTAAAGTAAAGCTGGCATATGGCAATGTCGTTAAAGAAGGTGAAGTCTATATTCCAGCTTGGAAACGCAATGAAGCGAAAATCAACCAAGTGCTTGCAAATCAGCATTACTGCGCCGACAACTTGGTTTTACGCTTCCAAGCCATGTCGCAGCAAAATATCGAAGATTCTTGTAAATTACTGCTAGAAACAGAACTGGAGCGCGGTGAGCCTCCTCAGGCTAACGTCTTGCGGGGTCTCACCAAACACATGAGTTACTCGAAACTACTTCCAGAATAAGCAGCTTCCCAACCACCCCTAACGCTCTACTTAGCAACGAACCACTCAAAGTCTAAAAATCGAGCCTTCTGCAATCTAGCTATATTATTTAGATAACTTTTATGATGTTCATATAAAGCCTATCGTAAAGAAATGTTTTGTTTAGTTTGAAACTTTTTCTCTCCCTCGTACGTCTATTATGACAACCCGTGCATCTATGCATCGGGTATAATAAATGGGAGGTTCCGCATAACGTAAGGGGAATCTACCATTTTCACAAGGGGTCGAGAACATGAAAACACGTGTCAGTCTATGGATGTTGATCGTCGTTTTGTTTACAGCTTTCGCTTTGCCTTCAAGCATCTCAGCATCGACAGGGGATCAGGGCATCAACGAAAAGTTAGGTCTGCCGATTGTTGTTTATGGAGAAGCTTTGTCTGAAGCACAAAAAGATGACGTAACCGAGCTGCTCGAAGTGAATCAGCATGACCAGGTCGATGAATTTGTTGTAAATGGCCAGATTAGCCAACTATATCGGGGAAACCCGAATTCGAATATGTATTCTTCTGTCAAAATCATTCATCAGGATAATGGAGAAGGCTTGAACATTGAAATCGTAACACCAGATAACATAACACAGGTGACGAAAGAAATGTACACAAATGCATTGTTGACGGCTGGTGTGGAGAATGCGGATGTGCTGGTCGCTTCCTCAGTAAAGGTCAGTGGTCACTCTGCGCTTACGGGCATCTATAAAGCTTACGATGCAAAAGGCGTGAAGCTGGATGAAGAACGGATGAAGGTAGCAAGTGATGAGCTTGATATCGCAACAGATATCGCCGAGGAGGAAGGGATCGACCGGGATAAGATCAGTGAATTGCTGACCGAAATCAAGAAGCAAATTGCTGAGCAGGACCCAGTGACAAGGGAAGAAGTGGAGCAGATCGTACGGATCAACTTCAATCCTTGAACATTGAATTGAGTGAAGAAGACCGCCAGCGTTTGGTCGACTTATTTGAACAGATGCGCAACTTGAACATCAACTTTGATCAAGTTCAAAAACAATTGGAAGACCTGACGGGCAATATCCAGGACTTAATCAATGACGATGGGTTTTGGAACAGTTTGCGGAATGCCGTTCAAGATTTCTTTAAATCCTTAAGTAATTTTATCAACTCACTATTCAACTAGATAGCTTCTGCCTTAGTTTTGCCCACCCCAGTCATCTTTATTTCGATAGACTGGGGTGTTTTTTCTTCTAAAAGAACCTCCCGCTCCTTATATGGAGGGGAGGTTCTCTTTAATTGGCGATGGTTTTGGTGTCTTCAATTATTTGTTCAAAAGGGACTTCTGTGTCACCTTTATATTTTTTTACGACCATGCCTTCTTCATTGATTAGGTAAAATGCTGTTCCATGAATAACCTGATCATTGCCTTCCGTTTACTGCAGAAGTCTTAAAGCTTTCTTGAGCGAAATTAGATATCTCTTCCTGTGTATATTCGGTGATGAATGACCAGTTGCTGTGATCAACTCCATATTTTTCACCAAACTCTTTTAAAACTTCGGGAGAATCCACAGTCGGGTCTACGCTGAAGGATACAATTTCAACATCGATACCTTCTTCTTTCAACTGCTCTTGAACTTTGACCATGTTCCTTGTCATTGGCGGGCAAACTGTGTTGCAGTTAGTAAAGATAAAGTTTGCGAGCCAAACTTCTCCGTCCATCTCATCCGTAGAAAAGCTTTCCTCCGCTTGTGTGGTTCCTTCAAAGGATTGAACTTCCCAATCCAGCGTATTCTCTAATTCATTCGATCCGCAAGCAGTCAGGAAAATGACTGTACATGCGAATAAGCTAAGTAATAGAAAGCGTTTCATTTTGTTTCCCTTCCGGACATTATGATACAGGTCTAGTTTACGCCTGCATGAAAGTAAGGTCAATCGAACCTTAATATATTCGTTAAATGGACATAATTTCAGTCCTTCTGGGAATGCTAAGGTTCCATGAATATCGGTTAGGGGATGAAGAGCGAATGCCTTATTTTACAGAAAAATCAGGGGCACAATTGTTTTATGACGATCGAGGAAATGGGGAAGCCTTTGTTTTTATTCATCCTCCTGGATGGGAGGAAAGTATTCAAAATGCAGCATTCCCTTGCAAGAGAGTTTCGTGTTATTTTTCCAGACCTCAGTGGAAACGGAGATTCTGAAGTAATTTCTCATGCGCCTGATGTATCGATGTACGCAAGGGAAGTCGTTCAGCTTATCGATCATTTGAACCTCGATCAAATCGTGGTTGTCGGCTATTCTTGCGGAGGGATGATTGCTCAGGAATTTGCACTTACCTTCCCTGAACGGACGAAGGCGGTCATTCTTGCGGGCGGTTTCCCTAAGGTTGCTACAGGAGGACTCCGGTTTGAATTTCAAGGTGGGATGTACTGGGTGGATAAAAGCCCGGAGACGCTCGCCAAGTTACTCAGCCATTCCCATTTTAAAGATGACGAAATTAAACGTGAATTGAATGAACACATGGCGAAGTCCGACCCGGAATGTTGGTACACCTATTACAACCGTGCTCTTTCTTTTGATTGCAGTGGGCGATTGAGTAGGCTGACTCAACCGCTTTTGCTCGTGTCC
>NZ_JBSWSZ010000074.1:4706-5640 GCF_056158285.1 Pseudoalteromonas sp. AWM4_233 | reverse complement strand
AAGGTTAACGACGGTTAGATTCACCTCTTACACAGCACCTTTAATGAAAGTATGTAGAAAAGGAGATTCAAACTCTAACAGCGCTCTTTGAGCTGTCTTAAATAGCTCTTTTAGAGTAATGCGTTTTGCTTTCTCTTGACCACATTCGCCACAAAAGCGCGTTGTTAATTTTGCACCACAGTTTAAGCAATTTACTTGCTCGTCAAAGTTTACCACGTGATTTATCCCTATCGAAAACGACTAAAAATAGAGTGTTAAATACTATTCTTGGAATTAAATTGTCCCTAACCTGATACTTTCTGTCAAAGGTTTATTTACATTTCCGATATCAATGCATTGAAGAAAGCATCTGTTTTTACGGTATTTATTACTATTCGTGGAAAATAAAAAAGCTAATCATGTTATATGATTAGCTTTTCTATATTCTTAAGAGGTCAGAGTGTACTTTAGGTAATAGCTTTTCGCCCTGAAAACGCATGCATTAGCGTCATACCATCGACCAAATCAAGCTCCCCGCCCACTGGCATGCCATGAGCAATTCGAGAAGCAAGTACATCATATTTTTGACAAAGCTCAGAGATAAAATGTGCAGTTGCTTCACCTTCTACGGTTGGGTTAGTAGCGAGAATCACCTCATCGATATTACCTTCTGATAAACGACGCTCTAACAAATCTAAACCAATTTCATTTGGGCCTATGCCATCTAACGGTGATAAATGCCCCATTAATACAAAGTACAAGCCTGTGTATTGACCTGTTTGCTCAATGGCAAGTACATCAGTTGGTGATTCAACTACACAAAGTAAGCGACTATCTTGACGTTTGATGTTTTGACAAAGCGAACATTCTGGCTCTTCACAAAACGTGCGACAGGTGCTGTGTAAGAGGTGAATCTAACCGTCGTTAACCTTAGCAATACGTAACTTTACGTACA
>NZ_JBSWSZ010000074.1:0-4680 GCF_056158285.1 Pseudoalteromonas sp. AWM4_233 | reverse complement strand
AAGGTTAATAGGGAAACACGATAGAATCCGAACAGCACCTCCCTGATATCTAACAGGGTAGCCAAGCGCGAAGGCAATAGAATGAATGACAGGCGTTTTCCCTGCGCCGTTCGGTCCATATAGTTGGGTGATATCGCTAGCAAACACAAGATCCTTCGAACCCCAACCGGCCTTCCCTGAAGGATGAATTTTTAATTCAACAAGTTTCATTCCAAATCCATTGCAATTTGTTTTTCTATTTGTAGATCAAAATAATTTCGTTCAATTAGCTGGAGTGTGTAACCGAGGTCTGATTGTACATCTATTGCTTTTGATACGACCTTTTTCCCAAACTCGGTGACTTTAATGCGAGAATCATGGCGATCGACCTCAACAAGGCTTACTGTCTCAAGAAAGGTTAGCGCCTTAACTGTCCGCATCCTAAGGTTTGCCGACCATCCCAAGTGTTGGGATGAACCTTTAAAGCCTGAAAATGTTCTCTCAAAACACTCGCCAATCAACTGACCTAGTTCGTCTGACTTAGGCTTACGGCGTGTTTTAGACAACAAGAGAATAGTCATCGCGAGCAATGGAAGATGAAAAAGCGCTTCATTGCTAAGCCGATGAGGTGCCGAACCACTGAACTGATCTAGAGGCAATACAATTTCTTTTTCAGACGCTTCTTGAAAGAATTCTTCGTAATCCATCACGCATTTCCTCTAACTAAAAACGAGAAAACAGCGCCTAGAAGGAGTTCACGATTAAGAGTGGCAGACAAACCTTCAGTATCCAAGGCAGACAATACTATATTGATTCGACTTTGAAGCAATGGAAGGCTTTCTCCTAATTTCACCCACTCAGCAGCATTTTTCTCTATTTCTTCTAAAATGAAATTCAGGTCAAACTCTGGAATAGTATGGCGTTTGTCCCTAAACCATATATCCCATCGAACCTTACAGTCAGACACGAACTCTATCATTCGCTCTGACGCCCCGGTCTTACTCATCAATCTGTGAATAATAGAAGCATTCTTGATGGCTTGTGAGTCGCCGCTATCTTTTAAGCTCTGATATGCCGCTTTGGAGATACTAAGAATATCGAGCATTTCGGGCAAGACTACGCCTGCTATATCATCGAGGTCGCGCTCTCCTATTTCCTCTAATAGTTTGCCAAACGACTTCCGTTCGACAAGAGATATAAGACTGTTAAGGATTTCCTCACACTCTGAACGCTGCAAATCTATTTCACTGTATTTATAAATGGTCTCTCTTGCCTCAGAGAAAAATTTATCATCGTGTGGATTTAAATAAGAAATATTAGACTTAATCTGAAGCTTCTTAATACGCTCTATAACACCCTGATCTTCTATGGGCGCTTCTGGGCACAAAGCGTCATTAAAATTTTCAAGCAATAATTTGTAATAGTTGTTATCACTATCGTCCTGTATGGCATCTCGCAATCCCTCTAAACCATCATTTAGATGCACATTGGTGAGAAAAACGACGTTACCACAGGAGTTCTCGAACCTGATTGGATGGATCAGGAGTTTTCCAACGTAGCTATCGGTAATCTTGGCTGGCTCGCATGTCTTAGCGCCTTTCCTTATCCCCAAGACATCGTTTACAGACCATTGGTAATTCAATTTTCCCTTGGTTTTGACCTGAAAAAAATTATAGACATAACTCCCCTCGACATTGAGGCGAGCCACGAAATCGTCTTGATAATCACAATAGACACGGTCTAGCGTCTCATCCTCCAATAGAGACAAACACTCGAAAGCCGCTCCGCGAAACTGGGCTTGATAGCGGGCAATGGTTTCCCTTCCAACATTCTCCCGTGGCTCGACTCCATGAAGCTTTGGACTACGGATATTTTTTTCTGCCACGCTTATCTTCCTTCAGGAAATATTCTTCGATTTATGATGCGCATTTCCTGATCCTTTTATTGATCCTTGAGAGTAACTCAGTGTGACCCATCGTATAACGCCGTTGTTCAGCGGTGCCCTTGTAGCGCAGCGAAAAGGGCATCCGGTGGAGGGCCGTCAGGCCCGGAACGAACTGGAACACTTGGTTAGATTTATTGGATCCTACCGCCTGAAACATGGGCCGCGAAACCTTCCCTCGCTTCCTGTGTTATGCCGGATAGATCTTTGGCCGGGACTCGCTCAACTTCAATCCCCATGGCCTCAGCGACTTTGACCAGATCATCCGCGTGGTACTCAGTCGCTATGAACAATTTTTGGGGTCTTGAGCCAGATTGGCCTTCAGCGTCGGCCAACAATTTCCGTGACAGGAATTCCGGCAAACCAGACATGCTTACCTGAACAAGCTCCATGCCAAAGATCATCCCCGTTGCCACCTCCATGATGGCCATAGCGTTGAAATCTCCATCGGCCTCCGTCATCACCGGTGCTTCGTTCAATTGGAAAAGCAGCCAGGCTTCATTGTGGGCATAATCAGACGGCTCAATTGGCAACGTACTCTCCTGATTCTTTTAAATCTAACGCTTTTGTTTAGCGGCGCACATGCAGCGCAGCGAAATGGGCGTCCGGTGTAGGGCCGGAGGCCCGGAACGAACTACAACTACTGGTTATGCAATTTTGCCGAGCCCGAAGTAGATGGCTGCGACAAAAAGCACCAAGTACAGCAACATAAAAGACAATCCGAATACGCCTTTTTGCCAAAACCGAAGCCCCAATTCATCAAATTCCTTGATCGCAACTGCCGCAGAAAACGCAAGGTAACCAAAGGCATAAACCACCAAGAGAAAGATCAGTCCATGGATAACGAAGGTGTTGCTGCCTGGCTTATCAAGCCCACGAGTGAGAAGCGCTGCTGCCACCAGCATTGCAGTTGGCGAAACAAGGCGTTTTATCGCCGAATCAATGGTATCAAGGACTTCCTTCACCTCACCCTCCTTGGTTAGATCTCAGTACCTGCATAACGCTGAGGTAACCGGTGCAGGAGCGCCAGCGGAGGGGAACCAAAAGCGGTACGCTTTTGGCGTCCGGTTGACCGCCTTGTTAATGGCCGTTCACCACCGTGGTTGAGCCTGACACCCAGGCCGCATGCCCTCTCCCGGACAGCTTGCACCAACTCGACGGATGGCGAAAGGAACCAGAACGCAAAAGCCGCCGACCCGATTACCATTTAAGACGGACGGCCCCACGACTGGGGCACGTCATGAATACCGACACTGCTGGGCATTGTGGCAACCAAACCAGACAGCGAATTTTCCGGCCTTGGCGATCACCAGAGTGAGCGGGCTTACAACCAATCCCGGTGCCAAGGCCTTTGCACCCCACTTGCTAAACACTCACGAATGCCGGGCCGATAACGCTGAGCTAAGCGGCCGGTTTGGAGTGCAACGGAAAACCGGTCCGGTGGAGGGCCGACGGCCCGGAGCGTACTTAAGCGACTGGTTATGTGGCTAGGCATAGAAAGCTATCCCCACTGCCGCAAAAACCACGATCTTAATGATTAACTCTCCGATCGAGCGATGCCATGTTGCCTTCGAACCCTCTGGGTTTGACCACTCACCTGGAGCGTCATCGTCCAAGGTAACCAAATGACCCAACGCAGCCCAACCAGAAAAAACTAGTGCAGGCGCAGCGATATACTTGGCTGGAAATTGATACCCCATAAACATCGCGACGGCAGCTGCCAAAAGCGAGGCGACAAAAATCCCTATAACAACTCGTTGCAGCATCCTCAATTACTCGCTGGTTCTGCCCACATAACGCCGAAGCACAGCGGCGACCTTGGAATGGCGACGAAGGAGCCATGGAAGGGGCGTCCGGCGGCCATTCGGCCGCGTACTGTCTCGCGACTTGTTATGGTTCTCTTTGAACGCTGGAAGGTGGGCAAGGCGCGGAAACTTGGGTATTTCATGCACTAGACCAAAAGTTCATGCATGGAGCCCGTCACTATTTGCCACTGCCTTCACCGACCTAGATGACACAGCCGCGGGCGCTATTTTCAGGTCTGACCAGCCCAACGGGATTGTGCTCCTACTAATCGGCAAAGCGCGCCCTATTCAAAAGTTCGGTTAACATAGAACCCTCCCTCAGAATAGAATTATTACCCATGTCAAAGGTATGCCAACCTGCTCGCTTCAGCAACCATAACAGCTAATTAGGCACGAACGCGTTCGTATATCACCCGTTCGTCAAAACTCGCATTCCCAAAATACTCAAGAAAATACGAGTTTGTCGAATGAAAACAAGCTCTTGAGCGCCACTTACCACGGCTACCGCCGGAGTGATACGCCCCCTCTTCTGAGCCACTCCTGCTCCCGCCATAGGCGTATAACTCCGCCATTACTTTTCTAACCTCTCAACCCTATCAGATAGTTACCGTCATTTCTCATGTGATTTTTGGAAGTTTCGCGAACGCGTTCCGTATAACTCCGCCAACATCGCTCTTCTTCCAGACTTCAACCCAAACCGAAGTACTGTATATAAAAACAGCACTAAAGGATGAATGGATATGGATATCCCCACCCCGATACCTGCACAACCAACCCGTTTTTTGGACAAGGTTCGCGAGCTTCACACGCCTGCGGGGCATGGCGTATAAAACAGAGAAAACCTATCTGTTCGCGGATTAAACGTTTCATCCGTTTCCATGGCCTCCAGCACCCTGAAGCCATGGGCTCCTGGAGAAGTCGAATCTGTTCTCTGTCTCATCTGGTTTTGCAGGT
>NZ_JBSWSZ010000073.1:0-3923 GCF_056158285.1 Pseudoalteromonas sp. AWM4_233 | reverse complement strand
GTCGCGCCGGATTCGACCCGCAGGTGCTCCACCCACACATACTCCCGAAGGTTGCCGCGAGTCACCGTGTAAATGAGGGTCAGCCAACGGGCGCCGTCCTCGGCAACGGTGCCCGCCCACCAGATAATCCTGGGTTGCATCACGGCCATAGAGAACCGCCTGATTAAAGATCTGGTTCGCCCATACGTTGCTTCTTCCACAACGGATACTGGAGCACTCGAACAGAATCTGGGCGTTTCTCTCGCGCAATAGAGCGAGGTAGCGGTCCCGCGCGTCCTCGCGACTTGAGTCTCGGGCAATCCGGTACAGGCGCCCTTCCCCAGTCACGGGCAAGCGGGCCAGGGTTTCGGAGCGAATCTCGTTATTGACTTCCCGCACGGGGCTGAACAATACCGAGCGTGTCCCGACGACTGAATCGAGACCGTATCTTCAAGCGTCGACTGTTGGTAGGCCTCGGGCATATCATCAGGAGCAGACTGCACACCGGAAGACAGTGCCAATAATCCGAGGATCGGAACCAAGAAACGTGTGAACAGTAATTTCAGCAAGCGATTACTCATTTCCAGGAATTGTTTGATAGCTGTTGCCGCCGGCCCGGTCTCGCCATCCAGATGGCAATGGTGACCTCCCGGCACGTTTACGATCTGGAGGTTGGCGATAGCGTCAGCGCGTTTATCCAGATCCTTTCTGTACGAAAGAAGTCCTGCATCGGCTCTGACAAAAAGCACACGGGTTTCGATAGCAGACAGCGAAGCCAGCACCTGCTCTTCGGTCATCATCAATGGAGACGGGTGCCGTAACCTGGGATCGGTCTGCCAGACGTAGCCCTCTCCCTCGGGTTTCATATTGCGCGGAATGAGTGTCAGCGCGGCCTCGGGGCTGAGCGGGCTCAGCCCGCCCTCCCGTGCTTTGGCGGCCGTGGCGATATCCGGATAGACAACCTGGCGGCCAGAGCCGGCAATGCGTTTTTTCACAGCTTTCCGGAGCTGGGGAATGGTTTCCTTAACCGGACGGCTCAGTGCGCCCAGGCTGTCGATCATCACAAGATTCCGAATCCGTTCAGGGAAAGCTGCCGCGTAGAGAGCGCCGACGATACCACCAAGAGAGTGACCAACAAGGTTGATCCTGCCATCCGGTGTCTCCTGGAAATAGCGCTCAACCAGCTCAGCCAGATCCGCCACATAGTCCATCAGCAGGTAACTCTGGCCTTCCGGGCGGTGTCCGGAATGGCCATGTCCGGCGAAGTCCAGGCGTGAACAGGCCCGAGAGCTGTCAGTTCCGGTGCCAGCTTGACAAAGGTAAGGCTGTTGTCGAGCCAACCGTGCAGCATGATGATCGGAGTACTGTCGTGGGCTTCAGTCGCCGGAGGCCAACTGAGACCGGCCAGGGTGATGTGCCTGAGCTTCCATTCCGACTCCCGGAATGCCGGAGCGGTTTCCTGGATGCCGCTGCCCTCTGGTTGCCTGCAGGGAGCCTCCGTGGGAATCGCCATATCGTTCATCCAGCTCTCGCCTTTACATTGTGTGGGTTGGGCGATCGGAACTCAGTGAGCCTGCCAGATAGGATTCAATCTTGGTGCGGGCGGTCTCGTCGTCACCGTTGAACTGGACACCGATTCCCGCCGCGCGGTTACCCTGGGCGCTCCTGGGCGTTATCCATATGACCTTGCCGGCAACCGGGATCTTTTCCGGCTCATCCATCAGGTTAAGAAGCAGGAAAACCTCGTCGCCCAGTTGGTACTGTTTCTGCGTCGGGATGAACAGGCCACCCTGGCGGATATAAGGCATGTATGCAGCGTAGAGCACTGCTTTATCCTTGATTGTCAGGGTAAGAATGCCACTGCGCGCGCCAAATCCTGGCCCCATAACTGACACCTTTCTAATAGATCGTTTTGAATAAATTTCGGGATCTGAAAATCCCTTTCATTCCGGAATCATAGCAGCTGTTGGCACCAAAGGCGCGATCCGGCGGAGGCCGGGCAACGTAAGCTGCCGGCCGTTTGACCGGCATCAGCTTTTGCCAGGCAATCAGAAGCCGGCTCGCTTCCAGCTCCGGGCTGGCGTTATAAACACTTGCCGCCCTAGAGTCCTTTACCATATCAAGCAGTTCATGGGCCCGCCAGGCGGAAGTGGTCCTGGCAAGGAAGCCGAGCATATCGGCCGCATCGGTGTCCCGCGCATTGCCGCCAACAATCAGGCGGGCCAGATCCGCTGCCCAGGTTTCGAACAACCACAGGGTGTCCTCCAGGCCCATCGCCTTGAACGCCTTGGCGGCTTCACCCACCGGAATCCGGGATTTCATGAATTCCTTGAACCGTTCCAGCGCCGTATCCCGCAGACCAATGAAATCGCCGGTGGCATAGTCGAGAGCCAGCCTCGGCGCATTCCCCGCCAGCATCAGGGCTTTGGCCAGAACCTCCGAAGACGGTTGCGCATCCTCGGGCAGTTCCCGAACACGGCTCGCGAGCCACTGGTTCGCTTCGCTGTTAGCGGGCACCGGCACAGTCAATGTCTGGCATCGGGACCGAATGGTGGGCAGGACCGGACGCCCGCTTTCCTGCAACAGGATCAGGGTCACGTTCGGCAGCGGCTCTTCCAGCGTTTTGAGTAACGCATTCGCCGCATTGATATTCAATTGATCCGCACGATCAATGATCGCCACTTTGTGGTGTGCCACCTGGGGAGACGCCACCGCAAACGACGACAGCGCCCTCACCTGGTCTACCTTCACCATGCGGGATTTTTCCGGCGTATAAACCCGGATATCGGGGTGGCTGGCAGCGGCCAGGAGCTCGCACTGCTTACAATGGCCACAGGCGATTGGCTGGCCAGAATCCCGGTTCAGAGGGTTATCACACAGCAACAATCCGCCGACCGCCCCGGCCCAGGCACGCTTACCCACACCACGCTCCCCCGCAAGGATAAGGGCGTGCGGGAGCCTGTCTTCTGCTACCCGGCTCTGGACGGTTTGCCAGGCGCGGCTGAGCCAGGGCATGTCTTGGGCAATATCAGTCACGAGGTCTTCCTGTCCGGGTCCTTGATCTGCGCAATTGGCGCTTCCGTAGTTGACGCTTCATAGTGGCGAGCAGGCGGCGCATTCGCTTCAGCTGTTCACCGCCCTCGTCGTCTTTATCAGCGCTATAGTAATGGCTGTTGACCAGGCGGGCAAAAAGCCTCGCCGAATCCGCAGCCGCCGGTTCCGCTTTCGCCAGTCGTGAGCACGAGCGCCGATGGCGTTTCACCATGGCGCACGGCCACCCCGGCACTGGCACGCAGCCGATGCCAGGTATCCACCACTCTCCGAAACGCGTCACGTCGTTCTCCGCGCCGCATCTGGAAAGCGGAAATCAGCCCGGCGATCAGCAAGCCGGCGCCAACGATACCGGCTGTCATATTGCCCCAGCTCGCGCATGCCGAAACCACCTGGCAGCCTGGACATCAGATCCATCTGGCTCTGCCCCTGGTAACCCACTACCCAGCGCTGCCACTGGTAGTTGATACGATCAAGCTGAAGGCTTGCCCACTGCACCAGGGCGACATCGGCGTAACGCTGAGGCGAGGCCCAGTTATCCTCCAGAAAGGATCCCTCTTCGGCAACGGCGTCCCGAAGACCGGACTCGATCCTGTCCGGCGCAATGGCCGCCGTCAGGATCGATACCTTACCCCGCCCTCGCCCATCGACATAGGCTTCTACCCACGCATGGGCATCATAGGTGCTGTTCGGATTCTATCGTGTTTCCCTATTAACTTAGCAATACGTTTTGCCGTTACTTCGTTCAGTTACGTATTGCTAAGGTTAACGACGGTTAGATTCACCTCTTACACAGCACCTGGTGCTGTGTAAGAGGTGAATCTGACCCGTCGTTAACCTTAGGTGCTGTGTAAGAGGTGAATCTAACCGTCGTTAACCTTAGCAATACGTAA
>NZ_JBSWSZ010000072.1:0-2676 GCF_056158285.1 Pseudoalteromonas sp. AWM4_233 | reverse complement strand
AAGGTTAACGACGGTTAGATTCACCTCTTACACAGCACCTACGTTTAAAAGCTTAGCCTCGAAAATACCGACAGCCTACAAGTCAGCTGTGATAGTCACGTAGTTTTAGCTGTATTACCTGGTGACGAAGTAGTGATTAAAAAAGCAGACAAGCGTCTACGTTTGATTCATCCAAAGGAATACTCTTACTACAATGTATTAAGAAAAAAAATTAAATTGGGGGAAGCCGCTTATTTTAAGTGGCTTTTTTTATCTCAAGCTAATTGCCAAGGCGTATTGATTAGCGCAAAATAATAAGACTAAAAGCTGTATTTTTTAAAGGATTCTAAGGCGAAATGAGTTATATCGTTTTTCTTGCTCTATTATTACTTATCACCTTACTAGGTTGTTACTGGGTGGTTGAGAGCAATCGTCGTAAAGCTATTGAAGCTCGAAAAAAAACGTTTTAATCAACGAGTCAAAGAAATCAATAATGACTTTAAAAATAAATTAATTGATTTTAGCGAAGGCAAAATTATCCGCCCTAAGAATATTTCGCGCCTAGATATGATCACCAGCAATTACTTTCTTTGTAGGGCAAGCGGCACAACTGAACAAAATCTCACTTACCTCGAATTCATTAGCGATTTGCTTATCAACACAATCATAATGGAAGCCAGTAAAGCGCAAAGCCCTGAGGAAATCTGATCAGCTCGCTGACAGGTTACAGTATTTTATGGCTGAATTGCCTTACAACGGCATCGAGTACAATAAAGCGTTTTATCAAGAAGCCTTACCATCGCTGATTGAAGTAATTAGATATCAGCCCCCCACCGATTTACAGGACGATCAGCCGCTAGCCCAGAGCACGCAAGCTGCAAATGAATCAAGTCCAAGAAAATCAACTGCCAGAATTAAGCAAAGCTTAAAAATTTAATTTGCAAAACCCGAAAACACTGTATAAATTAACAGTTAATTGACTGGATGGATAAACAGTATGTTAATCGGGTTAGAAATTAAAAACTTTGCCATTGTAAGTAATTTAAGTACTGAGTGGCACAATGGTATGACAGCTATTACAGGTGAAACGGGTGCGGGTAAATCAATTGCAATTGATGCCCTGTCATTATGTTTAGGCGAGCGTGCAGATGCAGGTGCTGTTCGCCCAGGTACGGATTGTGCAGAAATTTGTGCACAATTTGATATTAGCCAAGTTCCCTCTTGCCCAGCACTTTTTAGAGCAACATTTACTCTCAAACAGTGAAGGCGAATGTTTACTACGCCGTGTTATTTGCAAAAATGGCCGCAGCAAGAGCTACATTAATGGCAGCTCAGTTACCGCTGCACAATTAAAAGAGATAGGTCAGTATTTAATTTCTATTCACGGGCAACATGCCCATCAGCATTTATTAAAAGCTGAACATCAGTTGCACCTGCTTGATGCCTATGCCGGCCACAACCAGCTATTAGCTGATGTTAAAGAGCGCTTTAAAGCCTACCAAGCATTAATTAAAGAATTTAATCAACTTGAACAACAACAGCAGCAACAAGCAGCTCAAAAGCAATTACTGGAGTATCAAGTAGCTGAACTTGATGAATTTGCCCTGCAACCGGGTGAGTTCGAAGAGATTGAAGCTGAGCATCATAAACTAAGCCATAGCCAGACTATTTTAGAGTCATGCCAACGTGAGCTACAACACTTATACGAAAGTGATGAGCAAAGTGCGTGTTCATTGCTGCAACATAGCGCCCAACAATTTACAGAGCTGGCAAGCTACGATGAAAGCTTATCTAGCATAGCATCATTACTGAGTGAAGCTGCCGTTCAAGTTGAAGAAGCTAGCCGCGAGATACGCAGCTATGTTGATGTAACTGATTTAGACCCTGCCCGGTTAGACGAAGTTGAAATGCGTTTAACAGGTGCTATGGACCTTGCCCGAAAACATCATATAAAACCAGAAGAGCTGGTAGAATTTCATCAGTCAATCGCAGAAGAGTTAGCATCAATTAGTTATAACAGCGACCGCCTTGTTGCTCTCGAAAGCGAAATTAACAATGCCCTTGAGCAATATAAACAAGCAGCAAAACTGTTAAGTGAAAGCCGCCATAAATACGCAGATACGCTTAATCAATTAATTAGTGATAGCATGGCTAACTTATCAATGGAAAACGGCAGGTTTGCGATTGATATTCAACAAACTAGCGATAAAGCGCCAAGTGCAATGGGTTTTGATACGGTGTCGTTTTTAGTATCTACCAACCCAGGTCAACCGTTACAAGCACTGTCTAAAGTGGCTTCTGGTGGTGAGTTATCGCGAATTAGTTTAGCTATTCAGGTCATTATTGCTCAGCGTGTTACAACGCCGACTCTTATTTTCGATGAAGTAGATGTGGGTATTTCTGGACCAACCGCGTCTGCAGTTGGCAAGCTTTTACGCCAATTAGGTAAATCAACTCAAGTTATTTGTGTAACTCACTTGCCGCAGGTTGCAAGCTCTGGACATCAGCAATTTTTTGTAGCTAAAGAAATTGCAAACGGCGAAGCCTACACTCAAATGAATAAGCTATCTAAAGAAGGCCGTATTGATGAAATTGCCCGACTACTTGCCGGTGACAATATCAGTAAAATGGCTAGAGCAAATGCCAAAGAGCTTATAAGCGCACATGCATAACCCATTTTTAGCTATGAAGAACTGG
>NZ_JBSWSZ010000071.1:0-3505 GCF_056158285.1 Pseudoalteromonas sp. AWM4_233 | reverse complement strand
AAGAAATCACAGAGGTCAGCGGTAGGTGCTCAAACATTTGGAACATTGCGAGTGATACTTCACCGATACCATCTGCTAGTGCACCTGTGCCCTGTTGCACTTGCTCAATTGCAGAACCACCGAAGATGGCCATCCAAACAACCGATACTAAGGTTGGTACAAGTAGTACAGCGATGATGAATTCACGAACGGTACGACCACGTGAAACACGTGCGATAAACATGCCTACGAATGGTGACCAACTAATCCACCATGCCCAGTAGAATACTGTCCAGCCGTGGTAGAAGGTTTCATCTTCACGGCCCACCATGTTACTTAGCGGTAGGATATTTTCGATATAACCCACTAACGTGGTACCCATGGCGCCAAAGATCGCACCAGTGTGGCCAACGATTAATACGAAAATAGCCAACAACGCAGCAATGATCATGTTGATATTGGAGAGCAGTTTTACACCGCCATCTAGACCACGTGCTACAGAGATAATCGCAACACCTGTCACCACTGCAATCACGGCGATTTGAGTGGTCAATGTATTCGGAATATCAAATAGGAAGTGCAGACCACTGGTGGCTTGTTGCGCACCAAAACCTAGTGAAGTGGCCAAACCAAAAATCGTTGCAATCACCGCGAGAATATCGACAAAGTGACCAGAGCACCCCATACACGCTCACCAAAAAGAGGATAAAAAGCAGAGCGGATCGTGAGCGGCAGACCTTTGTTGTAAGCGAAGAAAGCCAGTGCTAAGGCGACTACAGCATAGATTGCCCATGGGTGAAGTCCCCAGTGGAACATGGTTGCGCCCATGGCGAGAGACTCTGCCTCCGGTGAACGGGCTTCAACATTAAGTGGCGTGCCATACCAGCCTGTGTAGTAAGCCACAGGCTCAGCAACACTCCAGAACATTAAGCCGATACCCATACCCGCTGCGAACAGCATACAGAACCAAGCAATGGTGGAGTGCTCGGCCTTGGCATCGGTGCCGCCAAGACGGATCTTACCCATTGGCAAGAAGATGAGCGCCAAACAGAAAAGCACGAAAATGTTGCCGGCAATCATGTAGAACCAATCAAAATTATTCGATCGACCAACCACGTGCCGCCATGAGCATATCTTTCGCACTGTCAGGAAAGACAATAGAACCAATGACAAAAGCAAAAATGATGAAGGCTGAAATACCAAACACAGGATTGTGCACATCTAAACCGAGGAACTGTACGTTATCTGACCGGCTTTATAGTCCGTATCGTACTCTTCCCGACCGACTGCCGGTTTCTCTTTACTCATAGTGTTACTTACTCCCAAGTGGTTAAGGCAGTAACAATTGGAATGAAGGCCGAGTCTCTTGGATCGGATTTATGTCTGCATTCCAATTGTCGCAGTGTCTATTCATTAGAATAGACCTATTTGAATCTAACTTCTACTTAGAGGTAGAAGTACTTCCATAACTTTTAAGCGCCTCTATTATGGGCGCTTTTAGTAATTCGTGGGGAGAATGGCAGTATATTAATTTGATGTCAAACAATCGTAAGGAGTGAGAATGTTAGCTCTCTAAGAATAGCTGCCGAGCAATTCATTTAAGAACAATTTGCCCTTTTCACTGGTACGGATGATGCCTTGATGCCAAGCATCCTGTTCTAATAATCCTAACTTGACCGCTTTCTGGCAAGATTCAAAAAGTTCTTTTGGAACAGTGTGATAGGCGTATTTCTCATAATCACTAAGTGGAAATTCTTCAAACAAACGTAAGCGGTTCATCATGAATTCAAGGGGCAGCTCTTCAGAAGCGATTGCCTCCTTGATACAAAGGGCTTCTGGCAGATTATTTAGGTAATGATTGGGGTGTCGGGTCTTTCGGGTACGAAATATTTCCCCATTTGTTAGTGTAATTTTTCCATGCGCACCCGCACCGATGCCGAGATAATCGCCAAAACGCCAATAGTTCAAATTGTGTTGTGCTTGACGTCCCGCTTTGGCATTAGCAGAAATTTCATACTGCGAATAACCATCTTTCTCAAGCAAGACGAGGCCTTCGTCTTGAATGTATCCAGAGGGTATTGTCTTTCCGGAAGCGTTGGCGGGCGACGGTAGAATTCGGTGTTGGGTTCGATGGTTAACTGATACCAAGACAAATGCTCTGGGTTTAATTCAATGGCCAATTTTAGATCTTCAAGGGCCATTGCAACGCTTTGATCAGGTAGGCCATGCATCAAATCTAGGTTGATGTTATCGATCCTGCCAGACGAGACTTATCCACAGCGGCGATTGCTTCTTCGCGATTGTGGATTCTTCTCGAGGGTTTTCAACAGGTTTGGCTGAAAACTTGGATACCGATCGACAAACGATTGATGCCTGCTTACGAAAATGGGCGAATTTCTCTTGCTCGAACGTCCCAGGATCGGCTTCCATGGTAATTTCAGCGTTTTCGACCCAGTTCAGCTTCTCGCGTAGACGATCGAACAACTGGTAGTAGAAATCGGCGCTCATCAAGCTCGGTGTGCCACCACCAATAAACGCGGTTTGAATAGGACGATCGGCGACATAGGGCAGGTCCACCTCTAAATCGGCAATAAGCTGATCAAGGTAGGCTTGCTCAGGTAGCTTGCCTTGGTCTTCAAAGCGGTCGGCTTGGTGTGAGTTGAAATCGCAGTAAGGGCATTTGCGAACACACCAAGGCACATGAATGTAAAGGCTTAAAGGTGGCAATTGGCTCATAGCATTTGACGGGCTTTAAACGCCTCAACCAGTTCTGCTAGCGCTTTAGCACGGTGGCTAAGTTGGTTTTTCACTTCTTTTGGCAAACTCGCTGAGCTACAGCCTTTTTCAGGGACAAAGAAACCGGGTCGTAGCCAAAGCCCTCGACGCCTTCAGCCGATTCAAGAATGCGACCTTCCCATGAGTGATGGGTGATGATGAAGTTTAAAGCACACGGTTTATGGCGTGTTCATATTGAAAATGCGACGATTTATATTGCGTTGAAAGGTGGGTTCAATCGCGAAGGGGTGATTGATTTTCAAAATGATATTATTAAGCGTGTTATGTCAGAGCCAACACCTTGTGACAGTGCTGTACTGAATTTATCTGAATTTGAAATGAGTACCTCCAGATAGTTTGGAGGCAACTAAAGAATATTTCGAAGGGGTAAAGCAACGAGGTTATAAATGGGTCGACTATATAGGTGTGAACCCAATTGCGGAATATAATTTAAAGCAGTTGTGGCAAGGAGCAAAAACAGAGATATTGTTTTTACCCCGATGAGAAGGCTTATATTAGTGCTAAGCCTGAGCATATGAAGCCTTTAACTGAACTATCCCAAATAAGCTTTGAGCATCCACACTAGTTTTTCTTGCTCTTTAATATAGTCGCTCATTAGAGCGGCTGTACCTTCATCTTCTGCATCACTTGCCACACCTAAAATCTCGCGTTGTTGTTTTAATAATAGCGTGAAACCATTCAGTAGTGTTGTCACAGGTGCTGTGTAAGAGGTGAATCTAACCGTCGTTAA
>NZ_JBSWSZ010000070.1:0-4419 GCF_056158285.1 Pseudoalteromonas sp. AWM4_233 | reverse complement strand
AAGGTTAACGACGGTTAGATTCACCTCTTACACAGCACCTGACGTAAACAATGGTATTGCGCGTCGCAGCTGGGCACGTAACGAAGAAGCCAATTTTGCAATCAAACGTGAAATGGCGCGTACACCTAAGCTTAAAGTCACACTTTCACAAAATGTCGAAGACGATATTTTAAATAAGTTGGATTTTTAATAAAACAAGCTGTTTTTCTGAGAAAGCCGTTTCAATACATGAAATGGCTTTTTTTTTGATACGACTTTATATTTAATGTGCAAGCTAGGTGCAAGATGATCTTAACTAAGATTGTTTCTCACTATAAATTAGACACACTCAAACAAAAATCATTTAATAGGGGTTTATTTAAAAGTAACCTTACCACCAACAATTTTTAGTGCGGGCGTGCCTCTGATCAGTGTTTTTCTTGCAAATTCAATATTACACTGAGGACAATGTATTTTATCGTTTGTGTAATCCCCTGTTGCTTCGTTCAGTTACGTATTGCTAAGGTTAACTTTCGTTGTTGACTCGACGGTAGCAGCACCTCAGCAACCAGAAGGTCGGCACGGCGAACGTGTTTTTCCAAATCTTGAGTGAACTTATGACACACAGTGGTTGTACAACCGGCGAGCAATAGTTCTAGTGACATTGGGCGACCAACAATGTTCGACGCACCAACAACGACAGCATCTAACTTTTTATAAGGTGTATTTACGCTGTCCAATAAAGTGATTACTCCTTTTGGAGTACATGGGCGTAATGCGGGTATTCTTTGTGCAAGTCGACCGATATTATATGGGTGGAAGCCATCCACATCTTTAAAGGGTGTGATCCGTTCAATGATAATGGATTCATTGATATGATCAGGTAAAGGAAGTTGAACAAGGATCCCATCGATTTCAGTATCAGCGTTCAGTGAGTCGATCAACTGAAGAAGCTCGTCTTGTGAAGTACGTTCTGGTAAATCGTAAGACTTCGATAAAAAGCCGACTTCATCACATGCTTTTCTTTTACTATTGACGTAAACACTGGAAGCTGGATCCTCTCCAACTAAGATTACTGCGAGGCCGGGGCGTCTTTGGCCGAGTTCTACACGTTCAGCAACACGTCTTTTGACTTCGGAGCGGACCGATTGAGCGACTGATTTTCCTTCAATGATTTTGGCAGGCATAAGGTATTTGAAAAATCCTGGTTAGCGATGTGCATATTTTACATGAATTCGCAGCAGCGAAAAGATTCAATACATATTCGAGAAGATGAATCGTTAATTTATTGGCAGAATATAGAGAAAAACTCATGTTTTTTGTTCAGGTTGTACGAATTAAATTCGTATCGGTCTAAAATCGTTCAAACAAACTTTTTCCTGCAAAAAAAGTTTGACGCGATACATGCAAGGCGTTAATATGCGCCCCGCACCGCAAGAGAGGTGTCGCAACATGTGACGGCGAGTAGCGCAGCTTGGTAGCGCACTTGGTTTGGGTCCAAGGGGTCGCTGGTTCGAATCCAGTCTCGCCGACCATCGCATGTAAACGAGTAGTCCTCGATGCACAGCGCGCCCGTAGCTCAGCTGGATAGAGCAACGGCCTTCTAAGCCGTGGGTCGTAGGTTCGAGTCCTACCGGGCGCGCCAGTTTTCTCTTATTTTGTGGTGGCTGTAGCTCAGTCGGTAGAGCCCTGGATTGTGATTCCAGTTGTCGCGGGTTCAAGTCCCGTCAGCCACCCCAATCCACTCAGCGGGAGTGGCGGAATTGGTAGACGCGCTGGATTTAGGTTCCAGTATCGCAAGATGTGAGAGTTCAAGTCTCTCCTCCCGCACCATATCTTTTTCGGCGAGTAGCGCAGCTTGGTAGCGCACTTGGTTTGGGTCCAAGGGGTCGCTGGTTCGAATCCAGTCTCGCCGACCATTTCCCTAATTTTTATCCATATCCCTTTGATTCCAATGTTAATTTATCCATTGCGCCTCGAATCGATTTTTTACTCGACTATCCGAAAGCTGATCGCTATAATTCCCGGTCTTATTGACTCATACATAACGTCGAATTTTTTCCTGTTGTAATGAGACTAATACAATGAAGAGTCTGATACAGCAGGATGATAAGCACGCAGTGATACGTGCTGCGGCAAAAAAGATATATTGAGGTATGAAGATGACAGTTTCAGTAGAAACAACACAGGGCTTGGAACGCCGCCTAAGCATTACTGTTCCAGCCGATCAGTTGATGAGCAGGTTAAAAAAGAGCTTAGAGAAATCGCAAAGAACCAAAGAATGGATGGCTTCCGTAAAGGGAAGGTGCCTGCATCTATCATTCAAAAGCGCTTTGGTCTTTCCGTGAGACAAGATATTGCTTCACGTATCATGCAGCAAAAGTACATCGAAGCGATCATTGCAGAGAAATTAAACCCTGCTGGTGCACCTCAATTAGAAGTGAAATCAAATGAGGAAGGTCAGTCTCTTGAGTTCACGGCAACTTTTGAAATTTACCCATCTGTTGAAGTGACAGGTATAGAGAACATCGTTGTTGAGAAGCCTGCGGTTTCTGTAGAAGAAACAGACTTGGATAAGATGATGGATACGCTTCGTAAGCAACACGCAACATTTGTAGAAGTTGACCGTGAAGCGAAAGAAGGCGACAAAGCGACAATCGATTTTGTTGGTAAAATTGATGGCGAAGAATTTGAAGGTGGTAAAGCAGAAGGCTTTGCACTTGAGCTTGGTCAAGGTCGCATGATCCCAGGATTTGAAGAAGGTGTTCTTGGTAAGAAAGCTGGTGACGAAGGCGAAATCGAAGTGACTTTCCCTGAAGATTACCATGCAGAAAACTTAAAAGGTAAGCCAGCAACTTTCTCAATTAAAGTGAGTAAAGTTGAAGAGCAGCAACTTCCGGAAGTGACAGATGAATTTGCACAGAAATTTGGTATAGAAGCAGGTACGGTTGCAGCGCTTCGTGAAGAAGTGAGCAAAAACATGCAACGTGAGCTTGATCAAGCTGTGAAAGCGAAAGTCAAAGATCAAGTGATCAAAGGACTACTTGAGAATAACGAGCTTGAGCTTCCAAAAGCATTGATTGATAGCGAAGTTGACAATATGCGTCAGCAAGCGCTTCAGCGTATGGGTGCTAACTTTGATGCAGCAAATATGCCTGAGCTACCAGCGAGTATGTTTGAAGAACAAGCAAAAGAGCGTGTAAAAGTAGGCCTTCTTCTTGCTGAAGTGATCAGCGGCAATGAATTAAAAGTTGATGATGAAAAGGTTATCAGCCTAATTGAAACAATTGCTTCTGCATACGAAGATCCAAGCGAAGTCGTTGAGTACTACAAGCAAAATGATGAGCTTATGCAGCAGATGCGTAATGTCGCGCTAGAAGAGCAAGCGATTGACCTCATCATGGAAAAAGCAAAAGTAGAAGAAAAGATAGCTACTTTTGATGAAATTATGAATCCTCAAAATGGATAATAAAGATTGACTTAAGTGTCGATTTTTGGGTTAAATGGCTCGTGGCGACACGAGCCATTTTTTTTCAGGACTCACTATGCAAGCAAAGGCTGAACTCTCTATGAATGTTATGGATCCGCTCAATGCACTTGTTCCTATGGTTGTTGAACAAACGGCAAAAGGGGAAAGATCATACGATATTTACTCTCGTCTTCTCAAAGAACGCGTGATTTTCCTCACGGGTCAAGTTGAAGATCACATGGCAAACCTGATCGTAGCGCAGTTACTTTTCCTAGAATCAGAAAATCCTGAAAAGGATATCTATCTTTATATTAATTCACCAGGTGGTGTCGTCACGGCAGGTATGTCAATTTATGATACGATGCAGTTTATTAAACCTGATGTGAGTACTGTGTGTATTGGTCAGGCCGCGAGTATGGGTGCATTCTTATTGAGTGGTGGTGCAAAAGGGAAGCGGTATTGCTTGCCAAATTCTCGCGTGATGATCCATCAGCCACTGGGTGGTTTCCAAGGGCAGGCATCGGATATCGAGATCCATGCAAAAGAAATCATTAGTTTAAAAGACAAATTGAATCGGTTACTTGCAGATCATACAGGGCAACCGATTGAATACAATTTCCAATGATACGGACCGTGACAATTTCATGAGTGCAAAGGAAGCAATCGGAATATGGTATTGTCGATGAGGTGCTGGAACACCGTGATAGAAAATAAGGGTTATATTTGGAATATCCCCGATATAGAAGAACGAATGACTTTTTGAGAAGCTGTCAATTCAAGTTAATAATTGAGTAAAAGATGAACCGACAGTTTCGCAATAATTAGAGGTAATTTGATGTCCGAACAACGCAATGGCAACGGTAACAATAAATTGCTTTATTGCTCATTTTGCGGAAAGAGCCAGCATGAAGTGAGGAAATTGATTGCTGGGCCGTCCGTCTATATCTGCGATGAGTGTGTTGATCTCTGTA
>NZ_JBSWSZ010000069.1:2740-3437 GCF_056158285.1 Pseudoalteromonas sp. AWM4_233 | reverse complement strand
TGTATTGTTAACCTACTGGTTCAGTTACGTATTGCTAAGGTTAACGACGGTTAGATTCACCTCTTACACAGCACCTCCACCGTAAACACCGCACTAAAAGATAGAACGAAAAATGCCATGCGTTGGGAATCACTCTTAAATGCTTTGTTAAGTTCATTTTGGTAAACAACCCCAAAAGTAAACTTTTTAACTTTTGCTTGTTTTTACTAATTGTTCGTTCTATCATAGCTTTCGTTGATTAGACAATGATTGTTAACACCATACAGTCAATGTGATTGCTTCATATGAAATTTATAGGGAAAACCGATGAAATTCAAAAAGAAGAATGAAGCAATCCAGAAAGCTGTGGTAATCATTGAGAATCTGATTGAGGTAACAGCAGAGGATGAAGAAAGTGAAGCAAACCTACAACTTAAAGAAGCTAAGCGACTGTTAACAGAAGCTCAGCAGAATAAGAATGTAGATAAGGACGCTGTTAAAATCGCTCTCGATTTTTTCAAATACGTTCTAATGGTTTTCTTTAATAATCCTTAACACAGCACCTTTTTGTGTCAGCAAACACAAAAAATCAGATATCTCGCAATCGGTAGTGCTTCGTTCTACCGTGTAGGAGGTGTTAATAAGCAACACAGTGGTACAGTCACTGCAAAACTGAAATGCCTAATGTTAGGTTGTTTTAATTGGCAAACCCCACTTA
>NZ_JBSWSZ010000069.1:0-2712 GCF_056158285.1 Pseudoalteromonas sp. AWM4_233 | reverse complement strand
AAGGTTAACCTGGTAACTGGGACACAAGACTCCAGCACCTACGAGAAGCAGTGAATAATTCACCGCGGATTGGATCATAGATAACAGCTTGGTCTAAACGACCTTTAACTTTAAGTGCAATAGATACTGCGAAATGAGGGATACCCTTGATGAAGTTAGTTGTGCCATCAAGAGGGTCTACAATCCATTGGTAATCTGCATCTTTACCTTTATGCTCACCTAGCTCTTCACCTACGATAGTGTGATCTGGGTAAGATTTTAAAATAGTGTCACGAATTGCGGCTTCAGCTTCTTTGTCGATGTTAGTCACTAAGTCGTTAGTGCCTTTTTGTTGTACATCAACTTTTGATAAGTCTTCACTTGCGCGAAGTAAAATTTTGCCTGCGTTACGCGCAGCGCGAACCGCAATGTTTAACATTGGATGCATAGCATTACCTTTGGGTTGTAAAAGAACGAATATATTTAAGCCGGCGTATTCTAGCGATTTCTAGCGTAAAGTAAACAATAAACTCGAATAAATCAGGTTGTTTTTTATACAATTCTGATTTTGTTATTGATTTAATTTCAGAAGAAGGGGTTAGTGGTCAGCCGTCAGCCGTCAGCCGTCAGTTTGAAATTTGCATTCTGAAAAATTCGTGCCTATATAAAGTTTTTATACTTAAAAGGATGCAAGTATGAATTTTGAAAAATTAGAGGTATGGAAGCGATCAGCAAGATTAAGTGCTGAAATCTACAAAGAAACGACAGATCTAAATGATTTTGGTTTTCGCAATCAACTCACACGTTCTGGTTTATCAATACCGAGTAACATCGCAGAAGGTATGGTGAGAATCAGCAAAAAAGAACGGGTGCGCTTTTTAGATATATCAAGATCGTCCATAGCAGAAACACGAACGCAAATTTATATCGGAATTGAGATTAAATATATTGATGCTGCCATCGGTAGAGCTTGGGTGAGTGAAACGGAAGAGCTATCAAAAATGTTGACATCTCTTATGCATAAGATCGAAGTTGATAGCTGATAGCTGATAGCTGATAGCTGATAGCTGATAGCTGATAGCTGATAACCAATAGCTATGTTATAATCCCGGCAATTTTTGACTTTCAGTAAGTAACAACGCAATGACACTTGATGATATTCGTATCGTATTAGTTAACACATCACATTCTGGTAATATTGGCTCAGCGGCACGTGCTATGAAAACGATGGGCTTATCAAATTTATATCTTGTTGATCCTGCTTGTGAAATTGATAGTCATGCGAGTGCGCTTGCAGCCGGTGCAACAGATGTTTTAGGTAAAACAGTGGTTGTTGATACACTGGCAGATGCGATTGCTGATTGTGGCTTAACAATTGGTACCAGCGCACGCTCACGTACTTTATCTTGGCCAATGGTTGAGCCGCGTGAATGTGGTGAAAAGTTAGTGGCTGAGGCTGAACAGGGTCCTGTTGCACTCGTATTTGGTCGCGAAAATAGTGGTTTAACGAACGAAGAACTACAACAATGTAACTACCACGTATGTATTCCTGCAAACCCTGAATACAGCTCGTTAAACCTAGCGATGGCCGTGCAAACGCTGTGTTATGAAACACGTATGGCGTACTTAAACAAACAGCCAAAAGTACAAGAAGAAGACGAAGCAGTCTATCCAAACGCAAAGCAAACTGAGCTGTTTTACGAGCACTTAGAGCAAACATTAAATGACACGGGTTTTATCATCAAACAACACCCAGGCATGGTGATGACTAAGTTACGTCGTTTATTTAATCGCGCGCGTCCAGAAGAAGCTGAGATGAACATCTTACGCGGTATTCTTACCTCAATTAATAAGTCTATTAAATAAGTTTAGGTTATAAGCTTTATTCACCAGAATACTTGACTAAATTACTCAGGTAATTACAATGTACCAAGTACTTGACTGTTTTTGTCAAGTATTCGGTTTTATCAATGGCAAGTATCAATTTTTATCAAGTGATAATACTTGACTATTTTGGTCTGGTAATTAAAATTTGCACACCTTAGCGTGCAGTAACATCGGGGGCTCCATGAAGTTAACATCAAAAGGCAGATACGCAGTAACCGCCATGTTGGATGTTGCACTACATACAAATGTGGGTGCAGTGCCTCTTGCCGATATTTCTGAACGCCAGAGATTTCGTTATCTTACCTTGAACAACTATTCGCCCGTTTACGTAAAAACGGCCTTGTGACCTCTGTGCGTGGCCCAGGTGGCGGATATTTACTAGGTCGAGAAGCGAACGAAATTTCTGTCGGCGATGTGATTAACGCCGTTGATGAGTCTGTTGATGCAACACGTTGCCACAATGCAACGGGTGGCTGCCAAAGCGGCATGCGTTGTTTGACTCATACCTTATGGTCGGACTTAAGCGCACGTATCGAAGAGTTTTTAAATAGTATTACCCTTGCTGAATTGGTGGAAAAGTCAGATGTGAAAGAAGTCGCATCGCGCCAAGATAACAGCATCAACAATGCAATTAAGCAACTGGAAAACATTCAAGTAAGCTGTCAACTGTAGTTTGACGAAAGCGGAGAGAGAAATGAAGTTACCGATTTATTTAGATTACGCAGCAACCACGCCTGTTGATGAACGTGTGGCAAAAGAAATGATGCAATGCCTGACTATGGACGGTAATTTTGGTAACCCTGCATCACGCTCACACCGTTTTGGTTGGCAAGCAGAAGAAGCCGT
>NZ_JBSWSZ010000068.1:0-7291 GCF_056158285.1 Pseudoalteromonas sp. AWM4_233 | reverse complement strand
AAGGTTAACGACGGTTAGATTCACCTCTTACACAGCACCTGCCTTTAAATGGTATTATAGGTCTAACAGAGTTACTGATTAATGAGCGCGAAGGAAACTCAGATGATGTAAAGCAGTTAGGAATAATTCAAACATCAGCTAAAAACTTGCTTCTAATATTAAATGACATTTTAGATTATTCTAAGATTGAAGCTGGGGCTTTAAAGTTGGACATTCGTGCTATTAGCCCTGTAAAAATATTTGATGATTTATCAGCGATTCACCGCTCTTATGTGTCTCAAAAGCAAGTGAACTTCAGTTATCAGCTCAGTTCTGATTTACCAGAGTTTTTAGAATTAGATTCACTTCGAGTAACGCAAATTACTAATAACCTGTTAAGTAATGCAATTAAATTCACTGAAGAAGGTGAGGTAAGTCTGTTAGTTGAATACCGAGACAATAATTTACTCATTTCTGTAAAAGACACTGGTATAGGTATCTCTAAGCAACAGCAACAGTTGCTATTTAGTGAATTTACTCAAGGTGCTGTGTAAGAGGTGAATCTAACCGTCGTTAACCTTAGCAATACGTAATTTTTACGTACCTACTTCGTTCAGTTACGTATTGCTAAGGTTAAGTTCCTCGTGCAGTGTCAAGAGATCAGCACCTCCCCATATGCGCTCACGTGGGTGACTACCTAAGTAAAAGCCTCCAGCTTGCTTGATCTTTTCATTAAATCCCGTAAAGGCAGGGAAGACATCGGCAATCATATTTCGAATATTGTCGTAGTCTTCAACAGTCGCCATCCAATCTATTGGAAACTCCCCTAGTGTCGCCTGAGCCATACTGGCGATGATCCATGGCTCTGAACGCATTTTCGATGACAGAGGCTCCATGACACCACCCGATGCATGCACCATACTAAATGAGTCTTCCACGGTAACAGCTTGCTCACCGTTCTGTTGAAGGTCTATGTCAGTACGTCCTAGACAAGGCAAAATCAGAGCATCTTTACCCGTAATTAGATGGGATCGGTTTAGTTTGGTACTGATCTGAACGGTTAAATCACATTGTTGAAGCGCTTCAGCTGTCGCTTGCGTATCAGGCGTTGCTGCAGCAAAGTTACCACCCAAGGCAATAAAGGCTTTAACCTTGCCTTCCTTCATCGCCCGAATGGTATCAACCACTGCGTATCCGTGTTCTTGGGGCGGCTTAAAGCCAAAGCGCTTCTCAAGGCTATCAAGTAATGCTTGGTTCGGCTTTTCGTTAATCCCCATGGTACGATCACCTTGAACATTACTGTGACCACGAACAGGACATGCCCCTGCCCCAGGCTTGCCGATATTGCCACGCAAGCTTAAGAAGTTGATGATTTCATGGATGGTGGGCACGGAGTGGTAATGTTGAGTCACCCCCATCGCCCAAGTGCAAATGGCTCGCTCTGCATTGGCATATTGATTAGCCGCATACTCAATGTCATCACGGCTAAGTCCTGATTGCTCCAGAATCTTAGACCATGACGTTTCGCGCACGAGCTCAATGTAGGCCTCATAGCCTTGCGTATGCTCTTTTAAGAAAGCCCAATCTAACAGACTTTCTCCTGCGTCTTCGCGTTCAAGTATATGTTTGGCCATGCCCCGAATCACCGCCATATCTCCACCCAGTTTCGGTGTAAAATAAGCGGTATTGAGCGGTTTAGAGGAATTTGTCAGCATTTCCACTGGGTTCTGCGGATGCTGGAATCGTTCTAACCCACGTTCTTTTAAGGTATTAAACGTTAATACCTGAGCGCCATTTTCGACACAGTCTCGCAGAGTATCAAGCATGCGCGGATGGTTTGTACCAGGGTTTTGCCCGAATACCAACACACAATCCGCTTCTTCAAAGTCATCAATCGTGACAGTCCCTTTACCCGCGCCAATGCTACTTGTTAACGCATAACCACTGGCTTCATGACACATGTTCGAACAATCAGGAAAGTTATTGGTGCCAAAAGCTCGAACAAACAATTGATATAAAAACGCTGCTTCATTGCTCGCTCGGCCAGAGGTATAAAACGCGCCTTGATGCGGCGAAGGCAACGCCTTAAGATGTTTGGCAATCAATGCAAACGCATCAGACCAAGTAATCGGTTCATATTTGTCTGAATCCGAATTATAGCGCACTGGCTCTGTAAGTCGTCCTTGATATTCTAAAAAATAGTCACTTTGCTCTTTTAACCAACTTACGGAATGCTGAGCAAAAAATTCTGCACCGACTTTACGAGAAGTTGCTTCCCAATTTACGGCCTTAGCACCGTTTTCACAAAACCGTATTTTGGCGGGATCGTGCTTTTCTCCCCATGCGCAACCAGGACAATCAAAGCCTTTCGGCTGATTTGTCTTAAGGAGAGTAAAAATATTTCTAGTGGCATTTCTACTTTTTAATAAGTGTTTAGTGGTGCTTTTTAATGCCCCCCAACCACCTGCTGGGCCTGAATATGGGGTAAAGTAAATATCATTTTTACGCATGCGACGCTTGATCCATAAAGCAAATCATGGCGTAAACAAACAGTCGACCATGACAATGGGTTAATAAGAACTAATCACAAAATAGCATATTGGCATAACTCGATACAGTCCCTACAGGTCAATAAGTTATTATGATCAGGTCTAGAATTAAGGTAGGCTGTATGATCACCATGTATCAATGATTGATAAAACTAAAAAAGCGAGCTTAGCGCTCGCTTTCAAAAACATTGTCGGCCAGGTGAATATTATACGCGTCGACAAGCAGCAGCAGTGAATAAAACATCTGTTGAGCTGTTTAACGCTGTTTCTGCCGAATCTTGTAAAACACCAATGATAAATCCGACCGCAACCACTTGCATGGCGATATCATTAGGAATATTGAAAAGACTGCACGCCAAAGGAATCAGCAATAAAGAACCACCTGCCACACCAGAACTACCACCAGCGGACACCGCAGCAATGATGCTAAGAAGAATGGCAGTCCCCATATCAACAGGAATGCCTAAAGTATTCACTGCTGCTAGAGTTAATACTGTAATGGTGATCGCTGCCCCAGCCATATTGACCGTCGCACCAAGTGGAATCGATACGGAGTAGGTATCCTCGTCTAAACCAAGCTTTTCACAAAGGGCCATGTTAACCGGTATATTCGCCGCTGAGCTTCGTGTGAAAAATGCGGTGATGCCACTGGATTTCAAACATTGAAAAACGAGTGGGTATGGGTTCTGACGAGTCGCTAGGAAGACTAATAGCGGGTTAGTCACTAATGCAATGAATAACATAGCACCAACCAACACAGCCAAAAGATGAGAGTAACTAAACAGTGCCTCAAATCCTGTCGTGGCAATGGTATTAGCTACCAAGCCAAATACCCCAAAAGGCGCTAGACGAATAACAAACCCTACCACAGTCGTAATCCCATCGGCCAAATTCTGTAACAACGCTTTTGTGGTATCAGAGGCCTGTCGTAGACCAATCCCGATTACGATTGCCCAGGTCAATATACCAATGTAATTACCATTCACTAGAGCATTAACCGGATTATCAACCATATTAAATACAAGGGTATGCAGCACCTCACCAATACCTCTTGGTGCCGCACGACTTAAGTCCGTTGCAATCAAATTTAATTCACTGGGAAAAACAAAGCTGAACATAACTGCTGTTACCGCAGCAATAAGCGTCCCGAGAATATACAGAACCAAGACTGGTTTAATATGTGTTTGCTGATTTTTCTTTGTGATTTGCAATAGAAGCAATTACAAGTAAGAAAACAAGAACAGGCGCAATGCCCTTCAATGCCTTAACAAAAAAACTACCTAATATCCCAGCGGACTGCCCAGTACTGGGCGAAATCGTAGCTAAAATAACACCACAAACGATGCCAACAATAATTTGCAACACAAGGCTGCCATTCATGTAACGCTGAAAAAGCGTTGGGGTTGTGCTTAAAGCCATGAAAAATATCCATCATATTTTAAGAGCGTGCACCATAAAGCATCACGGTCAATAAATGAACCTTTTTGATGAAATTGTTACTTTAAACAGCCATAAAATAGATAAATCACAAGTTTTCTGAAACAAGCAATATGTAAGATAACTCATCTAAAGATTCAAAACGCACCGTAATGGCACACATTTCTTAAATCGAGTTCACTAATTAAGTTATCGAGAATCTTTTGTCGAAACGAGAGATCATCAAAATATTACGAATGAACTCATTAGCGCCGTCTATCCGGATTTCGATATTTTCACCGAGCGCTACTTTCATACTCAATAACATTCCTAGTGCGGCACTATCTAAATACTCAACACTTTCAATATTAATAACGAATCGTTCGTAATGGCTACCAACGAAACTCTCATATGATGTACGAAAATCATTAAATAAGGAAAAATCAAAACTTCCTTCTATTCGAATTTCAACTGTACCGCTTGCTTTTTTTTCAATGACCGTAATACTCATATGCTAATGTACTCTTCCATTTAATTAATGCCCTCCCATGCAATCTGGCGATTGCGGGGATTCATAACGGCGAGCTTCCCACTCTTCGTCTGTATATAAATGTAGTGCTAAGGCATGAATTTTCTTCATTTGATCAGTTAAAGCACCATATACCAATTGATGGCGTTGCACCGCACGCTTCCCTTCAAACACATTACTCACTAAAGTCAGCTTAAAGTGGGACTCACTCCCTTCTGGGACATTGTGCTTGTAGCTTTCGTTTTCTAGCTCAATGTGGTGAACATTAAACGCTCGCTGAATGGTTTCACTGATTTCGTTTTCTACGCTCATACTAACTCCACGCACTGCGTTTACTCTGCTGCAACCGTTGTTTGGTCTGCGCTGTTTTCATTATCCAACTCATGGTCCCCACTGAGCAAGGCTTTACCACGCTGTTGTGGGTAAGCAACATCAATCGATACCGCTCCACCTTCACGCCACACACTGATAATGGTATCCATATTGGCTGCCATCACTGCACGCTTATCATCCGGTGCCGCCGCAATCACTTGTAGACCGATATCACGCATAAAGCCCATACAAGTGGATGTTTTCGCCATATCAATCTTGTTGAAGGCCTCATCAAACATCGCCAATGAGAAGCCACCAACAATATCACCATCCATTGTTTCATGGAGACGATAAGTGGTAGACAGTGCCGCGGCAATCGCCAAGTAGAACGGAATTTGGTGCTCACCACCAGAACCCGTCTGTATACGCTGGGACAATGTTGTTTTCTTCTGACCATCTAAATCTAAGATATCGACTTCGAAGTTATAAAACTTACGGTAGTCCGCTAAATCTTTCTGCTTCTCTTCATCGCTAATCAGTTCTTGGATAACAGCGATCGCTTTCGCATGCTCTGGATCACCTGTTTGCTCAGGATCAAACAATCCACCAACATTAGCTTGATCATGGTCACTGAATTTCGCCACTAAATCCAAGATATCTTTCATATCACCGTTCGGGTAGAAACGGAACTGATACACCTCTTGGTTAAATGGACGTCGTTTCAAGCTATTATTCAACTCTTTGATGATCAAAGCCACCTGATCCAAAGAGTCCTTCAATTTCGACACATAGTCACTACGGAAGGTTTCTTCGGCTTCACGACGAGCAAGCTCTGCACGTTTAGCGTATTTCGCCAATTCCGTTTCACTTAGCAAGTCGATCTGATAAGTCACATAATGCTCGAATTCTTCAAATTTTGATTCGAGGTAATCAAGCTGAATATCATCATCCAAACTACTATTGTGATATTTAGCATAGTGATCAGCCACCTCTTTACGAACTTTCTGATCAAACATTTTGACTTTTTCAGTCGCTTTTTCAGAACGACTCATAGCCTCTTTGTAAATCGCTGCACCGTTGACCATGCTGGATTCAAGCAGGTCATAGCGTTCACTAGCGTACTCGGCATTAAACAATGGACTAGAGGTAATGCGTGTACGCTCTTCATCCAACGCTGATAGCGCTTCAGCGAGTTGGTTCTTCTGTGTGTTCAAAGAACCATATTGCTCAGCGATCTGCTGACGTTCACGGTCTAACTTCTTGCGCTCAAGCTCAATCGATTGAATACGTTCTTTTAAGCTATCAATACGTTCTTGCAAATCTGTATCATCACGTTGCTGTAATGCTGCAATTTGAGCTTCTACATCAGCGAGGTCTTGGGCAATACGGGTATTGGCAACACCGGCTTCCTGAAGTGCTTCTGCGTCAAATTGATTAGCTGCCATAACACGTCCTAACATAGAGTCAGCTTGCTCTAGTCGTTGGTCCGTTTTCATGTAATCCATCAATTCGCCGCTCAATTGTTGCAATTGCGCTTCTCGAGACTGACGCATGCCGTCGGTATTGATACCCACCATCATATGAGGCATGAAGCGGATTGTCGAAATCGTACCGGACAGCTTTAACATGCCATCTGCAGTCATAGCACTGTCTTCACGTAACAGTTGACGCTCAGTATCGACCGGCTTGATACCACCTAAACGGCGATTCAAGTAAGCTTGAGCATGATCATTATTACAACGAATAAAACGCAAAACAGAGTTTTGATCACCACGATTCAACCATAGGCGCGTTTGCGTGGTATCAATCACGCGACAGCCCATTAACTGACGACGGTGGGCACGGAAAATACGAATCGCCTCTTCTGCGTCATCTGGCTCCACGATCAGTGCTTCACGCTGGCTACCCAAGTAACCTTCAATGGCATCTTGCCACTTGTGATCCGTTACTTCTGCTAAATGACTAAGTGGTGTCGCCTTAATGTTGGCTTGGTCTAATAGATCAATCAGGCGTTTTACATTGGGTGATAAAGGACTTGAGCCACCTTTTAGAGATGAGACATCGGCTTCAAGCTGGCGGCACTCATCTTTTAGATTCAGGATATTACGGTTTAGCTGTGTACGCTGTTGGAATAAAGCGCCCTTACCTTCATCTAAGGCATCATTGATTTTAGCCAGTAAGCGACTTACCGCTTTCGCACTGCCTAAAATGTTACCTTCACTATCAATAGAACTCACTAAAGATTGCGCTTCAGTAATGAGCTCTTTAATTTCTTTGGATAAGACATCATCAAATACTTGCAACGCTGACAGCAATTGCATGACTTGATGAGCTTGAATCACCATTTTCCGGTCTTGTTGACCTTCCAACGTCAGCAGTTTTTTACTCTGTTCAAGCTGCTGTAGCTTCAGACCAACATCAGAATGCTCATATTGCTGCTCAAGTCGAACCAGCTGCGTTTGCAACTGCTTAAGTAGAGTTCGCTTGGGCGACGATTTCTTCTTGG
>NZ_JBSWSZ010000067.1:6983-10195 GCF_056158285.1 Pseudoalteromonas sp. AWM4_233 | reverse complement strand
GCTACCCGGTCGGGTGGGCGCGGCAGGAAGATGGTGGTGTAGATGTAGGGTAGATGCGAAGGATGGCGACGATGATGATCGGGACGCCCACAGCACATACTCCAGACGGGTGGAGTGCGCCCAGTTGGGGGCGTAGTCGGATTGATCGGGGCGATCTGCGCGGTAGCGCAGCGGGAACCAGATGGCCATGAAAATGACCGGGATGATCACGATCAGCATGAGCAGGGTCGAAATGACCAGCAGATCACGCTGCTCGGCGGCCACCCAGCCCGACGGTGCAAGCACGTCGTACTGGCATGCCGACAGGCTCGCGACCGCTCCCAACAGGATCGGAATTTTGAACGATAGTCTCAAGTCAGCCTCGCAAGTCTTTCCGGGCTGACGGAGTGAGAGGAGGAGGCCAGCCCGGGAGAAGAGTTCGGGCGCACTCAGCACGGGCGCGTCCGGTAAAGGTGGCACGCGCGTAGAATGCTGCGAGCGCGAAACCGAATAGGTCATTCCGTCGCACATATTTGCCGATCAGCTATCCGTGACGGAACGTGCGGCGCGGCGACTTGTTCACCGCGCGCGCTGGAAATAGACCGGAAAGTGCGTACTTTCTAGCGAAAACATGCGGAAAGCCGCACGATTTGCTGCTGCAGCATCGCAGAACCGGCAGTTCCTTGCCGTCATCTGCAGCTTGCGAAGTTTCCGCCGGTAAAACTGACACAAAAAATTGAACAAGAGATGCCGCGACTTGCATGGTTTCGGCGGCGAAAGATGCACAAATGGGCTGCGGGTTCCCGCAAGTGTCGCGGGCTTACTGGCAAAGATTTGCCGGCGCTTGGCTGCCCTTTGGGAATGGTCTAAGCCAGCCTCAAGCGGACCGCAGCAGCAGGGCCGCATGACACAGATCCATGCCCACAGGAGCGCCTGCCTTGTCCGAAGCCCCCCAGATCACCGCCTTTGCCGCCGCACTGCAGCAATCTCACGCCTCCGGGCAGCGGTTCGCGCCCGAGACCGGCATGGCGCTGCCGCGTGACCGCGCCGAATGTCTTGCCGTGCAGCAGGCCGTCTCCGAGGCGCGCGGCGCGGTCGCAGGGTTCAAGGTCGGGGCCGGGAAGGGCGCGCTTGCGCCTACCGTGGCACCTATTGCGGCAGCCGATGTGGTGGCCACCGGCGGTGTGGCGAAAACCCGCGATCAGCTGGGCATCGAGCTGGAAGTGGGCTTCGAGCTTCTCAAGCCGCTGCCCGCCGCAGGCCTGCCCGAGCCGGTGCAAGAGTATTTCGCGCCGCGCGTGGTGATCGAACTGGTGGACACCCGCCTTGACGGCGAAGCGGCCTCCGATCCGGCGCTGAAGCTGGCGGATATGCAGATCAACGCGGGCATGGTCGGTCCGCGAACTCGAGGATTGGGACGGCAGCGATTTTGGCACCGTGGCGGCGTGGTGCGATGCGGGCGAGACGCGCCTGCTGGACGGCGAGGCGAATGTGCCCGGAGGCTCGGCGCTCGCCAACCTCGGGCTGCTCTGCGAGGTACTGGGCGATCACTGCGGCGGTCTGCAGCCGGGGCAGGTGGTGATCACCGGCTCGCTCTGTGGGCTGCCCTATTTCCCCGCCGGGACCGAGGTGTCGGGCCGTATCGAGGGGCTGGGCGAGGTTTCCGTGACGCTGGCCTGAGCAGGCCACGCGCCCAAGGCGACACCGAAAAAGGCCCGGCGATTGCCGGGCCTTTTGCTTTGGGGGGGTCTGCGTTCAGGCTGCGCTCAGCGCAGGTAGGTCATCGGATCGACGCTGTCGAACCCTTTGCGAACCTCGAAGTGCAGGAAGGCGGGATCGGCGGCGCGGACCGAGCCGATGGTCTGGCCACGGCTCACCGCATCGCCTTTCTTGACCTGCAGCCCGTCGAGATGGGTGTAGATCGACAGCAACTCGTCGGCGTGACGAATGACCACGATCTGCACGTTCTCGGTGTTGCGGGTGATCGCCGCGACGGTGCCGCTGGCTGCGGCCTTGACCGCGCTGCCCGCGGGGGCCGAGATGTCGATCCCCTCGTTCTTGCCCTTCGAATACTCGCGCACGATCGAGCCGTTCACTGGCATCGCCATCACCGCGTTGGAATTGGTCGCGGCGGCCTGCCCGATGTCGGCGACCGGCTTGGCGGGGGTGCTTGCGGCGCTGGCGGTCTGCACCGCGCGCGACGGCTCGTCCTGCGGCAGCGGCTGGCTGGCAGAGGGCGGCTGCGGCGTCGGCGAGCCGCTCCCCGGCGAGACGGTCACGCGCTCGGCGCGGGTGCCCTGTTCCTCGACCACGGGGATCAGCAGATACTGGCCTTCGCGCAGGGTGAAATTGGCGTCGAGCCCGTTCCATTCGCCCAGCGACTTCGGCGTCACGCCGTAGAGACGAGCGATGGTATAGGCGGTCTCGCCGCGCTGCACCTTGTGGCGGATCGGCTCGGTGCCTGTGGCCGCGGTGCTGCCGGTGGGCGCGGGGGCCAGCGTCGAGGAGGTGACGGTGGCGGCGCGCGACGGCGTCGTGGTGGGGGCGCTGTCGATGGCGTTTCCGGCCAGAGTGGCGATATCGACGTTGCCGCCGGTGGGCTCGGCCACGCGCGGCGCGGCAGGGCGAGCACCTCACCGTCGCGCAGCACGTCGTCCGCCTGCATGCCGTTGTAGCGCGCAAGCTGCTGCGGGCAGGCCGACGCGGCTGGCCACAGCGGCGACACTGTCGCCGCGGCGGGCCACGGCCACCTGATAGTTGGGGTAGGAGATCACGCCGCGGGCGTCGGGCGCGGGGCGGTCGGCGGTGCTGGCGGCGAGGGCCGCCTGCGAGGTGTCCACCGTGCCGCCCATGCGGCCGCGCATGTCATAGTCGAGCGGACCCGAGCAGGCCGCCAGCAGGGCGGCTGCGGCCAGCGGCCCGGCGATGCGGGCGGCGGAATTGCGGAGGCTGTCGTCCATCTGTCTCGATCCTCAACTGCGCCCCTTGTCCCGGGGCGTCTCGTAAATCTGCTTCGGGTGGCGGTCAGCTCTCTCTGGCCAGACCTTCCACCAGCGGCACGAAGCGCACGGGCGCAGCTCGTCATAGTCAAAGCCCTGTTCCGTGCGCGTCACCCGGATGAGGTGTTGCACGGTGTCGGACTGCCCCACGGGCAAGACCATGATACCGCCAATCCGCAGCTGGGCCAAGAGCGAGGTGCTGCCTTGTCTGGAGGAAGACTGAGAATTAACCTT
>NZ_JBSWSZ010000067.1:0-6953 GCF_056158285.1 Pseudoalteromonas sp. AWM4_233 | reverse complement strand
CATAACGTATTGCTAAGGTTAACCGATCCTTGTGGCTTCTAACTTCCAGCACCTACAACCATTGTGCCCTACAACCTGTTTTTACACTCTGGGGTACTTGCAGAAAAACACGATAGTTCAAAAAATATCGACAAAGTAATCAAAGAAACAAACCTTGATACCGGTATTTCGATAACTTTAGGTGGCATAATCACGTTAGCTATCTTATCAACAGCCTCTGTGGCATTTTATGGTACCGATGCAGGTAAAATTTCAGCGGCCAATATGGCTGTGCAGCTTGAGCCCCTTCTAGGTGGTATGGCTCATTATTTCTTTGCTATCGGTTTATGTGCAGCTGGACTTACTAGCGCAATAACTGCACCGCTTGCGGGTGCTTACGCTGTTTGCGGCATGCTTGGTTGGTCAACACAAATGAGTGATACACGTTTTAAACTGGTTGCTATCACTATCCTTGTTTTCGGTGCACTGGTCGCATCGCTTGGGCTTGATCCGGTTGCGGTTATCATCTTTGCGCAAGCTGCCAATGGATTATTACTTCCAATTGTTACCTGTTACCTTGTTTGGTTAGTGAATCAAAAATCGGTGATGAAAGGATACACTAATTCGCTTTTACTTAACCTTGTAATTGTGCCAGTAATACTGCTTATATTTAGCCTTAGCCTTTATAAACTAAGCAATCTAATTTTTTAGCTTTTAGTTTGAAAATATGTATTAAAAAAAGGCCGCAAATTTGCGGCCTTTTTATATGTTGAGCACTTATTTAGTATAAGCGCGTGGCATCGCTGAATCAGTTGTATAACGATCGCGTAGTTTGTCTTGACGCGCTTCGGTTGAAACCTCTTCACCGTTGATCCACATTTTGCTTACGTGTGAGTTAAGCTCAAATGGATCAGCAGACCACATAACTAGGTTTGCACGTTTACCTTTGGCAATTGCGCCTGAGTTTAAACCAAAAACATCAGCAATATTGCTGGTAACTGCGCTAAGTGCACCTTGTTGGCTCATACCGTATGACACAGCATTACCTGCATCAAAACGTAATTGGTATACATTGTGGCTTGAGTCACCAGCAACACCAATAATGACTTTTACACCCGCTTTTTCAAGCTTACCTGCGTTAGCAAGATTTGCATGCATAGAGTCAAAGCTACCCGGTAAGTTAGCCATAGAGCTGATGATCACAGGTACATCAGCTTTAGCTAATGTATCAGCAACCACAACAGCATCATCACCGCCATGAATCACTAAATTGATGCCATAGCTTTCTTTTAACTTAACAAGTTCATAGATGTCTGATGCGCGTTGAACACTGGCAATCAACGGCATATCACCCGAAAGCACAGCAGCTATAACTTTTTGCTCTGTTGATGGCTCTTTTTTGTCATCTTTTTTAGCTGACTTTTCGCCTTCAAGCTTGTCGATAAGAGTTTTCATCGACATAGCACGTGAGCCTTTACTCTTTTCACCTAAGTGAACAACAAGTGCAACTTGCTTTTTATTTACGCTTTCAAAGCTGCCTGATAGATCAACGACAGATGCAAGACCCGCAAAGATACTGTCACCACCGTTTGGTACAATCACATCTTGAGTAATACCGCCCTTGCGTGCATAAGGAATTAAGCTACTGCGTGGGTTGAATGCAAGGCTTGGATCAAAGTCAATGCCTGCTTTGTCGTCACCACCATCACGCGAACCTGCAACAGCACCCACTTCCACTAAGCCTAATTGGTTCATAGTACCAATAAAGCCTGCAGTCACGATTTGGCCTTTTGCATCAATGGTAGTATCCGCGTTGACAGTCGCTGGGTTAATAGCAACAATTTTGCCATCTTCAATAACAACGCTTGCGCCTTCAAGTACGCCTTGCTCTGTTGAAGTGTGTAGTGTTGCATTGACAATCGCTACCGATGCAGCACTTGCTGTCGCAGAAAATAAGCCAGCAGCAACAAGTGACAGCTTTAATGATTTAGTTAATTTTGTCATCAATGTTACTCCTATTTTTGACCTAGCATGAAATCACTTTGTGCTTGGTATTTATCATCGTTACGATCATAAACTTTGGCACCATCGATAAATACTTGTTCAGCTTTCGCATAAACACTGAATGGGTTTTGGTTCCAAATAACCACATCAGCTTGCTTACCTGCTTCAAGTGAACCTGTTTTATCATCAATACCTAGCGATTTAGCCGCGTTTGAAGTGATCCACTTAATTGCGTGTTGCTCAGAGATGTCGTAACCCACATCATTCGCGCGATACATCACTTTACCGGCTTCTTGATTTAAGCGTTGAATCGTTGTATCAGAATCAGAGTGAACAACGGCACATGAATTTTTAACAGCATCTACAATTGCTACGTTTTCTTGAACCATGTCGTAGGCTTCCATTTTAAAGCCCCACCAATCTGGCCAAAGTGCCGCACAGTTACCGTTTTCAGCAAGTAAGTCAGCAATTTTGTATGCTTCAACACCGTGATGGAAAGTACCTGAGTGATAACCAAACTCTTTACCGAGGTCGATCATCATGGCCATTTCTTCTGCTTTATAACAGTGGTTATGGATTAATATGTCACCTTCTAACACACCTGCTAGCGTATCTAGCTTGATGTCGCGGTGAGGTGCTGCAGGGTTTTTACCTGCGGCATAATCACTTTCGTATTTATCCCATTCACGTTTGTATTCAGTCGCTTCAATCCACGCTGTGCGGTAGCCCGCCATGTTACCCATACGCGTTGATGGTAAAACACCTTTGCGGCCATAAACACGTTTCGGGTTTTCACCACATGCCATTTTTAAACCATATGGTGCTTCAGGAAACTTCATACCTTGCATCGTGTGCGAAGGAATATTTTTAAGCGTTACACCGCGGCCACCAATTAAGTTTGCTGAACCTGGTAGAATTTGTAATGACGTAATACCGCCTTCACGTGCACGGTTAAAGCCAGGATCTTGCGGCCATACTGAATGCTCAACCCATACTTCTGCAGTCACAGGGCTGGTCATTTCATTACCATCTTGGTGAGATGCCACTGATGGAGTTGGGTATGCACCTAAATGTGAATGCACGTCAATAATACCCGGTGTTACCCATTTACCTTCTGCATCAATTGTTTTATCAGCTTGTACAGATAGGTCTTTACCTACTTGTTGGACTTTGCCATCTACAAAGAATACATCTGCGTCATCTAAACGCTCGCCTGTGCCGGTTAAAACAGTGGCATTAGTGATTAACGTACTTTGTGATGCAAGTGGCTGATAAGTGCTTGGGTATGGGTTTTTGTTAATTGAGACTTTTGGATCTTGTGGGCCATTGTCTTGGCAGCCCGCTAACGCGACACCAAGCGCCATAACCAACAAGGATGGTGCAAATTTTTGCATTCTTACGTTCCTCTTTTTTATTATTTAATTACTTTAACTAATTGTTAATTCTAATGCGAGTAAACGAGGCCAGTCACCAATATTCAAGACGAATAACCAGCCTCACAGAGCACTATTTCTTTATGTAGTTGTTATATAACTGCTCTAACGCACCTTCGGTAGTTAAGCTCGGATCTTTGTTGATAAAATGTTTCACAGTTCGAGTTACAAAGTCTGAGTTTTGCTTGTGCTGCTTGGCAAAGCTTTTAATCAGTGAATCTGCATCGTTAGCTGCGGTTATTTTTTCGTGTCGATGGCGGTATTGACTCAATGCACGGTTAAAATCACCATTATAATCTTCGACCACCAGCTTATAGAATTCTGTTCTGTCGACTTGTAAATCATTAATGCAGTAATTAAGCGCGTCTTTAAAGTCATAAAAGACTTTGCCTTGCACATCAAATTCGGCACGCTTCTCACGAATAGTGACACTGGCATCTTCAGTTGCATAACTATAACCTTGAAATGCTAATCGCTCTGCCGCCTCTGCACCTAACTTCATGCCTGCTTTAATACTGTGCACAAACTCATCACTCATATCGTGAAGTTCACTTTCATGCCACATGTGATAAATTCTCAGCGCTTTTGCATATTTTGCAGAAAGTTTCTTTTTTAGCTTTGTCACTCGCCCATCAATAGTTAGCACTCGTTCGTTATGCAGTAATGCAAAGCACTCATAACATGCTGGAATTGATATAAATTCGGCCTCTTCGCCTAAATCTATAATGCTTTGCAGCATATGCAGTGGCGGACAAAAATCTCGCTCAGTTGCTTCACAACCACAATAAAAACATTGATTAAAGTGTTTTGATTCAGATGCATAGGCTTGTTGATAATAGCCTGCTAATTTTGTGGTCACTGATGCTCCTTATACTCTGAATAGTCTTTTTAAGAAAAGCTAGAGTTAATACTTAAATGTAACAGCCACGTAAATATCAAGTCTTAAATACGAGCTAATACAGGATTTTTAAAAATTAATTAAAAAATTTTAAGGCTAATTGTGTCAACATTCACACTTTAAAATAGCACTTATCAAGCGGTTAGTTTTGTTTGTTCACATCTACATACTTACTTACATCTTATCGATTTTCATTAACAGCAATTGTTTTTGTTTAGCGTAATACTTTAAATGTGCCCAGCAAACAGGAAGTGTGCAGTATCCATAATAGCCAGGTCGCACAAATGTTACGTTATAGACAACAACTGGAGAGAAAGATGAATACGTTAACTACAGCACTAGGTACAGCAATAATTTTAGGTTCTTCACTAGCAGCAACTGATGCAAGTGCAGCCCAATTTGTCGCAGCAGATAACTCAGTTGGCACTCAAGCGTGTATGGCTATTGCATCAAATAAGCCACTCAATGTAATCGGAACTATGCGCGATTTACGCTTAAGTAAACGAGTAATGACAGAAAAACTATTTTGCAATGATATGCCAACTAATAAGTTTGTTAGCACTTATGGGTTGCATAACTCTGCGAAATACTTAAATTTTGACATAGCAACAAAAACCAGTATTCAAGATATCGCTAACGTATCTGATGACACTGTGATTGTAATTGCAGGCTCAAAATAATGATGAATACACAGTAGCAGGTCTTTGAAGGCCTGCTACAAATTCCTTCTTCATTAGACTAGCGCAGCTATCAGGCCAAATAAGCCGCCAAACACCCCACCCCAAATTACTAACCAACCTAAATGTTCTTTGATCATGGTTTGAATAATATCTTTTACCATGGTTGGTGTAAGCTCATTCAATCGTTCATCAACTAAACGCTCAACTGTACTGTGTAATGAGCCACCAAGGTTAGATTTTGCAAATAGCTTTTCATCAAGAATGGTTTTAAATTCGTCGCTCTTCGAAATATCAATAACCGCCGCTTTCATTTTTTCAATGAAAGGTTCGCGCATTGGCTCGAGCGCATCACGGCCACCAAACATCGACAGCATGCCACCAAATTGAGAGTTTTCGATAACCTCAATTAAAGAGTCATAAGCCGGACTTAAATTAACTTCACTGATCACAGGCTCTAAATCAATATTCGGTTTAGCGAGCGCCATGACCTGATCGATTTTTTCTTCAGCGAAGAACTCGGTCATTACCAAGTTACGAATCGCCACCTTAAAAGACGCAAACTTTAATGTTATAACACCAGAGCCGTATAAAAATGGTACTTTTTCGAATAGCATGTGAATAGCAAGCCAGTTTGTTACTGCGCCCGATAACGCAAATAAACCAACAGAAAGCACAATTGCTTGTTCAAATAAAAATCCGACTAATACTAAGGCAAGTGCCACAAAGTTAGTAATGAGACTTTTATTCATCTGACCCCTCATAAATACTTCGATAAACTTTAACAATATTAACGCTATGGGTTTGTTAATTCATCGTCTTTTTGCCATAGTTTAATTATATGGTTAAAAGGTGAACAAAATTATGTGGAATTCGGTGAATGAACAGATTAGCCAAGCGATGCATTTTGATTTTAAGCATACCTTTAAGCGCCAATTACAATCACCCAATAACGATAAATACTTCCAAATTGGCGATGATTTACACCACTTCTTTGTGAAAGTCGCTCACTTAAGTGATCTGGAGCGCTTAGAGTGCGAAGCCTTTAATCTAGAGCTGTTAACTCAAGAAAGCTTATTTATGATCCCAGATTGCATCACCACAGGTTGCAATATTGAGTTTTCATTTATCGTGCTTGAATGGTTAGAACTTGATAAACAGCCCCATACCAATTGGCATGAAATGGGAGAACACCTTGCTCATTTACACCAAAAGCATACCCAAGCCATGTTCGGCTTAGATAACGACAACTTCCTTGGCCCTACTCTACAACCAAATCGTTGGCACAAAAAATGGGATGTATTTTTTGCTGAAGAACGCATTGGTTGGCAATTGCAGTTATTACAAGAAAAAGGCATTGAGCTTGTTAATCAAGACACCTTCATCGCTTTTGTTAAAGACGCACTGCATAGCCATATTGTAGAGCCTTCGTTATTACACGGTGACTTTTGGCGTCGAAATATGGGCTTTTATAATAATGTGCCCAGTGTGTTTGCACCCTGCTTGTTATTATGGTGATCGGGAATGCGATATCGCAATGAGTGAGCTTTATGCACCACTTCCCGATAGCTTTTATGACGCCTATAACGATATCTACCCATTGCAGGTAGGCTACGAGCAACGTAGAGCCATCTACCAACTATACCCTATGCTCAATAATGCCAATATCTTTGCAGGGCACTATCTTACTGAAGCAAAACAACAAATTGATCAGCTCCTGAAATAAGCTAAAAATCACTGTAAAAGGAATGTCACAAACCGCTAAACACAGCTATATTTAGCTTATAAAGCGTATTAATAAAGATGCTAACCGAATTGGTAGCACTACGCTTAAATAAATTCGGTTAGTGAGTTATATCAATCTAATTAAATCTAGATTCATTTTTGATGAGTTAGGGTCTAATGAAGATTGCAATTTAACGAACTCAGGCATGCCTGATTAAGGTAAAAGCTGATGAAATG
>NZ_JBSWSZ010000066.1:0-2598 GCF_056158285.1 Pseudoalteromonas sp. AWM4_233 | reverse complement strand
AAGGTTAACGACGGTTAGATTCACCTCTTACACAGCACCTCCCCAAACTCGTTGATTTATTTATAAATAACCTAGATGAGTTTATTTTTATTAGAGATAGCTATCCAGACTAGCTGTTTGTAATTTTAATGTAAAAAAGTATTTCACCCTTATTGCATTTTGTATTACTATTGGGTAAATACACAGTTCTAAAAGAACCGTTGAAATTAAAAGGAATTTCAAATGAGATTTGAACAACTTGAGCAATTTGTTGCTCTAGGCAATTTAAGACATTTTCGCCAAGCCGCTGAACAGACGAATATAAGTACTTCAGCCCTCACCCGTAGCATCCAAACTCTTGAAGATGAGATTGGTTGTGAGTTAGTAAAACGTTCTACACGCTCTGTTCGTCTTACTGAACAAGGTGAGCTTTTCCTCACGTACTGTAAAGCAACTTTAAACGAGCTTGAAAATGCCAAAAAGAATATAAAACAGAGTTTATTTGGTAATGATCAAGATAAACTGGTTATTGGTTATACACAACAAATGAGCAGTGTTGTGCCTGTTGTTTGTGGGCAATTTTTAGCACACCATCCAAGCGTTAAAGTAGAAATGCAAATGCTCGACGAAACCGAGCTAACGAACAAGCTTCAGCTTGGAGAAATCGATATCAGTGTATGTATGCACTCCTCTGAATTAGCAAGCTCAGATATCTATATTCCTGATCAACTCATCATGTTCGTTGCGAAAAACCACCCTCTGCTTCAGAAAGACTCAGTCACTAGACAAGATCTGATGAGTTACCCTATGTTTGGCTGCCTTTCTCAGTCAAGGCAAGTACAGCACATGGTCAACGAAACAGCTGATAGCTTTAATAAAGTGACGTCGATGTTCTTGTTTGGTTACTTCGTTCAGTTACGTATTGCTAAGGTTAACTACTTACGAAGCTGAGGGACTGCCAGCACCTCGCGGATGTTCAAGTAAGCCGCTTGAGAATGAGTCCATAGGAGCCGACTGCTCATTTCCTAGAACCCCAGGAAGCAGGCGGACAACAGAATCGATGACGACCATTGCTCCTAGTTCTCCTCCTGTAAGGACATAATCACCGATGGAAATTTCGTCAGTGACCAATTCTTGCCGGATACGCTCATCGTACCCTTCGTAATGTCCGCAAATGAAGACAAGGTGATCTTCTTTGGCTAGTTCCTCCGCTTTTTTCTGGGAGTATGGTTCTCCTTGCGGGCACAGAAGGACGACACGCGGTGGTGTTTCCGCTGAATCTTCTATGGACTGAATGCTATCAAATATGGGTTGTGGGGATAGAACAAGTCCCGCACCTCCCCCGTATGGGTAGTCATCCACTTTGTTGTGTTTGTTTTCTGTGTAATCACGAAAATTGACATACTGATAGGAAAAGGCGTTTTGTTCCTGAGCACGCTTCATGATCGAATTCTGCAGGACACCATCAAACATTTCTGGAAAAAGTGTCAAAATATCGATGTGCATTAGTCTAGCAGCCCCTCTATTGGATCGATGATGATTTTCTTCTGCTTCGTATCCACTTCTTTAACGACAGGTTCGATGTACGGAATGAGAACATCCGGCTGCTTCTTCCGCTTCACAACCCAAACGTCATTCGCACCAGGGGTAAGAATTTCTTTCACTTCACCTAATTCTTCACCTGACTCTAAAAATACGGTACATCCAATGATTTCATAAAAATAAAATTCATGTTCATCAAGTTCTTCCTGATCGTCTTCTGATACCATCAGCTTTCCATTCTTGTATCCTTCGACATCATTAATCGAAGAGTGATCCTCGAAGCTTACAAGGTCGAAACCTTTGTGAACCCGGTGTGTACTAACTACCAATGGTTTCGGATCGTTTTTATCACTTACCCAATACAAAAGCTGGCCTGGTTCGAATCGCTCATCAAAATCAGTGACACGATGAACTTTCACTTCTCCTTTGATGCCATGTGTGTTGATAATCTTACCGACATTGAATAACTGTTTTTCCATGAGTGCTATTACCTCGCTCGTATGACTTTTCCGTCTTTCACGACGATTTGGCGATCCTGTATGACCTCTTCCCACTGATCGCCTTCTTCAACTTCAATCAGCGCTTCTACTTCGTCTGTCTCCAATTCACTTCCATCAGGCAGGATATCCAATTGCTTGCGCTGGTATTCCAACCACTTCAGTTGATCTTTCCTACGTCCAATTTCCTTTGAAAACCGTCGCTCTACTTCCTGTCTGGAAACACCAGGCTTGCGTTCTAATTTTTTTTGTTCAAATGAAAGCTGTCTGCATTCCCGGTCTAGACGTTGATATCGTTCGTCGAACTTTTCCTTGATTTGTGCACGACTGACTTCTGTTAATATTTGTTTAACAGGCACTGTTCGGATGATCTGCATCTTTTCGCCCGCCCCTCTGCATCATTCCATGTGAATAGTAAAAAAGGGAAAAGGTTTCCCTTCTCCCTTCTCACACCAATAAAATTAGTTCTCTTACATGATATCCAAATAGATTCGTTTTTCAGAATCTGATCCTGCCGCATAAACGACAGTCCGAATCGCTTTCGCAATCCGCCCGTTCTTACCAATCACTTTCCCAACAT
>NZ_JBSWSZ010000065.1:0-7248 GCF_056158285.1 Pseudoalteromonas sp. AWM4_233 | reverse complement strand
TATAACCTACTGGTTCAGTTACGTATTGCTAAGGTTAACGACGGTTAGATTCACCTCTTACACAGCACCTCCGCGATCAAGTCGCACGCTGCACAAATCGCATCAAATTCCACGCCTGAGTCGAGCAATTTTTTCGCTGCATCATAACCTGCTTCTTCAGTATACAAAGCGTTTATTTGCAGCTTCTCATCAACCTTAATACCAAGCTCTTCAAGCGCTGCACAATGGCCTTTATATCGGTCGAAAAACTCCGGCGCATGGCTTGAAGCTGTACCTAAGAAAGCCAATTTTTTACGGCCTTGCTTCAATACATGTTGCGTGATTTCTTTACCACCCGCAAAGTTGTCACAGCCAATTGCAGAGCCTTTGAGTTGATCTTCACCCACACCCCAGCGCACATAATGCGTGCCTTGTGCTGACAGTTTTGTTAGCTTTTCAGCAAAGTCGACATAGTCACCATAGCCCAGCAAAATGAGACCATCAGCTTTGTTACTGTCTTCAAAATCGGCATGCCAATCGTTACTGGCTTGCTGAAACGAGACTAATAAGTCATAACCTCTATCTGCACAGGCACGAGTAATGCTGCCCAGCATAGACAAAAAGAAAGGATTAATGGCTGAACCATCGTCGGTTGGGTCTTCAAAAAGTAACAAGGCCAACGTATCACTGTGTTGAGAACGCAGATTACTGGCGTTTTTATCAACTTTGTAATTCAGTTCTTTGGCAATTTTTTGCACTTTTTCACGGGTTTCTTGGTTCACCAAAGGGCTATTACGCAAAGCGCGCGAGACCGTTGATTGCGACACCCCAGCAAGGTAAGCGATATCGAAAGACGTTGCTTTTTTCACAGACTAAACTCGTAGTTAAACTCACCTAAGAATATACCTGAGTAGACCTTTTATGTGTAGTTAAAAGCACAGGATTGATTAGTAAAGTAAAAACGGTTCTTTGTTGAAGGCGGGACTTTATGGTCTAAAAAGTATTATGTAGCCTACTTCGTTCAGTTACGTATTGCTAAGGTTAAACAGCATCAATGTTTGGCTAGTTGCAGCACCTAAGATAACGAAGAAAACAAATGAAAATACAAACCCTAATCCAGAGTCGATCACATCATTAGTTTTGGATTGAATATCGTTTTTGAACTCGTTCACTGTTACCCCTCCTATATCAATTACTAAGTATAGTCCATTTTTACCCAAAAATCTACATTTACCGGGCATGAAAACGAATTTTATTGAGTGATTCATACCTTTCCCACTCCTAGCAAGACTTGTCACAGATAATTCTTACGTAAGCGGTCAAACTAAACGCAAGAGAGGAACAACATCGTCCTCTTCAAAAGCTCCCGGGGCTTTTGGAATGGCGTTTATATAGATGGTTCATACGGCGATGATCAGCACACCATTTTGACAGAAATTCGAAAGAAACATAAAATGGTGACACTGAGTTCCCCTTCATGGGGCGCCGTACTCTTTTTTTATAAAGGAAGGACAACCACTTTATGGTCAATGTAAAACAATCACAAGTGTACTTATTATATGGAGAAGAATCCTATCTGATTCAAGAACATAAGAATAAAATTATTGAAAAGACGTTAAAAAAAGAAGACCGGGAGTTTAATATATCCCAGTACGATTTAGAAGAGACGCCTATAGAGGATGTTGTTACAGATGCAGAAACCTTTCCGTTTCTTGGTGAAGGAAAAGTCGTCATCGCTCATCAGTCCTGTCTTTTTAAAGGCGAAGCCAGATAAGCTTCCAATTGAGCATGACACAGACAGTCCTGTTAGAATATCTGCAAAATCCAGCAGAATACACGGTGCTAATTTTAATTGCTCCTTATGAAAAGCTTGATGAACGGAAAAAATTGTTCAAGCAATTAAAGAAGAATGGAGAAGTCATCAGCTGCCAGCCGGTCAAAGAGTGGGATGTTGACAAGTGGGTCCAAACCTTAGCGAACGATTTACATATCACCGTTCCGCCAGGATATTCATGAACTTTTCACTCAGGAAATTGGAGCGAACCTAATGGCCCTTAGAAAGGAAATGGAAAAGCTTAGCTCTGTATGTAGGAGAAGGAGGCGTTGTTACGAAAGAAGTGGCAGAACAACTCCTTTCACACAGTGCTGAAGCATCTGGGCTTGAAACTTGGTCGATGCCGTTATGGAAAAAGATTTGGGAAGAGCGATCCGGATTTATAAGGATCTTGGAGAAACTAAATGAAGAGCCGATTGCGTTAACGGCTCTCCTTGCTTCCCAGTTCAGAATTATTAGTCAGGCGAAAGTACTTAAAGCAGAAAGGGTATGCTCAAAATCAAATGAAAAGCTATATTAAAGCACATCCTTACGTCATAAAAATGGCGCTGAAAAGGGAGCGTGCCTTCACGCAACAAGAGCTGGACCAAATTATGAAGCAACTGGCAGAAACCGATCATAACTCTGAAGCAGGGGAAGATGGAGAAGTCACTGGCTTTTGAAATGCTTCTTATATCGATTGATCCACATTAAACAACAAGCACCCGTCTCTACCTAGTCTACACGCACACTCTCTTCAAAGGAGTGATCAATAACGAAGCCTTCAGTCAAAACGTACCGTGAATGAAAAGAAGCCCTCCGATATCTTCGGAGGGCTTCTCTTCATGTAAAAACGACCCATTCAAGAAAGAAGGATCGTCTGTTGGTCATAAATTACGAATGAATTATAATGCGTTGACAAGTTTAGTTAGGCGGGATTTTTTACGGTTCCCTGTATTTGTGGTGAAGGGCGCCACGTTGAACAGCTTTGTCGATTTTCTTAACAGCTGTAGGAAGTGCTTCTTTCGCGTTCTCTACATCTTTGCTATCAACAAGCTTTTCTACACGTTTAACCGCTGTACGCATGTCAGATTTGAACGCTGCATTCAAGGCACGAGCGTCATCATTCGTACGTACACGTTTTTTCGCTGATTTAATATTAGGCATAGTTTCACCTCCTAGGTAAAAACAAAAGACTCATTCATATCGAACAAGAGACATTTTACCAGAGCAGTGCGCTGTTTTCAATACTTATCTCATATACCCATCCTTCATCATTTGCATAGTTTTGATCTGCCTTGGGAGAAGATTTTCATTAAGGAGGTTGAATTGAATGGAGGAAAAATTCGACTACTCGTTGAGAACGGACCTGGCATCTGGAAGCACAGGAAATGAATGTCAAAGATGAACCTGCAATCCTCAGACTACTGACGGGGTGGAAGTTCATGAAAATGAAAAAAATGAAATTAAAATTACGTATGTGACTGTAGATGAAGCAGGAGCTGAACGAATTGGAAAAAAGGCGGGGCATTATGTAACGTTGGAATCACTGGCTATCCGAAAGCAGGATCATCGACCTGCAAGTAAACTTATCGAAAACGTTATCCGGTCAACTGAGAAAATTAATGAGTGAGTGTGGGATCAAGGAGATGGACAGGGGGCTGATTGTTGGCCTTGGGAATCAGAATGTGACTCCGGATGCCTTAGGGCCATTGGTAACGCGAAGAAGTCTATGTGACCAGTCATCTTATTTGAACTTCATCCGGAAACCGTTTCGGAAGGGTATCGACCTGTGTCTGCTTTTACACCTGGGGTCATGGGAGTGACAGGAATAGAGACGAGTGATATGGTTCATGGGATTATTGAAGAGACCAAGCCTGATTTCGTATCTAGTCATTGATGCCCTTGCTTCTACGATCAATCAACCGCATTAATGCGACGATCCAACTTTCAGATACGGGAATACATCCAGGGCTCTGGTGTGGGAATAAGCGGAAAGAGATCAGCCGGGAAACGTATGGGATACCTGTCATCTCCATTGGTGTTCCTACTGTAGTGGACGCCGTTACCATTACGAGCGATGCGATTGATTATGTCCTTAAACATTTTGGCAGGGAATGGAAGGAAAAGGATCGACCATCCAATGCGTCTGTCACCCGCTATGAACCCTTTTGAAAGAAAGACATTGACAGAGGAAGATCATCCCGATGAGGAACAAAGCAAAGCGGTTATGGGCATGTTCGGTCAGTTACAGGAAGCGAGAAAAGAAGCAATTGATCAAAGAAGTACTAACTCCTCTCGGTCATAATTTGATGGTCACTCCTAAAGAGGTGGACAGTTTTATCACAGGATATGGCCCATGTCATTGCTAAGGGGATCAATGGAGCTCTACACCCAGGAGTGGAAGATGGCGAGGCCCAAGTCTTATTTTAAATAGATGAATTGATAGAGACCGGTTCTATGAAATTCCTCTTTCTCATACCATTTACTAGATAGTGGATGAGAGGGAGGATTTCTTATGTCTCGTTACCCGGATCAAGTGGAAAAAGGCGGATAAAAAAAGCTATAGTGAAACAGCGGGACAAGGTGGGCGATCATCAGTCGTCACTGATTTTGCTTTTATTATTTATCGGGATCGGTGTTCTTACCGGGGCTAAAACGACGTACCGGCATCTATTCCAAGTACGATACAGGAGTGGACAACGAAACTTGAAGGCGGAGTGCCTTTCATATATCTGTTCGAAATGGAAAACCGTGTCGTTTAAGGATGCCCATCCAGAGGGGAATCAGGATTCCTGAGTTTGACGACGTTGTCCTTTCAACTACTTACAAGCCTGACACCGAATGACTCCTCGAAGTCTGCTTGGGAGAGAGATCCCGGGTCTGTCTTCTTACAATAGTCAAATCATCATTGCCGGGAAAGGGACCGACTATTCCACACTTCCTGTTGAATCCGAGCCGCCGTTGATTGTAGATGACCGCGGGGAAGAAGGGGAAGTGGAGGAAAATAATGAAGGTAGATGCGAAGCCTGAAGAGAAACCGGTGGCGAAGAGATCGTGTCTATATTTACCATACTCACAACACTGAATCCTTCTATCCCCATCTTCCTGATGAATCTACGGTCTATGATGGGAAGGTTAATATCACTCTTGTGGGAGAACGTCTGGGCGAAGGTTTAGAAAGAAGAGGGATAGGAACGATTGTTGATACAACAGATGTGGCTGCACTAAGAAGTGAAAACGGTATGGAGTATTATCAATCCTATGACGCTGTAAGACCGGTCGTGGAAGAAGCCCTCAGTCAGAATGGAGACATACAGTACTTGTTTGACCTTCACAGGGATTCACTTTCTAAGGAACACACAACGACAACGATTGATGGGAAAGAATTACGCACGTTTTGCTTTTGTTATCGGGGCTGAACATCCTCAGTATGAACAAAACCTTGCAGCTCGCATCCACCATTCATCAGAAGCTGGAGGAAAAATATCCAGGGATCAGCCGAGGAGTGATTACGAAAAAAGGATCCGGAGTAGATGGTGTATACAATCAGGATTAATCCCAAATGCCATTGCTTGTTGAATTCGGCGGTGTTTACAATCATTTGGATGAATTGTATCGTTCCGCAGATGTCATGGCTGAAGTGTTCAGTGATTTCTACTTTCGAAGACGAAAAAGTCGTCAAGAGACTAACGGAGGAGGGGCGATCATGAAATGGTTGGCAGGTGGACTCATCGTTGTTCATGCGTTTTTATTGCGGGCGCATTTTATGGCATTGAGAAAAACGAATGAAAAGTTGGATAGACCGTGCCCCTGTAGTTACGACACAGAGCTAGAACAGGAAGTAGACCAGGCGAGGCAGACTGCGCCTCTCAACACAGCAAGCCAAACGATCGATGCATGCTTCCACCTCATCATGTCGATTCTGAGACTCCCTGGATCTCCCAACTTGCTGGAGGGATGGGGAAGGGGTGGCTTCACGCTTCAATGTAATGATCGTCGTGCTTAGCCGAAATCATCCAGGCAGGCTAATAAGATTCATATGTTCTATGGGTTTACATTGAATAATGCTTGGCGTATTGCTATAATCAACCTAGATATTTGTGTCGAATTCAGTAGGAGTGATTTAAGTTGACAGCACAATCTAAACAAGAGAGGGTCCGCAATTTTTCGATTATTGCCCATATCGACCACGGGAAATCGACACTTGCTGATCGTATTCTAGAAAAAACAAAAGCCTTAACACAGAGAGAAATGAAGGAACAATTCCTTGATGCGATGGATCTTGAACGTGAACGTGGAATCACGATTAAATTGAACGCCGTTCAATTGTCCTATGAAGCGAACGATGGACAGGATTATACGTTTCACTTAATTGATACCCCGGGCCACGTCGACTTTACATATGAGGTCTCTCGTAGTTTGGCGGCCTGTGAAGGGGCGATTCTCGTCGTAGACGCTGCCCAGGGAATAGAAGCACAGACACTGGCCAATGTGTATCTGGCATTGGAAAATGATTTAGAAATCATCCCTGTCATTAATAAGATCGACCTTCCTGGTGCAGATCCTGAGCGGATTAAACAAGAAATCGAAGATGTGATCGGGATTGATGCATCAGATGCCATTCTTGCTTCTGCTAAAGAAGGCGTAGGAATTGATGAAATTCTGAGAGCGGATTGTGAGTGATATCCCTGCGCCTGAAGGCAATGGAAAGATCCGACGAAAGCTTTGATCTTCGATTCCCTTTATGATTCCTACAGGGGTGTCGTTGCCTATACCTGTGTCCGTGAAGGCTCTATCAAACTTGGCGATAAAATAAGAATGATGGCAACGGGCAAAGAGTTTGAAGTGAACGAACTCGGCGTCTTCCGGCCGGACCCCGACGCACGATGAAAGAACTGACATGTCGGTGATGTCGGTTACTTGACCGCCTACCATCGAACAGCATCGGGGACGCCAGCCGCGTGGGGTGACGCGATCACACTGGCCACCAACCCTGCAGCCGAACCGCTGCCAGGGCTACAAGACGTATGAATCCGATGGTATTCTGTGGGATGTACCCGGTGGACGCCAGCAAATACAACGATCTTACGAGATGCGCCTGGAGCGGCTTCGAACTGAACGACTCCTCCCTGCAGATTCGAAGCCGGAGACCTCCCAGGCGCTCGGGTTTCGGTTTCCGCTGTGGGTTCCTCGGGATGCTGCATATGGAGATCATTCCAGGAACAGGACTCGAGCCCGGAGTACTAAAATCGACCTCATTACAACAGCTACAAGCATGAGATTTATCAGGTGACGAAGCGACAGACGGGGCTGAAATCAATGTCGATAAACCCGTCGATGATGCCTGATAACCAGACATTGGATGAGGTTCAGGAGCCTTTTGTTAAAGCGACAATCATGGTTCCTAACGATTATGTAGGGCCGGTCATGGAAATCTGTCAACGTAAACGTAA
>NZ_JBSWSZ010000064.1:0-5656 GCF_056158285.1 Pseudoalteromonas sp. AWM4_233 | reverse complement strand
AAGGTTAACGACGGTTAGATTCACCTCTTACACAGCACCTCACTGCAAACTTACGCTTAGGATTCGTGGTGAAGTTATACTTCTTACGCAAAAAGTAACGAACTTTAGCCAATAACGGATCTTGCGTCGTTTTTGCCACATCACCATATAAAATCTGGCTTGGATCGATTTGACCACCCGCTCCACCGGTTGTGATTACTGGGATCTTGTTTCTTTTACAATGCGCGATCAACGCTGCTTTTTCATTTACCGCGTCGATACAGTCAATAACATAATCAAAGCCAGTAATATATTCACGAATGTTCTCCAGCGTTAAAAAATCATCAATGAGTTGAACATCGCACTCTGGGTTGATTTGTTTAATACGCGCAGCCATAGCTTCAATTTTTTGCTCACCCACAGAGTCAGTCATTGCATGGATCTGACGGTTGATATTGGTCACACAAATATCATCCATATCAATCAGCGTGATTTTACCAACACCTGTACGCGCTAAAGACTCTGCAACCCAGCTACCAACACCGCCAATACCAATAACACAAAAATGTGCTTCACCTAGCCAAGTTAATTTTTACTTACTTCGTTCAGTTACGTATTGCTAAGGTTAACATACAGCGACTACGCATTCTCATCAGCACCTATCAGTGAACTGTTGCCTAAACAAGCTGCTTCACCAGCTTCAAGGCGGCCTCCGGTAATTCCAGTCTGGTTTGCACAGGCATCAGGAATCGTATTGTTGCCAGTCCCGTTGTCTTCCGCTGTAACAGTAACATTCGTACTCGAAGTGGCAGTTGCACCCAGATTGTCTGTTACTGTCAGTGTGACGTTATAAGTTCCAGCATTCGAGTAGACATGGTTCGGATTGGGTAAGCTGGAACTGCCTCCGTCGCCAAAGTTCCAAAAGTAGCTGGCAATTTGACCGTCCGGATCGGAGGAGCCAGAGCTGCTAAATCCAATGTTACTGTTTTCGGTGGTGGAATAGGGACCATTGATTTCGGCTGTCGGTCGTTGATTTACTTGCTGTTCACCATTGAAAGAAAAACTGTTTTCTCCAGTCCTCAGTATAGCAACCCCTTTGCAGGTGTTTGTTGTGTCAACAAAGATCATTCTGTCGCCTTGAGACCAGCCTGAGGCATTGAAGCTTTCCCCTGAATTTACGGAAGCATAAACCGTGTCCGAACGTTGGCCTGTGACATAGTTCACCCAGCGAATTTCAATGGTTTCATTCGAGTTATTGATGATTGTCGCATTGGCCGTTTCATCTCCCTTAAAATAGGGTCTTTCTAAGCTACAAGCGCCGACTTCGTTGGGGAGGGGTAACACATCTGGTACAACATTGCTAACTAACGCGTTATCAATTTCAAATGTTGAAGTTGTACCGACTATGCCAACTCCCACACACTCCCGATTTTCACTCATCATCATAAAGCGGTCGTTTAGCCGCCAAAAATTATTGTTGTATTCTTGTCCTTGCGTTAGTAATGCGATTTCTTCAGTGCCAGCATCCCCAGTGACATTGTCAATCCACATTAGTCGCATTGGTACTTCTGTAGTGTTGCGGACAGAAATGTTTTGCGTTGAGGGATCGTCTACATAGCGCACGTATTTATGTTCAAGATTACAAGCGCCAAATGTGTTGTCAGCAGGTAATGTCCCTCTGTTAATGGCTACAGCACTGGTTAGACTGGTTACATAAGCATCAAAGCCGTTGCCAATGCGGTTTGCAACGTCTTTAATGGCGGTACGATAGTTGACCGTATTACCTGTTCTCAGTGCTGTGACTATCTGATCATAGTCTGCACGATGATTATTATTGAGGTAATGTATGGCCAGGTAGCCCCACTTGTACAAATCCGGATGGTAATAGTTTGCACTCAAAATATTGTATAAAGGTGGGATCTCAAGGTTAGTTACCCCATCAATCGTACGTGAATAATTTAAACCATTAGCCAAATAATCTGCCAGCCCTTCAGCTAACCCCGCATTGTATGCAAAGGTTCCCTGTGGTCCCGCAACATTGAACCGGCCATCTAGATAGTGCACATATTCGTGTTGTAAATTATACACTTGACCTTGGTAAGAACAAGAAAATGGCACCCAACTGTCTTCGCAGATGTGGGCGATAAACTTAGCCTGGTTATTCACATTTGAGGGCGTACCTTCCAGATACATGCCTCCATTGTCTGTAGATATACCGAAGTGTGTACCGGCATTTGCTTTATATTCGGCACTTGAAAGGTAAATATAAACATCTAATGTGTCATTGTAATCATTCGGAAGTGGTGAATTTGGATTGGTATTAAAAAAGTTATGAAATGCTTGGTCTGTTTCGGCAATTTCGTTGCAACTGGCAATAAGTTGTTGCTGTGAAACTCCTGCTTGGGCGTGCAGTTGAACAGTTGAATTACATTGATAGTTGGTGGTGAAGGTTTGTGCAATAGTAGCAGCACTCAAGCTGTTTGGGCTTAACAAGGCGAAAAAAGCAGCAATGCTTGATGCCCCGGTGATAAATCGATTCATTGAATTTCCTTTATGTTCTTGCTGTTTGGAGCGGGGGAAGTGCACGCTGTCCGGGTGCTTGCTAATCATATTGCTTTTATCTTGAATTTAACGTCACAGTCCTTTGAATCCCCACAACCAAATTGATAATACTGGCTCTTATTGAGGCAGTGGTTTTACGATGGTTAATTTTTAGTAGTATGCGGTGCTAAATCTAATGCTGAATTAGGTTGGCTTACTTTTCATAAACATCGAGTATATTGTATACAATATACCATTATAATCTTCAAGTTGCTTGTTAATATTGTGTGAATTGGCAACTTGTTAACATTTACAGTTTGGCAAATTTGTTTTGGGCTCACCGCAAGTGCAATGTGTTTGATGCGTTGAAAGTTCATAACTGAAAATATCGAGCTACGAAGCCCTGAAGAAAAGGCCTTAGTTGATCACTGCCTTTTGATTGTAATAAGTGATAGATCTGAAAATGATGTAGATGCAGGTTGGCTATAACTGGCAGGGTCAGTAAGTTCAGAATTTGAGACTGATAAAGTAAAGAGGCTTGGTTGGCGTGACTCTAAAAATCTTGGCTAATGTACTTTCTTAGATTTCAGTCAGATATATAGAAATCCGGGTTATTGACGCCGGGGCTGACAAAGCACATTAAATCCGGTCTAAAACATGCTGTCTGGTTTGAACCTTGGGTAAGTACACGCAACAAAAAAGCCGCAAAATTGCGGCTTTCGTTGTTTTGTACGAGATAAGCTGTTAGCTCATGGCGTTTTGCAGCTTTTTCATGGCGTTCTTTTCAATCTGACGCACGCGCTCGGCAGAGACATTGTATTTGTCTGCCAGGTCCTGCAATGTGGTTTTTTCGTCTGATAACCAACGGGTTTGCAGTATGTGTTGGCTACGCTCGTCCAGCGTTTTAATCGCTGAGTACAGGCGAGCAGAAGCGTTTTGATCCCAGTCGGCATTGATAACGCTAGTCTCTACGTCTTCGCTTTTGTCTTCCAGGTACTGTACCGGTGCAAAACTACCGGACTCGTCATCGTCAGCTGATAAGTCAAAGGCCTGATCCTGGCTGCTCCATACGAGCTTCCATTTGCAGAACTTCTTTGGTGCTGACACCCAGTTCGTCAGCGACTGTTTGCACTTCTTCGTGGGTAAACCAGCCTAAGCGCTTTTTGGCTTTGCGCAGGTTAAAGAAAAGTTTGCGCTGTGCTTTAGTGGTGGCCACTTTTACGATGCGCCAATTACGCAATACGTATTCGTGAATTTCAGCTTTAATCCAGTGAACGGCAAAGGAAACCAGGCGAACGCCCATAGTGGGATCGAAGCGCTTAACCGCTTTCATCAATCCAATGTTGCCTTCCTGAATTAAGTCAGCCTGCGGCAGGCCATAGCCTGAGTAAGATTTGGCGATGTGCACCACAAAACGCAGGTGCGACATGATCAGCTTTCTTGCTGATTCCAGGTCTTCGTCTTCTCTCAGACGAGTTGCCAATGCACGTTCCTCTTCAGCGGACAGCATACTGATGCCACTCACATACTGAATGTACGAATCCAGGCTTCCGCTTTGTGGAATGCTTAAGGCCATGGACTGTATTTTTGTGCTCATAATTACCTCTTTATTTTTTGCCGCTGGCATGCTAGCACAGTGGGTTGGAGATCACCAGAGTCGGTGCCCTAAAACGAATAAGTATCGCTTGTTTGCTGTTAATTTAACCTGAACAAGCAGATTAATATTTGTTGTTACGTTGTCAGACCTGCTAAAGTTTAATTTTGTTTCGTGTCACAGGGATGAATATCACCTATGAAATGTAACAGAGTTTTATGCACCAGAATTTCGATTACTTATTTGGTATAAGGTTAGCAAGATAATCTTGTTTGCCTGAGAGGTAGAAGAATGTTTGCATACGTTGCACGTCAGGCCATATTGGACCGCGATAAGAATGTATTTGGTTACGAGCTGTTATTTCGGGATGGCAAACAAAACTGTTTTCCCAATGTTGCTCCGGATGAGGCGACCTCAAAGATTCTGGCCAGTAATCACTTAACTTTGGGCCTGGATGAAATCACTGGTGGCAAGGTGTCCTTCATCAATTTTTATGAAGACACGCTGCTTTATCGCTTTCCAACGTCATTAGATCCCATGGCAGTGGTGATTGAGATTGTCGAAACCGCTCCCATCAGCAAAGAGTTGCTGGCTGCCTGCAAGCACATCAAACAACTGGGTTACAAACTGGCGCTGGACGATCACGATTTTGATCCCAAATGGGATGTATTTCTGCCGTATATCGACATTGTAAAAGTGGATATTCGCGAAAGCGATTACGAAACTATCAAAAAACACGTACCCAAATTTCTCGATGCCAAAGTTAAAATAGTGGCAGAAAAAGTGGAAACCCATGAAGAGTTTGAACTCTACAAAGACATGGGGTGCCATTATTTTCAGGGTTATTTCTACGCCCGTCCAGAGGTGGTAAAGCAAAAGAATATCCCCAACTCTAAGCTGTCACTACTGGAACTCATTGGTGAAAGTGCCAAATTAGAGATGAACTTTGATCGCATCAACGACATTATTGAGCGAGATGTGGCGCTGTCTTACATGCTATTGCGCTTTATCAATAACCCGACTGTGAACAAGCGCAATAAGATCACCTCGTTGCGTCATGCGCTAAATTACATGGGGGCGCTGGAACTCAAGAAGTTTATTGCTCTGTTAGCGCTGGCCAATCTGGGTGATGCCAAGCCGATGGAACTACTTCAGGTGTCTTTGATCCGGGCTAAATTTTGTGAGTTGTTGGCGGCGGCCCGCAATGATCCGGAAAATCCACCCAAAGGCTTTTTAGTGGGCTTGTTTTCCCTAATCGATGCCATGTTGGATCGCAATATGAATAACCTGATGGAAAACCTGCCTCTGTCAGATGATTTAAAAGCGGCTTTGTGTGGTGAAAAGAACAATTTATTGATCTATCTGGAACTGGCCAAAACCTTTGAAACGGCTAGCTGGCAGAAAACCCGTAAGCTATCTCAGGCACTCAAAGTCGAGCAAAAAGCGCTGCATGGCTATTACAATCAGGCCGTAGTCTGGAGCAATGCAATGCGTCAGAGTATTGCCTAACAGCCAGGGCTTATTTAGGCTCTATGACACGCA
>NZ_JBSWSZ010000063.1:0-2462 GCF_056158285.1 Pseudoalteromonas sp. AWM4_233 | reverse complement strand
TGTAACCTGGACCGTTACGTATTGCTAGATCATAAGCGATTGTGCACCTGCTTTAACCTGTGCGTTTAGGTAATCAATTACTGAATCAGCGACTTTATCTAGCAATAGGTGAAGTGTTTTTGGCTCAGCAAAAGCCATCTTTTTAATCTTACCAAACGTCTTGCTCGAACCACCTTCAACCATATAAGTAGCTAGCGTCCAAGGAGAACCAGAAAAACCAATAAGTGGTACTTCACCTTTCAGCTCACGACGAATGGTGCTTACCGCATTCATTACATAGCCAAGCTCGTCAGTAGGGTCGATATTAGGGATCTTTTGAACATCTGCTAAAGAGCTGATTGGGCGTTCAAATTTAGGGCCTTCACCTGTTTCGAAGTACAGACCTAAGCCCATTGCATCTGGAATAGTTAAGATGTCGCTGAACAGAATTGCCGCGTCTAACGGGTAACGACGAAGTGGTTGTAAAGTAACTTCACATGCCAATTCTGCGTTCTTACACAAACTCATAAAGTCACCAGCTTGCGCACGTGTTGCGCGATACTCTGGTAAATAACGTCCAGCCTGACGCATCATCCATACTGGCGTTACATCAACAGGTTGTTTCATTAACGCACGTAAATAACGATCGTTTTTCAATTCGCTCATAGCGTATCTCGATTCCAAAGCCTAAAAAATTGCGCAAATTGTATCACTAATTATGCGCAGGCTCTATCTAAACGCCCAAGCAAAGTGATTTGTCATGATCTAGATTAAACCACTAACGCTTCAACCACTTATGGAAAGACAAGCAAAAAAATTAAAAAACATCTTGTTAAACTATTTGCAACAACAAAAAAAGCTTGGTATAACTTCCCCCGCGTTAAAAAAATAACAACAAAACACCTTTAATAATAAAAATAACTTTTAATTTTAATAAAAATAAAAACTGCTAAACCAATTGATAAACCACCTTCGGGTGGTTTATCAATTGGTTTAGCAGTTTTTATTTTTATTAAAATTAAAAGTTATTTTTATTATTAAAGGTGTTTTGTTGTTATTTTTTTAACGCGGGGGAAGTTATACCAAGCTTTTTTTGTTGTTGCAAATAGTTTAACAAGATGTTTTTTAATTTTTTTGCTTGTCTTTCCATAAGTGGTTGAAGCGTTAGTGGTTTAATCTAGATCATGACAAATCACTTTGCTTGGGCGTTTAGATAGAGCCTGCGCATAATTAGTGATACAATTTGCGCAATTTTTTAGGCTTTGGAATCGAGATACGCTATGAGCGAATTGAAAAACGATCGTTATTTACGTGCGTTAATGAAACAACCTGTTGATGTAACGCCAGTATGGATGATGCGTCAGGCTGGACGTTATTTACCAGAGTATCGCGCAACACGTGCGCAAGCTGGTGACTTTATGAGTTTGTGTAAGAACGCAGAATTGGCATGTGAAGTTACTTTACAACCACTTCGTCCGCTACCCGTTAGACGCGGCAATTCTGTTCAGCGACATCTTAACTACTCCAGATGCAATGGGGCTAAAGATGTGCTTCACCTGCCAATTCTGCGTTCTTACACAAACTCATAAAGTCACCAGCTTGCGCACGTGTTGCGCGATACTCTGGTAAATAACGTCCAGCCTGACGCATCATCCATACTGGCGTTACATCAACAGGTTGTTTCATTAACGCACGTAAATAACGATCGTTTTTCAATTCGCTCATAGCGTATCTCGATTCCAAAGCCTAAAAAATTGCGCAAATTGTATCACTAATTATGCGCAGGCTCTATCTAAACGCCCAAGCAAAGTGATTTGTCATGATCTAGATTAAACCACTAACGCTTCAACCACTTATGGAAAGACAAGCAAAAAAATTAAAAAACATCTTGTTAAACTATTTGCAACAACAAAAAAAGCTTGGTATAACTTCCCCCGCGTTAAAAAAATAACAACAAAACACCTTTAATAATAAAAATAACTTTTAATTTTAATAAAAATAAAAACTGCTAAACCAATTGATAAACCACCTTCGGGTGGTTTTTTTATGCCCACAACCACAAAAATTCTTAACCGATTAATTTCAATAACTTACAAGCAAACCTGAACAAATAATGAAAAAAATGGTTGACCTTTGAGCTAGATTTTCTTTTTATAGAGGAAACAACACGCTAAAGGAGTTCGCTATGTTATCAAGATTTGAAGAAGCCCAACAAAAATGGGGTGGTAGTCACAGCGTTATCGATGCATGGTTAACTGAGCGTCAGGAATTGTTATTACAGTTTTGTAAATTAGCAGGCTTCGCGCCATTCGAACAAAACGATCATGCACTGCCTGACCAAGTGCAGATCCAAAGTTTTTGTCAGATCATGATGGATTACTTATCCGCTGGTCATTTTGAAGTGTACGACAACATGGTACAGGCCTGTAAAGAGGTGCTGTGTAAGAGGTGAATCTAACCGTCGTTAACCTTAGCAATACGTA
>NZ_JBSWSZ010000062.1:0-3541 GCF_056158285.1 Pseudoalteromonas sp. AWM4_233 | reverse complement strand
AAGGTTAACGACGGTTAGATTCACCTCTTACACAGCACCTCGTCAAACTTTGTTAACAATACTAAAATGAACGCATTCTTTAGAATGCCATTCAAATTGCTTGAGTTTGAATACAATGTCCAAGAGGCCGTTTGTACCGCAAGTAATATCTACACTAAGCGGCAACTGTTATTGTCACTTCGTTCAGTTACGTATTGCTAAGGTTAACCGATCCTTGTGGCTTCTAACTTCCAGCACCTGCCAGTTTTCGTGACGAAAACTGGCTATGTCACTCAATCTACAATCCTAAGAGCGAAGAAATGAGCAAACGTGATGTAAACTACGCGCCGAAACTGCGTGAAGCTTTCCCACCTAAAGCACGTACATACTAGGAGCGAGACGATGGCACAAGTACAATTTTCGGTTTATCGTTACAATCCAGATGTTGATAATGCACCACGTATGCAAGACTTCTCGCTAGAAACGCAAGAAGGCCAAGATATGATGGTATTGGATGCCCTTATGCAATTGAAGGAGCAAGATCCAACATTATCATTCCGTCGTTCATGCCGTGAAGGTGTGTGTGGTTCAGACGGTATCAACATGAATGGTAAAAATGGTTTAGCGTGTATCACGCCTTTATCAACGCTACTTAAAGGTGGCAAAGGTAAAATCGTAATTCGCCCATTACCAGGTTTACCTGTGGTACGTGACCTTGTTATTGACATGAGTCAGTTCTACACTCAATACGAAAAAGTTAAGCCTTACCTAATTAACGACACGCCAGCGGCGGGTGAGCGTCTTCAGTCAATCGAAGAACGTGATAAGTTAGATGGCTTATATGAGTGTATCTTATGTGCATGTTGTTCAACATCGTGTCCTTCGTTCTGGTGGAATCCAGACAAGTTCATCGGTCCTGCGGGCCTTCTTCATGCGTATCGTTTCTTGGCTGATAGCCGCGATACAGCGACTGAAGAGCGTCTTGCTGACCTTGACGATGCGTTCAGCGTGTTCCGTTGTCACAGTATCATGAACTGTGTTAGCGTGTGTCCAAAAGGTCTTAACCCGACCAAAGCAATTGGACAAATCAAATCAATGCTTTTAAACCGCGCTGTTTAAAGCTTGAATATGTAAGGTGGTTAAGTGATTAACCACCTTGTTTTTACAACAATTAATTTCTGCGCTAAAGAAAAGGGCTTATAAATGCACGAAGGTGTGATGAAGGCATGGCTAGAATCTTCTCACTTAAACGGCGGTAACGTTGCTTACGTAGAAGAGCTTTATGAAGCGTACTTAGATGATGCGACTTCTGTGCCAGAAGAATGGCGAGAAGTGTTCGAACAATTACCAAAAGTTGATGGTGTGGATGTTGATGTTAAACATTCAGAAGTTCGTTCACAATTTGCACAGCTTGCTAAAAACAAGCATAGAGAAGTAGTGGTAGCAGAGGGTGGCTCTGGTGATCCTAAACAGGTCAAGGTGCTACAACTTATTAATGCTTTCCGTTTCCGTGGTCACCAAAATGCCAACCTAAATCCATTAGGTATTTGGCAACGCGAACGTGTTCGTGATCTAGAATTAGAGTACCACGATTTATCTGAAGCTGATTTTGACCGTGAATTCAATGTGGGTTCGTTTGCTGTCGGTCGCGAAACCATGCCATTAGGTGAACTATATCAAGCGCTCAAAACAACTTATTGTGGGTCGGTTGGTGCTGAGTATATGCACATCACTTCAACTGAAGAAAAGCGTTGGTTACAACAACGTTTAGAATCAGTGCAATCACGTCCAACGTTCTCTAAAGAAAAGCTACGTATCCTTAAAGGATTAACAGCTGCAGATGGTCTTGAAAAATACTTAGGGGCTAAGTTCCCTGGTGCAAAACGTTTCTCACTTGAAGGTGGTGATGCGTTAGTACCAATGCTTAAAGAACTAATTCATCGTGCAGGTGAAAGCGGACAAAAAGAAGCTGTTATTGGTATGGCTCACCGCGGTCGCTTGAACGTACTAGTGAACGTTTTAGGTAAAAACCCATCAGAATTATTCGATGAGTTCGCTGGTAAACACAAAGACACATTAGGCTCAGGTGATGTTAAATATCACATGGGTTACTCATCTGACTTTGCAACTAAGGGTGGCAACGTGCACATGGCACTTGCATTTAACCCGTCTCACTTAGAAATCGTTAACCCAGTGGTTATGGGTTCGGTACGTGCTCGTTTAGACCGTCTAGGTGATAAGTCAGGTATTAAAGCATTACCAATTACTATTCACGGTGACTCTGCAATCGCAGGTCAAGGTGTTGTACAAGAAACATTTAACTTATCGCAAACTAAGTGCATTTAGTTGTGGTGGTAGTATCCGTATCGTTGTAAATAACCAAGTTGGTTTCACAACGTCTAAACAGTCTGATGTACGTTCTACACCATACTGTACTGATATTGCGAAAATGGTTCAGGCACCAATTTTCCATGTTAACTCTGACGATCCTGAAGCGGTTGCATTTGTTACTCAAATCGCACTTGATTTCAGAAACCAGTTTAAACGTGATGTAGTGATTGATTTAGTATGTTATCGCCGTCATGGTCATAACGAAGCGGATGAGCCGAACGCGACTCAACCACTTATGTACCAAAAAATCAAAAAGCATCCAGTACCTCGTCTAATTTACGCAGACCAATTAGTTGCTGAAGGTTCGTTCTCAGAAAATGAAGTAAAAGCACTTGCTGATGATTACCGTAACGGTTTAGACAAAGGCAACTGTGTTGTTGAAGAAATTCAACTAGAGACATCGCACTCTTCTGATTGGGCTAAGTTTGTTGGTCACGATTGGGATGTTGAGTACGATGCAACAGTATCGGTTGAAAAGTTAAAAGAGCTTGGCGAAAAAGTAGCAAGCTTCCCAGAAAGCCACAAAGCACAGTCGCGCGGTTAAGAAAATCTACGACGACCGTAAGCTAATGGCAACAGGTGAAAAACCACTTGATTGGGGTATGGCTGAAACACTTGCTTATGCAACGCTTGTTGATGCGGGTACAGATATCCGTTTAACAGGTCAAGATTCAGGTCGTGGTACATTCTTCCACCGTCATGCTGTTGTTCATAACCAAAAAGATGCATCAACATACTTGCCGCTGCAAAATATCAGCGAAAAGCAAGGTGCATTTGAAGTGTATGACTCAGTTCTTTCTGAAGAAGCGGTATTTGCGTTTGAATATGGTTACGCAACAGCTGAACCTACGTCACTTGTAATGTGGGAAGCACAGTTTGGTGACTTCGCGAATGGTGCACAAGTTGTATTTGACCAATTCTTAAGTTCAGGTGAGCAGAAGTGGGGTCGTTTATGTGGTCTTACATGTTTACTTCCACACGGCTACGAAGGTCAAGGTCCTGGCATAGCTCGGCACGTTTTGAGCGTTTCTTGCAGTTGTGTGCTGATTACAATATTCAAGTGTGTGTTCCTTCGACTCCATCGCAGGTTTTGCACATCTTGCGTCGTCAGTCCGTTCGTCCACTTCGTCGTCCATTGATTGTTATGTCTCCTAAGTCGCTACTTCGTCAT
>NZ_JBSWSZ010000061.1:760-7160 GCF_056158285.1 Pseudoalteromonas sp. AWM4_233 | reverse complement strand
AAGGTTAACGACGGTTAGATTCACCTCTTACACAGCACCTGAAAGTGCAAAAAATCTTGTCTCTCAAACGCAGTCTGGTCTAGGAGGTAGATTAAATACTGCAACTAGGATAACAGAAGCAAATAATAATCTAGATACAAACAATAAGTTAGCAAAAGCAGAGCTAATTGAGTTGGACATGGCAGAGGCCATCACCGAGTTAACAAAACATGAGACAGCTTTACAGGCGTCACAGGCAACTTTCGGCCGATTATCTAATTTATCGTTGCTAGATTATATTCGTTAATTATTATCATAAGAAAAAGGCTGCCATTTATTTGGCAGCCTTTTTTCGTTTAGGCTTTCAAAAAAGCAAAATAGAACAGTTTGAGTTTGATTAAAAACAAGAAAATGTAATATCTATTACAAAAATAACTTTATGTATTTATAGTATAAATATGTATGTAATTTAATTTAAATTTAAGTAAAAACAAGGGGTTAAATATTTTTTTTAAAAAATACTAAAGGAATTTTTTTGCCGCCCGATAACTTAAGTAACCAAGCCGGAGAGTAGAATTTAAACCGAAGGCTTAAAGTTAATAGTTTGAGAGTAAACAACAAGTTTACATCGGGAGAATTATCATGGCACTTTATGTAAATACTAACGTAAGTTCATTGAACGCACAAAGACAATTAAATAACTCTGGTAACTCGCTAGATGTATCATTCAAGCGTCTATCATCAGGTTTCAGAATTAACAGTGCAGCTGACGATGCTGCTAGGTGCTGTGTAAGAGGTGAATCTAACCGTCGTTAACCTTAGCAATACGTATTATGTTGCCCTACGTTCAGTTACGTATTGCTAAGGTTAACCTGGTAACTGGGACACAAGACTCCAGCACCTCACATATTGAACTTATTGCTATTTGCGTCGCGTTTGCCACCGTTTTATTAACTGCACTCGTAGGCATTATCAATGGAATGGTTCGCTATCGTATGCTGTTGGTGGAGAAATCTGCCGAAGAATCTCGTTTAGATGCTATTTTAAGTACAGCTATTGATGGCATTGTGACTATTAACATTAAAGGAAGAATTTTAAGCTTTAATAAATCTGCAGAAGCTATTTTTGGCTGGCAGCAACAGGAAGTTCTCGGACAAAACGTTAAAATTTTAATGAATGACGAAATTGCTGCACATCATGATGATTACTTATTAAATAGTGGCAATCATGAGCTTAAAAAAGTAATTGGCATCAACAGAGATGTTTGCGCAAAACATAAAGATGGCCATTTATTTCCTATTCGTCTTGGCCTTGGAGAAGTGAAACAACCAGGTGAAGAGACTCTATTTGTAGGGTTTATTACTGATTTAACTCAGCAACGCGCCCTGCAACAGAGTCTAGAAGAAAAAGAACTACAATATCGTACCTTGATGAATAATACACCCGGTGCTGTATTTCGTTGTTTACTTGATAAAAACTGGACGATGCTGTTTATTAGCCCACGAGTCTTTGAATTAACCGGTTACACAGCACAGGAGTTCACATCAAACGAAGTAGCATTTGCAGATATCATAAATTCCAAGGATGAGCAGCACATAGCAGATGCCCTAGACGACGCCATCTCAAATTCTAACCAATACGCTGTTGAATATAGAATTAAACACCGTAATGGCCAAACAGTTTGGGTACTAAATCAAGGCACAGTTAACCATAATCCAGATTCCAACGACAAATGGATAGATGGCGTGCTAGTCGACATAACCTCACGTCATGAATATGAGGAGTCATTAAAGACAGCCAAGCAAGAAGCTGAAGCCGCTGCACAAGCCAAACAAGCATTTATGGCGAATATGAGTCATGAAATCCGCACACCAATGAACGCTATAATTGGCTTTAGTGATATTTTGATGGATAGCCCGCTTAGCAAAGAACAACAAAAGCATATAATTACTGTGAATAGTTCGGCCAGGTCATTATTACATTTATTAAATGATGTACTCGACTCCGCAAAGCTAGAAAAAGGTAAATTAGATATCACGCTTGAACACTTTAATTTGCAGGCTCTACTAGATAATATCGTTTCAACCTTTTGGCTTGAAGCGAAACGAAAAAACTTACTTCTCGATTTAAAAATAGCCGAAAATGTTGCGCCAATATACATTGGAGATGATTCGCGTATTCGCCAAGTATTAAACAACCTAATTGGTAATGCGATTAAATTTACTGAAACAGGCTCTGTGACAATTAGTATCAGTAAAACGCAAAACAATCAGTTGTTTTTTGAAGTGCAAGATACAGGCATTGGTATCGCAAAACATAGACTAAAAGCAATTTTCCAGCCATTTGAGCAAGCTGATGGAACTATGACTCGCCGTTTTGGTGGCACAGGGTCAGGAACAACGATTAGTAAGCAACTGGTAGAGTTAATGGGTGGCAGCATTAGTGCTGTGAGCACAGAAAACAAAGGAAGTTGTTTCTTTTTCTCTTTACCTCTAAAAGAAGGTGATATTAATAAAGTTGATAAATTAAGTAATAATATCTTAAACCTGCCGCCTCTGAGAGTTCTAGTTGTTGACGATATAGAACAAAACCTCGAGTTACTGAATATTTTACTTTCTCAAGCTGGTCATGTTGTTACAAAAGCGAAGAATGGCTTAGAGGCTATCAGCGCCTTCGAAAAAAATAGCTTTGATGTAATTTTAATGGATATACACATGCCAGAGTGCGACGGGATTACAGCGTGTAAAGTGATTCGAGAAAAAGAGCAGCAACAACAACTTAAAAAAACCCCTATCATTGCCCTAACTGCCAGTGTTTTACAGCAAGACAAATTAACCGCAAAACAAGCCGGTATGAATGGCTTCGCTAATAAGCCCGTTGATATTCAGCAAGTTAACCATGAAATAGCAAAGGTTTTAGGGTTAGAAGTTAATACAATATCTCAACAACAGCCAGATAAATCTAAGCAGCATATCAACTATGCAAAAGGCCTGAAAATGTGGGGAAGTAGCGAAAAACTAAACTCAGAAATAGCAGCGTTTTTATCTGATCATTATGCCAATATGATTCGTTTAAAAGAGCTTAATACTGATAGTTCTGAGGTGAAAACAATTTTGCACACTTTAAAAGGCGTTGCCGGGAATTTAGCGCTAGGAAAACTGCTACATTTACTTTCTCAAGCAGAGAATGAACTAAGAGGGACTCGTTTTATTTCACTCATCCATGCATGTGAAGATGAATGGCATTTTTTACGCTCAAAAATAGCCGAAACAAAAACTCAAGAGGAACAAACATCCGTTACTATGATGCCTATGAGTGAGCTAAATAAAGCCTTAGACACACTGCTAGAGCACGCAAAACATGCCGAAATTGACGATGACTTTTTGGCTCAAGTGGCGTCGAACACCCCAGCCTGCTTTTAAATCGCAAATAAATGAAATTTGTGAACATTTTGACAATTTTGATTTTAATGCTGCACAGGAAGCGATTGAAAAATTGCAACGTGAAATAACTGCAAGTGAGGAGAAATCATGAGCGAACTTATTGAGCGCGAAAGAATTCTTATCGTAGATGATGAACCCGCTAACCTTAAAGTAATGCGTGAAGTATTAGGCAATGACTACCGCTTATCATTTGCGAAATCAGGTGAACTTGCATTGCAACTTATTAAAAATGAGCCGCCAAGATTAATTCTATTAGATGTGATGATGCCAGATATGAATGGCTTTGAAGTCTGTGAAATACTGAAATCTACACCAGAAACCGCTCATATTCCGATTATTTTTGTGACGGCTTTATCACATGAACAAGACGAATCTGAAGGCTTTGCGCTAGGTGCGGTAGACTACATTACAAAACCCATCAGCCCTGCAATTGTCCGAGCACGAGTTAAAACTCATTTATCATTAGTGCAAGCACAGCAATTACAGCTCGCTCATATTGATTTGATAAACCGTTTAGGACGTGCAGCAGAATACAAAGACACAGATACTGGTGAACACATTGCGCGTATGAGCCGTTACAGTAAAGTACTTGCACTTGCCTACGGAATGACTGAATTTCAAGCTGAGCAACTAAGACAAGCAGCACCGATGCATGATGTTGGTAAAATAGGTATTCCTGACGCCGTGCTTCTGAAGCCTGGGCGCTTGGATGAAAATGAATTCGAGCATATGAAGCAACATGCAACAATCGGGGCGAAGATTTTAGAAAACTCTCAGTTCGCCTTTATTACAGCTAGCACACAAGCTGGCACTTGAGCACCATGAAAAATGGGATGGAAGCGGCTACCCTTATGGACTAAAAGGTGAAGAGATTAGTATTGAAGGCCGAATAGTGAGTATTGCCGACGTGTTCGACGCACTAACCTCAACAAGGCCATATAAAAAAGCGTGGTCTGTTGACCAAGCTGTCGAACTTCTCAAATCTGAATCTGGTAAGCACTTTGATCCACAGTTAGTCGACTTATTTATAGGTCAGCTGGATGCAATTATAGAAATAAAAAATACATTCACTCGATAAATAGAGCCTCCTATCTGGAGGCTCTTTTATTACTAAGGTAAAGACTTAGAATACTATTTTAGGAATGTCTGTAGGGCTTCTTTCAAACTCGCTGCCATAAGGAGTGGGAGCGGAAAAAAAGCCTGTATTTTTTAGGTAAAACCCTTTCTCTGTCGTACCGCCTTGATAGTCAAAACGCGCATTTTTTTTGGCTGTGGCATCGTAAGTAAATTTAGCTTGGGTCACTTCTTGCCATTCCCCTCGCTCAGGTTTAGCCCATTGGTTTGTATAAATTGCACGACGTTCAAATTGCCCTGCCCCAGGTATGAAGTTCTCTAAAAATGAATAGGTGCCTTGATGATATATACTCGTCTTTGGGCGCCTGAAACTTGCAATTAACTGCCATTTTTCAACCATCGGATCATAAAAGTATGCTGTGAAATCAGTACTTTCAGTTCCTTCAACTGGCCTAATGTGAGTTAGAAAACCATATCGCGTGTCAGCTTTCCAATCGTATCGCATATAGCTTTGTCCGCCAGAGCCTTCATTGCCAAATTTACCTACATGCACATTTTTACCATGCTTTAAGGTCTGTATTCGGTACTCAGGTGGAATTAATGAAGGATCATCTGTTGAAAATGGACTCCAAATAGAGAATAACACTCTGCGCTCACTATCAGAGTTTACTTGTATACCAAAATAGCCCCCATCAAAACCATTCGCCATGTAATACGAGCCTATTGCATCGGCTCCTTTTGGCACTTCTATTTCGCTATAAAACCACGGGTAATTCATCGTTTGAGAAGGCAACGAGTATTGCAGGTGAACCGAAGGGCCTCGACGTCCCCAGTAAAAGTCATCTTTGACATAACTAACTTTACCTAAAGCCACTTCGCCGCCGATTTTAATCTCACTTATGGCTGGTAAAAGCGTTTCTGCTTGCTCTAATCCCGTGATGGTTAACTTTTGATAACCTAATTCATCAAGGTTAAATGTACCAACAGGTACGCTCATTGGTTGATTATTTTTTACTGTTACAATTTTGCTTTGCCCAGCTATCGAAACTTCAATTGTTGCAGGTTTGTCTTTCACAAAGGTTTGCAAAGAAACGGCTAACTCACCTGTTTTAGATGTGTAAAAATAAGTGCTTAAACTGCCTTGTTCAGCAAACCAATGGGTCACACCACTCTTGTCTATCAGCTTATCTGACAGCTCAACATTATTATCAATCCAACTGTTTCCTGCCACTGGAATACTGATCGTTGTCTCTATCTTTTTATCTTCTAACTGTAACTGCTGATTTCCACATGCGACCAAGGAGGTCAAAAAAAGCGATAAAACAGCCGTTTTTATTCTGTGATTGTTCATTTTCTTTCCCACAAAAAAGCACTATCCGTAATAACGAATAGTGCTCCTTAAAACAGTTTATGGATTTATACGAACAGAGAACTCTGCCGCAGATGCCCAAGCACCACCACCTTGCTCCTCAAGAGCAACAAATTTAACGTAACGCCCATTTGTCGCTGGAAGAATGGCTGATTTTACATCACCATTTGAAGCCCATTCACCTTGTGCAACAGGCTCACCAAATTCAGTTGCTGTTTCACTTACGTACACTTCATATTTAACTACAGTACCATTACCGCCACCTGGGCGAGGCGTGTAGTCAAATTGAGCAACCTCATAAGACAGCCCTAAATCAATAACAACGTCGTGTGGGTAAGTAACTGAACTGTCACTCCATGATGTATGCCAGTGCGTGTCAATATCACCATCGAACGCAAGCTCAAGTTCATTTCCAACCTCAGCTGCAGAACTTGATGTTGCAGAAACGGAGCTCATGTCAATTGCTTGAGTTAGGTGCTGGAGTCTTGTGTCCCAGTTACCAGGTTAACCTTAGCAATACGTAACTGAACTTGTA
>NZ_JBSWSZ010000061.1:0-733 GCF_056158285.1 Pseudoalteromonas sp. AWM4_233 | reverse complement strand
AAGGTTAAGAGAGGACAAAGGTTTCAACGCTTCAGCACCTAAGGTTAAGAGAGGACAAAGGTTTCAACGCTTAGGCACCTAGTAAACCTAGTCTGCATTATTTTATAAGGCAGTATAGAAATTGAATAAAAAAAGCGATTATCCCTTACAGAATAATCACTTTCCCATTATTTCTTCCGTATTCCAAACTGAGCATTTAGCTGACCCTGAATCATTTTTGAACGTGATGCCTGATCGTCTTTTTTCTTTTTCCTTTTTAATTCCGAGCGGATTTCCTCCGTTCGGACTCCCTCCTCCCTTTTGTTGGCTATGTCGATGAGAGTCTCTACATCGAGAAAAGAATATTTCCTGCTCCCGCGTTCTGATCTTTCAGGAAAATCAATTTCCTCTCTTCGTAGTATCGAATCTGGCGTTCGCTAAGTCCTGTCAGTTCGCTGACCGTCCCAATCGAAATGACTTTTCTGGTTTTATAGGATGTTTCTCTTTCCAATCATGTCACCTCAATCTAACCAATTTCTTTCATTATACTAATCTTTCAAATTTTTTCATTATTCCTGTCAGAAAATCTTACAAAGCAGCAAAAACAATGTAAGAAAACTTAACATAATAACTGAATAAGAGCTGAATTTCTTTTAGAATAAACAAAAACATTAAAGAAAAGAGGAGATAGAAAATGCAATATTTACGGAAGAGCCCATTGAAAAAAAACGGCAATATCTAATCGATCTGCTGG
>NZ_JBSWSZ010000059.1:0-3216 GCF_056158285.1 Pseudoalteromonas sp. AWM4_233 | reverse complement strand
GGCCGGCTGGAGCGCGCGCGGACCTCTCCGGACGCCGCCCCGGCGACCGCCGCCTGGCTCGAGCTCCGCAGCGAGGAGCACTACCGCCGGGCCTACAGGCTCACCTGGGCGGTGGCCGCGGTGCTCGCCGTGGGCCTGACCGCCGCCGTCCTCGCGGGTGAGCGGCGGCACGCCCCGTGGTCCCGCTGCCCGGAGCCGTCCTCCTCTACGGCTGCCTCGTCGTCGCCGGGGCGGGCGCCACTGCCCTGTGGAGCCTCGTCCAGGTCGCGCTCGACCTGGCCCCGGCCGCCCGCCGCCGGTCCCGCGGCGCCCGCGCCTCCGCGCGGAGGCACCTGGGCCGCGCGACGTCCGCGACCGCCGTGGCCCTGCTGACCGCGGGCGTCCCCTCGCTGCTGCGCCATCTCGAGTGGCTCGCCGTGCTGGTGGGGACGGCCTGGAACCGCCCCGACGGGACCGTGGGCCGACGGGGCTGGCGTCACACTTCGTGATGAAGCCGTGATCTTGTTTTAGATCTGTTCGCATTGATTTGCATGTGAGAACCTTTTCCGGGATCCCCCCAGCCCCCAGGAGTTCGCCCATGCAACGATCCATGCTCGCCCCCACCCTGTCCGCCCTCTCCCTGGCCCTCGTGCTGGCTCCTCTCACGCCCGCGACCGCCGCCCCCGCCGAGAACGCCGACGACCCTGTCCGCCCAGCAGGTCAGCGCCGAGGCCCCGCCCGAGATCACCGACCGGATGATCGTCAAGTACCGCACCCCCGTGACCGACGCCGAGTCGGAGCAGGTCGTCGAGGACGCCGCCGCCGAGGCCCACGTCCCGGAGGCCGAGGACACCACCGAGGTCCGGACCACCGGCGACGGTGCGGCCGTCGTCGAGCTGGCCGGCGAGGTCTCGACCGACCAGGCCGAGAAGCTGGCCGAGGAGCTGCACCAAGGACCCGGCCGTGGCCTACGCCGAGCCCGACCGACTCGTCTCGACCGCCCGGATCCCGGGCTCGGACGAGGCGGAGCCGGAGGACATGGGCTCCGTCGCCGCGACCGCCGCGGACCCGGACGTCCCGTCCCTGTGGGCCCTCACCAACCTGCGCGCCTTCGAGGCGTGGGACACCGCCACCGGCAAGGGCGTGACCGTCGGGGTCGTCGACACCGGCTTCGCCAACCACCCCGACCTGGATCCCAGACCATCGGCGGCTACGACTTCGTCTCCACGGCCGCCCTCGGCAACGACGGCAACGGCCGGGACTCGGACCCGCGGGACCCGGGCACCTACTCCACGGCCGGCCAGTGCTACGCCGGCTCCGCGGCCACCAACTCCATCTGGCACGGCACGCACGTGGCCGGCACCGTCGCCGCCAAGCGGGACAGCTACGGCACCGTGGGCATCGCCCCCGACGCCACCCTGCTCAACGCCCGGGCCCTGGGCGCGTGCGGCTTCGGCTACGTCTCCGACATGGCCGACGCCGTGCGCTGGCTGGCCGGCGACGCCGTGGCCGGGGCCCCCGCCCCGCGCAAGCGCGCCGACGTGATCAACATGTCCCTGTCCATGGGCGGGGGGTGCCCGGCCACGCTGCAGAACGCCATCAACACCGCCTGGTTCCGGAACATCCCGGTGGCCGTGGCCGCGGGCAACAGCGGCCGCCCGGCGATCGAGTACGCCCCGGGCAACTGCTACAACGTCATCACGGTCGGGGCCATCGGCTCGGACCGGGTGCGGGCCAGCTACTCCAACCACGGCGGCGCCGTGGACATCTACGCCCCGGGCCACCACATCCTGTCCGCGGGCAACACGGGCACCCGGGGACCGGTCGCGCCCAACAGCCGCTTCGACTACGGCACGTCGATGGCCACCCCGCACGTGGCCGGGACCCTGGCCCTGCTCAAGCAGAAGAACCCGACGCTGCGGCTCCGACCAGTACAAGCAGCTGATCCTCGACTCCGGGGACGCCTGGGACAGCCTCCCCGGGGGCAAGACGCTGAACTCCCACGACGCGCTGTGGATCACGAAGGCCGCCGACACCGCCGCACCGGCCGCGCCCACCCCGACCTACACCACCAAGGGCGCGATCGGGGCCCTGTACCAGCGGATCAAGAGCCAGACCGGGGCCCCGACCTCCCACGAGCAGGCCGTCGCCGGCGGGGTCCGCCAGAGCTTCGCCAAGGGCACCATCTACTGGTCCTCGGCCACCGGCGCCTACTGGGTGCGGGGCGGCGTCGAGACCGCCTACAAGCGCAACGGCACCGCCGCCGGCGTCCTGCGCTTCCCCCGTTCGGACGAGAAGTCCAACGGCATCGGCGGGGCCTACCAGCTGTTCCAGAACGGCCGGATCCTCTGGTCCTCCCGCACCGGGGCCCACGCTTTGACCGGGGACATCGAGACGGTCTTCGCCGCGGCGGGCAACGAGAAGGGCGCCCTGGGCTGAGTGCTGACAACAGGGTTCATCACAATGGTCTTAACCTAGCGATCAATCCCCCTTTTGAAACATTTCGTTCAATTTCACTGTACTCGTTACGTGATTTTTATGTTTCTCGGTTAAGAATCATGTGCTAAGGTTAACGACGGTTAGATTCACCTCTTACACAGCACCTACTGGCAATTCATCTTCTCCTAAATCAGCATGCTTTGTATAAAGGCGTTCACGCAACTGCTCAACGTCTAAATCAATCAGTACTTGTGGGTCTTCAGTTAAGTTAAAACACACCACGGCATTTTTATTCACAGGGTGAAAGCTCATTGGTGCTATCCAGCTTGTGCAGCCTTGAGTTGCAGGAATACGCGAAGAAGTATGCACAAGTGGTTGCATGTTATAGACATCAACGAGATCAGCTAACGCCTTCTTATTTCTTAATCCAAAGAAAAAATTAAATAGTTTTGGCTGCTTTTCTTTGATTAACTTAGCCAGTGCAATAGTTGCCGTTACATCGCTCAGCGCGTCGTGCGCTGCAGCGTGTTCGATGCCATTGGCAACGGTTAGCTCTTCTAATTTAAAACTTGGCGAACTATCTTCTTTTAATGGCCATTCAATACCTTCAGGTCTCAATGCATAACAGGCACGAACCAAATCAATAATATCCCAGCGGCTGTTTCCGTTTTGCCATTCTCGCTCGTATGGGTCATAGAAGTTTCTATACAGTGAGTAACGCGTTACTTCATCATCAAAGCGAAAGGTGCTGTGTAAGAGGTGAATCTAACCGTCGTTAACCTTAGCAATACGTAGAAT
>NZ_JBSWSZ010000058.1:0-6575 GCF_056158285.1 Pseudoalteromonas sp. AWM4_233 | reverse complement strand
TTTGTTTGATTTTACTGGTTGGATTACGTATTGCTAAGGTTAACGACGGTTAGATTCACCTCTTACACAGCACCTGGTTTATTGCCACTAACCATCAACCACATGAGTATGAGCGAGAATTATTGATGCAGTGCAAGATCATCAGCCTTAAAGAATCATTTTGCTTCTAGAACAATATTTAACCTTAAGGGAACGAAGAGTACTTCAAGAGGGAGTGATGAGAGTGAACATGGGATTTGAACACAATATTGATGTCGTATGTAGAAAGGTAATATTAAAATATAGCTGTGAAGAGTTACACAGTTCGATTAAAGATTCGCTTATATCGAGAAAAACAAAACTAAATGAGCTTGTTTCTCAGATCCAAGATGGCTTAGTGAGCCCTAAAAACTTTGAACTCTTGATTGAAGAGCAGAAGTCATTATTAATTCACGATTTAAAAACGAATAAACATAATCAGCAGCAAATAAATGACATTGCAAATATGGCCATTTATGAACTTGCTAAGCATGCTCTTAATTAAAATAATTTATTCTTCTACTGTGCGATGAAGCAAGGATTCAGTTTCAATCGCTATTTCTTTCATTTTAATTGCATATTGCTCTAACTTTTTCTGCTCTTTGGTTTTTGCTACAAACTGTGGCACTGGTACTGGGTAACCTGCTTTATCCATCGCAATAAAACTAATAATGCAATGATTACTTTCAGATAGAATATTGTTTTGAGGTGCTGTGTAAGAGGTGAATCTAACCGTCGTTAACCTTTAGCAAATGGTGATCTTAACCGTACTGCGTTCATTACGTATTGCTAAGGTTAAAAGAAACAGGATGACAGAACCCTCCAGCACCTCAGATCAACTAGATGTTGCATCGTGGGTGGAACATCTAACAGTAGACGAGCTACAACATGCCGATATTGATGCCATATTTGAACAGTATGGTAAGACAATGAGCTTGGCTAATGGTCAGCTACTACGGTTAGTGATGCTAAGTGATAGTAAAGGGCAATGTGGTCTGATGATCTAGCCCATCACTTGTTGATTGATGGCGTTTCTTGGCGTGTGTTGTTGCCTCAGCTTAAATCACTAACTCGCGCGGAAGTTTCCGATCATGACATCGTCATTCTAAATGAAGTCACGGGTATTAATACGTGGTCTCATGCACTACATAATTATTTGGATGTCGCTGTTCAGCAAATGGTGGATTGGCGAGCACGAGAAAGTCGTCCTGTCATGCCGTTCAAACCTGCGCAGGAGGATTGCCGGGTTAAGCATTGCCGAAATAAACTGGCAGCTGCTACCACAGAGCGTGTGCTTGAGTTCGGTCAACTGTCAGAGTCGATTGATATTGAAGAAATCTTACTTTCATCCGTAAGTGCAGCCATTGCTAATGTGTTTGGCAACGAGGCGATTAAATTCAATCTTGAATCTCATGGGCGAGAAGAGTTTGACTCGTCTATCAACCTAAGCCAAACCATGGGTTGGTTTACCACAGAGTATCCTTTGGTTGTGGCGTTGCCGGAATCAGGGACAACGGTTGACTTGCTGCGTGAGGTAAAGCAAGCCAAACGGAGTATTAAGGATAAAGGGTTGGGGTATATGGCTTTGCTCCATCTTGATAATCCGCATCGTAACGAGTTAAAAGGACTAGCAAGTCGTTATAAGTCATCGGTACTCTTTAACTATTTGGGCCGATTTGAGCAATCGTCAGAGAAATGGTCGCCGCAAAGTCGAGCTGGAAAATTTGCTGATACCTTTGCTGTTCTGTTAGACAGTGAACAAGCACTACAGCACGATCTCGAACTGAATATCTTTGTCGATGAAAATGCAGCCGCGCCCGCATTTGCATTGAACTGGTCATGGAACGAATTCCAGTTTAGCCAAAATGAAATCGATGTTATTAGTGACAAAATTGAAGAGAATCTGAATTCCATTGCTGATTGGCTTTCTTCGAGAACAAGGTTGGCTGAAGAGCTAAAAGTGGCAGCAGAATTGACGGTTGCCGGTATTTCATTGCCACAAGCTTCAAGCCTTGAAAAGCGATATGGAGAGCTTTCCGATGTGCTTCCTGCCTTGCCTTTACAAGAAGGGTTATTATTCCAGTCACAACTGGGTGATGAGAACAGTAATTACAATTCAACAACGCGCTTAACCTTTAACGGTGAGATCAATATTGAACATGTTAAGCGTGCTCTTAATGTGGTGATAAGCCGTCATCCTCAATTAAAGGCTAAGTTTGATAGCGATATGCTGGGTAAAACCGTTCAGCTTATTCCTAAGGAGCTTGGTGAGTGGCCAATCGAGAGTCATAGCATTACTTCGATGGAAGAAAGCGAACAGCAAGCGTATCTGACTCGTTTTGAGAAAAGTGAACTAACGCGCCAGTTTGATCTCAGTAACTCTGAACAATCACTATTAAATGCGAGTGTGATTTATCATGGTGATAACCAAAGTACTTTGTACATCTCAGCTCATCACTTGGTGGTTGATGGTTGGTCGACACCGATTTTGTTGAGAGATTTCCTAACGGCATATGCGAGTGGCGCTGATGTCTTAACGCCGATTAGCGCAAGTTATGCCAGTGTTGTTGAGCAGCTTACAGGAAGAGATAAAAAAGCCGCTCAGCAACGATGGGTGGATGTGTTACAGGGCGTGAATCCAGCCATTGCATTCGAAGATATCCCCGTCACAGATAGGCTCAACGAGCTCGAACTGTTTATCCCAGAAGACAGAGACTCGAGTGATCAATCAGCTACTTCGCCACTATGGCCTTACCATGAACTCATTAATGCAAGGTGTTTGGTCGAGCATTCTTGGCAGCATGATGGGCAGAGAAGATGTGGTTTTTGGTACGCCGATATCAGGCCGCTTTGGTCATGTGGAAGGGATTGATGAACATATTGGTTTGTTCAGTAATACCATTCCGGTAAGGATGAAACTTGAACCAGATCGTAGAGTTTGCTTGAGCAGCTAAAAGCGCATCAAGAAATTCAGATTCAATTACTAGAGCATGATGAGCTTGGTTTGGGTGAAATTCAGCAATTGGTTGGCGGCGAAACGCTATTTGATACGCTGCTGGTGGTTGAGAACTATCCAGACCATTCTGATTGGCTTAACAAAGACTATGCAGGGGCACAGCTGTGCAATATTCATAACCGTGGCTACACTCATTACCCATTAACGGTCTTAGTGTTACCCGGTGAGCAGATCCATATTCTGTTTGAATACCGCGATACAGCGGGTATCGCTGAGCAAGTAATGCAGCGCTTTGAACAAGTGTTAGATGCGATTATCGAATCACCAGAGGCAAGCTTGACCCAGTTAGATTTACGTCTTGCTGATGAAGTTGAGTTACAGCAGCGTGTCAACCAGACCAAAGTTGCGTTACCAGAGCAAACCTTGCGTTCGCTGATGGTGCAACAAGCTGAGAAAACGCCCGAAAAACTTGCTTTGGTTGATGAAGAACGAAGTTTCACTTATCGCGAAATGAGAGGGCAGGTAAAAGCGATAGCGAGTGTTACTGGCAGCACAATGTGAGTGTTGGCGATATTGTTGCCGTTGCTTTGCCAAGAAGTACGAAGTTAAGTCTTGCGTTCAATAGTATTATTGAATGTGGGGCCGCTTACTTACCGCTTGATGTGGGTTATCCAGACGAAAGGTTGGCGTACATGGTCAATGATGTGAAGCCTAAGCTGATCATCACGACATCTGAGCACCAAGCGCGCTTTTCTGCATTCGGAGAGTTGCTGATTTTGGATGAACTTCCTAAACCAGTGGCTTCCACGCTGACGGAAGAGAAGGATGGGCTTGCGCCTTATCATGGGGCCTACATTATCTATACATCTGGCTCGACAGGGAATCCGAAAGGCGTGTTAGTTTCGCATCAGGCTATCGTAAACCGCCTGAAATGGATGCAGCATGAATATACACTCAATGCGCAAGATGTGGTCTTGCAAAAAACGCCATGCAGTTTTGATGTTTCCGTCTGGGAGTTCTTCTGGCCGCTGATTGAAGGTGCGAGCTTGGTCATGGCACCACCGGAATCGCATAAAGATCCGGAGTGGTTAATGCAGATCATCAATGACTACAAAGTGACAACCATGCACTTTGTACCGTCTATGCTTGCTGCGTTTATGGCATCGATAGAAAACAGTCATGAACAAGGTGAGCGTGTCGCTCGAAGCTTACAGCGTGTTTTCTGTTCTGGTGAGGCATTATCGAAGGAACTGTCTAATCAATATGCACGCTGGATAGAGGCGCCATTACACAACTTATATGGTCCAACTGAGGCGGCGGTTGATGTGACGTATTGTCCGGCTTTTGGTTCTATTTTAGCTGAAAGCTTAGGGACGAGTGTGCCGATCGGTCTACCCGTATGGAATACGCAGGTGTATGTGCTAGATAGCTTCCTGAGAGAAACGCCAGTGGGTGTCCCCGGTGAGTTGTATCTAGCTGGTGATCAATTGGCTATCGGCTATTTGAACCGCAGTGGATTAACGGCAGACAGGTTTATTGCGAATCCGTTCTCGAATGGGGAGCGTATGTACCGTACAGGAGATGTTGTTCGTTGGCTACCCTCTGGAAAAATCGAATACCTTGGTCGAAGTGATGATCAATTAAAAATTCGTGGTCAACGGATTGAACTGGGAGAAATCGAAACGGCGCTTCAATCGCTTGCAGGTGTTAAGCAGGCCCTTGTCTGTGCAAAATCCTTGAGTAATGAAGAGGGCATGGCGGGTGCGGATGATCGCCAGCTTGTGGGTTATGCGATCCTCAATGATGGTGTCGAAACGGAGAGTGAAACTCTGCGCAGCAAACTGGCAGAGCATTTGCCAGCTCACATGGTTCCTGTTGCCATTATCTTGATGGAAGAATACCCATTAAGTGCCAACGGCAAACTTGATCGCAAAGCGTTGCCTCTCCCAAGTGACGTTGTTACTGGTTCTGGGCGAACGGCACGACCAGGGATGGAAACTCAACTTGTGAGCATATTTGCTGACGTGTTAGGGCTGGATACTCTGTCTGCAGAAGATGATTTCTTTGCCTTAGGTGGTCACTCATTAATAGCAATGAAGCTGGCAGCAGATATTCGTCGAATTCTTAATGTTCCTGTGACCATTGGTCAAATCATGGTGAATCCAACACCAGAGAAACTGACGGCATTATTATTAGACGATGAAGCGCTAAACGATCCAACTCTTGCTGGCTTTGGTGAAGTCCTGCCAATAAGAGCGGGATCTGGTCCCGCGCTCTTCTGCATCAATTCAGCCTCTGGCTTCGCGTGGCAATATACAGGTTTACCTAAATATCTGGATGGTCACTATCCAGTGTTTGGTCTGCAATCACCACGTCCAAATGGTGCCATCTCTGCGGGGAGAGACATGGAAGATGCTTGTGATATTCATATGAAAGCATTGAAGCAATTACAGCCTGAAGGGCCATACCATTTACTAGGCTATTCCTTTGGTGGAACAGTAGCTCAAGCATTGGCATCTAAACTGCAACGTCAAGGTGAAGAAGTTGCATTCTTAGGCTTGCTAGATACCTACCCACCTGAAGGCCAAGATTGGGAAGGGCCAATGAATGAAGAGGCGCAAGACGAGATCGAAAGAGAAAAGGATTTGTTCTTAGCAGCAAATGACATTACAGATGATGAATTGGACAAGCAACGTATGGCGATGTTTAAAGATATTACATCGAACTATGAAGATGCTGTTCTGCTATTATCTAGTGCAAAATCATCACTTTATGATGGTGAGGTGAATTTGTTCGTGGCTGAACGTACCTTACCGGAGGGGTATGACATTGATGCGCATTGGAAGCCATTTATTACCAGCTTGCACAAGCATTATTTTGAGTGTTCGCACGAAGATATTATCGCGCCTGGAAACGTTGGTGATGTTGGGGAGCAGCTAAATACGTTGCTTAGTGGACTCCCAAGTTTGAAGTAACAAAAATAAAACCGGCGAAATCGCCGGTTTTTATTGGTGTAAATTCTTTATGTGAAACGCATGATATCGTCAGAAACGCTAGTCGACTCTAGAATCTCGAGGAATGATCATTGGCGTCTTGGTTAAGGGTCGGGCATTACTAAACAACGTAACCCATATACGTGTTGGATCAGTGTTTCTGGTGATCACCGTATTGGGTGTTCCTTCTGCAACGACCTGTCCTGAATTCATCACGATTAAGTGATCAGCATAACGACATGCATGATTGAGATCGTGCAGCACCGCAACGATGGTTGAACTGTTTTGCCGATTCAGTTTTCTAAATAAATCCAATAGTTCAATTTGATGTGCAATGTCTAAATAAGTTGTCGGTTCATCTAACAGTAAATAAGGTGTTTTTTGCGCCAGAACCATGGCAACCCAAACACGTTGCCGCTGTCCTCCGGACAATGCTTCAACGTTTTGCCTTAGTAATGGCTCAACCTGAGTTGCCTCTATCGCTTGTTGTACGGCCTGTTCGTCAGCTTGTGTCCAGCGTTTCAAAAATGATTGATGAGGGAAGCGCCCTCGACATATCGAGATCGTGAACAGTTAAGCCAGATGGCGCAATTGCAGATTGGGGCAAT
>NZ_JBSWSZ010000057.1:685-2816 GCF_056158285.1 Pseudoalteromonas sp. AWM4_233 | reverse complement strand
GGAATGGGTACAAAAAGGGATTCGCGTAAATTCAATTAGTCCTGGCTACACGGCTACTCCAATGAATACTCGCCCAGAAATGGTGCATCAAACGAAAGACTTTGAGTCGCAAACTCCCATGGGACGTATGGCGTCAGTGAATGAAATGGTTGGACCAGCCATTTTCCTTGCAAGTGATGCCTCTTCTTATTGTACAGGGGTTGACCTGCTGGTTGATGGCGGCTTTTGCTGCTGGTAAAGCCGCGTAGTACATCACTTTATTTGCTTAGCGGCACTATTATTTTGATGCTGCTAAGAATCAGGAAAAATATTTTTTTAACCATATCTGAATAAATATTCATGATTGAATATTTAGCCGAGGAGGGTTTATGAATCCATACTTGCTATCCATTGATGAATTGGAACGCAAAGCACGTGCGGTGCGACGTCGTATTATCGAATTAAATGCTAATAGTCCTGCCGGAGGTCACACAGGCGCAGATTTATCACAAGTTGAATTAGTGACAGCACTGTATTTTCGTATTTTAAATTGTGCGCCAGATCGACTCACAGATCCAGATCGAGATATTTATATTCAATCTAAAGGTCATGCAGCAGGTGGGTATTACTGTGTTTTAGCTGAAGCAGGATATTTTCCAGAAGAGTGGCTACCGACGTATCAACATAATAACTCTAATCTACCTGGTCATCCTGTACGCCAAAAAACTCCAGGCGTAGAGCTAAATACTGGAGCTTTAGGTCATGGTTTGCCTGTTGCAGTCGGGTTAGCGATTGCTGCAAAAAAGTCAGGAAGTAACCGGAGAATATATGTGGTGACAGGTGACGGTGAATTAGCCGAAGGCAGCAACTGGGAGGCTGCTTTAGTCGCAGCGCATTATGGCTTAGATAATCTCATTATTATTAATGATAAGAATAAGCTTCAGCTTGCTGGAGCAACATCCGAAATCATGTCGACTGACCCATTAGGTGCGAAGTGGCAGTCATTCGGTTTAGAAGTGACTGAGTGCCAAGGAAATACGATGTCTTCGGTAGTGGAGACTATTGAGGGTCTTGTCGCTAATGGTAAACCTCATGTAATTATTGCGAACACGGAAAAGGGGGCAGGCGTCTCTTTTATCCAAGGGCGCCCAGAGTGGCACCACCGAGTTCCTAAAGGTGATGAAGTCGAATTGGCGCTGGAGGAGTTGAAAGATGAGTAATTCAGAGCATTTAGCTAATGTAATGGTGCAGGGCCTTATTGCGGCTGTTGAAAGTGGATTGATGTGATACCAGTGGTTGCTGATTCAACCTCTACATCTAAAATCAAACCTTTTGTTGAAAAATTTCCTGATCGCTTAATCAATGTTGGTATTGCTGAGCAGGTAATGGTGGGCACTGCAGCTGGTTTAGCCCTAGGCGGTAAAATTGCTATTACTTGTAATGCCGCTCCGTTTCTTATTTCACGCGCTAACGAGCAAGTAAAAGTGGATGTTTGCTATAACAACACAAACGTGAAGCTATTTGGCTTAAATGCAGGGGCAAGTTATGGCCCTCTGGCGAGTACTCACCATAGTATTGATGACATTTCAGTGATGAGAGGATTTGGAAACATTGAGATTTATGCACCTTCTTGTCCAGTCGAGTGTCAACAAATAGTTGATTATGCATTACGGAAGGAAGGACCTGTTTACATTCGCATGGATGGCAAGGCTTTGCCTGTATTGCACGATGAGGGTTATCAGTTTATTCCAGGCGCAGTGGACTGCTTAAGTGAAGGCGAAGACGTTGCTCTCGTTGCATTAGGATCTACTGTTCATGAGGCGGTGTCTGCAGCAAATTTGTTAAAACAGCAAAACATTTCAGCGCGAGTGATTAATCTTTCTTCTATTCGCCCGTTAAATGCAGAAGCCTTAGCGCAGGCGTTGTTGGATGTAAAATTGGTTCTAACGATTGAAGAGCATAACGTTAATGGTGGCCTGGGGTCAGTGGTTGCTGAGGTAATGGCAGAGCAAGGCATCAGTGCAAAATTAAAACGCTTAGGGGTACAAGATGGTCAATACGCAGCAGCCGGAGATCGATCCTATACTCGCCAAAGGTGCTGATCTCTTGACACTGCACGAGGAACTTAACCTTAGCAATACGTAATGTTTTG
>NZ_JBSWSZ010000057.1:0-656 GCF_056158285.1 Pseudoalteromonas sp. AWM4_233 | reverse complement strand
AAGGTTAACGACGGTTAGATTCACCTCTTACACAGCACCTAAAGTAAACCCTATGATAAGTGGGATCATAGTGCATCCATGACCTTGGGCTCGCAGTATTACAGTGCCAGTACTGAAGTGCTACACCTAGGAGTAAAAGGCTCTGACTTTTTAGAAGAAGTCAGTTGGCATGTAGGGCTAAGCAAAAGCTTGGGCGACAGCACCCTAGTTGGTGGTTTTGCCGATGTAAAAATGCAACAAGGTAATACCGAGTGGCAGGCAAAGGCGTTTTCATTTGAACTAGATACCGCAGCGCAAAGTCGTGGGGCAGAACTCGCTGTAATTGCACCGCATACGCTGCAACAAACAGGGCTTAGTGCGCAGGTTAGCCATAGCTATCGCCAAAATATGCTGTCATTGACTGGCCATGCTGCCGTACATGCGAGTGAACTAGACACAGGCTTAGGAAACCAAGACGAACGCTGGTTGCGTCTTGGGTTGGAACAAAGCTGGCAATATGACAAACAGGCATTTGCGATTGGCCAGCAAATTAAAGCCCAGTGGCTAGACGGCAAATCAGGCGAGACAGACTGGCAGGGCTATAACCTTGCTGCGACGATATTCGGCAGGTGCTGTGTAAGAGGTGAATCTAACCGGTGACGCTAACGAAGATGGTG
>NZ_JBSWSZ010000056.1:0-3913 GCF_056158285.1 Pseudoalteromonas sp. AWM4_233 | reverse complement strand
AAGGTTAACGACGGTTAGATTCACCTCTTACACAGCACCTTCGCAACGTTTGATACGTCGATAGACGCTTCTTTCTCAACAATACCGCCAGCTTGGTTCAACTGAGGAACAGGCTTTTGGTGCTTCTTGATTAAGTTGATGCCTTCGACAAATACTCGACCAGATTCAGCAACAACTGAAAGCACTTTACCGCGCTTACCTTTGTCTTTGCCTGCTAGTACGATTACTTCGTCATCACGACGGATTTTTGCTGCCATGATAGACTCCTTATAGTACTTCTGGTGCTAGTGAAACGATTTTCATGAACTTTTCAGTACGAAGTTCACGAGTCACAGGGCCGAAGATACGAGTACCAATTGGCTGTAAGTTATCATTTAAGATAACAGCCGCATTGCTATCGAAACGGATCAAAGAACCGTCCGGACGACGAACGCCTTTTTAGTACGCACAACTACCGCGTTTTTAACATCACCTTTCTTCACTTTACCGCGAGGAATAGCTTCTTTTACAGAAACTTTGATGATATCGCCAACCGCTGCATAGCGACGGTGCGAACCGCCAAGGACTTTAATACACTGCACTTTGCGAGCGCCGCTGTTATCAGCAACGTCCAGCTGAGTTTGCATTTGGATCATGTTAATGACCTCCGGTGTAGAAATTACAACACGCCTTAATTTTGTTTAAAATCAAGACATTTCGGTTAAATTCCACTCAAAAAACAAGCAAGTTGTCTCTTAAGGGCGGGCAATTGTAGCAGCAATGGCAAGGAAGTGGTAGGTTATTTTTTAATTAATTTGGAATTAATCGCAATGCCTGCATTGAGGAATTACAGCAGCTTGCTGGTTTGTTATTGATTATAAAACAAACAGGGCGAAAATGCGCCCTGTTTTTGACTTTAATTAAATTTTTATTAATTACCAAATAGACCTTTTAATTTGTCTTTGATTTTATCTTTAGCTTTTTCTTTGACTTCTTCTTTAGCCGCATCACTGACATCTAAGCTATAACCAACATCATGGAATGGGCCTTTGATACGCAGTGGAATTTTAAAGCCTGTACTATCATCGGTCGTGCCTTGCCCTTCGATTGAATCAACAATCCCCGTTACCAAGCGATAGTCTACATTCGTCATAGGTAAATCAACTTTACCTGAGCCTGTAATGCGAATAAGCGGGCTAAGTAGTGACAAGTCTTTATTTTCACCAACACCGTTAGTGAATACAAAGCTGCCCTGCAATGCCGAGAAGTCTGTTTGCTGTGAGTTATCAAAGCCAGTATCTAAACCTTCTGATACTGCGCTCAAGTTACCTTTGATAAGCTCTTTTGCTTTACGAACCATCTCTGCAATGTTGGCCCCTTTTGCCGCACCATCAGCAAACTCAAAGCCTAACTTACCATTTAAAGCATTGATAAAGCTCTTTTGGCTTTGACCTGTGGTCGTTAGAATCCCAGTTTAGAGACCCTTTACCCATTAACTTATCGAAACCAGCCGCATCAGTTAGTAATGGCTGCGCATCGATTTTATCTAAAGAAAAGTTAGTACTGATTTTATAAGGTGTTTGCTTGGCGTTAACGGTGATCACACCGTTACCATTGCCCTCATAAGCAACAAACTTGTCTAGACTGATTTTAGCCACGGCATTTTTTAGGTTCACCGTTAACTGGTTTTCACCAAGGGTAATATCATTTGCTTGTAAGCCGCTTGAACGCACGACTACATTTGCATCAAGTGCATTTAAGCCGCTCATATCAATTGCAGTATCATCCCAAACAATTGGCTGTGCTGGCGCATCTGCTGCAGGCTCTGCTTGCTCTTCTTTAGCTACGCCCTCTGGTAGGTAAGGGTTTAAATCAAGCATGCCCAAATCAATATCGGCATTCACAGCTAAACGATCACCAAGCTTAATATCGCTTTTACCTTTAATTTGCAGCTCATCGAGGGTGGCAAGTAGCTCAGTAAGCTTAAACTGCTGTCCTTTTAGGTGCATTGAACCCTTTACATTAAAGGCATTAAACGCATTTTCTTTTGCATTAAGCTCAACACCTTGCCAGCTCGCAATGTTTTTAACAGAGTCACCACTGACAGAAAGAAGCCCTTGCACGTCATTACCCATTTCTGCAATTGCACCTTTAAAATTTAAATCGACTAAGCGTGAATCAACCTCAGTGCTGACATTAAAGGTTTCGCCTTCAATCGCTTTAACAGGTGTATCTAGCGTCACATCTAAATCAAAGCGCTCACCCATATAGGTAATACCGCCTTTTAACTCTAAGGTCTTACGAAGAGAAGGTAATAAGATTGCTAATTCTAAATCGCTTATCTGTTGCTTTGCCCCGGTTTTACCATCTAGATAAGTGAAAGTACCACCGTCAGATTGCTACTTCACCAAGTTCGATATCAAAGTTATCTGGTAAGTTAACAGCGCCAGAACTCTTTTGCTGCTCGGTCTATGGGCTCAGCAACCGCATCAAATAGTTGCCAGTTTGCTTTACCATTTTTATCGGTTTCTAACAAAATCGTTGGTTCGTTAATCACAAATTTATCAAGCTTAAACTCACCGCCAAATAACGACATCCACGGGATACGGATAGCAAGTTGCTGCATGCTTGCCATATCTTTTTGCGAGCCTGTTTGCATATTGGCAAAGTGCACATCATTCAATTCGAGTTTTAATGATGGAAATACCGACAGTTTTTTATCGCCATTAATAGTCAGACTTCGACCTGTGGTTTGTTCTACTTGCTCCGATACTTTATTAAATATCGCGTCTGTAGGTATGAGAAATGGTGCAGCGACTACCAATGCAATCAGTAATACGAAGATGACACCAACAATTTTCAGTAAGGTTTTCATAATCATCCTTAAAAATGGGCGAACAATTGTCATATCATAGCGGGAGTTAGGCGCAAATGCATTGCCCAACACACAAAAAGGTTTGTAAACAAGCTTAGGTACAAGAATATGAATCAGCGCTGAAACTTTTTGATACCTGTAGGTTACAAAAATATTGACCGTATGATACCCTAGGGTTACATTGATACCTGTAGGTTACATTTGAGTTTAAAATAAAAGGAAACGATTATGTCTAAGCAAGATATCAAAACGGAAGAAAAGTTTATGAGTCATAACGCATGGTTTTCAATATTCATGGGAGTCACGTTATTAATTATTAGTGTTTACCCAATGCTCAAGCAAACATCAGTATTTTTACTGTTTATTGGTGTTGCCGCATTTTTAGGATCTTCTTTATGTTTGTGATTAGAGGGGGATTTACATGGAAACTTGGTTATCGCCTTACTTATAAGGATGAATTTTTAAATACGATTGATACCATCGCTTATAAACATGTTGTGCTTGGATTGCTTTTTAGCATGGGGGCTATTTTTTTATTGTCTGATGAACTTGCTTTAAATGTATCTCATAGCATGATGGCCACATTTTACCTTGCCTTGATGTGTTTGATATATGGCGTATCAATTCTTTGGCAAAGTAGAGACTAGGTATAAAAGTGCAAAATAATATCGCTAAATTCCGCAAAGAAAAGGGATTATCGCAGCAAGAACTTGCTGATGCCATTGCAGTATCACGTAAAACCATTAGCACAGTTGAAACAGGCCGCTTTATACCCTCGGTGATTATCGCGTTAAAAATTGCTGCTCACTTTGAACTCAGTGTTGAGCAATTATTTACATGGCTGGCGCGCGCGCATTTCATCATCTGGTTATGTTTGGTTTTTTTCGCGCGCGCGCGCGCGCGCGCGCGCGCGCGCGCGCGCGCGCGCGCGCGCGCGCGCGCTTTTTTTTCATCATTTTTTTTTTTTTGTGATGTCATCATCATAAAATAATAATCCTTGGTTATGATGGTTGATGATCTTTGGTGGTGACTCTGGTTCGTTCTTCATCATTTTGGTTT
>NZ_JBSWSZ010000055.1:5308-5871 GCF_056158285.1 Pseudoalteromonas sp. AWM4_233 | reverse complement strand
AAGGTTAACGACGGTTAGATTCACCTCTTACACAGCACCTTACTGAAGACGATTATATTGGTGCTTATAATTTAGAATACACGGGCATAGACGCGCCAGGCACACTCAGCAAAGTGACACGTTTTATCGCAGAGCATAATGTCAGTATCGCATCATTAAAATCTGACACGTATGAACAAGACAATGAATTACATATGCGCTGTGAGTTAGAATTAAATTTACCTGCACAGATCGATCTTGACGATTTCAAAGTACAATTCGAAGCACTTTCAAGTACACTCAATGTAGATTACATTTTAAGACGTATTCGCTAAGGATATATATGAACACATTAAAAGCAGGTGACAACGCACCTTTATTCTCGTTACAAAACCAAAATGACGAAACAGTCGAGCTAAAAGCCTTATTAGAATCAAACCAAGTTTTAGTTTACTTCTACCCTAAAGCGTCAACGCCGGGTTGTACGGTACAGGCAGAAAACCTGCGTAACGAAAAGGCACAACTTGCCAGGTGCTGTGTAAGAGGTGAATCTAACCGTCGTTAACCTTAGCAATACGTTTTTG
>NZ_JBSWSZ010000055.1:0-5280 GCF_056158285.1 Pseudoalteromonas sp. AWM4_233 | reverse complement strand
AAGGTTAAACCCTCCAGGAAAGTACCTCTGATCAGCACCTCGGTGCCTGCTCTTCGTAAGGCTCCTCGTCGGGAGTGGGCGGGTTTTCGTCTTCATCACGATCATGCGGGTGGTCGGGAATGCTACCACCGCCTTCATCGGCACCGCTGTTGCCATCATCATCATCTTCATCATCCCAGTCATCCCAGACATCGTCGGGATTTGAGCCTCCGTCATCGGGATGATGGGGCACATCGTCGGGCTTTTCGATCCCTAGGCGATCGACGGTTTCGTCGAAGCTGTCGAAATACCGAGACCCGCCCTGCGCGACCGTTGCAGTTGACAAGCCTGTTTCTTGAGTAAGTGGAGGAATTGTGTGCTCAAAGCCATCAGCTTTGAGGTCGAAAACTTCTTCGACTTGAGAGTAGGTCAGGCCCGCGAGGTAATGATCAGTGATCTCTGTGATCTCACCGCGCGGCAAGAAGTCCGAGAACTTGCTCGTGAAGATCTCCGAGCATGCCGGCCTGCCCTGTCAGAACGACCTGGAGAGCCGTCCGGCATCTCTACAACGAGGTCATCATCAATCGCTTTGGCGGCATTTTGTAGGCTTCCAGCGTCTTTGAAGGCGCCATCGAAGCCAATCCAATCCTTGATCCGTGAAATCGTCGATCAACACATTCTTCTGCGCCGATCAGGAAGCAGGTTGTGGCCGCCACCTCCCGTGATGTCGGCTGTACCTGGGCCGTATGTAGAACTGGCAAAGACGAGATCATCGCCCTTGCCTCCCATGATTGTGTCGTCGCCCCCGTCGGCAAAAATGACATCGCCCTCACTCAAGAGGCCTCGATATGATCGTTCCCCTTGCCGCCGGAGATCGCGTTCTTTCCGCCGCCGCCTTCGAGCGTATCATCGCCGACATGTCCGCGCAGAATATCGTCTCCAAGTTCCCCCCGAGATATGATCATCGACCATACCCGTGCGTGGATCGGTGACATTATGGGCACCTTCGATCGCGAGGTCCCTGTCAGCGTCAGAAATGGTAACCACAAGCATTTCGCCAGGATCAAGAGCGTAGCTATCTTTTACAGCATGGCCCAGACGTTGGACCTTCATGTCTCCGCGCGAGCTCGGCAATTTCTCCGTTCTTCGGCAGCTCGCGGGATGACTCGTCGTACCACGATGTTTCCTGGGGCTATCAGCGGGAGCTTAGAAAATGCGTCGTGAGATGTTTTCCGATCGGCAATTTCGCTCAGGTCGATGCGACCTACTTTGTCGGTCGGGATCGTGGAGAAAAACGATTTTCTGTGTCTCGTCCTCGAAACCTGTGACATTGAACCCTCGCGGCGCTCCAATTTCCTGAAGGGCTTCGGCATCGGTCATAGTCGTTTTCCCGATGAGGTTCGTCTGGGCAATGTCGTAGATCTGACCCATCGGCGTCGCGATGGCGACAATGCTTCCATCATCGCTTTCGGCGGGCGGAAACTTGGTGTCATAGAACTTGTTTGACAGCCAGTTGTAGGAAATGCCCCAGTGATCGATGGCATCTATCCCGCGATCAACCGCTCCGCTAAAGGCCTCGACCCAAGCGGATGCCTGATCGATCCCTACCGCCGAGTTCAGACCGATGTTAAATTCAGTGAGGGCAAATTCGAGATCGGACGTGAAGCCTGCAGCCTTCTCGAAAACCTCCATAGGCCGTACTGCCCAATTGAGGTTCTGAGAAATCAAGTGTGCATACGGATAGGAGTGCTGAACGACGGTCTCAACCATACCTCGGTTGTCGAGGTCTATGCTGGAAATGATATCAAGCGATTCCTGTGGTCCGACCGCTGTCCAAGTGCCATCATCATTTTGCTCTGCGCGCCAATGGTTGCCCGCTTGGATGCCGATTTTAGGCTGTTGCCAGCCTTCATTAGCTTCGGATAGGCGACCGATCATTGCGTCGATTTCCGGGATTTCGGCATTGGCGATTTCGCCATACTGAGACCCCGTCAGCGAACCCCACTGCTTGCTCCCCCAATATTCATTGCCGATCTCGATCGCCTTAATATGTGCGCTCGGCTGAGCCGCGATGGCCTCTTCAAGCTTGTCGAGATATTTTCCGAACCCGTCGTGATCAAACGTGCCCTTCGCCTTATCGTAGAACTGAAATGTCGGCGTCACGATCGAAAGGGATTTTCCTGTTGCCGCAGCGTAGTCGAGGGCTTCGTGGATCGTCAGTACATAGTTGCTCACTTCCAGGATCCATTGGATCGCCGAACATGCGATCAAGCCCGCCATTCGCCCAGGTTTGGTCCTCGGTAACGCCACCCCCGGGATAGCGGAGCGACGAGAAATCAATTTCCTTAAGCGTTTCGGCAAAAGGTTGTCCGTCGTTTAGGCTATCTCTCGTGAGGATAACATTCGCGCCGAAATGGGCATGTGTGATCAGCGACAAAAGGATGCTCCATCAATGATGGGCTTTGCCCATGTGCGTTCTGTCGATACGCGGACCGCGGATCTTGCCTTGGAAGCTTGGCCGGGCTGTAGATATGTGGCTGTTGTCATTTGGCTGAGCAGACGATCTAATTTGAGAATTCGCCTGATTGGGGCGCTTCTTGGCGCGATCCGCCTCATATCCGCTCCACCAGGTTCGATGCTTACTTGCTGAAGCTGGCAGAAAACCTGCACCAAACGGTTAACAGTGCAGGGATTTCTTCGCTTTTTTTTCTAAAAATTTAGCAAAATAGCACTTTTGGTGTGTGGGTCCTGCGCGGCAAGTGCAATATTAATATATAGTTTCTATATGCAGGGTGGATTCCCATGCGGAATTTGGTATAATTTTACGGCTCTTTGAGGCGGCAGTTTCGCTCAACCCGGTAAAGAGGGGGTTATTGCTTCATATCTGGAATGAGAAAATTCATCTGGCCAGAATAAAGCAGAGAATGCGGTTGGGCGGGAGCTGCGGAATTGCCAGAGAAGATCAGTTCTGGGTGGTGTTTCGTATGCTTTCTACCGAAGTTGCAGCTGTGCAATGTTACGAGCCCACTACCGAAGATGGCTTCTCAGAGCGCTGAAATGCGGCTGTCAGAATTTAAGTGTCAGCCCTCCGCCGATACCATACGCGCCACCGGCACCGGGACTCCAGATACCACCCAATCTTGCACGCCCCCCCATAAAGTCGGTGCTATAGTTAACCTGTACATCGGTAGGGACGTGATTTTCGTCTAGGTCGATTTCCATGCGATCACGATAAACAGCCGTCGTCCGTGTTTCATCTTTCGGTGGCGACAATCCGACTGGAGCGTTGAAAATAATTTTGCCTCCTGTGAGAGTAAGCGGATGAGACACTCCAATGGTAAAACTGTCAAACTCCTGGAAGATATTTTTTCTTTTTATCTCGACGCCAATCGCGCGCGATAATATTGAGCGGCCGTCAGAAAATATCCCTGAGGATTGAAATATTGTGTTTCCGAAAGATACTGCTGCAAGTAGGGTGGTGTTCCGATCCAATCGTGCGGCGCCGCCGAGGCGAGCGAAGCGGGTCTGACTGCTCATGCCTGCTCCGAATGCACCAGTGACCTTAGTGCCGAGAAATCCTCCGCGCTCATTGAACTGTCCGAATTCGAAGTTGAGAAAAGACTGGTTGCCTATTGGCGCCAGAAGTTCGATGGCAGCATACTCGTTCTCATTGGCGATACTGCCGCGAAAGCTCAGATGAGCTGTACCTATAGCCGTGCCTATATCAACTAGTGGGCCATCGGCCAGATTTTCGTAGGGAGAAGAAGTCGTTGTTCTATCAAAGGAGTTGCTGGATAAGCGGTCTTTTAGACCACTCATTGTAACGGATATCTTACCGCCTGCGCGAACAGAGTGAGCTTCGGCAGATACAACCCGTGCAAGCTGACGAACTTTGCGGTCGAGGTGACTTTCCTGACCTGACACGAGATCACTGACATTAAGGTAATAGCCGCGATCATACGCATCTGTGGCCATGATCCTCTTGCCCGAAAGAGCTTCAGCCAAACCTCGTGCCGCCGCCCCGCCAGAAATATGCGAGTCCGATAATGAAATCTTTCCCTCAGTGATGTCAGTGCCGGTCATGATGGCAACCCGCCCCTGTGGGCTCACGGCATTTTCGAGGTTGAGAAGTCCGTGGCCGAACACAAAGTCAACGCCTACGGCTCCGAGATCTGTGGCCGTTTCACGCAGAATTTGAGAAATCTCGGCGCCTGTTAACTCCGGGAATCTGCTTTTGAGAACAGCCACGGCTCCGCTCACCATCGGCGCTGCCATGGATGTTCCAGATTTATAACCAAAACTGCTGGCGGCATGACCTGCATCTTTGCTCAAGGTGGAATAGACAGTCGTACCCGGGGCGACTAGGCAGTAGTCCCGAGCAATTCCGCAGCGATTGGAGAATTTGGCTAACTTCCCATGCGAGTTGACAGCCCCGACGACGAGGATGTTGTTTCCGTATTCAGGTATTAGAGCAGGGATACCGCCGAGCGCAGAGACTTGGTCCGCCGCATCATTTCCTGCGGCGAACACAGAAAGCATCCCGGAGGAAAGGGTCTCTATCCAAAGCGTCGAGTAGGTCTATGCCAAGGTAATGCTCAAGTTCGCTACGGCTCGAGAATTCAGAGATCAGCCGGGTCGTGTCATTTTCATTGGCGTATACCCAGCTGTGGTTCATCGCGACAGCTCCCATTCTAGATGCTTCTCTTGTTGCATCGGCGAGGGCGGAAAGAGAGCTCTGGCGCCGCCGAGGAGATTTTTCCCATTCTACGCCTTGGAAAACAGCTAGCTGGGCATCGAATGCGACGCCGTGCATACCGAAATCATTCTTTGCCGCCGCCATGATGCCGGCTACATGCGTTCCATGTCCGTCAATATCGTGAAGATCATCTCCTAAATCAAAATAGGATTTGGTATATCTGATGTTCGGCAGGTCGGAGTGATCGAGATCGATACCGGTGTCGAAGAGGGCGAGTAGAGTTCCAAAACCAGTGCCGCCAAGAGCGTATTTGTCAGAAGCATTGATCATCTCGAGGACGTAATCACGTCTATATTCGGGTGTCTCGAAATCTGACGGGACTAGATCGGCGCGGGGGCGTAAATCTGGTGTCACCGGATCAGATGGTAGGCCAGCTACATTATCATCACCGTCTCCCACAGTACCAAATACAAAGGCTGCGCCAAGCGCGAGACCGCCGGCAATTATCCAGGGCAAAGTTGGTTCTATGACGGAGGCGTGGGCGAGTTCGGGCGTCGAGTACTGGGAGCGTGATAGCGATGGGGCAATACCAAAATCAGTGTCTG
>NZ_JBSWSZ010000054.1:0-4539 GCF_056158285.1 Pseudoalteromonas sp. AWM4_233 | reverse complement strand
AAGGTTAACGACGGTTAGATTCACCTCTTACACAGCACCTGTACCGCCAACACACACGACGTTATTTAAGGCTAGGTACTTAGGTGCAGTTGCTAAGCTAATACCACCTGTTGGGCAGAATTTAACTTGTGGTAATGGACCACCAATTGACTTAAGCATTGGTGCGCCACCTGCAGCTTCTGCAGGGAAGAATTTTAAAAACTTGAAACCATGTGATGCTAAATTCATCACTTCACTTGGCGTTGCTGCACCCGGTAAGAACGGAATGTCAGTTTCTTTAGCTAGCGCTAAAAGCTCATCATTTACACCAGGACTCACCATGAAGTCAGCACCTGCTGCTACTGATGCTTCGAATGTTGCTTTATCAATCACAGTACCTGTGCCGACATAAGCTTCTGGTACTGCTTCTTTCATTAGCTTTACCGCTTCTGCCGCCACCGGTGTGCGAAGGGTAATTTCTAGTGCTTTTAGACCACCGTTATATAACGCTTTTGCTAACGGTACAGCGTAGGTGCTGTGTAAGAGGTGAATCTAACCGTCGTTAACCTTAGCAAATGATGTTCTTGTTGCTTCGTTCAGTTACGTATTGCTAAGGTTAAGTTCCTCGTGCAGTGTCAAGAGATCAGCACCTTGGGAAGGGGAGATATGGAATAGAAGAAAAGACGGTAACATTTACGCTCAGAATTTGACGGTTGTTGCTGTAAATGATTCAGAGGGGGAGGTTAGTCATTACATTTCTTTATTTTCAGACATTACCCCCGCCAAAAGCGCAATGAAGAGCAGTTAGAACATATTGCTTATTTTGATGCATTAACTGGGTTGCCTGATCGATACCAACTTAACCAATACATTGGATATTAAAATCCAAAATGCGTCAGTTTATGGAACGCACTTTGCGCTTTCTTTCTTGGACTTAGATGGCTTTAAGGAAGTGGACGATACGTTTGGTCATGAGACGGGAGACCCGCCACGAGTCAGTGTTGCTCAACGCATGAAGGCAACCTTAAGTGAGGATTCTGTTGTAGCAAGATTTGGAGGAGATGAGTTTGTCCTAATTCTCCCCATTTCAGGTGAGCGAACAGAAGTCGACTCTCGACTGCAGGCTCTCTTGGTCGCTTTAGCAGAACCTTTTAAAGTATCTGGTGTAACGCTTCATATAAGTGCCAGTATTGGTGTGACGTATTATCCGCAAAAGCGCGTAGTAGAAGCTGATCAACTGATTCGACAGGCAGATCAGGCTATGTACCAGGCGAAAATAAGCGGTCGAAATCGACTAAAAGCCTTCGACCTAAGCCAAGAAGATATTTTAGTTGAGCAGCACCGTTTTTATGATGAATTACAAAGCGCTTTTGATCAGGGGCAGTTACGTTTGTACTATCAGCCGAAAGTGAATATGCGTACCCAAGAAGTAATCGGTTATGAAGCATTAATACGTTGGCTACATCCTGATCAAGGGGTGTTGCCTCCCACTGCGTTTCTTCCTGCCATGACAAATCAGGCGCTTGAATTAAAAGTGGGTTTTTGGGTTATCCAAACGGCATTAGAACAAATGCAGGCTTGGGGCTCATTAGAAATTTGCCCATGTGTTAGTGTAAATATTGCGGGTTATCAGCTACAGCAGACTTCTTTTATTCCTGAGTTGCGCGAGCTACTAGGACAATTCCCGAAAGAAATCGTGATGCGGCTAGAGCTGGAAATATTAGAAACCAGTGCCATTGAAGATCTAGCTAAAGTATCTGCTGTGATTGAGGCTTGTAAAGTGTTGGGTATTCGTGTGTCGCTGGATGATTTTGGTACGGGGTACTCAACTTTGAGTCATTTAAAAGAGTTGCCGGTTGATGTACTTAAGATTGATCATGGTTTTGTCAGGGATATGCTAGAAGATAAGAGCGATTTAGCCATCATTAAAGGGGTAATAGGCTTCGCAGAGGCTTTCTCCTTAGATGTGATTGCAGAAGGGGTAGAGACATATGAGCACATGGAACGACTGATTCATTTAGGCTGTGAGCTTGGCCAAGGGTATTATATTTCTCGACCGATGCCAGCAGAGCAAGTGCCGCAATGGTATGATCAATGGATCGAAGCCAACACTGAGACCATATAATGTTAACCTTAGATACGTTAGAGCAAGCGTGCAAAGTTTATTTAGTTGATGAGATGGAGCAGGATAGCGCTCATGATCTGGCGCATCTGGGGCGAGTGGTGCATCAGAGCAAAAAACTTGCACTACAAGAAGGGGCGGATGTTCTCATTGTTGTGGCGGCTGCATGGCTACACGACCTAGTAAATTATCCAAAGGATGACCCTAAAAGAGCGCAAGCATCGTTTGACTCAGCGACAAAAGCAGAGCCGTTTCTAAAACAGCTGGGGGTTGATAGCGCTAATATTTGTGCCATTCAACATGCCATTGTTACCCACAGCTACAGCGCACAAGTGACCCCTCGAACGCTTGAAGCAAAGGTGGTTCAAGATGCTGATCGCTTGGATGCTCTTGGTGCGATCGGTATCGCTAGATGTATGATGGTGGGTGGACGCCTTGACCGTAGTCTCTACGAGGCATTGGACCCTTTTTGCGTAGAGCGTGAGCCTAATGACCTTCTTTATACAATCGATCACTTTTACAAAAAGCTTTTGAATTTAGAGAGTACATTTCAAACTTCGAGCGGCCGTCAAGAGGCGCAGCGCCGCACCCAATTTATGCGAACTTTCCTCGATCAATTGGCCTCAGAGATCAGTGAGTAGATTTTTGGTACAAGCTTAAGTTCTCACTCATAATGTTAGCAATGTCTAAGAAGTGCTGAAGTTGCTCGTCAGTTAAGCCATGAGTCATGGCTTCTAATGCATCGATATCATAACGTTCTAACGTTCCAAAGCAGGTTTTGCCTTGTTCTGTTAAACGAAGGAAAAAGCTGCGTTTGTCTTCGGGGTTTGGGAATCGTTCTACCATGGACTGCGACTCTAGCTCTTTGACCAAACGAGTGACTTGCCCTTTATCTCGTCCACAGCGATGAGCAATGAGCATCGGTGTACAGTTAGGGTGATCATGAATCATCTTAAGAATAATAAAATACAAAGGCGACAGGGGAATGTCGCTGTCGTTCATGGCATATCTCATTGCATGCTTTAAGCCGGAAATGATACCAATTAATGCTGTTTGTATATCGCGTTCAAATTTTGCCATGGTTTTATTTATTGTTTTGTCTAGTATAAATGGATTGAATCGGAGCCTTTAAGGAGTTCTCAATGCTCTGGCCTTGATAAAAAGAGCTCACCATCCTGCTTAATGAATTGGTATCGTTCGAGTTTGTCGCCCAGGCATGGTCCTGAAACACAGGTACCAGATGAAGGTAAAAACTGTGCGCCATGTAATGGACATTCAATGAGTGAAAAGGTTTCATCAAAACAGTGTGACTGATCAGTGAGCAGTTTTTTGTTTTGATGCGGGCAGCGGTTTCGAAAAGCAAACCGTTGACCATGAAGGTTAAATATAACCAGCTTCAGACAGGCGACCTCAATAGCAATGCATTGGCGATCTTTAAGCGCATTGATGGTATCTGACTGTAACTGACTTAATTTCCACAAAGTGCTCGTCCTTTTTTATATTTTATAACGTTAAAGTGTATCGATTTTGAAAATAAAGTCATAGGTTAGTCTTCTTGAATTGCTGATAGCGTTGATGCTCTTTATACTCCGCCCTATGACTAAAAAAGCCTCCTCAAAAACTTCCAAAAGCGTCTCTACTCAACGTAAAAACAAAGGGAAAAAGCCCTCGTTCCTAAAGCGCTTGAGTAAATGGCTGTTACTACTAGTGATACTATTCAGTATCCCTTTCGCCGTTTGGATATGGTGGCTAGATAAACAAGTTGTGGCGCGCTTTGAAGGGCAGAAATGGCAAGTGCCTTCCGAAGTGTACAGTGCGCCACTGGTTTTGTTAGACGGAGCCCCATGGCGTAAGCAAGACCTTGAACAAGTATTGATGGATTATGGTTATCGCTTCGGAAAAAATAGCCAGAAAATAGGTTGGGCAGCTAGAAGTCAAACCAAGGTCAGTGCTCATCTTCGAGATTATATGGACCATACGGGGTATCACCCAGCCTCAAGGCGTATATTCTCCTTTACCAATGGCACACTACAGATTCAAGATGTTTCGGGGAAACGCTATCGTACCGCCACACTTGAACCTCAAAAGATCGGTTACTTGTATGGTGGTAACACTGAAAACCGAGACATACTGGTCTTTGAAGAAATCCCGAAAAGTCTGATTGATATTTTGACCATTACTGAAGACCGAGAGTTTTTTTCCCACTTTGGCATTTCTTTTACTGGCATTGCGCGAGCAGCCTGGGTCAACTTGAGCTCAGGAAGTCGACGTCAAGGTGGTTCAACGCTGACGCAACAATTGATCAAAAATATGTTTCTGACGTCAGATAGAACCTATTCCAGAAAAATTACAGAAGTGTTCATGGCGTTGCTACTTGAGTACCGCTACAGCAAAGAAGACATTATTACTGCCTACATCAATGAAGTGTATTTGGCTCA
>NZ_JBSWSZ010000053.1:0-7133 GCF_056158285.1 Pseudoalteromonas sp. AWM4_233 | reverse complement strand
GTCCATGTTCGCATTCGCCACACCCGTCAACAGGTTGGTCGCGCCAGGTCCAAGCGTAGCCAGACAGACACCAGGCTTCCCAGTAAGCCTTCCATAGGTTCCGGCCATAAAAGCAGCACTCGTTTCGTGGCGGGTCGTAATGAATTCGATGGGGGAGTCCAGCAAAGCATCCATAAGGTCAATGTTCTCTTCACCAGGCACTCCGAAAATGTATTCGACGCCTTCATTTTTCGGAAGCATTGGATCAATAGTTGAGCAACGTTCATTTCTTTTCCTCCTTGTCTTTCTTATTTTGCGTTATCACCAGAGAAGTTATGAGAAAAAGATTGGAGAATGATGCTCATTGGTCTCTCTGTTGGTCCAGCGATAAAATGAGAGGAGAGATTTTCACAAGGGGGGAAAAGTGTGAAGAAATGGATCCATCACTTAAGACAAAACGAAAAACACCTACTCTGGTGATGGTGTTTTTATCTATATCGATGGTGGTTTTTGGAGCCGTTCTTACAGGGGTTGATGTTGAAGTTGGTAAAGCGGTGATCATTATCTCCATTGGTTTGAATGGTTCATTCTGCTCTGGTTTTTAGGAGTGGATCCCATATGGAAGGGATTCGGTATGTTGGGACTTGCATTTGGAATGACCTTTGTATTTTCCAAAGGCATGGCTATCATTCCAACCACCATATACGCAGAGTTGCTGTCGGCAGACACAGCTCAAAGGTGTCACCATAGAAGGTGTCTTCTTTTTTGTAATGATCAAGCTGATTGGCAAATGGGCAGGCATTGAACCTTACTATGAAAAGCTTGGAAAAAAGAAAAAAGAGAAAGAATACGGGGCGCAATGAAAAAAGACTCTTTCTGCACGTGCTCTATTATTCATTTTTTCAATCATCTTAATTATGTTTGCTTTAATCAATCATCAATGGGGATGGGATCAGAGGATCGGATATTTTTGTTTATTTACTGGTTTCACATTGGTCACCTACCTGGAATACTTTTCATACCAATCCATCGTACCCTGGGGGCATCATATGCAATATGGACTGTCTTGATGACGTGGGGAGTGTATGAACTTCTCATGGAACGTTTTCCTTACTGAATTCGGAAGTTATATCCGTATCGGCTTTGCGCTATTCGTTCCATCATTGGTTAGCAAAAGGAATAAAAGTAGTCATAAATAAAAAAAGAGGTTGAAAGAAGACGCTCCGAACACAGTCATAGTGGTCGGACGTCTTTCATTATTTCTATCCCTTTTTAGATTTGTCACAGTCTCGTTTTGACAAAGCTGCATTTAGATTGTCTTGAGAACGAGGTTGTAACCGCTTTATCATGAAAGTACAGAAAAAGCTAGAACATAACGAGACGAGGAGGAACTCTCATGAGTGAGAAACAACAAACAGGTGCAAGGGCTCGTGTTCAGCGGTTCGGGAGCTTTTTGAGCGGAATGATCATGCCGAACATTGGCGCTTTTATTGCTTGGGGTATTATCACGGCTTTATTTATTCCTGATGGATACTTTCCAAATGAAGACTTAGCAGAAATGGTCGGTCCGATGATCACCTACCTGCTGCCATTACTGATTGGTTTTACCGGTGGACGACTGGTTCACGGCTTGCGCGGAGGTGTCGTAGGTGCGACAGCTACAATGGGTGTCATCGTAGGTGCAGACATTCCGATGTTCCTTGGGCGCGATGCTAGATTGGTCCGCTTGGTGGTTAGCTGATCAAATGGGTGGACAAACTTTTTGAAGGAAAAGTCAAATCCGGTTTTGAAATGCTTGTCAATAACTTCTCTGCTGGTATAGCATTGGTGCTATTCTGGCTATTCTCGGCTATTATATCATCGGTCCAATTATGTCAGGATTGACGAATATGCTTAGGCTCATGCGTGTTGAAGCTCTTGGTCAATGCAGGGCTGCTTCCACTCGTCAACATCTTCATTGAACCTGCGAAAATCTTGTTCTTAAACAATGCCATCAACCACGGGATATCTAAGTCCAATTGCTGTAGATCAGACCCAGGAACTATGGGAAATCGATCTTGTTCTTACTTGAAACAAACCCGGGTCCTGGATTGGGCATTCTATTAGCCTTCAGTATCTTTGGAAAAGGAATTTCCAGTCAGACAGCGCCAGGGGCTGCCATTATCCACTTCCTTGGTGGTATTCACGAAATTTACTTCCCGTACATCCTGTCTAAGCCGGCATTGATTCTAGCAGCCATTGCCGGTGGTGTAACCGGAACGACAACGTTTGTGGCATTTGGTGTCGGTTTGACGGCCACTCCATCTCCAGGAAGTATCGTGGCGCTAATGCCATTGACTGCGAGAGGGGATCACCTTGGAGTGATTGCAGGTGTTCTTGTTGCGACACTAGCCTCATTCCTTGTCGCTTCCTTGATTCTTAAATTCAGTAAGAACAATGAGGAGAGAACAATTGAACGAAGCTACGGCAAAAATGGAAGAAATGAAAGGGAAGAAGAGTTCTGTTTCCGGCCAGTTGAATTCTCAACAAGATGAGCAGAAAGAAGACGCGCAACAAGCAAGCTCAAGAAGAAATACAAGCGTCGTACCTTCTGTAGATCGCAGCGATGTCGATAAAATCATCTTCGCTTGTGATGCAGGAATGGGATCCAGTGCGATGGGAGCATCGCTCTTGAAGAACAAGTTCAAGAAATCCGGGATCGATATAGATGTGACGAACATGGCGATCAATGATCTGCCAAGCGATGTGGACATTGTCATCACCCACAAGGACTTGACATGAACGCGCCGTACAAAGAGTACCGAACGCTCATCACATCTCTGTAGACAATTTCCTGAACAGTCCAAAGTATGATGAACTTGTGAATGAACTCAAATCCGAATAACTGCTAAAGGCCTGATCTCCTTCGATCAGGCCTTTGTTTATTCGTTCGTACGCTAATAAAAATGAGGGAGATACTGATAAAAGTCTAAAAGTCACTGATAAATCACTCAAAGTCACTGATAAAATACTCAAAACCACTGATAAATGGGCAAAAGTCACCGATAAATGCTCTCATGACACTGACAAAGTTATTAAATTTTGTCACAAGGGGTGTGACGAAGATGACTTTTCTATTTATTGAAAACCCTTTCTCTACAACATATCATGGAACTATAGAAACAATAGTTATTAAAACTTGTCCTTGAAGGAGGTGGGTCGGGGATGTATGTGACAGGGCGTGAAAGGAAGATTCTAGATCGTTTGCTTGGTCAAGAAGATCAAGTGACCGTAAAGCAATTGGCAAACGAGCTCGATATAAGCACGAGAACGGTTCATCGTGACTTGAAAGGAATTGCAGATATTTTGGCTGAAAGAGACTTATCGCTTGAGAAAGCTTCAGGGGGCGTCCTTTTGTTAAAGGGCCTGTAGATGAAAAGAAGTCGCTGAGACTGGAGTTAATTCAACAAGTTTCTGTGGATTACACTCAGGAAGAACGGCATGTGTTGATTTTATCGAAACTTTTGGAAACTCGTGAACCTGTGAAACTTGTGTCGATTGCCAACGATCTTGGTGTCACTGTAGCAACCATCAGCCATGACCTCGATAAAATTGAAGATCACCTCAAGGATTTTCAGTTGAAGCTTGTTAGAAAACGAGGCTATGGCGTTGAAGTGGTCGGAGCAGAATCCGGCATACGGAAAGCCATCAGTCAATTGATTATGTCTCACATGAACAAGTTGGATTTTTGCTCATGGTAAGGCAAAACATCCAGGAAGGGAATCAAGGGACTGAAGAATCTTTGTCTGGACATTTGCTGGACATCGTGAATAAAGAAACCCTTGCACTTATTGAATATCACGTCGGGGATTTGAAAAAGGATTTGTCGTATCCTCTAGCAGATAGTGCCTACATTGCATTGGTCGTACACCTTGCTTTAGCGATTGAACGCATACAGCAAGGGGAAAAAATCCATATCGATGAAACACAGTTGGAAAAGCTTCGGTCTACGAAAGAGTATTCGTTCGCAGAAGACTGGATCGATCAATTGGCGCGCGCCTTTCACCTCACAATCCCAGAAGCCGAAACAGGGTATATTACGATGCATTTGATGGGGGCGAAGGCAAGGTACAATCGTGATTCGCTGTTAGAAGAATCCAGTATGAGCATTGCTTTTAAAGCGAAGCAGCTGATTGCAAAAGTTTCTAGTCGTGTCGGAATGAATTTTAACGAATACGACCGATTACTGAATGATCTTGTTGTCCACTTGAAACCCAGTGTTTACCGTCTGCAGCACAACATGGATATCGAAAACTCATTCACCGATCAAATGGAAAAAGATTACCCTGTTTTGTTCGAAGAAGTAGAGATGTCGCTGCTAGAGGTCTTTCCTGAATTGCCTTTCCCTCGAGAAGAAACCGCTTTTATCGTGATGCATTTTGCATCGGCACTTCTGAATATGGAAGGTGTAGCTGGAATTAATGTGCTTGTCGTCTGTTCAAGCGGAATCGGTACCGCCAAAATACTGGCAGCCAAGTTACAAAAGAGATTCAATGAAATTGAACAGATTGAGCATCATTCATTGTTTGACCTTAAAGGGATGGACATCTCCCAGTACGACTTGATTGTATCGACCATCGCTCTCGTTGATGTAGAAGGCTATGTGCAGGTGAGTCCTGTCTTACCTCAGAAGGATATTCACAAATTTGAGCATACGATCCGAAGGGTACGTGTGACGAAACAAATGAAAAAACCGGTGATGGCACCGAAGGGCGACGGTGAGAAGTCGTTTCAGGCCATACAAGAGAAGATCAAGGCATATGAACGCTATGCTGAAAACATCAGAAAGATTCTTGATCATCTTTCTGTAACGAATATAAGAAGCTTCCCAAATTGGAAGTGCATTGGGACAGGCGATTCATCATTTGCAAGAATGTGGGGCCGTTTCGGAAGTGGATCGTATCGTAAATCACTTGTTGGACCGGGAAGCCATCGGTGGACTAGGGATCCCTGACACAAGCCTCGCTCTTTATCATGCGCGGAGTTCTGCTATCGACCAACCCTCTTTTTCTGTCCATATTTTGAATGAACCTTTAAGAGTCGAAGGCATGGACGGGGAGGAGATGTCTTTAAAGACGATGTTACTCATGCTCGCACCTGAAGCCCCGGATCAAGAGGGGTTGGAGACGTTAAGCTTCATTAGTTCTCTCATTATAGAAGACGATGAGTGTACGTCCATTTTACAATCAGATAATGAAGAGAAAATCCTTCAATATATAGCAAACAAGCTTTATACATTTATTAAATCTAAAGAATAAGGGAGTTTTTACTATGTCTACAAACATTTTGAAAAAAGAAAACATTGAACTGAACAAGAGCTTGGCAACGAAAGAAGACGCGATCCGTTATGTTGGTGGAATCTTGAATGAACAAGGGTATGTGGATGAAGCCTATATCCAAGAGATGCTGAAGCGTGAGGAAATCACATCTACGTTCATGGGGAACTTTGTAGCAATTCCTCACGGGACAGAGGATGCCAAAAAGTCCGTTAATGAAACAGGGATTTCGGTTGTCACAGTACCAGAAGGCGTTGATTTCGGAGATGGAAATATCGTCAAACTTCTTATTGGGATCGCTGGAAAAGGGAACGAGCATTTGGAAATCTTGTCTCAAATCGTCGTTGTGCTCTGGTTCAGAAGAAGAGAACGTTGAAAAATTGATTGCGGCAGAAACGAAGGAAGAAGTTCTACAAACGTTCAGCGAGGTGGAGTAAGATGAAGGCTGTTCATTTCGGAGCAGGGAATATAGGACGCGGGTTCATTGGTGCGCTTCTCGATCAGTCGGGTTATGAGACGGTTTTTGTGGACGCCAATGAAGCATTGATTGATCATGCTGAATGAACGCAATCAGTATAAAGTTGAATTGGCTGGTGGAGTAATACGGGGATTACTGTTAAACATGTTAGTGCATTGAATAGTATGAAACAGCCGCAAGCAGTTGTAGAAGCGATCGCTACAGCGGACCTTGTTACTACGGCTGTTGGACCTACCATTCTTTCTGTTATTTCAAAGCTATTGGCAGAAGGCCTGGAAAAGCGGATGGGAGAGTCAAGCTGGTCCATTGAACGTCATTGCTTGTGAAAACATGATCGGCGGATCGGAAGCGTTGAAGCAGCATGTGCTTGAAAACATGGATGAATCTAAGCATGACCAATTGGTTGGTTTGATCGGATTTCCGAATGCGGCCGTGGGGACAGAATTGTCCCGGATCAAAGTAATGATGATCCTTTAATGGTCAAGGTTGAACCTTATTATGAATGGGTGGTAGAAAGCAGTCAAAGGCATCATACGTTTGCCTCTACCTGCTGCAAGGATCATTGCTTTCATGTCTGCGGCTCTAACTTACGCTTAACTGCAGGAATTATCTCATTGTCGAGCCAAGTTGCAAGCCATTGAAATTGTTCATACTGTTTACTTGTTTCAAGAATATAATCTAATGTTGGTAAAATATTTTGTAGATACCCTGATTTACCATCCCTCAGAAGCAAGCGGCAAAATATCCCTGCGGCTTTTAGATGCCGTTGTAAACCAGTCAGGTGGAAGTAGTCGCAATATTGTCCAAATGATAAATCAGCCATCAAATCTTGTTTATAAAACAGCTCGTAGTTGTATTTAAGCAATTGTTCAAACTCATGCTCAGGTAAAGTGAAATAACAGTCTTTGAGCAAAGAGACCGCATCATAACTGATTGGACCTTGAACAGCGTCTTGAAAGTCAATTAACGCCCACCCACCTGACGTTTTCATGATATTTCTAGAATGAAAATCCCGATGCATCGTCACTTGGGGTTGCTGTAGCATAACCTCAATTAAACTCGTTACCAGTTCATGCCAAAGTCTTTGATGCTCCGCCGATACACTTAAACCTAGCCATTTCTCGAGCAACCACTCTTTGAAAATATTGATTTCTAAACATATAAAATCGTCGTCGTACGGTTTCATCCACTGGCTGGGTGATATAGAGGCAATTTGTGGTAACAAAGATAAAACGGCCTTGTAGTCTGTCATTCGACTATCCGAACTTAAACGATCTGCTAGGTGCTTGATCCCAAATCGTTTAATAAAATAGGTGCTGTGTAAGAGGTGAATCTAACCGTCGTTAACCTTAGCAATACGT
>NZ_JBSWSZ010000052.1:2871-3213 GCF_056158285.1 Pseudoalteromonas sp. AWM4_233 | reverse complement strand
AAGGTTAACGACGGTTAGATTCACCTCTTACACAGCACCTGTGTGCCGCCACCCGCAATGAGGTATGAGCAAGGGTTTGCTGAATGTTTATCGGCATGACCCATATCTGAGGTTTCTAACACAATGGTACTATCTAGTATGCCCGCGGCTTTAAGCTTTTGGATAAAGTAAGCACTCAAACTACCTAGGTGACTTCGCATCTCGGTATAGTATAGGTAGTTCGGTTGGCCATTACTGCCGCCGTGAATTGCGTTGTGATAGTGGCCTTGGAAGTTCAATAGGTGCTGTGTAAGAGGTGAATATTTTGACCCGTCGTTAACCTTAGCAATACGTATTTTTATG
>NZ_JBSWSZ010000052.1:0-2842 GCF_056158285.1 Pseudoalteromonas sp. AWM4_233 | reverse complement strand
AAGGTTAAAGTATTAGTGGGACACAAGACTCCAGCACCTAAATAAACTTTGTTCTAAGCCCCAAACGCAGCATTAAGCTTGCTCCCAGCGATAACCCATACCGTAAACGGTATCAATGCAGTCAAATGCACCATCTAAAGCAATAAACTTTTTACGAATGCGTTTTACGTGTGAGGTAATAGTGCTGTCATCAACATAAATTTTCGCATCACTCATTAATTCGTTGCGGCTTTTTACATGGCCTGGACGCTGTGCAAGTGAATGTACCATCCAAAATTCTGTCACAGTTAAATCAACCAGTTGCTCTTGCCAAAAAACCTGCATGCGCTGGGTATCTAACTTTAACGGGCCACGATGCAAAAGAGCAGTTTGATCGGCGGGTTGATCGAAAGCATCAAGGCGTCTAAACAAGGCACCAATGCGAGCAGCAAGATGCGCCATACTGATGTCTTTGGTTAAGTAGTCGTCAGCACCCATGCGCAGGCCACATACGGTATCAATTTCGCTATCGCGGGCGGTTAAAAATATAATCGGTAAGGTTTTAGAAAGACTGCGTAATGTTTGGCAAAGTAAAAAACCACCATCCACTTCATGGCCAAGGCCAATATCAACAATGGCTAAATCTGGTAAAGATTGACTAAATGCCAGTTCAGCACTGGCATCTGTCAGCAAAGCCTACAACCTGATAGCCCTGAGCGCTGAGCATTTCAGTGTAGTTTTCGCGGATTGCTGTTTCATCTTCAACGATTGCTATTTTCTTCATTGTTAATACTTACTTAAATTCTTTCTATAGCGAACTATACCTAATTTTTTGCCTTACGTACTGGCAAAAACGCGATTGCCATTTTTCTGCCACAATTGCTCAGCAGTTTGCCTTTTTTGATCCCCTTTATTGCCATTTCGACTTGTTTTAATAGCTCCATACCAAGTTCGCAACACCAACCAATGTTGCCAAGCAATTAAGTAGAAAAAGGATTAAACCATGAAAAAATTAATTATTGCCGCTGTTATTACATCTGCTGTATCTGTAGCCCCTTTTGCAGACGCTGCGAGTCAAACTAAACAAGAAACACCAAAAGAAACAGCCATTGGCTTAGGTGCAGGTGCCGTTGTTGGCGGCATAGTCGGCGGCCCAGTGGGTGCATTTATTGGCGCGTTTGCTGGTGGCTTAATTGGCGAAAAAGAAGCGGCAGACAACACCATTGATGAACAAGCACACGCATTAGTTGTAATGAAAGAGCAAACCGCTGATTACCAACAAGTAATTGCCGATAACGCAGCCTTAAGTGAGCAGCTTGAATTATTAGCTGACGAAAAAGAGCAGTTACTACAAGCCCAATTAAACACCCTACTGGCGATGACGGTGCAGTTTAAAACCGGCTCTAGCGAAATTGCCCCACACTTTGCTAACCAGCTCAATAAAGTTGCGCAGTTACTTATTGCCCAGCCAAATCTGGCTATCGACTTAAATGGCTTTGCAGATCAGCGTGGTGATGAGTTGGCTAATTTAATGCTCTCAAAACAGCGTGTAAATGCAGTGCAAAGCTACTTAATTAAACAAGGTGTGCCTCATACGCGCTTAACCGCTACCGCCTATGGTGAGCAGCAAAGTGTTGCCGATTCAAATAACTACGAAGACAACGTGTTTGACCGCCGCGTAACCTTAACGACACGCCCTGTTTCACAAAGCAGCTTACGCACAGCACAAAGTAACCACTAATTCATCGGTCGATGGAGTGACATATTATGTTGAGTAACCGTACCAAAAGGCTCCTTTTGGGGAGCCTTTTTATCCTCTTATTAGGTTATGCAGTTAACCCTGCATTTGCAGCCAATGTCAGTGCCGAACTACGTTTTTATGATGATTCTAATAGCCAAGTGTCGTCGGGCTTATTAGTGAAAAACGATGTCACTATGACGCTCACCGGGCTTATTAATCATGTTGTTGTTAAACAGCGTTATCAAAACCCGCACCCGTTTGCGGTTAATGCCCGATATGTGTTTCCGTTACCAGATGAAAGCGCAGTTCATGCCATGCAAATGCAAATTGGTGAGCGCATTATCACCGGTAATATTGCCCTTAAACAGCAGGCTGAACAGCAGTTTGAGCAAGCTCAAAAACAGGGTAAACGCGCCGCTTTAGTTCGTCAGCAGCGTGCGAACATTTTCTCAACTGATGTGGCAAACCTTGGAGCAGGGGAAGAGATTGAAATTACCTTGCAATACCAAGAGATAATCGGTTTTCGCGATGGTGTGTTTTCACTGCGTTTTCCAACCACTATTACGCCGCGCTACGAACCTTTAACGGCAGAACTGCAGCAAAAAGCGAATCTAGAAACAACAGACACAGAACAACAGAGCGACGCAACAGCTAACACAGTGCAAGTGGCATCAGCGTGGCTAAAGCCTGTTTTTCATCGTACACAAAGCCAAGAGTCTGATGCGAGCCTAAACCTAGCAATTGCGATGGATATTGGCCTTGAACTTAGTGATATCAGCGCTAATTTAGCGGGCATGCAAATCGATAATCCAAGTTTTGGTCGCTATCAGTTATCACTTAATCGTGATGTTCCAATGGATAGAGACTTTGAGCTGACATTTAAACCCCTTGATAAAGCTCACTCTCAGGCTGCATTTTTTACCGAAACAGTAGCAGGGCAAGAATATGGTTTACTGATGTTAGTACCGCCAAGCGACCACTTTACCTCGCAAGCTCGTCTGCCTCGTGAAATGGTGTTTGTTGTTGATACCTCCGGCTCAATGCATGGTCAATCTATGGAGCAGGCCAAACAAGCCTTGTTTTATGCCCTTTCGTTATTGGATGAAAATGACAGTTTTAACA
>NZ_JBSWSZ010000051.1:0-2978 GCF_056158285.1 Pseudoalteromonas sp. AWM4_233 | reverse complement strand
GCTTGAGGGGCTGTACACCAGAGAGCCTGTGCTAAAAGACGGCGAGCTGAGTGGCGCGACGGCCCAACAGAATCTCTGGATAAAGAGGTATTAGCAACGGTTGATGCACCATTTAAACCTGATGGTGGTTTGAGCGTGCTTGACGGAAACTTTAGGCCGCGGCGTAATCAAAACATCTGCGCTTCGTACTCCGCATTGCACTATTAAAGCGCCAGCGGTTGTGTTTGAAGATCAGTTTGAACTGGATGACGCGTTTAAATCTGGCAAGCTAGATAAAGACTGTATCGTGGTTGTTCGCTTCCAAGGGCCATCGGCCATTGGTATGCCAGAGCTTCACCGCCTAACGCCGCCGCTTGGTGTAATTCAAGACCGTGGCTTTAAAGTAGCCCTTGTTACTGACGGTCGTATGTCGGGTGCATCAGGTAAAGTACCTGCTGCTATCCACGTGACTCCAGAAGCGTATAAAGGTGGACTACTTGCTAAGGTGCAAGAAGGCGACATCATTGAGCTTAATACCGAAACAGGTGCATTAACATTACACGTTGATGATGAAACATTAGCTGCACGTGAAGCTGCGCCAGCGAGCTTGGCGAAGCATCATGTGGGTATGGGACGCGAAATGTTTGCGGGTATGCGTGCCATCCTTACTGGTGCAGAAGAAGGAGCGTGTTCACTGTTTTACACGCAGGAGCAAGCGTAATCAGCCAAAAGTTTGTGGCTGATGTCGGCGGTACCAATATTCGCGTTGCGAGAGTAACCCAGTCAGGGCGTCACTGACATTAAAAAATACATGTGTAATGACTTTGCTAGCATCGATTTAGCTATTTCACAGTATTTTGAAGACACGCCAGAGCACAACTTTACCCAAGGTTGTATTGCAATTGCCTGCCCAGTGCTAGGTGACCAAGTTGTAATGACTAACCACAGCTGGGCTTTTTCTCAAAACGCTTTGCGTTCGCAGCTTAGAGCTAGACGCGCTGTTTGTCATTAACGACTTCACTGCAGTGGCACATTCATTACCTGTGCTAAGCGAAGACCAAGTTGTTCAAATTGGTGAGGGCACACCAAAAGAGAACGGCAATATTGCTGTTTTTGGCCCAGGTACTGGCCTTGGCGTTGAGCATATCACTATGACTTCGACAGGTTGGCAAACATTAGACGGTGAGGGGGGTCATGTTGACTTCGCTCCTGTTGATGAAACCGATGTTGTGGTTTGGCGTCATTTGCAATCAACATTGGGGCGTGCTTCTGCTGAAGAAGTGATGTCCGGACGTGGCTTGCACAATATCTACACTGCGTTAGCTAACGATGCGTCTGCCCCTGTAGCCTTTACTGAGCCAGCGCAAATTACAGAAGCGGCGTTAAACGGAACTTGTTGAGTTAGCTGAAGCAACACTGACTCAGTTTTGTCGAATCATGGGAAGCTTCGCGGGTAATATAGCGCTGAATATGGCGACTACTGGCGGTATCTTTATTGGTGGAGGTATTGCAAATCGTTTCCCTGAGTTTATTCAAAACAGCGACTTCAGAGCGCGTTTTGAAGCGAAAGGGCAAATGAAGCATTACGTTAAAGACATTCCCACCTATCTTATTGCAGAACCTGATCACGGTTTATTGGGTGCGGCTGCATATCTGAATCAAAATACAGCGAGCTAAATTATGACATCAAAATGGAAAACCTCTCCAGAGGAAATTTTTGCGGCGGGCCCAGTTGTACCTGTATTGGTTATCAACGACGTAGAAAAAGCGGTACCTCTGGCAAAAGCGCTAATGGAAGGTGGAATTAAAGTATCTAGAAGTTACTTTACGTACACCTGCAGCAATTGACGTAATTAAGCGAATTGCAGAAGAAGTACCTGATTCTTTGATTGGTGCGGGTACGGTAACCAACGCACAACAGCTAAAAGCAGTTGTTGAAGCCGGCGCTAAGTTTGCTATTAGCCCAGGCATGACCGCTGACTTGCTTAAAGCGGGTATGGATGCTGATATTCCACTTATTCCAGGTATTTCTTCAACGTCTGATCCTAATGAGAAGAGGTAAGAGATGCGGGCTACACCCACATGAAATTCTTCCCTGCGGAAGCGTCAGGTGGCGCTAAAGCTATCAAGTCTATTCAGCGGTCCTTTCCCCTTGATGTAACCTTCTGTCCAACAGGCGGAATTCGCCCGAATAACTACAACGACTACTTCAGCGCTTTAACAACGTTAAGTCCGTAGGTGGTTCGTGGTTAGCACCAGATGACGCGATTGAGTCGAGGTGATCCGGCGCGCATCACCCAGTTGGCTAAAGAAGCCGTTGCAGGTGCTAAGCAGTAAAAGTCGCTAAGCTCTACGTTTTAAAAAACCTGCCAATTGGCAGGTTTTTTTATAAGATACTTTCGCTACTCGATATTGCTAGCAGAGCCCGACTCATCGCGAAAGACCATCGATATCAGCCACACGTTTACTTGGGAGCAATAGTCTCTCTAAGAGTGTGACTTTCACCAGGTGCTAATGTTCTGCCTTGTGTTAACGACGTCTCCACGCATAGCATGTGCTTATAGCCAAATGGGTCCATATCTGAAATGGACGCAGCACCTTGCCACGGGTTCCACACAACCCAGTGAATCATTGCCCTGTGAGACAACTTCCGTAAATGAATTGCCGCCTACTTCAATATCAACGTTTTTAATGGGCGCAAGATGGGATTCGGACGGTTTCTCCGGTAATGGTGTAAGGCGTTCGCGTAGGCTTTATCGCCCGATCGTCAAGCTTGTCTTTATATTCGCCCTTAATTCCTTTTATAACTGCTTGCTGAATATCATCGACATTGAAAATAAGAGTGCCAAGCGCCAGTTTAAAGTCGAATGTCTTACCACCCCTGTGTTTTTCGAGTGACCAGAGATACCTCCCATAGTTTCACCGATAGCGACAACCATGGCGACAGTGCAGTCATTTTCAAATCCCTCAGCCCGAGTAAAGCTTGGTGAAAGGGTTAA
>NZ_JBSWSZ010000050.1:3203-3267 GCF_056158285.1 Pseudoalteromonas sp. AWM4_233 | reverse complement strand
TGTATAACTGCTTGGCTCGAGTACGTATTGCTAAGGTTAAGGCTCCATAGGAACTCACGCTATG
>NZ_JBSWSZ010000050.1:2640-3174 GCF_056158285.1 Pseudoalteromonas sp. AWM4_233 | reverse complement strand
AAGGTTAACGACGGTTAGATTCACCTCTTACACAGCACCTCCGCTTTAATGCCATCAATTAGCTCTTTCTTAAGACGTTTAAAGTCATCTTCTCTGAAACCTGGGTTTAACAATTGATCACTAACAAGTGCATACCATTGCTCAGCGTTATCTTTGTGAACACGGCCACGTAAAGAAATCATTTCTTTATCTAACTGATATCCAAAGCTACCAGCAATTGGATAAAGTGCTTTTTGAATTTCTTTGTAGCTCTTAGTTTGTGAACCACCACGTGCGATCATAGCTGCTGTTAATGCCGCTACACCCTTTTTGCCTGCCGGAATCGCCCCCGCTGCACCAGTGTAAAATAATAAGTTCACATCAACCAATGGTGAACTATTGGTTTTATCTAATACCTTGAAGTGACGCTCAACAGGCTGGCTCGCTTGTTTAGCAAGTGCTGATACAGACACCTCTTTCTCGAAACCAGAAACAAGGTGCTGTGTAAGAGGTGGAGTCTAACTCGTCGTTAACCTTAGCGATACATTTTTAGCA
>NZ_JBSWSZ010000050.1:0-2614 GCF_056158285.1 Pseudoalteromonas sp. AWM4_233 | reverse complement strand
AAGGTTAACCTCATCTTGTGAAGTTGTTTCCTATCACATTTTATGCACAAATCATACAAATAGCGATAATTCCAGTCCTCGCCTATAAACTAGTGGTTGAGGGCTTATTTTTGTATAAAATCAGTCCATTAACTGTTATACTATTTCTACTAAACATGATTGTCATGTATTTGCATAATCCAGTTTGGCATGAGTTATTATCTAAATGGAGAAACGGTAACAAAGATAAGGAGGACTAAAACTTGGATGTAGATATTTACATATTTTATACAGTAGTAGGGACTTTATTTCTTTGGTCTATTGTAAAGGTAATACTATTTAACTTATCCTTTGGCGATAAACTAGCATCTATTATAGGTATTATATTTCTTACCGTAGTTGTTCTACCTTTCATATTACTTTACTTAGCTTACTTCATAGATGGAAGTTACTAGAATAGGAGAAACATGTAATGTCAATTTATGTAACGTTATACTTCCTAATTGGTGCAATTGTTTGTTTTGCAACAAGAAAGAAGTTATTTTTACCTTTATCAGAAGAAACAGAGTATCCCATCATTATGTTTGTAGTAATTGTTGTATTTTGGGTTCCGATGATAGTACTTGCACTCTTTTTAATTGGTAGAGACAGAATACAAGTAAAGTCTCAAAAGAAAGAAATAAACGTACATGCACTAGATCAAAACTTACAAAACGATGCAAGGTTTCATTTTGTACATAGTATACAAGGTCGAATGTATATCCAGCATAGGGGTAGTTGTATTGCTTGTAGAGGTTCAGAAGGTTTATTAAGTAAAACTGAAATATTTGGGAAGAAGAGTAATCCTTACCTGCAAGTAAAATTTCAAGTATGTACAAGTTGTGTAACACAAGGTATAACAGGTATAAACATATTAGAAGAAGAATATAAGGAGGAAGAACATGGAAACAATTAAAGGTAAACTAGGAGAAGTAAGAGGTTGTGAGAAAGCATTCCAGAAAAACATTAGATTTCAACCAGTAGACGGTGGATTTGAGCAGAAGATAGGTGGTTGTATTGAGTGTGGTACAAATCAGGATATTAAACTTCATACATTTAAAGTAGCAGATGAAGATGAGAAAGTACACTTGGAACTGTCAACATTTAAATGCAAACATTGTTTAGAAGAGGATACAAATTAAAGGAGATAAACAGATATGTTACTATTCAAAATCTATTTAGGGGTAGGGGCGGTTGTTTCTTACTTCCTATCAAAACCAAAGGCAAAACAGCTAAGTAAATTTATGTTGATATTCAGTTACCTCTTTACAGTTGTCTTTTGGCTTCCAATATTAATTTTAGGATTAGTTGTTGCTCTAAGAAACTCTAAAAAGTCAGATAAACTAATAGATGAAATTGATATAAATGATTTATGTGATTCCTTAGATAAGAGCCTTTATTTCAGAGAAACTACTTGTAGAAGATGGAGAGATATACAAACAAAAGTCTGAAACTTGTATTGTATGTAATAATGATAATACAAATGAACTAATAGAACAGAGTGAAAGTAAGTCTTATTGTTATGAAAACGTAGAAGAAGGTAAGGAAGATGAAGAAACATATTATACTACAATTGAGTATAGTGTATGTACGGTGTGTACATTAAAAGGTGAAACAGGATTAGAGTATATTAAGGACTACGTAGATAAACACAAACCAAAACAACAAGAAGAAATAGAATAGAAGAGGTAATCAAACATAATGATGTATTTGGGACTATATTTAATGGGTGGAGCAATTTATACATTCTTAACACGAAACACATACTATAACAGGATAGTAGAAGAGACAGGGAATCCAGTAGGAACGTTGTTAGTCTTAACTTTCTTTTGGCTACCAATGGAAGTTAAGAGTTGGTATAAGAACATGTAGTAGGGATTAAAGATAAGTATACATGGATTAAGTCGAAGTTCATTTATACAATTGGAGATTTAGCTAAAGATTTAGATAAAAACAGTAGATTCGAAAAAGTTAAACGAAGAATACGTTCAGTTAGAAGATTCCTGTTTAAACTGTCAATCTACAAAGAATACAGTACAAGATACAGTCAGACGTAATGGATGATGAAGAAGATGGACATGTGTTTTTCCAAGTAACGTATTTTATTTGTAAAAACTGTTCAGATAGAAAAGTAGATGTTCTAGAACTCTATAGAGCATAAGAAAAGATGTAATAGAAAATTTGAAACTAAATAATAGGTAAAATAAGAAGGCTATAACTTAGATAAACTACTAGGTTACAGCCTTTCTTTTATTTAATTTTAAAAGAAACTAAATATTTAAAATAGGTATACATTTGACAAAATAGAGAATCTATGGTATAATATGAGTAAGAGATTAAAGAAAAGAGAGGGATAAGATGATGGAACAGTTCGAATATATAAATATAGACTTACCTAAATTAACAAAACCTGATGGTATCAGAATAAATATGGACAAACTCCACGAATTAGGGGTAGAAGGTTGGGAAATGGTTCTTCAAAACAGTAAAGAATTCGTATTCAAACGTAAAGTTGAAGAAGGTCGAGTAATAGTATTAGACAAGAAATATAAGATTGAAACGTCTGGTGATAAAGATGGTGCAGGGGTACTATTTG
>NZ_JBSWSZ010000049.1:0-2848 GCF_056158285.1 Pseudoalteromonas sp. AWM4_233 | reverse complement strand
CAGATCAGTCACATGGCTTGCATCACCCTTGAACAGCATTTCACGTTCAAAGTTAAGCAGTTCAGCATTATCACGCGAGGCTTTCTTCCACCAGGTATCAAAGTGACGACCAGATACCACGGTGTGATCAATACGCTGGTCGTAGAAGTTGAACAACTCATCGTCATCAATCAGAATGTCACGACGGCGGGACTTATGCTCCAGCTCTTCAACTTCACGCAATAGCTTACGGTTCTGTTGATAGAACTTGTGCTTGGTGTCCCAATCCCCTTCTACCAATGCCGAACGGATGAACAGCTCACGAGAAATAACAGGATCAATCTTGCCATAGTTCACTTTACGCTTCGCAACGACAGGAATGCCGTAAATTGTCACTTTTTCAAAAGCAGCAACCGCAGCTTGTTTCTTCTCCCAATGAGGCTCACTGTAGCTTCGCTTAAGCAGGTGCTCAGCCAAAGGCTCCACCCACTCAGGTTGGATCTTGGCTGCGATACGGCCCCACAAGCGTGATGTTTCTACCAGCTCAGCAACCATTACCCACTTAGGCTGTTTCTTGAAAATGCCTGAGCCCGGGAAGATATTAAAGCGAGCATTACGCGCACCTTGATATTCGTTTTTCTCCTGATCTTTCAGACCAATATGCGACAGCATACCGGCAAGAATTGCGGTATGAATACCCTGGTAGCTTGCTTCTTGTTCATTGATGCGGAACTCAAGCTCTTTAACAACTTGGCTCACCTGGTAGTAGATATCCTGCCACTCACGCACTCGTAAGTAGTTAAGGTAATCTTTCTTACACTGACGACGGAACTGATTGCCAGACAACGCTTTTTGCTGCTCTTGGATGTAGTCCCACAGGTTAACAAAGGTCACGAAGTCCGATTCTTTATCGTAGAAACGGCGGTGCTTCTCGTCAGAGGCTTGTTGTTTATCAGAAGGACGCTCACGCGGGTCTTGAATCGACAAAGCACAAGCGATGATCATCACTTCTCGCAGAGAACCATTCTTTGGCGCTTCCAACACCATGCGTGCCAAACGCGGGTCAATCGGCAGGCGAGCCAACTGGCGGCCAATCTGTGACAGACGCTTACGCGGATCTTTCGCTTTGGTGTTAATTGCGCCTAGCTCTTCCAGCAAACGAATACCGTCTTGGATATTACGGTTATCCGGTGCCTCTACAAACGGGAAGGCCTGAATATCGCCAAGGCCAATTGCCGTCATCTGCAAGATAACGGATGCTAAGTTAGTACGCAGGATCTCAGGGTCGGTAAACTCAGGGCGTGACAGGAAGTCTTCTTCTGAGTACAGGCGAATACAGATACCTTCGGCAACACGACCACATCGACCTTTACGCTGGTTGGCACTCGCCTGAGACACACGCTCAATCGGCAGGCGCTGTACTTTGGTACGGTAGCTATAACGACTGATACGCGCAGTACCCGGGTCGATAACATATCGAATACCCGGAACCGTCAACGAGGTTTCAGCAACGTTAGTTGAAAGCACGATACGGCGGCCAGCATGAGTTTGGAACACACGGTTCTGCTCACCGGCCGACAGACGGGCATACAATGGCAGAATTTCGGTATCCCGTAGATTACGTTTTTCTAACGCATCAGCGGTATCACGGATTTCCCGCTCACCATTCATGAAGATCAGGATATCACCCAAGCCCTCATCACATAGCTCGTCTACCGCATCGAAGATGGCTTGAAGCTGATCACGATCGCTATCATCGCCATCTTCGGAAACAGGACGGTAACGTACTTCCACTGGGTAAGTACGGCCTGACACTTCAATAATCGGCGCATTGAAGAAGTGCTTGGAGAAACGCTCAGGGTCGATAGTTGCAGAGGTAATTATGACTTTAAGATCAGGGCGCTTGGGCAGCAATTCACGCAAATAGCCCATGATGAAATCGATGTTAAGGCTGCGTTCGTGGGCCTCATCGATAATGATGGTGTCATATTGGTTCAAGAAGCGATCGTTTTGGATCTCTGCCAACAAGATACCATCGGTCATCAATTTGACCTGGCTGCGATCCGACACTTTATCGTTGAATCGAACCTTGTAACCGACATAAGAGCCAAGCTCACATTGAAGCTCTTCGGCAATACGGCTTGCTACCGAGCGGGCAGCCAATCGACGTGGCTGGGTGTGGCCAATCATGCCTTTAGTGCCAAGCCCTAGCTCCAAGCAAATCTTAGGTAGCTGGGTGGTTTTACCCGAGCCTGTTTCACCGGCAACAATAACAACCTGATTGTTCTTGATCGCTTCAGCGATTTCGTCTTTTTTCTGGCTGACCGGAAGCTGCTCTGGGTACGAGATGGTCGGTCGCTGTGTGGCACGCATCTGCACCGTTTGCATTGATTTCGCAATATCTAGTGCGATCTCATCAAACACGGCGTGTCTTGCCTGCTCTTTCTTGATCCTGGCCGCACCTTGCACGCGTTTGTGCAAACGAAACTGATCGCGCATCATGCAATCTTTAATCGCGGCCTTGAGAGTTTTTTCGTTGTTTAAAACGTTAGCCTGAGGAGTATTCGACTGAGTCAATGGAATTCCTGATATTTCAGCTGGGTATTTCACAAAATTGGACGAATTCTACCACAACTCTGTGGTTTTGCGGCATACGAGAATTGCAGCCCAATTTATTAACGATTGGTATGACATAATTTGCAGCACAAATATGTCTTCAGGTATTATTTTGTCGCAACTTCATACATAGAGTAAAAATAATGAAAAAAACACTAGTTAGCCTTGCGCTGGCAGCTGTGATGGCCTCACCTGCTTTTGCTAACCAACCTGTACAGCTATCAGTACCAGGCAACAACCTGCCAGATGGTAA
>NZ_JBSWSZ010000048.1:0-3536 GCF_056158285.1 Pseudoalteromonas sp. AWM4_233 | reverse complement strand
GCGCATCGTGCCATTTTACTGTCGATTTCACTATCAACAACATGATTGATCACAGCAGCTGCGGCCGACAGCAAACCAATGCCTAGCAAGCTTGCTAGTTGCACAAATACTCCTCGCCCAACATCAGGAGCTAATGCCAGACCAACCCATGCTGTGAGTACAAGCATGGGCAACCACTTTAAATTTACTGATAGCTAAGTAATCTTTAAGTAACTCTGGAGCTTTGAATAAATAATGATTTTTCTGAGCTTAGTAATAATGCCATCACAGCCTCCTAGGTTCTTATTTTTAAGTGGAAGCATAGTCTTACCATGCTAAGCAGTAACAATGCGGCCATTAGGTTGTGCGCAAGCGCAACACTTAATGGAAAGTGCCAGTGCACAACAGCTAGACCTAAACAGATTTGGCACAACAAAGCGATTAATACAGTGACGGTACAGTGCTTAATTTTTCGTGAGTAACAGCGTGAATATATGCGCCACATGATCAGCGCTAACACTACACAAGTAACCAGCGCCCAAATACGATGCAGCAAATGAATAGACATACGCGCTTGCTGCGATAGCACACCATATTCATAGGTACTGTGCTCGAGCGGTAATTGAAAAACGCTCTTCAAAGAAAACGGTTGTCCGTAGCTACACAGCGGTAAGCCATTGCAATGTGGAGCTGCATAATTCGCCGCAAGCCAGCCACCCAATGCAATTTGCAGTATAAGCACCACCAAGCCCACCAGCGCTAACCGGTAATATGGCTTTGCGCCGCTATCACTGCTAGCAACAGGTTCGGTCTTTAAACGTAGATACAATAAAAACAGCAACGACAAAATACTAAAACCGCCGAGCAAATGCCCCATTACAACTAAAGGTTGTAGGTTCATAGTGACAGTCCACATGCCCAATACGGCTTGGAATACCACCAGTAATAATAGTGCTAATGGCAGCTTAACCGGCATATTTGGATATTGACGTTTTAAAAATGCAAAAACAAACAAAGCTAAAATTAATAGGCCAAGGGCACCGGCAAAATAGCGGTGGATCATTTCTTTCCATGCTTTTGCAGCCTCAAACATCATATCAGGGTAGTTTTGCTCAACATGTAACAGAGCAGTTTCATGTTTTGGCACGGTTAAAAATCCATAGCACCCAGGCCAGTCAGGACAGCCAAGCCCAGCATCACTCAGCCGTGTATAAGCACCAAGCCCAACAACTAAGATTGAGAAGAAAACGGTAATTAAGACTAAATATTTATAATTTTTATACATCTTTATCCCCTTAATGAGGTTTAACTTGAACGCGCATAGTTAAGTAGTTTCTTTAAGTCTTTAAGTAAGCCTTTTTGAATCAGTCTGTTTTTGTTCTGGCTCAGCAGTGTAGGGGTAATGCAAAACCACTAAGCCCATGTGATCAACTAAATATAGGTCTCCCGCTTTGAGTGCAGGACTTACTGCTAATTGACGCCAATTTGCCGATACCTGCTGTTGATTTGTCAGTACCGCCACATCCACTTTTTGCTGATTTTTACCTAAAGCGACATATAGGTTATCTAGACTGGCTAATTGGCTTGCACAAACATCAGTGCACTCTTTTGGATAATTAAGCGCAATAGTCCATTGTTTAGGTTCGCCTTGTTGCCAATCAACTAGCTTCACTTCTTCACTTAAAAGCTCACCATGATTACTCGAACCACTAGGTAACCACTCAAGCTTTAATGCTGCATATGCAAGTGCCAACGGCACAAAACAGCATAAAACGAATAAACTAAGCGGGTTTATTTTCATAACCTCTCCTTCTCATCGCAAAATAAGCAATAACAACACACGCTAAGCCGATTAATAACCACTGCACGGCATAGGCGTAATGTTTATCTGGCCCCATCACGACACTCTGGTAATGCGGGGTTGCAATACCATCTGCTTCATTACGATAACCAATAAAGTCTTGTAAGGGCTTTGCTAATTGAGTACTAAAAATTGTTAAATCGATGCCTTGAATACGCTTAGGCCAGCCTTGTTCTGCACCAATCTCATCGGCGAGTGTGAAGCCTTGTAAGTTGCCTTGTTTCAATTGCACTGTGGCCGAAAACCTTGTTGATTCTGGCCACTCAACGGTTGGTAACTGGTTGCGGTTTACAGGAGCTTTTAACCAACCAAAGTTAACGATTATAGGCGCGGTTTCGCCGGTAATTGTCATAGCTACTAGTAAGTCATAGCCCACTTGCCCCTGATAAATTTGATTATCAAGCAGCCAGTACTGTTGTTTATTTACCTCGCCAGAGACTTTGACTTGCAAGCCCGTTTTGTTCAGCTCTCTAGGTAAATTTTGCAGCTCTTGCCAGCTCAAAACTCCTTGCTCTTTCGAAACGGCTAACTGACTTAGTTGCTGCTGTTTTTGCTCGCCTCGCTGGTATTGCCAAACGCTGAGTCGTAAACAAATAAGCACTGCAAGTATCACAACGCAAATTGCGATAATTGAGCTAAGCTTTTGTTTGCGCCATAAAATTAACTGCATTTGGAATACCTAATATGATTAAAATCATTATTGTTTTGTTATTACTTTATATTCTGTTCAACCTGTTTAGAGCGCTGTTTGTGATGATGTCAGCAAAACAGCACTCGAAACCCATGTCGCATTACTTAGGTCGTCGAGTGCTGTTTTCAGGTATTGTGCTGGTGCTCATCATTGCCGCAATGAAATTAGGCTTTATTCACACCAACCCGTCGCCGCTTCACAAAGCTACAGCACGTACACAAATACAAATAAACACAACCACACCACATCAACAAAGTGCCAATACCAAGCAGCTGCTTGAAAGGCAAAGTGCTTTTCACTCGTGAAGTGGCCTTTAAAAATTCTTAGTAGCACTACAAATAAAATAATGGTTCCAAGTGTCACGTGCATACCGTGAAAGCCCGTTAACAAGAAAAAGGTATTCCCATAAACGCCCGCATCTAAGGTCAAACCTAGATCTTGATAAGCATGCATATACTCATAAACTTGTAAGCCAAGGAAAATCACACCTAATAGCACGGTTAAAGATAAAAACACCTTCAGGGCGCCGCGCTTATTGTTTTCAATAGCAACATGAGCAAAGTGAATTGTGACCGACGAGGTAAGTAGAATAAGCGTGTTGATCAGTGGTAGACCTTGCCAGCCCATAGCTTGTGTGGTCTCGCCCGCTGGCGTAGTTAATAGCGGCCATACGGCTTCAAAGGTTGGCCAGCACTTCATTGGTCATAGCATTATTACTTGCGCCACCAAATGTAAATAACAACCGCGGGGGCTTATCTTCTGAAGTGAATCTAACTATGGGTTCAGGTCCGTTAGACGGTATTTGGCAAACTCGGCCTGGTCGTCGTGGTGATGTAGCCCGTGCATTAATGTATTTAGCGGTGCGCTATGAAGGTGGTACAAATGCCAATGGTTTTGTAGAGCCTGATCTTATTTTGACCGATGATCGCAGTAAAATTGAAGCCTCTAAAACGGGTAGGTGCTGTGTAAGAGGTGAATCTAACCGTCGTTAACCTTAGCAATGAT
>NZ_JBSWSZ010000047.1:0-4435 GCF_056158285.1 Pseudoalteromonas sp. AWM4_233 | reverse complement strand
AAGGTTAACGACGGTTAGATTCACCTCTTACACAGCACCTCGGCATTTTGGTTTGATAAGTCCATTGAACTATTACCAGTATTGACTGTTATTGCAATTGAATCTTGCTTTCAATTGGTCAGTGTGTTCGCTTATAGAAAAACCAGTGAAGCAGCACCTTCAGGTATGATGTTGCAGCTACTTGCCGATATTATGTTTATGACAGTTTTACTGAGCTTATCAGGTGGTGCGAGTAATGCGTTTGTGTCAATGCTGATCATCCCAATCGTTATTGCTGCTGTTACTTTGCCAAGCCAATTTGTGATAATTATCTCTTTCTGTTCATTAGTCGCATATGGTTATTTATTTGTGACTATGGGTGGTCATCACATGCATCACATGGACATGGAGTTACATTTTAAAGGCATGTGGGCAAATTTTGTATTAAGCGTATTTATTGTTGTCATGGTTGTCATGGCTATGGCGAAGCAATTAAGGGTTAAAGAGCAGTCTTTAGCTAAGGTAAGAGAAAAACAACTTAAAAACGAGCAGCTCATTGCGTTAGGTAGTGCCGCTGCGCAGGCAACTCATCAATTGGCAACGCCACTTGGTAACATTAATTTATTATTTGAAGAGCTGAAAGAAGACTATCCAGAGCATCCCGCATTAGTAGATATGGGAAAAGCCATCACTACTTGTAAAGAGCAACTTGAGTTATTTAGAGCACAAACCGAAAAATTCAAATCTTCAGATAGTTTTGGTGTACAAAGCACACTTGCTATTTTGCAAGAGCTTGAAACATTGATGGCTTTACAATTCCCGGAACAGCGCTTAATTATGGACGAGGTAGTTGATACTTTCGTCAGTGGTTATTACGTTGTTCACTTCGTTCAGTTACGTATTGCTAAGGTTAATGAAACCTAAGAAGGCACCGTATCCAGCACCTATTCTGCTACAACGACCCCTTTTCCGGCGGCCAGGCCGTCTGCTTTGACGACGATTGGTGCGCCTTTTTCTTTGATGTAGGCTTTCGCGTTATCCGCATCTGTGAACGCTTCATATTCCGCTGTCGGAATGTTGTATTTTTTCATCAGCTGTTTGGCGAAATGCTTGCTTCCTTCAATGAGCGCAGCTGCCTTGGTCGGGGCAAACACAGGTAGGTCCGCTTTGTGAACTGCATCCGCCAGACCGTCGAGCAAGGGATTTTCCGGGCCTATAATCGTCAGTCGCATATGGTTTTCCTTCGCAAACGCCACGAGCGCTTCCTGATTATGCTCACTCAATTCGATGCACTCGGCTTGTTCGGTCATGCCTGCGTTTCCTGGAGCCGCAAATACCGTTCCACCTGGTCACTTTCTGCGAATTTCTGTACAAGACTGTGTTCGCGGCCCCCGCGGCCGATGACCAATACGTTCATGAATAATCCACCCTTTCGATTAGTGTTTGAAGTGACGCATTTTCGTAAAGACCATGGCGATGCCGTGCTTGTTGCAGGCATCAATCGAATCCTGGTCGCGCTTCGAACCACCCGGCTGGATGATGGCTGTGACACCCGCTTCTGCTGCTGCCTCTACGGTATCCGGCATCGGGAAAAAGGCATCAGAAGCCATGATGCTGCCTTCAGCTTTCTCACCCGCCTGCTCAAAAGCAATCTTCGCTGCACCGACCCGGTTCATCTGACCGGCTCCGACACCGAGCGTGCGGTCACCTTTCGCTACAACGATGGCGTTCGACTTCACGTGCTTCACGACTTTCCAACCGAGCTTCAAGTCTTCAAGCTCCTGCTCGGACGGTTCACGTTCCGTTGCCACTTCAAGCTCCACATCATCTAGAGAGCCTTCGTCCGTATCCTGGACAAGCAGACCGCCGTTGACGGTTACCAGCTTATGAGCTGGGACGGTCCGCTTTTTTCATGTCCACTTTCAATAGACGCAGGTTCTTTTTCGTTGTTAAGAATATCAAGCGCTTCCTGACTGAAGGATGGAGCGATGATGATCTCAAGGAAAATCTCTTTCAGCTTCGCCGCTGTATCAGCATCGACTTCCCTGTTCAAAGCGACGATCCCCCCGAAGATAGAAACCGGATCTCCTTCATACGCTTTCACGTAAGCATCATACAAATTTTCACCAACACCTACGCCGCACGGGTTCATGTGTTTGACCGCAACAGCTGCCGGCTCGTTGAACTCGAGCACCACCTCAAGGGCCGCATTGGCATCCTGGATGTTGTTGTAGGAAAGCTCTTTACCGTTCAGCTGTTCCGCTTCTGCGAGCGACGTGCCCTTCAACGTTCGCTTTCTTATAAAAGGCCGCCTTCTGGTGCGGGTTTTCTCCATAGCGCAAGGATTGGACTTTTTCATACGTGACCGAATACGTTTCTGGAAAAGGCTCTTCTGTCAAAGTCAGAGAAATATTCAGCAATCATCGCATCGTAATTCGCGGTATGACGGAACACCTTGGCTGCCAGTCTGCGCCTGGTCTTCATAAGAAAGGTGATCCCTGCTGCAAGGCCTTCGACCACCTCATCGTAATCCGTTGGATCAACGACGACCGCGACATCTTCAAAGCTTTTTGCAGCCGAACGCAGCATCGTAGGACCTCCGATATCGATGTTTTCAATCGCATCGGCTTCTGTGACGCCTTCTTTGGCAATCGTCTCTTTGAACGGATACAAGTTGACGGCGACAAGATCGATCGTCTGCGATGTTCCAATTCATCCAGCTGCTTCATATGCTCTTCGTTCGAACGCTTCGCCAGAAGCCCACCATGGACCGAAGGATGAAGCGTCTTCACACGTCCGTCCATGATTTCCGGAAAATCAGTCACCTCGGAAATGGATCGCACCGGGACTCCAGCTTCTTCAATCGCCCGTTTCGTACCACCTGTAGAAATGAGCTCATAATCAAGCTCATGCAGTTTCTTTGCAAAATCAGTCAATCCTTGTTTATTGGATACGCTCAGCAGGGCTCGTTTTTTCATAAAGATTCCTCCTTGATGAATAATGACTTGGATCACTTGTGGGTAGAGACGGTGCTCCACCGCCTGGATTTTGTGTTTTACATCATCTGCTGTATCCTGATCTTCGATATTGATCGCTTCCTGTGCAATGATCGGGCCTGTATCCATGCCATCGTCGACATAATGGACCGTCACGCCAGTCACTTTCACTTGTTTTTCGAGCGCCTGACCGATGGCATCTTTCCCTGGAAAGGCCGGAAGCAGGGACGGGTGAATGTTGATGATTCTCCGTTCGTACGGCTGCAAGAAGCGTCGGGCCGATCAGGCGCATATACCCGGCAAGGACGATGAATTCCACATTCCCCGTTGCCGGCAGTCCTCGAGCACCGCCTGTTCATACGCCGCTTTATCCGCGAAACTTTTCGGACGATAAACGACGGTATCGATTTCATGACTGCTGAGCCTTTTCAATCACCGGCTGCCCCGATCCGGTCACACACAAGCAGAGCGACGCGGGCATCAAGCTCTCCCTGCTTCCACCTGGCTTTCACGATGGCATCGAAAGTTCGAGCCGGTACCGGAAGCAAAAATCGCCGATGTTGCTTCATATCCCCTCCACCCCCCGGCCTCTTCGTCACGCGGCCAATGACGACTCGGCATCAGCACAGGCACCGATAACGCTGCGTTCCACCTCAGCTGGATCCCTGATGACCGCTGCCATACCGATGCCCATGTTGAACACACCGATACATCTCTTCTATCCGCTGATGGACACCTTGCTCCTGTAAGAAAACGGAACACAGGCGGGACCTGCCAGCTGCCCGTGTCGATCAACAACAGCTCCGAAACCTTCCGGCAAGCGTGCGGGGAAGGTTTTCATAAAAGCCGCCGCCGGTGACGTGGGCCATGTCCTTTCACATCGACTGCTGCGCGAAGTTTTTTGAACCCGGATCGACGTAAATGACGGGTCGGAGTCAGCAGCATTTCCCCGAGCGGCAGGGCCCATCCGCCGGATACACCTGCTCCAAGATCAAGCATCCTGCCATCGAGTTTTCTGACAAGCGAGAAGCCGTTCGAGTGGACGCCTGAAGAAGGCAGGCCGACTGATGACGTCTCCTTCCTGAATCTGGACGCCCCTGTAATCAGCTTGTCCTTATCCGCCATACCGACGACAAAGCCGGCCAAGATCGTATTCATCCGCGTCGTACATGCCCGGCATTTCCGCCGTTTCTCCACCGACTAAGCGCAGCACCTGACTGCTCGCAGCCGTCCGCAATGCCTTTGACGATTTGTTCGATACGGGCGGGGTCATTTTTGCCACAGGCAATATAATCTAAAAACAGCAGCGGATCCGCTCCCTGCGCCGCAATATCATTGACGCACATCGCTACGACATCCACCCCGATCGTATCATGACGGTCCAGTTCGAAGGCGAGCTTCAGCTTCGTCCCGACCCCATCCGTTCCTGTGACAAGCACCGGATGATTGTAGGACATCCG
>NZ_JBSWSZ010000046.1:0-2342 GCF_056158285.1 Pseudoalteromonas sp. AWM4_233 | reverse complement strand
AAGGTTAACGACGGTTAGATTCACCTCTTACACAGCACCTCACTGACAATACCTAGCATTTCATTACTTTCATCGTATAAATAATTTTCCCAACCCATTTGCAAAGGTGAAGCGCGCGTCAGAGCAACATCTTCAACTAGCGGTAACGATTTAAGCTGGCTTTTGACTTGTTGCGCAACATCATAAAAACCTTCATTCAGATTACCCGTATCGACGCGAAGATAATTTACATTATTGGCATTGAACCCGACATCTTTAACCAATTTATTAATCGCAGGAGATAACACTGTGCTTGCACCAAGTAATAAAGCAGTGGCTAACCCAACTTGTAAGGCAACCAGTATATTTCTGGTGAGACTAGATATCTGTGCTCCCGTACCTTTACCACTGCTTTGCAATGTTTGATTAAGCTGTTTGTAAGGCACTTGTTGACTGGCGAGCTTCGCCATGACGATACTGATAAATACACTGACAATAGCACTTGCCGAAATTGTCAGTGTATTTATCAGTATCGTCATGGCGAAGCTCGCCAGTCAACAAGTGCCTTACAAACAGCTTAATCAAACATTGCAAAGCAGTGGTAAAGGTACGGGAGCACAGATATCTAGTCTCACCAGAAATATACTGGTTGCCTTACAAGTTGGGTTAGCCACTGCTTTATTACTTGGTGCAAGCACAGTGTTATCTCCTGCGATTAATAAATTGGTTAAAGATGTCGGGTTCAATGCCAATAATGTAAATTATCTTCGCGTCGATACGGGTAATCTGAATGAAGGTTTTTATGATGTTGCGCAACAAGTCAAAAGCCAGCTTAAATCGTTACCTGCTAGTTGCAGATGTACCCGTCTCGACGCGAAGATAATTTACATTATTGGCATTGAACCCGACATCAGGTGCTGTGTAAGAGGTGAATCTAACCATCATTAACGCTCAATAGTGTTATGTTAACCTACTCGACTTTTCAGTTACGTATTGCTAAGGTTAACCGGTCCTGTTTGGCTTCTAACTTCCAGCACCTGTCATTGCAACGCTGGCGAGCCAATTGGCAGGGGAAACCATTCACCCCAACGATGATGTGAACATGGGACAAAGCTCAAATGATGTGATCCCCACAGCGATTGCTGTAAGTAGCGCTATTAACATCATTTATGAGCTGTTTCCTAAACTCGATAAACTCAGTCAAAGCCTACAAAGCAAACAAGCCGAAGTAGGCCATATTGTGTAAAACCGGTCGCACTCATTTAATGGATGCAATGCCTGTGAGTTTTGCACAAACACTGGCTGCATGGCAATTACAAGTGGATCATGCAATGACTGGTATTCGCCAAGCACTCGAGCGAGTTTGTGAACTTGCACAAGGTGGCACAGCGGTTGGTACTGGAATTAATGCCGATCCAGCGTTTGCTGGTGAGTTTTGCCAACACTTGAGTGAGAATGTGGGTATTCGCTTTAGCCCAAGCAAAAACTTCTTTTATAACATCGGTTCACAAGATGTCATTGTTGCGCTGTCAGGTCAGCTAAAGGTACTTGCTGTAGCACAAATGAAAATAGCCAATGACTTGCGCTGGATGAACTCAGGCCCACTTGCAGGTCTTGGTGAAATTGAACTTGAAGCTCTACAGCCAGGTTCATCAATTATGCCGGGTAAAGTCAACCCTGGTGATCCCTGAAGCTGCCGCTATGGTCAGCGCACAAGTAATAGGCAATGACGCTACCATTACAGTGGCTGGTCAAGCCGGTAACTTTGAGCTCAATGTAATGCTGCCTGTGATTGCCTTAAACATTTTGCAAAGTATCGAACTGTTGGCAAATAGTAGTGAAGCACTAGCAGATAAAGCGATTGCCAGCTTTAAAGTAAACCAAAGCAATGTTGATAAAGCGCTCGCTAAAAACCCAATTCTAGTTACCGCGCTTAATCCGGTGATCGGCTATAGCAAAGCAGCAAAAATTGCCAAATTAGCTTATCAAGAAGGTCGCCCTATTATTGATGTTGCTGCAGAGCATACGGATATTTCGCGCGAAGAACTGAGCGAGTTACTGAACCCCGCCAAACTAACCCAAGGTGGTTTGTAATACCCGCTTATTGTAAAGTGGTATAAACTTTTATCTTTTTGTAGCTCTGTGAATACAGAGCTACTTACTGAAAGCTAACGTTTTTATTGCTCCGCTTTGAGCAATGTGTATGATAGTGAGTACTTATTCAACGATTTTTAGGTATGTTATGCGCTATCCACTATTGGCAATTTTATTTCCTGTGTTATTAACTGCGTGCTCGGACGCTGCAACTAATGAGCAAGCCGAATCAACGGCAACCAGCAATAAACTTGTCGAGGCACCAAAAC
>NZ_JBSWSZ010000045.1:0-3318 GCF_056158285.1 Pseudoalteromonas sp. AWM4_233 | reverse complement strand
TTTTTTTTTTTTTTTTTTTTTTTTTTTTTTTTTTTTTTTTTTTTTTTTTTTTCAAAAAAAAAAAAAAAAAAAAAAAAAAAAAAAAAAAAAAAAAAAAAAGCCCCCCCCACCCCCCCGCCCCCCAGCAAAGCCCCCCGCCCCCCCGCCGCCGACGTCCGCTCCTCTGCCTTCGGTTCACACCCTTGTGTACGACAAAGGCGGTGATCAGCATGAAGGCAATGCTGTACGAGCGGCATATATCGGATATGTCTGCAACATAGCTGTTGAAATAACCTACATGGTCGGGGTTTTGAAGGACATCCCCAAAGCCTGCCTGCAGAAAATAACCGAAGGCCCATCCGGCGACCACATTGTAGAATGAAAGTATCATTATCCCACAGAGGATGCCAAAAAGTCCAACAAGCCCCCAGGTTTTACCTCCGAGTTTTTTGAATGCGCCGTAGGGATCCGACTGCGTATTTCGGCCAATCGCAATTTCACCGACCATTACCGGAAGGCCTATCAGGAAAATCCAGCCAAGATAAACGAGCAGAAATGCGGCGCCGCCGTTCTCTCCGGCAATGTAGGGAAATTGCCAGATATTTCCGAGTCCGACTGCCGACCCGGCTGCCGCTGCAATAAATCCTAGTTTACTTGAAAATCCGCCCCTTGCTGCCATTTAATTTGTTTTATTGTCGTGAATCAGCAAAGATAACCACAAATAAAGCCGGGCCAAATTCAGGATAAAATCAGCACGGGATTAAAAGTCGATAAAGCGATACTGGAAATTGAGGAGAAACTGTGTCCTTTTGCCTAACACGCCAACTTCAGTACGTAGCATGTATCGCTTGCTGAACTGGTACTGAGCACCCAGCAGCATATTGAATGGCGCAGTGACTTTTTTGTCGAGCGTATAATTGATGGTGGTTTCAGGATCCAGGCCATCAGAAATTTCCTCAAGTTTTTCGATTATCTGGTTAGCTATTATTCGTTGCGGAGGCGGCAGGGTTTCGGCCCATTCATATAAATTATCAATAATTACACCCTGGCCAAAGGACGGGAAAATATCTGTTAGCGGTATACTGCCGTGCGTGTCATTGCGAATGTTCTGAAAAAACACACCCCCATATGGATATGGTGCGATCAGGGCGATCTGCCATCTGTATGGTGTTTCCAATCCGCAGGCTGCTGTTAAAGGCCGGTACAGGGATCCGACAGGACGTCTATATTGGCGAAAATATAGTTATTGTCAAAGGCAATCCAGACCGGTCCAACGGCGCCTGCCAGTGTCATACCTACGCCAAATGATGATGCGCTGAATTGCTGCGTTGTTTCAAAACCGATTGGCTCAAGCAGGTTTACTTCCGTTTCGGTAGTACCGCCACCCAGCACGGCATAGACATTAACAAAGGGCAGTATCCATATGTCGGGACGCACTGTATAGGCACTCGTTCGGGCGATAGTTGGTCCGAATTTTATATACTCACTAAAATCGACCAGCTCACCGTCATTCAGACCCAGGAGAATCCTGTCGATCGTAATATCCTGCTTTTGCGTAAAGAAAACGCCGCTAATTCCATAGGCGAAAGGCAGATCGTATCCCCGTTTGTATGCCTTTTTTCCGAGAAATGGCAACACATGATTGTACTGCCATCGCCATTAGACTGTCGTAGTAATTGTCGAATGCGGAGTTGGTTGATTTACCATAACCCTGTCCTAAACAAGACAGGGCAGACATTGAAAGAAGGAGAGCGGCTGCAAAAAGCTTCATTTACCAGGGATTTTTTCTGGTGTGAAGCTACTTATAAAATTTTAAACGGCATGATGATTTATTCATACCGAAGGGTTTTGGCCGGATTTACACTTGCAGTTTTTAAGGTCTGATAGCTAACCGATAAGACAGCAATCAGTACAACGATAAATCCTGAAATGATAAAGATCACAGGATTGATTGATACATGATATGGGAATTGGTTCAGCCATCCATCCATGATATACCAGGCAACAGGCCAGGCGAGTACTGTGCCGATAATAACGAGTTTGATAAAGCCCGACGAGAGGGTACGAAGAATTTGCGCCTTGCTTGAACCTAAAACCTTTCTAATCCCGATTTCCTTGGTACGTCGGGAGGTCATGTATGAAGCGAGTCCGAACAAGCCCAGACAAGCCACGAAGATAGCGAGCATCGTAAACAGGCCGAAAGTCTGACTAAACCGGTTGTCCTGTTCGTATTGCCTGTTGAAAAACTGGTCCAGGAAAAAGTAATCAAACGGATTCCCGGGAAAAAACTCGGCAAATGAACCCCGAACCTTTTCGAGCAGCGCCTGATAGTTGTCTGTTTCAACCTTTAATGCAAAAAAGCTGTTGGGCATTGAATATCGAAATACCATGGGCGCGGGTCGGCTTTTTAGGGACATCTGATGATAGTCGCCGATAACGCCGGCGATCTCCATGGTATCACCGCTCTGCCGCACAATGGCACCAATAGCATCTTCCGGGCTGCTGAATTCAAGCGCTTCGACCAGTGATTCATTTATTATAATACGTTCGTTATCGTTGGGGAACTCTTTGGAAAAGTTCCGTCCGGCGATCACCGGAATTTTCAATGACGGGAAATACTCCTCGTCCACGGCTACCATATACGTGGTGAGGCTGCTTTTCAGGCCCACCGCTGAGTCGCCGGATACCATTTGTCCAGATGATTTCACGGCCGGGAACATTTGTTGATGCGGCGACAGATTTTATGCCGGCAAACTTTTGAATTTCAGTTTTGAAGCTCGAAAACCTGTCATTGTAGGTGGAGTCGATAACGCCCGGACCATTTATGACCAGGGTTTCATTAATATCGACACCAAGGTCCCTGTTTTTCATATACTGAAGCTGCTGAAAAGGTGCTGATGAGTTCTCGTAACAGGACGCAATTAACCTTCAACAGATAGTTATGTGCACCTTACTTCGTTCAGTTACGTATTGCTAAGGTTAACGACGGTTAGATTCACCTCTTACACAGCACCTAACCACCACTTGTAAATCTGCTTGTTCTTTTTCAGCTAATAGCTTTGCAGCTGTAACAACCCTTTGCACATGCGCTAAGTCATGTCCTGCATCGGCTATGGGTAATGCTTGTACAAATTCGCGACAATTTTGTTCTAAAGACGCTAATTTATCGTTATTCAATGCCCTACTCTCCGGATAATTCGTTGATCAACATTGTATGTTTGTAAACGCTTAACTAAAATGCCCAGCATACAATTAAGTTAGGAAAAATTCATGTGACATGAATTTTTCCAGGTGCTGTGTTAGAGGTGAATCTAACCGTCGTTAACCTTAGCAATACGT
>NZ_JBSWSZ010000044.1:0-8615 GCF_056158285.1 Pseudoalteromonas sp. AWM4_233 | reverse complement strand
AAGGTTAACGACGGTTAGATTCACCTCTTACACAGCACCTCTAAAAAACAAAACGGGGCAAATGGCCCCGTTTTAGTATTAGCTTAATAGCGAATTAGAATGTTGCGCGGTAGCGTACACCAAATTCGCTTGCATCATTGCTCTTGATCACAAGTAGGTAATCACCAGTATTTAAGCGTGCATCATCATAACGCTCATCAAAGACGTTACGACCGTATAGTGATACGTCCCAGTTTGCATTTGCAGGCGCGTAAGAGATATCGAAGTTCACTGTTGTGCGGCTATCAACTTGCGTCATGCGAAGTGGATCTGAGCTTGGCTCACCGTACATGCTGTCACGGAAAGATACGTCAAAGCGGCTTGTTATTGTCGCGTTGTTTTCAAGTTCAAACGAATATGACGGGCTAAGTGATGCAGTCCACTCTGGTGTAAGCGGCGCAACTGGCTTAACGCCATTTTGTTCTTCAACGTCTACGTCCATAAAGCCAAAGCTTGAGTGAAGCGTGAAGTTATCAGTTACGTAATAGGTGCTTTCAAATTCAACGCCGCGAGACGTTTGCTCGACGATCAGGTTATTGGTATCAAAACCAGTCTCTGTTGACGTGTTTACTTGGTAAGGTAGGTCGTCATACTCGGTGTTGAAAAATGCCACACTCATGCTGAAATCATCTGTTAACTGGCCTTTGAAACCAGGTGCTGTGTAAGAGGTGAATCTAACCGTCGTTAACCTTTAATTTCATATGTTCTTTTACTTCGTTCAGTTACGTATTGCTAAGGTTAATGAAACCTAAGAAGGCACCGTATCCAGCACCTTCACCAGTGGTGGAAGCAGATACCATAGATCCTGCAACCCCGAGCTGTACAGCAAACTCACCAGCAGCAGTCCAACGGGAAGGTTGAATTTGCAGGACAGATTGGCCAGGGCCAGCCGGCTGATCCATTCACTTACGGCATATAGTCCTCCTCTTACTCCTCGATGTCTGTTCCATCGTTTTTTCCCCTTTCCAGCGGCTTTATTTGTCCATGTCAGCCAGCCGTCAGGCCCACCACATGTCCGTTGCCGGTTCCTCTATCATCACATCTTTTAAGTTCTTCACCGCTGCTTGAATCCTTCCTTAATGGACATGATCGGATCTTCGTGTTCAATACTTACGACATGATCATATCCGTAACGTTCTTAGAGCACTGATGATATTGGACCATTCTTCCGTACCGTGTCCGTAACCGACCGAACGGAACGCTCCACGCTCTTGTCTGCACGTTTCCGTAATGGTCTGCATGTCGGTCAGGCCGTACATGTTCACATTCTCTTGATCGATGTACGTATCTTTTGCGTGGAAGTGGTGAATGGCGTTCGCTGTACCCAGAATCTTGATCGCTGCAACAGGATCGATGCCCTGCCACCACAAGTGACTCGGATCCAGGTTCGCACCGATGGCATCGCTTGTCGCTTCGCGAAGCTTCAGCATCGTGTAAGGCGTGTGGACTAAGAAGCCGGCATGCAGTTCAAGACCGATTTTCACGTTATGTTCTTCAGCGAACTCCCCTTGCTCTTTCCAGTAAGGAATCAGCTTCTTCATTCCACTGCCATTCAAGCACATCGGAATATTCCGGTGGCCACGGAGTTACCGGCCAGTTCGGAGCGGTATCGTTTTCGTGTCCACCCGGTGTACCGGAGAACGTATTGACGACAGGGACATCCATCAAGCTTGCCAGTTTGACCGTTTTAACGAAGGCTTCATGAGACTCTTCTGCAAACGCTTTATCCGGTGAAATCGGGTTGCCGTGGCAGCTGAAGGCACTGATCGTCAGGCCTCGGTCATGGACTTTCTTGAAGTATTCTTTACGCTTTTCTTCACTTTCCAGCAGTTCATCCAGATTGCAGTGAGCATCTCCTGGATAGCCTCCTGTCCCGATTTCGACGGCTTTCAAGCCGGATTCTTTCGCATGATCCAGCATGTCTTCAAACGATTTATCGGAAAATAGTACAGTAAATACTCCTAGTTTCATTCAGCAATCTCCTCCTGCCTAGGTTATAGTTTAACACTTGTTCCTGTTTCACTGCTTTGATAGATTGCTTCCATCAGCCTGGTTACTTTCAGCGCCTGCTCCGGTTTTACGACAAGTTCTGTCCTTGCCGAGGCAGCTGTCGATAAAGTTCTCCGCTTGAACGAGACCCGGCTTCCGGTTCGCCTTCACGGCATTTTCGCTGTGCTGGTCGAATAAGGCACCGTATTTCGCTTGATATAAGTTCAAACGGATAGACACTGAGGCCGCCATCCACACCTGAAATGGTCAAGGTTGTATGGTCTTCCTTAATGTTCGCTGCCCATGAGCATTCAAACTGCATGCGACTCGCCATTTTCAAACGTGATGTAACTTGTCACATGATCATCTACGTTGAACGTTTCATGATCAAAAGCTCCCCAGTCATTGACCTGTCCTGGAGTCTTGCTCAACCGGTCATAAGTTCGTGCCCATCACTTCAACTGGTTTCGGATCATCCAGCAGCCAGAGAGCAAGATCAAGCAAGTGACAGCCGAAATCGATCAAGACTTCCTCCACCTTGAAGATCCTTATTCGTGAATACACCCCAGCCTGGAACTTTACGGCGGCGCATCGCTTGAACTCTCGTTACGAGAGGGTCTCCGATTTCATTGTTCAGCATTGCTTTCTTTGCAAGCTGCGCTTCTGGTGTATAACCGGTAGTGGTAAGCAATCGATAAGAAGGCGGTCATTTTTCTCTGCCGCTTCGATCATCGCTTCACACTCTTCCGTCGTCATTGCCATCGGTTTTTCACAGAGCACGTGGACTCCAGCTTCAAGAGCTGCAACCGCAATCTCTGCATGGAACTTGTTCGGCGTACAGATCGTTACAGCATCCACTTCTTGCGAACAGATCTTTATAATACTGAAAAGACGTAGGGGATATCGAATGTCTCCGCTACTTCTTCCGCCCGGTCACGGTTCACATCCTGGACAGCGGTTAATTCTACTTTCTCCGTTTAATTCAAGGAAAGAGGGAATATGCCTCGCTTGGGCAATTCCCCCTGCTCCAATGATTCCCATTTTCAACCGAGTCATTTAGTGCACGTTCTCCATACTGACTGATTTGTCTCCGTTTCCCCTGAGCGGAGCGCAGCGAGGATGACTTCAAGTGATTTCATACCTTCTTCTCCTGTAATCAGCGGTTCCGTATCATTGAGAATGCTGTCGACGAAGTGATCGATGACGTGCGAATTGCTCTGTCCGCCTTCGTCGTTGGATTGGATTTTCCCAAGCTGATAATTGACGATATCCCCGTTCGTATACTGGGCAATCAGGGAGTACTCAGGATCGTCTTCAAGACGCAGCGTTCCCTTCTCTCCGTAAATGACTGTGCGAGTTGTCCTCGCTCGGTATTGTACGCCCAGCTTGCTGCCATTGTTCCGACGATGCCGTTCTCGGAACGGAGGATGCAGACCGCATTATCATCGACCGTGATATCTTTCTTCGCGTTGTTCTCGACAAAGCCGGCTACATCGACGAATTCCTGTCCAAGGATGTAGCGGAGCAGGTCGGCTTTATGTACACCTAAATCACCCATGGCACCGATGAAAGCCTGATCCTTCTTGAAGAACCAGCTGTCTTCCCCTTCGGCACTCCAGCCTTCCGGTCCGCCGTGCCCGAAAGCCGTACGGAAGCTGTACACTTTCCCGATTGCGCCGGACTCAATCAGTTCTTTGGCTTTCTGATGGGACGGAACAAAACGCTGGTTGTGAGCAATCATCAATTTCTTTCCGCTCTTTTCTGCCGCATGCAATCATTTCCTCCGCTTCTTCTCTGGAAGTAGCCATCGGCTTTTCACAGAGGACGTGCGCACCCTGCGTTCAGAGCGGCGATCGACACAGGAGCGTGCAGGTAGTTCGGCAGGCAGACGCTCACCGCATCTACTATCTTCTTTTTCTAAAAGATCTTCATAATCGGTGTATAGATTGTAGCGCCATACAATTGCGCCTACTTTCCGGGCACGTTCTTCAACGATATCACAAACCGCCTTGATTTCCACATTTTCATTCGCTTCGTATTCCAGCAAGTGACGGTTCTGAGCGATACTTCCGCATCCAATTACAGCAACTTTCAATATTGTCATCGTTACAGCTCCTTTATGATTTACTCGTAATGTTTTCTAAAGGCTGGGCATTTCCATAAACCGGCTGTCGGCGTGTCTGCGTTACGGCACGCAGTTCACACCGTTGCGGATGACTTTTTGTACTTCTTTGTTGTAATAGGTCGGATACGTTTCATGACCTGGACGGAAATAGAAAATCTTTCCGCGTCCGCGTCGGAACGTGGCACCACTACGGAACACTTCGCCGCCTTCAAACCAGCTGACGAAGACCAGCTCATCCGGCGCAGGAATATCAAAATGCTCTCCGTACATCTCTTCTTTTTCCAGTTCGATGTACTCCCCAATCCCTTCAGCGATCGGGTGGGTGGGATCGACGACCCATATGACGTTCTTTCTCATCGGCTTCGCGCCATTTCAAGATCACAGGAAGTGCCCATCAATTTCTTAAACGGTTTGGAAAAATGGCCGGAATGAAGAACGACAAGTCCCATCCCGTCAAGGACACGCTGCTTCACCTTTTCAGCAATCTCATCCTGGACTTCGTCGTGGGCTTTATGGCCCCACCATACGAGGACATCTGTTTCGGCAAGGACTTCATCTGTCAATCCATGCTCCTCTTCATCGAGGGTGGCTGTTTTCACATGGGCATGATCTTCGCCCAGAAATTCTGCAATTGCGCCGTGAATGCCGTCGGGATAAACATCAGCAACGACCTGGTTTTCTTTTTCATGTCGATATTCGTTCCATACTAGTACATTCATTCTTTCCATCTCCTTTTCCTTTATCTCTGTTTGATTTTCTATGGATCATGCTTTTTTCTGTCTGCTACGCTCCGGCCTGCAGGACGACTCCCGTTCCACGATTCTTGTAGGGATGATCATGCTTTTCTTGACCATATCCGGACGTTTGAGCAGGTCGATCAAGCTGGAGGCTGACTCATGTCCAAGCTGAATCGCCTGCGTATCCACCGTCGTCAACGGGGGATCAGCGAGTCTTGACACCACCGTATTGTTAAAGGCGGCGATACTCATCTGTTCCGGAATGGACACTCCTCTGCGGGACAAGGACCGCATAACTGTGAGCGCATTGTATTCGTCAGTGAAGATTAAAGCTGTCGGTATCTTTTCAAGGACCAGGAGCTGTTCAGCAACCTGATCGGGATCCTGTTTGTCTGATGGATCATTTTTCAGCCATTTTTCATCAACCGGCAGCCCCTGATCCTTCATGGCGGCGCGATATCCTTCCAACCGGTCGCGGGCGACTTCAAATTGGGAGTTGCCTCCGACATATCCGATTCTTTCGTGGCCAAGTCCAATCAAGTACCGGGTCATTTCCTTACTGGCCTCTACGTTATCGTTGTCTACATACATCGTCTCTCCCGGTCGATCGACAGGCTTTCCAAGCACAACAAAAGGAAAGCTCGGATTCTCTTAAAAACGGAACGACTTGATCGTCTTCCCTGGAGTAAAGCACGAGCACACCGTCCACACGTTTTCCCTGGACCATCTTGACGACTTCCTGAAAAATCGCTTCCTCTGTATTCCCTGTTGTCAGGTACATGCTGTAGTCCCGTTCATGGCAGGCATCACTGATTCCTCGTAACAATTCGGAGAAAAACGGATTTTCGAAAAAGTGATCAGAAGAAACTTTCGTTACGATGCCGATGGTCTGCGTGGACTGGCTGACAAGGACACGGCCGTTGTAATTCAGGTGATAGCCAAGATCATCCATGACTTTCCGGACTTTCCGCTTCGTTTTTTCACTGATTCTCGGACTATCCGAGATGACACGGGATACGGTAGATGGCGCGACGCCGGCCTTTTTGGCCACATCCTTGATTGTTACGGACACGTTCATCTACCTCCCTTCTTCGTTTATTTAACAGCACCCTCTGATACACCATTGATGATCTGCTTCTGTGCGAAGAAGTATCCGATGATGACCGGCAGGATGGCAATGGTAAGTCCAGCCAGCGCCAGGTGCCACTGTTTCGTATATTGCCCGAAGAAATAGAACATTTTCAACGGTATGGTTGCGTTGGATTCATTAAGAACAAGGGATGGAAGCAGGTAGTCGTTCCAGATCCAGATGACATTCAATATAGCTACCGTAACGGAAATCGGTTTAAGCAGCGGGAAAATGATGTACCAGAATGTCTGGAAGCGGTTCGCTCCATCGATGATAGCCGCTTCATCCAGGGATTTCGATACTCCTGTCATCGCTCCGTGATAAAGGAAGATGGAAAGACTGCAGCCGAATCCGAGATACATGAAAATCAATCCGCCGGCATTCAGCATGTCCGCCTGTCCAAAGATCGATACAAGCGGAATCATGACCGACTGGAACGGAATAAGCATCGCGGCCACAAAGATGAAGAAAATCACACTGCTCAGCTTACTTTTATTTCTCGCCAGCGCATAACCGGCCATGGATGAAAACAGGATGATGATCGCAATACTGAACCCTGTAATCATGAGCGAGTTGAAAAGAGACTTCAGGAATTCAAGATCAACAAACGCTTCGACGAAGTTTTCAAAAACCGGTTCACTCGGAAATCCGAGTACCCCGCTGAAAATGTCCCGCTTCGTTTTGAACGCATTGACAATCATCAGGTAAAATGGCGAGATCCAGATCAATCCAAGCAGAAGGCCGAGGATTTCTATCGATAGTAAATTTCTTCTCTCTTTGTTCTTCTTCATTACATCTCAACCTCCCGCTTCTTGTTGTAATACACCTGAGTCAATGCAATCACAGCAACGATCAGGAAGAAAATAACCGCTTTTGCCTGGGCATAGGCCATATCGTTGTCAGAGAACGCTGTACGTACGATTTCCATCGCTACCATCTGCGTGGAGTTGAATGGTCCACCGTTGGTCAGGGACAAGTTCTGGTCGTAGATCTTGAAAGCCATGGACAATGTAAGGAACATACTGACCGTAAACGCTGGTGCGACCAGGGGGAACGTAATATTTTTGAAGCGTTGGAAACTGCTTGCTCCATCAATTTTCGCCGCTTCAATCAGTTCTTTCGGAATGTTTTCAAGGTAAGCAATGTAGATGATCATGATGTAACCAGCCATCTGCCACGCTGTCAGAATGACAAGACCCCAGAAGCCGGTATTTGTGGTGGACAACCAGCCTTCAAAACCTTCGATTCCTGTAATTCCGGCAATATCACCGAACACACTGATGAAAATGAACTGCCAGATAAACCCGAGGATCAATCCACCGATCAAGTTCGGCATAAAGAAGACGGTCCGCAGAAGACTGCTTGATTTAATATTCCGTGTCACAAGCAGGGCCAGGCCCAGTCCCATCACATTAAGCAGGACGACCGTAATGAGGGCAAATTTCACAGTGAACCATATGGAATCCACAAATTCACTTTCCTGAAACAGGTTGATGTAGTTCTCAAACCCGATAAAAGCTGTAGCCGTAATTCCATTCCAGTCTGTAAATGAATAGAAAAGACCGTAGAAGAATGGGATGACGACGACAATCCCCAAACCAAGAATAACCGGTGTCAAAAACAGCCAGAATGATAAGCTGCGGTTCTGCATGTACAACTCCTCCAATACATGATGCGGTAGATGCCGCTGGTTATGGTATCGATTTCATAAAAGAATCAGGATCAAAACATCCCATCTATTAACATACTTACTTCAGCAAATATCCTAATAGAGGAGAGTTTTATAGTTCCGGCAGCTGGCATGGCCGCCGCCGGTCACCAACATCCATTTACTGACGGGCTTTCTCCCAGGCTTCTGTTGCTCTCTTCTCCACTTCTTCCCAAGTGATATCGCCGGCAATGTATTCCTGCATCGCTACACCCATCGCGTCTTCTGTCCAGCCTGTAGGAGCGCCGAGGAAGACCCATCCAAGTGTATTGCCTTCACTTGCGTACTCGTAGATCTGCTGGGAAATCGGATCGGCAATTTCAAGATCCTCGTACCCTTCGTAAGCAGGAATGAATTTGAACTCTTCTGTTACGAATTTCTTACCTTCTTCAGATGTGTACATCCAATCAAGGAAGTCTTTACTTGCTTGAACCACTTCATCTTCAGACTCTTTGTTCACAACCCAGTAGTTTGGCACACCGACAGGGATGCTGCCTTCATAACCTTCCACCGGAATAGGCAGGATGCCTACGTTGTTTTGAGCGAATTCTTCATCCATGGATTCAACGGTATTGTATACCCAGTTCCCCTGCTGGATCATAGCTACTTTTCCAAGGGAGAAGTTTTCTTCCACCTGCTGGGAATAATCAAGGCTCAAAACAGGCTGGACGGAATAATCTTTCTGGAGATCGGTGAAACGTTTCATCTGATCACCCATTTGGAATTCGACTGTATCGGCTTCATAGGCTTCCGTCACACTATGATTGAACTCATCCGCCAAGTATGCGTTGGAAAGGTGGTTCCCAAGTACCCACTTCTCTTTTGCTGCGAAGGCGATGGTGCTGGATACGGTGCCTACTTACAGGTTCCAACACCTTAGCAATACGT
>NZ_JBSWSZ010000043.1:0-2515 GCF_056158285.1 Pseudoalteromonas sp. AWM4_233 | reverse complement strand
AAGGTTAACGACGGTTAGATTCACCTCTTACACAGCACCTCGCGACTAATTGCTCCACCAATCGTTAGTGTCGCGTTATTTGGGCCATACCAACGTTTAAAGAAGGCTTTTAAATCGTTGGCATCAGCTCTATTTAAGATCCGACATATATCCAATTGGCATCCAAGAATAAGGGTGTCCATAGCCATACAGGGCTTGATGCGACTTTTCGGTACCTTGCCCATAAGGCACATTGTCATAACGCATCATACGTTCATTTTTTACCGCAGCACGTTGAACTTCAAACTTTTCTTGGGTAATACCTTGAGCAAAAAAACCCATACGGTCTGACTCTAACCACAGCATCTTCTCTAATTGATTTACTGGGACGGTTTGGAAGTAGTTAGTTCTATCTAAATTCGTTGTGGCATTTAGCTTTCCACCCGCTTCAGTCACCATTTTGATATGTTCTTCATCTGCCACATGCTTTGAGCCTTGAAACATCATGTGTTCAAATAAATGAGCAAACCCTGACTTACCCAGCTCTTCTCGTGCAGGACCCATAACTCGTTCAGTTACGTATTGCTAAGGTTAAGGAGACGTACAAGCAATCACGCAGCACCTAAATTCAGCCTCATGACAGCTCCTCCTTCTTCCAGCTAATCCGTATCCTTCTCCACATTCAACCAATTCATAAATTCAATTCTGCGATTTTCATTCATCGTTCACACCCCCCTACATTAATTGGTTCATGGAAGATTTCCTATCTAACCATCGGTCTTCCGCGGTCGGACGGTACCCAGGCAATGGTGCACATTTCCTTACCCTTCTCCTTGAGATGCGTATAGTGAAAATTAAAAATTGGATCGTCATATTGATCACCTCCTAAATAGTGTGTTTATATCACAAAAGAGTAAATATACTCTTTCATTGCACAAAAAAAAACCACAGGGGACTCCTGTGGCTTGAGTGATTCAGTACTACTCCATAAAAAAAGCCACAGGATTACATTACGTTCCACCTGCAGCAATTATGAGTACATATTTTCATTGTATCCGAACTTTATGAATAAATGATTACCGTACTAGCGCAGGTCGATATGCAGTTCGTTGAAGTGTTCATTTTCATGTTTTTCATTTTTCCGACCTCGCTTTCCTAGTAATTTTTTCTTACACTGGAAATTATATAGAAACATTTTCCTAATGTAAAGCCCATTTTTGAAATAAAAGATGTTTTCAAAGAATCATGCTTCAAGATACGTCATTTTCGTAGTCTGCCTGGTCCACTTCCAGATCAAGCTGATGCAAGATTCTTATTGCTTCACCCTTCTCCATTTGTTTGTAATGGTGTAACCCACCAGGCTGCTCATCCTTCTCATCAGCCAATCGAACCACCTCTTGGAGAGATGTCCTTTTCCCATTCAATTCAAATGGCAGATAGCTATCTGTATGCAATAAGACAGCCAGTGAAACTTCCTTCGCGACGGTTCTATCCTCACCGAGCCTGATCAATAACTTATGTGCGCGCTCTGCACCTTTTATAGCATGGATATCATGCTTACGGTATTCTTCATAGTCCCACTTACCGTCTCGATACCATTCATAATGCCCCATATCGTGCAGCAAGGCGGACTTCGTTGCCAGGTCGGGATCTACGCCTGCCTCGACAGCCATCTCCAGAGCGTAACCAGCGACGGTGACCGCGTGATGAATGCCGGATCTTTGGAGATACTTCTGAGTAATCCGATGTTTGAACACGTCCACTAGTGTAACTTTCCGCATACGATCACCTCCAAGTTTGAAAGAATCATATCATGTTCCTGTTACCTTCACAAGCAATGTAGACAAGAGGTTTACGTTCAAACCCTGTAAGGAAAATACAGGAGAAGGAGGAATGTTCATGGATCACTCTAAAGAAGTCGTACTCATTACCGGAGCTAGCAACGGCATTGGAAAAGGTTTATCACTAGCCTATGCAAAAAGGGGAGCTAAGGTTATTGGTTGTGATATAGATGAAGAAAATGGTAGGAAATTATCCAAAGAAGCAAACGAATTATCGGGAACCTTTCTATTTTATCCCTGTGATGTATCCAATCCGCAAGCTATCTCACAGCTAATCAAGCAATTGGAGACTGATCATCAGATTCCGACCATTTTAATTAACAATGCTGGGATAAGCGAATTCAAGAACATATTTGAATCCGGGGTTGAGGACTGGGACGAAATAATAAACACCAACTTGCGCAGTGTATTCTTATTTTCTAAGTTAATGAGCAGCCTTTGGAAAGGAATGCAGATCAAAGGTAGGATCATTAATATTGCCTCGACCAGAGCCAGCATGTCAGAACCGAATTCTGAAGGATATGCTGCCAGCAAAGGAGGCATAATTGCCCTGACTCACGCACTTGCTGCATCCCTCACCTCTTACGATATTCGAGTTAATTCCATAAGCCCAGGTTGGATCCATACAGGCGACCTTAGCGAATTAAGAAATGTAGATCACGAACAACATTTATCAAATCGAGTAGGACGAGTGA
>NZ_JBSWSZ010000042.1:0-2934 GCF_056158285.1 Pseudoalteromonas sp. AWM4_233 | reverse complement strand
AAGGTTAACGACGGTTAGATTCACCTCTTACACAGCACCTGCAGAGCGTGAAGCATTATCTTTCATTGCGCATTTTCAATCGCGTGAGCCCAAGTGGCAAAGCGCACAAGTGGGTGCAATCACCCCACTTTATCGTGACGAAACGTCTCTTCAGGCCTATGAAGTTGAGATCCTGTCTTTACAAGGTGAAGCACAAGGATACTTGATTATTGAAGCAAATCCACTCCGTGAGCGAGTCGCAGAATTTGCATTTGAAGGGCCTTCTCCAACAAAAATCCTCAAATCCAATCTTCAAGATAATAGTCAATATCGTTGGCTATGGAATGGACCAGGTACATCTGCGGTGATCCTAACGCCAAAACATGAAGCCATCCTTTTCACTATCAACCCATCCGTCACTCAAGCTGACTTTTCTATTTCCCGCACAAATCGAGCAATCCGATATGCTTCCATTGTCACGGATGCGCAGGGTACCTCTGACTCTGAAGAAAGTGTGATTGACTGGCGTTTCTCACCTTTCTATCAAGAATACCGTTACTGGCCAGCATCCAGTAATGATAGAGAATGAGTGCTATGCGGGTTGCACGCCTGTCGCCGCTGCAATGTTGGTCGATTTTTATGACCGCAATGGCTACCCAAATATGATTGGAGATGGATTCAGCAAAATCATCAAGCGAATAGTCCATTGATGCGAGAGACCATGGAACCAAATTCGTGGCGTGTCTCAAAACTTATTGCCGTGAGGATGGTCAAGGCGGCACATCACAATCCAATAGCATCAATATTGTCGATTATTGAATCAAAGAGGCGACGCGCAGTGGAAAGCAAGACGCATCAGCTATGCTGCCATGACGACTTTCTCTTACTTGATCCAGGAAATGAAAGCTCAGCGTCCTGCGATGGTTCACTATCACACGCAAGGACAAATTGGGACAAATCATTCAGCCATTGCTTTTGGTTATATATACGGTGGATATTGGGGAGATAATTTCCTTACTGTTCGTACGGGATGGAGTCGACAAGAGCAGATTCAATACAATATAAAAAGCATGGGAACTGTAGAAGCAACAATAGTCACTCGTAAAGACTAAGCTGCAACCAAAGTTCGTATCTCAACAGCCTTGTTCATTGCACTCTATCAATTTGAGCAAGGCTTTTTCTTTATCACAATGAGAATAAAATTCTCCCCCCTCTCAACACATATTTACGCTACCATCGCAAACTTCAAGTCTTCGAGATTATTGCCAATCAAAAAAAATCGAAATTAATCACCATTATCAAAAATATTCTGCAACAATATACATCTTGATGTTACCCAACTATATTAATACTTTAGTATTGAAAAAATATCTCTCAATCACTCGTTTTTTAGGAAAGAAGATGTCTCAAAACTTTCAAAAACTCATTCGAGAACTTTGCCAGAAACTCTCTTTGAATGAGCCTGAAGAAATTTCAGAAATCGTGAGCCTCCAGTCTGGCGAACAGGCGATCCACATCACTGAATTTCCAGAAAAGTCACTACTCATGTTTAGCTATATTGACTTCGCTAAAATTGAAGCAACACCAGCACTTCTACAGAGAAATATTTTGCAGAAGACCACTGAAACCGATTCTTGGTCAAGATAAAGACAGTCAGGATTGGATTTTATGGAGTCGTCAGCCATTCAATGAAGATGATGGAGAAAAAGCGTATCACCAGTTGGAAATTTTAAGTGATGCGAATGACAACCTACTTCAGACGATCACTCCTCCGCTGTGGAAGAAACAGCAGACCCATTATCAAGTGCAGGAATTCGTGTGTAATTTACATTGGATATTCCATGTCGTGCCTTTTATATCATACATGTTGCCCTGCCACAAAGCAAGGCAGACCATAATGGCTAAGGCTTAGGAAGAATCCAACCGCATCGTAAACGCGTTTGAGCACACGATTTGCACGTGCCGATGCAGCTTCAGCACCTTGACGCATCACTTGATCAAGGTAAGCACGATCTTCAGGGATCTCATTAAAGCGTGCTTGTAACGGCTCTAACATTCGAGACAACTGCATCCTGCTGTATCTGTTTTCTAAGTGACCATACATTTTGTCTTCGTATTCAGGGAACTACTGATTCAATTGAACGCCCTGTAGTGCACGACACAGATCGTCAAGAAGATTTGAAACACCTGGTTTTTCTTCAACGCTCAAAGTAAATTCTTGGCCCGTCTCGTCAGAATCCGTCACCGCTCGCTTAAGCTTTTTGGCAACTTTTTTAGGGTCTTCAAGTAATCCAATGAAATTATTTGGATTCTCATCTGACTTTGACATTTTCTTTGTTGGCTCCTGAAGGCTCATAGATACGCGCACCCACTTCCGGGATACGTGGCTCAGGCACTTTAAAACACGTCACCATAAATATTGTTGAAACGCACAGCAACGTCACGTGTCAACTCAAGATGTTGTTTCTGGTCATTTCCAACTGGCACATCATCGGCATCATAAAGCAGAATATCAGCAGCCATCAGGACGGGATAATTGAATAGTCCAGAGTTGATATTATTCGCATGCTGTTGTGACTTGTCTTTAAACTGTGTCATCCGGCTCAACTCACCCATTTGGGTATAGCAATTCAGCACCCAAGCTAATTGCGCATGCTCAGGCACATGTGACTGAACAAAGATGGTTGCCTTTTCCCCGGGTCAATGCCACATGCAATATAGAGTGCAAGTGTATCTAAAGTGGCTTTTTGAAGCTTTTCCGCTTCCTGACGAACAGTAATAGAGTGAAGATCGACCAGCATAAAGTGACAGTTATGGCTATCCAACATCGTATTCCACTGACGCAAAGCACCAATGTAGTTTCCTATCGTGAGTTCTCCAGAAGGCTGTACGCCACTTAGTACGACAGGTGCTGTGTAAAGTGAATCTAACCGTCGTTAACCTTAGCAATACGTA
>NZ_JBSWSZ010000041.1:12066-13165 GCF_056158285.1 Pseudoalteromonas sp. AWM4_233 | reverse complement strand
ATGTATTGCTAAGGTTAACGACGGTTAGATTCACCTCTTACACAGCACCTGCTTTACGGGTAACCATGACATGGGCCGTATTGCATATCGCTTAAAGAGCAGTGATTTTAATTACAGCGAAAGCGAAATGGTTGAACGTACTCTTCTAGCCCATGCATTGATGTACTTTAGCCGTGGTGTACCGGTTATTTACTACGGTGATGAGCAAGGCTTTGTGGGTGACGGTGGCGACCAAGATTCAAGACAAAACATGATGCCATCATTGGTTAAAACCTATAACGATGATGACCTGTTAGCCACAGATAAAACCACAGCTGATGACAACTTTGATACATCGCACTTGTTCTATCAGCGCTTTGCTGAATATGCTGAGCTATATCAAGCGCATATCGCACTACGTCAAGGTGAGCAAAGTATTCTATTCTCACAAGATGAACCAGGCTTATTCGCCATCAAACGAGCGTATCAGGGTGAGCAAGGTAAGCAAAACCTAGCTGTTATCTTTAATACCAGCACGAAATCTCAGAGCATTAAGCCGACTGGGATGAGTGAAAATGCGAAACTGATTTATCAATCAACTGAAGGTGAGAAAGGCCAAGTAGCTGGTCTTGGATTTAGCGTTTATCAGCTAGATTAATACCAACCCTCAATAATACTCAATCATTTTGAGGGACTAAAACTGACGCTAACTTCGTTGAAAATTTCTTATTTAGAACAACTAAATAGCAAAATTTCCGCCTCGTTATCGACAAGTTTTCCTTGCCTCAAAATAGATCGCTTAATTAAGAGGGTTGGTATAAGCGTAAAGACACAATTCATCACACCGAAAAAAGCCCCATTTGCTTATGCTGATGGGGCTTTTTTTCATTGCCTGAGATAGCTATCTCAAAAATGCAAGCTGTTCATAGTTTTCTAAGAATGTTTTTAAATTCGCCGAGAGCTCGATGGCAATAAAACTCACGTCTTCGACTTGTTCGACATTGCTTACTCTGTCGATATCCTCAGCGGCAAATAGCCAATATTGTTGATCATGTTTTGGGCCTCTCACCGCTCTAAGTAAGGTGCTGTGTAAGAGGTGAATCTAACCGTCGTTAACCTT
>NZ_JBSWSZ010000041.1:0-12039 GCF_056158285.1 Pseudoalteromonas sp. AWM4_233 | reverse complement strand
TGCACATAGAGTTACGTATTGCTAAGGTTAACATACAGCGACTACGCATTCTCATCAGCACCTAGCCGCAGCTCGCGATGATCGTTGGGGCAGAACCTATGAAAGCTATTCCGAAGATCCAGAGGTTATCCGATCCTGACTCACAAGCCATCGTTGAAGGTTTGCAGGGTGACAATAAAACTGGCTTTTTCGGTGATGATAAAGTCATTTCAACAGTAAAACACTTCATTGGAGATGGCGGCACTGAAAAAGGTGACGACCAGGGCAATAACATTGCTGACGAGGAAACCCTGTTTAAAATTCATGCTCAGGGTTACGTTGGTGGTTTAAGCGCAGGCTCTCAATTCTGGCGATGTGCTTCGTTGAACAGCTGGCACGGCGCAAAAATTCATGGCAAAAAATATCTGTTAACCGATGTATTAAAAGAACGCATGGGATTCGATGGATTTGTCGTTGGCGACTGGAATGGCCACGGGCAAAATCAAGGGCTGCAGCAACGAAAGCTGCCCGCAAGCCATGAAACGCGGGGCCTGCATGTCGGACACGTGGTGCCAACTCAAGCCTGAAGCCACTTTATGAAAAACCTGATTGCCCAGGGTTAAATCGGGTGAAATTCCACAGTCCAGGTTGGATGATGCTGTCACCCGAGTACTGAGAGTTAAGGTAAGGGCTGGGTTATTTGACAAACCTTCTCCGGCAAACCGTCCTCACGCCAATAAACAGGAATTAATCGGTGCTCAGGCCCACAGAGATATCGCCAGAGAAGCAGTGAGGAAATCACTGGTGTTGTTAAAAAACAACCAGCAGATTTTACCTTTGTCGCCCAATCAAAGAGTTTTGGTAGCCGGAGATGGTGCCCACAATATTGGCAAGCGATCCGGCGGCTGGAGTATCACCTGGCAGGGAACAGGCAGCAGCAGCGAAGATTTTCCGGGAGGTACATCCATATTTCAGGGGATTGAAGCCGTTGTTGCGCAAGCCGGCGGCACAACTCAATTATCCGAAAACGGTCAGTTTTCAGAAGTACCTGATGTTGCAATTGTGGTTTTTGGAGAAGAACCGTACGCAGAAGGCAACGGTGACCTGGATAATGTCGAATATCAACGCGGCAGTAAATCCGACTTAGCTTTACTTAAATCCTTAAAAGATAAGGGAATTCCTGTAGTTTCCCTGTTTATCAGTGGCAGACCCATGTGGGTGAATCCTGAAATTAATGCCTCGGATGCCTTTGTAGCAGCCTGGTTGCCAGGATTTGAAGGCCAGGGCATCGCAGATGGTTGATTCAGCGATAGCGAGGGTGAAATCCAGTACGATTTTCACGGCAAGTTAACCTTTAGCTGGCCTAAGACCCCGCAACAACAAGCCAACAAAGGAGATGATGACTACGCTCCGCTGTTTCCCTATGGTTATGGATTAAACTATTCATCAACCGCATCGGAATTGGCCATGTTACCAGAAGACAACGGCAGCTCAGCAGCCGTTCTGGATGACAGAGCTTTGTATCAGGGTGCTGTTAAAGCGCCATGGCAACTGGCTGCAGTCGATACTCAAGATACCCAGCAAATAATGACCGCAAGTGTACTGAAAACCGACGCCCTGAATGTCAGAACTCGTGACCGTCGGGTACAAGAAGATTCACTGGAGTTGAACTGGCATGGCGAAGCCGCATTTGGACTGTACAGCCCGTTTCCAGACGATCTGATGGGTTATCAGGAATCCGGGGCCAACCTGCAATTCGATGTTAAGGTAGCCAATATTACTGGCAAAGTGACTCTTCAGGTTGCCTGCATGGATACCTGCACAAATACCGTTAATATCACAGATTCATTGCGCTCTGTACAAGGTTCAGATTGGAAAACGGTTGTCGTGCCAATGGCATGTCTTGCAAGCCAAGGGGTTAACTTCTCTAAGATCATGTCACCCTTTGCGCTTCATGCATCTGGCGGTACACAAATACAAATATCTGACGTGGTACTCAGCAACCAGGAAGGGGGATGAGTTAATCCCGGCTTCCTGCAGGGGCGAACAATAATGAAATCTTTACAACCAATAATTGCGGTATCACTGGCATTGACCTCAGGCATAGCCAGTGCCGAACAAACCAATAATGAAAAAGCTAACTGGCAGGACAAAGGCTGGGAGTTAGTGTGGCAGGATGAGTTCAGTGGTGACAAAGTGGACGAATCCAAGTGGAGCTACGAGGTTAACTGCTGGGGTGGCGGTAACGATGAGCAACAATGCTATGTAAACAAAGCAAACAACTTCGAATTTATCGACGGTGTTTTGCACATAGTAGCTAAAAAGGAATCCTTTACCGGACCCAGTGAAACGGAAGATTCAGCGGCTTACGATCCAGCGAATACCCCGAACCCTACCCGATACCTCAGGTCGTATCCGTAGCAAAAACAAAGGCGACTGGCGCTATGGTCGATTCTGAAGTGCGTGCCCGACTCCCTCATGGTCAGGGAACCTGGCCGGCTTTCTGGATGTTACCCACAGACAATGTCTACGGTGGGTGGGCAGCATCTGGGGAAATAGATATCATGGAAGCCGTAAATATCGGTACTCAAACCGATAAATCCGGTAACGTAGCAATGAACCAGAAACGCGAATTCACGGCACGCTGCACTATGGTCGCGCCTGGCCTGAAAACGTATATTCCGGTACCTGGTATGAATTACCGGGCAAATTTAGTCCGGCGGAAGACTTCCATACTTATGCGGTGGAATGGGAAGAAGGCGAGATCCGCTGGTATATGGATGACATCCACTATGCCACGCAGCGCTCTGAGGGGTGGTATTCTGAACTAAAAAATGAATCAGGAGAGGTACAAACAAACCCTGGCCATGCGCCTTTTGATCAACGCTTTCACCTGATTCTGAATCTGGCAGTAGGCGGTGCCTGGGCCTCCAACGTGAATGAAAAAGGCATAGCTCATGACATATTTCCGCAACGCTTTAGCATTGACTATGTGCGCGCTTACCAGTGCAGTAAAAATCCAGACACAGGCAAAGGCTGTGCTTCTGTGAATCCCAATGCCAAATTAGTAACAGGTAAGGACAAACACTAAAGTAAACATTCTAAATAAACAGGTTTTGCGCGCTAAAGTGTAAAACCTGTTGTCCCTCTTCCAGTAAGATTTCCATCGCCTGCTCGAGATGCCTGAACTGCCAGCGGCGATTGAACTTACACTCACTGTTATCACCGGCAGTTTCAAAATAAGAAAAATGCTGTAATTCCTCTTTATCAAACACCAACTTAGTCGCACACTGCCGCTGTCGATAATAAACCCTTCCTGATTGCCTGTTATCATCTATCTCCACTAGTACATCTTCACAATGGCCGTTACAAATAGACAAACCATAGTAGCCACTAAGATCAACCGATGTGTTTTGCTTGTTTTGTTCTGATACCTGCGATTGCGCCGCGCTCACCTGACCAATCATCAGCTGGCAGATTCATGTGTCTGAAACCTGTCACAGAAGCATCGTAATAATAAAACAGTGGCCTGAGAGCCACCTGAATTACCCGCCCCCATTGCGACTGCGTGTGCTGAGGAAACAGCACCTTTTCGGTTTCTGTTTTGGGTAACCACAAAAATATGGCTGTCCAGATAAAAGGCACCACTACCAGCGGTGATAAAGAAGCATTTAACACAGGGTTAATTCGTTTTTTCATTCTGCGCGCCCTTATCAGAAAGCGAGTACGAAAATAGGCAGCCAGGCAAATAAACACAATGAAAGTACTGACTAATACGGCATAGGTGGGTAAAAATACCAAAGCAAAACTTTTGCGCATCAGGTTAAAAGCGTCTTCTGGAATATCCCGAGGAGAGTTTATACATTGCGTCGCCCAATAATGTGCGATTTTATTGTCCAGCTGATAAACATCGGATGCCCTGGCAATCTGAGCCAGGCCGGAAGCCTCTGTCTAAGCAATTGCGTCAGGCAGCGACTCACCGCCAACATAAAACGCTGCTCGGGTGGGCCCGTAGCCGCATCAGGTAAGCCTGATAAACTGCATTGATAGACTTCGGTCAGCCTGGCTATATCATGTCGGGTAAAGCGGCTTTCGTCGCTAAAAACCCGCTAACTCTGAAACCGCGTCATCGACATGTTTTTGTCTGGTTTCGGTAAAATTCGAATGACTATCCAGTTCTTCAACCACAACGCGAAAGTCATCAATTCTGTCTTTAAATCCCTGATAAATGGTGACAACCGGACGTGCTAGTTTTTCTGGCAATCCAGTCTCCATCAACATTAAAGACAATTCATCCTGCAGCACATCTGATTTTTGCAGTTTGGCCATATAACTATCATTCAGGCATACGTGCAATGGCAGGTATAAACGAACTAACTGTTTGTGGCTGCTTTGAGTTTGTTGCTCAGGGGAAACAAAATAATGAAATTCAGGTAAATTGCCTTTGCTGAACAACCGGTTAGCAGCGTTACCAATCAGACTGCAATGCACGATCTGTTTAGAAGCATGGCGTTCCATCATCAGATAGACCTCTTTCATGGCCACGTATCCCACGATGGTGACCAGTACAAAACACCCCAATTTGATAGAAATTCGTCTTACTGAGCCTGTCCGGTTTAAAGTTTTATTCATCGACAAACCGATAAGCGCTGACAATCCCAGCCCGGCACCCGATATCAACCTGCCGGTAACTTCCAATTGCGTAAGATTCGCCGCGCTTTCAGTGAAGTACAGGCTATTCACAAGCAAGGTCAGAAAATACACTTCTGCTAACAAATAGCCCAACACCGCAGAAAGCAGTATCGGTTGCCAGATAATTTGCGATTTTAAAACGGTCTTTGAAACAGACATGTTTAATCTTGCGATATCACCAATTTAATTGTGGCTCGGTCAGGAAGCACAGCCACCAGACATTCCTTAGTTTTTTCAGTTTAGTCCAGATTGTTAAAAATATGTTGACTTGTGCCGAACATATTTTTAACATTAATGAAAGCGCTTACATTATGCGTTATTTTTTGAAGCAAAAATGTAAGCGCTTTCATGAAATATAACAAGCTGGCAAAGTTTTTAGCGGCTGTTCCCGTAGCCGTTTTAAATTTGCCTGGTTTGTTGAATGAGCATTACTCCGTCAGAAGCAACTTGCAGCAACACACACAGCTGAACAACGTAAACGGGGGTAATTAATGACAACGATCTTGGAGAGCAACATGGTAAGTTACAGAGCAAACAAGCTCACACACATTATCTCAGCTTCCTTACTATCAGTTGGTCTGTTTGGCTGTGGTGGCGGTAGCGATACCACTAACACAACCATCGACCCGACGATAGCCACTCCCCCGGTAACTGCAACTGAACAACCAGATAGCGATTGGGAGTTGGTATGGAGCGATGAATTTGACGGCGCTGAAATCGATTCTAACAAATGGACCCATGAGGTTAATTGTCAGGGCGGCGGCAATAATGAAAAACAATGTTATACAGACGACCCAAGTAACTCGTATGTCTCTGACGGCCTGCTCAATATTGTTGCCATGCCGACACCAGAGGAATCGGATCTTCCATTACCCTATACCTCCGCTCGACTGAACACCAAATACAAAGGTGACTTTACTTACGGTCGTTTTGAAGCTCGAATTAAATTACCTCAGGGGCAAGGCGCATGGCCTGCCTTCTGGATGCTGCCTACCGACGAAGAGTATGGCGGTTGGCCAAAATCTGGCGAGATTGATATTGTTGAAAGTGTCAATTTAGGTGTGGTAAGTGATGCTGATGGCAGCATTGAATCCAATATTTACGGCACACTGCACTATGGTTTTGACTGGCCTAACAATGTTCACTCTGGTCAATCTTACGCTTCAGGCAGCAATCCCAAAGACGGTTTCCATACCTATGCTGTTGAATGGCAAGAAGGTGAAATCCGTTGGTACATGGACGGCTATTTATATGCAACACAGCGCCAATCAGTGGTCAGAAGACTGAATGATGGTACGGCTGTAGGCTTATCCCATCGCGGTTGGTTTTTACCGCAATTCAACCCGGTGACAGGTGAAGAAGAAAACGTCTATAGCGCTGCGCCATTTGATCAAAACTTCCATATGATACTGAACTTCGCGGTAGGTGGTGATTGGCCTGAAAACGTCAATAACCTGGGTATCGACGCCAGTGCCTTTGCAGGCGGTCAGGCGATGCAGGTTGACTATGTCAGAGTTTATCAATGCTCTAGCGATCCGGAAACGGGTAAAGGTTGTGAGTCAGTGCGTCCTGGTTATGACGAAGAAGGCGACGGTCTGGTTGAAGGCGCTGCGCCAATTCCTACGCCACCAGCCCCACCTTCGGTTGATCCGGTAACCATTTTTGCAGATGAAGAAAATCCAGACTGGCCATTATGGGACTGCTGTGGTGGAACCACACCAGAAGTAGTAATGGATGACGCGGCCCATGGCGCAGTAGCTGAATTTACCATCAATGATAACAACGGTACGGTTTTAGGCTTTTATGGACGTGACGCAGGAGCACTAGATGCCTCCCCTTCCCTGTCTAATGGTAGCTTGCGCTTCGACATGAAAGTAGTAGCAGCTCCAACTGCTTCAACTACCTGGTTGTTAAAAGTAGAGGCTAATGGCAATACATCATTCGCTGAAGTACCTTTGAACACCAGCACAGAGGGCGCAGACCCGGTCGTGGGTGAATGGCAAACTTATACGTTCCCGCTTTCTTATCTTTCGGATCAAGGCCTGGATGTCAGTGGCATTGATGTCATCATGATTTTCCCAGCCTGGGGAACGGGTGAAGGTGCCACATTCCGCGTAGATAACGTGATTGTAGGCCCTGAAGGCACCGCGCCATCTGTAGAACTGGTACTGTTCGAAGACACTGCCAATGTCGAGTGGCCTCTTTGGGACTGCTGTGGCGGCACAACTCCGGTTGAAACCATGGATGATGAAGTACACGGCACTGTCGCTGAGTTTGAAATTCTGGACAACAACGGAACCGTTATGGGCTTCTTTGGACGTGATAACGGCGCGTTCGACGCTTCCAGTATCCTTTCCAATGGCGTGCTTGAGTTTGATATGAAAGTGGTCAACGCCCCAGCGGGTGAAACCACCTGGTTATTAAAAGTAGAAGCCAATGGCAACACCTCTTTTGCTGAAGTAGCGTTAAACACCAGTACCCAAGGTCAGGATCCGGTTACCGGCGAATGGCAAACCTATACTTTCCCACTTCTGGCTCTGTCAGATGCAGGTCTGGACGTCAGCGGCATTGACATCGTAATGGTATTCCCGGCATGGGGAACCGGAGCAGGTGCGCTATACCGCATAGATAACGCCAAAATCTATGATCCAAACGCCTCTTCAGGTGGCTCAAGCGGCCCATTATTAGAGGTATTTGCTGACGCTGAAAACTCAGGTTGGCCACTTTGGGATTGCTGTGGTGGTACTACGCCAACCGTGGAGATGGATGATGCAGACCATGGTTCTGTCGCTGAGTTCCAGATTCTGGACAATAACGGCACAGTTATGGGCTTCTTTAGCCGAGATACCGGCGAGCCCTTTGATGCCAGCAGCATCATCACAACCGGCGTATTCCAGTTTGAAATGAAAGTGGTATCGGCACCTTCATCCAGCACCACCTGGTTGCTGAAGATTGAAGTCACGGTAATACCTTATTTGTGGAAGTTCCCTTAAACACTAGCCAGGAAGGCATGGATCCAGTTACTGGCGAATGGCAAACCTGATACTTTTGATTTGTTGAGCCTGAGTGATGCGGGCCTGGATGTCAGTGGTATCGACGTCATCATGATTTTCCCGGCTTGGGGTACAGGCGAAGGTGCAACCTACCGTGTTGACAATGTTTACATCGGTAACCCCAGTGATATTTCCGGTGGTAGCAACGGAGGCGGCAGCTCATCCAATGCGGCATTGACGTTATTCGCTGACAGCGAGAATGCCAACTGGCCGATGTGGGATTGTTGTGGCGGTACCACACCAACCGTACAAATGCTGGACGATGGACACGGTGCAGTTGCACAGTTCGAAATTCTGGACAACAACGGCACGGTAATGGGATTCAATGGTCGTGATCAGGGGCAAGCTTTCGATGCATCGCCCTACCTGGCCGCAGGCAAATTCCAGTTTGATATGCGAGTTGTCAGTGCTCCGGCAACTGATACTACCTGGCTACTTAAGATTGAAGCCAATGGCAATACTTCATTCGCTGAAGTTGCACTAAACACCAGCAACGAGGGTCAGGATCCGGTTACGGGTGAATGGCAAACCTACAGCTTCGATCTACTGGCTTTGTTAGATGCAGGCTTAGATATCAGTGGCATCGATATCGTGATGGTATTCCCGGCCTGGGGAACGGGTGGCGGCGCTACTTACCAGATCGATAACGTCATGATCACTGAGAACTAATCACACTGCATCGCAGATTGGAATAACGCAACACTGCAGTCCAGCGTATCAACATACCCGGACTGCAGAAAATGCACACAAAAAAGTAGGGTTATTATGAAACAGACCAACTTTTCAAAAAAACGCTTATCGGCAACTATATCCATGTTGCTGGGCGCTGCAGCACTGTCACCGGTATCTGCTCAGGAAGCAGAAGAATCGGCAGAAGACAGTAATGTAGAAATTATTCAGGTATCCGGTATTCGCGGCAGTATGGCCCGCTCCATGGATATCAAACGCGAATCATCAGGCATAGTGGATGCCATTTCCGCTGAGGAAATGGGTAAATTCCCAGACACCAACCTTGCGGAATCACTGCAACGTATTACCGGTGTTACTATCAGCCGTAGTAATAACGAAGGTAGCGAAATTACTGTTCGTGGTTTTGGCCCGAGCTTTAATTTGTTAACCCTCAATGGCAGACAAATGCCTGGCACGGGTAACTCTCGCTCATTCGATTTGGCCAATTTATCCTCGGCCGGCGTCAGTACTTTATCAGTTTACAAATCAAGTCGCGTAGATGTCCCAAGTGGTGGTTTAGGTGCCACTGTCGACATTGAAACCGGCAAGCCGTTGGCCTCTCCCGGTTTAAAGTACACGGTTTCAGCCAAAGGAATTTATGACGAGTCCAATGAACTGGGCGATGATGTCACTCCTGAAATCGCGGCCATGTACAGTAATACCTTCCTGGACAACAAGGTTGGTATTTCCATTACCGCCTCATACCAGGAACGGGACTTCCAACAACAAAGCGCCAATATACCTGGCTGGCAGGCTAATACTGGCCCATTTAGTGCTTCCACTAACAATGTTGATCCTCGCCCTGAAGCCACCAGCGAAGAGCAAGATCTGTTAGACGGTGTGGCCGACGGCCGCGTGGGTAATACCTTTTTGCCGCGTCAGATTTCATACGATGTTAACGATGTGCAACGCTTCAGAACCAACACTCATCTACATTGCAATACGCACCGCGTGATGACATGACCTTCACCGCTGATTATCTGTATAACGAATCAGAAACAGCAATTGAAGGCTATGGCTTTGGTATCTGGTTTAACTTCGGGGGCAACGTCACCAATTACGAGTTAGATGAAAACGGCACAGCTACACGTTTTACCGAAGTTCAAAACGATTATGCCCACTCCCGCACAGCGACCACCATTGGTGTTGAGCAAGACTCTGTCGGTTTTAACTGGGAATGGCAAATCAACGACGACTTCCATGTTGAGTTTGATTATCACGATTCAAAAGTCGAATATGACAATGGTTTAGACGAAGGTACCAATGCCAGCTCACTGCTTATCATTGCACCGAATAATATCCTGACCAAAACCTATGATTTTACCAATAGTGAAATTCCGCACTTCAGCATGACCTGGCCAAATGGCGCGGCGGAAGCGAATCCGAATGATATTGATCCGTTATTTGCGCAGTTTACCCGTACCATCGGTGAATCTTCAGTGAAGCAATTTCAGGTCGATGGCAAATGGTTAAACCCCAACGACAGCTTTTTAATCGAAGTAAAATCTGGCGCGGCCTATACAGAGCAATATTTCGGTGGGCGTGCCGGTTTTGGTGGGAACCAGGGTCCAAATGGCTACAACGGTAATCAGGCGGTATTCCCTGACAGTATGTTTACTCGGATGGAAACCGGTGACCTGCTTGATGAATTTGCCGGTGGCGGCAGTGCATTGGGTACCAATTATTACTACGATTGGAATCTGAGTGAAGCTCTGTCCCGCTTGCAGGCATTCTTCCCCAACTTTAACACTGACCCCTTCAATTCCTCAGGTCAGATTTCGCAAGGGGATATCACTGAAGAAACTATGTCGGCTTACTTAGCTGCTAAGCTAGAATTTGAAATTGCCGATCGCATTCTCGATGTAAATGTGGGCCTGCGTTACGAAGAAACAGAAGTACTCAGCACCAACTTACAGCGCGCTGAAGATTTTCTGGTTTGGTCTAACCCCACAGAATGGCAGCTGAGATTCCGCGAAGGTGATGACGTATTCGTTTCAGGTTCAGGTGAATATGATGTGCTATTGCCTTCATTGGATCTGAGATACGAAATAATGGACGACATGTTTGTTCGTTTCTCTACCGGTAAAACCATCTCACGTGCTTCATTGGGTAATATGAGTGCGGGCCGTAGCCTGTCACCTAACCCCAAACCAGGTAGCCGTACAGGTGGCTCTGGTAACCCAGGTCTGGAGCCATTCGAATCCAAAAACATGGATTTATCTTTTGAGTGGTACTATGACGAAGCCAGTTATGTTTCTCTGGGCTACTTCAGAAAAGATGTTAAAAACTTCATCGTGAATGGTGCCAATGTATTAACCTTTGATGGTTTACGTGACCCCTTCATCGGACCTCGTGCTACCACAGCGATCGCGCAGCTGGAAGCAGAAGGTATTCAACCTACTGTTACAGCGATTTGGGAACGCATCATCGAAAATGGTGGCGGTGTAGATGACTCTTGTTGTCAGACTCAAATCGTACGCCAGCAAGATGACGATCCCCTTGTAGAGTGGTTAGTGAATCAGCCGGTAAACGATCCTTCTGAGAAAACAGTGGATGGTATCGAATTTGCGGTTCAGCATATGATCGCTGACACCGGATTTGGTGTTTCGTTAAATGCCACGGCAGTGGACAGCGACTCTGAATACAACAATGACCTGTTAGTGGTACAACAGCCGCTGCCAGGCGTCAGTGATTCAGCCAACTTCCAGGTTCTCGATGAAGATGATCAATGGTCCATTAAACTGACTCACACATGGCGAGATGACTACCTGATTGGTGTTGGACAGCCTCAGGGGTCTGCAGATGCGCCACCACAATACTTCCCTGGATACCAGTATTACTGATTTCAGTATTAACTACGATCACACAGAAGACGCCAACCATCTCTCCCTGGAAGCCTACAACGTCACCAACGAAACTGAAGAAGGCTAACCGCCGCTATCGCAACCAGTCTCCGGTCCGGTAGACAATACGGTCCACGTTATGCGTTGTAGAGTGTCAGGGACACCTTCGAATAAGCTTACGGGCGATAAAAATCAAGCCGCCTTGTGCGGCTTTTGATGTAATGGCGTACGCGTAGCAACAGCAATACACGCTCATTTCCTTAAGCATTATACTTTTACCAACAAGAGTGCTTAACGAAATGCATGTAAATGGAGTCCATCTTGCATAAAAGAAATCAGAAAAGTGGTAATTGTAGGTGGTGGGTCGGCCGGTCGGCTAACCTGCGCTGTATTAGCTGCCTGAGCATCGCGCCAGTGCCGACAATGGCTTGCAAATTACTCTGGATCCAATCGCCTGATGTAAAAACCATTGGTGTCGGTGAAGGCACCTGGCCCACCACGGCGCGGCACCCTGACGCAAAGCCGGTATTCGCGAAACGGATTTTTTTAGACGAACGTGACGCTTCCTTGAAAGCAGGGCGCAAAGTTTGCCCGCTGGGTAACAGGCGCAGAGGATGATGCTTACTACCATCCACTGGCGTTACCCCAGGGCTACAGTGGTATCAATCCGGCGCCCTTTTGGTCAGAACATGCAGAGAAAGTTTCCTTCGCCGATGCGGTTTGCTTTCATAGCATTTATGTGA
>NZ_JBSWSZ010000040.1:0-2363 GCF_056158285.1 Pseudoalteromonas sp. AWM4_233 | reverse complement strand
AAGGTTAACGACGGTTAGATTCACCTCTTACACAGCACCTGTTGAACTACGTATTCCACGCAAAAATTCAGTCTGCCGCAACTTGATGCCCACATAAAAATGGGTAGCAGCACCAGCTCTATTGGTGACTACTTCACAAATATGCTCGACCCAACCATGAACTGGGACGACGTAGCTGAAATGGTGAAGTTTTGGGATGGCCAGTTTTGCCTGAAAGGCATTATGACCGTTGAAGATGCCAAACGCGCAGTTGATATTGGCTGCACGGGGATTGTGATCTCCAACCATGGCGGTCGCCAACTCGATGGCGCTCGCAGCTCATTCGATCAATTAGCTGAAATCGTCGATGCCGTCGGCGATAAAATTGATGTACTTTTCGACAGCGGTATTCAACGCGGTACTCATGTTTTAAAAGCGCTTTCACTGGGTGCAAAAGCCGTGGGCATTGGTCGTATGTATTTATACCCGCTTGCCGCTGCTGGTCAACCTGGTGTCGAACGCGCACTCGGACTTATGCAAGAAGAGCTCATTCGAGATATGCGCCTAATGGGGTGTAAGTCTATTTCTGAGCTTTCTCGAAAAAATTTAAGGTTCAGGTAGTTTCAAAAAATTCATAACACGTTGTCATACTTGCATTATGAAACTCAAGCCAACCTTTTAGGTTGGCTTTTTTGTGCTTCAAAATATGTAATACCAATCCTCACTAGGTGCTGTGTAAGAGGTGAATCTAACCGTCGTTAACCTTAGCAATACGTTGTATTGCTTTAGTCTACTTCGTTCAGTTACGTATTGCTAAGGTTAACCTCATCTTGTGAAGTTGTTTCGGCAGCACCTAGATCTAATATTTGAATCCGGATGGATTTCTTATCAAGCTTCATCGAAAGGCTTGTCCTCATCCGCTATTTCGAACTCTTCCGAGACTTGATTCTCCATTTCCGGTTTTTCTTCCCCTTTTGTCTCCTCTGCTGGTTCTGGCTGCTGCTCTTTCCACTCATGCCACTTTATCGCTAATGGTGCTACACGCTTACGGTATTCATCGATTACCTCAATAATTTGACCCGAGGACATGCTCAGCTCATTCGCCAATTTCAAGTACGATTCTCCCTCTAGACGACGTTTCACGATGTCCGGAAGTTTATTTGGCATACCCTCAAAGTTCGGTGCTAAACCGCTGATGATAAAAGCATCGATAATCTCACCGGTCTGCTTGTTCTTTTTCTTCACGAGTCTGAATCTTTTCTTCTGGCATATCTAGATCCGCTTCTATTTGCTCGAATGTTGATTTTACCTCTTGTACCATTCCTTTCTCATCGACTTCGTACTGCGTAACCGGCTCATTTGTTTTCGCATTAATCGTGACATTAAAGTTGACTTGCATAGACTCTAGCGAAACAAATACTTTTGCATCAATCATTTCAGACAGAGAATCCAATTTCCCTTGTAGCGAGGAATCTGTTACTTCTAACACAATCTCTTTCTTCCCATCAGGTTTTAAGTTCACTTTCTTTAACACTGGTTTAAATTCGATATATGCCATTATGATCCGCTCCCTTTATTCTGCTTCATTTTGTTTTTTTGCTCGCTTCTCCGCTCGTTGTAACTTGTTGTACTCATCCAATGTGATAAAACCACCGTATTTCTTCACATGCTTCAGCAAAATCAGCTGTAAGTGTGGATATTTATACTCGAATAACTTTCGTTTCACGTTGAAAGTTTCGGTGATCATGCCTTTTATGTCTATGACCTCCACCTCACCATTTGGCAAGTACACCAGAAAGTCCGCTATGTATGTAATGGCTTGAAAGCTCTTGTCCTGTTTTTTAAATGCAGGTTGTAGATTAAATACTGGCTGCCGTTCGAAACCCTTGAATTTCCCCTCTTGCACTGCGTATTTTTAAGCCTTCGTAATAATTTGCTTCCGCTTGTGAATCAAATACGTAGCCATCGAGGTTCACTTTTTTGTTGTTGTATTTGCTCAATTCCTCTCACCCTTATTTCATAACCAGCTTTTTAAATAGTGCTTCATCCTTCATGTCGAGTGCATAATCGATGAGTTGTTTTGTGAGGAGATTTTCGATTTCATCATGATCTTCCCCGTCTAAATACGTCTGCAAGGAACATTCATCGTCTTCTAGTACATCTAGGTATTGCATATTTTCATATTTCTCTGAAATTGATTTGGATATAAATTGGATCCTCATTCTCTACAAAATGCTCGTATGGTGCTGTCAAGCTATTGAACACACCATGAGGTGTATAAAATGCAGATGCTTTCCCTTCCACACATGCCGCCGTAACCTCAATACCATACGGATATTTACTAGCATTTTCTACGAAATGAATCCGATTTATAAATCTCTGAT
>NZ_JBSWSZ010000039.1:0-8514 GCF_056158285.1 Pseudoalteromonas sp. AWM4_233 | reverse complement strand
AAGGTTAACGACGGTTAGATTCACCTCTTACACAGCACCTTGGCCAAATGTGTGACCCAAATTAAGAAGTGCCCTCAAGCCTGCTTCTTTCTCGTCTTGAGAAACAATTTCAGCTTTGATTTCACAGCAACGGTAAATAACTTTTTGTAACACATCGTTTTGTAGATTGCTGAGTTCTTCATGTTGCTCTTCTAAAAAGTTCAGAAGTGCTAGGTCGTAAATTAAACCGTACTTGATAACTTCAGCCATGCCCGCTGCAAACTCTCTACTGGGTAGAGTTTTCAAGCTATTGATATCGATGAAAACTGCTTTGGGCTGATAAAAAGCCCCGATCATGTTTTTACCTAGCGGGTGGTTTACTGCTGTTTTACCGCCTACAGAAGAATCAACTTGTGATAGCAAAGTCGTTGGAATTTGAATGAATGGTACACCGCGTTGATAGCACGCCGCCACAAAGCCTGTTAAGTCCCCAATTACCCCACCGCCAAGCGCGATTAAACAGGTATCTCGACCACAATTATGTTCAAGTAAAAATGCTGAAACTTTTTCAAACCACTCAAGGGTTTTAAATTGCTCACCATCAGGGAGAATAAAATGCAGAGGCTCTAACTCGTTGAGTTGAGTTAACAGTGAGTCTAAGTACAGAGGGGCAACCGTTTCGTTGCTGATGATCACTGGGCGACATTTACCTATATGTGATAACAATCGCCCACTGTTTCTGTTACTTCGTTCAGTTACGTATTGCTAAGGTTAAAAGAAACAGGATGACAGAACCCTCCAGCACCTCACCCGAAAGCATCATCAAGCGACTCTCGCTTTTCTGACGACGTGTTTTGCGTGAAAAGCTTTGCATTTTTTGCACCGTTTCAGCGCTGCTGGCTTCCATATCGCTGGTACCAATCAGGCTATCGGCGTCAATTTGCATCAGTTTGGCGTAGGATCGCAAATAGCCACGTGTAAACGTGGCCAATTGTTCGGTATCTGGATTGTTGTTTTCGAGGTCTTCAATCACGCTCACGCGCAATCTCAGCCTGTCGGCAACATCGCGAACACTCCAGCCCATTTTTTCACGCGCTTGCTTTAATACTTCCCCGGGCGCAGGTTTAGTATGCGTTTGCGCTTGTTCTTCCGTCTGTTCAGTATTCATTCGCTAGGTACAATTGATATTCTTTGGATTCTGGAAACTGTTGCGCCAATCGTTGTGCATCATGGGCAGCTTGCTCCGCGTTGCCTTGTTGTTGATGTGCCTTCACTAAAAGCAACAGCCCCGCAGGGCGCTCGCCGATCTGTCTTTGCAGACGTTGAATACGTGCGATAGCACGCGTCTCTTGCCCATCTTCGATTTCAAGTTTGGCAAGTTGCAATCCTGACCGCACTCGAAGTGGATCATGATCGACGGCTTTTTCAAACAAGGCTTTTGCACTTTGCCTTTCCCCAGCCGTTAGCTGACAAAAAGCGGCATTTTCATAACTGTCTGACACCCGATGATAATACGGTTGCGCAATGGCTTGCAAAAATGCTTGCTTCGCCGCAGCGAAACGCCGCTGCTCACACAAAAATACACCGTAATTGTTATATACGTCGCCATTATCGGGCGCCTGGCGCAATGCTTGTTGATAAAAACGGTCGGCTTTTTCACTTTCACCGACACGTTGTTGATAATACGCCATTGACAGCAAGGCACGATAGTAGTCTGGCGCATATCGTAGCGCTTGTTGTAAGTTTTGCTGCGCTTGTTGATAGCGATCACTGTTTAGGTAGCCTAATCCCAGTGATATTCGGGCATCCGCTGCCCGAATACTATCAAATTCTGAACTTTTTTGCTTTTCTACTGGCGAGGCACATCCAGCCAACGTCATGATGAGTAAGAGTACACAGCCAGTACGGTGCATGTCCCTATCCTTTTTCTGAGCCTAACGGTCAGACTGGACGAACAGGGATAACCTCCTGTGCACCCAGTCGCTTCTCGGCGCGTTTGGTTCGATCAATGATATCGCCAGCTAATTGCCCACAAGCGGCATCAATATCATCTCCACGCGTCTTGCGTACCGTCACGGTAAAATCGTATTCCATCAAGGTTTTCATAAACCTATCGATACGAGAATTACTCGGTTTCTTGTACGGAGACTCAGGATACGGGTTAAATGGAATAAGGTTAATCTTCGCTGGCGTATCTTTCAGTAGCTCTGCGAGCTGACGCGCATGCTCCATATAATCGTTGACATGATCGAGCAAAATATACTCAACCGTGACACGACCACGGTTCGCGTTCGATGTCGCAATATAGCGGCGTACGGCATCAAGGAAAGCTTCAATGTCCCAGCGGTCATTGATTGGCATGATCTGGCTGCGAAGCTCATCGTTCGGCGCATGCAGAGAAATCGCCAACGCAACGTCGATTTTACCGATCATTTGCTCAAGGCCAGATACAACCCCTGAGGTTGAGACCGTCACGCGACGCTTCGATAGGCCATAGGCGTTATCGTCTAGCATCAGGTTCAACGCTGGGATCAGGTTTTTCATGTTCAGTAACGGCTCGCCCATGCCCATCATCACCACGTTAGTGATCGGACGGCGACCGGTTTCTTTTTCAATCCCAATTTCTTTCGCCGCACGCCATACCTGACCGATGATCTCAGACACGCGCAAGTTGCGGTTAAAGCCTTGGGCACCGGTCGAGCAGAATTTACAATCCAGTGCACAGCCAACCTGCGAAGAAACACACAAGGTAGCCCGGTCATCTTCTGGGATATAGACGGTTTCAACATCTTGGCCAGCCACACGCATGGCCCATTTAATGGTGCCATCTTTTGAGTACTGGGCCGATGCCACTTCTGGTGCGCGGATCTCCGCCACACGCTTGAGTTTCTCACGCAACTTCTTGTTGATGTTGTTCATCTCATCGAAGTCGTCGCAACCGAAGTGATAGATCCACTTCATGACTTGGTCGGCACGGAATGCCTTTTCGCCGAGCTCGTCAGCAAAATATGCACGGAGTGCCTGCCTGTCAAAATCAAGCAGATTAACTTTCTCTGTTGTCATTGGGGGTTGCCTCGTAAGAACTAGCTGTGTGGTAAAGACAAGTATATTCGCCATTGCGTCACGCTGCTTGTCCGCCCTGTCATGCCGACAAGGGGCTGGCGTGCGCGCTCAAGGCGCGAAATTGTACAGGCTTTAGATCACAGTTTCCACTCTCAGCGAGCAGGGTTATTTGCACTTAAGACGTAAAAAAAGAGGCCAACGCCTCTTTTTAAAACACCCGTGCGCTAAAAGCGGGATTAGCAACGAGGATCGATATCATCGGCCGTGAAGAAGTAAGCAATTTCACGCTCAGCAGACGCGGGGCTATCCGAGCCATGCACTGAGTTGTATTGCATGCTTTCTGCAAAATCGGCGCGCAAGGTGCCACAGGCCGCTTCTTCTGGGTTGGTTTTCCCCATTAGCTCGCGATAACGGCTAATCGCGCCCTCACCTTCTAGCACTTGGACCATAATGGGACCCGAGGTCATAAACTCGACCAGTGACGCAAAGAACGGTTTGCCTTGGTGTTCGGCATAAAACCCTTCTGCTTGCTCCTTGGTCAGATGCAGCATTTTCGCTGCGACAATACGCAAACCAGCACTTTCGATACGCTGATAGATAGCACCAATGAGGTTACGCTCTACGGCATCAGGCTTGACGATAGAAAAAGTGCGTTCAATGGTCATTCGCTTTTCCTTTCACTCTCTATAATGGGCCTCAAGGGACGATACGGGCCTACCCTAGCAGACTTTATCCGTGCGCCCTAAGCCTAATCAGGCGAAGCGTTAACTGGCACAAAAAATCAGTGACATGCTTCGCCTGTTTTCAGTCAATGAGCAATTATTTCGCCTCATCCAACAACACACGAGCGAGGGTTTTCACACCCATACCGGTCGCGCCCACCGCCCATTTGTCATTCGCGGCTTTACGATAGGTACCGGAGCAATCAACGTGCATCCAACCTTTTTGATAATCATCCACGAAGTAGGACAAGAACGCAGCCGCGGTGCTCGCGCCTGGCATGTATGCACCAGAAGACGCATTGGCAATGTCCGCGAACGATGAAGGCAAGAGTTTACGGTGGAATTCTGCCAGTGGCAGCGGCCACATACCTTCACCTTCTTGCTGCGCCGCCTCAAGGGTGCGATGCGCCAGCGAGTCGTCAAAACTGAATAAAGCGTGATAGTCATTACCCAACGCGGCTTTCGCTGCACCGGTTAGGGTCGCGCAATCAATCAAGAGTTCAGGCTTGTGTTCACAGGCGTACATCAGACCATCGGCTAAGACTAATCGACCTTCCGCATCAGTGTTGAGCACTTCGACCGTCACACCGTTTTTGTAGGTAATGATATCCCCAAGCTTATAGGCGCTGCTTGAGATCATGTTTTCTGCGCAGCATAGGATCAATTTGACGCGCTTATTCAGCCCTTTGGCAATCGCCATCGCCAATGCCCCAGTCGCGGTGGCAGCACCACCCATATCGGCTTTCATCGACGCCATAAAGTCAGACGGCTTAATGCTGTAACCGCCCGAGTCGAAGGTGATCCCTTTCCCCACTAAACACGCATAGACAGGCGCAGATTCATCACCAGTTGGGTTGAAGTCAAGCTGCAGCATGGTCGGTTTACGGGCCGAACCACGTCCAACGGTGTAAATGCCGTTCCAGCCTTGCTCAAGCAAATCGGTGCCAGAAATAATTTTATAACTGACCGCCTCCGGGGCCATGGATTTGACAAACTCCCCCGCGCGGGCAGCTAGTTGATGAGGGCCCACTTCTTCGGCAGTTTGGTTGATAATGTCGCGCACCCAATCGCCCACTTGCTGGCGCAGGGCAAACTCATCGGCATCGGCGCCACTGAGCACCGCCTGTTCAAATGCGACGGTATTTTTCGGGCCGCGCAAACCTTGATAGAACGCCCACGCCAGTTCCAAGTCCCAATGATCGCCACTAAGCGTTAATGCTGGTACGCCTTGCCCTTCAAGCTTGCGAGCGGCTTGCTGTACTCTATCGCGTTGCGTCTCGCCTTTTGGCGCGTGTACAACCGCTTTATCCGCCTCAAATGAGACCAAGGCGTTCTCGCCCCAATGCGCGGCTGCCGGTTCATGCGACAAAGTAACCATTAATGTTTCAGACATAGTTGCACTCCTTGTACTATCGCGCTGCTTTTTGCTGCGCAGCGTCATCCGGCTATCTTAATCGAGGTCGATGACAGCCAGTTGAATGTAAAAAAGCGAGCCGATTGGCCCGCTTTTAATAATGTGTTAGATATTTGGCCACAGATACTGTGCCGAGGCAGTGGCTAAAATACAAGTATTATCAGCCACTCACGAGAGTTAACCCTCAGTCTAGCTCATCCATCCAACACATGATGATCGCTTCTAGGATACGCTCATTGGAACGCTCCGGATCGTCATCAAAATCCTCTAACTCAGTGATCCAACGGTGTAAATCCGTAAAGCGTACCGCTTTAGGGTCCACATCTGGGTAAATATCACTCAGTTCAATCGCGATATCGCGTGAATCTGTCCATTTCAAGCTCATCTTGCTTCTCCGTCCTTAGCGGCTTGGATTAATGGTTTTCTGCCGCATGGTTGAGGGTATAACGTGGGATCTCGACCACGAGATCTTCATCCGTGATTTTTGCCTGACAGCCAAGACGCGATTCAGGCTCCAGCCCCCACGCTTTATCCAGCATGTCGTCTTCTAGCTCGTCACTTTCGTCGAGTGAGTCGAAGCCTTCACGAACAATGATGCGACGCGTGGTACAGGCACAGGACTTTTCACAGGCATGTTCAATCCCAATACCGTTTTTTAGCGCCACGTCGAGAACCGTTTCACCTTCTTTGGCCTCTAATTCTGCGCCTTCTGGACACAAATCTTGGTGTGGCAGAACAATAATCTTAGGCATGATTACACCTCATCAATGGATTGGCCGGCCAACGCATGACGAATCGATTGGTCCATGCGACGTGCCGCAAAAGTCTGGCTTGCTTTATCCAGCGCTTTGATTCCGGCTTCTATCGCAGCGCCATCATCACCGTTGCGCAGAGCGATCAGTTTTTCTATTTCATTCACCAGTGCTTGTTGCTCATCGGCATCAAGCAAGGTATCGCCATCTTGTTGCATAGCAACAAGCAGCCCCTCAATCACGCGGTCAGCTTCAACACGCTGCTCTGCTAAGTAGCGCGCGTCTTTGTCTTCCGCCGCATGGGTAAACGATGATTTGATCATCGTAGCGATCTCGTCATCGCTGAGGCCGTAAGACGGCTTCACTTGGATGGACGCTTCAACCTCGGTCGATTTTTCCATCGCGGTGACAGACAGCAAACCGTCAGCATCCACTTGATAGGTGACGCGCACATGTGCCGCGCCAGCCGTCATGGGTGGAATGCCTTTCAGACTAAACTGGGCCAGTGAGCGACAGTCGTCGACCATCTCACGCTCGCCTTGTACCACATGCACTTTCATGCCAGTTTGGCCGTCTTTGAAGGTCGTAAACTCTTGCGCTTTGGCGACAGGAATCGTGGTATTACGTGGAATGATTTTTTCCACCAAGCCACCCATAGTCTCAATACCGAGTGATAAGGGGATCACATCCAACAACAACATGTCAGAGTCTGGCTTGTTGCCGACTAAAATATCCGCTTGAGTGGCCGCGCCCATGGCAACCACTTTATCTGGGTCAATGCTGGTGAGGGGCTCACGACCAAAGAATTGGCCAACCTGCTCACGAACCGCAGGCACACGGGTTGAGCCGCCCACCATAACCACTTCCAGCACCTCATCAGCACTGACACTGGCATCTTTCAGTGCACGACGGCACGACATCAAGGTTTTCTTGATCAGTGGCGCCACCAGCTGATCGAACGTTTCTCGCGTCAGCACGCCCTGCCAGCCAAGTACATCAATGGCAGTGGTGTCCGCCGACGATAGCGCAATCTTGGCTTGTGTCGCCGCGTGAAGCACCGTACGACGCTCATCACCACTCAGGGTTTCAAATCCGGCTTGCTCGCAGATCCACTGTTCAACCAAGTGATCAAAATCGTCGCCACCCAGTGCCGAATCACCGCCTGTGGCCATGACCTCAAACACCCCTTTCGAGAGGCGCAAAATAGAAATATCAAAGGTACCGCCGCCAAGGTCATACACAGCAATCACGCCTTCTTCGACCAGAGTCGAGGCCATAGGCAATCGCCGCCGCGGTTGGCTCGTTGAGCAGGCGCAAGACATTGAGGCCTGCAAGTTTGGCCGCATCTTTGGTCCCTGCGCGCTGCGCATCGTCAAAGTAAGCGGGCACCGTAATGACCACGCCTTCTAAGGCGTCGCCTAGGCTGTCCTCTGCGCGCTCACGAACGGCACGTAAAATATCAGCCGAACCTTGAACTGGGTTAATCGCCCCTCGACGCGTCTCGACTTGTGGAAGGCCGTTTTCGGTTTTAGAAAACTGATAAGGCAAATTAGGGTAGCGAGCTTGGACATCTTCCAATGAGCGCCCCATCATACGCTTCACGGACACCAAGGTGTTCGCGCTGTCTGTCTGCACTTTGTCTAGTGCATCGTAACCGACAGAAACAGTCTCTTCACCGTAGTGGACGACGGAGGGGATTAAAGGTCGGTCTTGATGGTCGTTCAAGGTGGTCGCCTTGCCACTTCGCACCGACGCTACCAAGGTGTTGGTGGTCCCTAAATCAATGCCCACCGCGTGTTTGTGCTCGTGCGGCGCAGCACTTTGACCGGGTTCTGAAATCTGTAACAGTGCCATGTCGAATCCTTAAACTTTACTGCGTTGACAGGCGAATAAGTGCAACATCAGCCCATGAGCTGATTCTTCAACGCGTTTCGCACCTCTTGACGAAGTTTGACCGCAAACTTGAGCTTACGAACGATCACCGCAGCATCTTGCCACTGCGATTGTGCTAGCGCAGTTTTAACGTCCGCGATCAAGCTGTCGTAAAGCGCTTGGGCTTTCTCACCAAAATCAAACAATGCCGCGTCGTCATGACTGTCGGTGATTGACTCAAGTTCTTCGCGCAGCATCATTTGCTGCATTAAAAACTCCGGATCCTGCATGGTCTGTTGCTCGTCTTTCAAGTCAATACCCTGCAGGAGCAGCATGTATTCTGCGCGACTCACCGGATCTTTTAAGGTCTGGAACGCATCGTTTATTTGGGATGCTTTTCTGTACCGCCTGAAGACGGGTCTTATCGTCTTGGCTAGCCACATTGTCGGGGTGGTACTGACGTTGCAGTTCCCGGAATGTGGAAGAAAAGCGAGCTACCGTCCAGCTCAAACTGGTACGGTAGCTCGAAGAGTTCAAAATGATTCATGTGCTCTCACGAATTACACGTTAAAGCTTTCGCCACAACCACACTCGCTGCTCACGTTAGGGTTGTTGAACTGGAAGCCCTCATTAAGGCCTTCTTTCACAAAGTCCAGCTCTGTCCCTTCGAGATAAAGCAGGCTTTTGCTGTCGACAATCACCTTTACACCGT
>NZ_JBSWSZ010000038.1:0-5573 GCF_056158285.1 Pseudoalteromonas sp. AWM4_233 | reverse complement strand
AAGGTTAACGACGGTTAGATTCACCTCTTACACAGCACCTGGCGAACAACTTAGTATCGCAAGACGAATTAAAAGCTGTGATTGACCGCACACAATATTTAAAAGACCGTCGTACATTGGTAATTGAACAACAAGAGCAAGATGAGCTTATCCGTACCGCCCAAATTGCCCAGCTTGAAGACAGTGTTGCACAGCTTAATAAGAACTTAAGCTTTGCCCGTAAAAACCTTGAAAACCTAGTGATCAAAGCACCGATTGACGGCCAGCTAACCGCATTCAATGCTGAGCTGGGTGAATCGAAGTCGCGTGGTTCACGTTTAGGTCAAGTTGATATTGTCGGTGAGTACAAGGTCAGTGCGTTAATAGATGAGTTTTATTTGGGCCGTGTATTTGCAGGTCAAACCGCAAAAATCACCCACCAAGGTCAAGATTACACACTGACACTGGCAAAAGTGTATGCCGAGGTAAGCAATGGCCGTTTTGAAGTCGATTTAACTTTTAACGATGCCTTGCCTGAGCGTATTCGTCGCGGCCAAACGTTACCTGCGTAATCTTCTACTTCACCATTGCCGTACACGTGGTTATAACGATTTACAGTAAGCTCACGAGCATCCAAATCGCCATTTTCGTCTCTGGCGTAGTTTTCTCTTGGGTCATAGTCGGCCCGGTTGGCTTGCCCGCGGTCACGATATTCAGCTGACACATTCACAAACCCATCTGCTCCCCACTCGAAGCCTATATTGCCGCGAAGCGTTGCTGTCTGGCCATCAGTAACAGAGCGATCTGACCCTGTGGTAAAGGCCAGATTGCCATCATCACCAACACTCACATTTTCCAGATCAGGCACGCCATCCATTGTGGTGACGTTTGCGCCGTACGTTGCAGACACATCACCGCCCTCGCTGGCGTCTTTAAGCACAATATTTATAACACCGGCTATCGCATCTGAACCGTATTGCGCGGCTGCGCCGTCTCGCAGAACTTCAATGCGCTTGATGGCATTAGCAGGAATGGCGTTCAAATCAACAGCGGACGAACCACGCCCTACTGAGCCATTAAGATTCAGCAGTGCACTGGTGTGGCGGCGCTTGCCATTTACTAATACCAGTGTGTGGTCGGGTGCGAGGCCGCGTAATTGCGCTGGTCTCACGTGATCAGTACCATCTGTGATAGATGGCTGAGGAAAGTTAAAACTGGGTAACAGGCTGTTTAAAATCATATTTGTTTCAGTAAGGCCTGTCGCTTCTATTGAAGAAGCATCGATTATATCAATGGGTACCGGAGAGTCATTTACTGTCCTTCCGACGCGGCGCGAGCCCACTACCTGAATTTTTTCCAGGTCTTCATCTGCAATTTCTCCTGCGCAAGAGTGCTGGTAGAGAGCAGAGAAAGCGGCGCGCCGATAAGGGCTGCGGCAATTAGTGAAAGTGTAAATGCCGGTTTGGAGTTTTTTTCCTGATGCATAGTTGTGTTCCCGATCTAAGTGCTTTTTGAAAGAGTTACAAGGTGTAACCCAATAATGGTTCATCTTTGTCTGTTACAGGGCACAGCAAAAGCCGGTGAATCTGATTAGATGTATTATTATTGTGAAAGGGCCCGCATACTGCTGGCGGACGAAGTAAATCATAGATAGATAGCCGTCTACAAGTCTAAAACTATAATAAAGCTTTTCGGACCATTTGGTCAGATGAGCAGACCTATTAAAATAGTTAACTCATGGGTAATTCGTATCTTTATTACCCAACTTCTTGCTAAATTAGCTATGAGTGCCACACCAACTCAAGTACGGAGGCAAATATGTCGGAAATTAAAACACTCAGCAGCAAAGTTGTTTCGAAAATAAATGGATGCGGATCAGGGAGGACGCCATCGAAGAGAAAGTGGACAACAAGGTTTGTACAGTGTGATGGAAAAGCCCGATTTCACTGTAGTCATTCCCGTTCATGACGACCACGTTTGTATGGTGGAGCAGTATCGATACCCTGTGGAGAAGCGACAATTAGAATTTCCGCAAGGAACGTGGGAAACAGAAAGTGACATCGACCCCCGGGCCCTCGCCGCTGGAGAACTGCAAGAGGAAACCGGACTCGTTGCCAAGCATTTAGAATGTATTGGTTATCAGTACCTCGCCTACGGCTTTTGCAATCAGGGTTATCACATTTGGGTAGCCAGGGTTCTGACACTGACAGAGCAAAACTTAGACCCGGAAGAAGAAGGCCTGACTTGTCATCGCATTAGCCTGAAACAATTAGACGACATGATCAAGGGCGGGGAAATTCAGGATGCCACCACTTGTAACGCGCTTGGGCTAGCGAGATTAAAAGGTTTTTTATAATACTAACTTACTCCGTTATTTTCTGCCTGCGAGTCAATACCCGGCAATTGGTTACGAAATGCGTTATGGATGCAGGTAATAGAGAACATTCATACGAATGAACAGTCCGGGAGTGTCAGTTATGTTACGGTTAAGTTGATACATTCATCGGGTAACAGCATGACCGACAAAGATTTAGCGAGAAAAATCGCATTTCAAATTCTCACACATTTCGATAAGAGTTACCGATTGTTCACCCGAATTACACGGGGCGCGAAAGCGCGATTTGAGAATGGAGAATGGCAAGCCACGCAGACGGCGTCTCAATCGCGGATCCACATCTATGAAAAGTGCGTCTCTGAGGCCGTTACGGATATCTATCAGCAATGTCATATTAATCTACGGGAAAACGCATTTTGGTATGAGGTGAAAGGTGCCTCTTACCCGGCTACTAGAGCAACACCCTCAGTTTGAATTGGCAGAGACCTTTTACAATTCCATTATTGGACGTGTATTTCGTCACACCACGTTCGATGACAACATTATGTTTTTACTTCCCAGTCGTTGCTTCTTAGCCGGGCGCGACAGGGAGAAGGTAATTAATAGTTTCGACACCACGACCACAGTGGCAAAAATGTACGCGTCTATTTTTCAAATTTATCGTTTTGAACGATCGTTTGAGAATAAACCTCGTGACATGAGCAACCTGGAAAACGCGTTGCGCCAACGCCTGAGTACCAAACAGCTTGCAAGTGTTTACTGTGTTGAAATGTTAAAACCGGTGTTCTTCAGAGGTAAGTCTGCCTACCTTATCGGGCGAATTTGCATGCCCACTGAAACCCTCCCTTTCGTCATCTCCATCCACACAAATGAATTGCAGGAAATATACATTGATGCACTGCTTACAGATCCACGGATTTGTCAGTGATTTTTGGCTTTGCACGCAGCTATTTCATGGTAGACACACAGCATCCGGCGGAAATTGCGGCTTTCTTGCAGGAGTTACTGCCGAATAAGAAACACTTCGAGCTGTATATGTCACTGGGCCATCACAAACATGGCAAAACCGTATTTTACCGAAATTTTTTGCAACACCTCGATAACAGCAATGATAAATTTGAACGCGCTCCTGGCACTAAAGGGCTGGTGATGATGGTATTTCACCTCCCTTCTTACGGCGTGGTTTTTAAAATTATAAGAGACGAGTTTGCGGAGAGTAAAAAAATTACCCGAGATCATGTTAAAGCTTGCTACAATTTGGTAAAACTGTCCGACCGTGTAGGTCGCATGGCTGACACCCATGAGTACGTTAATTTTCACATTCCCCTGGCCCGTATTTCGCCAGCACTGCTTGCAGAACTTGAGGAAAGCTGTGCAGCAAGCCTGACCCTTACTAAAGAAACCCTGATCATCCACCACCTCTATATCGAGCGAAAAATGACGCCCCTTAACCTGTATCTTCAACAGGAACAAAACGAAGATAAAATAAAAAATGCTATTAATGAGCTAGGTCTGTGCATAAAGCAAATTGCCTTAGCCAACATTTTCCCAGGGGACATGTTGCATAAGAACTTCGGTATTACCCGCCATGGCAGAGTCATCTTTTACGACTACGATGAGATATGCCTGATGAAAGACAGAAACTTCCGTTCGCTTCCTCACTCTGATGATCCCTATGCCCTTGACACGTTATCTGTGGCACCAGACGATGTATTTCCGGAACAATTTGAACACTTCATTCTGGGAAAAAAACAATTTAAGGATATACTCAAAGAATTACACGGCGATTTAATGAGCCCGGAGTACTGGCGTTCAGTTCAGGCAATCACTGCCAGTGGGGAAATTCAAAACTTTACGCCGTACAACCCAGCGATGCGTTTTTCACGTTCCGGTGAAAATTAAAGTTCTGTAATAAATGGTGATTTTGCGTCGATTTGGCTGTGTGATGTGATCGGAAGCACTAAAATAATGCGTATTATAATGTACAAGTTACACTGTTTCTGAAGGCCGAGAATGAGCCTGCTACGAGGTAGAGCCAGACTTATGAAAGCATTGATAGTTGAAGACGATTTTACCGTCGCAGAGCATATCCAAACCGGACTCCTGTCGGCAGGCCACGACTGTATTCACGAAAGTGACGGGAAAAACGGTTTAGATCAGGCGCTGGGCGAAGCATTCGATTTAGTTATTCTTGATATTATGCTACCGGCTTTAGATGGGTTTTCAGTGTTAGAAAAAATTCGCACAGTAAAACCCACTTTGCCCGTATTATTGCTTAGCGCTAAAAGCCAGGTTGATGATAAGGTTCGAGGCTTGCGTAGTGGAGCGAATGATTATCTTACTAAACCGTTTGCCATTGAAGAGCTTCTCGCTCGGGCAGAAGGGCTTACAGGTCGTGTCTCGCCGGGTGCGAAGGAAACTGAACTTTCTGTGGGTGACCTGACACTTGACTTGCTTCGACGCAAAGTGACTCGAGGCGAAACAGAGATTAATTTACAGGCGAAAGAGTTTCAATTGCTTGAATGTTTACTTAGAAACCGAGGCAAAGTCGTGACGCGCAGTATGCTGCTTGAACGGGTTTGGAATTATCATTTTGACCCGCAAACCAATCTTATCGATGTGCACATTAAGTCGCCTGCGGCAAAAAGTAGATAAAACATTTAATATCCCACTTATTGAAACCGTGCGCGGAACCGGTTATCGCATTTCAGAGACAGGCATTTGATTGCGATAGGCGCGTTTACCCGAAGCTCCAGCTTTAGGGTCGGCGCCCTTTTCACTACACTGTCGTCGGCAGGTATTCTGTTTGTTTTTTATTTTTGGTCTCTCGCTGATGATGACAAACTCATAGACGAGGCAAAAGCGGCGCTCTCTGCAGAGCGTTTTTTTGTTGAGGAATTATATCGCCAGCAAGGCATAGATGCTGTCAGTACTGCCATTCAAAATCGCATTCTACGACAGGGCAACAATACGTTTATTTGTCTGATGGACGCAAAGAAGAACATTATTGCCGGAAACTTTATTTCTCCACCTGTACTGACCAAGCAAGTTCTCCCCACTGTAGTACCGCTACCACTTCAGGAATTTATTGCAGCAGACAGTCTGGAACAGACGTCCTCGTCTTCGAGCAGCGTCTTGCTGGACCGCGTGATTTTAGGTAATTATCAGGTCATTATTGCCCGCAACGTAGATGACTTGTACAGCACACAAAAAATAGGCCGAGCGCTCGGCTGGATATTTGTAGTCATGCTCGCCATAA
>NZ_JBSWSZ010000037.1:0-3235 GCF_056158285.1 Pseudoalteromonas sp. AWM4_233 | reverse complement strand
AAGGTTAACGACGGTTAGATTCACCTCTTACACAGCACCTGGCCTGTTAGGGGCGTGTGCGGCATTTTTAGGTTTTACTCTACCATCCATTCTGATCATGATAGGTTTAGCCTTACTTTCAAGCCAAGTCATGGATACCAGTGCTTTTCAAAATGTGGTGCATGGCTTGAAGCTACTGGCCGTGGTTGTGGTTGCCGATGCTGCTTGGGGTATGTATAAAAACTTCTGTAAAAACACGCTATCGGTAAGCTTGTGCTTGCTCACGGCAATCGCGCTATTGGTCATGCCAAGCATTATGATGCAAATCGCCGTATTGGTTTTTGCAGCAGGTGCTGTGTAAGAGGTGAATCTAACCGTCGTTAACCTTAGCAATACGTTATGTACATCTACTTCGTTCAGTTACGTATTGCTAAGGTTAAATGTCCCAGTTAGAGGAGGAAACACAGCACCTAGATAACACATCAACTTTTGAGTGCTTTCCTGCGCTGTGTCTGGTTACTTCTGTATATTACTATAACGAAATCACCCTCCACGTTTACCTATATAAATTTGTCGTTGACGATAGAGGGTGCTTGTCATGGAGAGAGGATAACGCCTACGCGTCGATGAGATAATTTTGACCTTCGGTTTCTAAACGATCGATCATTTTACGACACTCATTTAAATCAAGAGGTTGTTCAAAGCGGCGCTTGAGATTCATCAAAAAGAAGATATCTTCACACATGGCTTTCTACAGGCTCGTCACTGATTTTCGGCGTACCGGTGAACCATTGCGCGTGACCATTTTTATCACGATAGAAAGTGGCTGGTAGGCTTCACCATCTTTATTGACATAATCACCCATATCATTGGCAAGAAAAGTACCGATACCAAAACTCACCTGAATACGCTCCTTGGAAATACTCGCAAATATCTAACGCTTGTTCGAAGTTAAGTCCGTCGGTAAACACCAGTGTTTTTGTTAATGGGTCTATATTCAGCGACTGGTAGTGTGCAATCATTTTTTCACCCCAGCTATAAGGGCAACCACTATCGTGACGTACACCGAAGTACGCGTTACTTAGTTCTTCATCAAAGTCTTTAAGGAAAGCATCGATACCAATCGTATCGGTTAACGCAATACCTAGTGCACCATTAAACATTTTTTGCCAACGTTGCAACGCCACTTTTTGCGAATCTCGCACATTCACCAGAGCTTGGTGTCCCATAAACCATTCATCAGCAACCGTGCCGATAGGCGTCAGGTTTAGCTCTTTTGCTAAGTGATAGTTGCTTGTTCCTGTCAAACATTCCGGCACTTCCTGCGCACAAATATTCCAGCATAGTGCGCTGAGCTTGAAAGGAAAAACGTCGACGCGTCGACATGTCAGAAAATTTAAAGTTAGTAATGTTACGACGTTTTAGTTCCGACTTTAGGTGTCGAACTTTCTCTTCTAAAACAGTGGTAAATTGCGCAACAGGGATATCTGACCAACGCTGGCACTGATGAAGTTCAGACACGATACTCATGATGATCGTTTTCGTACAAGATGGTATCTCGCCACAAACCGTTAATGGTAATTCTTAACTGGCTTGAGCCATCAGCCATGGCTTTATTATGGAAAGAGACATCACTTTGTGGGTTGAAACGGAAATGGCGCAGTGCATCAACAAAGTCAGGATTCAGGTAAGGCGCGACCGCTGATATATTCAATTTCTCTGTAAATCGAATATATTGCAGTTTAAGGACTTCGGCTTTTACCTCAGGCAAAAGCTCAGAGAGGTCTTCCTCACTGCGCACGATAAACTTATATGACACCATCGCATCAGGGTAAAGCGCTGTTACAGCGCTCATCATATTGACTTTGTAGACATCGAAATCCAAAGCGCTTTGAATGATGCGGGAAGAAAATAGTTTGGTGGTCATTAGGTGCCCTTCTACATGCCCTTCCTGGGTATATAACTTTTTGTTACTAACTAATTTGCGTAAACAATAAACACCCATCTATAGTTTGTCAACTTTTGTTACTAACCACTCATTTTTATAAGGTTTTGTTGAGAATTCGAGCAAGCATTGTGAATAAGTCAGAGTCATCCGTAAATTTATGCTCAAACCGTATTACGAACACTACCAAAAACGTTTCTAACAACTCGTTACTTACCCATTGATTGACCACTTGTTATGCGCTAGATTATTTACAAATCAATATTAGGACCCAACCATGATCGTATCTGTCGACATTATTCCATTCAGGCTATCTGGCTGTGCCGATAAGGGATTGGAAGTGTTGTTGATTAAACGTTCAAATCCAAATCGGCCATACCATGGAGTCTGGGCACTACCGGGCGGATTTGTCTTTGATAAAGACTTAACCAGTGAAGGCGGACGCCCGGCCGATGAAAACTTTGAAGCGGCGCGTCGCCGAATTTGCCGTGAGAAAATCCATACCTACCCTCGCCATTTTAGCGAAGCGTTTATCGACGGTGATCCAAAACGCAATCCAGAAGACTGGAGCTTAAACATTACGCACTACGCCTTAGTGATCGTAACAATGTAGAGCAAATAAATAATGCAGGTGTACCGGAATGCCAACTTAAATGGTTTTCGCTACAGGCTATTCTCAATGGAGAAGAGACTCTCACATTGACTCATCAAAAAACCATTGAAAAAGCGTGGCAAAAGCTTCGTGCATCCATTGAATACACATCGGTTCTTTTGTTTGCATTAGACAAAGAGTTTTTGGTTGCGGACATCATTTCTGCTTATCAAGAGTTTGAGTATATTCAGCCGAATGACGATTAAGCGCCGCTTGATAGATTCAGGCGTACTCAAAACCCACTAATAAAGTCGCTTCAACCAACAAAGGCAAAGGTGGAAAACCCGCAATGGTATATACGCTGACTAGCGACGAAGTAACCTTTTTTCAAAACTGTTTGCGTGGATAAACGCGGAACAATCAGACAGACGAGGAGTCTGCCATAACCGTCCAGTAAACTATCAAACTACAGCAGTAGATCGAGCGTTGATCCAGAGAAAGGCTTTAGTGAGTTATGTCCAGATGAACTGCCCGTTGCAGGTGCGTTGGAAATCGTACCCGGAACTTTTGAACAATCATGCCAAAGGCCGATTAAAACTGGTCAGTCGTGACTTACACCCACCAAAAGCAAAGTGGGATGCAGAATCGCCATCCAATATGCTTGAGCCCGTTGGTTTACCGAATGTGGATATAAAGTGGAACCGTCACTGTGTGCTTAG
>NZ_JBSWSZ010000036.1:1579-2238 GCF_056158285.1 Pseudoalteromonas sp. AWM4_233 | reverse complement strand
TTCACTACACCTATTGGTTCGTTACGTATTGCTAAGGTTAACGACGGTTCATTCACCTCTTACACAGCACCTCGTGATCACACCTTCGTTATTTTTCACCAAACCAGCGGCATCAAAGCTTTCTGCTGCAATGATGTTTACCACAGCACTATCACCTGAGCTGTTAATTGCGTAAATCCATTTTTTAGACGCTTGATAAGCCACGATTTCGGCTGCACCCTCTGGACTTTGTGCATTTAACACTGCACGACCAACCATTTGAATATCTAACAGACGGTTAGCATCTTTACCATCAACCCCATTTGTACCGTCGGTGCCATTTGAACCATCACTACCATTTGTGCCGTTTGAACCATTCGTACCAGCAACACCAGCTGGGCCTTGTTCACCTTGAAGACCTTGTTGACCATCGTCGCCGTCAAGGGCACAACCTGTGAGAGCCGTTAATAAAGAAAGTGCGATCAGAGAGCGTTTAAGCATAACTAAACCTATTGTTGTTTATTGTGTAATATTTAATAGCGAACAATTAAACAGCAGGTTTATGACGTTTAAGTTTCTGCGATCTTAAGGATTGATTGCAGTTTTATTGCATTTTGTCAGGTGCTGTGTAAGAGGTGAATCTAACCGTCGTTAACCTTAGCAATACGTAACTGATACGA
>NZ_JBSWSZ010000036.1:0-1553 GCF_056158285.1 Pseudoalteromonas sp. AWM4_233 | reverse complement strand
AAGGTTAACAGACTTGGTACGGTTGGGTAACTCAGCACCTAACCACCAGAGACGCCGCAAAGGCACCTGCCGCCAGAAGGCGGATCAATCTTGTTCGCATCTTAGAGAGACCTCCGGATCTTATTGTTGTTTTCCCGGTTTCACTTCATCGAAAGCGGCGGATCATGACGACCTGAAATGAGCTGCTATTCTGTTTGCGCGGCCCAACAGGCGCGCGGCAGGGATAATAGCATGGATTACTCTAACGGAAGATTTTGTCCGAGCAAGGATTGATGCTCATAACGGTTACCAAATGCGAGCAACCCATAATGCGCATTATGGAACCTTGGCTTGCATTTCACAAAGCATGGACGCAGGCGTCATCTCACGGCCCCTACAACCGTGGAGTGATAACCATGCGAATAAACAGCTTGAAACAAAGCTCATGCTCACAGCCACTGCGCTCACCGTGACTGCTCTGGCGGCTGGCCCTGCAGCCGCGCAACAACGCCCCGACTATCCGTGGCAAGCGAATGTTCCTTATGCCCTGCAGGCCAATCAGTCTCGGCATCACATCATTCCATGGCAGGAACTCATCAGCTATGGCGTGGGTGAATACGTAACGCTTGCAGAAGTTCAAGGTTTTTTGGACACCTATAATCTCATCGGTCAGGCAAACATCGGCAGTTTTGCCAATACCAACGACCTGGCTGCCGCATATGTCGATGAAGATAATGGAGACCATAACGAAGCCAATGAAGTGATGTTCTCCTTGTTCGCGTGGATGCAAGGCAACCTTGTGGTTGGCCCGAACAATGCAAATCGCCCGCACGGCGATCCAGGAGATGCTTTTGATCAGCGCGCCTATGACTGCAAGATGCACTATGCCAACGCCGGTGTGCGGAACCAGTTCCAGAACCTGCAAGCTCGATGGAACGGAACACCAAACCAAGAGCGTGTGGTTTTCGATACGCTTTCACAAGACGCCATGGCTGCCAATGCGACCGCAACTGATCAAGCTGCGCCCCCGGCTCCCGACTGCGCGTGGTGAGCAAGGGCAAAGCCAAGCCAAAGGAGCGCGGGATCGGCCGTGCTCTGTTTGATCTTCGCCTCGTCTGCGATGTTCGCTACTGTCATTTTTTGGAGGCAATGGCGCGATAGACTTGCGGAAGTGTCCATTTCGGGCTGGTTTCGAATCCTGTTCTCTCATCTTCATGGCCCACTAACCGGATCTGCTTTATCTTTTTGACCATGAACGGCCAGTGTGATGTATTAGGCTGTTGTTACTGTGATGCTCGGTACGCGGACGCCCCAAGCACGACCAAGAAAGCAATGAAGAAGTAAAGCTGGTCGTTGTTTGGAAATAAAAATGCGCCTATTGAAGAATGATAAAGAATATATGGCGCGCTTAACATAACTTTCACAAATGACACAAAACAGAAACGAAGGTTTCCGTTTGTAACAAAACGTAACAACGCGTAACAATCGGCAAAATGCGTATTGTTGTGCGCCCCCTCGTACCGATCATCTCCCCAACTAGTAGTGAGACCCGTTCTAAATTCGGAAGCATAACC
>NZ_JBSWSZ010000035.1:0-3443 GCF_056158285.1 Pseudoalteromonas sp. AWM4_233 | reverse complement strand
TTTGTGCTTGGTTGAGTTACGTATTGCTAAGGTTAACGACGGTTAGATTCACCTCTTACACAGCACCTAGGTTTCATCATGATGGCGTAAAATCATCTGACAAATAGGCTTAGGTAAATGCCAAGAAGACGCCAAGTAATAACCGACAATGGTATGATTTACTGGATATATCTGCTCTTCATAATAAAGCAGACTTTGCTCACCTCTCTGATAGGCTCGAGTCATCAAGTCATTATAGTTATCAAAGCGCATAGCCATTGCGGGTATCCCTGAGTCATGGAATAAACCCAGTAATTGTAGGTTTTCTAATGGGACAGTGGTTTTTATTTGCTTACCGATAGCTATCGCTAGTTGCGACATATCGGTAGCATTATCCCAAAATCGCTGCAACGAAATACAACAATCTTCTTGTTTAAAAGCATTTTTAAGCAAGTGACCCGTCACTAATTGTGTGATGCAATTTACACCTAAAAACATCACGGCCTGGCGAATATCTGTAATGGTTCGAGACATACCATATGCCGGAGAGTTAATGACTTTTAAGACCGCAGCGGCAGTGCCCACATCTTCACAGGTGCTGTGTAAGAGGTGAATCTAACCGTCGTTAACCTTAGCAATACGTACTGTTATGTTCACTTCGTTCAGTTACGTATTGCTAAGGTTAACTTTCGTTGTTGACTCGACGGTAGCAGCACCTGCCAGAGGCCTCCAGATGTCGTATAAAGTGTTGTAAACAGCAGCAAGAGGGCGATGCTGATTAAGTTATTTGTCGTTGCGACTCCCTGAGTCAATCCACTTAATCCAGAAGCAATGGAAATCCCTGTACTATCAACCCAAACAGAAAGTGAATGGTAAAAGCTCTCTGGTAGCCAAAGATGCCAGGGGAGGAATATTTCAAATACACGAGTGGCTGCAATCAGTACCATAGCCATGACCGCGCAATTGATAAAAGTACCGTAGTAAATGGCCTTTAATGCTCGAAGTGTATTCTGAGCCTTTTCCACTATAACGAACCAAAGTCAGCTCTGCATCTGTCAGGACGCCAGCGCGTCTCCATGCGCCACTGATTAAAAAGCCGAGCATCAAAAATGCAAGACCATAAATCCATAGTCTCCATGACGAGAATAAACCACCTGTGACCATCAAACCTGTCACTAATAATGGCGTGTCGGCAGCAAATTGTGTTGCAGCCATAGAAAGACCTGCTTGCCAGCCTTTTAACTTTCGACCAGCTAGAAAATACTCTGTTGACGAGTGGGAAGCTTGGCTTTTTACGCGGAAACCAACCCATAAACTGTAGGCCATAAACAGCAGTAAAATGCTGTAATCCATCCATTCTAACATGATAATTATTATATTTATTTAGAATCTTTAACGATTAAGATTAAATGATAGAATCAATGCTGTAAACAATTTTGGTACGCAGAACTATAGAATTGGACGTCAATGAAAAAGATATAAATTGAACAAAGGCTTAGAAGAGTCACCTTCTAAGCCACTTATTTTATTCGTTAGCAACTGCCACGAACAATGAGGTCGGTTGGAGGTGTAGGGTGTGTCATGTTCGGTGATGTTGAGCAAGCGTTTTGCTGCTTCTCTTCCTTTATCAATACTTCTTTGACACATGGTTGTCAGTCCTGGGTAAATATGTTCTCCATCATCAATTCCATCAAAACCAACAATGCAAACTTCAGCGGGGATCTGAAGCGCATTCTTTCTTGCAACATTCATAGCACTTAGGGCAATACGATCACTCATGCAGAGTAAAATTTGAGCGCCTTGAACAATTGCTCGCTGTGCAATAATTTCTGATTGGCTTGCCACATTTTTAGGGATACTGTAGATGCTATATTCAGTGATATTATGGTCAGTCAGTGCTTTGATATACCCATCTAAACGACGCTTGGAAATCGAAGTATTAGACCCATAACAGTCGGCCATCTCCAGTTCACCTAAGTGTTTTTTCTTGGATAACTTTAATCCGAGGATGGCAACCTGTTTTTCCGGGTTTTGTGAGAGGGTATAGTCTGCAATTTTATAAGCACTATCTTCGTTGTCGATATGGACTGAAGCGTAATCATGTAGGTCAAAGTCAACAGTAACCATTGGCTTTCGTTGGAGTTGAATTCGATTCAATGTTTCTTTTTCTTCCGGCGCACCATAGAGGATAAACCCATCAGGTACAGCTTCTACGCTATAGTTTTGTGCGCCTTGGTGTTTGTTCAGAAAAGAGAAGGATATTAATCCCCTCAGCCTCTGCGACCTCAGAAACGCCTTGTAGGAATTGCGCAGCGACTGGATCAGAAAAGCTGTACTGAATTGGATCGGCCAAGTAGACACCGATAATGCCTGTTTTACCTGTTCTTAAGCTCCTTGCAGCTGCGTTTGGCCCTGTATATCCAAGCTTTTCGCAGGCTTTCATGATTTTCTTTCTTAAAGCTGGTGAGAGTTGAATCGGGTCGATTGAAGGCATTGGAAATAGTTGCGCTGGAAACACCAGGTTTTTGCGCAATATCCTTCAAGGTGTAAGGTTTTTGTTGTGTGTTCATATGTTCTTGGGAGATTAAAAAAGACTCCATCGTAAGGGTTGGTGATTCAGATGGCAATTCTTCATTGTGTGGATTTGGAAGTGATGAGAAATACACCCTAGTCAAAAGGCACTCTTGTAGCTACCTTTTTAGAATGTGTCAGATGGAAATTGAAATTACATGCATCGTTTTTTTTTATGTGTTTTTGTGCTTTATGCGAGTCTCGCTAAGTCAGCAGAATCTGACAGATTTAGAGTATATAACGGAGCACTATCCACCTTATAATTTTAAAGAAAAAGGTCAATTAAGAGGTATCGCGGTGGAACTGCTTGAGCTAGCGACCCGAGCAAAAGGTCCCCCTGTACTGCCGAGAATGGTCAATTTGGAGCCTTGGGCAAGAGGTTATCAGAAAGTACTCAAAGGACGCATGAAAGTCCTCTTTTCGATGACGCGTACACCAAAAAGAGAAAAGTTATTTCTTTGGGCAGGGCCCATCACGGATACACGAGTGGTCGTTTTAGCGAAAAAAGGTCGGGAAATCAAAATCACCTCACCTGATCAGTTCATACACCATTGGTGTTGTGCGTGATGATATTGGAGAGCAATCACTCAATACATTGGGAATAGAAGATAAGAGCCTACAATTGTCTCCATTTCCAGAAGTGGTGGCCAAAAAGCTCCATGCCAATCGTGTGGACATGTGGGCTTATGAAGCACGTGTAGCGCAATGGGTGATGCGACAATTGGGGATTAACACCAACGCATATGAAGAAGTCTATGTACTCACAGAAGGGCAGTTATATTTTAGCTTTAGCTCCGATGTGAGTGATGGATATATTAACGGATCTACAAGAAGGTATTGATGAAATCCGTAAAGCAGGTCGCCTAGAAGCGATATTGGCGAAGTACCGATAA
>NZ_JBSWSZ010000034.1:0-3476 GCF_056158285.1 Pseudoalteromonas sp. AWM4_233 | reverse complement strand
AAGGTTAACGACGGTTAGATTCACCTCTTACACAGCACCTTTTAAAAGTTTTTTGCCCTTATAAATGTATATCAATCACATTAAACAAATAAGTATGATTTTTATCATTGGAGCACGAATATTTATAGGTATATCTACAAACACCAATTGTTACAAGCTTTTAATAGAAACTTTTCTTCATTGACTGAATAATTAAACAATTTTTGTTGCTAATTTAGTCAATGTGGTGTTTTAAGGTAATTTCAAGGGGAATATATAGAACAGCAACAAAAATGCCAACCTTCTGGTTGGCATTTTTTAAGATTTAACTTTATTTATCATCGATTATTGAAATCGAGCGGCTCACCGTTTTAGTTCCGCCAAGCTGATTTTCAAATTGGAAAGTTATAGTTAGTACACCATCTTGATTTCTTTGGTTACCATCAGACTCCCTAGCAATTCGAACATCAGAATACATTGTTGAGTCACGATTTGTGCTCGGAATCGTTTCCTCATGCTCAATAATAGAAAAATCTCCATTATCGGCTGTTAGCGACACTTCAGTTCCAGCAGGAAGTGGATTACCAAACTCATCACTGTAAAAAATACGTACATTGATACTAGATAAACCCACTTCTAAGGTCTCAGGATCTGTTTCATTGGGGTCTGTTGCATCATAGTCTGGGTTGGCACGAGATACTTCAGATAAATCAATAGAGGCGACATCGCACCACAACGCATTATCAGATACCTCAAATACACCAGCTATTGTGCTCGAACAATCAGCAGGCACTAAAACCTCATATGGAGCAGATACTACTTCATTGGATTTTAATACAGCAAAGCGAACATATGGATCATCACCAGACATGACAACTTCAATTTGCTTACGAACTTCAATTAAATCACGGGTACACTGGCCTGCATTAAAGGCAGCTTCACTACACAATAAGCCATTATACAAACCATCTGCACCGTCATAAATTCCGTTATTATTAAGGTCACGCCATGTTTCGTTATGACCACCACGCGAGTTTAATTCAGAACATTGATCTGTGTTCGGATCGTAACTATCACTATCTGCATCACTGCAGTTCGCCTTGTCAAAAGTGCTATTTTCATTATGATCATTAAACGCTTCTGGTAAGTCATATAATGTGTAGTATTCGCCAATATCGAATAAACCATTGCGCCTAGTTATGCCATCTGATGACTCTTCATCGACAAAGCTTTCTTGACCTTTTGCAACAGCAATAATACTTGTTCTTCCGCCTCGTATAACACCATTAGGATCGTTTTTAGCGCGAACTAATGTCCCGATACAAGGCGCTGCAGTTTCAAAATAAGGATCGCAGTTAACATCACCCGTCTTAGGGTTTATACCTTCGGTAGTTGCAGAGTTACCATCGATTTCACCAATTCTATTACCCCACTTGTAATCATAGAACGGTCGCTCACCTTGTGAACGCCACGTTACTACACATGACGCGTCAGTAGTACGACACACCGCTTCATTACTTTGTGGACCTACAACGCCTGATTCTGTCAAAACTGTTGATTCGACACCATTACTATTAAATTGATTAAATTGGTCACCAAAATAAACCGTAAGACTATTAGTAATTCCATTGTAATTCAGTGCATTAGGGTTAAAAACTTGAGGGCTTAAATCGAAACTATTTTGATCCGTAATGCCTGAATATAATGCAAGTTGCGATGATACTGCATTGATTTGCTCTGCTAGTGGTACGAGGTGAAGCGTTCCTTCAGGACAAATGTCATTTGTTGGTTCATCTGCACACAACTGCACCTCATCTGTCCAACATGATAAATCATCACCTTCTGGTAATGCAGCAACATCTGTTTTTGAAACAAAACAAGCCTTAACTACAAGAGGACCAGGCACAATACCTGAAGTGACCGTAGTTTGCACAACACCATCATTGTCTGTATTCGCTGTACGTTGAGTCAAACCAGCTAAACCAGTTGAGTCTGTTAACTTAAAGTCAATTCGCTGCTGTGGCGATACAATGCCGTCGGCATCTAATAATCTAAAGCGAACGACAGACTGTGTAGGTAAGCCACCTTCACCTGGAGGAAGAGCAATTACCGGTTCTGAGACGTCGATAAACTGAATTGATTGTACTGCTGAAACTTCAACAGGGATGATCGTTGAAGCAGTAAAGTTCTTTCCGCCCGTTTCGACTGTAATATTAACAACATCATCAATTCCGCAACCATTGGCTCTATAGGTAGAACTAGCTATACCGCTTGATGATTTTACAGAGGCATCAATACTTGAATTATTGTTATCAACACATGTTGAACTAAATTCTACATCTGTTGGTGTGGTATATAAATTCCCTTCTTCGTCCTTTAAAGTGACCTCAATAATTGTACTTCCTCCAGCTTTAAGAGGAATTACATCACCATTTGAGTCAACATTTAGGCCGTTGTCCACTTCTAGAATTAAATCTGCGATACCTACTGCAAAGTTAGTGCTAATTTGTTCATCTAAAGCAGATACTGTAATTGTTCCTGCACCGCCAGTGTTACCAGGTTGGATTTTCAATAGTGCAACACCAAAGCTATCAGTCAACGCTCGACCTGATGATGGAAGGACTGTCCCTAGATCAGTTGTTACTTCGACTAGTGCATTAGCAACAGCGTCACCACTTTGCTGATTTGTTACTTCAATAAATAAATCAGCAAGTTCAGCACTCGATACCGAGTTAGTTATGCTACAGCCTGATGCTATTGAGGTCGGGTCTAGTTTTACGTTACTTCTATTGTCATCCCAAGAAGGGACACAACCAGTTAAAAGAGAAGCTGTAACCGAATACTGTATAGCATCATCAGGGGCTTCATCACCATTAGAAATAAAGCCAGCAATTTTAGTGACTGCATTACCGCTTTCATCTGTATAGGTTGCTACAACTTGACCTGCCCCTTTCGCATCACCACTGCTCAGTGTTACAGAAGCTTCACCATTTGAATCTGTTAGAGCGGTTCCTAAAACAGGCGTAATTTTACCTGTAAAATTAGTGCTGAATGAAATAAGTTGACCTGCAAGGGGCGTCTCTTCATCAAGCAAAGTTGCTGTGACTGTACCTTTATTATCTTTGCTTACAGGGTTATCAACAGTAAACGGTGCTCCAGAAGTGTCTGTAATAGTGAGGTTTAATGTGACGCTGCCGCTCACACTTGAATCATCTGATTCTGAACCATCCGATGTGAAACCAAATGTGTCGCTGTAGGTATCTCCATCAAGAGCGTAGGTAGCAGTTACTATACCAGCGCCAGCAGTATCACCTGCCGTAAGTTTAATAGAAGCAACACCATTGCTATCTGTTAAATCAGTTCCAGATACTGGATCTAAAAGACCAATATCGCCGTTTAAGCTAAAGTTAATCACAACCCCAGCAACAGCTTCATCATTATTTGTTAATGTAGCAGATATTGTTAACGGAGAGTCAGCTGTTACCTGATTATCTTAT
>NZ_JBSWSZ010000033.1:0-3381 GCF_056158285.1 Pseudoalteromonas sp. AWM4_233 | reverse complement strand
AAGGTTAACGACGGTTAGATTCACCTCTTACACAGCACCTGAACAGGTGCTATCTTTTATCGAGCATTTAGCACGTTTGTGTAAAGACAGAGAAATGCACTTGATCGTCGGTAATGTAGAAACCGAAGTACAGTACGAACTGCTCAGTGCAGCTGGTGTTACTTACTTACAAGGGGGTTATATTGGCAAGGCCACGCCGCATATCAAATGCCCAGAAGAGCATACGACGTATCAGGCGAGTGCATAGACCTTTGAGTATCAATGTAAAAAAGGGCTAGACAGCCCTTTTTTAATGAGTTTGAAAACAGGCTTTAGCGAGATAAATCTAGTTTCAAACGTGTACTAGATTGCCCGCTCGCCCAGTATTTTCGCTCAAACGGCGTGATGGCAGTGTCACTCTCGTACGCTTCAACCGCAGCTGGGTGGCCTGCTAATTCTAGCGCTCGTGCAAACTCTTTAACGTAAATATCCCAATTAGAGCGCACTTCTAAAATACCACCTAGCTTCACAATAAATGGAAAGACAGGGGCACCATGCCAACGTCTACCAATATGCTTAGCTTTTGGCCAAGGATTTGGATATAACAAGTAATGGTGCGTTGGCTGCCAACCAGCTTCTAGCGCAAGGCGCCAAAAGTCGTTTAGGTCAGCTTGCACTAAAATATAATGCCCTGATTCTGTTTGCTTATATTCCACATCATGTTTATCTAAGCGGTGCGACAATATTGATCTACTTGGCTAGATTACGTATTGCTAAGGTTAAGCTAGGTCAATCTCCTTCGGAAGTCAGCACCTGCGATATCTTCAGTATATCCTCTTAAATCATCTTCAGTGATCTCGCCAGCTTTTTCAAGCTTCTTCAGATCATCATTTCCGTCACGACGTACGTTACGAACAGCAACTTTTGCTTCTTCAGCATATTTTTTCACAACTTTAACAAGCTCACTTGACGACGCTCTTCTGTTAATGCAGGGAATGCATATACGAATTACAGTTCCATCATTAGAAGGGTTTAAGCCTAAATCTGCTTTTAAAATTGCTTTTTCGATATCACCGATAGAAGTTTTATCATAAGGTTGAATGACTAAGTAAACGTGCTTCTGGAACATGTAATGCTCGCTAATTGCACAACTAGGTGTTGGTGCACCATAGTAATCAACTGTGTACCTTATCTAATACAGACGAGCTTGCTACGACCAGCGCGAACTGTTGGCTAATTCACGAGAATAAGCATGCAACTGCTTTTTCATCATTTTTTCATTTGAAGACTGTCAATACTTGTTGTCACCATATTTATTTCCCCCTTACAACTGTTCCAATATTTTCGCCTAAAACGGCGCGTTTAATATTACCTTTTTCCATAACCGAGAATACAATTAATGGAATATCATTATCCATACATAAGAGAAGAAGCTGTAGAATCCATGACACCTAAACCTTCTTTTAATACATCTAAGTAGGTAAGCGTTTCGTATTTAGTCGCCGTTGGGTCAATAGTATGGATCTGCAGCTATATACGCCATCCACATTATTTTTCGCCATTAAGATAACGTCTGCTTCGATTTCCGCTGCACGTAATGCTGCTGTTGTATCTGTTAGAGAAGTATGGATTACCTGTGCCTGCAGCAAAGATAACAACACGTTTTTTCTCTAAGTGACGAACTGCTTTACGGCGAATGTAAGGCTCTGCCACTTGACGCATCTCAATTGAAGTTTGTACACGAGTTTGGATTCCAATATTCTCCAAGCTATCTTGAAGAGCTAATGAATTCATAACTGTAGCTAAGCATGCCCATGTAATCTGCTCCTGCACGATCCATGCCCATTTCACTTCCAATTTTCCCACGCCAAATGTTACCGCCACCAACAACAACAGCAACCTCTACATCAAGTTCTGCAATTTCTTTTACTTGTTCTGCAACTGACTTAATAACAGTTGGATTAATTCCAAATCCTTGCTCTCCAGCTAAAGCTTCTCCACTTAACTTTAAAACGACACGATTATATTTCGGTTTAGCTCATAATGAACCTCCAATTGCTTACAATCTTTATTTTAAAAAAGGGAACACAATGTGTTCCCTAAAATCCTGTATTAGATTACTACCTTTTCACTTGGTTCATTACTTCTTCAGCAAAGTTGTCTTCACGTTTTTCGATACCTTCGCCAACAGCGTAGCGAACGAATCCTTTTAATGTTCCGCCTTTAGACTCAACGAACTGACGAACTTTCATATCAGGGTTTTTAACGAATGCTTGGTCAAGTACAGCAAATCTCTTCGAAGATATTTGCCTAGACGACCTTCAACCATTTTTGCAACGATTTTTTCAGGCTTGCCTTCGTTTAATGCTTGTTGTGTTAATACTTGACGCTCATGCTCAACTTCTTCAGCTGTTACAGCATCGCGGTCGATGTATTTAGGGTTAACTGCTGCAATGTGCATTGCTACATCTTTAGCAGCTGCTTCATCAGTAGAACCTTCAAGAACTGTTAATACACCAATACGTCCACCCATGTGTAGGTAAGCGCCGAATGCATCTGCATCAGTTTTTGATACGATTTCGAAACGACGAAGTGTAAGTTTTTCACCAATTTTAGCGATTGCTTCGTTGATGTGCTCTTCTACTGTTTTGCCGCCTTCAATTGATTTGAGTCATAGCTTCTTCAACGTTAGCAGGTTTGTTAGCTAATAAGTGAGCAGCTAGTTCTTTAATTAATGCTTGGAAACCTTCGTTTTTCGCAACGAAATCAGTTTCAGAGTTTAATTCTAAGATTAAAGCGTCGTTACCGTTTGCTTCGATGACAGTTAAACCTTCAGCAGCAATGCGGTCTGCTTTTTTAGCAGCTTTCGCAATACCTTTTTCACGTAAGAAGTCAATTGCCTTCTCCATGTCGCCGTCTAGTTTCTGTTAAAGCTTTTTTGCAGTCCATCATACCTGCGCCAGTTTTTTCACGTAATTCTTTTACCATTTGAGCAGTGATTGCCATACTTTTCATCCTCCTAAAATATGTATTTATACTTTTTATAAAGGTGTTTATACCTTAAAAAAGGTGATAAAAGGCCGAACCCCTTATCACCTTTCCAACTTTGTTACGCAGTAACAGTTTCTTTCACCTTGTTTTGCTTCAAGGATCGCGTCTGCCATTTTAGATGTAAGAAGTTTTACAGCACGAATTGCATCATCGTTTGCTGGGATAACGTGATCGATTTCGTCTGGATCACAGTTCGTATCAACGATACCGATGATTGGAATGTGTAATTTGCGTGCTTCAGCAACTGCAATACGCTCTTTACGAGGGTCTACTACGAATAATGCACTTGGAAGACCTTTCATATCTTTAATACCGCCTAAGAATTTCTCAAGACGCTCTAACTCTTTTTTA
>NZ_JBSWSZ010000032.1:0-3812 GCF_056158285.1 Pseudoalteromonas sp. AWM4_233 | reverse complement strand
AACGTCTCGGTTACCGTACGGAAGGTTCTCTCACGACTGCTGGAGCGCAACGGCATGGAAGTCATCACTGCCAAAGACGGCCTGGACGCGGTCGCACAACTGCAGGATCACAAACCGGACATCATCCTGCTGGATATCGAAATGCCGAGGATGGATGGTTTCGAGGTTGCCAGCTTCGTGCGCCACGACGACAGCCTGCGGGAAATTCCGATCTGCATGATCACCTCACGGACCGGCGAGAAACACCGAGAACGCGCGCTGGCTATTGGTGTGAACGAGTATCTCGGCAAGCCGTTCCAGGAAACCGAGTTGCTTGAGACTATTGAGCGGCTGACCGGACGTCAGTGATGGCCGGCCAGACTGGCCGGCCAAGGGTCGGGATCGTCTCGGATGTGGTTCTGCAGCGACACCGACTGCAGGCCGCGACATCAAAGTTCGGTCTGGAGGTGCGTTTTTCCGGGGATCCCGAGCGTTTGCTGGGCTACCCGGAGTTCCCGGATGCCAGCCTCTGGCTGGTTACCCTCGAAGACGAGGCAGATCACCCGTTACTGTTCGATCACCTGCTTGAAAATACCGACGCACCGGTACTGTTCGGATTGGATGAAGCACCCAAGCCGGGAAGTACCGAGTATTTTCGCTGGGAACGACGTTTACTGGGCAAACTTGAGCAGCAACTGGGACACCTGGAAGAGCTGGACTCAGAAGCCACTCTGGCAGAACTGGAGCAGGAAACGCCGGCACCAGCACCATCGCCTGGACTGCCTCACTGGATAACGCCTGCCGTACCCGGTTCGGTGGCCGAGGAAGTCTGGATTCTGGGCGCTTCACTGGGAGGGCCGGCGGCGGTTAAGACATTTCTGGACCACCTGCCGCCGAACCTGCCCGTGGGTTTCATCTACGCCCAGCACATAGATGGGAACTTCACAGAGGTTCTTACGCGGGTACTGGGTCGCCACGCCCATTACCAGCTCAAGCGAGCCGAGGAAGGTTATCGGGTCAAGAATGGTGATGTGGTGCTGATGCCGGTGGAGCACGAATGGAAGCTGAAAGAGCACGGAGCCCTCACCGAAACCAGCAATGCCTGGCCGGGGCCCTATGGCCCTTCCATTGATCAGGTCCTGCTTAACGTCGCGGATCATTACGGCCAGCGCTGCCATGCTATTCTTTTTTCCCGGCATGGGTAATGATGGCGCTATTGCAGCGCCTTTACTGAAAGCCTACGGTAGCCGGATCTGGGTCCAGGAGAGCACAAGCTGCGGCAATAGCTCTATGCCCGAATCCGTCGCCGCCACCGGTTGCAGCGGTTTACTGTGGCACCCCGGAGCAGCTGGCACGGGAACTGGTAAAAACCATCGAAGAATCCTGCCTGCTCAAGAGCCGGCAGAAACGGGACTCCGCCTGAGGTAACACGCAATGAATGACAACAGCCAATCCCTCTCCTGCGTCATGATTCCCATGAGCGGACGGCAACTGTTGCTGCCCAACGTCTCGATTGCGGAAGTGGTCGACTATGCCAGCGCTGATGCCGGCGCGAACACGCCGGAATGGCTGGTTGGCTACCTTGACTGGCGGGGCCTGCAACTTCCGGTGATTTCATACGACGCGGCTAACGGCGGAGCCCTCACCGTTCCGGGCGATAATCGGGGCCGCATCGTGGTCCTTAATACCATCGGCGATCACCACAAGGAAGTCCCGTTTATGGCACTGGTTACCCAGGGCATTCCCAGCCAGGCCCGTTTGGCGGAAGACCAGGTCAGGAAGCTGGAGGGTGAACCGGGGCCGGCGGATCTGATGCAGGTCGAGGTTGAAGGTGAGCATGCCTGGATCCCGAATCTGGAATTTCTGGAATCCCTGGTTGTAAAGTCCCGACACTGACCCGTGCCACTGCCGGACATGGCAGACAGCCCTGCAAATGTTATAATGTTTCAAATTTTGCAGGATTGCGACCATGTCTGCCCGTGCTATTCCCTACCGGCCTCACAACCACGATGCCTGTGTCAGTCAGGCCCTGACTGACGCCCGGGACCATTTGCCAGCGGCAGAATGCCCGACTGACGCCCATCCGGGGAACGGGTTCTGGAGCTGATCTGGCAATCCCACAAGCCGCTGGGCGCCTACGACGTGCTGGCGGAGCTGTCGTCCGATGGTCATAACGCTGCGCCGCCCACCGTTTACCGCGCACTGGATTTCCTTCAGCAGCATGGGCTGGTGCACCGCATCGCGTCGCTCAACGCCTTTATCGGCTGTACCCACGCGGGTGAAAGCCACACCGGTATGTTTCTGATCTGTCGCGCCTGCGGCAATGTGCTCGAACTGACCGCTCCAGAGGTGTCAACAGAGGTTCGTAAAGCCGCATCCGGCGAAGGCTTCCGGCCCGAGACCACGACGCTTGAAATTGCCCGGCCTTCGCCCCCGATGCCAGTCGGAGCCCGGCCATGACTGATCCTCTGGTCAACCTGGAGAACCTCACTGTCCGGTTTGACGAACGCCCCGTGGTTGATCAGGTCAACCTGAAGATTCACCGTGGCGATATCATCACCATCATTGGTCCAAACGGGGCAGGCAAGACGACACTGATCAAGGCCGTACTCGGCATCCAGAAAGTGTCTGAGGGTCAGGTGTCCCTGAAAAAGAACCTGGTGATCGGGTACGTCCCGCAGCATCTGACGCTGGAGGCCACACTGCCTCTGAGCGTCAAGCGGTTCATGCTGCTCAGCGGCCAGTCCCTCGCGGAATGTGAGTCTGCCCTTGCCCGCACCGGCGTCGGACACCTGCTGCATGCCTCCGTGCACCACCTCTCCGGGGGAGAGAAGCAGAGGCTGTTGCTGGCCCGGGCCCTGGCCCGCAAACCGGACCTTCTGGTCCTTGATGAGCCCGCCCAGGGCGTCGACATCAATGGCCAGGCGTCATTGTATGATCTGATACGCCAGCTAAGGGATGACCTGAACTGCGGTGTTATCATGATCTCCCACGACCTGCACCTCGTCATGGCAGCAACCGACAAGGTTATCTGCCTGAACCAGCATGTCTGCTGCAGCGGTTATCCCGAGGACATCTCCCACGACCCGGCTTTCATCGAAACATTCGGTCGCCCCGTGGCAGAGTCCCTCGCGGTCTATCATCATCACCACAACCACAGCCACGATCTGCACGGGGATGTTGTCGAGGGCAGACACACGGAATGTGACCATGCCCATCATTGACGCAATTCTGGACGATTTCTTCTGGCGCGCCCTGATCGGCGGACTCGGCGTGGCCCTGGTAGCCGGGCCATTGGGCTGTTTCGTGGTCTGGCGACGAATGGCCTATTTTGGCGATACCCTGGCACACTCGGCCTTGCTCGGCATCGCCCTGGAGCTTCCTGATCAGCGTACCGCTGAACCTTGGTGTGATCATCACCTGTGTGGTGCTGGCCATGGCACTGGTACATCCTGTCACGGACCCGGACTCTGGCGACCGATACCCTGCTGGGCATACTGGCCCACAGCGCCCTGGCCATAGGGCTGGTAACCCTGAGCTTCATGCCGGATGTCCGCGTCGATCTGACTGGCCTTCTGTTCGGGGATCTGCTGGCCATGAGCCGTGAAGACCTGCTGTGGATCTACGGCGGCGCGGCACTGATCATTATCCTCCTTGCCGTGCTCTGGCAGGGGTTGCTGATGAGCACGATTCACGAAGAACTCGCCCGGGTGGAGGGTGTTGCCGATAGAGGCTCGCGGCTTCGCCTGGTTCTGATGCTGATGTTCTCACTGGTCATCGCGGGGTGCTGTGTAAGAGGTGAATCTAACCGTCGTTAACCTTAGCAATACGTA
>NZ_JBSWSZ010000031.1:0-5327 GCF_056158285.1 Pseudoalteromonas sp. AWM4_233 | reverse complement strand
TGCTTGCACACCGTTCAGTTGCGTATTGCTAAGGTTAACGACGGTTAAATTCACCTCTTACACAGCACCTAAAACATCACCTGCGTTTTATCAGTTCAACAGCAGCCTGAAGGGTTTAAGTGGATTGACAGTGATAATAGTCAGCAAAGTATTTTCAGCTTCTTTAGTTTTTCTAAATCTAAAAATCAGCATATCGTTGTAATCTCTCATTTCACGGCCAAGTTTACCACCGATTCAGAATAGAGATGTTACCGCTAAAGGTGTATATCAAGATCACCCTAACAGGTATATTCGCAAATGTAACCGTCGTTAACATTTCCTGAACACGTACCTACAGCTACTCGTTCCGGAGTTTACGTATTGCTAAGGTTAAATGTCCCAGTTAAAGGAGAAACACAGCACCTCACGGTAAAGTGCCATAGGGAAGAAGTTATCCACCATACGACCAACGCCTTGCACGTAGCCATCAACGATAAAGCTTGTCGGCCCAGAAGAACAGGATGTAACCAATTAACAGTACAGACAAAATGATGTTGTAACGACTGACGATTTGAATACCCTTGCTCAAACCGCTTAGTGCAGAAAGGGTATACATCAGGATCGCCGCCATAATAACCATACTTTGCGTTACGAACGTATCTGGCAGGCCAAACAATGAGTTTAGCGCGTAGCTAATTTGTAAACCTAAGAAGCCGATAGGACCGATGGTTCCTGCTGCTACTGCAATGATGCTACATGCGTCAGCAACATCACCAATCCAGCCTTTAATGGCTTTATCACCAAAAACAGGGTAAAGCAGAGTACGCGGCTTAAGAGGCAGGCCTTTATCGTAATGCAAGTGCATTAAGACAATGGAAGATAGACCACCAAGGATCGCCCAGCTAAGAAGCCCCAGTGCATAAAAGACTGAGATAGGGCATTGATTGCGGCAGTTTTCGGTGAGGCTTCCCCGTATAGAGGCGGAGCAGTCACAAAGTGCGCGATAGGCTCAGCTGCGGCCCAGAACACACCACCACCTGCAAGTAGAGTACAGAGTACGATTGACAACCACTTAAAGTTATCAATATCAGGTTTCGCTAGACCACCTAGGCGCACATAACCAGTGCGACCAAACGCAGGAGAGCCAAACCAATTAGGAAATTCAGAAGAAGCAGTACTTGCCAGTAAGCTCCGAAATATTTAGTAGCAAAGCCGAAGCCGGTGTTAACCATTGCGGTTAGAGAGTCGGTATTCGTTAGAGCAAGTAAAACGAATAGAGTGAGGAACTACCACTTAACCAAAAGACAGGATTGGTGAGTTCGAGGCGCTTGAGTAAAGATGGGGGATGAATAGCAGAATAGTCAGCATCCTGAATAGGCGCTGTGTGGGAGGGGCGGCATTGTCTCATATTTGACATAATTACTTCGCTTTTTAGGGCTATGAAGCCGTGCATTTCCCCTCACATCGTTTCAACGAAAAGTGTGAGGATGTTCAAAAAGCTGATGATGTTAAGCATGTCGAAGTTGCAAATATAACCTTAGATTTCGATTAATTTTTAACAGGTTAGCCAAGTTGCTGATTTTTGGGTAGAGATTAGAAAGAAAAAGCTTTACGTGAAATGCACCGCATTTCGTATGTAATTAACATTTCCCTTGCTTTTGCATGGGATTGTCAGGATTACATTGAGAAAACATGTTTTTCCCAAGCTAAGGTTTAACTCGATGGCTCACTTCGAACTTAACGGGCAGTGGATGCTTACCTCGCCACAGCGTCCCGATCTTTAAATTCCAATGTTTATTCCGGGCGATAATGTGTCGGCGCTTTTACAAACAGAGCAGATTCCAGATTCTTATTTTGCCGATAATGAAAACAAAGTTCGATGGATTGAAGAGTGTGAGTGGCATATCTCACGTGAGTTTGACGTCGACGCGTTTACGTTGTCTGCCAAGCAAATTTGGATGACGCTAACTCGTGTCGATACATTGGCAACCTTCTATGTTAATGGTGAGTTAGCACAAACTTGCAGCAACATGTTTACCCAGCAACGTGTGGATATTAAACCGCATTTAAAGCAAGGTACTAACACGATTCGGGTTGAGTTTGCTCGGGTGGATTTAGAAGGTATCGCAAGAGCAAAAAAACTGCCATTTCCTATTCCATCGGCAATGGGCAACAACCAAATTCCACACATGAACTTGATCCGCAAAACACAGTGCCATTCCGGATGGGACTGGGGCATTTGCTTGATGGTATCGGGTATTTACGACCCCATTCAAATCGACATTGTGAATGAGCTTTGGCTCAAAGGCTTCTCGACAGAGCAGCAATGGCAAGCCGATGGGAGTGTGTTTCTTGATGTAGTAGTTGAAGTGGAAACGGACAGTCAACGCCATGAAATGATGGTTGAATTTAATGGTGAGCGTCAATGTATTCAAACAAAAGGAAGTGGTCACTATCATTGCCAGTTCCACATTTTGGAGCCTCAACGCTGGTGGCCATCGGGTTATGGCGAAGCGTATCTCTATCCCATTACCATTTCTTGCAGAGAGCAAAAGTTAACGCACAACATTGGTTTGCGTCAGCTAACTCTAAATAATCAAGCTGATGAGCACGGCTCTGCAATGGAATTTATCGTCAATGGCGTACCGATTAATGCTAAAGGTGCCAACTGGATCCCGATTGACGCAATGCCGGGGCGAGAGTGCGAAACACGTTATCGCAACCTTTTGCAAAGTGCGGTTGACGCCAACATGAACATGATTCGCGTATGGGGCGGTGGTCAGTACGAGAGTGAAATCTTTTATAACCTTTGTGATGAACTGGCTTGTTGGTGTGGCAAGACATGATGTTCGCCTGCTCGTTGTACCCATCAAACGACGAGTTTTTAAAAGAGGTAGAAGAAGCAATTAGATTCCAAATCCCGAGGCTCAAGGAGCACCCATCAATCGCACTTTGGTGTGGTGACAATGAAGTGATTGGAGCTATTGGTTGGTATGACGAATCTAAGCGCAGTAAAGTCAAATACACGGTTAACTACGATTGCCTCAACCGCATGATTGAGAAGGAGATTACCGAGCAAGATAGCACTCGCCGTTTCTGGCCAAGTTCCCCATGTAATGGTGAACTGGATTTCGGTGATGCGTGGCATGATGATAGTAAAGGCGATATGCACTTTTGGGACGTTTGGCATTCAGGAAAATCATTCAGTGCCTACCTTGACGTGAATCCTCGTTTTTGCTCTGAGTTTGGTTTTCAATCTTGGCCATCTTTTGCTGAAGTTAAGCGGTTTGTCCCTGAGCAAGACTGGAATATTACATCCCCAACTTTCGAACAACATCAGAAGAACCCGCGTGGTAATAGTATTATCACAGAGATGTTCACGCGCTATTTTCGTTTTCCCTCTGGATTTGAGAGCATGCTGTATTTAAGTCAAGTTCAGCAGGCAATCGCGATCAAAACTGCTTGCGATCATTGGCGTGCCATTTCTCCAGTTTGTCGCGGCATGCTGTACTGGCAACTCAACGACAATTGGCCTGTCATTCTTGGTCTAGTTTGGAATACAGTGGTCGATGGAAGCAGTTGCACTACCATGCAAAACGCTTTTTTGCGCCGCAGTATTTGGTATTTTCCGAGCATCCACAGGCAAGTTGAGCCTACATTTGCTCAATGATGCAAAAGAGTCCGCAAGCGTCAACGCACTGCTTAAGTGGGTAGATTGGCAAGGGGAAGAAAAGCAATGTTGGAGCTTAGAACAAACAGTCATAGCAGACAGCAATACGATTTTGTGGCAGTTGGATGAATTGATTGAGAAGGATGAACTTACGTCAGGCTTCTTCTATGTTGAAGCGCAAATCGGTGAAGACAGAATAAGCAACACATGGTTTAGTACTCACGGAGCTAAAAACCTTGCCGATAGCGAAAGCCAATATAGATGTCTCTATTGAAGGGAGGCGAATTACATTGATTGCGGATAAGCCTGCGTTTTTTGTTCATTTGGAGAGTGATGCTGATGGAAGGTTCAGTGACTCTAGTTTTACTCTGTTGGTCAATGTTCCAATGACGGTTGAGTATTTAGGTGATGATGTTTCAGGTATGCAGCAGTCGTTGAGGGTATGCCACCTTAATGATTAAAGCGGGCATAGAACATCTACATGCTGATAACTAAAAGGGGAGCGTTTGCTCCCTTTTTAGTTACCAAGTATCCGTTATTAAGCTCAGGTTGAGACAGAAGACTATTTAAGTTTCTGATGGACCCGATAGCCAGCGACAAAGCCAATGTAGAATAGTGCCAGCAAGAGGTAATACCGTGCCGTCGCGTACGCCAGCAGGCTGTTTAACCCTAAACCAAAAGCCAAAGTGAAGGCGATACCATGAATGGCTTCCGCAGGGATTCGGTACCCAGCGGCGTGGAACGGAAGATCCGAAGAGGATAAAGGTACTAAGTAAGACGATCGTGCCGCCTATAAAGCCGAGCCCGTCTGCTGTTGTTCATTGTTGCGGTCTAGCCAGGGGTTACCGAGGTAACGTAACAAAATATGTTCAGAGTCGTATTATACAACCGAGAGAGGGTATGGGTGGTAGAAATATTTGCCTCACAAACTGAAGAAGGCCGTCTGAGTGGCCTCTTTTTAATTCCGATTTAACGGCATCCGTTACTGACGCAAAAGGTGTGAGGCTTGTAAGAAACCTAACCTTTGGCATTCGTTTGGGGTTGTGCTTTTGGTCGTATCGTCCGATCACCACCAAGCGATTTGTAGAGCGTAATCGTAGCTTGTGCGGTTTGTAACTTTGCCGCGACTTGCTGATCTTGCATCATGCGTTGCTGACGTTGCGCATCTCAAACCGATCAGTGATCGATCAAGCCAGCGCGGTACAGTGACTTGGCTTTGTTGACGGCGTTATTGGTGGCTTTCAATGCATCATCGATTCGGCGCTGATTTCTGGGCCGCGACCAATAAGCAAACAGTGTGGATTCTGGTTTCCTCGCGAAAGCCGCCTCGACCGTATGTTGATAAGACAATGTCGCCGAATCAAAACGCGCTTGGTTGATGGCTTCAATCGCTTCGCCACGCCCCCCATCGAACAGAGTTCCAGCTTACGCCAGCTCCGCACCCATCCAACCTGAAAGAGATCGCTACTGAAGAGAGATCAGTACAAAGCTCGACGCCGACGACCCCGAGCCGCCCGTCAAAAAGAACTTCGGATGTTGATCAGCAACGCTTGCTGCTAACTCTTCATTGAGCGCGGCCATTTCACGCTCGGCTAAGCGAATATCGGTACGACGTTTCAATAGATCGGAAGGTAAACCGACCGGCACCATGTCCTGCATGACAGGTACACTATGCTGG
>NZ_JBSWSZ010000030.1:2215-2570 GCF_056158285.1 Pseudoalteromonas sp. AWM4_233 | reverse complement strand
AAGGTTAACGACGGTTAGATTCACCTCTTACACAGCACCTATCAGTGTCGATTGCAAATGCATCAGAGCCTGTTACTTCAAAGCTTTCAAGGTTGTCATCTTGGTCCATAACAGAAAGCTTACCGACAATAGTGCCAATTGCTACATTTTCACTCACTTCAAATGCTTGATCAGCAGCAATCATTGGTGTTTTCTCTGCAACTGTATCCACCGCATTTTGAACACTGATATAAATTGACGCTTCTTCTGATACGTTACCAGCAACATCAATAGCAACCACTTTCAGTTCAACTTCAGAGGTGCTGTGTAAGAGGTGAATCTAACCGTCGTTAACCTTAGCAATACGTATGTTACG
>NZ_JBSWSZ010000030.1:0-2188 GCF_056158285.1 Pseudoalteromonas sp. AWM4_233 | reverse complement strand
AAGGTTAATCCATTCCCTCCGATAGATGAAACCAGCACCTAAGGTTAATCCATTCCCTCCGATAGATGAAACCAGCACCTGCCGCAAACAGTTTTAAGGCAAGTTTCTTACCCGAAGAAAAGAAAAACGCATTTGTTAAGCAAGTAACTGGGGCTATGTAAGCGACTTGCAAAAGCAATAGCGCGAGCTTACTAACGTAAATCTCTAATAAGCTCGCTTCGCCCTAAGATTGCATAATAATAAGCGTTTGCTCGATTAAGCTTTTTAGTTCTTCTATGTCTGAAGCTATCTCTGTTAAATCACCTTGCTTGGCTTTATTTTCAATAGATGACGCTTTTTCTCGAATAGCATCAGCCCCTACATCCCCTGATACACCCTTCATTGCATGACTTGTAAACTTGACGGCATCGACGTCTAACTCAGTTGCGGCCTTTTGCAAGGCTTTTTCTTTCTGCGCTATTTGACCTAAAAACATTTCAACGATGCGGTTTAACAATCCTTCGTTGCCGCCGAGCCTGCTTAGCGCAGCGTCTCTATTCCATAATTGTTCTTTGGGAAGCGCGGTATGCGTATGTAACGTATCCATTCTTATCACCAAGCAGTTAACACAGGGTTTGGTAGTATAATAATTGTGCGTCACCAACAGCATAATAGTCAATGAGTTACCCTAAAGTTTGTACTTAAAATAACCAATATAGACTAAAGGTTAATGTTTTTTTGCGTATGTAGGACGATACTACATAAGGAGTTTATAATGTAGTGTGGTAATTCTCATGGAAAATGAGACGAAAAAAGTAGTCATCATTGACGATGAACCAACAACACTCTTGCTACTGGAAAATGCGATAGAATCTTTAGCAGAAGTCGTTACGGTTTCACAAAGTGCAACAGCATTCTCTGTAGTACAGTCACATCAGCCTGATTTGATAGTCTTAGACATCAGCATGCCTGAGCTTTCAGGTTTTGATGTATGTCAGCAACTTAAAGTATGTCCAAGCACAGCTTCAATTCCTGTTATCTTTGTCACTTCTCACAGCGATACTGAAAACGAGCATCGTGCGCTGTCGCTTGGGGCGATTGACTTTATCCCAAAGCCTATCGATATAGAAATGTGTCGAATGAGGGTGAGAAACCATCTCACGATTCAATCTCAAAAAGCCTTGTTGAAAAAAGTTAACCAAGAGCTTGAGGCTGAAAAAAAGCAGCTTGCCATAACATTAAAATCTATAGCTGACGGCGTAATCTCGATTAACGCTGCCGGAGATATCACATTCATAAACCCCGTGGCACAAAGGCTTACCGGACATAGTGTGCAGGATGCTTTAGGCAAGCCTATTGATGAAGTAATGAACCTGCGTGATGCATCAAGCCATGAACCACTGTTAAACCCGGCGCTTTACGCGCTTGAGGTAAAACGCCCCGTAGCTATGTCTTATAACGCAACCCTCGTTAGTAGGCACAACCAGATTTTTAGGGTTGAAGATACCGCATCACCGATTATCGACGATGAGGGCAAAATAAACGGGGCCGTCATGGTGTTTCAGGATGTTTCTGAAGCCGTAGAAATGGCGGTGAAGATGACGCACTTAACCAACCATGATCAGCTTACAGGTTTGCCCAACCGTGTGTTACTTCACGACCGCATCGTCCAGGCTATAGCGCGAAGTTTTACGAGTAAGCAAAGCATCGCGCTACTGTTAATTGATATCGATAACTTTAAATATCTCAACGACAGCCTAGGGCATCAGGTCGGCGATTTCGTTATAGCAACCGTAGCCAAGCGCCTTGCAAACACGTTAGGTCAAAGCGCCACACTCGCTCGAGTAGGCGGAGACGAGTTTGCTTGCCTTTATCGGATATAGGATCTGGATTCAGTGCAGATAGTATTGCTATGGCCTGTCTTCAGGCGGGTAGAGAACCGATTGAGATAGATGGGAAGTCTCCATAGGTTGAGTTTAAGCATAGGAATAAGCTTGTACCCACAGGATGCAGTGAATGCAGAAGAAATGATGCGCCATGCTGACTCCGCAATGTATCGGTCGAAATCGAAAGGTAAAGACACTTTCAGCTTTTTCTCAAAAGACTTACAGCACGCCATGCATCATAGGGTCGAAATGGAGATTAAGCTAAGACAAGCAATTGAAAACAACAGTTTAGCTATCTATCTCCAGCCAAAATACGACTTTAA
>NZ_JBSWSZ010000029.1:0-3736 GCF_056158285.1 Pseudoalteromonas sp. AWM4_233 | reverse complement strand
AAGGTTAACGACGGTTAGATTCACCTCTTACACAGCACCTGCAATCGCAATTCATGGTGGTGCGGGTACAATTGAAAAAAGCCGTTTTACACCAGAGCAAGAGAATGCCTATAGAGCAAAGTTAGAAGAAGCAGTAGAAGCAGGGTATAAAGTACTTGAGTCTGGTGGTGAGAGTCTAGACGCTGTTACCAAGGCGATAAATATTTTAGAAGATTCGCCTTTTTTTAATGCTGGTAAAGGTGCTGTTTATACTTATGATGGTTCTCATGAATTAGATGCATCTATTATGGATGGCCGAAATCGAGGTGCTGTGTAAGAGGTGAATCTAACCGTCGTTAACCTTAGCAATACGTAACTTTACTATCTATTCGTTCAGTTACGTATTGCTAAGGTTAAACAGACGACTACAAACGGAATCGACAGCACCTATCAGACAGATGGAGAATTAAAGGAAATAACATTTGAAAACGAAACTATGCTTCACTTTGATATTGGAGCTGGCACTACTGAAATGGTTGTCTCAAATGGGGTCAAATTCAATCCTCACTTATCATATGGATTGAATTATGGTGTAAAAGAAACCATATTAAATGTGATAACAATATGGAACAGAAAAAATCCGAGAAGGACTATAGACTCTTTGGCAGAATTTAATGAAATCTATTTAAATACAGAACACCCTAGACACAATGAAATAAGGCAAATTGCAGAAACAGGTATGTTGCAATTAGCTAACAGAATTGGACAAGATATCATCAATAAAATAGATGATATGAAAGATGTACCTCGTGTATTTATTTATGGTGGGGGAGCAGCCATTTTAAAAGAACATTTAACTGAGCTTTTGCAAGAAAAAGATCGGTTAAAAAATGTTGTTTTTGTAAACGAGCCAATTCTTGTAAATGCACATGGATTACTTATCTATGCATTAAGTCCACGTTTTGAGCAAATGAAATCCAAAGCTCAAACAGCCTCACAAAAAGAATAAAAAAAGAAAAGGATTAGGTGGTGAAGAATGGCTAACCTAAAAAAGGGGAAAAGAACAAATTTATTTGTCAGTAGGCATTTGAGTGACGAATTTATTGATTGGTGTAACATGCAAAGTAATTTGAGTGCAACCGTTTGGTATGCATTACTCGAATTATATAAAACAACTGGGTATATTGATGTTGCAGAAGTTATGCCAGCAAAGATTGATTTTGATTTACAAAAAATAGACAATGAAAAACAAGCTCAAAATCATTCTGATATGAATTCACAACCTACAGCTAAAACTGTTCAACCCGAATCAACAATGCCATCCATTGAAAGAACAGTAGAAATAAAAAATGTAATGGAATCAGAAGCAACTAACCAAAAAACAAAAAAAAATACAACGTGGTCAGGTTTAGACGATTTAGACGATAATAGTTTTGTATAATATGAGGAGGAATTTAATTGAATAATTTTACAATGAAAAGCATGATACTATCTGCGTTATACAAAGGTGAGAAAGTCATTGTATTTGATAATGAAAATGAATGCAAACAATTATGTGAATTTTTACGTGGAACATATATTACAAGCACAAGCAAATTAAATGATAAAGACACAAACAACAATTTTATTGTAGTAAATACAAATTAGGATGTTAGATATTCACAATAATACAGGTTGGGGTAGTGTAATAGTGAAAAAATGGCTTAAGAAAAACAAAGTTTTATTAATTACTTTTGGTGTAACCACTATCGTTTTATTGGCATTAGCACTATTTCAATATGCTGAAACTAGAGCTATTAGTGAACCACTTTATTCATTTGGCACAATAGGTGTTTTGAATGTTATTACATTTGGCGTATGGATAATTATGTTGCTAACAATCTTATGGAAAGTGTTTTTCCCTTCCAAAGAATCCGTTAAAAATGCTTTTCATGTTAACGACACTAACGTAGATCCATCCCTTAATAAAATGGCTGAATTTATAACAAAAGATTTAAAGCATAGGGGGGTTTTTGCAAACAAAGATTATATGTATAACAAAGATTATATATATAAAATTTTACTTTTAGAAGAGTTTATAATAGAAAAAGAAACGAGCTTAGGTAAAAGTTTAATTATTGCTATAAAGGCACTTTTTTTACTACCCAACACACAACATACAGGGGGAGATTTAAAGAAGATACTTATTGCTAATGATGATGAAATGGCTGAACTTATAACTAAGGAATTAAAAAAGATTGGAGTTAAAGCCGATAAAGAATATATATTAAATGTTCTATTATCGGAAGAATTATATAAAAAGAGTATAAAAAGAAAGGAATAGAAATAATTATGAAAAAATCATTGAAGTTATTCGTACTAGTATTCGTTATTGCATTAATTACAATCGCTATTACTGCATGTGGTAGCAAAGCTAAAAATGAGGAAGTTGCCAAAGAAATTTCGTCTATTGAAAATGAAGTAGACGATCTATTCAACGAAGATAAAACCGATCTTCAAAAAGATATTACAAATAAACAGATGGAAGAAATTAAAGCTGATCTTAAGGAAATAAAAGAAAAAGATTTGAACGAGAAGAACAAAAAATCTTTACAATCCGTAGAAAAATCATACGATAAAGCTAAAAGCATGATAGATTTTCAAAAAGATGTAATGGCTCTTTTCAATAAAGATAATATTGTAAATGTTAAGCAAAAGAAGGATATTGAAAAGCTAAGCCAAGCTTTAAAAAACTTCAAGAAAGAAACCGCATTCTATGATCGATTAAACAAAAAGATTGATAATGCGAAACAACAAGTAGCTGATATTCAATCTGCCAAAAAATATGTTGATAGCTTATTCAAAAATAATAAAGTAAAAGACAATATTACTTATGAAAAGAAAGAAAAAGCAAAAAAACTAATTAAAGTAATTAAAGACGAAAAGCAAAAAAAATCACTGAAGGAAAAATTAAAAAAAGTAAATAAGTCCATTGCTGATAAAACTAAAAAAGAGAAAGAAAAGGAAAAGAAAGTTGTTTCTTCTAAGAAAGAAAATAATATAGCTTCAAATAACAACAGTAATCATTCTAGCCGAAATCAAACTGTTAAAAACAACAGTTTAAACAAACAAGAAACGACCAGCAATAATAGTTCTAATAACAAAAAAAACGTAACTAAAAAAACAACTACAAACACTAGTAATAATAAGCCTAGCTCAAATAAAAATAATAGTCAAACAAGCAAAACAAAGCCCAAACCAAACAATTTACCAGCTGTAGCAAAAACGAATGTAGCACAACGTACAAATCAAATTGTTACAGTTGTAGGTAATGGTTCAAATGCAAAAGTAGAATATTGGTATAAATCTAACGGTCAATGGAAAAAATCATTTACGACAAACGGTTTTGTCGGTAGTCAAGGAATTGGTTCTGCAAGTGAGTATGTCAGCAGAACACCAAAAGGTGCATATAGCTTAGGATTCGCTTTTGGAACATCTAATCCTGGTACAAAAAAATCTTTCAGACAGATCACTAAAAATTCATATTGGATTTCTAACGTGAACGATAGTGATTATAACACTTGGCAAGAAAGAAAAAGTTCTAACAAATCTGACGAACATTTAGCAAGCTATCCTACACAATATAAATATGGTATGGTGATTAACTATAATACTAATCGCACCAAAGGAGCAGGAAGTGCGTTTTTCTTACACGTAAGTAATGGACGACCTACAGCAGGGTGTGTTGCTATTCCTGAATCACGAATGGTTCAATTCC
>NZ_JBSWSZ010000028.1:0-3640 GCF_056158285.1 Pseudoalteromonas sp. AWM4_233 | reverse complement strand
AAGGTTAACGACGGTTAGATTCACCTCTTACACAGCACCTGGAGAGTTTTTGGCAAACATGAGCCATGAAATCCGTACGCCTATGAATGCTATTATTGGTATGAGCCATTTAGCTTTAAAAACAGAACTAACAAAACAGCAATATAACTACATTAATAAAATAGATCTGGCTGCAAAGAATTTGCTGGGCATCATCAATGATGTTTTAGACTTTTCTAAAATTGAATCCGGCAAATTGTCTTTAGAAGAAGTGCCGTTTTCACTCCAAGAAGTGCTAGACAATGTTGTTGCGATTAACATTATTAAAATCCAAGAAAAAGACCTCGAATTGCTCATTGATATTGAACCAAACACACCAATTAACCTGATTGGTGATCCTTTACGATTAGGGCAAATTCTTATTAACCTTGTCGGTAATGCAATTAAGTTTACCGAAAAAGGCGAAATAAAAATCACCGTCAGTTCTAAGAAAGATGGGCAAAAGGTTGCTCTAGGCTTTGCTGTGCAAGACAGCGAGGTGCTGTGTAAGAGGTGAATCTAACCGTCGTTAACCTTAGCAATACGTACTCTTTGTTGCCTCACGTTTATTCGTTCAGTTACGTATTGCTAAGGTTAATAGGGAAACACGATAGAATCCGAACAGCACCTGACCGTTTGTTTCTTCCGTCCCGCCAATAGCAATGTCTTTGTCGCCGTTCTCGCCCTCTGTCACGAAGCGTAGGGAATCAGCAGGAACAACCCTGGCTAGCATTGGAGTATGCGTTGTGATGATGACTTGGTCAGTACTTGCCAGCTCCGTAAGAGCCGAAACGAGCAGCCTCTGGTTGCGAGGATGCTGACTTGTCTCAGGTTCCTCAATCGCCATGATCACACTTGCCTTGCTCTGCTCTGCAATTGCCTTCTGTGCCTTGGCCCGGAAGAAGTTCAACAGGATAAGTCGCCGGACTCCGCTGCCGCGTTTGTTTATGGGGATATCGTCATCGCCCGTGATACTGGCCTTAAAGAGGCTGCTCCAGTTGGGCTTCGTGAACGAGGGTGTTAGTGTGGAGGCCAGAGTAGGGTCCATTTCCTTAAGCTTTGCCAGAGTAAAGATCAGCAATCTTCTTGACCTCCTGTTGAATATGCTCCGTTATCAAATTGAGTTCTGCCTCTTTTGACTTAAGAGCCTCTTTGATAGCCGATTTCAACGGGTCCTGAGCTTCTGGGTCCTGATCTGTGCTTGATCTGTCAGATTTGAAAAGGGCGAATGCGGGGAGAGCCGCTTGAATTCCTTTCCATATGTTACTCCCGTTCCCTTCCATCAATGATACCGAAACAGGGGCAAGGCCCAGCTCTTTCACCGAGCCTCGAAGAACTTCACGGAGTTGCGCATTCACCTTTTTGTCAACGTTGCTTGTATCAGCACGGAGTTCCTGCGCCAGCTGTTTTAGCTCGGTATTGTTGAGAGTTGTCAGAGTAGCCACATGCACGTGTGTTGGGTGATATGCGTTTACGTATAACGAGCTCAGCTTTGGCTTTTCGAGTTCACCATTGAAGGTCTTTTCGGACTTCCAGCATTCCTTGCTGGTTAGTCAAATATTCTGCATCAAAAGAAGTCGTGGCTGTCTGATCGAGCACTACGGACTCAGGCAAATCAGAAAAAACGCATGTGATTGTTAGATCTTTTGGATTGCCGAATTTACAAGCATCATCTTTATCCGGCGCCCCGTCGTTGAGAAACATGTCTAGTGCGTCCAAGATAGTGGACTTACCCGCATCGTTTCTTCCGACCAAAGTGGTTAAATCGTCAAAGGGGACCGAAATCTCATCTTTGTAGCCACGAAAATTTCTGATGCGGACTTCCTTGAGCTTCATTGCATTCCCTCACTCGAAACCAATTGCGACCCTAGTCACTTAGTCACAGACAAACAATTATAGGTGGATGGACTGGCTCGCTTGTATCGCGAATTACATGTAATTGGTTCGCAAACTTACCCCATCTGATTCGCGCACCTCAAAACCATAAGACTCAAGGGTATGCCCACAGGTATGTGCCTTGAGGTGCAGCAGCTGATTGGCCCTTTGTGCTAAGCCGTGACATCCGATGTGAGTTCGTTCCTCGGTAAGATGCGTAGTGTTGGACCATGACTTATCAGAACATCGGTATCATCCGGCACCTGCTCTAACTTCCACTCTAGCTCTTCCACTAGGTCATTGAATGCCATGAGCCTATGGATGGGCCGGTATGGGAAACCATACAAGTTTATTCCCTCGACTGAAACTCACTCAGTTCAGGGCATAGAGGTACCGATAAGTACTGGGAGGTAACAGCCTCCAAATAAACCTGACGGCTTTCAAGCTTTAATCCCCGTTCAGCCCTTGATCTGTAGACTGCGCAAAATTTGAGGTTATGGTGAAACAGCTCTGGGAAAAGGAGCCAGGCCTCTCCCTGGCGCGTCACACCACTGGGCAGGTGTCGCGTTTGCCTGGCATCCGTGCCGGCGCTGAGCCCCGATCATCCTGACCACACGGCTCTTCACCAGACTCTGCTAGCCCGGATTTCTCATAGTGCTCCAACAACCTTCGCAGACCAAGCCTGGTAGTGCCAGATCCGAGTGGTCATGGTCGAAGTTGGCGATTATTTAGCCAGTTTCCGGCATTCAGGCACAACTCCCCCTTTCCCCCATTGGTATCGGGCCGGGGGAGCCCGATTATCTACTGGGGCACCAAGCGCTGAACCAGTGCTGAGAGATCGTTCTTGTGTGGATAGCTATCACTCATCAACACCCGTATTCGGCGGGTGTTGCGGATGATGACTGCGCCAACCTTGATCAGCTTCAAGCGCAAGGTGCCGGCACTCATACGTTCGAAGGGCGTGTTTTTCAGATGCACCCGCAAACGCTCGAACAGGGTGTAGGCGAAGCCGGATAAGATCAGCCGCCACTGGTTGGTCCACCAGTGTGTGCTGGAGGTGCGACCGGCAAACAGATCCAGTTGTTGATCCTTGATCCGGTTCTCCATATCACCCCGTGCGCAATACTGTTCGTAGTAGAGCTTGAATCCGTCATCGTAGCGGGAGCTGATAACGAACCGGGGGTTCGGGCCTTGAGGGCCATATTCCAGGCGCGCAACCACCCAGCGTGGCTTATGCCAGCTTCGGGCTTTGTAGCGGAAGCGGAAGGTGCTGGCGAGCTTATGGCCATGAGCCTCGTAGTAGGTCCGGACTTTGTCCATGGCTGGGGCGGCAAGCGCCTCCAGCCGCTGGTTGCGGGCCATGCCTACGATGTAATCCACCTGGTTGCGATCGCACCAGGCCAGCAGTCGGGGCTTGCTGAAGTGGGAGTCGCCCCGGAACACGATCCGGGTCTGTGGCCAATACTCGCGAATAAATCGCACCAGCAGCGCCAGAATGGCCCAACTGTGCCGGGCATCACCCCGGTTGCTGGTGCGCAGATAGCTCACCAGCAAGTGCCGGCCGCAGAAGACGTAAAGCGGGAAGTAGCAGTGATGGTCGTAATACCGGTTAAAGAATTTACCCGGCTGATCCCCATGCACCGGAATATCGGTGCCGTCAAAATCCAGCACGATTTCCTTGGGCGGCTCTTCGTGTTGTTCAATAAAGTGGTGCCAGAGCAGCTCATGGGCTTTGACAATGGTTTGT
>NZ_JBSWSZ010000027.1:0-11864 GCF_056158285.1 Pseudoalteromonas sp. AWM4_233 | reverse complement strand
AAGGTTAACGACGGTTAGATTCACCTCTTACACAGCACCTCATCACTGACTGTCAAAGTAACAGAGAACATGCCTTCTTTATCAAACACATAAGTGGGACTTGGTTCGTTAGATTTAGTCCCGTTGCCAAAATCCCAAGTGAAGGTAAGAGGATCTTCATCTAGGTCATAGGAAGCATTACCATCAAAATTCACAGTCAGTGGATATTCTCCGGATGTCACTGAGGCGGATGCCAGTGCAGAGGGGGGATGATTAATGTTTCCATCCGGTGAGCATAAACCGCCGAGTGAAGGGGCAGTTGGAGAATCATTCTCTTGTGCTTTTTGTGCGTTAAAGCCAAAGTCTAAGCTCTGACCTGGGTGAATTGTTTTGTTGTAGTTCTCGCTGGTGATTTCATACGGGTTACTTCCAGGTGCTGTGTAAGAGGTGAATCTAACCGTCGTTAACCTTAGCAATACGTAAACTTACAACTTACTTGGTTCAGTTACGTACCTATGCTAAGGTTAAGTTCCTCGTGCAGTGTCAAGAGATGAGCGCCTTCAATCACAGATTCACGAACAATAAAAACCGCACTTAACTGATCGCTTTCGCCAAGCTGACCAGACACTCCAAGCCCATCGGGACCGGCAATAAAAACACCGTATTCTAGGTTTAAATCAGGGCGAACCTCAGCTTTATTTTCTTCTCCAAAAACATGGCTTTGAGCCCCCCAGTAAAGAAAGCCCTAAATCGGCATTCCATTCCGTAGCTTGAATAGCGCAGCTCGCGCCTATTAAGGAGAAATAGGCGCTGTATTTCAGCGCCGCTAATAATGTTGCATTTTTCATGTTGTTTCACTCAGTCTGTTTTATATATTCAAAAGGGAATGTGTTCAGAACACAGGAGGAAAGATCCCATAAAACAGACAAGCGAAAATGGTGAGGTGATAAGAAGTAATATAAGTCGATGAACGGAAGAATACTAAGATAAAGCAATCCCCTCTAGGCTGTTATGCCTTTTTCACAAATTTTGCTGTGACAAACATATCTCCAGCGCCATCCACCTTACAATCAAGTTGATGGTCTTTACCTTCTTTGATGCGTTTGATCAGCGCTTTCGTACCAATTTTTAGCACCATAGAGCTACCTTTGACTTTGAGGTCTTTTGCTAAAGTGACTTTGTCGCCTTCAGATAACAAAGTACCGTTCGCATCTGTAACCGAAAACTCGCCATCATCTTCTACTTCGTTAGGGTTCCACTCATAAGCACACTCTGGACAAATAAGATTAAGTTGATCCTGATAGACATATTCTGATTGGCATTTTGGGCAAGGTGGTAAAGACATGTGTTGCTTCTTTTACATATAAAGTGATCGTTAATTTTAACCTTAAACGACTTTTTGAACGATAGGCAAACTAGCTAAAATGCAAAAGCCCCTGAAAGTTACCTTTCAGGGGCTTGGTAAAGCAAATATTTAAGCGATCTAATGCTTAGTTTGCAGTGCGAACAGTGTCGAACTGAGATTGCAAATCACTGATTTTGTCTTGGTAAGCATCTAGTTTCTGAGACAAAGTCGCTGGAGAGTTAAACTCTACATTTGGGTTTGATTCAACACCCATTGTCTCTAGTTGAGCAGACAATGCTTTGGCATGTGCTTGAGCATCTAGGTAATCATCTAGAAGATTGTTTTCATCGCCAGAAGCGAATGAAGCTGTTGCAGTTAGGGCTAAAGTTGCAATGATAGCTGGAGTTTTAAAGTTCATATTATTCACCTTTTAATCTATTAAACATTTTCTGTTTTGTCTGTTAGGCGAAACGTTTAGGGAAGTGTTTCGCGTTTCGATGGAAGTAATATTAGCGCTTCAAATATAGAAAAAAAAGAGCCCAAGAACGAGCGTTCCAAAATGCTTCCTTCAAGCCTCTAAAACAGCCTTAATTAGCGATAAAAGCACCAATCGCGCAAACCCTTAAAAAAAATGACATCAAAGCGTCAGAAGTTGCAAACAATGTTCATAAAAATCATGCCGTGCCCCGTTTAAATACGTTACAACAGCCAAATATTGCAAACAGCATTCACCGATCCGTCCGCAATCCATCCTAAAACCCCAGCATAAAAGTTATTTGGACTCGTACACTTACATAATTGAAATCGAAGAAATTGATCAGAAAGCATCAGTACGTTCGATACGTTTTCTCAAACTGCAGAGTCATTAAGTTTTGTATATTAGTTTAACCCCCAAAGACGTGATTTTGCTCTGCAAGTAAGCTGGCGGCTGACGGTCTGTAATCAGGCAATCAATGTCTTTCAGACGTGTCCAAACACAGCGTGACGCACGGTCAAATTTCGTGCTATCGACCATTAAAACTCGGTAATGGCAATTATCAACCAAGGCTTCTAAAGAGCTAATGTCATCATCTGTAAAGTCAAACAACACGCCATGCTTATCAATAGCGGATACGGAAAACACGCCCACATCTGCTCGATATTTCTGAAAGAAACGCACTGCATCTGCACCGACAATATCCTGATCGCGTTTGCGAACTTTGCCGCCAGCTACGGTTAGCTCGCCCTTTGGATGCTCGCTAATAATACGCGCCGCATGAAGATTCGTTGTCATGACATGCAAATCTTCTTTTTCGCTAAGACATTTCGCTAACTCAGCAACTGTTGAACCAGATCCCAAAAACACCGACTGATAATCCGAAATCTGCTGTAAGCAGAGTTCGGCCATACGTCGTTTACCTTCTGCGTTGTAAATCTGACGCTGATTAAAGCTGATGTTTTCACGGTTCGGAAATGGAACCACTTCCCCATGATTTCTTAATAACCATCCCCTTCTCCGATAATAAACGCACATCACTGCGAATGGTTTGTACAGAAACACCAAAAGCATCCGCTACCGCTTGTAATGGCTGACGACCATTTACATTGATCCATTGAATAATATCCAGTTGCCGCTGATTCATAATCCTCCCCTAAAGCGTAAAACTTCAAACGAAAGCAAATAACATCCAAACGAAAGCATTCAGTAACTTTAGTGTCAAAGTGTGGCGTTAGTGTTTCAGTAACTTCTAACCACTTAGGACTTGCGATGAGGATGTTAAAAACGCTCGTCGCAACCAGTATTCGCTCAGTATCTTCCCTATCCTTCGCTGAGACACTGACGCTGTACACCAGCCAGCCAAACAAAGATGCTCAAATGACCGTGGATGCGTTTGAAAAAGCGAACCCGGGAATCGAAGTGGAATGGGTACGCGACGGCACCACTAAATTGATGACTAAACTTCGTGCTGAGCTAAGCAGCGGCGTGGTGAATCCAGATGTACTTTTAATCGCTGATAGCGTGACTATGGAGTCCATGGCAAAAGATGGCTACTTAGCCCCCTACCTAAGCCCTAACCGCTCGAACTACGATGCGTCTCTTTACCATAACGAAGGTTACTACTACGGCACTAAGCTGATCACAACAGGGATTGTTCGTCACCAACGTGCGCCAGAAAAACCAACAGATTGGTCTGACTTCGCAAAGCCTGAGTACAAAAACCAAATTGCGATGCCAAGCCCACTGTACTCCGGTGCAGCGCTGATCCATCTGGCAACACTGACAGATGAACCAAGCCTTGGCTGGTCATACTACGAAGCGCTGCATAACAATCAGGTGATGGCGCAAGGTGGCAACGGTAGCGTATTAAAAGCCGTTTCTTCAGGCACCAAACCATACGGTGTGATCGTCGATTTTCTTGCGATTCGTGAAGCGCAAAAAGGCTCACCACTTGAATTCGTATTTCCGAAAACAGGTGTCAGCATGGTGACAGAGCCAGTGGCCATTATGAAAGGTTCAAAAAACCAAGCAGCAGCACAAAAGTTCGTAGATTTTGTTTTATCAAAACAAGGTCAACAGCTAGTGCTTGACCAAGGCTACTTGCCAGCACGCTCTGGCATGCCTGTTCCAGAAGGCTTCCCTGCACGTGAAGACATTAAGCTAATGGCATTCGATGCGGCAAAAACATTGGAAAACAACGAAGCCAACAAACAGCACTTTAGCGATATTTTTGAAGGCTAATACACGATGTACCTACGCAACACCGATAGCCAGCTTCGCTGGCTATCCTTTTCGATTTTTCTATTGATTGCTTTGCTGAGCTTATTACCCAGCGTCAGACTCATCATGGAAGCCTTAAAAGGTGTGCAGTTTGATGTGCAGTCTCCCTTAAGTGAAGTGATGAGCAGCAGTCAAACATGGACGGCTTTTCGAAACAGCTTTTATACCTCAGGCCTTGGCACACTGATCGCCGTGGTATTAGGTGCAGGATTCGCCTTTATTGTCACCCTAACCAATATCCGCGCCCGCGCGATTTGGGTATTTCTGTTTATGTTGCCGATGATGATCCCACCACAAGTCACGGCACTGAGCTGGCTGCAGCTGTCGGTCCAGCCAGCCCTATTTTGAATACCTTTGGCGTGGCACCTGCGCTGGGTAGTCCAAACCCAATGTACTCTGCAGAAGGCATTGCTCTGCTATTGGGCATCCAGAATGCGCCGCTAGTATTTCTTGCTTTGCGTACTCAGCTGCTTTGCTTACCTCAAGATTTGATTGAGGCAGCTAAAGTTGCTCGCGCCTCACAAGAAGCTATTTGGATCGATATCATTTTGCCGCTCACCCGTGGCGCCTTAATTGCTGGTGCCGCACTGGCGTTTGTCTCATCATTAGGCAACTTTGGCATCCCTGCCATGCTGGGCATCCCCGTGAATTATTTGGTTTTACCAACGCTGATCTACCAAAAAATGGCAGGCTTTGGCCAAGGTATGCTGAGCGAAGTAGCAGGCTTATCCATGTTGATCTCGTTTCTTGTTCTAGGCGGGATGATTATGCAGCAATGGCTACAACAGCGCAGCGAATACGCATTAGTGGGACACAGCTCAAGCCATATGTCATTCCGTTTAGGTAAATGGCGCCTACCCACTGAAACCGCTCTTGGCTTGATACTGCTGATGATTTTAGTGGTGCCATGCATTGCGCTTGTGGTCAGTTCATTTGTGCCAGCTTTAGGCATGCCATTGAACAGTCAAACGTTTACTGTTTCTGCTTACATTGAAATGCTCGCAAACCAAGGCGTCACAGCCAGAGCGTTTAGCAATAGCTTATTGCTGGCTGGATCAGCTTCCGTTGTCTTGATGTGCTTGTGTTTACCACTTAGCTACATCTTGTTAAAGCTGCCGCTTAAGGTGCGAATATTAGTCACCAGTTTGATCGAAGTGCCTTATGCGATTCCAGGGATTGTATTGGCCATTGCTTTCATTTTACTGTTTGCACGCCCTTTGCCTATTCTCGGTGTGAGCATTTACGGTTCCATGAGCATTATCTTCCTTGCCTATTTATCATGCTTTTTGAGTGTCTGCTTAAAACCGATTTATAGCGCTATGTCTCAGATGGACAAAGCTTTAGAAGAAGCGGCACAGCTAGCCGGCGCTAATGCAATACAGCGTTTAGTTCATATCATTCTACCGCTTACTGCACCCGCCTTCTTTGCGGGTGCCATCCTAGTGTTTCTTATCTCAGTCAATGAACTGACAGTATCGGCTCTACTTTGGAGTGCCGGTAATGAAACCCTAGGTGTATTGATCTTTAACTTAGACGAAAGCGGTGACACCGTTCTAGCGTCTGCAATTTCCGTATTAGTTGTTTTACTTGTGGCAGCGCTGATGGCCTGTCTGAGCTTACTCGCGCCACGCTTACCTAAAGGTGTAATCCCATGGCACGACTCAGTTTAAACGCAGTCAGCAAGTCTTTCGGCGATAAAACAGTCGTCGATAATCTTTCATTAACCATTAAACCTGGGCAATTCGTCGCACTGCTTGGCCCAAGTGGTTGTGGCAAATCCACAATATTACGTATGTTAGCAGGCTTTGAAACCGTCTCAGCTGGCGATATTCAGCACGGAGATCAGTGCCTTTCGAGCACAAAGTTTCACTTACCTACGGAAGAGCGTAACTTTGGCATGGTGTTTCAATCCTATGCCCTATGGCCGCACATGACAGTGATGGAAAACGTGGGCTACCCGTTGAAAATCCAGAAAGTGGATCGTCAAAACTATCAACGACGTGTACAAGACGCCTTGGACATTGTGCAACTTAACGATTTCAAAGACCGTTTACCTAACCAATTAAGCGGTGGTCAGCGTCAACGAGTAGCGCTCGCTCGTAGCCTTGTAACAGAGCCGGGATGTCATTCTGTTTGATGAACCACTCGCGAACCTTGATCGTCATTTACGGGAAAGCATGGAAATCACTTTTCGTGAATTTCACCGCCGTACCGGCGCCACCATGGTTTATGTGACTCACGATCAAGCAGAAGCAATGGCTTTGGCGGATCAAATTGCCGTACTAAAAGATGGCCAATTGATGCAATGGAGTACGCCTGAAAACTTATACACTCAACCAAGTAATGAATGGGTAGCAAACTTCATCGGTCAGGGCTCGATCCTACGCTGCCAATCAGTTCTAGGTAATAAACTGCTGACATCCACCGATGTAATTGGGCTACTGTACGATCAGACAGGGCACCATGGCCGAATGCTGGTCCGCCCACAGCATGTTGATTTGTCCGCTACCTCCAACATGTTACAAGGTACGGTTCGCGAATGTATTTTCCGTGGTGAGCGTTACGACATCTTCTTGGAACTTGAAAATGGCGACACGCTGCACGCCTACCACACAGAACCTTTAACGATTGGCTCAACTCGTCAGTTATCAATTCAACAAGCCTGGACGCTAGAGCCTTCCATGACCATGACCGTTAATGTTTTAAGTGGTTTTGGCGCTAAGGCCGCAGCTGCGATTTCCGTTAAAACCCAATTAGAAAATGGCCAACTTGTGCATTTGCTGCTCGATGCTGGTGGTTCACTAGAAGGCCACTTAGATAAAGGTTGGCAGCTACCCGAAGATATCGATGCCATCATTATCAGTCACGATCATCCTGATCATATCGGTGGATTAGTCGACGCCCCTGCATCGATTCCAGTGTATGCAACGGAGCAAGTCATTCCCTATTTGCCGAAGCATTTAAATATTCAGCGATTACCAAACCGAGGCACGATTGATATTAACGGTATTCGGATTCGAACAGGCTGTGCCAGGCCATTCTTTTGGTGGCGTGTGGTTGCATTTGGAAATCGCAGGCGGCATTTTTTACAGTGGGGATTTCTGTCTAGAGTCCGAACTGTTTCCGTTTGACCGACCACCGAAAGCTGCAACAGCATTATTAGACGCATCCTATGGTTTGTACGATCGAACTCAAGATCAGGCGAAGCAAGATATCCTGTCAGTACTATCAACAGAAAAGCCAAACTTGATGCCTGTTCCGCAAAGTGGACGTGCTTTGGAAATGGCTTGTTGGTTTGAGCAACAAGGCATGAAAGATTGGGTGTTAGGCAATGACTGTCTGCAGCCCCATAATATCACTCAAGTCTCGGATGAGCTGGTTTGCCCAGAGCTCAAAAAGCTAGCATCTAATATTGCCCACAGAAAATTTGATGACCATGCACCGATTATCTTGTGCGGCGATCCCGAAGGCTTCTCAGGGGATGCTGGGCGACTATTGAAACACGCTGACCAGTACAATGTGATCTATACGGGACATCTTCCCGCTCACGCGAGACAAGCAGTTTCCGAGGGAAAAGCGCACTTTGTGCGTTGGAATGTTCACCCAACCAGCCAAGACATCGCGCGTGTTATGGATCAATTGCAATGTCAGCGCTGTGTGCCTCTCTTTAGCCCCATCGAAGATATCAACGAATGGCGCTACCGCCTAGGTGAACATCTTCTAGCAACATCAATTATCGAACTTTAACTATGCAACTTATCTCGAAACCGTTTGTGTTTGCTCGCCATGCACAAAGCAACTTTAACGCCGCTAAACGCATTGGTGGCAGTACCGATAGTCACCTATCAGAACTTGGTGAACAACAGGCTAAAAACGCTGCCAAATTGCTTAATAAATCTTGGTCAGCCGTGTGTACTAGCGATTTAACACGAACCATTCAAACCGCCAAACTCGCCGTTCCGGGGAATGAGCTACAACTTTTTAAAGGCATTCGAGAGCGAGACTGGGGCAGCCTTGAAGGGCAACCTATTCCTGACGCAACCGACTATTTCGCAACGCCTGAAAACGGTGAGCCTTGGGATTATTTTTATGCTCGTAGCATCGAGACTCTCAACCATATTTTGGCGCAATACGATCATCCGTTAATCATCGCTCATTCAGGCATTTATCGAGCGATTCATCATTCCCTATTCGGCACGCCAGAAGGCCCACGCATTGGCAATATTGAGCCAATCATCGTGCAGCCCAAACGAGGCCGAAGCCATCGTTGGGAACTTATTCCATACAGAGACATTCATTATGAAACACAGTGCAGTCATCGTCGATTTGGATGGCACATTAGCCGAGTTCGATCCCGTTTTTGTCAAAGACTGGGTGTTAGGCAAGGAGAAACAATGGGACCCTTTCTTTGATCACATGAAAGACGCCCCCGTGATTGAAAATGTCTTTAAACTAGTCAAAATCCTAAAAAATAGTGGCGAAAAGATCCTAATCTGCTCAGGTCGACCAGAAAGTCACCAACAACATTCTGAAGCTTGGATGCAACAAAACAACATCCCATTCGATGGCGTTTATCTAAGACCATTGGATGCGGATCATGTGCCAGATGAGGAGGTAAAAAAACAGCTGCTTGAGCGTATTCATGCGGATGGGTTTGAGCCATGGATGGTGCTTGATGATCGAGACGCAGTGGTAGAACAGTGGCGCAAGCTAGGACTCACTTGTCTCCAGTGCGCACCGGGCAATTTTTAATCCCAAAACAACAAAGCCCCGACAAGAATTTGTACCTGTCGGGGCTTTGTTGTTTTTCGGCTTTAACTCAATATTAGTTAGCTTGAGTTACTGCTGTGTTGTGCGCATCAAATTCAGCTTGAAGCGAATCAATTTTGTCTTGATAAGCATCTAGCTTCTGAGACAACGTTGCTGGAGAGTTAAATTCTACGTTTGGATTTGACTCAACACCCATAGTCTCAAGCTGTGCTGACAAGGCTTTAGCGTGTGCTTGTGCGTCTAGGTAATCATCAAGAAGGTTATTCTCATCGCCAGCTGCGAATGAAGCAGAAGCAGTTAAAGCAAGAGCAGCGATTAATGCAGGAGTTTTGAAGTTCATAGTTTCACCTTTAATTTGTTATTAGGCTGTCGATTACTACAACCTTTAAACTTGTTAAGAATTAAGCATGTCGCTTAATTCGTTTCGATAAGGTGAATATTAGACTGCCTAGAAAATAAAAAAAGAGGTCTAAAACGTGTTCCAAAATGCTTCCTACAAACCGTTAAATCAATCTTAATTTGGGATAAATGGATGGATTATGAAACTTTTGAACATGACGTCCGCTATTCATTAAACATCGCAAAAAATGTTTATGATCAACAAATTTTTCAGCATACCCTCGATTACTTAAACAACAAGTGATCAAAAAAACGTTAAGGATGAATGCAATATTCATCCTTAATACTGTAACCAAGCTGAAATAGGCTTATTCCATTTACTCATTTGAAATCGATAAACTTGATCGCTCTTAATCAAAAAGTTCGATAATTTCCGCTGAGTTGGCTACCAGCCTTGTCGGTCTGCAAAATCATGCCATTTCATAATGGCAGGAAGGAACCAAGGTGTACCATTGTAAAGCGGCCTTCCTTTGAATGGGAAGGCATCAAACGAGGTTTTCCCTTCGGCAAGTTGCAACACTTGTTGAGCCACTTTACGACCAAAGTAGTTGGCTCGCCCCACACCAGATCCGCAATACCCCATGGCGTAGTTCATATCGTCTAGCTTGCCAATATGCGGAACATGGTCAAACGTATAGGCAATTAGGCCAGACCAAGCATAATCGATTTTGGTTTCGCTAAGCTGCGGGAACGTTCTTATCATAAAGTCCTGAAGGTACTTCGAATAAAGTTGGGGTTGATCACCGCGACCAAAGGCGCGACCGCCAAATAGAATACGCTTACCATCGGGAGACGGTCGATAATACGCTACTAAGCGCTCGGTTCCGCCGTGGGCACGTAGTTTTGGAGAGACAGATTGAACGACGGACTCCGGTAATTCTTCGGTGGCAATCATCGCCGAGCGGATCGGTATTAAACGTCGTTTAAATTCGCCGAACTGCCCATCGGTGTAGCCGTTGGTAGCAATGATGACTTGATCTGCCTGTAACTGACCGCCATCGTATACCACATTAAATCCTGAGACTTGCTTATCAACATTGCGCACTTTCGTGTGCTCACACAGGAATGCCCCCTCGTGTGCAGCGATTTGAGCTAACCCTGCAAACAGTTTTGCTGGCTGCAGCGCACCATCTGTTGGGTAGACCACTCCGCCATGGTAAGCAGTAGAGCCGACTTCTTCGTGTTGTCGTGATTTAGGCACTTCAATAGCTGGAAAGTCGACGACTTTTGCCAATTCTTCTGCTTGTTCGATTAGACCAGCATAGTGACTGGGATGGCTGGCACCACGGAAACGGCCACATAAGTTTAAATCACAATCGATTTTTTCTTCGCGTATAAAATCCACCAACCAGTTGAACGCCGTCAAACTTTCTCTAATGGAGGTATGGACGTTTTCTCGACCGTACTGTCGCTCTAAACCATCAACACCTAATTTACTGAAGCTGGGGCCAAGCAAACCGCCATTGCGACTGCTCGCCCCTTCGCCCATTCTGCCTGCTTCAAGTACCGCGACTTTCATTCCAGCACGCGCTAACGTGATCGCCGCAGACATTCCAGTAAAGCCCCCACCGACAATGCAGACATCTACTTTTGTCGGCATTTGATAGCGAGGCGTTGTTTGAAAAGTTCGGTTGTAAGACGTATCTGCCAGCCAAAAAGGCATGTTGGTGTACGTCGATAAATGTTTTGCCAACATATCGATAAAATCCGTAAATCTTGGGTGAATAATGGAGACCCTACTTGGGCTCCTAGAGCATCGGGCTAAAGCACGTGTTGTAGAGAACTCTCTTGGTTCGGTCCCATTCTGGGTTGACCAGCACCTGCTCAGGTGGGCCGACTTCAACCACTTCACCATCGGCCATAAAGACCACTCGGTCAGCAACTTGTCGGGCAAACTGCATTTCATGGGTGACACAAACCATGGTCATGCCGGTTTTAGCGAGGTCGATCATAACGTCCAATACCTCTTTCACCATTTCAGGGTCTAATGCGGAAGTTGGCTCATCAAACAGCATGATTTTAGGTTCCATCGCTAATGAGCGAGAGATCGCCACACGCTGTTGTTGACCACCAGAGAGTTGCCCTGGGAAACGCTGCGCCAAATGGGCAATGCCGACTCGATCGAGCAGCTTCATAGCGGTTCGATTGGCTTCGTTCTCTGGTAACTTACGTAACCAAGTCAGCCCAAGCGTACAGTTCTCTAATACGGTAAGGTGCGGGAATAGGTTAAAGTTTTGAAACACCATGCCCATGGTATTGTGGATCAGCTGATCGCTTTGGCGGTCTCTAGCCAGCGTCTGACCAAACACATTCACCTGACCTTCTTGGTATTCTTCTAAGTGATTAAGAGAGCGAATCAATGTGGACTTGCCAGAGCCAGACGGTCCACAGACCACCATGATTTCACCTTCGTAAATATCGAGAGTAACGTCTTTTAAAACGTGATGGTCTCCGTACCATTTATTCAGTTGCTGGATTTCAATGGCTTTTACTTCTTCCTTTGCCAACGCAGCGTTTGTATTCAATGTAGCCATTAGCGATCAACCTTTAAACGTTTTTCCAAATTAAGACTGTATTGCGACATGCCATAACAAATGACAAAAAATAGAATAA
>NZ_JBSWSZ010000026.1:0-2757 GCF_056158285.1 Pseudoalteromonas sp. AWM4_233 | reverse complement strand
AAGGTTAACGACGGTTAGATTCACCTCTTACACAGCACCTCCACACACCTAAACTGAACACGGTTTGTGAAAGAGTAAGTGTACGAGTGAAAGAGTCAGAAGATGAACTACCAAATACATAACCTTCTGCATCGTTTCCTTCATAACCATCTCTATCGGTTTCACCATAGCTCATTCTGAAACCTAATGAAGGTAGTAATTCACCTAATGCGCTGTCTTTAGCAAACTTTTGTGCGTTAGCTTGGGCTTTTGCTTTTAATACCGTAGGATCATTGGCAGTTGCAATGTCGTAAACTTGTAATAAGTCTTCGGCTTGAGAAATCGTGCTGGTTAAAGCGCATGATAAACCAACAAGTAGTGATAATAAGCTTTTTTTCATTTGTCGCTCGATCCTTAGACAATTTTTAATTGAGAGTATGTTACCGTGTTTTCATCAATAGCAAAGGGGTAAATACGTGAAAGATTACGCTCAAGTGTAACAGAATATATTACAGCTCTGAAATACCTAGTTTTTTGCGTCTATATCCCTATTTTTAAAGGTAAATTTATGAAGTCTATAAATCAATTTAATGAAAATGATGTAAAAATCACATCAATTGAGCCGATTGATGGCTTCTTTAAAATTCATGCGTATAAATTTAATCATGCGCTTTTTGCTGGTGGCATGAGTCAAACTGTGCGCAGAGAAATACTAGAGCGCGGCCATGCTGTGGCTGTTTTACCGTACGATTCGAGTACAGATAATGTACTACTTATTGAGCAAATTCGCATAGGCGCGCTGGCAACAAAAGACTCACCTTGGTTACTAGAATGTATTGCTGGCATGGCCGAGGGGTCTCTTGATTATGAGGGTGTAACTACGGGTACATTAGTACTTTTATCTATTTTTAATGAATTAGGCTTTTCTTCTAATCGTTTTTTAATATTTATCAGTTGGCTTTTATTTGCAACGCTTGTTCTCTTTTCCGTTTCTTTCTCACAGGAAACATTAGTAAAAGCTCAAGCTTTCTTTACGTACGTATTTGGAGGATTAACAATTTTTGTATTAGCTTTTCTTATACCAAATACGAATTGGGACAAATTATTTGCAATGGAATCAGGATCTTGGTTAACTGGTTTTTTACCAGCTTTAATGTTTGTTATTATTGGTACAGGCTTAACTTGGACAAAAGCGTCCTCTGATTATAGCCGTTATCAAAGTAAAGAAAACTCCTCTCTTTCAATTATATTTCATGTAACAGCAGGTGCTTTTATCCCCTTATTTTTAATCATTAGTACAGGTATATTACTAGCAACAGAAGTAGAAGGGCTTGCTGCTGCAGAAAATCCAATTACGCTAATTGGAAGCGTTTTACCTGAATGGATGACATTAATTTATTTAGTAGCTGCACTTGGTGGTTTAACGCCGATGTGCTTTATTGGATTAAAGTCTTCTAGATTGATCTTAGCTTCATTTAATTTACAAGTTAAAGATTCAACTGCAATTACGATTCATGCCTTCCTAATTACTATTATTCCCTTATATGTTTTATTAATCTCAAGGGATTTCATGGGGAATTTCCAGCTTTTTTTAAGTTTTTTAGGGATTGGATTGGCAGCTTGGATATCTATACTATTAATTGATTATACATTAATCCGAAGACGTATTGGTTATAGTAGAGATCTATTAGAAGATGCAAAAAGAAATCCGATAAATAAAGGTGGCGTAATAAGTTGGATACTTGGTGTAACGACTGCGTTAGTATTAATGAATTATTTAGATGCTAGTAACTATCTTCCAATTACAATTATTGTTAGTGGAGTAATATATATAATTTTTATGTATCCTACAATAAAATCAGTTCAACGAGGTGGAGGAAATGGAAGCAGCTTATAAAATGAAGAAAATCAACTCCAACAAGCGCGCATTGATTATTGGTAGCGCCGTTATAGATGTAGTTGCCAAAATTAAAACATTACCAATATCTGGAGAAGACATTGCTGGAGAAATAATGGAAAGTACCGTTGGCGGATGCGCTTATAATGTTGCGAATGTATTAAGTCAATTAAATGCAAAATACGATCTACTTGTCCCAGTTGGAAACGGAAAAAATGCTGATATCATAAAAAAAGAGTTTATTCAAAAGGGTCACCAGATATTGATTTCAGATAACAGTATGGATAATGGCTGGAACTTATCATTAGTGGAAGAAAACGGAGAGCGAACGTTTATTACTTTTAGTGGGCTCGAAGATAATTGGAAGGAAGAATGGTTCACACACACGTCTTGTAAACAATATGATTATATTTACTTGTCAGGCTACTCATTGGAGCAGGATAAAGAAAAAGCGATTATTAATTTTTTAAAGAGGCACGGTAATTCAACTACTATCTTGTTTGATCCATCACCAAGGATTACTGCTATTTCATCCTATGATTTAAGTGAGCTTTTCAAATTAGGACCCATTATTCATTGTAATAATCATGAACTATTAGCTTTAATGGGATCTTCTAATAGAATGCATGCTTTAGAAAAGCTATATGAGCAAACTCAAAATGACATTATTGTAACTCTTGGTGCTAAAGGAGCAGCTTATTACAATGGTTCCTCTATTATTAAAGTTGCAGGTTTAAAAACAAATATGGTGGATACAATTGGCGCAGGTGACGCCCATACAGGAGCTTTTTTGGCAGCTTTGTTGGATGGGAAAGATGTTGAAACCGCTTGTATATGGGGGAATATTGCCGCAACGCAGGCGGTATCTATACAAGGAGGAT
>NZ_JBSWSZ010000025.1:0-1175 GCF_056158285.1 Pseudoalteromonas sp. AWM4_233 | reverse complement strand
AATTAATAGGGTTTAATGCGGGTATCATTGGGTTTGCTGTATTACTTGTTTTGGTCGCCATTGCTTTTTATGGCCTGACTGTTGAAGTGAACCCAAACAGCCACTCAGTTAGTTTTTGGTTTGGCCCAGGCGTTGGTAAGAAAACACTAAATTTTGATGATATAGAGTCTGTGAGAAGAATCGCAAAACTCGTTACGTCATGGTGTTCGGAATGCGCATCAGCCATGGTCCAGTTTATGCTGCTGCTGGTTTCTCTGCGATCGAAATTCTACTAAAGGATGGCACTAAATATCGAATTGGTACAAATGATCAAGAAACCTTACTTGCAAGTTTCTGAAATGCTAAAGCATGTTCCTGAAGTGATTAACACACCTGAACAAAAACGTTGATGAAGATGACGAGGAACATGAGCCAGTTAAAAAGCGTAAGTATCCATTTGATTTTAGTTAGACATAGTTAGCTCATTTCTAGTCTAAATAAAAAAATAGCGCCACTGTTATGTTCGGCGCTATTTTTTTATTTAGACTAAATGAGCTAACTATGTCTAACTAAAATCAAATGGATCTTTACGCTTTTTAACTGGCTCATGTTCCTCGTCATCTTCATCAACGTCTGCTTGTTCAGGTGTGTTAATCACTTCAGGAACATGCTTTAGCACTTCAGGAAAACTTGCAAGTAAGGTTTCTTGATCATTTGTACCAATTCGATATTTAGTGCCATCCTTTAGTAGAATTTCGATCGCAGAGAAACCAGCAGCAGCATAAACCCAACCATCATGGCTGATGCGCATTCCGACACCATGACGTAACGAGTTGCGAACCGCTCTCACAGACTCTATATCATCAAAATTTAGTGTTTTCTTACCAACACCTGGGCCAAACCAAAAACTAACTGAGTGGCTGTTTGGGTTCACTTCAACAGTCAGGCCATAAAAAGCAATGGCAACCAAAACGAGTAATACAGCAAACCCAATGATACCCGCATTAAACCCTATTAATTGCGCAGCAACGGCTAAAAAACTACTGATCCACAATAAAATAGCCCATATCACCCATGCTAATTGTGTATGTTTGTACATAAACTCTCTTTAATTAATCTTCAATTTTAACTGGGGTTGGACGCGAGAAGAGGTGCTGTGTAAGAGGTGAATCTAACCGTCGTTAACCTTAGCAATA
>NZ_JBSWSZ010000024.1:2075-2316 GCF_056158285.1 Pseudoalteromonas sp. AWM4_233 | reverse complement strand
AAGGTTAACGACGGTTAGATTCACCTCTTACACAGCACCTCGTAAAACAATGTTAACATCCGATACAGCATCAGAACCATAGATTGCAGATGCACCACCTGTGATTACATCAACACGTTTTATTAAGAGAGCTAGGGATTGTCGATAAATCGACTGTAGAGCTACCAGCTGAACCGGCTACATGTCGCTTGCCGTTTACTAGAACAAGCGTACGAGCTGTGCCTAAATGTTAATTGTTTTA
>NZ_JBSWSZ010000024.1:0-2047 GCF_056158285.1 Pseudoalteromonas sp. AWM4_233 | reverse complement strand
AAGGTTAACTTTCGTTGTTGACTCGACGGTAGCAGCACCTTTAATTAAACTTTTAATCGCGTCTCGAGTTAAATCCTTGCCAATGACTTCTTGGGCAAATGTCTTAATCTGACCAACAAATTGTCTTAAGTAGATTTCGTCCTTTGGAAAGTAACTTTCGAAATCAGCCAGCACACGAAACCACTCACTAAACTCATCATCATGATCCTGCATAAAGTAATACAAGTCTCTACTTCCCATCAAAACCACTTTCACATCCAGAGGCATTGCTTGGGGCAGTAAAGTCATTGAGTTACTCAACGTACTGTCCGTTTGGGGTGGGTCCATATAGACTTTGCTTAAGCGCTCGTTTTAAAGCATCCCAAACATTCGGTTGCTGAAGCATTTTCTCTGCTTCAAGGATCAGATAGCCACCATTTGCGCGATGAAGTGCCCCTTCTCGGATCATCCGATGATTTGTCAGCAGTACCCCCTGCAATCCAGAATATTCGATTCTTCCAAATACATTTTGATACGTTGGGTTTGATTCGAAAATGATGGGTACGCCCGTTTTCTCTTCATGCTCAATGAACACATTGGGCTGAAATTGTTCGGTAAAAATAGATTTTCGGTCGATATCTTCGTGCTTTTCCTCTCCTTCATCAACAAGCCAATCCGCAACAGTATCAATAGGGTGGGGACGCATATCCCGGATGTATTTCAAAATACCCAATTGGTAGGAGTATTTATGTTCCAATTCTTTCAGTAATGGTTTGATCGCACTTTCGATAGTGTCTCGTTGTAATTCACGCAACTGCTCAGACAGCTCCCGTTTCCATCCTGGCAGTTCCGAAGTAAACTTTCGTTAAAAACACTCTCAAGTGACTCAATTGCTGAGTAGAAAAATTCCTGCTGGCCCTCTGTCAGTTTCGGAAAATCAGCATCATCAATAATATTGCCATCAACAATCGGTGAAAAGCTGACTGTCCCAGTATCTTCAAACATGGCAATGCTTTGGTTTTGTGCAATGACTTCCACTTCACGTAACGCTGCTTCGTACTTATTTTCAAATACTTTATTGATTGCACTTTTCTTCCGTTGATAACCCGGGTTATCAAATGCTGCTGGAAATGTATCAAACAATTCGTCAATCAGTGATGAGATATCTCGATGGAATAGCTTCCATCCCCCACAGCTAACTTCAGGATATTTGGCTGGCGTGTATCTTCAAAGTTATTCAGGTAACACCAACTGTTTGGGGTTGGCTTTTTGTTGCGCTTTTTGCTTCACATAGCGCGTGATCAACGTATGGCGACCTAGTGCAGGTTCACCCATAACGTAAATATTGTATCCAGGGAAATCCAATCCCAGTCCAAACTCCAGCGCTTCGCGTGCGCGGTCTTGTCCGATAAAATCTGCTTGGGAGTGGCTGGATTCAGCCACAAGTTTATCGACGACTTTATTATTGATTGAATAGTCTAACTGTCTTTTTGACAACCGCGCCAATGCCGCAACATCCATTCGTCTGCCTTATATTTATTATTCACTACTTGACAAAGGGCGATAGGATATCATGCCATCCTATCAATGCGTCATGATTGATGATTTTTTCTGAAAAATCGCCTTCCTTCACACCGATGACAACCTTTCATTTCCTGAAAATGAAAGATGTGAGTGATTGTCCCACAATTTTGACAGCGATAATGACCAACATGCACCCACTCTCCTGCTGAATAGATGCCTTGATGTTCTAGCTCAATGGGGAGCTGATAAATTTCACGCAAATAAGGATCCGCTAGATTTTCTATTTCAGCCAACCACCATTCATGATAATAAGCTGCATTATCGTCTTCCTGCTTCAGTAACTCCTTAGACTCTGGGTCATTCTTCATCATCCAAACTTCATCATCCCATTGTTCAGAGACATAGGATAGAATGTGCTTTGTTTCTTGGTAAACACTCGTTTCAAAAGACATCAATGATTTGAAACAAGCTCGCATCGTTTCCTTAAAACTCACGGTTTGCTGTGCCATATGACCCCCTCAGTATGTGCTACCACATCGGCATG
>NZ_JBSWSZ010000023.1:2646-3079 GCF_056158285.1 Pseudoalteromonas sp. AWM4_233 | reverse complement strand
AAGGTTAACGACGGTTAGATTCACCTCTTACACAGCACCTGGGGTAATATCGGTGCGGGCCTTGCTCGCTCACTTGAGAAAAACCACAGTGTGAAACTGATCGAACGTAATCAAGCGCGCGCCACTGAGCTTTCAGAAATGCTCGACAATACCGTCGTGTTCTGTGGTGACGCTTCAGATCAAGAGCTGCTTTCTGAAGAGCATATTGAACAAGTTGACGTGTTCATCGCGGTTACCAATGATGATGAAGCCAATATTATGGCTGCCATGTTGGCAAAACGTATGGGCGCACAGAAAACCATGGTGCTGATCCAGCGTGGTGCTTATGTTGACTTGGTCCAAGGTGGTGAGATTGATATTGCTATCTCACCTCAAGGTGCTGTGTAAGAGGTGAATCTAACCGTCGTTAACCTTAGCAATACGTAGCTACTTG
>NZ_JBSWSZ010000023.1:0-2618 GCF_056158285.1 Pseudoalteromonas sp. AWM4_233 | reverse complement strand
AAGGTTAACATACAGCGACTACGCATTCTCATCAGCACCTTGGCCCACTTTGAGATTGAGAATTTTTTCAATGAACTGGTGGCAACGCTGATAGCAGACTTCCTTCAAATTTAGCCTGATAGTCCCGAATAAGGGCTTCTTTTGCTTCCAGTGATTTAGCCTTTCTGAAAAGTGGCTGAGGGAGTTTTACCCATTGATTGACGTTTGTCGGTTTCTTTGCCAGCCCGGTTTAAATGGCGGAAATCGGAAACCGGGACGGTAAAAGCCAGATGGTCAACAAACAGAGTATCGTGGAGCTTCCAGTTCTTATTCATCGAACACCCCTTGCCTACACAATTCAGGGTAATTCTTCGGGGTAATTTCTGTTAACTGGTGTTGGGTGCCATACTCACACGTAAGGAAGTCGCGCGTTTCTGACATAGATTTGAAACCATTCATTACGACACGGCCAGTCTGAACATGTGGCGTTCACGCCTGCTACCGTCGTTGTCGTAATCGATGGTTATCGTAAATCCAAGGCCGTGTTTGATGCGGTATTAATTGTTAGGCGAATACTAAATCTCGATATTGGGCGTGTCAACGCCCTAATATGGGCTTTATGGTGGTGAGCATTTGTGGTCTGGAGTGTGATTTTCTAATAGGATTGAGGGGAGGTTCTCAAATTGGATAAATTGGTGTTTTTAGATTCAGCATTTAAGTATGCGATGATGCAAAGTAAAGGGCTTACGAATAAGTCAGCGTCTGAAGAAATGGGTATTCGCTTACAATACTTATCAAAAGTGGGTGAAATTGGCGCAATACATCAAAGTTTCCAAGTGACGAATATGTTCATTTAATAGCCAAGTATATTGATTGGAACGTTGATGATTTATTCATAGCTATTCAAGCTGCAAAACACGCCAATAGTGAACTTCAGGAGAGGTATGAAAGCTTAATTGACAGTAAAAACCTTGTATTTAAAAAGGTTCTTACTAATGATTAGTAATGGGCCGTTCACTATAGCTTTGGCCACTAAATCAAATCTAGCATCCATTATCATTTTGAGAATTTAACGAATTACGGCCTACCCCTTTTTGGGCGTTACAATACGCCATATTGGGCGTTATTAACTATGTATACATTATGGGAACAACCCATAAAGTGTGGATAGAATGTGATTAGTTAATTTATGCTTTCGCTGTCTTCAATCTAATTTGGTTCTGTAGCCGCTGTTTTACCAGGTTCACAACTTTCATGGAGATATAAAAAAGCCCGACGATTTGCCGGGCCTGTTCAGGTTGGTATTAAATACGATTCAAAGTGACATGTGCAATATCGGATATGGTTTACCTTGTCCGTCAGTGGCTGAACGTCCAGTCACTTTAAAGCCGAGTCGCTGATAGAATCCTGTTGCTTGTGGATTTTGCTCGTTTACATCAACTTTATGTGCCGCCTGATAATCTATAGCGTGACCAGTCAGAAATGAGCCTACGCCATTGCCTCTTTCTTCAGGTGCAATAAATAGCATTTCGATATTGCCGTCATGTACACCGCAGAAGCCTAAAATGTTGCCACTTTGATTGATGGCACATTTTAAATCTACAGCATCAAAATATTGTTCCAGAATCAGTGGCTTTAACTCCTGAATATCTGACTCTGGTAAAAAGTCATGCGTGGCTCTCACCGACGCCTCCCATATTTCAATTAAGGTCAAATAATCAGATGGCTTTGCTGTTTTAATTTCCATAACGATTGGTTCCATGTTGTATTCAGATAAATTTACACAGGAATCTTATCAGCATGATGGATTTTTTCGAAGCCAATTTACTCTTGAATTCAATAATATGTCATTGTGGCGGTACTATGTGGACCCAAACGTAGCTAAAGCACTAAAGTCAGATATATTAGGTGATGCAAGAATTACGCGTAACCGCTTTTACTTATCTAAATCGCTGAAAGTGACGCAATCCGGGTATCAGTTGCAGTCACTAAGTCGATAAGTGTGTCTCGATTGTGATTTGCTTTTTTAAGAAGTCTTGTAATTTCTTCTTGTAGTAGTCGCAGATTGGTACGGCGTTTATCTGCAAATAATAAACGGGCTGCGCTGGTGTAATAATCCCCCAAACTCTCAAAAAACTTTCGGGTAAACGTAACCCCTGTGGTTTCAAATTCTGAAATATCAAACAGGTCCAGTTCCAGCCAGATTTTAATAGATTCTGTAGCAAAGTTGTTTACATCGTAAAAGCCTGGATTACTTAAATCTGCGTCTGAAACTATTTTGGCTTCTCTTGAGCCCACCTGTCTTTTGGCGACATTGTCTGAATAATCAATGGCTGTGCTGTAAATACTGCATGCAACACTGTCGATTACTGCCTGGCTATATCCCAGCTCCACAAGCTTATCGTGAGAAACATTAATACTGATCTGCTCGTGCTCCTGGCGCTCAATAATATTGCCAATATCGTGCAGTGCCGCCGCCAGTCCAATGCGCTCGTAACACTTGTCGGTATAAGCAATGCCAAACCCGCTATCGCCATGCTCACACCTGCAATTAACAGAGCGTAAATAGGCTCGCCACCGAAAATTTTGGTGACCATAAAGCCCAGGATACTGGCGGCGACCAGCTGTGGCAGGGTAAT
>NZ_JBSWSZ010000022.1:0-6365 GCF_056158285.1 Pseudoalteromonas sp. AWM4_233 | reverse complement strand
AAGGTTAACGACGGTTAGATTCACCTCTTACACAGCACCTGGTGAAATTTGGCAGCAAATCCGTGGTGATATGCCATCAGATATCATGGACTAAACTCTATGATTGAAAAAAGCCCGTAGGGGCTTTTTTTATGCCTATAGTTTATACAATCAAAAAAACTGATTGTAGCTATCGGTTTATTTGATTTTCAATTTTTTGAGTGTCCCCATAAACTTGTGAAAATTTTTAATTGGGGTTGTTTTTTTATAACTAGCCTCAATAATAAGTGTCAAAGCAAATTGATATTGTCATTTTGCATTGGATATAACCCTAACTAATTGGAGAAAACCATGGGTGTATTAGTAGGCCGCAAGGCACCTGACTTTACAGCAGCAGCAGTATTAGGTAACGGTGAGATCGTTGATGGTTACAACCTTCACGAGCGTATTAAAGGTAAAAAAGCGGTTGTATTCTTTTACCCACTAGACTTCACTTTCGTTTGTCCTTCAGAGCTAATCGCTTTCGACAAGCGTTACGACGAGTTCCAAAAGCGTGGTGTTGAAGTGATCGGTGTATCAATCGATTCTCAATTCTCACACAACGCATGGCGTAACACACCAGTAAACGAAGGTGGTATTGGTCCAGTTAAATACGACTTAGTTGCTGACGTTAAACACGAAATCGAGGTGCTGTGTAAGAGGTGAATCTAACCGTCGTTAACCTTAGCAATACGAGCCTTTTTATGTACTGTACTTCGTTGAGTTACGTATTGCTAAGGTTAAACGGTATGTCGAGTTCCAGGACTACAGCACCTAAACGAACAGATTAAGCGTTGTAAGAACTAAGAAACAAGTAAGTGCAATTCCAATTGAGTTTGAATTTCGTAATACAACGAAGAGGATTTCGGTACAATCTTTATCAACGGGGTAGTTGTATTTAGGTTTAATAAAACGAATGCTAGAATGAACCCTCAAAAATTAGGTAACGGAAAACTTTCTTTTACAGATAGTAAATTTAGGAACGAGTATCATTTTAATTTCAATACAATAAGTGAAGTAAAAGACCTAGTAAAAGGTATCGGTTTAACAGAAAATAAACTTATCGTACAAGTGCATGACCAGTATCAGGAACGTAAACTACAACTTGTGTATGTTGCTCCTTCATGGTTGATTCGAACGAGAGAAGGAACGAATGAAATAAACTAGAAATAAACTACCTGTAGAGAGACGAAAGGAAACAGTCTATACAGGTAGTTATATGTAGTTAAACAAGAGGTCAAAAGTAGCAAGAAACGGAGTATAAAACGTATTATTAAATCTAGATGCGAAGTAAAAGGGGAGACTAGCAAGATGTTTTCAAGTAGAAGTAATGTTTTTCATTTGAACTCTGTAAAATTTGAAGAAACTAAGAGAGTAATCCAGTTACCGTTCGAATACATAAGAGAAAATGAAAATGATTTTGGAACTGTTATGATACATGGGGAGAAACTATTCGTATTCAAAGATGTACACGAAACATTAACACCTAGTACATTTGAAAACGGTAGATTAGCATTAAAAGACTCTAATCTGAAAACAAGAGAATACTTTACATTTCCTACAATGTTAGACGTGCGTAATGCAGTAGAGGAAGTAGTATTAGAGGATAACCGTTTAGTAGTCACAATAAACGATGTAGCTTACAAGCGTAAACTAAAAGTATCCGTGTTTGCACCTGATTGGTTGGTAGAAAAGTATAATTAAGGTGGGGTTATATTGAATAAAACGGATAAAGATTTAAGGGAAGACATAAAGAAAGTAGTAAGTGAACAAGGATTTGTAAACTTCCAAACACTAGAGATAGTTGGCGTATTAATGGCTGAACGTGTAAAACGTGGGCTATCACAAAGGGAGTTATCAAAGCTATCAGGGGTAGCACAAAAGACTATTTCTCATATTGAGAGTGGAGAAGATATTCCATCCATTGAAACAGTAGTAAAATTAGCTAAACACTTAGGTTACGAATTAAAAATATCATTAGAGAAAATATAAACCAGTACATAGGAGGTAAGACATGGAATCATCAGTAGTATTTCTATTACTCGGTTTAGGGGTAGTTGGACTTATTTTTATTGTATTAGACATCGTAACGAGAACTAAGAGGGTTTGGATTGGGTTGTTTAGGTGCGATTGGTTGGGGACTATTAGCCTTTACACTAGTTATGACAATTCTATTTCGCAACTATCTAATATAGGAGGATAAACATGATATTCGGAAGCTTTGCAGATAACTTTTGGGGTTATGTTGTACCTGCCTGTATTACTTACGCAGGGGTAAACAATAAAGACTTTGTATTCAAAGATGAAAAGTACAGCAAAGGTATGTTGAAACGAGAGTGGGTATTTGTACTAATGCCTTATATAAACATGGTAGGTGCGTTATTCGTAACTTGTATGATGGTGTTACGTATTATCTTTTGGTTTATGAAAGGGTTCTTAGACAACGATAAAGACTAGAAGTAAGCAATCAAACAAGAATATAGAAGTATGAGGTTATTTCTATAATAAAGAGAAACTATAAATAAGTATAAATAAGATAGAGTAAACGAGTGAAAGAAGGGAATATAAAGTGGATAAAAAGACATTGCAAGAAACTTTACCAAAACTACGGTCGTGCTTTAGCAGAACCACATGTTGCCCTTAACATTTATTGTAGGAGAAGAAATGGAGTTTGGTCGTCAAAACTTACTTAACAATTCTGAACCAGGAAACATGTTAAGAGAACATCCTAACTGAGAATGCAAAAACGGCTTTTGGTATGCAAGATAGTAGTCAAGTTACAGACTTACTAATTGTATACTACTTAATGTTAAATACATCAATCTTAGTAGAGCATACAACACATACACATAAGGGAGGTACATATCAACCTGATGTAGACCGTGGAGTATTTACGTTAAACAGGGAAGAAATTGAGTATATGTATAATACGCATGGGGTAGAAACACCTGAGAAAGTGTATAAAAACTTACAACGTGTATCAGAATCTATTGCAGAAACATTATACAACAAATAAAATCAAAGGTTTGAAGCTAGAACTTTAGGAAAGCAAAGGTAGTCAATCCAAGGTCACTCATGAGTTTTGATGATGGAATACACGTCATTCCAGTTGATGTAATAGTGGGGTATCTACAAGGTTTGCGTGAACATGCAAAAACAGGTATACTAAAGATAACATACAAGCGTGTAAATCAAGTAAACCGTACACAATACGTTACATTAAATAAAGAAGCAATTAACGATGTGTATAAAGAAGACTTAATGTTTGCCGATACCTTCTATGAAGTATCCAATCCAAAGTCCTATCAGTATCACGGACAGCCTTGTCATGCTGAAACGCATAGTGGATTTTGGAAAGTCGGTGATTTAGGAATTTCAAGATTCGAATTCCAAGCAAGCAGAACAGGTTTCCTTAGCAAGAATTACAGAAGTTAAGTTCGCAACTCGTAGTGAATACGAAGGATTAAAGAAATATGTAAATGTAGACTTAGAAGGGGTAGAAGAAGCATTCGGTCATTATGTTTGTCAGTTAGATGAAGAACAAACAAAAGAAGTAAAGAACCATTTAAATGCTCCTGAAACAGTAGATGTTTTACATTATGTTAATGGGCAAATTGCTATATTTACTGACAACCTATCGTAAAGAACTACATGATTATATGGTAATGAACCAAGAACATTTTACTGGATATACAGGAATCAAGACTGATATTTATGGTCAATCGAAAGAATTCAGTGGTAAAGATGTAGCATTTGGTCAGACAGAGCATATGGATTTTTAAACATATCAATATGAGTTAATATTATTACTCCTATAGTCAAACATAGATATATAGGAGTAGTAATATTTTTGTATATAGTTTGTAATTTTTGAAAGGAGGTTTGTAACGAGTTTGAGTGAGGTAAAGTATAGGGAGTACATCGAAAACCTACTATTAAGATTAAGTCGTAATGGAATATCAATACCAACCGAGTTTTCTTCCTTTAATGAAATCGTTTGGGGTATCGGTTCGTTATACGAGATTGATAAACTATTAGATTTAGGAGATAGTAGAGTACGGATAGATGCTTCCATATCACATAAAACGCATAACCAACTTCTAAAAGAGCAAGCTATAGATGAATACAATAAAGAGTATCAAACTAGAGTTAATGAATTGTATGAACGTCAAGTCAAAAACAAGGTAAGTCAGATACAAGAACCTGTAGAAGTCGAAGAAGTTGAGTCAGAAGAAGCTTCTAAGTACCGTAATCAGTTCTTAAACCAGTTAGTACAAGCCCAAGGGGTAGTAAAAGTTGAAAGTGAAACAGATGAAAACATTATCGAAACGATGATTTAGAAGAGGAAGACGAAGATATCATTGAAGAAGAGGAAGAAGAAAACTTCTAAACGATGATATTGAGGATGACGATGAAGAATTAGAAGACGAAGATGATGAGGAAATCATAGAGGATGAAGATGAAACAGAATATGAAGAAGTTCAAAACGTATCTGTACCTTCATTTAATTTAAACTTTAATAACCCTAATCAAGATTCAGAAGATGAAGACGAAGAGAAAGAACTTCTAGAACGATGATGATGAAGAACTCATTGATGAAGATGAGGACGAAGAATTCATTGAAGACGAGGAAGACGAACTTGAGGATGAATCAGAAGAAGACTTTGATGATGAGGATGAGGAACTGGAAGATGATGAGGAAGAACTTCTAGATGATGATGATGAAGAGTTTGACGATGATGAAGACTTTGAAGGTGGTGAGGAAGACGAAGAAGAACTCGAAGATGATGATGACTTCCTTAACGATGAAAACGAGGAAGAGGAAGAGTTTCTAGATGATGATGATGAAGACGAAGAACTCCTTGATGAAAACGATGAAGAACTCGATGATGACGAAGATGAGTTCGAAGACGAAAACGAGGAATTTGACGATGATGATTTCGAAGAACTAGAAGATGAAGAGGAAAACGATGAGGAATTGGATGATGACGAGGAAGAAGAATTAGAACGAGGAAGATGAAGAACAACTTTGATGAAGAAGAACGAAGAAGAGTATGAAGAGGAATATGAGGAAGAAGAACGATATTCCAGTTCAACAAAACGTATCTTCTACTGTATCAACCAATACATATCAAGGTATATCAAATCAACCTATCATGCAAACTCCAATGTCACAAATGCCAGTAAATCCTCCAATTAACCCAAAACTTGCCTGAAAACGTAAGAAATTACAGCAAAACCCTGATGATGCCATGATGGATAATATGGAAAAGGGTGTTACGTGGGGTATCAATAAGTTAAAATCAGCTTTTACTTCTGAGAAAAAGAAGTAAACTGTTAAAATAATAAAATAAACTAATAAAAGAAAAGGTGGAATTTAAATGTTATACACAAAAGAACCAAATTAATCAATTACTAGGAACTATCGAAAGCCCTGAGGTAGAAGAAGTACTGAATACACACCGTGATGTATTAAAAGCAACTGAAATTGAAAGTGAAGCACACTTAAAATCAATCGCAAACCGCATTTTAACATTAGGTAAAGGTATCATTGCAGGGGTATTATACAATTGCAGTAAATTAAACTTAAACATGAAACGTCCATTATTCCGTGTTTACGCTTCTACAGTAGAAGGAACAGATGTACCCGAACATCAAGATGTTATTAACGAACATCCAATCTTGTGATTTCCGTTTCAAAGAAGAAACTCGTTTAGTACTAAACCATAGATTCGAAGAAAGCTTCCATGAGTTTATGGACAGAGTTGTTCTTAAATATATTTCTTGCTCAATTGCTAACGAGCATACAAAAGCACTAAACGAAAAATTAGAAGAAATCAAAGAAGAAATGATTGCAGAACGAAGTAGTACCTGCATTTGACATTCAATTCGCTTTACATGATAAAGCAGTTAAATCTGTATCTGATAACCACATTGAGTTTGGTACAACTTACGAAGAAATGTTCGAGTTATCTAGCCGAAAACTTGTAACCTACAAGTATTATTCGATGATGCAGAAGATGTAGAATACATTCGCAATGCAACTCTTGAGTCTATCAAAGAAAACTGGGGAACATCAGCTAACGCATTAATCTTTATCCGTAAACACAATAAATTCTTAATGCCATTAGTTGCTACAAACCCAAATACTCGTAAAACACAACGTCCTGATGTATTATTACGTCATGCATTTACATTAAAATTAGATGGTTTAGAACACCGAAACAAAGCAATGGCTCACCACGTCAGAAACAGAAGGTGAAACTACTTACATTTCTGTATACGCTAAAGAAGGTAAAGATGCAGAGCCAGTTCAAACTTTATCACCAGTTGATACAAACACATAA
>NZ_JBSWSZ010000021.1:0-6766 GCF_056158285.1 Pseudoalteromonas sp. AWM4_233 | reverse complement strand
GGGGGGGGGGGGGGGGGGGGGGGGGGGGGGGGGGGGGGGGGGGGGGGGGGGGGGGGGGGGGGGGGGGGGGGGGGGGGGGGGGGGGGGGGGGGGGGGGGGGGGGGGGGGGGGGGGGGGGGGGGGGGGGGGGGGGGGGGGGGGGAAAAAAAAGCCCACCCGCCCCCACCGACTACACCAACAACAGAACCACTCTGCACCGACGAACGCTCAAACGCTGGGTTCTTGCCACAACCAGAAATGGGTCGACAAACTGGGGAAGATGCGCGTTTATCGTCTGTATCAATTGATTGATTCTGAGGTGAAACCTGGAGATACAGTGACTTATGCGATTGCGCAAGGTGAGGCGCAAAGTAACGAAACAACAGTTAACGGTTGAAATGCCGGTATGTAGAAGAGGAAGCTAGCGGAGAGTCGCCGAAAGACGATGAAACGGTTGTTGAGGAAGAGGAACAAGTAGCGGATGAAGAAGCAGCAAAAGATGAACCTGTCCCTACAATAACATATCGTTGCTCATAAGATAACTGATACAACAGCTGACATTTCGTGGAGTTTAGTGGATGTTGATGAATTTAGATTATACGTTGATGGCCATCTAAAAGAAGTCGTTTCACCAAATAAAACCACTTATGCATTAACGAAATTAGCCCCTGCTACTACATATAAAGTGAAAGTAGAAGGTGTTCAAAGAAGAGGTCGTGTAGTATCTTCAGCAGAGGTAGAAGTAACAACATCGGCAGTACCGACAGGAGAAGTTATTCCATTCGAAGACAGTGCCCTTGAGCAAGCAATTAAAGATGAGTTAGGGTTAAAGCGCGCTATTTATCAAGCGGACTTAGACCGTTTAACCAGTCTATCAATCGCGAATTTATGGGTAACATCTATTGAAGGATTACAATTTGCGACAAGTTTAGAAACATTGCATCTCGGTTATAATGACATTGCTGATTTAACACCAATCAAAGCATTAACAAAGTTAAAAGACTCTTGATGTCACAGGATTAGCTATTACAGATACAAGTATTTTTGAGTACAAGTTTAGTGGAATTAAATATTCTCTCGATACTTCCCTAGCCAACCTGGACTTTCTTAGAAAATTAACGAATCTTCAAACAGTTTATGCTTATGCGTCTGGCCTTGGATTGGTGAAAATGCTGCGGCACAAGCTGTACTGAAAGATTTAACTGCAAAAGGCGTAACCGTGTACAGCAATGAAGCAGATGATGTAAATATGATGGTAGAGCGTGGATTTGTCAATGAATCAAGTATCCAAGTGTATTGGAGTTTCTGGCCTGAAGCCAATATCAATTTGTACCCAGATCATTATATTGTTTCTATTGACGGGAAAGAAACGTAAAGCATCTGGTTTAGAAGAACATGTATTTAAGAACTTAAAGGCAGATACAACCTATGATATCGTTATTAAGGCTTACGACGGTAAACAATTAATTGGTCGGGCAACAATGGATGTGAAAACGGCAAAATTACCTGAAGGAAAAAAAGTGTCGATTAAGGATAAAGGGTTAAGAGACATGATTAAGATGACTCTTGGCATTAGCCGAGTGACATATATGCAAGTGATATGAAAAATTTAACTTCACTGTATGTTGATTATGAAGGTGTTCGGAATTTAGCTGGGCTAGAGTTGGCTACAAACCTTGAAGAGCTATCGATAACAGGGAACCCAGTCAGTGATCTAACAGCGATTAAAGGCTTGAGTAAATTATCGGTATTATATATTGATGACACAAAAGTGAAAGATTTAAAACCATTGTCGGGCTTAACAAGCTTGAATATGCTTGTTGCTTCCTGCAATCCTGGGACTCGATTTATCACCAATACAAGGTTTACCTAACTTACAATCGCTTTCAGCAGATAGCAATGGATATAAAAAGCTCCCTGTTTTGCCAAGTAGCTTAATCGAATTATCACTATATGATAATGAACTAACAAGTCTTAAAGGAATCGAAAAAGCAGCCAATCTGCAATACTTAATCGTATCGGATAATCCAATTAGTGATTTCAAATCACTAGCGAAATTACAGTTGTTATTTTTACTTGCAGATTATACAAATATGACGAATCTTGATTGGTTAAATTCTGAGAATGCCCATGTTTTACAAGGTCTCATTATTTCGGGTAACGCTATTACTGACATTACGCCACTTAAGAATGGTAATAATCTATTATTCTTAGCAATGGATGAAACAGCTATTACGGATATTTCGCCATTACTAGATTTACCTTACTTAGCTGTTGTCTCTTTCATCTCGGTCCCAACGCTTGACATTTCGGAAGGATCGAAAGCGATGGAAGTGATTAAAGAATTAAGAATGCGCGGTGTGGAAGTTTTCTATGAAGAAGAAATGGGGAACTTAAGCTTTACCTCTTTAACAGCGACACATGATTCAATCTATGCAGAATGGGAATATAATGGAGAAGAAGAAGTAGCAGCTTATGAATTGTATATAGATGGTGAATCAGTAGATACAGTATCAGGAACAGAATCTAGTTACGTATTTACTGGACTATCTCCGGGAACGCCGTATGAAGTTGCTATTGCAGCACTAAATGCGGATGGAGAAGAAATTGAAATTTATTTCGATTATGTATTCACGATTAGTGAAGATCTTTACTTCACAAAAGTAGAAGCAACAGAAGACTCTATTGAAACAGAATGGATATACGATGGTGAAGGAGCAGTCTATGAATATGAAATCTCTCTAAATGGAGAAGAGTATGAAATCGTGGATGCAGATACACTCTCGCATATTTGGACAGAACTTGAAAAAGATACAACATATACTATTGAATTGATGGCCTATGACGAAGAATATGAAATCCTTGGCTATACTTATGCAGAAGCAACAACAACAGTAGATGAAGACGGAACGGGCGAGGGCAACACCCCTCCTCCACCAACGAAAAAACCAGACCCAGGCAATGGCAATAAAAAACCAACTGATGGTAAAACACCAGCAGATGTCATAAAAGGGAAAAAAGAACAAATGAAATCTGGCGCCAAACCAGAGGAGAAAACAGGTAAGTCTCTACCAAATACGTCAACCAACAGCTATAACTATTTAGCAATGGGTATGACAATCTTACTAGCAGGTACCATCATGTTATTCCTTGCAAGGAAAAAACAGCCGTCAGTGAAATGATGAACAAAGAGTGACACTAAAATGGTGTCACTCTTTATTAAGTTCCGGCGAACAATGTGAGGAAAATTAGTTTCTATTGTGTTTGTTTTGCTCTAGCCTCTTTACAACCAAACACATGAGCATAAGTTATACCTATACCTTTGGGGAAAAGGTATGGGCAAAGCCAAAATGCGAACAACAGGTATGAAGATGTGCAAGTTACCTAGAAACAATTGGTTTGAATCGGATAGGAAATCATGGCGCGAATTTCCTTAAACTTCTTTCATGCCATAGAAATGTATAAATACTTAAAGAATAACCTCAAAGGGTCCGGTCGACTTTCATTACTTCCACCTGCTATTAGTGTCTTTTCTGTCATTCTTTTTATGGTAATATTTGGTTGAAAACTTCTCCGCCATTACCGTGAATTTTTATCACTTTAAGTCGATTTGTTTTCTTGATGAAGATAGTTTTATATTGTTTTTCACCATTTTGCTCAATAATAAACACGCGTTTACTTCCAGTATCTGATTCTTTTGTGAAGAGATAATCTTGATCACCGATTAGTTCTATAATTTTGCCGTATTCTGGTAATGAAGACAAATCCTTTTCGTTAGAAATCTTATCATTTGCTATGTTTTGTACAGGGACTGAATGGTTACCTGAGTTTGAGTTTGCCTCTTTTTCATCAGATGATTGAGACACTTCGTGGGTCTTCTCTTTATTCATGTCCGATTCCTCAACGGAATTACTGTTACAAGCAGAGAGGAGCAGTATCCCAGTAATTAGTGCAAGTTGCCATTTATACATGATGCAATTTCATCTCCTGTAAATATAATTTTAATTAACCATAACAAATGCTCCGGTTAAATTCATCCAATAAAAGTCTCAATTCAAAAACAAACGATTGTACTAGATAAGTCCTTTCAAAAAAGAAAGCTCATATTTAATTGCCTCTTTTAAAAAATAATGAGAAAGAAATGAACCATTTGGCCGTTTAATAAACACGAATTTTAACAGAAACTGGAGTTGAAAGGTATTAATATAAATATATTCATAAAGTAATAGAATCTTAATAAAAAGAATCTACAATCAATCATAAAGTGGATTGTAAAGGGTGGGTATTTAATGGACAAAAAATCAATTCTCGTCATTGAAGATGAAGAAAAAATTGCACGGTTATTAGAATTAGAGCTGGAATATGAAGGGTATAAAGTGACAAAAGCGCTTGATGGGTTAGAAGGATTCCATACTTATAAAAGCAAAATATGGGATCTCGTATTATTAGATATTATGCTTCCGGGTATTAGCGGAATAGAGTTGTTAAGAAGAATTAGGGCTAATGATAACCATACACCGGTCATTCTTTTAACTGCGAAAAGCTCAAGTTGAAGACAAAGTCTCTGGATTAGATTTAGGTGCGAATGATTATATAACAAAGCCTTTTCAAATAGAAGAGTTGCTGGCCAGAGTCCGTGTGGCATTCCGAAATAAAGTCACTGAGGAAGTAGAAAATGAAGAAGATGTGCTTACGATTGCTAATTTAAAAGTGAATGAGAAAACAAGAGAAGTTTTTCGTGGGGATACATCTATTGAATTGACACCGAGGGAGTTTGATTTGCTTGTTTATTTATTGGTAAATAAACGACAAGTACTGAATCGTGATCAAATTGTTGAAGCAGTCTGGGGATATGATTTTATTGGTGATACAAATGTTGTTGATGTTTATATTCGTTATATAAGGAAGAAAATTGACGTTGAAAATCTCCCTGCGCTTATCCATACGGTACGAGGTGTAGGTTATGTAATAAGGGAGATGAAATGAAGTTAAAAAACAAAATCAATCTATATACTTCTATCTTGTTCATCATATTACTAATCGTCATGAATATCTCTATTTATTTGCTGTTTAGCAATATGATGATGAATAGTGAACTTGACCGTGGGAAACTGGAATTGGAAAGAAATGCTGCTGAAATCGATCAGTCACTTGCCACGGTACCAATGGACACGTTACTTCGGGCTTATATTCCTATCGACGGTATGGTTCGTATCGTTTATGAGGATAGCCAAAAAGCAGCTAGTACATTTGTGGATCCTTCTTTTAATAAAGAGGCTCATAACATAGAGAAATCATTTAGTTCCTCATTAAATGTCGAGATTAAAGAGGGTGAAACCTCATATACTTTTGGTTCGATTCCGATTATTTTGAGCAATGGTGAAATAGCTAACCTGCAAATCGCCAAAAGCATTGTAAGAACGACAGAAAATTTAAAAGTATTACGGTTGGTTTTAATCATTGTAACCTTAGTTGCAATGATTCCAGTTATTATTTCTAGTAGGTTATTAGGCAACCTTATTATTGCGCCGATTACTTCAATGATTAAGACGATGAGTGAAATTAGAGAAAGTGGGAAATTTAAACGGCTGCCATTAAATAAAGATTCCAATGACGAATTGCATGAAATGGGTACGACTTTTAATCATATGATTGATTTACTCGAAGTCAACTTTGATAAGCAAAAACAATTTGCTTCAAGTGCTTCCCATGAACTAAAAACACCACTAACTGTAATTGAAAGCTATACCAGTCTTTTAAAAAGACGAGGATTGCATGATGAGGAACTTTTTAAAGAATCAATTGAAGCGATACATTCTGAAGCCATTAGAATGAAAAATTTGACAGAACAACTATTACTCCTAGCACAACATAATCAACAATGGAATATAGAAACAACCAAAATTAGCCTAAGCGACTTTTTGGTAGAGGTGCTGAACTAGGCACAGCGAGTCTTGGTTTTAACCTCAATGCGTATTTTTACAAGCAGAACCTACTTCGTTCAGTTACGTATTGCTAAGGTTAACGACGAGTTCGATTCACCTCTTACACAGCACCTGTTATTTACGACTGCAATTACCCTAGTTCCAAGTGTTTTATTGGCAACAGCGACCACTTATGTTGCGGTGCAATGGCTAGAAAATTACCATATTGTGATTGCGCTTGATTGGCAGTGGACTGCGCTGTTAGAGGTAATAGCCATCGCACTTAGTCTTTATATTGCACTCACTCTACCAGCTTGGTATTCGGTACTCACTTCACCGGTTAAGCGTTTACTTATGAGCTATCAAGCGCCAGAGCGTAAGCAATGGCTCAAGATTATGATGCCTGTCGTCGCTATTATTGCACTTATTGTATGGTACTCAGACAATTGGACTTTAACCATCATGGTCGTCGGCACACTGGCGGTTTGCCTATTCGGTTTAGTTTTGTTGACTTGGTGTGTACTTGGCTTGGGCAAATGGGGGCTATCTAAGCGCGCTCAGCTATTTGGTTTTGCACTTTATCTTATGCAGCAACGGATTTACGTAAAAGGCGCGCAGATCATTGCCTTAGGCTTGAGCTTGACTCTGTTATTGCTATCACTGCGGATCACGCAAGACGTCACCAATATACTTGAGCAACTTACTTATAAAGACCAAGGCAATGTGGTGATAAGCCAAGTAACTAAAACTGAGCAACAGGCCTTAGCGCAGTTTTTAACTCAATACCAAGGGCAAATTAACCATATCGCCCAGGTGCTGTGTAAGAGGTGAATCTAACCGTCGTTAACCTTAGCAATACGTAA
>NZ_JBSWSZ010000020.1:0-6869 GCF_056158285.1 Pseudoalteromonas sp. AWM4_233 | reverse complement strand
AGTGGTTGCGGTACCATTTGCTTTGCAATAGCGCTCGCTCCAGGCCCTGAATATTCTGACAATACCTACGCCGCCGCGGCCAGGCGCAGTTGCTTGTGCAACTATGGTATCTTGTGAGAAAGGCATCGAGGTCATGATTAATCTTTCATATTTTTAAATTGAGATGGTTGCCCCAAGCTCAGCACCGCGCACGAGAGCTATAACTTGTTGTAAGTCGTCACGCTTCTTCGCCAGTCACGCGAAGTTGATCGCCTTGAATTGCCGTTTGTACTTTAATTTTATCGTCTTTTATCAGCTTGACGATTTTTTTCGCTGTGGCTTGTTCAATACCTTCTTTAAACGCAATGACTTGATGATAGGTTTTACCCCGTTGATCGTAAGTCTTTAACGTCTAAAATGACTGGTATCGAGATTTCGTTTTGAACAAGCATTACTAGAAAACATAGACATTCCAACTGCTGTAACTGAAACTCGCCTTCAGCTTTCATAACAACGGTTTTTTCTTTAAATTCGATGGTTGCATCAACACCGCGAAAATCAAAACGGGTAGCGAGTTCTCGTTCAGTGTTTTCCGTTGCGTTCCGGACTTCTTCACATGTTGATTTCAGATACGATATCGAAAGATGGCATGGTTTTACCTCTTTTTGACAAAGTCAGCCCGCATGAGCGGGCTGGCAACGAGTGGCATTTACTTAGAACTAATGCCTTTCTTTTCCATAGCGGCATAGATCAGTTTAGCCTGTATTAGTGTGATCGATGTCACTCACCAACCAATAAAGTACTAAACCAGCTGGGAACCAAAGGAAGAATATACTCATCGCCACGGGCATAAATTGCATAATCTTCTGCTGCATTGGGTCGGTCACTGTTGTTGGTTGCAGCTTTTGCAAAGCAACCACATGCTGGCACCGGTAAGAACTGGCAGTACAAACCATAGGGTCTTTTACGAGATAAATCAGTAATCCAAAGGAAGAAGTCTGCATGGCGTAGTTCAACACTTTCCAAGCAGTACCCAGTACAAAGCCAGGAATATTGGCATCTGCAAGATGATGGGTAAACACCCACCCATTGGATTCACTTTTTCTTTGCGATAAAGATCCATCATGGCCTGTGACATTTTTTGTCTGTCGTCGCCAAACCGATCTTTCAACTGTTGCATTTTAGGCGCCAGGTTGCGCATGCGAGCCATCGACTCATATTGCTTTTTAGTCAACGGGTACATGGCCCCTTTTACTATGACAGTGATAAGAATAATTGCCACACCCCAGTTGCCCACTAAGCTATGCAGGAATTTTAGTAGTGAAAACAGAGGTTGTGATAACCACCATAAAATACCGTAATCCACGGTGAGGTCCAGACCGTTAGCCAACTCTGCCAGAGTATCCTGATCTTTAGGACCAAGATAAAGCTGACTTCCAAGTGTGGCTGTCTCACCTTTTGCTACATTTACAGGTGTGCCTGTGAAACCAATAATGGCGTATTGATTTTGGGGAAAACTTGGAGTAAAGATTATTTTCCTGTGATGCGGGGGGGGATCCATGCTGCAACAAAATAGTGCTCGAGCATGCCAACCCAACCACCTTCAGTTGCGGCTTTCAGCTTTTTATCTTCGATCTCGTCAAACGTGTACTTCTCATATCGTTCTTCATCGGTACCATAAGCAGCGCCACGGTAAGTAGGCATAAACATATTTCCGCCGTCTGGTACTTCCGTGGTTTGTTTCAGTTGCGCATACTGTAGGAAAGTCGTGTTTTCATTGCTGTTATTAACAATGGTATATGTCAACGCAATATCATGGCTGCCTTTGGTGAAGTTGAAAGTCTTAGTAATATTAAGACCGTCTGCATTTTGCCAGGTCAAGGGCACTGACAATGTATCACCATCCATGACAAAATCAGTTCCAGAAACAGTGTAGCGGGGACGACCCGCCTTATTACCGTCTGGGCCATTTCGCCCGACAAGGCCGCTTTGCGCTATGTATAAGCCATCATTTAGCCGTAGCAAGCTGTAATTTTCTCTGACCCCTGGGTCAGTGGAAACTTTACTAGGTTTGCTTTATACGACATCTCCACCAACTAAATCGATGCGCAAGTCGAGAGTATCAGTTAACACATGTATATAGCGGTCAGTTGTAGGGGCGGCTTGCTGAATTTGCGCCGGTACATCAGTTTGCACACCTACAGGCACGTCATCATTTGTGACTGAAGCAGAATGGGGTACAGCCATTATCCGCGCTACCATCGGCAGATTGGCTGGTTACTGGTTTAACAGGCTGTGGCCCATAATCTTGTTGCCATTGACTGCCAAAGCAAAAAGCTCACTAAGCGCGAGGCCAATTAACAGAAAACTGCGTTGCGATTCCATAGAGGTCTCTTTAATCTGAGTGTTTATCATTGCCGTGGTTCCGGCACGGGATCGATATCCGCCCGGCATTGCAAAGGGTGGCATTTTAATATGCGTTTAACCGATAACCAACCGCCAATTAGCTAATCCGTGCGTTTTTAATGCCTCAATAGCGTACCAAGAACAAGAAGGGTGAAAACGACAACGTTGCCCTAAGTATCGGTGAAATGAACCACTGATAACACTTTACCAAGGCCAAAGCGGCACAGCGATTGAGTTATGTTGCCGCAGCGTCTTGTCGAGCTTTTTCCATAGCTTGTCCAATGTAGCGAAAATACCTCTTCGTTGCGACAGCGTCGTCAGCGCCTGACTTGCCAATAACGATAATATCAACATTGCGGGCAGGGAGTGCTGCTTGATGCCGGAAACTTTCTCTGACTAGATCGTTTTAAGTCTGATTTCTATCGTGCGCTTTACTGAATTACGTTTTTTGGCCAGCGTAATGCCCAAACTGAGGATGAGCCTGAGTGTATTCTTTCTGGCTAGAACGGTAAAAGCGGGGGATACAGCAGGGGTTGCGTCATCAAACACATAGGTAAAGTGGGAGGGAGTTAACAGACGTAACTCCCTTGGAAAACGTATTCTCACCCACTTTTGGCGATAGTACTCAATTAAGCAGAAAGGCGAGCGCGGCCTTTAGCACGGCGAGCGGCTAGTACTTTACGACCGTTTTTAGTCGCCATACGAGCACGAAAACCGTGAGAACGCTTGCGCTTTAGAGTTGCTCGGTTGAAATGTTCTTTTCATGACCAAAGTCTCACTTATATCTAGTTAAACATCAGGCGTTCAATGGTAACGCACCATACTGTTGCCAGAACAATGTGGTGTTTACACCAGGTCGTTACGCCGCCCATCGCAAAAGGACGCTGAATTCTAGAGATCTCGGGGCCTGCTGTCAATGGATATTCTTGCTGTTCGGACGAATAAGTGAACAGATTTTATGTCTGTTTGTTGAACGTTATAACATCAGGCGGTGAAGGATTTCCAGCGTGTAATCCCGTTCGTTGTGAATAACGCATATAATTTGCACTCAGGTTATCCACAGCGGATTGTTGGTGAAACTATTGATCGCTAGATATAAATTGCACAGCGAGATCCCAGCGGCTGATCGTCAGTGAGTAGTTTAGAATGATTTTTTCTTCTTAAAATGTTATATTGCTGATCTAAAGGTTAATGTCTTTGAATTCAATAGTTTATATATTATGATCAGTCAGATCAGTGTAGGGATCGCCATTTACATTGTGTTGACAGACGATCAGATAATCCACAGCGATCAAAACATAAAACTAAAATTTCATCGCTGCTACTCCACACCTCCAACTGCGTATTTTCCTCTAATGGCGCGCTTCAGCAGGCACGGTCTGTTCTATGCATTGGCTTTCAAAAGCGGGTGGTCCTCAGCGACTTACGGGAGCCATACGACGTACCATGTCCTTGTGGAACCAATGTGCCTCGAGCGCCTGCGTCAGGAACTGCCGACGCAGCAATTTAGTATGTGGATACGACCGCTTGCGTGCTGAAGAGCAGGAGCTGGTGTTCTAACCTTATACGCTCCTAACCGCTTTGTGCTTGATTGGGTAAGAGACAAGTACCTGAATAATATTACTGCTCTGCTAAGGGAATTTGCTGGAGCCGATGCACCTCAGTTGCGTTTAGAGGTAATGAGTCGCAATAGCGTAAACCGTTCTCAGCGGCTAGGGTAATGCTGCTGGTTCAGTACATAGTTCAAACGGTGATAGCTACACTCAATAGTGCTACTACTGTGGATTCTCCGAATCACGGACATAGTTCAAATTACAGCGCGCCACGATTGACCAACCGCAACGACGAGAGCCAGGTTCCAGCAAACATCGCTATCTGGCTGTCAGCCCACCAGTGCCACGGAACGGTCATGTGGCCAGCGGTGGCGATCATTTCACTGGTAAAGCCCAAGCTGATGCTGCTTGGTGCGTGATGCACAGCAACGCAGATCAGCAGGGTACTGCTGCAAGGACAATGCTAGATCCTCAATGGTCAGAATCATTACAGGCAATCATGCGCCGCGGTCGTCAACGCTCGCCAGAGCTGATCCGTCCGTAGTGCCTATTCCTGAGGCGTATGAAACACAAAAGTAATATTAATCCGACGTATCAGTTTGATAATTTCGTCGAAGGTAAATCAAACCAACTGGCTACGAGCGGCGGCGACGCAAGTAGCGAACAATCCTGGCGGTTCTTATAACCCACTTGTTTATCTACGGTGGAACAGGCTTAGGTAAAACGCACCTTCTTGCACGCGGTGGGCAATGGTATCGTTGCAAACCGTCCGCGGTGCCAAAATCGTTTATATGCATTCCGAGCGCTTCGTTCAGGATATGGTTAAGGCGCTTGCAAAATAACGCTATCGAAGATTTCAAACGATTTCTATCGCTCGCGTCGATGCGCTGCTCATCGATGATATTCAGTTCTTCGCAAACAAAGAGCGTTCGCAGGAAGAGTTTTTCCACACGTTCAACGCGCTTATTGGAAGGCAACCAGCAAATCATTCTTAACCTCTGATCGATACCCCAAAGGAGATTGATGGGGTAGAGGACAGGTTGAAGTCGCGATTCGGCTGGGGTTTAACAATTGCTATTGAGCCACCGGAACTGGAAACCCGTGTAGCTAATCTTGATGCGTAAAGCTGCGGAAAACCGCATTCACTTACCAGATGAAGTAGCCTTTTTCATCGCTAAGCGTTTACGCTCAAATGTTAGAGAATTGGAAGGGGCGTTAAATCGGGTTATCGCCAATGCTAACTTTACTGGCAGACCTATTACTATCGATTTTGTCCGAGAAGCATTGCGGGATTTACTTGCGTTACAGGAAAAGTTGGTAACGGTAGACAATATTCAGAAAACCGTAGCAGATTATTATAAGATAAAAGTGTCTGATATCTTATCTAAGCGACGCAGTCGTAGTGTTGCCCGTCCAAGACAAGTTGCAATGGCACTGGCTAAAGAGCTGACGAACCACAGCTTACCTGAATTGGGAAATGCATTTGGCGGCAGGTGATCACACCACTGTACTTCACGCGTGCAGAAAAATAGAGCAGCTTAGAGAAGAAAGTCATGATATAAAAGAAGACTATAAGAACTTAATTCGTACTTTATCCTCTTAACTCTTGGAACATTCCGGGCGGGAAAGTAAATAAATGAAATTTACCATCAGTCGAGAAAATTTTTTGCAGCCGTTGCAGTTAGTCTCCGGTGCAGTAGAGCGTCGCCACACTTTACCTATTCTTTCTAATGTATTAATTAAAGTTAGTGAGGATGCACTTTGGCTAACAGGCACGGATTTAGAGGTTGAACTCATTGCGAGTATGCGTCTTGAAGGCGATTTTGAAGAAGGCGAGATCACCGTTCCAGCTAAGAAGTTATTTGATATTTGTCGGGGTATTGCCGATGGTACAGAAATTCAATTTACCCTAGATGGAAATAAAGCCCTCATACGGGCCGGTCGTGGTCGCTATACACTCTCTACTTTATCTGCCAATGATTATCCTAACCTCGAAGACTGGGAAGGCGAGGTTGAGTTCGAAGTTGCTTCCACAGATTTAAAGCGTCTTATTAACAGCACACACTTTTCAATGGCTCAACAAGACGTTCGATACTATTTGAACGGCATGTCATTGGAAACTGAAGATAATATAATTCGGACTGTAGCAACTGATGGTCACAGGCTTGCATTATGTCGGTTAGAATATAGCGAGGCGTCTTTACCGTCTCGCCAAGTGATTATCCCTAGAAAAGGGGTATTGGAAATATCCAGGCTGAATCCGGTGGTGACGAAGAACGTCTCTATTAAAGTGCAGATAGGTGCAAACCATATACGCACGTTTTCCAGTGAATTTATATTCACCAGTAAACTCGTTGATGGACGTTTTCCAGACTATCGCAGAGTGTTACCTTGGCGATGGTGATAGAACCATCGTTGCAATTCTACTTTATCCCAGCTGAGTTGTATTTCTTGAAGTTTATCCTTCGAAGTGTTCGCTTGTTTAAGGTTAACAGGGGCCTCAAGTGTTGAATAAGTTACTTCTATAGAAAAAGTTGAAAGTTTACTGGTAATAGAACCATCACTAACTGACATTTTAATATTATTATAAATTGCGACTTGGGCATTTGTGGGGGTACCTCTAAGTTCTCCTGTTGCAGAATCGAAAGTAAGCCATTTAGGTAAATTTTCAACAGATACATTTAATTGTTCACCTTCAATATCAAAAATTGAAGGTAAAAAAGAGTACTCACTATTAGCTATAATGCTTAAATCAGGTTTTCCTTCAATAGTTGGTGCGTCATTCACAGCAGTAACATCAATAGAAAATGTAACAAGTTTACTTTCAACATTCCCTTGAATAAGTTTAAACGTGAACTCGTCTTTGCCGTTGTAATTTTAGGTGCTGTGTAAGAGGTGAGTACGACTCGTCGTTAACCTTAGCAATACGTA
>NZ_JBSWSZ010000019.1:0-7852 GCF_056158285.1 Pseudoalteromonas sp. AWM4_233 | reverse complement strand
AAGGTTAACGACGGTTAGATTCACCTCTTACACAGCACCTACTTATCTTGTGGACCAAGTTCTTGTGGCCATGCAAGTGCAAGGCGACAGTAACCAAAATCTAACTTAGACAGTTTAAGTACTTCAGAATATTGGTTTAGGCTCTGGCGCTCCGCTTGCGTTTCTTCAAGTACGTTTTCACCAACGATACCTAGGTCACATACACCGTCCATTACAAGACCTGGAATATCGTCATCACGAACACGTAAAACATCGATAGGCATATTGGTTGAGTGTGCAATTAGGCGCTGTTCACGTAGGTTTAATTTAACACCTAGTTGCTTGAGAAGTTCTTGGCAATCTTTTGAAAGTCTGCCTGATTTTTGAATTGCGATTCTTAAACGATTGTTAGTACTCATAATTTATATCCTTTGTTCTAAAACGAAAAACCCCGAGGGAACCTCGGGCTTTTGACTAAAAACGGTCTATAAATGACAAATGACCTCGCATGGAACACCCCGCAATGTTGCCCTTCTCAATTATCCGGGCGCTCAATTGGCCGCACTTTACGGTTTGAAGGACATGTTCGAAGTCGCAAATTCATTTGCGAGCGGTCATGATGCCGCGCTGCTGGTGCCCCATGTCGTCGACGTAACAGAGGGCAGCGCCGAGGTGTGTCCTACGGCTCTCATAAAACTCGAAACATGTGCGGCCATCATCGCACCGCCGAGCTTGCAGCAAGAAAAGTATCGCGGACACAACGCCCTCCATCACTGGATGGCGGCTCAACACGATAAAGGCGCGGTTCTCAGTTCGGCCTGTGCCGGAGCGTTCCTACTCGCGGCATCGGGGCGGCTGAATGGTCGTCCTGCAACAACACATTGGGCGCTGAGCAGACAGTTTGGGGAGAACTTTCCAGAGGTCCACCTGAAGACCGACCAGCTGATCATTGACGACGGAGACATCATTACGGCAGGCGGCGTCATGGCATGGACCGATTTGGGTCTGCGCATTGTGGAACGCTTCATGGGGCCAAGCATCATGTTGCAACTGGCGCATCAGCTGCTTATTGCGCCCGGAGGACGCGAACAGCGGTTTTACAAGACGTTCCTGCCGGAACTGCAGCATGGGGATGGCGCAATCCTGAAGGTGCAGCACTGGCTTCAAACCGCCTACAGTGACAGCCTTACGGTTTCAGAAATGGCAGAACGGGCAGGCTTGACCGCGCGCACCTTCTTGCGCCGATTTCACCGCGCCACAGGCCACAAGCCCAACACATATCTGCAGATGGTGCGGGTAGAAAAGGCGCGAAGCCAACTGGAACTCAGCTCCAGGCCGGTCGACGAAATCGCGTGGTCTGTCGGTTATCAAGACCCTGCAGCGTTTCGCAAGGTCTTTCAAAAGGTGATTGGGTTGTCACCGGGAGAGTATCGCAAGCGTTTTAATACCCAGAGCACCCAATCAGCAGCGCACGTTTTGGCAACGTGATCAAGTCGGTGGAGCGTCATCAGCGCAAAACCACTCACAAGACCTGAAAAGGGCGGTATTCCATCGACTGCTTGATTGAGATCAGGCAAGCCGCGTGGGGCTAGGATTAAGCGGCTTCTGTAGCCTTCTTTGCGCCTGTCCAGTAGGCATCAAATTCCAAGCATGCTTCTTGTGGCGTCGCGCCAGACGCGGCTACATCGCCATACTGAGCAATCCACTCAGACCCATTGCGGTAAATGTGTGGGCGCATTGTGACATGGGGCAGCATCATATGCTCGGCTGCATGTCTAAATCCGTCTGCGACGTCCTGAGAAAGCAGGGTAAAAACTTCTTCAGCAACGGGAAACTGTGACAAGGAATAATCTCCGAAATTCTATAAATGAATAACGTTATCGTGATCTCAATGATTAAAATTGTCAATATTAAATGGTGTAGGTATAGCGTTCTGCAACCCGCATCCATAGCCTCGTCCGAGCGCGATGAAACGCTTAGAAACCTAGCCGCGCATCATGCCAAGCCGCGCTTCTTTTTCAACGGACTGGCGCAGCTGAAGGTCGGAAATGGCCTTCTGCAATTCCTTGCGCTTGTCGTCATCGGTTTCAGTCGCCAGTTTCCCCTGAAGGTCCTTGATGGCCTCGGCAATGTCACCGCCCTTGGCACTGCGCATGGCGCGAACGCTCAAGGCCTCGGTGGTGGAAACAGGGCGCAAACCGTAGCGGCGTGGGATAGGTTTACCGGACCCGGCAATATCGTCCAGCTCGCCGCGAGACTTTGCCAGACTAATTTGGCGCTCAATCAGCTTGTCGAACATATGCTTTCAGGTCCTCTAAACGGCACGCGGATGCGCGCTCAAAAATGCGATGCCCTAGAGATAGTCGAAAATCGTGCGGTGTTTAAGGCATAAGGACGCTATGTCGCGCTCTTACGTACGGTGATCCACACCGGGCAAAACATGAAAAAAGCCGGCTCCCGCGGGGGCCGGCTTCAATTATCTCAATATGGCAAGCACTTAGCCGCCGAAGTCATCCAGCATGATGTCTTCACGTTCCACGCCCAGATCAAGCAGCATGTTGATGCACGGACGGCGTTCATGATTGGCGGGACCACACAGGTAGATACTCGCAGTCTTCCGGCGCCGGGTGGTTCTTCAGGTACTGCTCGAACAGAACGTTGTGGATGAACCCGGTGTAGCCGTCCCAGTCATCATCTGGCAGGGCGATCGGAAAGAGCCACGTGCCACTCGAAGTTGTCGGGTTCTTCAGCCTGAAGCTCGTCGAAGTCCTCAACATAGAACATCTCACGCTTGGAGCGGGCACCATACCAGAAGGTCGACCTTACGGTCGGTCTTGATGCGGCTCCAGCTGGTCGAAGATGTGGGAGCGCATTGGGGCCATACCCGCACCACCGCCGACGAAGACCATCTCCTTGTCGGTGTCGCGTGCGAAGAACTCGCCGAACGGACCGAGATGGTCACCTTGTCACCTGGCTTCAGGTTGAAGATGTAGGAGGACATGGCGCCCGGCAGGATGCCGTTCGATCCCGGAGGCGGCGTAGCGATACGCACGTTGAGCATGATGATGCCCTTTTCCTCCGGGTAGTTCGCCATGGAATACGCACGGATGACCGGCACGTCGCTGACGGGCTTCGTATGTCCCAAAGCTTGAACTTGTCCCAGTCTTCGCGGTACTCTTCCGCCACGTCGAACTCCTTGAAGCGAGTGCTTGTAGGGCGGACACTCGATCTGAATGTCGCCACCAGCGCGGAAGTTGACGTCCTCACCTGCTGGCAGTTCCAGAACGAGTTCCTTGATGAAGGTTGCAACGTTGTCGTTGGAGCGAACTGTACACTCCCACTTCTTGACGCCGAACACTTCCTCGGGAACTTCGATCTTCATGTCCTGCTTGACAGCCACCTGACAGGACAGGCGGTCGCCGCAACGCGCTTCGCGCTTGGTGATGTGGCTTTCTTCTGTTGGCAGAATGGAGCCGCCGCCATCGAGTCACACGCACACCGGCACTGAGCGCAGGTGCCGCCGCCACCGCAGGCGGAGGACACGAAAGATCTTTTCATCGGCAAGCGTCACCAAGCAGTTTGCCACCCGCTGGAACGGAAATGGTCCGCTCACCGTTGATCTCGATGTTCACGTTACCAGAGGCCACCAGCTTGGAGCGCGCCGCCAGAATAACCGCAACCAGAGCAAGAACGATAAGCGGTAAAGAGCGACGATACCCGCTGCAAAATCTTCCATTGATACCCCCTATTACAGTTTCACGCCGGAGAACGCCATGAAGCCCATGGCCATCAGACCTACAGAGATAAAGGTGATACCCAATCCCTGCAGACCGTCCGGAACGTCTGAGTACTTCAGCTTTTCACGCACACCGGCCAAGCGCGGTGATGGCCAGTGCCCAACCGATGCCGGAGGCAGATGCCGTAGACACTGGCTTCCGGCGAAGGAGTAGTCGCGCTCCACCATGAACAAGCGAGCCACCCAGGATCGCGCAGTTCACGGTAATCAGCGGCAGGAAGATACCCCAGCGCGTTGTAGAGCGCAGGGAAGATAGCTGATCGAGCACCATTTCCAGGATCTGAACCATCGCCGCGATCACGCCGATGTAGCAGATGAGGCCGAGAAAACGTCAGGTCAACGTTCGTGCAGACCGGCCCAGGCCAGCGCGCCCTGCGTTGAGCAGGTAGTTGAAGAGCAGGTTGTTCACCGGAACGGTGATGCCCTGCACTACGACCAACAGAAATGCCAAGACCAACGGCTGTTTCCACCTTCTTGGACACCGCCAGGAAGGTACACATGCCAAGGAAGAAGGAGAGCGCAAGGTTCTCAACAAAGATGGCCTTAACGGCAAGAGACAGAAGACCTTCCATGTCAGTGTGCCCCTTCCGATTCCATGGATCTTGTAATTCGCGCTCTTCAACCTGCGCACGGCTTCCAGGTACGGAATGCCCAGATCAGCAGGCCGATGATGAAGAACGCGGACGGAGGCAGCAGCAGCATGCCGTTTGGCACGTACCAGCCACCGTTGTTGACGGTCTGCAGAACCTGAATTCCGAACAAGTGAGCCGGAGCCGAACAGCTCACGCACGAAGCCAACAAGGATCAGGATCAGGCCAGTAGCCCAGACCGTTGCCAAGACCGTCAATGAAAGACGGGCATTGGCGGGTTCTTCATGGCGAAGGCTTCCGCGCGGCCCATCACGATACAGTTGGTGATGATCAGACCCACGAAAACAGAGAGGGTCTTGGAGATCTCGTAGAGCATACGCCTTCAAGATCTGGTCCACGAGAATCACGAGGGACGCGATGATCACCATCTGCACGATAATGCGGATGGACAGAAGGGATCTGATTACGGATCAGGGAGATCGAGAAGTTCGACAGCGCCATCAACAGACGTTACGGCAAGAGACATAACCAATGCCACCTGCAGGGAAGACGTCACCGCGAGCGCGGAACAAATACCCAGAACCTGAAGGGTAATCGGGTTGTTGTCGACGAGCGGGTCGAGCAACATTTTCTTTTTGCTCTCAGCCATTAGGCATCTCCGTTCTTCAGGTTATCGAGGAATGGCTTGAAGCCGCTGATCGCCCATCCAGAACTTGACCAGATTGTCCACGCCGCGTGCGGTAAGGGTCGCACCGGAAAGAGTGTCAATGTGGTAGTCCATGGCGTCAGGAGCAGAGGGGGCAGACTTGGCAACGCTCAGGCTGCACTTCGCCGTCATCGCCATAGATCTTCTTGCCCGGCCACTGGGCCAGCCAGCGTGGATTGTCGACCTCTGCACCAAGCCCCGGCGTTTCCGCATGCTCGTAAAAGCGCATGCCGTAGACTTCATTGCCGTCTGCCTTGAGCGCCACGAAACCGTACATGGTGGACCACAGACCATAACCGTGAACCGGCAGGATGATGCGGTCGATTTCACCGGCATCGTCGCGGATCAGGTAAACAGCCTGCCACCTTCGCCTGACGGCCGATGGACGCCAGATCGTTCTCCAGAGCGATGCTCTGCAGCCGGATCTTGCGCCGCCGCACGCTGGTTGTAGGTGAGCGGGTCGGCAATGTCCGTGAAGGCTTCCGGTTTCCATGTCCACGAGGCGTGGTTCAATGGTCTTGAAGGTTTCAGCCACATCGATGCCCGGCTCATAAAGCCCGGCCACCATGCAAGATGTTGACCTTCTTGTCGAGCGCGCGGTTTAGCTCCTGCTGAGGACGCAGCATCACGGCAGCGGCGGAAACGATCATGGAACAGACCAGACACAACACCACAGCCACGGCGATCGTGCGCGGAGCCGAATCCAGAGGGAGCGCCTGAAGCGCGCCAGAAGACCCATCTTCTGTGCTCCTTCAGCTTCAGGATTTTGTTTAAGCATGGCGTTTGATCCTCCGCGTGATGTTGGCCTGAACGACGTAGTAGTCGATCAGCGGCGCGAAGATGTTGCCGAACAGGATGGCGAGCATCATGCCTTCTGGGAACGCCGGGTTGACGACACGGATCAGCACACACCATGACGCCGATCAACGCACCGTAGACATAGCGGCCCGGATTGGTCATGCGCCGCTGACACAGGCTCGGTCACCATGAACACCAGACCGAACATGCATAGCCGCCGGTCACAAGGTGCCAGTACCAAGGCATCGCGAACATCGGGTTGGTGTCAGAGCCAACTGCGTTCAGCAGCAACGTGAAACCGATCATGCCCGCCAGACAGCCCACGATCAGGCGGTAATTGGCAATGCCCGTGTCAACCAGGAAGACCATGCCGATCGGCAGCAGGCCAGAGCAGAGGTCTCACCGAACGACGCCCTGAATGGTGCCGAGGAAGGCGCTCATCCAGGTCAATGCCGTGGTCCGCAAGACCTGCAACGCCTTCTGGCAGCGGAGACGCCAGGGCAGTCGCGCCAGAAAAGCCGTCAACCGGGGTCCAGACCGTGTCACCTGACATGTAGCGCCGGATAGGCGAAGTACAGGAACGCACGACCCGTCAGCGCCGGGTTGAGGAAGTTCTTGCCGGTGCCGCCAAACACTTCCTTACCAATGACCACGCCAAAGATGATACCCACACGCGACCTGCCACAGCGGCGTGGTTGCGGGCAGGATCAACGTGTAGAGCATTGAAGAAACAAGGAAACCCTCGTTCACCTCGTGACCGCGAACGGTCGCGAACAGATCACCTCAAAGATAGCCGCCCGCGACCAGCGTGACGATGTAGATCGGCAGGAAGTACAGCAAGCCCGTGCATGACGTTTGCAAAGATGCTGTCAGGGTTGAAGCCGATACCCAGACCATGCAAGGATCGCAGTCGCGCCAGCCCGTCGCGACATCGGAAACGCCCATGGCCGCCATCGCGGTATTGGCCTGGTAGCCGGTATTGTACATCGCCCATCAGGATACATGGGATCAGTTGCGATCACCACGTAGGTCATGATCACGCTTCATATCCAGTATGGACACGCGCGTGCGGCGCGAGCCGTGGTTACGGTTTTCGGAGTGTAGAGGAAGCTTTCCACCATCTCGTAGATGGGATAAATACTTCTCGTATTTGCCGCCCTTTTCAAAGTGCGGCGCAAGCTTATCTAGTCCACTGCGCAAGCCCACGGGTCAGCCCTCTTTCTCGATTTTTTCAAGGTTTGCGCGGAGCGCCGCACCATACTCGTTCTTGGAGTGGCAAATGAACGTCAGCAGCGCGAGGTCTTCCTCGTCCAGTTCAAGCGCACCCAGTTTCTGAGCAAGGTCGGTGTCCAGCGTTACCAAGGCACGCAGCAACTGCGTTGGCAGAATGTCCAGCGGCATCACACGCTCATAAGATCCGATTGGAACGAGCGCGCGGCTACCGAACCGTTACGGTTGGTGCCGAATGGAAACTTGAGCTTGCCACGGAACAAACCGGAAGGGTGGACGTTCTGGTTGGAGAACTTGGACATGGAACCGGGCGAACCCAGCCAAGCACGTCTTGCTTGGTGTCCTCTTCCATCAAGGTTACCTGCGTGTGGTAACGACCGAGGAAAGCGAACTGCTCCTCCGCCTTGGTGCCGCTCAGAACTGAACCGGAAACAACACGAACAGGCACGTCCTGCTTGACCTCGCCCTCAAGAACCGCGGTCAGATCTGCACCAATACGCGTGGTTACCAGACGCGGGTTGACCGCCTGCGGACCCCCGATCGCAATCACGCGCTCATTGTCCAGCTCGCCGGTCTTGAACAGAGTCCCGATGGCAATCACATCCTGATAGCCAATGCTCCACACCGTCTTGGCTTCATTGACCGGGTCAAGGAAGTGAATGTGGGTGCCTGCATTGCCCGCCGGATGCACGCCCTCAAAAGTCTCATGCTGCACCTTGGCAAGGCCCTTGCCTGGCAGATTGTCCTTCGGGT
>NZ_JBSWSZ010000018.1:0-5610 GCF_056158285.1 Pseudoalteromonas sp. AWM4_233 | reverse complement strand
TGTTTTGCATCTACTCATTCGTCGTACAAGCATCGTGCGGTGTAAAGATCAGCACCTATCTGAAAATGCCTGAACCTGCAATAGCTGATAATAATTAAGGAAAGACGTTGTGAAGTTAAAGCGGCTATTTATACCAAACTACAAAGGCTTTGTAGATTTTGAAACGACATTTAGTGAACGCGAAGCTGTTACAACCATCATTGGTGTAAATGGAGTTGGCAAGTCCAATCTAATAGAGTTAATTGTTTCTATTTTTAGAGCGATAGATTTAGATGATACTACGTCGTTTGATTATGAGATTAGCTATGAATGCCGCGGCCATGACATTGATATATCGTATTTTATGGACAAAAAAGACGAGAGTGTTGTGTTTATTGATGGCGAAAAAAAGACGTTTTCATATTTGAGAAGAATGGCAAATGAGTACTTGCCTCTCAATATTTTTACTTATTATTCTGGAACAAATGAACGGGTTGAGCAGCTTTTTAATAAACACCAAACTCGGTTTTATAACGCGCTAACTAATGGCGATGATGGACTAATTCGGCGTTTTTCTATTGCCGTGAAGTGCACAGTTTCTTTGTCTTATTAGCCTTCCTTGTTGATAAAGATCCTGCTTGTAAAGAAATTTTGAATAATCTCGGAATACAGTCCCTTGATTCCGTCTTATTTGTCTCAAAAAGCCCTATTGGTATAAAAACAAGCCGTCTCAGATCATGCTAGAGGAAGGTGATTCCCGTTTTTGGTATTCGAGGGGAGTTGTTAGAGACTTCTAAGTACTATGTGGAAGTACGCGATAGCACCTATTGATAATAAGGAGCGGAAAACTATTGACTTCAGAGGCCGTACAGAAAATCAAGAAAGGCTATATTTATTTCTTCCAGATGATCAATCGTTGAGAGGTTTAGCCAATGAATATCCCGACACAACCTCTCTATTTAAAAATTTAGAAAGTACTTATATTGCTGATTTACTAGAAAATGTGGAAGTAGCGGTAACATTGACGAATGGCCAGCAGGTCACCTTTGATCAGTTATCCGAAGGGGAGCGTCAGCTGACTCTACAGTTCTTGGGTTAATGCGGTTCACTCGCAATGATGAGTCATTATTTCTACTTGATGAGCCCGATACCCATCTTAACCCAAGATGGAAACTTAAGTACTTCGATAGAATTGAAACCATTCTCAATCATAAAATTGAAGGCTCAAAAAAATCAGCTCTGGACTCCAGCCAAATATTACTTACAACCCATGATCCACTAATGCTGACTTCACTAAATGCAGACCAGGTTAGGGTTCTTTCATGGGATAGTACAACGGGTAAAAAAATATCAGAGATTCCTGAAATAGATCCTCATACGATGGGAGTTGAAGCTATTATTCAGTCGGATCTCTACGGTATTCGGACTAGTCTCAATGAAGAACTTCAAAATAAAATTGATACTAGAAATAAATGGTTATCTTCACTGAAAGAGGGTGAAGATATTCCTCAACAGCTTATTGACCTTAACGATGAACTGGATCAGATAGGCATATCTCAAGCTCATCCTAATCCATATTACTCGAATTTTGCCAAAGCCCTATCGCGTAACCCTCGGTTTAGAAAGCCGACATTTTCTCCTGAAGAGTATGAGCAGCTTCAGATGTTTACTGATGAACTTCTAGAGAAAATTCTCAGCCAGGAGAGTGGTGATGATTAAAATTGACTTACCTTCAGAGCTGCCTCAAGAGATTATTGAATGGCAAAGAGAAGCTGAGCAAATAACACAGCAATTGCTGAAAGCTCAGACATTAAAAGAAAAACACCGAATTATTGATAGTAATCAGCAGCATTGGCGTAAGCAGGAACTGGTAAAATGGCTATCAGATCTGAGCTTTGTAGAAGTGTTGGATTACCGAAACAAAATTTGGTGGTGACTATCAAGAAGTTGAGCATTTTCGACCAAAGAAAGGAACTAAAGAGCGAGATGGATCAAAGTGTGTTGATCATAATGGCTACTACTGGTTAGCCTTTGATCTAAAAAACTATAGATTGTGTAAACGTCGGCCAAACGTTAAAAAAGGAAATTTTTTCCCTATCTGTGATAACAGATTTAGGGCTTCGAAGCCTCAAGACGCATGGTGTGATGAGATCCCTCTTTTTTTAGACCCGTTAAAGCAAAGCGATGTTTTGTTACTAAGTTTTAATGATGATGGGGCTCCCGTCCCACAAGATGGCATCGGGGCAGTAGATATTGATCGAGTAAAATTTACTATAGAAAGATTCTATCTTGATGAACGGATTCTAAACGATAGAAGAATGCAGACATGGCGTACCACAAGAGCTTTGTACAATGATTACTCTCATGCTGTTCTCGAAGCCAATAGAAACGGCAGCATAGCTAAAAGAACAGAAGCTGAGCAAAAACTGATTCAAATACAACAGCTTTGTGCTCGCAATGCTGAGTTTTCAAGTGTGGCGAGAGAATCCTTAATGAAGCTGCCTGATCGTATGGCTTGGCAGATAGCTAGTAGAGTTGCTTAGTTAGCTGGTGGAGTAGGTTTGCATTTAGCATACCCTCGCTCTCTTAATCAAACCGATGCCCTTGCTGATAGGGCAGCTGCTTAATGCATTCGAAGAACGAATTCGGTGAGTCGGCTTCACCGAAACAAGTTAGAAAACTCGTTTACACAGCTTCTAGCGAGTAAGAAACAGATTAAAAAGGATGATTTAAATGGCTGACTACAGCTGGATAGACACATTTAGCGCACTAGCAAATAAGCTTTCGAAGTATGAAAATCGTCAGCCAGAACTCGTAGAAATTTTACGTGCGATTGGCGTTGATAAAGGGTTAGAAGATAAGTTGGTGGATGGAAGCCGTTCTACCTTAGAAGTAATTGACCCTTTCACGTTTTTTTCTACCTTTATGAAATATGGTATTCAGACACGTCTACAGTTTTTTAGTGAGCTAGCTAAACAAACTGAATGGGAAGTTCCTGTTCCTACTGGTTTTGACGGAGTGCCTTCCGCTCAGCCATTAAAAGTCTGGTTATTTCCGTATGAAGGAAAGCGCACCGACGAAATGATTCCTAGCTTATGGGCGTTATTTCATAAAGCTCGAAAACGAAATATAGATGAACAGCTATTTGACTTTGTTTTAAGTATCCCAAGTGTAGGCCTTGCAAAGTTAACACAGTGCTTGTTTTACATCGATCCTAACTATTACTTTCCGGTTGATGGACAAACCAAGCCTTGGTTGAGGGAAAATAACTACTCAATTCCGACAGATCATAATTGGAATAGTTATAAAGCTCTACTGGATATGCTGAAGGAAAAAAATACTAAGCCGATTTATGAAATTTCGTATGAAGCTTGGTTTGCTAATCAGTCTCAAAAAAGTACGAATACAGCGGTCTCTGTTCAGGCTCCAGTTACAAGCAACGGGGTAGCGACAGGTAATATATCCGAGCAAGGTTCCATTTATACAAAATCATCAGCCGCACTAAACCAGATTCTGTATGGGCCTCCAGGCACAGGTAAAACTTATGCTACGACAGAGCTTGCGGATAAAGTTCCAGACCCTGAAGTCTACAAAGCATTATGTGAAAAGTATGTCGATGAAGATCTCCACGATGCAATTAAAGCCAAATACGATGATCTGGTAAGCCGTGGCCGTATAGACTTTGCAACATTTCATCAGAGCTTTTCATACGAAGATTTCGTTGAAGGTATTCGTGCAGAAACGTCTGATGATGACGGTAGTTTGACGTATAAAGTTGCTGAAGGTGTTTTTAAGCGTATTGCTGACTTGGCTTCCAAAACTATCGGTGGAGAAAATTCTTTGGGCTTAGCCGAGTCTCCGACTATTTGGAAGATTTCCATTGGTCGTCGTGATGAAGTCGATATGCGAAACCATTATATAAATGCCGGAGAGGCGCGAATCGGATGGAATGATGCCAGGAGACCTGTCTATACCACTGGATGATCGTGATGCATAGCGAGCAGAAGTATTGGAATGGTCTGACAAGCCCAAATCACAATGTTCTGAATGATTTCAGTGAGAGCATGAAAGTTGGTGACGTTCTACTTTGCTTCAAGGACCAGTACACAGTCAGAGCTATTGGTGTTGTTACATCAGAATATCGGTTTGATGCTAATGCGTCTGAGTTAGGCAGCAGATATTATTCACATGTGCGTGATGTGAATTGGTTGGTAAAAGGTATTAGTTTAGATGTACGGCATCTAAACGGCGGGAAAAAGGATGGTCCAGAAAACGCTTTATGCACTTGGGCGTATGAACTGGAAATCGTTGATTTCTGAAGTGAAGCGTCAAGGGATTCACATACCAGGTATAGACTCAACAGATGAATCTAAACCATCTCCAAACCACGTCATTATCATTGATGAAATTAACCGAGGTAATACGGCGCGTATCTTTGGCGAACTAATTACTCTTTTGGAGCCAGACAAACGCAAAGGTGGTTCTGATGAAAGAACAGTCATTCCTTCCATACTCTAAAGAGCCGTTCACTGTCCCCTCCAATCTTTATGTGATTGGCACCATGAACACCGCAGATAAGTCTCTAGCTCAGTTAGATTTAGCTCTGCGTCGCCGCTTTGAATTTGTTGAGGTAATGCCTGATGCATCACTGCTGGAAGATGTAACTGTTCATGGTGTGTTTATACAAGACTTGCTGCAAACCATTAATGACCGAATAGAAGTACTACTGGATCGTGATCACTTAATTGGCCACAGCTACTTTTGGCCGCTGAAATCAGCTAAAGATGAGCCTTCTAAAGTTCATTTACTTTCAGATATTTTCAAAAAACGTGTCATTCCATTACTACAAGAATACTTCTTTGCTGACTGGGAGAAGATTGGTTGGGTGCTGAATGATATTGGCAAACCAAAAGAGTTCCGCTTTGTGCAGTTGGGTGAATCTGAGAAGAAGCTCGATGAGTTATTTAATGCAGACATCGCTATTGAGTTAGTTGACCGTCGTTACCAAATAAATCAGGAAGCCTTTAGTAAGCCACAGGCTTACCAAGGGATTTTTCTTGGAAGTCATGAGTAATGATCAGGGTTCGTGAATATGCACGTCTGACAACTGATGCAGAGGCCCAACCAAGTTTAGATTGTGGTGTGATTACTCAAGCAACATTTGATTGGCTTCAGGATTTCACTGCGGATTGGAAAGGCAGTACCCCTGTGACTCTTATTAATGGTCATCGCTCCCTGAAACTGGGGAGCTATGTTGGCTTTCTGCGGAGTCCTTCAGGGGAATCTATCGAGGTTCTGCCAAAGACTCGGTTGGGGGTTGAAAGCCCAGAGGAAGCCAGAAATATTCTGCAACGAATGTTATTGGCTTCATTTGGCATTAAGCCAAGAGTAGTCGGTTCTGCTAGTTTGCTACGTAAGAACGAACCTTTGCATGAGTGGATTTTTAGCCAATTTCTGGCCGAACTTCAGCTATTAGTTCAGCGGGGGCTTCGCTTTGATTATGAGAGAGTTCAGGAAGAAAGTCGGTTTATTCGTGGACGTTTGCAGAGTCAGCCAACAGCAGCGTCAGCTTCCAGGAAAGCAGCACCTCTTTCATATCGAGCATGATGTGTTCTCACCTAATCGGGTTGA
>NZ_JBSWSZ010000017.1:0-6229 GCF_056158285.1 Pseudoalteromonas sp. AWM4_233 | reverse complement strand
AAGGTTAACGACGGTTAGATTCACCTCTTACACAGCACCTGACTGTTTTTTCTAAGATTGAGTGAATACTTTGTGGGCCTTCAGTGCTTTTTGAGCGCTGCTCTGCAATTTTAAATACTTTACTTTCAGCTAAATCGAGTAGTTCATGGCTATCACGCCCTTCAGGGTTAAAGCCCGCTTCAGCAATTTCATTGGCAACCGTGATCATCTCACGAACAACCGCACGCTCACGTACAATCGCAGCATAAGCATCGATGTTAGCAGCACTTGGCGTATTTTTAGCAATTTCAGCTAAATAGGCAAAACCACCCACTGCACTCAGTTGGTTATTCTTTTCTAGGCTTTCAGAGATAGTGATTAAGTCGATAAACATCCAGTAATAAAGCTTGTAGTTCAGCACTCTCTTTCGTTGGTTCATCAATTGGCGCTTCAAGCACTTCCGCAGGGACTGCAAAACCTCTTTGTAAAAGCATGCCTAAAAATTCTCGCCAAAGGCTTGGTGATTTCAAGCGTTTTTCTAATTTTGCCAAAATTTCTGGCTCTTCTTTGAACTGAGCCATAAATCGACGGTCTTTTTTCCTTAGGAAATATTCCAGCTCTCGAAACTGATAGGATTGAAAGCCACTTGAATTAGATAAAAACTTGCGGAATGAAAGAAACTCAAGTGGGGTCATCGTATCCAAAATATCGACCTGATTGACCATCGTTTTGAGAATTTTAAGCATTCGTTTCAACGTATGCTGTGCTTGATTCAGCCGATTTTCTCCCAATAAATCAACCAACTTGCTGCCTTCATGAAGCAACTGCTGGAACCAAAGTTCATAAACTTGGTGGATGGTAATAAAAAGCAATTCATCATGCTCTGGTCCATCAGAAAGACAATGTTGCAAAGAAATCAGTTCATCGACTTTGAGGTAACTCGCGTAGGTAACATTCATGGTTTTTTCTTCTAGTTATTGTAAAGGATCTGGTTGTTTTTCCGTCATTTGCTATGATGGCTTGACTAAAAAATATAATAATCGGGAACAACCATGTACCGCCAGTACTACCAACGTTTTTTATCTGCAAACAAAGATGTACAACATTTTTCCTGTCACAGCCATCACTATTGGCCGGATGTAACACGAGATGCCATGCTAGAGTATTGGGATGATTGTGCCAAATATGTAGACGAAAAATGGAGCCATTTTTTTCAGCATAGAATTCCCCAAACACAAAGGCTGATCGCAGAAAACCTGAATATATCAAATCCAAGCCAAATCACCTTTGCCCCCAATACGCATGAGTTTGTTTTTCGTCTGCTTTCTTGTCTTGATCTCAGAAAACCGCAACGGATCATTACAACCGACAGTGAATTTCATACTTTTCAACGCCAAATAAAGCGCCTCAATGAATGTGAAAATATCGAAGTGATAGCAGTGCCTCAGTCTCCGGTTGAGACTTTCGAATCTCGATTTTGTGAAGCTTTACATGAAGACGCTGACTTGGTTTTCTTTTCGCATGTTTTCTTTAATTCCGGCCATATTTGCGGCGATCTTGACAGAGATCGTTAACCACGTCAAAAACTCGGACACGATTGTTGCCATTGATGGCTACCACGGATTTATGGCAATCCCAACAGATTTGGGCAGCATTGAAAACCGTGTATTTTATATTGCTGGCGGCTATAAATATGCTCAAGGTGGTGAAGGTTGCTGCTTTATTACTGTTCCTACAAACTGTGCACTCAGACCTTTGTATACAGGCTGGTTTGCTGAATTCGATGCACTCGCTGCACCACGTTCTGATCAGGTCGCCTATAGTTCATCTGGATATCGGTTTGCTGGAGCAACAATGGATTATTCTGCAATCTACAGGCTCCATGCGGTTTTATCGCTGTTTAAAAAAGAAGGGATCAGTGTGTCGCAAATTCACGAATTTATTCAGCAGCGACAACAACTGTTTTTAGCACATATTAATACATTGGATCATCCCTACCTCAACCACCAATCACTGCTTTACCAATCAGCAATGGATCATGGCCATTTCCTCACATTTGTTCTGCCATCTGCTGAGATTGCCGATCAGCTACAGCAGCAGTTAAATACACATATGATCCAGACGGACTGCCGTGGAGATAGACTTCGTTTTGGTTTCGCACTGTATCATGATGGGGATTATGATCTTCGACAAGCATTTAGCTAATTCCCTGACTAAGCTAAGTGAGGAATTGCCCCAACTCGCCAAAAGCATCAAACCGATGCTTTTGATCTGAGTCAGATCCAAACGATAATCAAAGAAGAGCACCTACGTAAGAATGGCAACAACGTGATCAATATAACTGAGAACAGTAATCAGTGTGACTGAAATTTTTTATCCCTTGGTAATACAAGCCATATGCCGTGTGCACTAATCCTATGAGAAGTAGACATGCCCAAGTTTTGGTTTGATCAAATGGAAGCATCAATTCATTCCCTCTCACATTGATCTTATCGTATCTGTCCATGGAAACGTAAGAGATATAAAACACAAACAGGCAAACCGATGATGAATCATGATAAAACTAGCTACCCAGCTATTTCACTACTTAGCTTTTACAAAACAGATGCTTCATCGGCAACATGGGTAAGATAATCATTGCAATACCAAGCCAAGTCAGTGCATCAGGAACTTCATCGAAGCCAATCACACCAATGAGCGCAACAAAGATCAGCCCGGTGTACTCCGCAATTGAGATCTGAGTCGCAGGCGCACGTCGATACGCCGCTACAGCGCTACCATGGTAACCCAACGTAAATAATGAGCTGAGTACAATCAACATCAGTATGCTGATATCCATGGGCTGCCAAAAATACACGGCTAAGCCAAGTGATACAGGGAGTGGATTAAACTCGTCCAAAAAAGTGTCGTAACAACGGGCTGACTTTGTGGGATACTTTTGAGAACAGACATGAAACAATGCCAAAGTCGTTGCGCAGCCAAGTGCAAATAAAGCCGACCAATGAAACTGTGATGGGCGTAATACAATGATAACTCCCATAAATCCAAAGAGTGTGCCGAAAACCTTTGTCCAAGGAGGGCGTTCACCAAGAAATAAGAATGACAATGGGATCATGAGTAGCGGGGCGGCGTAAAAAATGGCATTCGCAGTCGCAAGGGATAAATAAGTCAACGCAACGACCATACAGCAGCTTCCAATAATCACCAAATGTGCGCGGAATAACGTGATTTTTAAACTCCCGACGGCTCGGGCTGGAGCACTGTTTTTCTTCCAGATAGGATATAAAAGCAGTACACAAATGCACTGTCGGAAAAAAATATATTGGAATGGGGATATTTCTCCCCCCATCATTTTTACGGCAACATCAGAAAAAGAACAAAAATATTGCCAATCACGAGGATCAGCATGGCTATCTGAACTGGTGTAAGAAAGCCACTCATGATTGATGCAGCCGCATATCCACATGTGGGATCCCATCTTCAAGGTATGCATCTGTATATGCTTCGAATCCAAAAGATTGATAGAAATTCAATAAATATTCCTGTGCTGCAATTTCAATATCGACACCAGGCCAAAACAACCCACATTGTCTGATCGCTTCGCGCATCAACGCCTGCCCTGCTCCCGAGCCTCTCGCATCTGGCGATGTAACTACTCGTCCAATACTCGCTTTCTCAAATACACTTCCAGGTGGCATCAGTCGCGCATAAGCAACCAGCTTGTCCTGTTCATACCCACAAAGGTGATAAACACTCGAGAGTTAATCGCGATTGTCTAAGTCTGAAAATGGACAATCTTGTTCAACAATAAAAACATCCACTCTGAGTTTCAGTAGATCATATAACTGGTGCGTAGTCAGCTGACTAAATGGAAGGCATTGCCAATTCATGAAAGCGTCTCCGTTAAATAAAAACGACTTTACAGACATTGCGGAGCTACCGCATTAACCTTTGTTAAGCTGGCTACGTTTTTTGATTCGGCTTAAGCTGATTGGCGTGATCCCAAGATAAGATGCGATTTGATAATCTGCCACTTGTTTTTCAAGCTCAGGATATCGTTGGCAAAATTGTTGATATCGTTCTTCGGGTGAATGAAGCAACATAAAGCGCTCTTTAAACTCTTTATGTAACAATTGTTGCTCTACGATATGACACCAAACACGGGGAAGATCGCGCGCGCCATTGATGCAATTCATCCACAGATACTTTAAATAAAGTACTCTCAGATAAGGATTCTCGTTGGAATCTAATGCTGGTTGTGACTTTAATAAGCTTTCAAACCCAATCAGAAAGTCGTTTTCCCAATAAAACTCTTTGATGAATTGCTTACCATGATCGGTGAAATAACTCGCCTGACAAACACCTTTCAATGAGAAAAAATACATGTGTCAGCGACTCTCCCTGGCGGATCAGACATGTTTTCGCTGGTATCTGTATTTGCTCTGATTGCTCGCGTAAAATCGTTCGCTGTGTCCCGATCATGCCCGAACGCTTGTAACATGGATAGAAGGGATTGTTCGGGCATCATGACCAATTACTTTTTACTGGCGAAGTTTTTTTCCAGTGCTTTTTGCAGCGCTTCGAGTTGTGTTTGCACTGTTGCATCAACTAGACCAATATCTGTTTCCAGAATACAACCCTGATCTCGAATACGCGGGTCACCTTCCACATGTGCAAAACTCACGAGATCGATACTCTGATAAGATCATATGTAATTGTTCTTGTACAGAGGAGACATTTTCAGGTGCGACCCGGAACTTTACTTGTTTTTCATCACCAATCGTTCGAAGCGCTTGCTTGATGATCTGACCAGAGACATCCGCGACATCCAACTCACCCAAAATCTGGCGCATTCCATCAGATGAGCCAGATCTACCATTCGCTGTTCGACGGATGCAAAGAAATTGATAGTTTGGCTGATACACAGCGATCTGCTGCTCAGCAATTTCTATCTGGCTTTTTAAAAGGCCTTCCTGGTAGCCACGATCTTTTTCTTTTTCAAAAAATCGAAGCGGCTTCATCTTCCAGTGCTTGTTTTCTTTCCTGCGTTTTTCACAAGCAAATCGTGTAACTCATGAAAAGTATCGAACTGCTCAGAAGAAAGGATTTTGGTTTCTTGTGAAAGCGTTGCTGCTTCACTATTTAGTTGTATAACGCGTACCATTGCCCAAGTGATCCTTTAGTCAATCGTTGAAGTTGCTGTAACAGAGCTGGCCCATTGACCTGAATTTTTCCTGTATAGACAACTGCTTTTTCATACCATGTTGCTGGAAGCTTCAAAATAAATCGAGACACAATACTATCCGGTAAGTGCGATAGGGATTTGATGATAGCCGCATAGATGACCGCTATCATGCACTCAGCATCATCTGGTGAGTCACCTGCTAATTCGAATGCAGGTTCAATACCCATCGGGGAGAAAGCAGCACGGTGCATCGCAAATTGGTAGGCATCTTGACCCAGTAATACCAGTGCTTGATTGAGCTTTTCTCGGTCGATCGTTTGCCTTAATGTCTCGTGGAAAACAGTCGCTGCTGCATATTGCAGCAATTGCTGGACCACTTCCTTTGGCATCAGCAGAATAGGTTCAATCTCAGGTGTTGTCACATCCTGCCATTGCCCAAGGTGGGGATACAACTCCTGAAGATATTCTGACAGTCTGAACCTTCCCGCAGGCTCATTAAGAAGCCGATGCAGCATATCTGCATGAGGAAGTCGATCCCACCATGTGTCATGCACAATGGTCGGATCAATTCGATGAAACTCAAGAAGTTGGGTTAACTTAAGCATTTACTTGTGTACTGAGTTCCGTGGATTCTTTTTTCTTCTGCTTAAACTGTAAGAACAGAAAGACATTCGCTGCAATGGAGAGTAAAGTGATCAAGCTCAACACAATCACCATCCACCAAAAACGACCTTCAGAGTCTGGCGCTATTTTTAAGTTCATGACGTTGACATAGTTTGGCTCTTCCATGCGATTATCAAATTCATGCAGCGGGAATAACGCAACCGAGACTTGTTCGTAGTTCAATCCTTCAATCGCATTGCTGACCATTAATTTAATTTTGGGGATTTGGTCCCTCGAGGGAAATTTCCGGTAAATGCTTGATGAATACCGATGCAGAAGGTGCAACCTTATCTTGGTTCTTCGCTTCTTTCCGGAAGGACAATGTGCACACGTGCTTTTGTTACCCCATCGATCGCATTCAGTGTTGTCTGATAGATCCTGAGACAATGCATAATTGAATAG
>NZ_JBSWSZ010000016.1:0-1774 GCF_056158285.1 Pseudoalteromonas sp. AWM4_233 | reverse complement strand
TGCAATCAGATTCAAAGCTTAGAATACGAAGACCAACAAGAGTAACACCAGAAGTAAATATTCGCTTTACAGCTACCAATAGATATCATGTAAGTGGTGCTTTACCTTTTATTATGTTAAATCCAAGCAAGAAGTTAAAAGTGGGAAGTCTTCCTCATTATGATTCAAGTGTGAATGATCCAAGAAAGAGAGAATATAATTTTTTAGTTGATAGAATATATTTAGAAAAAAAAGAGTAAATGAAACATTTACTCTTTTACGATCTCTTCAAGTACATCCTCGTCAATTACTTCAACGGCTTCAACTAGTCGTTTTCCACCTTGAATTTCAATTCTCTTGTTTTGTTTGTTTAATGTAAGAATTTCATCACAAAACTCTTCTGAAGGATGCATTTCATAAACGTAGTCGATAATTTTTCCAGTTTTATCATCTTTCACATTGGTTATATCGTATTCAGAAATAGCACCTTTTTCGATCAAATCCTTCATTGTCGTAGTCATATCTCGACGCAATGCTTTCAATTTATTCTCTGTTATCTCATCAGTTGAATAAATTGAACCATATTTTTCCATGATTGAAAGCAATCTGAAATGGTAAGTTTTACCTGGTGCAGCATATCGCCATAAATGATATAAACGAAGCATCATCCAACGAGATAAACCCCGCTTTAATTCTTGTGCTCTGTTGAAGTAATAACCTTTATATTCCAGATTATCGATCATGTTATGAACAAAAGCGTTCAAACAAGCAACACATTTTACATTGCCACCCTGGCCTTTTTTTCCACTAAAGTGTAATGAAGAAAGAAAATTCATGTTTGATTCGTTCTACGAATCAGAATCATCAATATATATCTTTCTTCATTGCACTCTAGCTGGAAAAAAAGGCCAGGGTGGCATATGTAAAATGTGTAGCTTGTCTGAACGCTAGAAGTGCATAACATGAGCGATAATCTGGAATATGAAGGTTATTACTTCAACAGAGCACAAGAATTAAAGCGGGGTTTATCTCGCTGGATGATGCTTCGTTTATATCATTTATGGCGATATGCTGCACCAGGTAAAACTTACCATTTCAGATTGCTTTCAATCATGGAAAAATATGGTTCAATTTATTCAACTGATGAGATAACAGAGAATAAATTGAAAGCATTGCGTCGAGATATGACTACGACAATGAAGGATTTGATCGAAAAAGGTGCTATTTCTGAATACGATATAACCAATGTGAAAGATGATAAAACTGGAAAAATTATCGACTACGTTTATGAAATGCATCCTTCAGAAGAGTTTTGTGATGAAATTCTTACATTAAACAAACAAAACAAGAGAATTGAAATTCAAGGTGGAAAACGACTAGTTGAAGCCGTTGAAGTAATTGACGAGGATGTACTTGAAGAGATCGTAAAAGAGTAAATGTTTCATTTACTCTTTTTTTTCTAAATATATTCTATCAACTAAAAAATTATATTCTCTCTTTCTTGGATCATTCACACTTGAATCATAATGAGGAAGACTTCCCACTTTTAACTTCTTGCTTGGATTTAACATAATAAAAGGTAAAGCACCACTTACATGATATCTATTGGTAGCTGTAAAGCGAATATTTACTTCTGGTGTTACTCTTGTTGGTCTTCGTATTCTAAGCTTTGAATCTGATTGCAAACTTTGAACTCGAATCTTTTCGGTTTCAACAGCTTTTAACCATGATTCTTGATCGATAGCAGGTGCTGTGTAAGAGGTGAATCTAACCGTCGTTAACCTTAGCAATACAT
>NZ_JBSWSZ010000015.1:2942-3278 GCF_056158285.1 Pseudoalteromonas sp. AWM4_233 | reverse complement strand
AAGGTTAACGACGGTTAGATTCACCTCTTACACAGCACCTGCGCCTAATGATTCTGTATCTCTGTCTCTGCAAATAATTTCACAACCATTGCTTTCTGATTTTGCCCGTTCGAAATATCTGTAATCAGTGATCAGCCATAGACCTTGTGTTGAAACGATGAGGTAAGCTGCGTTACCACTGTAACCTGTTAGATAAAAGATGTTTTTCGTAGTTAAACACCAACAAGTTTTTTACGTCTTTCTCTTGTAAAGCTAATAATAAACGCTGCTGACGTGAGGTGCTGTGTAAGAGGTGAATCTAACCGTCGTTAACCTTAGCAATACGTAATTTATACG
>NZ_JBSWSZ010000015.1:0-2916 GCF_056158285.1 Pseudoalteromonas sp. AWM4_233 | reverse complement strand
AAGGTTAATTGCGTCCTGTTACGAGAACTCATCAGCACCTTAATGCCTGAGAATTTTGAGTTACGGATTCATCCCGACAGTGTCATGCTGAATTATGCTGAATGGTTTCTGCCGGATTCAAACCTGGTAACAATCGCACCGAACTACCTGTGGGTGAGTGATTTTGACTTAAAGAAGGATGATCAGTCACTGAATCTGAATTCGGGCGTGAGGGATAACGGGGATTCACTGTTAATCCTGACGACCGATAATTTTGAATTAAGCGAAGTTGCCAGTCTGGCCGGGGATTCGCTGCCTACCCTCAGCGGCAAGCTGAATGGCAATGTGGATGTCAGAATGAGCGGTACCGGCGCAGGCTTCGAGGCAGACATGGATATTGATGCGCTGGTAATCCGTGGCTTTGCCGTTGGAGATATCAAACTCAGGAGTGAACAGTCGGCAAAGGACACCTACACAGCCGACCTCAGCATTGAGGGCGCCGGGAACGAGGTGAAGTTTTCGGGAACCTATCAGACGGATGGATTCATTGATGCCACGCTTGACATAGCACGCCTGGGACTTGATCCGATTGAGCCTGTTTCAGCCAGAAATCTAAGGGATATTACCGGCAATGTTCACGGAGAATTTTCAGTTACCGGCAAGGTTGATGATCCAAGTGTAAACGGGGATCTTGTGTTTGACCAGGTATCCTTCCTGGTGGGAGCCCTTAGCAGCCGGTTTGAGCTGGATCAACAGGAAATCCGTGTAACAATAACGAGTTCCTTTTTACCAATTTTACACTGGAGGATGCGCAGCGAAGGTCGGCCAGAATAAACGGGAAGGTAAGTACACAGGATTTCTACGAGTTTGACCTTGCGCTGAAGGTAGTAACCGACAGCTTCACGCTGCTTGATTCGGAAGAAAAGGAAAGTAGCCTGATTTACGGGAAAGTAACCGCAACCAGTGAGCTGGACATTTCCGGAACGAACCTGCTGCCCAGTGTGAAACTCGATCTGACGCTCTCAGACGATAGTAAGATAACCTATGTGATCCCGGAGAGTACCATTACAGCACAGGTACAGAACGATGTTGTGACTTTCATTGACAAGGATGAAAAGAACACGGGCTTCCTCGGGAAGGCTTCCGCCCGAGATTCACTTTCACAGAGTGCGCGTGGCGTTCGTCTGGATGCTGTTATCAATGTGCCGGAAAAGGCCGAGCTGAAAATTGTTGTGGATCCGATTACCGGCGATGCACTTACGGTGAAGGGAAATGCACTACTGAATCTCGGCATCCGACCGTCGGGAGATATTACCCTTACGGGCCGGTATGAGGTGAAGGATGGTTCCTACCATATGGATTTTTACGGACTGGTTCAGCGTGATTTCAAGATCCAGGAAGGTAGTTTTATTTTGTGGACAGGAGATATTTATGAGGCAATTCTCAATGTAACTGCTGTTTACAAGACACGGGCAAAGCCTGTACATTCACAAAATACCGAGCGGCTTGATTTTGACGTTCAGCTCCTTTTAACCGGGGAGATTTCGAGCCTGAAATTGCGTTCAAGATTGAGTTGTCTGAAGGGTCGCCGGCACCCATAGAGGTACAATCATGGATTGCTCAGCTGAATCAGGATAAGTCACAATTGAATAAACAGGCATTCGGTTTGCTTATTTTTAATTCGTTCTTTGATGATACTGGTTCAACGGGCAACTGGTACGATAACCTTGCGGCGAATACGGCCCGATCAAGCGTGAGCAGCTTCCTTTCATCCGAGCTGAACAGGTTATCAGACAAAATAGAAGGGGTGGAGCTCACTTTTGATATTTCTTCCTACGAGGATTACAATCAGCAGGGTGAGAACGTTGGCAGAACACAGCTGGAGCTGGGGTTGTCCAAGCAATTCTTTGATAACCGCCTGATCGTAAAGTTTGCCGGAAACTTCGACCTGGAAGGGGAGAGTGCGGACAGGAGTAATGTGTCTGATTTTTCAGGGGATGTTAGGATTGAATATCTGATTACCGAAGATGGAACAGACCGGCTGCTGGGTTTCAGGGGAACAAACGACGACGATCTGCTGCAGGGTGAAATTATACGAACCGGTGGAGGATTTATTTTTGTTCGTGACTACGATTCACTTAGGGAACTCTTGCAAAAAATCGCCGAAAGACTGAATGAAAGGATCACTATTACTGTTTCTGACCCTTGTGATAATATTCCATTCGGCATGTACCGGACATAAATTCCTGCCGCCCGGAGAGCGTTATTACGACGGCGCCGAGGTGACACTTAAACCCCTGGTGGATATTCCACGGAGTGATCTGAAAGAAACAAAAAAGGATGAGCTCGAAATCTTCAAGCTCTCACCCAACAAGCGTTTCCTGGGCACGCGGCCAACGGTATGGTTTTACCATCTGGCAGGAGATGTCGAAAAAGAAAAGGGTTTTCGCCACTGGCTGAAATACAAGGTGGGTAAACGGCCGGTATATTTCAGTGAGCTCGATGTTGTGCTGACGGAGGAGCTGGTCAGGAACAGACTTGAACTGAATGGCTTCTATAATTATGATGTAACGTATGAGATTGACAGCTCGCGGCATAAGGCCTCCATTGAATATATCGCACGCCTGACAGCGCCGTATCGTCTGGACACGATCAACCGGTTTAGTCAGGATTCACTGGCCATTACACGCGTAATTAATGGTTTTAATAACGGAGACACTGCTCGAAACCGGTGCGCGGTATGATTTTGAGGAATTTCAGAATGAGCGTATTCGAATTGAGGAGGACCTTCGAAATCTGGGGTATTACTACTTTGATGACAGGAACATCCTTTTTGAGGCGGACTCGGACTGTTGGCAACCGTAAGGTGAACGTATATCCGGAAATAAGAAAACCCGCGGCATCGCGCAACAGCCTTCAGCAATACAAAATCAATGA
>NZ_JBSWSZ010000014.1:0-6727 GCF_056158285.1 Pseudoalteromonas sp. AWM4_233 | reverse complement strand
TGTTCCTGTACTTGGTTCGGTTGGTCTGCTCCGCAGCCGGGCAAAACTGATGAAAGGCCAGCACCTAGTCGTCACCGGTTTCAATCTTGGCACCGGCTTCTTCCAGCTTGGCCAACGCCGCCTCAAGCAGTGATGGACGCGTATGGCGACACATAATCTTACCGCCAGATACCGCTGCAGCCACTAGGAAAGTACCGGTTTCGATACGGTCAGCAACCACTTCGTGGTAACCACCGCCCAAACGTTCAACACCTTCAATCGTAATGGTATCGGTACCCGCACCGGTGATTTTGGCACCCAGGGTATTAAGGAAGTCCGCCGTATCAACGATTTCTGGCTCACGTGCCGCATTCTCGATAACGGTTGTGCCTTCAGCCAACGTGGCCGCAGACATGATAGTCACGGTCGCACCAACGCTGACCTTGTCCATCACGATGTGAGCACCTTTTAGGCGGCCATCAACCGTGGCTTTGACGTAACCTTCTTCCAAGGTGATTGTTGCACCCAGCTGCTCAAGGCCGTGGATATGCAAATCAACGGGACGTGCACCAATCGCACAACCACCCGGCAGCGATACTTGGCCCTGGCCAAAACGCGCTACCAACGGGCCAAGAGCCCAGATAGACGCACGCATGGTTTTCACCAAATCATACGGCGCACAAAATTCGTTAACCGGACCAGCATCTACATACACTGAGCCGTTGCGTGATACCTTGGCACCCAGGCGGCTCAAGAGCTCCATCGTGGTGTCGATATCACGTAGCTTTGGTACATTCGCAACTTCTACCGGTTCTTCGGCCAACAGGGCTGCGAACAAAATCAGGCAATGCTGCATTCTTAGCACCAGAAATGGAGACTTCGCCGCTTAATGGGCCACCGCCCTGGATTCGAAACTTCTGCATCATTAACCTCTTAAGACAGCGACATCAATTTTTTGTCACGTGCCCACTCTTCAGGTGTGTACGTCTTGATGCTCAACGCATGAATTTCATTCGCTGCGATCTGTCCCATCAGCGGGCCGTAAATAGCCTGCTGCTTCTTCAACACGGTTCATACCTTCGAACATTGCGCCAACCGCAATCACTTCGTAGTGACTGCCGTCGCTCTTGACGATCACTTCGTCCAGTTCCAGAGCATTTTCTAGAATTTCTTTAATTTCAGAGATTTCCACAAGCTATCCTCTTTCGCAGCTCACTCGATGCAAGCCGCTAACATTGACTCAACGTGACTCAGACGAAGCAGCGTGACAAGCTGCTCTGGCACATTCAATATTTTCAGCTCAGAGCCATTTGGCTCAGCTGTTGGTATATGTGTAGCAACATCACCATACCGGCTAGAATCGATACGCCCGACCGCTGCCAGATCCAACTGTACCTGGCAATCCTTCGGCATCCATTCATGGCGTTGCTGCCAAAAAGCTGGAACTGTGTCACGTTCCAATGCCCCTGACAAGCAGTAAAGACCATTTTCCTGAGCTTGCCACTCAATCTTTTGCTTAGTCATTGTTTTCTGGCTCACGACGAATTGGCTTGGCCGCCAATCACTTCAGATCCTGGGTGACGGCATCCACACCCTGGCTACGAAGCTGGCCACTCCACTCGCTCTGTTTAGTCGAGATCATGCTGACCCCTTCGGCCACCATATCGAAGCCCTGCCACTCGCCGGTTTTCTTGTTCTTACGCAACTTGAAATCAAGGCGGGTTGGCAGGCATTGGTATCGACGATATCCACCCGGACAGACACCACACTGCGATCAGCCGGGATCGATTTAGGTGATTCGATTTCAATGTCCTGATCGGTGTACTGGGTCAGGACTTGGGCATAGGAAGCGACCAAATAATCAGTGAACGCTGCCACAAAATCATTACGCTGCTGCGGCGTGGTTTTCTTCAGCTGCGGGCCTAATACCTTGTATGCTGCATAGCGGGTATTGATATAAGGCAGCAGCTCTTGTCGCACTACGGTACGCAGACGCTCAGGGTTCTGCTGAATCAGGCTCTGCTCCGACTTCAGGCGGGCAAAGGTCTTCTGCGAAACCTGATCCATCATGGTATAAGGGTTAGTTTTATCAATCAGCGCGGCCTGTGAAACCAGCGGCAGGCAGACAAACATCATAAGTACATAGCGAAACCATTTCATAATTGTGCTCTCTTAATTACTGTCACCGCCGATGCTATACAGCACCTGGCCAATCATATCTTCCAATACTAGTGCAGACTTGGTGTCCTCAAGTAGATCGCCGTCACCAAGCATTTCAATGTCTTCATCAACAAAGCCCGGAGAAATGCCCAGATACTGCTCACCCAGCAGACCAGAAGTCAGAATGGCTGCCGAACTGGTCTCAGGGAAATAACCATATTTTTTCTCAATCGACAGTGTAACCACTGGCACATACGTATCAGTATCTAGGCTAATGTCTGTAATCTTTCCAACGGTAACCCCTCCGACCTTGATGGGTGATCGGACTTTCAAACCACCGATATTGTCGAAGTGGGCCTTGAGGGTATAAGTCTGCCGCGCCACCTAAATTCTGGACATCGGCAACCTTGCGAGATCAATACCAGCAGGGCAGCAAAGCCAGCCAATACAAAGCTGCCTACCCATAATTCTAGTTTTTTCGTTTGCTGCATCAGTTTTTTCCTGTTGTATTACCGCATTGCGGCTTTATCAGTTGCCAGAACATCAGGGCAGTGAGGACAAAATCCAGTCCCAAGACTGCCAGTGACGAATTCACCACGGTACGTGTGGTTGCGCGGCTGATCCGCCGTTCGGATGTCGGGACCGCATCATAACCATTGAAGACCGCAATCCATGTGACGGTGATTGCCAAAACCACGGATTTGATAATACTGTTGCCAATGTCGTAGCCCAAATCGACCGAAGACTGCATCACCGACCAGAAGCTGCCGTCATCGAGTCCCTTTCCATTCGACACCGACCAGCTCACCACCCCAGATCCCCACGGCACAGAACAGCATCGCCAGCAATGGCATCGAAATCACACCGGCCCAGAACCGCGGGGCGATGAGCCTGACGCAACGGATCGACCGCCATCATCTCCATGCTCGACAACTGCTCGGTGGTTTTCATCAAACCGATTTCGCGAGGCGGTCCAGCGCCGAGCCGGCCCGGCCAGCAAACAGCAAGGCGGTGACAACCGGCCCGAGCTCGCGCAACAGGGACAAGGCGACCATCTGACCCAAGCTGGTTTCAGCCCCGAAGTCCACCAGCACGATGTAGCCCTGCAGACTCGAGTACCATACCTATAGACAAGCCCGAGGACCAGAATGATAGCAACCGACAACACACCAACGTTGTAGAGCTGGCGCACTAATAACGGGAACATTTTGCCGGGCTGCGGCCGCTGCGCGGCCAATGCGCCGTGCGAACGCCGAGGTTGCACGCCCCATGGTCTGGAAGATATCCGACGCCCGACGCCCCTGACGGGAAATAAACTCTGTCATCATGCTCGGCGCTCCTTCCCAGTCAAGGGCGACCAACGCCCTGCTGCCCATCGGCTCGGCAGGAAAACGAAACGGCACAGGCCCATCAGCATCGCCATCGAGAAACTGACGGACGCGCGGATCAGGGTTATCCCATAATTGCTGTGGTGTGCCCTGGCCAATGATCCGGCTGCCGCAGAGAGGATGCGAGACATCAGTCCCCGCAATGCTCATCGCCTCAGGCACATCGTGGGAAACAATCACCGAAGTGGTACCCAGCGCCTTGTTCAGATCACCAGGATCGAGCGTTTCCACCAGTACTCCCATGGTAATCGAGATCTTCTGGCCGAACCAGACGGCTCGTCATACGTTGATCATTATCCGGATCCAGCGCAATCGCGCGGGCCAATGCGGCCCGTCGGGCCATACCGCCAGACAATTCGCTCGGCATCAATTGCGCAGCCCCGCGTAGCCCAACCGCTTCAAGCTTGAGCAGTACCAAGGTGCGCAGGAGATCTTCGGGAAGTTGGGTATGCTCACGGAGCGGAAACGCTACGTTGTCGAATACCGTCATGTCAGTGAACAAGGCTCCGGATTGGAATAACATGCTCATTTTCTTGCGGGCCAGATACAGTTCACTGCGACTGCAGCGCCGGAATATTCCAGCCCTCAAACCAGATTTCACCGCTATCAGGCAAGATCTGGCCGCCAATTAACCGTAGCAAGGTGGTTTTACCTATCCCTGACGGGCCCATTATGGCCGTCACTTTACCCTTGGGCACGTCCAACGAAACATCATCAAAGATTTTTCGTTCACCACGGGAGAAGGTCATTTGCCGGATAGAAACCAGCGCCTCTGTCTGCTCCATAGTTACCTTTATGGCTGTCCTGCCAGTCCAAAAGTCGGCCTACTAACATAGCAAGCGACATTATATGAATAGAATTAATTAGTTATCTTTATGTCTTTGATGATAGGTAGATTATGCAACCAACTCAAGAGATGAACTGTAAGAAGTCTGTGATTTCTCGGTCAGCACAGTGCTAATAATGACTGCTATTCCCTTGGAAACATTAGGCACAATGACCTATACCCTGCAAGACATAAGGCTGTTTGGGTCGAATCCATCCCGCCTTGTTTCGACATTGTCCCAACCTGTTAAAAATCCACAGACAATAATCATTTTCTCGCCCCTTTTGCTTTCCTTTTCATGGCCGAACCGTCAAAATTAGTCTCTTATTATTAATCACCCCAATTGGATCACAGCCGCTTTCCGGCATGTTGTCGTGATTCAATCCAGCACACTTTTACAAAAGGGATAACAATGCTCGAAGCCATCGTGTTTCTCTGTATCGGCCTGACCTTACTGGTATGGAGCGCGAGATCGACTTGTTTATGGCGCTGCGGCGCTTGCAAAATCTTGGTGTCACCCCACTTGTCATCGGTATGACCATTCTTGCCATGGGCTCTTCAGCCCCTGAGATGATGGTATCGGCCACCGCCGCCCTGGATGGCAAAACAGACACTGCAGTCGGAAATGTGCTGGGTTCGAATATTGCCAACATTGCCCTTATTCTGGGTATTACTGCACTTATCAAGCCTTTATCTATTAGCTCGGAAATTATCCGCCGCGAGCTGCCACTGATGATGGGCGTGACCCTGATTGCCGGTGTTCTGTTATGGGATAGCCACCTGGGCTTCTTTGAAGGTGTACTGCTGGTTGTTCTATTTGTAGCCTTTCTGCTGGCGATGCTCAGGATCAGCCGCAATGCCAAAGCAACCGGCGGCGATCCGCTGGTTGAAGAGCAAGAGTCCGATATCCCAGATGGTGTCAGCAACCCGAAAGCTGTTATGTGGACACTTATCGGCTTGGTGCTGTTGCCTTATGCGGCCAGCATGCTGGTTGAGCTCTGCGGTGACCATTGCCAAATATTTCGGCATGAGTGATCTGGTGATCGGCCTGACCATTATTGCGATCGGTACCAGCCTGCCGGAACTGGCTGCTTCGGTTGCCAGTCTGTTCAAAGGCGAAGATGACATGGCAGTCGGTAATATCATCGGCTCCAACGTCTTCAATATCCTTGCGGTGATGGGGATCCCCGGCCTGCTGAACCCATCCACCCTGAGCCCGCTGGCCATGGGCCGCGACTACTATGTGATGCTGGGTGTATCGATCTTGCTGGTTCTGATGGCTCTTGGAAAGCGCCGCCGAATCAATCGTGTAGAAGGTTTCATCCTATTGGCGACCTTTATCGCCTATCAAGGCTATCTGTTTTATAATCTGGCAGCCTAACGGAGAGGAATATTATGTCTACAGCGTTTGATTATTGCGAAATTGGCCGTAAAGTTATTGAAATTGAAGCAGAAGCTCTTCATGGACTGACCCATTACATCAATGGCAGCTTCACCGAAGCTTGCCGTTGATCAGCCAATGCAATGGCAAGGTCATCGTTATGGGGATGGGAAAATCAGGCCATATCGGTAACAAAATGGCAGCGACCCTCGCCGTTTACAGCCGCGTGCTGGCCTTTGACTTGAGTTCTTAAATTGCCTAACCGCATTGTGTAACCTATTCGTTCAGTTACGTATTGCTAAGGTTAACGACGGTTAGATTCACCTCTTACACAGCACCTGGTGATTCGGGTTTTAGATGCGGTAAAAGCAGGCGAGCGAGAAGTCGTGTTTTCCAAATAGCGCGAGTTTAGTTACTCGCGCTACTTTGTTAGAAACTAAGGTTTAGGTCCAACTTTGAATACCTATGACGCCATGAGCAGCAAGGTACACGACCACCATTAACTGTAATGCAGCAAATAGGCTGGCGATGTAAAAGGCTGTTTTGGCTGTTAACTGGTTATAAAGTAGTTTCAACTTCCATGTAGACCATAAAGCAGTTGCTGCCAATAGCAGACTTGAGAGCATGAGGCCCAAAGAGAAAAAACCGATATGACCAAGTCGGTCGATGGCTGACATAAGCCCAATAGCTAAGAAAAGTAAAAAGAGTAATGCGCTCCAAGCATTGAATGATAGCGATTGTCTCAGCTGAACTTCAGGTGCAGTCAGTTTTTTACGTCGCCAAGGCCAGTAACAACTATGTAAAATTAAACCAACTAGAAACAGCAGCCATGTAATGGCGATGACTTTATCAACCCATGCTTGAAGTCCAGAAACCGATTTAAAGACCAAGTTACCATAGTGCAGTACTTCACCTTCGATGGGGTCATTAGCAAATGCCAGGTGCTGTGTAAGAGGTGAATCTAACCGTCGTTAACCTTAGCAATACGTAATG
>NZ_JBSWSZ010000013.1:0-5364 GCF_056158285.1 Pseudoalteromonas sp. AWM4_233 | reverse complement strand
CATTTGAAAACGTAGCAGATGCAGATTTCGTAAGTTCTCGTGAGTTGAAACATATCAGGTGCAGGTACCGTAACAGATTTATTAGAAATCAAACAATACCTAGCACAGCAGGAACAAGCAAAGCAAGTCCAAGCCTAAAAAGTAGGTGAAAACATCTGGAACTGATTGTATTGTATGGCGGTTTGACAACTGAGCAAAACCGCCATATAGAAGAGTTAGTAAACAATAGTCCTAAGAATCTTAATAACGAAGAATTTAGGAGATAAGGTAACAGAGAACCTCTCTTAAACGTCAATTAAAAAACTCAACAGTTGTGGTAGTATTCTTAACTGAGAAGACTACATCAACTACAATGCTCTCCTTGAAGACGACAGACTAACAATGTACAATGAAGTAGAATCCATATTTGCAGAGAAGTTTGGGGTAGAGTCTAAAACTACCCCATCTTTATCTGTAGAGGAAGAGGATGAAGTAGAGATTCAAGATGAGATTATCGAAGACGAAGAAGAAGTTACACCAAACCATAAAGAGGAAGAAGATGGTGGTTGGGGAGACTTATTTGAAGAATTCGATAAGAAAGATAATGTACATCATATTCCTGTAGTAGAAACACCAGTTCCAGTAGGAAGTCCAGTAGGGGTAATGGAAAAGATAATGACAGAACCTATTATAGACTTACCAAAGCATACAGATGAAAAATATAAAATGTTAGAGAAACGTACAGAAGGTATGGAGCGTTTAAACGTTGAGTTGAGAAAGCAATTACAAGACTTAAAAGATAGTTAGGTGACTCGGTAGCCTTTGAAGAGTTCTTAAATGTTAAGAAAGAAAAGTCAACGTTAGAAGAACGGATTACTGAGTTAAACCAATCAATTGTAGGTCTTGAAAGTGAAAAGAGAATGCTAGACTCTAGATTATCAGTGAAAAAAGAAGATATCGCAAAGTTAGATGTTAAAATTCAGTCTCTAAACACGATGGTAGATACATTAAATCAAGAGATAGAGAACTTAAATGCTGAAATAAACAGACTAAGTGATTCAAACTTAAAACTAGTTGATAAGAATAAAGAGTTAGAAAAAGAGTTAGAACAGGTAAGTAACACAAGAAGCTAACTTTAACTGAGATTGAATACGATAGCAGTCAAAGTTTAGTAAGCACATTACAATCAGAGAACCGTAATCTTCACAAGTAAGAATGAAAGTACTTAGAAGAGAATCGAGAATTGATTGAAACAAATAAGAAAATATCAGCAGATAATAAAAATCTGTTACAGAGAATGAAAGAGCAGTTAGAGGAAGCGAAAGAAGAACCGAAAACTGAACCTATCACGGTATACCATCAAGAAATTAAACCATTAAGAAGAAAGTATCCAAACGTTACTTTCATTGTACCGTTAAGTAATTTAACAGTAATAGACACGTATAAATATATCAAAACAATTAAGGGTGATAAGTTAGTCCTTGATTTAACAAATAACTCATACATTGATTATATTTATAAAGACGAGTTTAAGATAAAAGGTGGTACAACACCTACAAAATGGTTATTAGAAGGTAAACCATATGGGAATTGCTTCACACAGAAAACAGGCGGTAAAGGATTAGAAATTATTTCGTATTTAATTCATCCTAAGCCTGAGAACCTATTCAAAAGAATAGATTGGGATAGAGTATTCAGCAGACGTAAGTCGTGAACAGCAAGTTATAATCAATTTAGGCTCTATCACAGAAGAAGGGGTAATAAACGTACTTAAAGCGGTTCAAGGTAAGGTAAACATACTAGGTGTTCTAGGTGACCCGTTTTACGACCAACGTTCAGCTTTGATGCATTTAAAAGCATTAGACTTCTATACAGTATTAGCAAAACATGGTACGAAAGATAGAGCAAATATAGGAATAACAAACGGTGGTGAGTGTAGATGGCAAACGTCTTTAGACAGCAAGTAAGTTTACATTTTACAAATGAGCGAACATATCAATACTGAAAGATTGAAGAAACAAAAGAGACTACGTACTGTACTCTCTAATTTTCTAGATAAATTCGCTGAAAACCCTGAAATGGTCAAACGTTGGTTAAATGGTGAAATACAATTAGAAAATAACGGGGTAGTTACAGAGTAAAACGAAAAGATTCTTGCATTGAAACAGAATTTAGCAGTCTTCAATGCATTCCTAGATAGTGCAAAAGGTATGAATGAAGGTAACATGGAAGAGTTTGAAGACCAGTTATCAGCTACACAATTTTAGGGAATTCAAAACAAATTTCGAAAAATCGCAACAAATTACGGATCATCGCTGAGTACCAAGAACATGCTGTAACAGTAGAGCCTATCGTTGGAAACCCACGCGAAACAAAATAGTCAATTAGCTGATATGCAAAACCAAATCGACCAGTTGATCACTATGATGCAGAATATGGCTAACGGAAATGGTACAGGAAATTCAGAAGTAAAAACTGAAGTAACTAACCCTTCACACAATAGTTTACACGAAGAGAATGAAACGTTTGAAAAATCCGAAGTAGTTTCAGCAAACATAATCAGAAATGCCAGATGAAACGGAAGATGAGGTTATAGAAGAACCGATTATTCGAGAAGAGGTAATTGAAGAACCAATTATCGGAGAAACAATTGTTGAAGAACCGAAGAAAGCGAGACCCAGTAGATGAAGACGTCTTAGCAGGTGTTGGAGACGCAATGAGCGCTATTGAGGGATTAGGTATCGAATTGTAAACATAAAGGTGGTGTAGAACAGAATGGCTGAAAGCAAATGGGGTAGCGGTTGGGGTGGTTCTAACGAGGATCAAAACACCTCAAACAACCAAAACCAAGGTACATGGGGTGGTAATAAAGAACCCGAAAGTAACGCCAATAACTAAGAATAAGAAAAATAACGATGGTTTACAAATCAGGTGGGAATTTTGGTAATTTCAATCAAACTCCAGAACCGAAGAGTAGTAAGTCGAAGTTGTTTGTTTCGATTGGAGTTGGGGTAGTTTTATTATTGGGTGGAGTTACCGCAACCGCAGTGTACAAAAACAGTACAAAACAAGAAGTCAAACAAGTATCCACACCTGATGAACTAAGAGAAATTAATGGTATACTAAAGAGTGGTAATGTAACAGCGTTTCCACAATATATGACAGATAGCTTTTTAGGACAAGAGTGGGAATACTTTAACAAGATTAAAGTACGAGAAGACTTCTTTAAAAAGGTAGTAGGGACAGTATCATTTAAACTGAATGGTAATGAAACACCTCAAGCTACTACTCTTTCAGTTGAACATATTAACTGGAGTAAAGTTGCAATGAACATGGAGGATTACGACTTCAAGAAAATCCAAAACATGTATAATCAAAAAGGTATTAAGAAAGAAGATTACATGTTCAAAGATAAACTGATTGATTTATTCTCTGAGTACATTACAAAGATTAAGAAACTTCCAGTTGAAACGTCTAAAGTACCAGTTAAGTTAGGTACAAAACACGGAGTTATCATGTTAGAAGACAACAAAGCAATTGATAAGATGTTGTTTTCATCTAAAGAGTTCCACAAAGCACTTGATGTGTTTGGGGGTATTGCTACAGGTGATATCGGAACATTAGAAGAAAACCCGAAATGGGTAGCATGGGGAGAAAAGGTAAAGAACTTAGATGCACAATTGAAGGAAGAAGAGAAGAAGTTAGACGAGTTGAATACAATCATAGCTAATTCTGAGAAAAATGGTTGACTATGCTGATAGTAAGAAAGGTAAAGATGATTCTTCAAAGAAACGGAAATGATACTTCAACAAACGATTCTCAAAGTTCTCCATAACGAGTCTTCTAGTTCGGATAACTTATCTGATAGTTCAAGTGACAAAGATGGAGAAGTTCTTGACGAAGCAGGTACTTCATCGAACGGAACTGAGAAAGATGGAAACAAAGATGAAGGTTCAAAAGATAAAGCTGATAAAAAGGCAGACAAAACTTATAAAATTAATGGTGTAGGCGTTAAAAATCCCGATTTAAACATTGTAAACTCAATTAAAAATCAGTTAGCAGTTTTAAAGGATAATGAGCCATTAAAAACGCATGTGAAAAAGAAAACAGAACCGAATCCAAAGTGGGAAGAATGGAATAAACTAGACAGATGCAGGAAAACAAGCACAAAAAGAGCCTATAAAAGAACTAGAAGTTGCCATGAAACCAGAAAGTACAATCCCGTACACATGGGTTGGTTCATATTACTTACAAAATGAGTACGAAGTAAATGGAAAGAAAGTAGTCGTAAAACCGCAAGTTGGTGATGGTACTTTCAAACGTCCCTTAGGTTTAGGTACACCAATCGTAACAAAGATGAAGGGTACAGACGGTAATTACTACGATGTCAGAGTCACTTTGTTGGGGTATAAGACTGAACAAAAAGCGATTGATTACGCAGTTTCATTTGATGAGCGTAACCGTGGATTTGATTCTAAGTCTGAGTTAAGCTTAATGACAGTTGAATATATAGTTGAAAACTTAACTGATAAAGAAATCGAATTAAATTCAGAGTTTACATTATCAGATGCAAATGAAAACTTAGTATCTCGTACAGGTAGTATGTATAACTTCTTAGAGAAGTCAACCTTCAAAGGTCATGAACAAAGAAGATGCAAGATTGGTTCTATACGAAGAGTTTAAAGAACCGCTACCTAATTTGGGGTAAATCATTTAAAAGAAAACATCCTTCTCAATGGTATAATTTATTAAAAGGTGCTGAGAATGAGAAGAATGGTGGCGTAAAACCTACTGATAAACAGCATCCACAAAAAGAAAATAATCCTCAATCAAACGAGGAAGGTAAGAAAGGCTGATAGTGTAATGCTACAGTCTTTTCTTTTAGAATAGGAAGGGGTATAATAATGTTTACGTTAGAAGAAAGAAAACGTTACTTAGTAGAGGATAAAACAGATTTTAATAAAGAGATTGTTATTAAAACATTTACAAAACAAGAGCCAGCTTTCTTAGGGTTTGATTCTAAAGCAGACAAGCTACCACAAATAGATATGATGAGTTGGTCGAAGGTAGAAGCAAAGGTATCAATTGGAGACTGGGAAGTTAAGGAAGAGTTAGAGTACAATTTATAATCAAGTTAGGGGTAGTTTCTATGTTTCAATTAAAAGCTAAGAAACGATATGTTATGGAAAACAGAACGAAAAGAAATAAGGTTTGTGTTTTGAAAACAACAAATGTAAACGAATCTGTTTTCCTATGTTTTGATTCCAAAGCAAACACGCTACCACAAATGAAAGTATTCAGTTGGGATAAAGCAACAGAAGAAATTCAGAAAGGTAACTGGAATATTAAAGAGGAGTTAGCAAGTTATGACGAATAAACAAATCA
>NZ_JBSWSZ010000012.1:4126-4950 GCF_056158285.1 Pseudoalteromonas sp. AWM4_233 | reverse complement strand
TTGTCCACGTTTACTGGTTCATTTTTCATCTGCTAAGGTTAACGACGGTTAGATTCACCTCTTACACAGCACCTGCAGTTAGAAACTAGTATTTATCGTTATTTCAACGCACTAGGAGCTGCTTTACATCGATAGCTAAATTAGCTTGGCTCAACCACTGCATATAATCTTCAAACTTAATGGGTTTCGAAATAAAATAACCTTGTGCTATGTCACAGCCATAATGCATCAGCTTATTATAACTTGCTAAGTTCTCGACACCTTCTGCAACAACCATTGACCCTAGACTTCTCGCCATATCACACGTCGTCTTGCAGATTGTTTGATTTTTACTCGAAGTTTCAATATCCATGACAAATTGTTTATCTACTTTTAGTTCATCAAAACCAAGCTCGCTTAAATATGCAAGTGAAGAGTAACCCGTACCATAATCATCAATCGCAATTTTCACTCCTAAATGACGATAATCCTCTATGGTTTCTTTTAGTTTACCTTTACCAGCAATCGCAACAGATTCTGTGATTTCCAAAATGATTTGCGAGGGGTCTAATGAAAGCTCGTTTAGCTGAGTAATAAGTTGCACTATTAACTCTTTTCTTGATAAGTCCTTACCAGAAATATTCAAAGAAAGCATGTGGTTTGGATATAGCTCAACAATTTCTTTCTGATAACTTAACCCCTGTGTAATAACCCACTCAGTTAAGGCATTAATTTGCCCTGAAGCTTCAGCTATGGGTATGAACTCATCGGGCGCAACAAAACCTAGGTGCTGTGTAAGAGGTGAATCTAACCGTCGTTAACGCTAGCAATACGTGGTATATGTA
>NZ_JBSWSZ010000012.1:0-4099 GCF_056158285.1 Pseudoalteromonas sp. AWM4_233 | reverse complement strand
AAGGTTAAGTTCCTCGTGCAGTGTCAAGAGATCAGCACCTAGGGATTATGTTAGTGACCATAGACTTTATGTGGGTGGGTTTTGGAGCCGCACTGTTATTTTTCAGCCTGTTCTTAATCCAGTGGCGCTTTTTACCTGAATTGGCTGATCAAGAAAAACGAAGTCGCAATGAAGGTGCGTTTTGGCAGCACTGGTTAGACGTGCTTCAAAACACAGCGTTTATGAAGTTCATCGCTTATGCCTGTGCGTTCCACTTATTTTTCCATCAATTGTATTTAGCCTTGCCAAACGAAGTCGAAACGCGAGCATTGGACTCAAGGGTGATTACTTGGGTGTTTATGACCTCATCTATTTTGGGAATATGTTTTCAATTACCTATTAGTCGCTGGTGAGCCAGACCATAGGAAGTGCCAAAGCGATGGGCTTGGGGCTTGTACTGATGGGGACTCTTATTTGCTGTTTTTACCAAACACGACATTCCTCCCTGGTGCGAACTTTGTTCTGTACGCTGCTGTGTTCAGTGTTGGCTCAATGCTTGTCCTACCATTACTAGGCTCCTACGTACCAAAATTTTGCTCTAGATCTGAGCTGGGTAGCTATTACGGGATGTATTCGTGTGTCGGTGGTTTGGCCGCATTTATAGGTAATGTACTGGTAGGGATGTTGCTGTCTTGGTCTTCTTTGCCGAGAGAGTTGATTTGGATTCGGTTGCGCTATGGTAGGACTCATTGCAGGCTTCCGTTTATACAGTCATGTGAAAAACATTGCGTAAACGAAAGAGAGCCCAGTAAAGGGCCCTCTTTATTGCTTGATGGGTTGCTTAGAAGCGGTACTCAACACCAACACTCGCTTGGTTAAAGTTGGTGTCAAAGTCACTGTCTTCGTCTAAGTCATCAGCGCTTAGCTCGGCATCGTACCAAGTGTATTGAGCATTAAGCAGTAACTGCTCAGACAGTTTAAAGTTCAAGCCCGCGCCTGCGAACAGTGCTTCATCATCTGTACTTCCTGTTACGCCACCAACGGAATAGTCTGTGTCATACCAAATTTGACCAGCTTTAGCGAAAAACTCAATAGAATCGGTTAAAGGTAGTATTCCTTTAAGGGCCGCACTGTAACCATCCGTTTCAGCATTTGCCAAGCTGCCACCGTAAGAACCGAAGTACAGTGTAGCCACCTTCCAGAGCAAAGAACTCACTAAAACGATAACCAATAAGGCCTTGCCATACATCATTGTTGTCATCAAAGTCATCGTCGCTATCAACTTTTAAATAGCCGTAGTTACCACCAATGTATAGGCCGCTTTCGTTCGTACTCCAATCTTCTGCGTGAGCTACTCCCGCAAACGATGAAAGGGCAATGGTACTCGCGATGATTGGCATAACTTTTTTCATTGTATTACTCCTTGTGACCAATTTGTAAGAACGAATTCAGTGTTCATCAGATTGATTAGGGAGTAAATGCGAGTAGTGCTAACTTCAATATTTTTGTGCGTTTTATTCTGTTTACGTGCTACAAGCTATCACAAAGCGTTACTTTTTGAGTTTTCTTGACAGACAGAAACGATAAAGCCTCAACCAAAGGTTGAGGCTTTTAAAAGGGGAGAGTTGATTGTTTTGCTGTTTAGAAAGTGTAACCAATGCTCGCCATTACAGAAACTGGGTCGATGTCTAGATCACCAACATCATTACCATTAATAGTAACGTCAGTATTGATATCCATGTACCAAATTGATGCGTTTACGAATAAGTTTTCGGAAATGTTGTAATCCAGACCTGCTTGGAAAGCGAGGCCAAAAGAGTCAGCTAATTCTAGTTTAGCACCGGAATCTAGCTTTTCTTCAAAGAACACTGTGTAGTTAAAACCAGCACCTAGATATGGACGTACATCACTGCTTGCAGTGCCAAAGTAGTATTGTCCCATCAGAGATGGTGGCAAATGAGACGTCTCACCAATGTCTGAGCCACCAGCTTCAATATCATGAGTAAAAGGTGTCGCAACTAGGAGTTCAACACCAATATTGTCGCTATACATATAAGTGCCAGTTAGACCTACTTGAAGGTTACTGTCAACATCAAGACCAATTCCAGTATGATCATCAGCATTTGGCATAACGTTTACCAAACCGCCACGAATAAACATATCGCCCGCTTCATGTGCCATGACTGGTGCACTGATTAAAGCAGCAGAAAGTAAGGCGAATTTAGTTACAGATTTCATATCCATGTCTCCTAGTGGGTGCAAATCAAATAAGATGTGCTCACCATACGCCTACACAAAAAAAAGAAATTGATCTAGGTTAGTTTTCGACGGATACGTGCGATGGTTTCATGGATTCTATTAATCTATGTCATGAAAAGGATATCGCTGTAGAGGTTTGCGCGTAAAAATGAGAAATTATGCGCGAATGGGGACCGCCAGCCACCATTCAGTGGCTGGCAGGTATTTATCCAAGTGCAGAACCACTATGGGCTTTGTCAGATGTTGCCGGTAAAAACTTTTGTAAGCGCAAAAATAAAGATCGATGCTTCAGAATAGATAGTAGCTCTTTTTTCATTGATATGTTCATAAAGTGCATCAATAGAGTCACTGTGTTCGATTTGCCATGCAGCGCATACCTTATGTCTATCAAACTGTTTGTTTTCAAGCTCAGGGAGTTGAGCAAGGTGCCAATAGTAAAATTCTCTGTTATCGACATAGTCTTTTTAGAGTATTAGAGCTGCTTGCGTGATGCTCGAGTCTCGAAATATGTTGCTCTAACAAGCTTACGATTTTGCTTGGCCTACGTTCCTCTGGACCTTTCAACAGCCCCAATCTAGCGAGCAAGTTCACCTCGTTTAGAGCCACCACTTAACCAAGAAAGGGGAATTGAGAAAATCAATCCAAATGAAATAGGTAGCGACCAATAAAATAGTTGTGGGCTCAAAAAGTAGGCGCTGGCCGCAAGTAACATACCAAACAATGTATGGTAAATGTGCGCACGTGCTGCCTCAGGCCAGCGGTTCGCACCGTCATCTCGGGACTGCGGCTTCCAGCCACTGTCTCGACCTTTCAATACGTCTACTACAACTAAAAATTGTGAGAACATCAAAATCAGGTGCGTAAAGGGCCGAAATGAGCACTTCCAGCAGTGTATCTATGGTCAGCATAATCGGCCCGCCAAACTGACGGCAAACACGCCAATGTAGCATCGCATTAACCCAGCCATAAAACTCAGGGCTAATACTAACGCCATGGAGACAATGAATAACGAGCGTGCCTTTTCAAAGTCAAATACCGGCCAGGTTGGGAAAAGCGATAAATTGTTAAAATACTCAGGTCTGACAAAGTAGGCTTGCACCGCAAGAGCAAAACCGACGGCAATCAGTGCAAACCAAAAAACAGCACTGAAGTAGGAGAATATGCCCGTCATCAAGTGCATTCGAGAGACGAAGTGTAGGCCTTCAGCTGGAACAAATGCTTTGTGCTGCAAGTTACCCTGACACCAACGACGGTCGCGAACCATGACGTCAATAAGTGATGGCGGCGCCTCTTCATATGAGGCCTGTAAATCGGTATCAAAGCAACGCCCCATCCAGCCCGGCGCAAGAGTGCGGCTTCTATAAAGTCGTGACTCATGACATGTCCGCCAAATGGTGCTTTACCAGGAAGGATGGGTAAACCACAAGCTTCAGCGAAGGCGCGAGTTCGGATAATGGCGTTATGGCCCCAGAAATTCGAAGCGTTACCGTGCCAAGTTGTTAATCCTGCGGCATAAATTGGTCCAAAACATTGATTGGCGAATTGCTGAATTCGGCTGTAGAGCGTATCGGCACGTATAATCGTTGGAAGTGTTTGGATTAAGCCTAAGGTAGGTTCTGCCGCCATACGACGAGCCATAGACATTAAGCACTCTGCACTCATCAAGCTATCCGCATCAAGTACAATCATGCACTCATATTCAGCGCCAAAACGGGTTACCCAGTCTGAAACATTCCCCGCTTTTCGCTCGGCATTATTAAAGCGGCGACGATAGTAAATAGGGCAACCAGTCTGATCATTATTGAGAATCGGATGAAAGGCTTGTTTTTCGCGAATACTATTTTCGGCTCTATTGGTATAG
>NZ_JBSWSZ010000011.1:0-6993 GCF_056158285.1 Pseudoalteromonas sp. AWM4_233 | reverse complement strand
AAGGTTAACGACGGTTAGATTCACCTCTTACACAGCACCTTGACTTACCACGGTCGTTATCAAAGAATACACCAGGAGAACGGTGTAGCTGAGAAACGATAACACGCTCTGTACCATTGATTACAAAAGTACCGGTATCGGTCATGAGCGGGATTTCGCCCATGTAAACTTCTTGCTCTTTAATGTCTTTAACTGTGCCTGGTGCTTCTTTATCCATTAGCACAAGACGTAATTTCACGCGAAGTGGAGCAGAATAAGTCACGCCGCGAATTTGACATTCTTTTACATCGAATACTGGCTCGCCAATACGGTAACTTACGTATTGGAGCTCAGAATTACCCGAGTAGCTTTTAATAGGGAAAACAGAGCGGAATGCAGCTTCCAGTCCATAGTCGCCTACAGCGTCAGGATTCAAGAATTTTTTGAACGATTCTAACTGTGTAGACAGTAAGAAAGGTATATCCAAAACTTGTGGACGTTTACCAAAATCCTTACGGATACGTTTCTTTTCAGAATAAGAGTAAGCCATGGGGTTCCTCAGCTTGCTGATCTTTGACCCAACCTGTTCTTGTAAGAACAGCATTACTGGCATCTAAGCCATGATAACAACATCTCATTGTTGCACTAAATGCCACTGCTATTAGCAAAAACTTAAGTTATTGAAATAAAAGTGAAATTTAGAGTTTTTTACGTCTAGTAAATATGATCATACTAGAGCGCAAAAGGGCCGGTGATTAAATAATCACCAGCCCTTGCCTGATTGCTCAGGCAGCGAACCTCACGGTAAAAAAAAATATTACTTCGTTCGGTTGCGTATGCTAAGGTTAATACAAGCATCCCAACACTTCCACTCAGCACCTAATGTAATTACAATGTTATAAAAATTTTTTTGTATAAAAAAAGTGCGGTATATAACCGCACTTTATTAACAATAAGAAAAATAAGGAGAAATTAACTACAGCGGATACGGTCTACAGCAGCTTTCCAACCGTCATAGGCTTGATCACGTTCCTGCTTCGATAGTCTTGGGGTGAAAACGCTATCACTCTTCCAGCACTGGGTTAAATCATCAATACTGTTAAACACACCTGCTTGTAACCCGGCAAGGAAAGCTGCGCCTAACGCAGTTGTTTCGGTGATTTCAGGTCGCTCTACTTCAGCACCCAAGATATCTGACAAAAAGCCCATAACCCAGTCGTTACGCGACATACCGCCGTCTACACGTATATTCGTAGGGCGAGCTCCGTCGCTCTCCATTGCCTTTTGAAGGTCCTTGGTTTGGTAGCAAACCGATTGCAGGCCTGCTGCCACAATTTCGCTTATTCCTGTATCACGAGTAAGGCCTAAAATTGCGCCTCTAGCATCAGGGTCCCAATAAGGCGCGCCTAACCCGGTAAACGCGGGAACTAAAAATACACCGTTATCTTCTCTAGCGCGCTGTGCTAAAGCTTCAGATTCTGCCGCGTCGTCAATAAGCTTTAGGCCATCACGGAGCCATTGCACAGTAGCGCCAGCCATAAATATGCTGCCTTCTAACGCATAGGTGGTTTTGCCATTTAGTCGGTAACCTACAGTAGTAAGTAAGCGGTTTTTTGATTGAAGAGGGGCGTCGCCGGTGTTAAGGATCATAAAGCATCCGGTTCCGTACGTACTCTTTGCCATGCCTTTTTCAAAACACGCTTGGCCCACAAGTGCTGCTTGCTGATCGCCTGCTACACCCTGAATAGGAATAGCTTTTCCGATGATGTCTTCTTTAATTACCCCGAAATCTGCGGCACAGTCCATAACTTCAGGCAGCATTGAAGCTGGAATGTTAAATTTATCAAGAAGCTTTTCATCCCAACACTGGTTATGAATATCGAACAACATGGTTCTGAAGCATTGGTGGCATCAGTTTTATGTGATTCACCGCCCGTTAAGCGCCAAATCAAATACGTATCCACGGTACCAAACAGAAGCTTGCCGCTTTCTGCCTTCTCTCGGGCGCCTTCGACGTTATCTAGTATCCATGCGACTTTCGTTGCTGAGAAGTAAGGGTCAAGTAAAAGCCCTGTCGACTCTGTTATATACGATACAAATTCTTCGTCTTCGCTAAAATCTCGGCAATATTGCGCTGTACGTCTGTCTTGCCAAACGATTGCAGGGTAAACAGGCTTTCCTGATTGTTTATCCCAAACTAGCGTGGTTTCGCGCTGATTTGTGATACCAATAGCGGCGACGTCAGACGGGGTTACATTACATTTGTTAAAAACTTCCTTCAGGGTAGCGACAACGCTTTCCCAAATTTCTTCCGGGTCGTGTTCAACCCAGCCATCTTTAGGGTACTTTTGAGAAAACTCCTGTTGAGCGATGGCCTCTATACTGCCTTTGGCAGAGAAAATAATGCTGCGAGAGCTTGTTGTGCCTTGATCAATGGCAAGAATATGTTGTCCCATAAGGTCACTCCTGAAGATAATTTTCATAGAGTTTGCATCATTTACAGGTGTTTAACAATGCCATATTTTCGAAAACGAACATCTGATTTTCGTTTTATCGCGTGAACTTTGTTATTAAGCACGTATAATTATTGTCGTTTTTATTTATGAGGATGTGTGATGAACCAAACGCAAAGACACGAAAAAATTGTTGGGCTAATAAAGCAACATGGTTTTATGTCTATTGATGATTTGGTTAATGCTTGTGAAGTGACGCCACAAACCATTCGAAGAGATTTAAATCAGCTTGCTGAGAATGGCGTGGTCAGTCGCTATCACGGTGGCGCTGGATTAAACAGAAGCTGGGAAAACACGCCTTATCAAGAGCGTAAAACGCAAAACAGTGAAGTAAAAGAAAAAATAGCTGAAGCTGTAGCGGCCATGATTCCCGATGGTGCGTCTTTGTTTATCAATATTGGTACTACGACTGAACTTATTGCTACTAAGCTACTAAATCATAAAAATCTACATGTAGTAACAAACAACATTCATGTAGCGACAATCCTATCTGCTAAAGAAGACTTCTCGGTGATTATTGCCGCAGGTGAAGTACGGTATCGCGACGGTGGTATTATTGGTGAAGCAACCTGTGACTTTATTAGTCAGTTTCGAATGGACTACGGCATCATTGGTATAAGTGGCATAAGTTCAGATGGCGCGCTATTAGACTTTGACTTCAGAGAAGTGAAAGTTTCACAAGCTATTTTAGAACATACTCAACACGTTATCCTTGCAGCCGACTACAGTAAATTTGAACGCCGCGCAATGGTTGAACAGGGCCATATATCACAAGTCGACTGTTTAGTTTGCGACAAAACACCACCGCCAAGCATAGGCAAAATTATAAAAGAAAATAACATTACTTTTGTAAAAGCATAACCATTAGTTGTATTACTGACTTATCGTCATAATCACAGATCTGTCATAATTCTAGACTAGCCTTATCACTCGATAATGTGTGTGTTGCCAAGTGCCCCTTGCACATGGTTTTGTATTGATTTACTCGTCTAGTTGTATTTACAAATATGCGACTCAGCGTATATAGATTAGCTAAACCCTTTATTCTTCCTTTGCATTATTTACCAGCAAGTTAACGCATAAATGGGTTCATTTAACTTTCTTTAATGTTCGATAATGTTCGTTTTGTGTTGACATGTTTTCTTTTTGGTTGTCAAATAGCCAACCATTAGATAAAGCAAATGTGAATATGAGCAGGGGCAAACTATGAGTCACAGCAATGAATCTGAAAAAACAGTCGACGTTTTAGTTGTTGGCGGCGGCGTTAACGGTGTTGGCGTGGCGCTAGACGCTGCAGGACGTGGGCTTTCAGTAGCATTATGTGAAAAAGGTGACCTTGCTGGCGCTACATCTTCATCAAGTAGCAAGCTCATTCACGGCGGCCTTAGATATTTAGAACATTACGAGTTCCGTTTAGTAAAAGAAGCATTGGCGGAACGGGAAGTATTGCTTCAAAAAGCCCCTCATATCATGTGGCCTTTGCGCTTTCGTTTACCGCATCAAAAGCATTTACGCCCAGCGTGGATGATTCGAATTGGTTTGTTCCTTTACGATTCACTGGCGAAACGCAACATGCTACCTCGCTCACGTAAGCTGTCCACAACCAGCGAAAGCCCTTTAGTTAGCGGTATTACAACCTGTTTTGAATATTCTGACGGGTGGGTAGACGATGCACGCTTAGTGGTATTGAACGCATTAGCCGCACAAGACTCAAGGCGCACAAATTTATACCCGCACTGAATGTGTGAAAGCTGAAAAGCTAGACAACCTGTGGAGTGTTGAGCTTAAAACAGCAAAAGGGAAAACGTTTACAGTAAAAGCGAAGTCTATTGTCAATGCTGCAGGCCCTTGGGCGGTATCCTTCTTCAGATCGTTTAGTAAATGTTAACAACCCAAATGCTATGCGTATGGTAAAAGGAAGCCACTTCATTGTGCCTAAACTTTACGATACTGATGAAGCATACATACTGCAAAACAAAGACGGGCGTATTGTTTTTGTTATTCCGTATGAAGGAGATTTCTCGCTGGTAGGTACTACTGATGAAGATTTCAAAGGTAATCCATCAGATGCTGCTATATCGGATGAAGAAACCGAATACTTAATTGACGTGGTAAACACATACTTTAAATCAAAAATCACCCTAAGCGATATCGTTCACTCTTACAGTGGCGTAAGACCCTCAATCCTGGAAGAAAAGAATGCTTCTGCTCAAGAGTTAACGCGAGACTACAAACTTGAGCTGAAAGGTGAAACAGGAAAGCCAGTGCTGCTCAATATTTTTGGCGGGAAAATAACGACCTACAGAAAATTAGCTGAGCATGCGGTAGACAAACTGACTACATGTTTCCCTAAAGCCAAGAAAGCATGGACTAAAGATGTTCCTTTACCAGGTGGCGCATTCGAAAGCCAAGACGAGCTTGTAAATAAGTTAATTGGTGAGTACCCGTGGTTGAACAAAGATATTGCTCAACGTTATGCCCGTCAATATGGCCTTTTAAGCTACAAATTTTTAAAAGGAAAATTGACAATTGCTGAGATGGGAGAAGACTTTGGCGCAGGCATGTATCGCGCAGAAGTAGACTATTTAATTGAGAGTGAGTGGGCATGTACCCTGGAAGATGTTATTTGGCGCAGAACTAAGCATGGATTGCGTTTAAACAAAGCGCAACAAGAGGCGCTATCGCAATACATTGAGCAAAAAGCTCATTCACTTGATAGCGAGCAACAAGCTATTGACCCAGTATTGGCAAGTGCGTAGCTTCATTAAATAGATATAAAGGGCGTTTCGTCTAATAGGACGCCCTATATTCTCGTATATATCCGGTCTTATCAATTTGATACCGTTTTTTATAACTTTTTACATTAGCAAGGTCGCAAGCTTCAATTAGCCGGACTCAATATGAACACGGATGTCATAAAAGAAAGCACAGTGAGAGAAGTTATTTTCATTCGCCATGGAAAGCCACTTTCAGTCCACAATGAGAAAGTGAATGCTGCGGATTATGCAAGCTGGGTGCGTAACTATAATAAATCCCCCCTAGACCCAGCCAGCCAACCTAAACAAAAAATAGATATAACCTGGTAGCCACATTGCCGTCAGCCCGCTTTTAAGAGCAAAGTTAACAGCAGCTCAATATGCGGGCAACTTCAATTGATGAAGAGCTACCGGAATTGAGAGAAATGGATATACCTTACTACAAGCTACCTTTCACATTGCGCAGTTGGCACTGGGTTTTGCTAAGCCGTGCGCTTTGGTTTATGGGAACGAAAGGCCGCTTTGAAAGTTTCAAATTTGCTAAAAAACGGGTTGAAAAACTTTCAATACATATTAATAAACTTAGCGAAAAACACCCTAGAGTGGTTCTTTTTGGGCATGGGATGACGAACTACTATACGCGAGAGGCGCTAATGAAAAGCGGGTGGAAGCTAAAGCAAAAAGACAGTGATTTCTGGGGAATTACTATTTTGCAGAAAGACGTTTAGCCAAGAGTCTTACTCCAATCATCGATACTTGAAAACGCGCTAGGCTTAAGGTTTTGGTTAATTATCTATGCAAGCTGGTATTGCTTCATATTTCCTCCAAAATGCCGATAAACTATCATCATAGAAAAGTCGTTTTGCTGCGGTAGCAATTTCATGTTGCGCAAATAGCGACAAACACCACGCCAAACAAGGTTTAATACTTCAGTTATAAGCTGAGGAGCCACAGATGAATAAAAATAATAAAGATACCGAGACCACTAAAAACCTTATTAAAGCTTCTATCGCCGTTGCTGAGGTGCTGGTTTCATCTATCGGAGGGAATGGATTAACCTTAGCAATACGTAATGTTTTTACTTTACTTCGTTCAGTTACGTATTGCTAAGGTTAACGACGGTTAGATTCACCTCTTACACAGCACCTCAACAAATAGCTGTAATAAGCCTGGATGCTGAGATTCTTGCGCTGTGCCTTCAAAGGCTGATGGCTGGTATCGCATTACTTGGCCAAACTGTTTTTGCCCCCCATTGGTACAGCAGAAATACAATTCATTAGTACCAAAATGAATGCCTTCACCACGTGCAAACAGCGCTGCGCCCGCTTCATAGCCTTGCGCGCGTAAATCATCGTTGGGACTTTCAGGGTTTGATAGGGTGATCCATTCAACCTCTAGCCAGTCACCCAATGCCATGCTGTTTTCAGCCCAGTTTCGAGTATCAAACTGTGGCTTTTGTTTAACGACAAGGGCTTGTAATGCTCCCCCTTCACTTAACTGGCCTTTTACTTTTGGAATAAAGCGATAAAGTAGACTATCGCCTCTATCTTCTGTCAGGTAAATAATGCCGGTTCTTGGGTCGACAGCTGCTGCTTCATGGTTGAAACGACCCATAGCGACTAATGGTTTAGGCTCTACCAACCCATTCGCCTCTGCGGGTACTTCAAAAATATAACCATGGTCTTTTGAGATGTAGGTGCTGTGTAAGAGGTGAATCTAACCGTCGTTAACCTTAGCAATACGTT
>NZ_JBSWSZ010000010.1:0-4350 GCF_056158285.1 Pseudoalteromonas sp. AWM4_233 | reverse complement strand
AAGGTTAACGACGGTTAGATTCACCTCTTACACAGCACCTGACAGTGTCTTTACTCAGTGCTGCATCGCTATCGAGTTCGTAATCGCTGGTCGGTTCATCACCGTGACCATCATCAGTAGAGTTAGAGAGTTGCTCGCTAGAGTCAGTGTCTTTGGTCGCTTTGTCTGAATCATTGCCATCAGTACTTGGCTCTAATTCCGACTCATCTACTTCGAGTAAAGGGTTGCTATCCAGCGCTTCTTGGATCTCTTGCTGTAGATCAAGTGTGCTCAATTGCAGCAAGCGAATTGCTTGTTGCAATTGTGGTGTCATGGTTAGTTGCTGCCCCATGCGCAGCTGTAGCGATTGCCTCATGTATTTCTAACAATCCTTTTTGTTATTTGGATTATGTCTTGCTTTAACTATAGACGGAATTGTTCACCTAGGTAGACGTCTCTTACGGTTTGATCAGCTAAAACTGACTCAGGCGTACCTGACGCGATTAATTCACCATGTGAAACAATATAAGCTTTCTCACAAACATCAAGGGTTTCTCTTACATTGTGATCTGTAATGAGGACACCAATGCCGCGGTTTTTTAAATGCTCAACAATTTTCTTTATATCTAACACCGAAATCGGATCAACGCCAGCACAATTTGGTCACGTTGACGCTTTAAGCGCATGTAGACGTTTGCAAACTCTTTACCCATTGTCGAAGGGGTAGCTGGTTGACCGTGGGTACGTGTCATCATCGCAACTGACTTGTACTCAACTGCTTTTTCTTTTAATGCATTTAGAAGTTGGTCACAGTATGGAAGTAATACTTTGTCACGCGCTTCAGTAAGCATTAAACCGTGAGACAGGTTATTGATGTCTTCTGAAGTACATGCAAAGTGAATGAATTCGTTAACTGCGTTAAGCTCTGCGTTATCAGCTACTTTTTCTTTAAGTAGGTATTCAACTGCTTTTACGTCATGATTAGTTGTGCGCTCAATCTCTTTAACGCGTGCTGCATCCGCTTCGCTAAAGTTATCAACAATGGCATTAAGTAAAGCATTAGCCTCGTCGCTAAAAGCCGGTACTTCTTTGATTGCGCTAGCTGCAGATAAAGCTTGTAACCAACGAACTTCAACAGTTACACGGTATTTGATTAAACCAAATTCGCTGAAAATGCTGCGTAGTTCCGTGGTCTTGCTGCCATAGCGACCATCTACCGGAGAGATAGCGGTTAACGCTGAAAGCTCCATAATGACTCCTAAATTGTCTAGTTTGAACGATAATTAAATTGATTGTTTAGCAATGGCGAGGATTTTTCTTTTTGCAAAGAAAAAGTGACGGCGTTTACCGCCCATTTGTCGCCATAACACGGCACTACGAATTCCGGCCAATAATAGGGCACGAATTTTGTTTTGCGTGAGCTGCTGTTTTAATAACTCTGGCTTGCCATACACTTGAATACGATGCCCAAGGGGGCTTAGCACCGATGAGTAAATATCAGCAAGCGCTGCTACTACAGTATCATCTGTGATAGCAAAATGGTCGAGGCGACGTTTAACATCATCAATGCGACGACCTAATTCATTTAAACTGTTTTGTTTTGAACTTAATGCACGTTCTAATTGCATTAAACCACCCACATATTTTACGATTTCGACGTCTTTGTCGGCGCCAGCCGAAAGCTGTGCAATCAAAATGCGATAGCCTTCACGTAAATTATGCTTACCCTGATACACGTCTTCAGGGCTATTTGGTGATGTTTCAACAATACAGTTTAGTAATTTTTCTAATTCGTGATCACTGCCTTGGCCATATTGCGCAACTTTTTGTACTTGTTTAGCAACTTGACACATGGCAGCTAAAGCCATGACTTGGTGCTCTGTCATTATTTGATCACCGAATCAATAATGCCGCCACCTAAACAGACTTCGTCAGCGTAGAATACAGCTGATTGGCCCGGTGTCACTGCCTTTTGTGGCTCATCAAATAGTACGCGCGCCATACCATCTTCACCAACAAGTAAAGTACAGCTGATATCTTCTTGGCGATAGCGGGTTTTAACAGTGCAGCGTGTGGTCCCTTTCGGACCTTCGCGGTCAACCCAGTGCAGCTGGTTTGCATTTAAACCATTGCTGTACAGGCGAGGGTGGTCTTTACCTTGACCAACCACTAATACGTTACGCTCAACGTCTTTATCAACTACATACCAAGGTTCACCCGAACCTTCTTTCATGCCACCAATTAATAGACCTTTACGTTGACCAAGTGTGTGGTACATCAAGCCTTCGTGCTCACCCACTTCGTTGCCATCGGTGTCTTCAATTTTACCTGGCTGTGCTGGTAAGAATTTTTGTAAGAAGTCTTTAAATTTACGCTCACCAATAAAACAAATACCAGTACTGTCTTTTTTATCGTGCGTAATTAAATCTTGCTCTTCAGCAATGCGGCGTACTTCAGGCTTAGCAATATCGCCAACAGGGAAAAGTGTTTGCGCAATATGCTCATGGCTTAAAGTGTATAAGAAATAGCTTTGATCTTTGTTGTCATCGAGGCCACGACACATTACAAATTTATCACCACGTTTTTCGCGGCGAACATAGTGGCCAGTCGCGATGTAATCAGCCCCAAGTGCTTGTGCTGCAAATTCTAAAAATGCTTTGAATTTAATTTCTTTATTACACATGATGTCTGGGTTTGGCGTACGGCCTGCTTTGTACTCTGCTAAAAAGTACTCAAACACGTTGTCCCAGTATTCGGCTGCAAAATTTACAGTGTGAAGCTCAATACCTAGCTTGTCGCACACAGCTTGTGCGTCTTTTAGGTCTTCAGCTGCAGCGCAATATTCATCATTATCGTCTTCTTCCCAGTTTTTCATGAACAGGCCTTCAACTTGATAGCCTTGTTGCTTTAATAAATACGCTGATACAGAAGAATCAACACCGCCGGACATACCCACGATGACTTTAATGTGACTATTTTCGCTCATAATATTCGCTGTCATTTTTTAACTGCTATGGAAAGGCCGGTATTATAGCATGCTTTTAGACGCCCAAACCAGCCAAAATCACAGCGCTTATTGGTAAATCAAACTAAGTGGGTAGGCTTTACCAGCTAAATGATCTTCAATGCATTTTAAAACCAGAGGGCTTCTAAGCGGCAGGCTTTTAATTTGCTCAAGGCTAAACCAATCTGCGCTGAGAATGTCATCATCTTTGGGAGATGGTTTAAACAGCTCTGGGCTATTAAAAGCAAAGCTAAAACGCATATAGTGAATGCCATTCGTGGCGTGTAAATTATAGATACCAACAAGGTGACTAGCATTTAGACTAATCCCTGTTTCTTCAATAAGTTCTCGATGAGCTGCTTCAGCTAAGGTTTCATTGGCTTCCAAATGCCCGGCAGGCTGGTTATAGCAAATCTCACCTGTGTGTTTATCGCGCTCTTTAACAAGTAAAAATTTTTCTTGGCATGTGACGATGGCGGCCACTGTGACATTGGGTTTATGCATCTGGGTTGTTCACTACTTTAAATTGACCACTGTCTAAGCCATCAAGGGTATAGTTACCAATGCTGTAACGAATTAATCGCAAAGTAGGGAAGCCAACATGCGCTGTCATACGGCGAACTTGGCGATTACGCCCCTCAGTGATAGAGATTTCTAACCAGCTGGTTGGAATGTTTTTACGCTCGCGAACGGGCGGGGTACGCGGCCAAATTGACGGCTGCGTCAATACGCCTAACTTTGGCAGGCTTGGTCATGCCATCTTTAAGCTCTACACCTTTGTTAAGTGCAAAGATAGCCTCATCAGTCACATCGCCTTCTACTTGCACCCAATAAGTTTTAGCTGTTTTTTTATTGGGTTCAGGTAAGTGTGTGTTGTAATATTACCGCAGTTGGTAAGGAGCAACAGTCCTTCGCTATCTCTGTCTAGGCGTCCTGCTGCATACACGTCTTTAATAGTAATAAAGTCGGCAAGCGTTTTGCGGTTTTGGTCATCGGTAAATTGGCAAAGCACATCAAATGGTTTGTTCAATAGCACCACTTTGCGCTGCTCTGGGCTAATTGCCTTTTTAACTTGGCGTTTTTGAGTAGGTCTTGAATAAGTACGACCGCTACTACGACGTGGTTTGCTATTGGCTTTGTTAACCATTAAATGCACCTAGCCGGTTTAGGTAAACCTGCAATTTTAGTCGCTTGCTTAGCGGGGCCTTTAGGGAATAGCTTATACAAGTACATGCTATTTCCTTTTTCTTCACCTAGCTTTTGGGCCATTGCTTTGACCAGCATGCGTATTGCCGGGCTGGTGTTGTACTCTACGTAAAAATCACGCACAAAATGCACAACTTCCCAGTGCTGCTCACTTAAGGTAA
>NZ_JBSWSZ010000009.1:0-4093 GCF_056158285.1 Pseudoalteromonas sp. AWM4_233 | reverse complement strand
AAGGTTAACGACGGTTAGATTCACCTCTTACACAGCACCTAAGTCATTAAGTATTTACCGGGCGTAAAGTTAAACTGGAAGGCATCAGGATTTGATTTTCTTTCAACGACTTTTACGGCGTATATTGATGACAGTGAAGGCGTTGCAAAAGGCGGCGCGCCTACTCAAAGTGACAGCTGGATGTTCGATGTTGCTTGGGGCATGCCATTTAATATCGCAGAACATAAGTTTTACTTTACCGGTCATGTGGAATACATTGCCAGTCGTGAAGATGAATTTGGCAATGATGTAAAAGGTTGGATCTTAGCTCAGCCTGCTGTGCGCTGGGATATAGGCCAGGTGCTGTGTAAGAGGTGAATCTAACCGTCGTTAACCTTAGCAATACGTTACTTTACGCTCTACTTCGTTCAGTTACGTATTGCTAAGGTTAATAGGGAAACGCGATAGAATCCCGAACAGCACCTGCATGAGTTGCTGACGCTGCTGGATCTGGACCAGGCCACCCACGCCAACAAATATCCCCAGCAATTGTCCGGCGGGCAGGCTCAAAGGGTGGGCGTTGCCAGGGCGTTGGCTGCCAACCCCAATATTCTGCTGATGGACGAACCCTTCGGTGCGCTGGATGACATCACGCGGGAGAACCTGCAGCTGGAGATGCTGCGTATCCAGAGTCAGCTGCGGAAAACCACGGTGTTTGTAACCCACGATATTGACGAAGCCCTGAGGCTGGCGACCCGCATTGCCGTGATGGATCAGGGCCGGATTATCCAGCACGACACGCCGGAGAACATTCTCCGGCGACCCGCCTCCGTTTTTGTGGAGAATCTCGTGGGCAAGCAGGACCGAGGCCTGAAACTGATGAGCCTGCATACCGTGCGGGATCTGATGGAGGCTCACCCTCAGCCCAGAGAGCCGGAACCCGGCGCCGACGGCCTCAAGGAAGACGACAGCCTGCGAGTGGCTCTTTCAATCATGCTCTGGCAGAACTGGAGGCAGGTGCCGGTGTTCAATGCCGATGGCCAGGAAACCGGAACCATCACCCGTGAACGCATTATCCAGGAAGGTGCCTGATGCGGGTCTGGCTGCCGCCTGTGTTGCTGACTGTGCTCCTCTGTGCCCTGAGCGCGGGCATGCCGACTCTCGAACCGCTTTTCGAGTGGGTGCAGCCGGATAAACAGAATGTGGTCTACGAGCGGGAGAGCTTTCTCTTTCTGCTCCAGAACCATCTGATGCTGGTGGTGATTTCCGCCCTGGTTGGAACCGTCGCTGCGGTTGCCGGGGGAATCTTCGCCACGCGCCCGGCTGGGCGCGACTTTCTGCCGCTGGTTAGCCAGATCGCCTCTATCGGCCAGACCTTCCCGCCGGTGGCGGTTCTCGCCCTGGCGGTGCCGGTTCTCGGGTTTGGTGAGGCGCCGATTCTGGTGGCGCTGATTCTGTATGGATTGCTGCCCATTCTGCGCAATACCCTGGCCGGCTTGGAGGGTGTCGATGCCACAGTGAGGCAGGCGGCGCTGGGTATGGGCATGTCGCCTTTTCAGGTGCTGTTGCAGGTGGAGTTGCCGCTGGCGGGCAGGGTGATCCTGGCCGGTATCCGGACCTCGGTAACCATCAACATTGCAACGGCCGCCATTGGCTCAACCATCGGTGCCAGAACCCTGGGGGATCCGGTGATCGCCGGTCTCGTCAATGGCAACACAGCCTACGTGTTGCAGGGCGCGATTCTGATTGGCATGCTCGCGCTGACGGTGGACAGCCTGTTCGAGGCCGCTGAGCGGGTCTGGGACCGCCGGTTTCTGCCCAGACCGCAGGCTGATCGCTGGCGCAGGCCATCCGCTGCTTTAAAAATCCTGCTTTGATGTCTAGTCTGACGAAGATGGACAGCGCAAGGAGCACAGCGGAATGAAGTTTCCTTCGAGCACGTCATTTGCACTCCTCGGCGCAGCACTGATCGCGATCAGCTATGGTCTGGCGCGCTTTGCGTTCGGTCTGTTCGTCCCCCCGATCCGGGATGACCTGGGGCTGGCGCCGGATGTGATCGGTGTGATCGGTGCGCTGCCGCTGATCAGTTTCGTATTCGCTACCCTGGTGGCTCCGCTCTCGGCAAATCGTCTTGGTGCCCGCAATACCGCCATGGCATCCGGTATTTTTGGTGTTGTTGGCCTGGCGCTGATCAGCCAGGCCGTGGGGGCCGTCTCCCTCCGGGGTGGGTGTTGTTCTCTGTGGTATCTGCACGGGCCTGATGATGCCGGCTCTCACAGCCGCCATGCAGGCGTTGGTGAGACGCTCGCTCCACGGCCGGGTAAGCTCGGTGATGAACGCGGGCACCAGTATCGGTGTCGTCGTTGCTGTGCCGACGATCCTGTTCCTCGCCGGGGCCTGGCGCTATGCCTACGCGTCCTTTGCCGTGCTGGCGGTAATTGGCGTGATTGCCACCTGGTTCTTCATTCCGTCTGTATCCCGTGTTGTGCCCGCCAATGCTGCGCCGGCGCAGCCAATCAGTGCGGATCAATGGTGGCGACTGCTCAGGCTCTCGCTGTTCGCGTTCATGATGGGCTTTGTCTCCGCCGCCTACTGGATTTTCGCACCCGATCTCGTGGTTAATCTGGGATCCATGCCATCCGATGCCACGGCATGGCTGTGGCTGGGGGTCGGTATTGCCGGCCTTGGCGGCGCGGTGGTGGCCGATCTGGCTGACCGGAACAACCCACCGGTTACCCAGGCCCTGATGCTGATGACACTGGCCGCGAGCCTGGCGTTGTTGGCGGCCAGCCCCGACAACCTGATGATTTCGGCGTTTTCAGCACTGGTGTTTGGTCTGGCCTACATGAGTCTGACCGGGCTGTACCTGATGACCGGCATTCGCCTGCTGCCGGGGCGGCTGTCCATCGGCCCCGTACTGCCTTTCATGGCAGTATCACTGGGCCAGGCGGCTGGCTCGCCGATAGTCGGTATTCTTGTTGGCAAGGTGGGTTACGCCGATGCCTTTGCCATGTTCTGCGCCATCGGCATTATCGTGGCCATGTTGTCGCCGCTCTATCCAAGGCATCTGGAATACGAACCGGATGATGAGACCGAAGAGGATACCGGTCTGCAGGCCGCCTACGACTATCAGCTGCAGAACGAGGAGGGCGAGCCCCTGTCGCCGGTCACCGGTAAGACCGAGAGCTATTAGGGCGGATAGCCGAGAGTGTTATTCCTCGGATGTATCTCTCGGCGCCGCCCAGCTTGTGTAGCCCAGGTCCATAACCCGGGCGACTTCCTCATCGGGTATCGCCGATAGATCGCCCAGTTCCAGCGGGTCATAGTGGAAGGCGTACAGTCGAGACGTGAATTCGGCCGCGGGCAGGGAAGCTTCACCGCGAAACTCGCCATTGCCGTGGGTTGAGCAGGTAATGCCCTGGCCCCAGTTCTGGCCGCTGTCGTTGTTGGGGTTAAAAAAGTACACCCGCATCTCGTTCTTCGGGCTCAGGGCAACCCGCAGGATATTGATGGCGTGCCGGCCAACAAAGCGGGCGGCGCTGTCTGTTACAGCAATCCCTGCCGGCTGGGCGTGAATGACCGGTATGTTGCCGTTGTAGAAGGGGTGATAGCTCGCGTAGAAATGCCGGATAAATCCCTCGTAGTCCTTTACCTCGCCGGTTTTTTACGTCGGCGACCACGCGGAAGCCGTGGCTGACCCACCAGCCGTAGAATTCCGGGTTGATCCAGCGATGGGCGTCGTCGTCCCGGGTCTCACAGCGGCGCCGCAGCTTCACCGTAGAGGCGATCGAGATGAGGGATGAGCACGAGCGATACCGGGTCCGGCATCCACTGGCGTTCCCTTAACCAGGCCCGGTTCCAGATCGCGGGAAGAAACCTCCTGGCCTTCAAAGCGGCTCAGCACTTCGTTGTCGCGTGCTGCCCAGGCCAGGACTTGCAACAGGTAATCCGCCTCGTTTGACGCCCACATGGAGAGGCCAATGGCGGACTGGCAGGTGGGTGTGCCCTGACCGACGCCAGCGGCTGGCCCGCAGGTGATGACCAGGCCGCAGAATGCCAGTAGCGGTGGTTGTTCAGATTATTAGTGTTTGCCTATCGCCACCTTTAGCAATAA
>NZ_JBSWSZ010000008.1:0-3582 GCF_056158285.1 Pseudoalteromonas sp. AWM4_233 | reverse complement strand
TGCCTGTTCTTCGGTACCATTACGTATTGCTAAGGTTAACGACGGTTAGATTCACCTCTTACACAGCACCTGCCTGCAAGTGAGCTCGCCACACTATGGCTTGCTTCCGATTTTAAGCAACACTTTTCAATATCGAGCGAGGCACTATTGCAACGACTATTAGCGGTATCGCAGCACCCTATTTTGAAGCACACTAATATTGCAGCTCTGTCTCCAAGTGACTGGCAAGCAATTAACACGACTCAATTAAAAGCCTTTAAGGATATTACCGAGCATTATGCGCTCTCTCAGCATTTGCCTTTTATTAAATCTTTATGTGAACAACAAAATGCGTGTACCTTGCAGGCCACACAACTTTCTATGCCAAACGAACTCGCCTTATTGATCAAGCAAAATAATAAGATTGCACTTATTTACTTACCGAAAAGAAATAAAGTCGTCGATTTGCAAAGATTTACTCAAATGATGACAGGAGGACTTAATGTATTTAATTAAGTACCTGCTGACTTTATTTTTTAGAATCAGTTTAATCTTATTGCTGCTTTGGCTCGTGATCCGTGGTTATTTTTGGGTAGTGTCTGCAGAGCCGGTTGCGCTTCGCTCTGAAGATGAAACGCGCTCAACAGTACATTGGTTACAACAAGATAAGGCGCTTACATTTAACTTTTCAGCCGATAGAACTTATTCAATTCGTGTGCTGTCAAATGCAATTTTTTCGGAGCAACAACAATTTGAAGAACCCGTTCACTATGCCATTGAGTACACGCTTTTAGACAGTAAAGCGACCCCTCTCAGTACGCATGTTTATCATCATGCTTCTAAATTGGCCTTAGATAATGAGCAAAAGCAAGTAAAACAAATTATTGAAAATCGCGATACCTTGGCCAGGTGCTGTGTAAGAGGTGAATCTAACCGTCGTTAACCTTAGCAATACGTTTATGTACGTCTACTTCGTTCAGTTACGTATTGCTAAGGTTAACTACTTACGAAGCTGAGGGACTGCCAGCACCTGATTCCTGCCACGACGCCGATTGGCTTTTTATCAATAAAGATGTTCTCATTTTTACGATCACTCGGAACGATCTCTCCTTCAATTCTCCGTGCCCATTCCGACATATACCGGAAATAATCGATAGCCAAATCCACTTCTCCGCTAGCAAGCTCATAATCTTTCCCTTGCTCTTCTTGTAATAGATCGATAAAGGTCGCTCGGTTTTCCTCTATACGATCGCCAAGCTCCCTTACAATTTTACCGCGTTCAATATTAGGCGTAAGCTTCCAGTCTTTTTGAGCTTCAAATGCTGCTTTCACCGCCCGGTTCACATCGTCCTCCGTGCCTTTAGGAATTTGAGAAATAACCTCTTCGGTCGCCGGATTTAGAATATCAATCCATTCGGATCCGTTTGATTGCTGTATATTCACCGTTAATGTATAGTTTGTGTTGCTGCATGCAAATAACCTCCTGTTGGGATTTACCAGTTTCATTCCCCATGTGATTCAAAATAAACAAACCAGTATTCAACGATATGTGGGGATTCTGTAAGACTGGATTTCGAGATGGTTCGGGGTTCGTTGCTGAGTTGAGCGTCAGGGGTGGTTGGGAAGCTACTCGCTTTCCTGCGGGGTAGCGCCGAGCTTCCTCGGGCTTATCGCCCTGCGGGATCTCGCCGATCCCTTCCTGCGGGAGTCTCGCAGCTTCCCAACCACCCCATTCGATCATGTGAGAAACGAACCCCTATACCAACGTATGGAGGGTCTTCCACTATCACTGCCTATAGTAAGCATAAAGCGCTATATATCAAGCGTTATGAGTTCGATCACACTGCGGTGAAGGTTTATGTTCTTATCGCTCCTCATACGTATAGAACAGCTGCTGATTCTTGAAGTGGTTTCGAGACCTTATATGGCCAAGGGGCGGAGGGGAATGGCGAGACTCCTATCTTAAGTGTGCAGGCGCCTCGGTCAGCGGCGTATGGACTGGACTGAGCTGGCGGAGATAAAGGAAACACGAAGAACGGAGTGATTCGATGTTGACTTATCGTACAGAAGCGAGGGAAGTCTCACTAGCCGCTAGGCAACAATAGGGTGTTGTACGATATTATTAAGCATAAAAAAAGTCCTGTGGGGACAGGACTTTACCATTCGAGGATGAAACCTTTGATTTTCTTGCCGTCTCCTGACTCGGATTGCTGCTCAGCCTCGAAATAAGGGTTTTCTTCCTTAAAATGATAGGAAATACTCTCAGGCTTGAGATAAAGCTTGTACTCCAAATCCGTCACCTTTGGCAGGGAGATGTCGGCAACGGTGGACTGGTCACCCTCTTCATCAATAAGAAGAATATCAATGTGATCATACCCGTGTGCAACTAAGTGTTCTTTTAAATCCATAAACGACTCCTCCGTCCAATTATTCTAATTTCCTCATACCCTTTTCCGACTTACCAAAAACGTTTGATTTTATGTAACAGCGGGAAAAGATTCCCGCTTTATTTATTAGTATCCGTAACCGTAACCTCGGCCACCCATATAAGATGCACCGATGATGATCAAAAGGATGAACAAAACAACCAATAGCGCGAAACCGCCACCGTATCCTCCGCTCATTCCATTCCCCCCTCTCTTACTTACTTTACTACCTTATTCAAGAGGGCTAAAGAAGGCAGGGCATTAGCAGAAATTAATCTTTTTTCTTCTTATCCTTCACACCATCAGAAGGAAAAGACACGCTTAATGGAGATGAGGGCAAAGTACAGGGCCTGAACGAAGAAGGCCACTCCCCACAAAGGGGCGGGAATAAATGTTGTCGCTCGTGCTAAATTTGCTGCGTCACCAGCTTGCCCAGGGGATATAAAACTGATCCACATCACCTCAAAGGCACTGGTCACAGACTCGACAAGGACGAGCGATGCTAGAAAGATCAGGACATATTGGACCACTTGTTCATGACCGGTTCTCAACAACCATAGAAACCCCGCTCCAAATGTAAGGATCCAGAATAGTCCATATACATTCCTCACCCAGAAAAGTAGATTGAGGGTAAGGAATGCCATGAGAATATAGATCATCCATTGATATTGCCCACGACTGATTAGGAAAAAGAAAATAAAAGCAAAGAAAGAAGCAAACACGTAACCAGCCATGCTCGTTAATACCTGGCCGATCCAAGATGTATGTCCGGTCAAAGCAAACCCCGATGTATTAGGAAACAGAGAAACCCTCCTTACTTCTCCTCCTGTAATCAGCGCCATCAAAGAATGACCACTTTCATGAATCATGGTATTCAGAATAGCAAAGTATTTTCCTACCACAGGAAGTTGCGTGAGCAGTAAAGCAAGAATAAGAGCGGTAAGAACCTGAAATTTCATATAGTGCACTCCTTTTTTAAAATAACCTTTTCATCGCTTTCTACTTACATATGACGTATCTTAAGAATAGAATCTATGGCACCAAAGGGGAATGGTCATGCGAAAATTCATATGGATAGGGAGTTCAATCATATTCCTAGTTTTGTGCAGCTGCGCACCTTCTTCGGATACGAGCGATACAAGCGTCAGAATTGCGGCTGCTTCGAGTTTGAAGATAA
>NZ_JBSWSZ010000007.1:4573-5520 GCF_056158285.1 Pseudoalteromonas sp. AWM4_233 | reverse complement strand
AAGGTTAACGACGGTTAGATTCACCTCTTACACAGCACCTCTAAAAGGTGTTTTTAATATTTGTTAGCTTAAACTTCGTAGTAGGCCAAGAAGAAGTCGATTGTATCTTCAGCCAATTTAGTGATCTCTTGCTCAGTCAATGGCTCTGCTTGATGCAAAATTTGCGGCCAAAATGCTTGGCCTTTTAATAAGCTCACCAACTGCTCATGCGCTAAACGTGGCTCAGCCTCTTTTATTTTGCCATCCTGCATGGCCGACTTTAACCATCGAATTGTTGTCGTTTCTTGTTCGAAAAACTCACCAATGTTATCGACAAATTTGTCTGGGTTGAATAAGCACACCCCCATTGCAACGCGAATAAGCTCATGCATCTTTTTGTCATTCATGAACTGAATTTCTTTCACCACCAGCTCATGAAGTTGCGCTTTTACAGGGGTTGTCGCGTCGTAAGGAAAGTCGTGGTTTACGAAGTTTTGACTCCAAATATCTTTAATTATTTCAGTAACTAAAGTTTCTTTATTTTGGAAATGATTGTACACGGTACGCTTCGACACGCCTGCAGTTTCGGCCACTTTATCCATGCTGGTATCGCTCACACCATATTTTTGAAACGCTTCAACTGCGCCATTCACTATGGCTTCGCGCTTAAGCTCACTTCGTGTTTTTTTAACTTCGCTCATAACTCACTCTCAGATATCTGATTGAGTTATTTTTACACTAATTAGTTTACTTTTCAAATTTCACCAGTAAACTACACCGTACAGTTTACTTGCAACTTTGCTGTTTCTGCTTGAGATCCAGCAACAAGCAAGTCGGAAAAATTAATTTAACTTATTGGCGAGCCTATACAGTATGAAACTTAATGCTTTAGTTAATCTAACGACTCTCAAAGTCACGACTGCATTTATTATGACAATCGCTATGTCGTCTGCCCTCACTTATTATCC
>NZ_JBSWSZ010000007.1:0-4548 GCF_056158285.1 Pseudoalteromonas sp. AWM4_233 | reverse complement strand
AAGGTTAAAAGAAACAGGATGACAGAACCCTCCAGCACCTTTCCAATCAGCTTTGGCACTGATCGCAGCGGTTTGCCGGTTATTATTGCCCGTGCGCCGTATGATGTGGTGTGGGAAAAGCTGCCCAGCGATTATCAAGCCGCTCGGTTTTTCGATTGAAAGCCGCAATCAATCGCAAGGCACTGTGAAAACACGCCACGTCGCGCCCAGCGATGAAAGCTGGCAAGCGTTGGGCGTTGCGCCAATTAGTTTAAGCGATAATAGCTATACCTTGCTGTTAGGTGATTTGGGGAACCGAACCTCAATCAACGTGACAACCAGCAAAGGGAAACCAGTGAAAGAGGAAACGCTCCAAGCCTTGAGCCCTGCACTGAAAGCGGTTATTGCCCAGCTTGGCAATGCGCCAACCCCATAATCACCCAGGGACGCCTTATGGCGTCCCTGAGTTAGCGCCTAATGGAGAGTATAGGTAATGGAAAAACGTGCTGAGTTGTATCGCGGCAAAGCGAAGTCTGTGTATGCAACTGATGATGAAAACCGCTTTATTCTGCACTTTCGTAACGACACCTCTGCGTTTGACGGTGAGCGAGTAGAGCAGCTAGATCGCAAAGGGGAAGTGAATAACAAGTTTAACCACTTCATCATGCAAAAGCTGGAAGCGGCTGGCATCCCGACCCAAATGGATCAGCTACTGTCTGATACCGAAGCGGTGGTAAAAAAACTGGAGATGATCCCAGTAGAATGTGTGGTCCGTAATATTGCCGCCGGCTCTTTGTGTCGCCGCCTAGGCGTTGAAGAAGGCACGGCGTTGACGCCACCGACATTTGAGCTGTTTCTTAAAAATGATGCGTTGCATGACCCTATGGTCAATGAATCGCTTTGTGAGTCGCTAGGATTTGCCTCGCAAGCACAACTGGAGACCATGAAAGCGCTGACCTATAAAGTCAATGATGTGCTTAAAGCCTTGTTCGCTGAAGGTGACTTGTTGCTGGTGGATTACAAACTCGAGTTTGGCGTAGACCATCAAGGTAACATTGTCCTCGGTGACGAGTTTAGCCCAGATGGCTGCCGCTTGTGGGATGCCAACACCCGAGAAAAGCTGGATAAAGACCGCTTCCGTCAAGGTTTGGGTGGCGTTGTTGAAGCCTACATCGAAGTGGCGAAGCGTATTGGCCTGAACCTGTAATTTTTTGTCTTAAAAACGCAAACGTTTGCGTTTATTTAAGAGAAAATAGCGCCATGATGGCGCTATTTTTTTGTCGATGGTGTGTCGTCGGGGTGTGTTTCGTCAGCGTCGGTTTTATCGTCAGGTTTATCTTTATATTTAAGCCCAAACTTAGCATTCGCCGTGTACTTAAGCGCCATAATATTGCTGACCACGACCGCGACCACAATCGCGATAATCACATAAGGATTGGTTAGCCATTCCATGAGTGCACCTCGCAGATGTTGGTGACATAGGTTGAATATATCCAATCTAGTTGTTCAAGAATAGCCTGCTGTCCCAGAATGGGCGCTTGCGCAATCACGCGATGCAAGCCATCTAAGGTCAAGGCATTAAGCAGAGGTTGGCTGGTGGCGATATGGCTAATGTGCCACGGTTCGCGAGCGACGCCTCCTTGGTCCTGCGCATAGGGGAAGAAAAATCCGTAGCGCGGCGCATGAGCGTGCAGCCAGGTTGCGAATCGGGCCTGAGGCCCATGATCGTATTCTGCTTGTGTCAGCGCCAACGATTCACCGGGTGCCAATGCCTGTTGGTCAAACACATCCAAATCCGTTCCCCAATGGTGACGGCTGGTGCCCGGGTAGGGCGGACCAACGCAAGATTGCTCGCACTCGCTCGTTATCGGTGAGGGTGTGAACGTCAATCGGTTGGCCGTGGTCGTCTAAGACCGGCTTTTCGCCTCGGTATTTGCCATTCCAAATTGCCAGTTGTCTGTCAAAAGACCGATGAGCACTGGCGATGGTTAGCGTAAAGCCGGCTTTTTGCGCACTATGGCGCAACGCCTCAAGGTGCTCAAGCACCTCGGGGTGCAAACAAGGCGCATTCGGCCGGGCATTGATAGGCACGAGAAATTGCATATCTTGCCCGGTTAATTGTGCAAGACTTAAGGTCAACGTAGGGCTTTCTCCAGCACTTTTTGGTACATGTCGGTGAGTTTTTCAAGATCGGGAATGCTGACGCACTCGTTCACTTTATGAATCGTGGCATTCACCGGACCTAGTTCAATCACTTGTGCACCCATTTTAGCAATAAAGCGACCATCAGACGTGCCGCCTGTGGTTAACAGCTGGGGCGTTTGATGATTGACTTCTTCGACCGCTTCGACCACCGCATCGAGTAGGGTGCCTTTGTCGGTTAAAAAGGGATCGCCGCTATGAGTCCATTCAACACGATACTCCAACCCGTGAGCATCAAGGATGGAATAGACCCGTTGCTTGATGGTCTCGCTATCAAGTTCGGTACTAAAGCGGAAGTTAAACTGTGCATGACACTCACCCAGGGATCACATTCGCAGCCCCAGTCCCCGCTTGAATGTTGGGAATTTGAAAGCTGGTCGGCGGGAAGAAGTCATTCCCGTTATCCCACACTGTTTGCGCCAGCTCAGTCAGGGCTGGCATAGCCTGATGCACGGGGTTATTGGCTAGGTGAGGATAGGCCACATGCCCTTGAGTGCCTTGCACATACAAATCGCCGGTGATCGATCCGCGACGGCCATTTTTGACCACATCCCCCACATGATGGGTACTCGAAGGCTCACCAACAATGCACATATCAATGATTTCATCGCGTGCGACCAGTGTATCAACCACGCGGGTCGTACCATTGATAAATGGTCCTTCTTCATCCGAAGTAATCAAAAAGGCAATCGAGCCGGGGTGATTTGGGTTTTCAGCGACAAAACGCTCAACTGCCACCACCATTGCTGCCAGTGAACCTTTCATATCGGCGGCGCCGCGACCATGGAGATGATCGTCAATCACCACTGCTTCAAACGGTGGCGTGTGCCACTTGATCGCGCGGTCCGGCTGGAACCACGTCGGTATGACCGGCAAAGGCAAATAATGGCCCTTGGGTGCCACGGCGTGCCCACAGATTAGTGGTATCTTCAAAGACCATCGGCTCAATGGTAAAGCCTAATGCTTTTAAGCGTGCAATCATTACATCTTGGCAGCCCGCATCCTCAGGGGTGACTGACTCACGGTTGATCAAATCTTTTGCCAAAGACAGGGTAGCACTGTCAGTCATCTTAGTTTCCTTACAACGAGAATGAACGGAACATCACATTACGCAAAAATGTCAGCGTATTGGTTCTCTTTAAAGCCGAGATAGTAGCTACCCTTGTGTACGAGTAGGGGGCGTTTAATGATCGCAGGGTTATCGAGCATGATGGCTATCGCACTGGCTTCATCGAGGCTGGCTTTTTGCTCATCGCTCAGTTGGCGGTAGGTCGTACCGCGTTTATTCACCAACGCTTCCCAGCCGAGTTCAGCAACAAAGGTGCGCAGCAGCGATGCGTCTAAGCCATCCTTGCGATAATCGTGATACTGATAGTCGATGCCTTGGTTATCTAACCATTTCAGCGCTTTTTTTAGGGTGTCGCAGTTTTTAATGCCAAATACAGTTGTCATGATTTTTTAGGTCGTGTTTTTGCGTGATTAAAGAGTGACACTGGTTGAGAGTGAACGCAATACCTAGCGCGGGATCGATGTGCTGATGAATATCAAGGTAGAGATCTCGCGCAGAGTGTGAATTCTCCCGCTAAATAGGTCTGCAGCACGTCGATTTGATGGCGTTTTGATCGAACGCAAAACCTCCTATTACCCGACATGAATAATGGGATTAATCAGAACTTTCGGAGGTTCGTATGGAACTAAATCCTGTGTTTGCACGGCGCTTGTATCTCGCCGCGCTTGTTGAAGAAATGGAACGTCCTAATGTACCGCGCTTAATTGAAGCGACGGGCTGGCCACGTCGCACTATTCAAGATGTCTTAAAGTCATTATCGGGCTTGGGAATCGACATGACCTTTATCCAAGATGGCAAGCGCCATAATGATGGGTACTACCAGCTAAAAGACTGGGGCCCCTTCCGCCGCGACTGGGTTGAAGATAAGAAGCGCGATATTCGTTCTTATATCAACTAAGGCGACGGTGCAATGAGTTTGCTATCGCGTAACGCCTGACGAATTGCGTCAGCGCGTCGTCGATTGGCACCAAAATCATAGTAGCCAACACGAGATGCGGATCGCAGCGCCAGTTCTGTGCCGTGCACTGATACTTCGACGTCGTCGACAAAGCGCAGCACTGGGGTCGTGAAGGTTAAGTGGGCATAGCTATCTTGTTGAGAGATAAGCTTCGCGCCCGATAGACTGGCAATGGTGTTGACGATATCGTCAAACCGGACAGACTCACTGGTCAGGATGAAAGGTGATAATGCAAACTTGGGTCGAGTATCCTTGCTTGATACGCAGTTAGGACTGTCTCCGCAGGCGGTGACCGGCGGCTGTTTCATGATCTTGTCTCCTGTCGAGCACCCTGTTGATA
>NZ_JBSWSZ010000006.1:0-3896 GCF_056158285.1 Pseudoalteromonas sp. AWM4_233 | reverse complement strand
AAGGTTAACGACGGTTAGATTCACCTCTTACACAGCACCTCCTTACACCAAAAGAAATCAACGAAAGCGTTTCTAAAATGGTGGGTAATTTGTTAAAAATGAAACAACTCAACATTCAAGCGCTAGACGATAAGTTACAGCTTATTCTTGAAGAGCAAAAGTCTACATACGAAGGACAATATTTAACACCAGAGACTGTAGAACAGATTGACCTTTCAAAATTAGAGGCTGGTTTTAGTTTTGAACTTTACACGCCTGCAGTTCCGAGAAAACATGTATTGTATGAATTAAGAAATTTTGAAAATAACACGGCCAATTTTGTACTTCATACATTGGATCACTTTGGTGCTTTGGTCCAACAAAGATCACTTAAAGGTGAGACTCTTTTAACTTCAGAGTCTTTATTTAGGGGCGCTTCAAAAATTGACTACGCCCCTTTTGAATGTACTTTTCAGTTAGGGAAATGCAAGCATTCAAAAGTATATGGATACAGTGATAACCCTATACAAGAAAAGTTTGATATAGAGTATCAAGATGGCTATTGGATCAGGACAACCCAAACAAAAGAGCAAAGTGATAAGCAAGAGCTGTTTTTGCTTGACCAATATGGCTTTATTTTGGTGCACGCCATTAAGCACAATGGAAAGCTAAGTAACCTTTGGTTAAGACAGAATGAGTCAAAAGGTAATTCTTAGTAGGCATATGAATTGAACCAAAAGTGGGGGCATAATCTGCATTTTTTGAACCTCTAAAAGCCTAAAAATTGCCATACAAATAGCCTCGTTTTCGGGGCTTTTTTATTTGGATGTAGTCGAGTTTAAAAAAAACAATGGGTTCAGGTTTTTACGGCCTCGGTGCCAGCAAAAGGGCCACAGGCCCGCATGGCGGGCAATCGCCCGACCATAAGAGCCTGCGGAAAGTTCGACGGTGGGATGGTTCAGAACTGGGGCCATTGCTTCCGGATCGCCTCGTAGATGACCGCTGATAGCGCCAGGGCCGAATGAGTCCGGCTATCAGGTGGTCTACATCAAGGGTGAACACGGGGCGGCCCTTCTGGTCCTCCCACAGCTCGTTTCCGAAGTGCCAGAAGGTCATCACCCCCAGCCAGCAATAGAAGTCAGTGACTATCGCCATGACCTTCGACAGAAAGCGGTCTAAGGCCGGTCTGGCTATGACCCAGTTGGCTGGCTTCTTGGCAGGTTCTCTAAGCAATGCGAACACGCCATCGCCCAGATACGGGAATGCCAGGCCAAAGAAGAAGTGCCCGAGAAAATAGTGGCTCGTTCCGACAAGGCCCACTGTGTACTGAATCGAAAGCACCAGTAGGCTCGCCGCTGTGAAAATGACTGCAGAGACGCTGGTGGTGAAGGTTTTGCTCATACTGATAGTCCTCTGATTGATAGCTGAACCGGTATGGTTCCCTAATCAGACTGCTTACGGTGCGCTGTAATTTGGGAAAGCGGGCAATTAGCCCGCCATTGTCCGAAAAGTGTTAGATCGGGAGCAGATGCCCCCGAGGGCATACACGGTATTCTGCAAAATCCGCCAGCGTTGCCGGACGAAGTTGATCTGTCTCCGGATTGACGAAGACGGGGCCCTTAAACGGATCGTGACCGCCTTCTGAGGACAGGACCGGAAAGAACTTCCATGATGTTTGGTGAGACAACGAAACCGAGAGTGTGCTCGTTTAGGACGATATAGCTCTCTAGTGCCGGCGCCTGGGGTGTTTGTGTCTGATGTGTGGTCATGGTCGAAAACTCCGAAAAGAGGCTTTGGGGCCCTTCTGGGCCCCGCTGGATGGATTAAAACAGGGCCATCTGATGTTCTGCGGAGAAAACCTTGGCCGGTACGTGGGCCATTACAGTGCCGATAACCTTTTCCTCGGTGGCCGGCTGGCTCTTGGCCGCTTCCAGTGCTTCCATTTCAGCAGCGAACTCTTCCAGCTCTTCACGGCGGGCCTCTACGTAGCCGCGCCATGCCTGACGCCATGAACGGAAATCTTCATAAGCGCCTTCCCCGTTGGCGTATTCCAGAAAGTCCCGCTCAACGCTCTCAAGGCTCATGACGCCGAAGATGTCAGCCTCACGCTCGATCAGGGTCTTGAGGGTGGTCTTGTCGATGTTTGCGATGTCTTCGATTGAGAACATGGTCTTACTCCTGCCTGTCTTTGTTTGCCTAACCTGTAAATAATTTTAGCAGAGTACAGACACCTTGCAAGGTGTATATAGGTTTTATTATCCGCGGCGCAGCCGTGGCGTAGCCAACCGGCCTCAATGCACACCAAAGGGCCGCTTGCGCCCCGGCTGGCCGGGACGCCAGGCACAAAAAAGCCCGCAGAGCGGGCAAGGGCAGGACAATGGCAAAGGGTGCTGGGCAGGCCCGGTAGGCAGGTAGGCGGCAGGCGTGGGCCTGCCCAGCAATTCGGTAAATCTATAGCGGGTTAAAGCCCAATTTCAGAAATGACTTCTCCATCAATCAGCAACTTCAGAGTTTTGCTGTCCTCGTACAACGACCCACCGTCCATGCCGCCGCTGTAGTTTGTCTTGGTATCGAGATCCAGCGTCAGATTTTCCTTCAGGAATTAGATGATCTGCTCTTTCAGTTCTTCGTCCATATCGGGCTCTCACTCAGAGATGTTGGTAAGGAAGCGATTGTCGGGGCTGAAGCCAAGGCGCTCGTTCAGGCTGGGATCGACGGTCACTTCTCCGCTCTCAGGGAAAATAAACGTCGGATCCGCCAGCCATTGCTCCATGTCCTTAAGCAACTCTTCCAGAGAGTGCGCGTCGGATTCGAACTCATACAGCGCATGAGTAGCATTGAAGTCGGGCTGGTCGTGGCCGCGATTCCACTCGTGGGTCAGCAGCTCACCATCAAAGATGAAAAAGATCCCGTGACCAATGACGTTGGTAGTGCAGGGCTTGCCCTGGGCAAGTATCAGTCGATGAATCTGATTCCACGCTTTGGCGATCGCCTGGAACGCCGCGTTTTCGCGCTCGTCTCCACGGAATCTGATGTCTTCTTTCAAAAAACGCTGCATGGTAATTCTCCGTCTATCTGTTTCCCGGGCTCATCCGGGACGAATAGGGTGACCGGCTGGCGGTATTCAGGTTGGCAGGCAGGCGTGCCAGCCGGTCAAAACTGTTGAACTTAGTCGTAAACCTGTTGGCAGACCTTCTCGACAAGATCGAGATCAAACCAACCGTTGGAACGTACTCGCCCTTCCATATCAATCCAGAACCGGCCTTCGCCCTCGATCATCTTCAGGTAGTCGATGACCGTTGCCGGGCCGATGCCGCCGGAGTAGCCGACCAACTGGTCAGTGCCGGGTAGGGCAGGGATATCCTCTGGGAAACGGCCTTGGCCTCCGGAGCAATCGAACAGCTCGAAAAACGGCTGGCCAGTATTGAACGCCTTGCTCCTGGTCTGGAGGATCACGTCGTAATTCGAATCACTGGCGATCTTTGTCAGGTTCGGAGTCTGCGCCCGGCGCCCGTTAACCTGAACCCGATCGAACCGTCCAAGTTTGAACGGCTCCGGAAATGTTCCGCAGATCGTCAGGATGGAGGCGTAATCACCGCACAAGTGCGCAGATTTCTGGCCGGCAACATCTGTCAGCTCTGAAATCATCTGATTGCTCGGGAACCGGGCATCCCGGGCGTGCACTGACATCAGCACGCCCCATTCGAATGGGATACTGACTGGCCAGCTTGTCTGCACGGGTAAGGTCCGTGCGATCATCAATGCCGGTGAAGGTGATGAACTCTGGCTTAAGCATGCTCACCCCCAGATATCTGCCTGGCGACTTCGGCCACCTTGGTTAAATAGGGCCCTGCGATCTCCACAGTGTCCTTTCGCAGATCCCACTCGCAGGCATGCTTAGCCAGCACAGTCGCCAT
>NZ_JBSWSZ010000005.1:0-3263 GCF_056158285.1 Pseudoalteromonas sp. AWM4_233 | reverse complement strand
TCTAACTTATATACTGATGACTTTTCTAGATATTTGGCCAATGAAGATTTCAAAGAAAACACTAACCGATTTGGTGCGTTCAATCTAAGAAAATCCCTCTCCGAAAAAACAGATATCAATACTTATGTCATTGCAAACGGGAGTAAAACAGAAACCGAATCAATTGTTTTAAACCAATATATCAGCGACAGCCTACCATTTTCTGAGAACAGAAATAACAATAACATTTTAGAAAACTTCTTTGTTATCGCAAAACTAACTTTAAATCATAAACCTAATACTAATGTAGACTTTTCAGCAAATTCCTTTATTAAAGTAAGTAAAAATCAGTTCGATGGTTCAATTTTTACAACTAACCCATTTCAAGCCAATACTTTTCAGACAAATGGAGAGTTAGATGCTACGAATTTGAAGCAAAATTTTGAATACAGTAAGAAGTTTAATAATGCCTAAACCATTAGTTTGGAAACCACGCTGAATTATATGAAAAATAGTCCAAGGACTAATTGGATAAATAATGCCCCATTTCTAACTGTCTAATTCCTTTACAAGAAGACACCACATTCAAAATTTCCCAGCAAATAGAAACCCAAACTACCAATTTTGATTTTATCTTTAAAGACTATTGGGTCCTTAACAATTTCAATCATATATACACTTCTTTAGGTATTAACCTTTCTGCAGAGGATTATTTTAGTGTTGAAAAGCAAGAGCTATCAAATGAGATTGTCAACAATCTCTCGTCGGAAGGTTTCGGAAATGAACTGGACTACCGCTTTAGTGACATTTTTATAGGTTTAGAATACAAATTCCTATTAGGTAATTTTACGACAAAAAGCGGCTTATTTTATCATAATTACCGTTTAGAGAATGAACAATTCGGAATTGAAACGCTTAACAATACTCAACTTTTACTACCACAAATTAGTTTTGAAGCGGAATTAAATAGTAGTGAAAGAATTAATTTTAAGTATCGCGCAAGGGTAAATTATCCAAATAGTTCAAAATTGATACGTAATTTTCTTTTGACCGATTTTAATCAAGTTTTCCAAGGTAATCCTAATTTAAATACGGAAAAGTTTCATTCTTACTCTTTGGGTTATTACAAGTTCAACCTTTTTCGAGGCCTGAAATTTAAACACAAATCTATTCTACAACAAAAAAACGCAGAGTATAAAAAACACTACTATTCTACAAGGAATAGAACAATTTCGAACTTTGACTATGTTCAAATTACCGGAACATAGTGTTTCAGGAACCTTTAATTTCAGTAAAAAAATAAAGAATATCAAATATTCTCTTAAGGCAAATGTCAGTTACAATGAGTTCTTTCAAATTGTCAATGATGATACATCTAAGAATATTTCGAAAACCTTAAATTCAACAGGTAAAATAGAAACATTTTTCAAAAAATGGCCAAATTGGGAATTCGGCTATACCTACTCTCCTTCCAGTTTTAGCACTGCTAACGCGTCTTCTGATTTCAGTAACAATGAATTCTTTTTTAATATGCAATATGTTTTTTTTAATGATTTCTTGTTCAAAGCCGATTACTCCCGAGTTGATTACCAAAATAAAACTACACAAGCTTCAAACGAATTTGATATTTCAAGTGTTTCTCTATTTTATCAAAAAGAAGACAACCCATGGGGTTTTCAAATCGAGGCAACCAATCTTTTTAACAATAGATTAAAAAGATCTAATTCATTTTCTGATTTTCTAATAAGTGATCAAACTACGTTTTTACTACCTAGGATTGTAATGCTTAAGGTATCATACAAACTCTAAGAAATTGTGATTATAATTAATAACCAGAATAACCGTTTTGCTTTTTATATTTTGCACCAAAAAACGGCCGTTTTACGGTACGATTAAAATCCAAACAAAAGATATCCGATTGTAGTTCCATTTGTCGTTCTTTTTAGTAGTTTCGTTATATAACCTTTTACGGAACTAATTATGGTAGTCGGATATGCAAGGGTATCAACCCCAGAACAAAAATTGAAATCACAAATCGATTTGTTGAAAAATGCAGGATGTGATAAAATTTATTCTGATATCGCAAGCGGAACTCGGGACGATAGAAAGGCCTGAACGAAATGTTGAAGTATATGCGAAAAGGCGACACCGTCCTGACCTATAAAAACGATAGGGTATTTCGTTCCCTGAAAAATATGGTGGAACTAATCGACAGGTTCAATGACGCGCCGCGTGCATTTCAGAGAGTCTTGAGCGAACCCGAATTCGATACTACATCCGCTAACGGTAAATTTTTACTCCGAATCCGTGCAGCAGTTGCAGAATTCGAACGAAATCTGATAAGTGAACGGACGAAGGTGGGATTGAATAACGCCAGAAAACGGAACAAGCTTCTGGGTAGACCCAAGGGCTCCAAACCCGATACAATTGAAAAGTACCAATATGCCAAGCATCTTTACCAAAATCGAGGAGTATCAATAGATACAGCATGCCAACGGGCAAAAATAGGTAAGACTACTTTCTATAGGATAGAAAAGGAAGCATCAAATAAGTAACTTCTAGTATTAATAGGGTCTCAGACCGAAGCGGTCGTTTTATGCAGCTATGAGGTCATTGGGTCTATAGGGTAGAAAAGGAAACCTCCAATAAGTAACTTCTAGTGTTAGTAGGGTCTCAAAGCGAAGTTTGCCGTTTATGCAGCTATGGAGGCTCATCCGGCGGAAAATTCGAAAACACACTCAAGATGTAACACTTATAGTTTTTCATCGTCCTACAGACAAATCATCAATCATCAATCATCTATCATCTATCATCAATCATCTATCATCAATCATAGGTGCTGCAGGTAAGAAAGCAGGAATCGGATTAACGTTAGCAATCGTTGTCCCTTTACGTCTACTTCGTTCAGTTACGTATTGCTAAGGTTAACGACGGTTAGATTCACCTCTTACACAGCACCTAAGTTAATTTCAGCATAACGCTTTGCTTTGTCACCCGAAAGTGTTGCACCGTTACGTGCAAAACCGTTGTAACGCATCCAAGTAATACGCTGCTCTTCAGCCGTTAAGTTTTTAAACTCATCACTATTGTAAACCGCTTGAATACGTTCAAATAACGCTTTGTTTTGCGTGATTTTAGAGCTCATCGCAGAAAACTTAGGCACTAGTTTACTTTGTAACTCACGAAATGCAGGGCTTGAGTTATTGTTTGCCCAAATGCCATAGTATGGGAATAGGTGCTGTGTAAGAGGTGAATCTAACCGTCGTTAACCTTAGCAATACGTG
>NZ_JBSWSZ010000004.1:0-2754 GCF_056158285.1 Pseudoalteromonas sp. AWM4_233 | reverse complement strand
ATTTCCATGTACAATCAAGTGGTGTCAGAAGGTATAAATTTAAATCGTGAGCAGATAGCAGACGAGTTATGTAAACGTTATGGTTTTGTAAAAGAAACTCACTTTTTCGAGATTCATGCAATGAGTGGATTTGGTATTGTACAAGATTATAAGAAAGAAGACGTAGTAAGAGACGATTTAAGACGTATAGAAGTATATTCACCATACTAAGGGGTAGTTAAACATGAGTAAAGGTTTTACATTAATCTGTAATGAGTGTGAGAACAAAGTAGACTATAAAGAGTTAGAAAATAAACGGCATAATATAGAGAAACAAATGTCTGTTACAATTCATTCGTTAACAGAGTGTGGGTTCATTTGTTTCTCGTGTGAGAATAAAGTAAAGTTAAACGATAAAGAGAATCAAGAATAGGGGTAGTAAAATGGAGATTTTAAATAAGTATGATGAATTAGGTTTTGAAGTGACGGTTTATGAAATGACTAAAATGAGAAAAGGTGAGAAGACTGAGATTTTCAAAGCAGAAATTAAAATTGCAGATAGAGAAGAACTACTTACAACACTAGAAGCATCTTCAAAATTTCAACTGAGAGAATTATTAGAGAGTTGGTTAGAGTATGAAGAGACAACAAAAGAAAAGTTACAAGGATTACCTAAAGTAAGATTTGTACGCTTTGCAACAGATGAGCATAGTGAATACTCTTACTCTACACTTATGATTCGTGGAGACATAACAAACGAAGAATTCTTAGACTTATATCATCGAATTGTAAAACAAGTAGATACAAATCAACATGAAGTAATTGCTCAAGCAATGTGTCGTGAGTATGGATTCCAGTTAGTAGAAGAAGACTTAGAAATTCATGCAATGTATAGTAAATTTAGTATAGTAGACCGTGATGTGAGCTATAAAACAGCAGGATTTACTACATTAGGGTAAGAGGTGTCTTATATGCCACAAAAGAAAACGTACATCGGTAAAGTAGTAGAGCAAGAAATTGATTATGGAAACAGTAATGCACTTTACCATGATGTATACATAAAAGAAATTAATGATTATTTAACACAAGACCTGTTTAACTTTGAAGGTAAGAAGGTTAAAGTAACGGTTGAAGTAATCGAGGAAAACACAAAGGAGTGTCAAAATGAATGAAAATGAATTTTATAAACCTGTAGTTCCTGAGTGGGTTGCAAAGATTCTTGAAAAGAAGAAAAGGAATAACCCTTTAGCCACAATAGGACACTCGAAAGAATGGGAAAACTGGAAGAGAAAGTATCCAAGAAAGTATAAATACGCTATGTTAAACGGTTGGATTGTAGAAGAGAAATGAGGGGTAGCAATGGAAACGAAAAATAATCATGTATTATATACAAAAGAAGACTTTACAAACAAGAGTCCCGAAGAAATGGAAAGTGATACAATAGCAAACTTAGTATTAGATGGAGGTCTTGCTATTTGTAAAGTATGCGGTGAATTCGAAGCGGGATTAGATAAAGAGTGTAAACCAAAAGAATAAGAAAGGAGACTCTACTATGTATCCGAAAGAATTACTAAAGAAGTATAGTGAGAAAAAGGAAGACTCTACTCAATTATTAAGTATGCAAGGGGTAGTTGAAATAGACAAAGGTAAAGATAGTTCGGAGTATATGGAAATCGAAACTAGATTAAAAGAGTTAGAAAACGAAATGACTGATATTGCAAAAGTCTTTATTGAAAGCTTTATTTAATATAAACAAAGATAAGAAAGTAGGGGTATTGGTGTTTGAAGACAAACTGAAAATTGTTGATACATCTATACCCACCTTTGATATCTTAAACGAGATAAACAAGAAAGGTCGTCTAAGGGATGTCGTTGTAGGTGGGTATGTGAAGCATAAGATAGAGAAACCGCCTATCTTTCATTCAGAAGAGTTAGCACCAAACTGTAAATTCGTATCATTTCGAGTTCATTTTATAGGTGAGCAAGGTCGAGAAAAGAAACTCACAAAAGGTGAACTAGTAGTATATGTACCAAACGATTTAGTAGAGAATGATTTTTATGAGTTTAGGGGTACGTTGTCCTTAGCAGGTTTTGATTACACAAGAGTAGTAACAATGATGCGTTTTAAAAAGAAAGAGGTTAAATTGCAAGATAAAGGCATGAAAGGGCGTAACAGGAAAGATTCCTACAAACAGGAATATCCTAAGAAGGAAAACAAAATGCAATACGTATGGGAAGTACACCCAGTTTCAGTATCAAACTTGGATTTAGGTTCATTGTCAAGTAATTTATACCATGAAACGATGCAGTTCATACAATCTCCATTATCGTATACGCATAAAAAGTTAAATTCTATACTTGAAACGCAATCATCTAGAATAAACACCGATAAATACTACTATGATTTCAGTACACCGATTGATAAAGACGAGTTGTTAAAGAGACCTACAAAAGATAGTACATCTTTTGAAGAGGAAAACAACTATATAATTGATAAAGACTATGGGATTATTCTTGAAGCATTAGAATATCCAGTCTTGTTACTGAATTTAGAAGCATTTGGTTTAGATAAAACAATGTTAAACTACATGATATGGTTAGTAGACGGTGCATTAGATGTATATGATAGTATAGAAGACCTACAAAACAACAAGATTAATCAAGATTACGTTGTAAATGAGCAAGAAGGGGTATTAAACGGTACACGAAGAAAAGTTGTTTTAGTAAGTGAACCGTCAAAAGGGTATCCGTATTTAGAGTTAAAGAAAAAAAGAT
>NZ_JBSWSZ010000003.1:2249-2854 GCF_056158285.1 Pseudoalteromonas sp. AWM4_233 | reverse complement strand
AAGGTTAACGACGGTTAGATTCACCTCTTACACAGCACCTGAGCAAACTCATTCAATTGGTGCAAGACATCAGCCTTGCACCTAAGCGCCTGCTGACTGCCGATAAAGACTTGCCTGTTATCAAAGTTGATATTAAATATCAGGACTGGCTCAAACTTGAACAAGATAGAAACAACGCGCTTAAAAACGGCATCATTGCCGAGCAGCGCAATCAAGTGAATGCCACCCTTTATTTAAACCAACAAAAGTACTTTGCCAAAGTGCGTCTTCAAGGTGACATGCTTGATCATGTTAGCAACGACACCCGCTGGTCATTGCGCTTTGAACTGAAAAAGAAAAAAGCCTTATTTGAATCTAGAAAATTTGCTTTAGTCGCCCCCAATGTGCGCATTCATCAAGGTCCTAGCTTATTCAGTAAAACGATGGAGTTGGCTGACTTTGATATTATTGCGCCTAAAAACATTCCAGTTCGCGTCGTGCTAAACGGCGTCGATTGGGGCACCATGTTTGTAGAGCAAGCCTTTAGCCAATCATTACTTGCTGTGAATGATCGTACCGAAGGATTAATAGCTCGACTCGATATACATGAACAAACTTTTTACTGC
>NZ_JBSWSZ010000003.1:0-2221 GCF_056158285.1 Pseudoalteromonas sp. AWM4_233 | reverse complement strand
AAGGTTAACTACGTGTAAGGCATACCTGCCAGCAGCACCTAGAGCTATATGCCATCTGACAACGTCGTCGCCTTGCCATCCGCAATTTCTTCGCTGGGCAGTGAGGTGCGGCAACTACGCAAAGCGCGCCAGCTTACCCTTAAACAACTCAGCAAAGAGGCAGGGATCTCGCTGAGTCATGTGTCGGCGATTGAACGCGGGGTATCCAAGCCTTCGGTCGACGTCTTGCAGTCCATTGCCAACGCGCTGAGTGTCACCCCAGATTGGTTTTTTGCCCGCCGCGCGGGGGCCGGGCCAATGGAACAGGCCTTTGTCGTACGCGCCCAAAACCGCCGCGCACTCAACACCCTTTACGGTCAGGACGCGGCTGAGCTTGGATACACCGATCACCTGCTGTCCAGCTCGATTGGCGGGCAGTTTTATATGGGTTTGGCGGTTTACGCACCCTATGCGGAACGCCCTGAAGACCCCTTGCAAAAGCACGAAGGCGAAGAACATGGGCTGGTTCTGGAAGGTGAGTTAGAAATGCAGATCGGTGAAGAGTTCATCACTCTGCGCGCCGGTGACAGCTATAGCTTTGACGCACGAATTCCGCACCACGCGCGCAATCGGACGGACCAGGCCTGTCGGCTGATCTGGGCTGTTTCACCTGTCGTCATTCCGAAAGATGTCGCCGCGCCACAGCAGTCTGACAGAAGAATCTTCCTCATGAACCGCGATGTCCTTTTGCAGCCTTATCAACTAAAGCATCTGACCCTGAAAAACAGGATTATGACCACGAAGTCATGAACCTGCCTACCCCGAAGCGGGAATGCCCAAAGAGCGCTACCGCGCCTATCATGAAGTTCGCGCGAAAGCGGGCGTTGCCATGACAATGACCGCTGGATCTGCAACGGTGAGTTGCGACAGCCCGCCAGTTTTCAACAACATCCTGGCCTACAAGGACGAGGTCGTGCCCTGGATGGGTGAACTGGCAGATGCCTGCCACGCTCATGGATGCGCGGTGATGATTCAATTGACCCATCTGGGGCGTCGCACCGGTTGGAACAAGGGTGATTGGCTGCCCTCTGTTTCGCCATCGCACTATCGCGAACCGGCGCATCGCGCGTTCCCTAAAAAAATGGAAGACTTCGATATTGAGCGCATTGTGACCGACTATGCGGACGCGGCTGAACGCATGCAGGCTGCCGGTTTGGATGGAATCTGAACTGCAGGCCTATGGTCACTTGCTGGATCAGTTTTGGTCACCCCTGACCAACACGATGGATGCGCCGTTTGGTGGCAGCCTCGACGATCGCTTGCGCTTTGGCTTCATGGTGTTGGATGCAATCCGTGACCGCGTCGGACCCAAGTTCATTGTTGGCGTTCGCTACACCGCGGATGAGGTTGAAAAAGGCGGTATCACCGAGGAAGAAGGGCTTGAAATCGCCCGCAGACTGCGCGACGGCGGGCAAGTCGACTTCCTGAATGTCATTCGCGGACGCATTCATACGGATCCGGCGATGACAGATGTGATCCCGGTTCAAGGCATGAAAAGCGCGCCGCATCTGGATTTCGCCGGACGCGTGCGGGCCGAGATCGGGATGCCCACCTTCCACGCCTCTCGGATCCCTGATGTGGCTACGGCGCGGCATGCAGTGGCCTCGGGCCTTTTGGATATGGTCGGCATGACCCGCGCGCATATGGCTGATCCGATGATCGTTTCCAAGATACAAGCCGGTCAGGAAGATGATATCCGCCCCTGCGTCGGGGCCACATACTGTCTTGACCGAATTTACCAGGCTGGCGAGGCGTTGTGCATCCACAACCCTGCAACCGGGCGCGAATTGTCGATGCCGCACGTGATCCCTGCGGCGGAAACGCCCCGTCGCGCCGTCATCGTGGGCGCAGGTCCCGGCGGGCTTGAGGCGGCACGGGTTGCTGCCGAGCGTGGGCATGATGTCACCGTTCTGGAAGCCGCCCCCGAGCCCGGCGGCCAAGTGCGCCTTACAGCGCAATCCAAGCGCCGGGCCGAGATGATCGGGATCATTGACTGGCGTATGGCACAATGCGCTGCACTGAGACGTCTAAATTCCACTTCAACACCTTCGCTGAGGTCGAAGACGTGACGGCCCTGTCGCCTGATATTGTTGTGATCGCAACCGGCGGGATACCGGAAACGACAATTCTTGACACGGGCAACGAACATGCCATTCCCGCGTGGGATATCTTGTCGGGCGAT
>NZ_JBSWSZ010000002.1:0-15477 GCF_056158285.1 Pseudoalteromonas sp. AWM4_233 | reverse complement strand
ATGTTATGTTAGCACTTGAGCATATATAAGGTTAACGACGGTTGATTACATCTACACCAACGCCTGATATCATGCCAGATGCGTCAAAAGCACAAACAGTGAATAACCTAGTTGGTGCATCAGTAGGTGCTGGTGGCCAACGTTGTATGGGTATTTCGGTGGCAGTATTTGTTGGTTCATCAAAAGAGTGGGTAGAAGACATTAAGAAAGGTTTCGAAGGCGTACGCCCAGGTCTTTGGAACGACCCTGAAGCGGCTTATGGCCCGCAAACAACACCTCAAGCAAAACAGCGTATTCTTTCACTTATTCAAAGCGGTAAAGATCAAGGTGCAACCTGTTTAGTTGATGGTTCAGACTATACTGTTGAAGGCTATGAAGCTGGTAACTGGGTTGGCCCGACGCTATTTACAGATGTGACTGAAGAGATGGAAATCTACAAAGAAGAAATCTTTGGTCCAGTTTTAAGCTGTGTATTCGTTGACACGCTAGACGAAGCAATCGCGCTAATTAACCGTAACCCATATGGTAACGGTACGTCTTTATTTACAGCAAGCGGTGCAGCAGCACGTAAATTCCAACAGCAAATCGAAGTAGGTCAAGTAGGTATTAATATTCCAATTCCTGTGCCACTGCCTTTCTTCTCATTCACAGGTTGGAAAAACTCTTTCTACGGAGGTGCTGTGTAAGAGGTGAATCTAACCGTCGTTAACCTTAGCAATATGGTAATGTTTTACGTCTTACTCGTTCAGTTACGTATTGCTAAGGTTAACTTTCGTTGTTGACTCGACGGTAGCAGCACCTGCCAAAATATAAAAGACCCTGAGCACAGACTTGCTTGTTACGACCGGGCAGTTTCAAAGTAAGCAAAAGCGTGAATCATCAGTTAAAAAAGCACAACCTTCATCCCAATCACAACATCCCCCAATTCAATCTCTCTCCGCAAATATTCTTTACTGCAAAAAAACGTAAGCGTGGAGAATGGGAGTTGCTATTGGATAATGGACAAAGATGGCTGCAAATTGACACTGATTATATTCAATTGAAAGCTGGCCAAGTGGTGACAATTCGAGCGGGTGCTTATGCCAGGGTTTTACTTGAAAGTCGAAGGCGCTAACCGACAAGTTTCAGTCAAACGAATTTAATCGTTCTTAATCTATTGCAAGAAAAATAAAGGGAGAGTCGTCATGACGCAAGTATCTGCAGGCTTGTATCCATTTACGCGTATGAGACGCGCCCGGAGCAGTGAATTTTACGCGTCGCTTGATTGCGGAAAACCGTTTGTCCGTCGATGATTTGATATACCCTGTTTTTGTATTGGAAGGGAAGCAAAGGCGTGAAACCGTCGAATCAATGCCAGGGATTGAACGTCTCTCTATCGATAATTTACTTTAAAGAAGCGGAAGAACTTGTACGTTGGGATCCCAGCCGTCGCTCTATTCCTGTGACACCAGGAGAAAAAGTCTTTGCTCGCAGAGGAAGCTTTCCATGAAGATGGACTTGCGCAAAAAGCAATCCGTGCTTTAAAGGAAGCATTTCCTCAACTTGGTGTGATTTCTGATGTTGCACTGGATCCATTCACAACGCATGGTCAAGATGGCATCATCGATGAAGATGGCTACGTTGTGAATGATGCTACGGTCGACACATCATTAAGCAGGCAATCTCCCATGCGAAAGCTGGTGCTGATATTGTTGCTCCTTCAGATATGATGGATGGCCGTGTTGGCCTTATCCGTGATGCTTTGGAAGAAGAAGGTTATGTGAATACGCAAATTATGGCCTATTCCGCGAAATATGCCTCAAGCTACTATGGTCCTTTTCGGGATGCGGTTGGTAGCGCAAATAACCTGTCAAAAGGCAATAAGAAAAGTTATCAGATGGACCCTGCCAATAGTGACGAAGCACTTCGCGAAATCACGCTCTGATCTGGAAGAAGCGCGCGGATATGGTGATGGTGAAGCCAGGAATGCCTTATTTGGATATTGTTAGTAAGTAAAGAGACTTTTCAGAGTACCCACATTTGCTTATCAGGTCGAGTGGTGAATATGCAATGCATATGGCTGCGATTCAGCAGGGTTGGTTAGATGAAGAAGCCGTGATTATGGAGTCCCTGAGTTGCTTTAAGCGTGCAGGGGCTGACAGTATATAACTACTTGCGAAGCATGCAGCACGATATATCCGTCAACAAGGTTGATTTTTAGTTTGTCTGAGGGGGCGTTGCGTCCCTTCATTCCAGGTATTTAAAACCGTTGCTTCAAAAAGACGTATGCATATGCGTGATGCTGATATTATCTTTCCTCATCTTATCTGCGATGCGACATTCATACTCCTCATAGATTTCTGATGCGTGATCTTTGACGCTTTCTAAAGCTTCATCCTGTTGTGACTTTGTCTTTAATTTCATCGTGTTCGATCAGCTTTTTTGTGATTGCGAATGTTTGCTTCTGCCAGCTCTTTTTTTACCTCATTTTTTATCTGCTCAACTTTTTTCTTTTCAAAAATCTTATAGGTGAAACGAACTTGAATAAAACCTACAACCATGATCAAAACTATAAATAGCATTAGCATGGGTTAAACCCTTTTAAATACTTTTGTAGAGGTTTTGCTGCGAAGACATAGAAAACCGAATATAACAGACAAAAAGTGACACAAAGATCAGCGCGAGGACACTATATTGATAAATCTCTGGCAGAATGTTTGTTTTAAAGATAACGCGATCGCATAGTCTGGCGACTTGCATGATTGTGAAAACAAGGTAGATAACGGCGATAAAGCATGTCGTTCCTGATACTTGAGTTTGACTGACCAAGTGAAGTTGATAAAGGCAGTACGTTGCAGACATATTAATGAAGGATAATGTGATATACCAAAGGAAAATAGAAACTTTTTTATAGTGTGTTGCGAGCTCAATCAGATGATAACTGGCAAGTTGCATCATTGCCGTTGCGGCAAAAACAATCCCTGATGTCGGCGGTCAAGGGTTGGTGAACGGGATTGATGGCGCCAATTTTAAAGAGAATCAGAAAAAAGAGTCCTCCTTGGAGGATGACATTCATATTTCCAAAAGTAAAAAGCGACTTTTCAATTTCCTCCATTCCATTCCTCTTTGGAAATATATTCAGGAACTGTGACTTTTCTTTGAACAGTATTCTTTGGAACGACTTTGATACTCGGCGTGGGTGATTTGATCATATATCATTGCTTTTTCTCTTCCTTGGAGTTGGAATGACAAAGAGTATCGTTTTCTGCTCAATAGGTTGCTTCTCTTGACTGATTACCTCACATGAGGATGTCATTAATCTTTTCCCTCATGCTTTTTTCCATTTTCTATGCGTATTTTTGGGGATCCATTCATTTCACTCATCAAACTAAAGGATGTTTTTTTAGAAGTAGTTAAAAACCCATTCCTTATAGCTTAAGTTATTGATTTAAAAAATATTAAAAGATAAAAGTAAAAGCTTTTTGAATTAGGAAGTTAATACTATATGATTAAATCGAAAGAAATGTAGTATGAGCTTAGCCCCATACTACTTTATTGGATGGAAGCAGCATTAAGATGATGACTGAGTCAAATGCTTCCTCGGAGTGTGACAAGACAGGATTGCGTCCATTTGAAGAAGCCAACCGCAGTTTTTTTGGTACTGAATTTCTTGTTCTAATTCAGCCTTTGGTCAGCGGGTGTTGTTCAAGCCAGTCCAGATCAATGCTGACGGTGAGTTCATCATCTATCACTGATAACTTAGCTTTCGGAAGTACTTCATCTGTGGCGTCTAAGAGAAAGCAGAACTGCGAGCCTTAGAATCCGTGTTAACCGACCAGCGAGCAATGGTGAAGTCATTGTTTGTCGGTCAACAATTTCTCTTGCAATATCCTGTCGATGGTTATGAACAAGTGCGATCAGTAGTTTATGTTGTGCACGTGTAAATCCAGGCATATCCGTATTTTCGAGATATATGCAGCATGGTGCTGATGTTTCTTATAATGGATTAACAAGCCTAATTCATGGAGTTGTGCAGATGCACTTAATCCGTCAATCCCATCAAAATCTGACAGCGCCCACTGTGCATTCACCTGATAAGCGAGTTGGCAAGCAGAGATTCGAAACCCGCTTGGCTTGATGCTTGTCCAGATGATAACGGATCAGAAGACTGCTGAGCGTTCTTTCTCGGATATTCCGCTGCTGAAGTTTAGGCAGCATGCTGTAGAGGAGGCCTTCTCGAAGTGCGCCTCCTGACAATGTCATTCCCTGAATATTCAAGCGCTCAAAAATTGCAATGAGGATAGCGAGGCCGCTTGCAAAAACGAGTTTTCTTCTTCAGACAGCCCTTGGATATTGAGCCTGTCGATATGCCCGCAAGCAATCGCCTGTTCTTTGATTAAGTGAAGGCGCTCAAGGGTGATGACTTCATCGAATCCCTGTGCAATGAGGATTTCTTGAAGTGCCTGAACACTTCCGGAAGCACCGACAGCACTGGACCATCCAGCATCCACAAACTCATCGACATAAGGTGAAAGGACTTCCCTTGCCGCTTGTGTTGCTTCTGAAAAAGCTTGCTCTGTCAGTTTGTAATCTGGAAAGAACTTGCTCAAGGAAAGTGACACAGCCAATATCTAAGCTTTGTAGTGCGAGAGGCTCGAACTTGTAACCAACAATCACTTGCAGTACTTGCGCCACCAATATCGACGACAATGCGATTATCAGCAGAAGAAGATGTATGCGCGACACCAAGATAAATTGTTTTCGCTTCATCTTCACCAGTGATGATTTGAATGGGGTGCTTGAGGATTGACTCTGCTTTTCAGGAATCCGGAGACATTTTCTGCAAGTCGTAATGTTGCAGTCCCAACAATCACAATATTTTCTGAAGGAATATCCTGTAGTTGCTCAGAAAATAAGGAAAGACACTCCCACCCTCTTTCCATTGCGACTTGGCTGAGTTGATTGTGAGCATCGAGGCCGGAAGCAAGGCGTACTTTTCGCTTGACGCGACTGATCACCTGAACGCTGCCAGCGACAATTTTCACCATTTTCATATGAAAAGAGTTGGAGCCTAAATCAATGACTGCGTAAATATCTTGATGTAGCCTTTTTCGATTCACCGTATTTTACCTATCTTTGACGTTTACGGTGTCGATTTTGTGAGTTGGGGTGACGGCGATTTTGATCGACGCAGGCGTTTTGTTCGCGCTGTTCGATGGCGTTGAAACTTTGGTGGTTCAATATCCATCGATTAATGCGTCTCGATACATATCCCATCGCTGGGATTACATGCCCAATGTACTCTTCGATTGCTGGTAAGTTATAGACATAACTCTCACAGGCAAAACTGATTGCTAATCCACTTTGTCCAGCGCGTCCTGTCCGCCCGATACGGTGAACATAGTCTTCAGGATCGTCTGGTAAGTCATAGTTAAAGACGTGTGTCACTTTTGGAATATGAAGTCCACGTGCGGCAACATCTGTTGCAACGAGAATGTCCAAGTGACCCGCGGTGAATTGCTCTAGAATGCGAATACGTTTCTTTTGTGGAACGTCACCAGTCAGTAGTCCGACGCGGTGCTTACTCGGAATCAGCCACTGGTAGACTTCTTCACATGCATGTTTTGTGTTTGTAAAAACAATGGCTTTTTCAGGCCACTCCTCTTCCATTAATGTGAGTAGCAAAGGCATTTTATCATCCGCTGAAGGATGAAAAATTTCTTCTAAAATGCGTTTGTTTGTCATGCTCTGTGGTTCGATATGAACATGTTCTGGTTGATTCATATGCTCGTAAGCAAGCTCCTGCACACGTAATGATAAAGTTGCAGAATAAAGCATGTTCAATCGCTGCTCAGGCGGTGGCATTCTTCTGAAAATATAACGAATGTCTTTGATGAAACCCAAATCAAACATCCGATCGGCTTCATCAAGGACGACAACTTCGATGTGATTCAGTGAGTAAGCTTTTTGTTTGTAGAAGTCGATGAGACGTCCGGTTGTACCAATAAGAATATCAATTGAATTTTCCTGGAGCTTTCGGCGTTAATCTTCGTAATTCTCGCCCCCATATACCAGTCCTAATTCAATCCCTGTTGCTTGAGAAAGCTGTTTTGCGTCATTATATATCTGAATAGCCAACTCACGCGTTGGTGCCATGATAAGTGCTCTTGGGCCATTCGTCGCAACAGCTTTTTGAGTTAATAGTTGATGGAACGTTGCGGTAAGAAACGCAATGGTTTTACCTGTTCCCGTTTGTGCTTGCCCTGCAACGTCACCACCATCTAAGGCATGAGCAGGCTAAGCACCTGAATTGGAGTACATTTATCAAACCCCATTGCCTGAAGGCCCGATATCACTTGTGGTGAAATTGGGAGTTCGGCAAACTTTTTGTCGGTTAAGTGTGTTTCGCTCATGGGGCTAAGGATAACTTGTAAACTTTGCAATAAGGAACAGGATCACGTAAATACCCTTATATTAGTGTGCATAAAATGAGATTATGCCGTTCGGAGAATGAAGATGAGCGATAAAATAGTTGAGCTAAGCGATGACCGCTTTGAAGCTGATGTACTCAGTGCAGATAAACCAGTTTTAGTTGATTTTTGGGCCCCTTGGTGTGGACCTTGTAAGCTAATTGCTCCACTTCTTGATGAAGTTGCAGAAGAGTTTGCAGATAAATTAACAATCGGAAAACTCAATATCGATGATAACAATGCAACACCTGCAAAGTTTGGTGTTCGTGGTATTCCGACACTGGTTCTATTTAAAAATGGTGAGGCTGCTGCAACGAAAGTTGGTGCAATGTCGAAAAATCAATTGGTTGATTTTCTACAACGAGAACCTATAATCTCCCCCCCAAGGAAATCAGGAATGGTGTATTTTTCACCTTTCCTGACATTAAATCTGGACGGACTCGTGGTTAGCTGCTAACTTATAGCTCGGATGACCATTCTGCTTTGCTGTTCACGAAGTCAATTTCCCTAACCTTTTTCGAGATAATCTCTACCGCAAGAAATATTTAAGACCCACCGTTATGCATTTAAGAGAACTGAAGAATAAAACGATTAATGAGTTGGTCAGCTTGGCCAAAAAATGGGCCTTGAGAATGTTGCCCGCTTACGCAAACAAGATATAATTTTCGCAATTCTAAAAGCCCACGCTAAAAGTGGTGAAGACATCTATGGTGATGGCGTTTTAGAAATTTTGCAGGATGGATTTGGTTTCCTTCGTTCATCTGACTCTTCTTATCTTGCAGGCCCTGATGACATATACGTTTCTCCCAGCCAGATCAGGAGATTTAGCCTGCGAACGGGTGATACGATTTCTGGTATCATTCGTCCACCAAAAGAAGGTGAACGTTATTTTGCACTATTGAAAGTCAACGAAGTCAACTTCGGAAAGCCGGAAAGTGCAAGAACCAAAATTCTGTTTGAAAACCTAACACCACTGCATGCCAATGATCGTCTCGTTATGGAACGCGGCAATGGCAGTACAGAAGACATCACAGCGCGTATTCTGACCTTGCTTCACCAATTGGTAAAGGTCAACGTGCATTGCTGGTTGCACCGCCAAAAGCGGGTAAGACGATGTTGCTGCAAAATATTGCGCAATCCATCGCTGCGAACCATCCAGAATGTCAGCTCATGGTACTTCTGATTGACGAGCGTCCAGAAGAAGTCACTGAGATGCAACGTCTTGTCTCTGGTGAAGTTATCGCATCTACATTTGATGAACCAGCAAGCCGTCACGTACAAGTTGCTGAAATGGTCATTGAAAAGGCGAAGCGACTTGTTGAGCATAAAAAGGATGTTGTCATCCTTCTTGACTCAATTACGCGTCTTGCTCGTGCGTACAACACCGTGATCCCATCTTCAGGTAAAGTCCTGACTGGTGGTGTTGATGCAAATGCGCTACATAAACCAAAGCGCTTTTTCGGTGCTGCACGGAATGTTGAAGAAGGTGGTAGCTTGACGATTATCGCAACAGCGCTGATTGATACAGGTTCGAAGATGGATGAAGTCATCTACGAAGAGTTCAAAGGAACAGGTAACCTTGAGTTACACCTGAATCGTAAGATTGCTGAAAAGCGCGTCTTCCCTGCGATTGACTTCAACCGCTCTGGTACGCGTCGTGAGGAGCTTCTGACTTCTAGTGAAGAGCTTCAGAAGATGTGGATCCTGAGAAAGATTGTCCATGATATGGGCGAAATTGATGCAATGGAATTTTTGATTGATAAATTGGCGATGACCAAAACCAATGATGAATTCTTTGAAGCGATGAAGCGCCAAAAAGGCGGCTAAATGGCTGATGAACCAGCATGCCCTAGAGCCGCATGCTGGTTTTCCCTCCCTTCTCACCGTATAATGCGGCTTCTTTTTCCAATCAATTCAGGCGGGAACGCTTGTACCATGAAATACAAAAATCTCCGAGACTTCATTAAACAGCTGGAAAAAAAGAAGCAGCTGACCCGAATAAACAGCCCATCGATACCAACCTCCAGATGACAGAAATTGCTGATCGGACTTTAAAAATGTCTGGCCCGGCGTTGTTATTTGAAAATCCGAAAGGTAGGTGCTGCTACCGTCGAGTCAACAACGAAAGTTAACCTTAGCAATACGTAATTTGTACGTAGTTACTTCGTTCAGTTACGTATTGCTAAGGTTAAGATGTAGAGGGTACGGTTTGAGGCCAGCACCTGCATCCGCTTGCCGACCCCGTAGGCGCCGCCCGTCCAGCCCGTATTGACGAGCCAGCAGTCGACGTTGTGGCGGTCGATCAGGTCACGCAGCAGATTACCGTATTCCGCCGGATGACGCGGCATGAACGGTGCTCCGAAGCAGGTCGAGAAGGTGGCTTCCGGCTCCGTTACGCCTTCTCCGTGCCAGCAACCTTGGCGGTGTAGCCGGAGAGGAAATGATACATGGCCTGCTCCGGCGTGAGCCTTGCGATCGGCGGCATGACACCGAAAGCGTCTGCCGTCAGCATGATGATCGTCTTCGGATGGGGTGCGATGCCGGTTGCCGATGCGTTGGGGATGAAGTGCAGCGGGTAGGCGGAGCGTGTGTTCTCCGTCAGCGAAGCGTCGTCGAAATCGGGGATCCGGTTCTCGTCGAGAACGACGTTCTCCAGAACCGTGCCGAAGCGGCGTGTAGCGGCGTAGATTTCCGGCTCGGCTTCAGCCGAGAGGCGGATCGCCTTCGCATAGCAGCCACCTTCAAAGTTGAAGATGCCGCTCTCGCCCCAGCCATGTTCGTCGTCGCCGATCAGAGGTGCGTTTCGGATCCGCCGAAAGCGTGGTCTTGCCGGTGCGACAGGCCGAAGAAAACGGCTGCGTCACCCGTCGGGCCAACATTGGCAGAGCAGTGCATCGGCATGACGTGCTTGGCGGGCAGCGGATGAGTTCAGGACCGTGAACACTGACTTTCTTGTTTTCGCCGGCATAGGACGTGCCGCCAATCAGAACGATACCACGCCGCAGATCGCAGGCGATGACGGTTTCGGTCCGGCAGCCGTGGCGGGCGGGATCTGCTCGGAAGCTCGGCAGGTTGATGATGGTGAGCTTCTGGACGAAGGTCTCGAGCGAGGCCCTGGTTGGCCGGATGCAGCAGATTGCGGATGAATAACGCATGCCAGGCAAGTTCGGTGATCACCCGGGTCGGCAGGGCGTTCTCCGGATCGGCACCGCCAATGAGATCCTGCACGTAAAGCGTCTTTCCGGCCGCATGCGCCAGCATGTCCTTATGAAGAACCTCGAAGCGCTCCGGTGACATCGGCTTGTTGTTGTCCCACCAGATCAAATCTTCAGTGGTCTCGTCGCGAACGACGAACTCTGTCCTTCGGCGAGCGCCCGGTGTGCTGACCGGTCACGGCACGCAATGCACCGTCGGCCGTCCAGTTTGCCGCCTCACGATTGCGGATCGCCTCTTCGTAGAGTTCCGTCTCCGAGAAGTTGTAGTTGGCGCGGGAGACATCGGTGAGGCCGATGGTCGAGATCCCGTTGGACGGGATTGTAAAGCCCGAGCTCCTGCATGCGCCTTCCTTCCCTTGGCGTTGATCTGTCGGACCAACTAGACCCGAGCATCGGAAAGAGCAAGAGCGCGAAGCGTCGAAATGCATAATGATATCAATATATTAATCGATTTAAAAAAATCTATTTCGGATTAAATCGGGTTAGGGACCTTTTACAATCTCTTCCGGAACTGCACCTTTCTAGGCAACGCTGGGGCGTTGCAATCGGTTCTGTAACCTCTATCTTTGCCACAATTTGTTCCAGCTTTATACTCACAACGCGCATCGGCGTTCGCCATACCTGGCTGGGGTAGACAGCAGGAGATGCGCAAAGATGGTGATGGAGACGGAGAGCATGCAGACAATCGCGCTCGTGGACGACGATCGCAACATTCTCACATCGGTGTCGATCGCGCTGGAAGCCGAAGGCTACAAGGTGGAGACCTATACCGATGGAGCGTCGGCCCTCGACGGAAACTCCTCGGGCGGCCGCCGCAGCTTGCGATCTTCGATATCAAGATGCCGCGCATGGACGGCATGGAGCTGTTGCGCCGGCTGCGGCAGAAATCGGACATTCCCGTGATCTTCCTCGCGTCGAAGGACGAGGAGATCGACGAGCTCTTCGGCCTGAAGATCGGTGCCGACGACTTCGTCGCCGAAGCCTTTCTGCACAGCGTCTCCTGGTCGAGCGTGTCAAGGCTATCCTTCGCCGCGCCAGCGCGCGGGAAAACGCCGGCGCCGGCGGGGCCATCAAGGCCGGATCCGACGCGCAGCAGGCGCGGACGCTGGAGCGCGGGCAGCTGGCCATGGATCAGGAGCGGCATACCTGCACCTGGAAGGGTGAACCGGTGACCCTGACGGTGACGGAGTTTCTCATCCTTCATTCGCTTGCCCAGCGCCCCGGCGTGGTGAAGAGCCGCGACGCGCTGATGGATGCCGCTTATGACGAGCAGGTCTATGTGGACGACCGCACGATCGACAGCCACATCAAGCGCCTGCGCAAGAAGTTCAAGAAGATGGTTGACGGCGACTTCGATATGATCGAAACGCTCTACGGCGTCGGCTATCGCTTCCGAGAAGCTGCATAAGCGCCCGGCATGAAGACGCGCTCCCGATCGGCGCAGAGCCGGTCCTGCGAAGAGGAGAAAGGACGTTTGGTGGCAGATCGACTGCTTGAAGAGGACATGGCGAACAGGGTCGAGACGGAGGAAAGTGCCTCTTCCGCGCGGCTCTGGTCGCACCCGTTCACTCTGATCCGTCGGGTCTTCGGGCATGCGGTGTTCTCCAGCCTTACCCGCCGCATCCTGTTCTTCAACATTGCGGCGACCGTCGTCCTCGTCGGCGGCATCCTTTATCTAAACCAGTTCCGCGAAGGCCTGATCGACGCGCGCGTCGAGAGCCTGCTGACACAGGGCGAAATCATCGCCGGCGCGATCTCGGCCTCCGCCTCGGTCGACACCAACTCGATCACGATTGATCCGGAAAAGCTGCTGGAGCTGCAGGCGGGCCAGAGCATCACGCCGGTGCCGAATGACGAGGATCTCGACTTCCCGATCAGATCCCGATCGTGTTGCCCCGGTTCTGCGGCGGCTGATTTCTCCGACCCGTACCCGTGCACGCCTGTTCGACGCCGACGCCAACCTTCTGCTCGACTCCCGGCATCTTTATTCACGTGGTCAGGTCCTGCGCTACGACCTGCCGCCGGTCGAACAGAGGAGACGACCAGCTGGGGCGACTGGATTCTGGCCGCCTGTTCAACCGCATGCTGCAGCAGCGCAATCTTCCCGTCTACAAGGAAGCGCCGGGCGGCGACGGCTCCATTTACCCGGAGGTCATGAACGCGCTCACTGGCGTGCGCGGTGCCGTCGTGCGCATCGAACGAGAGAGGCGAGCTGATCGTCTCAGTGGCTGTTCCCGTGCAGCGTTTCCGCGCGGTCCTGGGCGTGCTCCTGCTTTCCACGCAGGCCGGTGACATCGACAAGATCGTCCATGCGGAACGTCTGGCAATCATGCGCGTCTTTGGCGTGGCAACGCTCGTCAACATTCTTCTGTCGCTCCTGCTTTCCTCGACAATCGCCAACCCGCTCCGGCGGCTCTCGGCGGCCGCCATCCGCGTGCGGCGCGGTGCCAAGCAGCGTGAGGAGATCCCGGATTTTGCTTATCGTCAGGACGAGATCGGCAATCTTTCCATCGCACTTCGCGAGATGACGACCGCCCTCTACGATCGGATCGACGCGATCGAGAGCTTTGCCGCCGATGTCAGCCATGAGTTGAAGAACCCGCTGACCTCGCTGCGCAGCGCGGTGGAGACGCTGCCGCTGGCAAAATCGGAGGAATCCAAGCAGCGGCTGACAGAGATCATCTTCCACGACGTGCGCCGTCTCGACCGTCTGATCAGCGATATCTCGGATGCCTCCCGCCTCGATGCGGAACTGGCACGCAGCAACTCCACACCCGTCGATATGCAGGTCCTGCTGCACAATATGGTGGAATGTCGCGCCAGATCCGCCAAGGGCGGAAGGTGGTCGACATCGATCTGATCGTCGACAGCGAAGCCGGCAGCGAAAGTCCCGTTCACCGTCTACGGGCATGATCTGCGGCTAGGGCAGATCATCACCAACCTCATTGAGAACGCACGATCCTTCGTTCCGGACGAAGGTCGGCCGGATCCTGATTCGTCTCTTCCGGTCGCGGGGCCGCGTTATCGTTCAGGTGGACGACAATGGCCCAGGCATACAGGCCGAGGATATCGACCGGATCTTCGAACGCTTCTATACGGACCGCCCGGAGGGCGAGAGCTTTGGCCAAAATTCCGGCCTCGGGCTTTCCATCAGCCGCCAGATCGCAGAGGCACATGGCGGCTCGCTCAAGGCGGAAAACATCGTCAATCCGAAGTCTGGAGAGCTCTTCGGCGCCCGCTTCATACTATCGCTCCCGGCCGGTGAGGCCGCCTGATGGCGCCCCGCAACATCCATGCGACTGCCATTGTTGTGGAAGATGTTGGCCTGCTCTTCGTCGGCCCTTCCGGCATCGGCAAGTCTGCCATGGCGCTTCAATGCCTTGCAGCGGCGAAGCGTTCGGGCTGGGGCGCCTCGCTGGTCGCAGATGATCAGATCTTCATTTCCCGACGGAGCGACCAGTTGATCGCCTCCCGTCCAGCGTCCATTGCAGGCCTTATGGAAATTAGGGGCAGCGGAATCGTCCGAGTCCCGAGCGTTGCGGAGGCGGTGCTCCATCTTGCGGTGCTGCTTGTCAATTACCACACTGCGGAGCGCCTGCCCGCTGCCGGCGAGATGTACGATCTGGGGATTGCGGGCTCGCTGCCCCAGATCCGGCTGATGAACAACCACCGGGAGCCTCTGGCGGCGATTGCAGCGCTTCGTCCCGATCTCGGCATACCGACGACGTTGTGACCGGAAGTTTCGGATTTTTAACTTGAACTTCAGTTCTACATGGCGAAGATGCCTTCCCACCGCTGGACGGCCCTTGTGCATTGCGATATGGGCCGCGAGTTTCCGTTGCAGGGGGAATTCATGATCGGAATAGTGCTTGTCACTCATGGCAAGCTGGCTGAGGAATTTCGACATGCCGTCGAGCATGTCGTGGGACCGCAGAGATACATTGAAACGGTCTCCATCGGCCCGGAAGACGACATGGACCAGCGGCGTCAGGACATCCTTGATGCGGTGAAGCTTGCCGAAGACGGCAGCGGCGTCATCATCCTCACGGACATGTTCGGCGGCACGCCCTCCAACCTCGCGATCTCGGTCATGAACAGCGGCCGGGTGGAGGTGATTGCCGGCGTGAACCTGCCGATGCTGATCAAGCTGGCAGGCGTGCGCGGCGACAACGACATGGACCGAGCGTTGGCGGAAGCCTCCGAAGCCGGCCGCAAATATATCAACGTCGCCAGCCGCGTCCTGAGCGGCAAGTAAGTCCGAAAGCCTCCATGTCCTTCCTCACCCGCGAACTCCTCATCATCAATAAGCGGGGACTGCATGCCCGCGCCTCCGCAAAGTTTGTCCAAACCGTTGGCCAGTTTGATGCGCAGGTGACCGTTAGCCGCGACGGCATGACGGTCGGCGGCATGTCCATCATGGGACTGATGATGCTTGCCGCGAGCCCCGGCTGCAGCGTCGAGGTCAGCGCCTCGGGGCCGCAGGCCGTGGAAGCCCTTGATGCCCTGGAACGGCTGATCGCCGAAAAGTTTGGTGAGGACGCTTAACTCAAAAGACATAAAGATATAAAGACTTCTTTATGTCCCGTTGCTTTCCCGGATCATCCCTGATAAACCGGCTCTCGAAATGCGATAGGCGGTGCCAACTCGTCGGCACCCGGAACCTTCAGCTGGAGAGCTTTATGAGCACGGAAAAGGACTACATCGTCGCCGACATCGGGCTTGCCGCCTATGGCCGCAAGGAACTCGACATCGCCGAAACTGAAATGCCCGGCCTGATGGCTTGCCGCGAGGAATTCGGGCAGACCCAGCCGCTGAAGGGCGCTCGCATCTCCGGCTCGCTGCACATGACGATCCAGACGGGCGTGCTGATCGAAACGCTGAAGGCGCTTGGTGCTGACGTTCGCTGGGCGTCCTGCAACATCTTCTCTACCCAGGACCATGCCGCCGCAGCCATCGCTGATGCCGGCATTCCGGTCTTTGCGGTCAAGGGTGAAGTCCTTGACGGAATACTGGGAGTACACCGACAAGATCTTCCAGTGGGCCGATGGCGGCGTGTCCAACATGATCCTCGATGATGGCGGTGACGCCACGCATGTACATCCTGCTCGGCGCCCGTGCCGAAGCCGGTGAAGACGTACTCTCCAATCCTGGCTCGGAAGAAGAAGAGTCCTGTTCGCGCAGATCAAGAAGCGCCTGGCAGGCCTCGCCTGGCTGGTTCACCAAGCAGCGCGATGCTATCAAAGGCGTCACCGGAGGAAACCACCACCGGTGTCCACCGCCTTTATGAACTGCAGCAAGAAGGGCCTGCTGCCCTTCCCGGCCATCAACGTCAATGACTCCGTCACCAAGTCGAAGTTCGACAACAAGTACGGCTGCAAGGAATCGCTCGTCGACGGCATCCGCCGCGGCACCGACGTGATGATGGCGGGCAAAGTCGCTGTCGTTTGCGGCTATGGCGACGTCGGCAAGGGTTCGGCTGCCTCGCTGCGCGGCGCCGGCGCGCGCGTCAAGGTCACCGAAGTCGATCCGATCTGCGCCCTGCAGGCTGCCATGGACGGTTTTGAGGTCGTGACGCATTGAGGACGTCGTCTCGGACGGCGACATCTACGTCACCGCCACCGGCAACAAGGACATCATCACGCTTCGACCACATGCGCGAGCATGAAGGACATGGCGATCGTCGGCAACATCGGCCACTTCGATAACGAGATTCAGGTCGCCTCGCTCCCGGAACCTGAAGTGGACGAACATCAAGAGGATATAGCCTCAAAAACCTGCTGTTCCATCTTCAGCGCGCCCGGGTGATGGACGGA